>JBIQIX010000008.1:31375-173619 GCA_044507815.1 Flavobacteriales bacterium | reverse complement strand
GCTTGCCGTCGGTGGTGCGCAGTTCCCAGCCGCCGTTGGCAATGCCATCGCCGAAGCTGTCGTAGAGGCGGAAGCCATAGCAGGCATTGCCGGGCGCGCTGCCGAGGCAGGCCGTTGTATTCACCGTGGTATTGTTCTGCCCGGCAAAGGGTCCGCCGGAGGCCACAACGTTCGCTGCACCGTCGGTGATCACCCAACTGAGCTGGCCCGCATTGGCATCGGTCGCCAACGACACCATCACTTGATCCCCGGTGCAGGTGCCGGTTGGGGTACCTGTGCAGTTGCAGTTCACATCGAACATATCGTTCACCGTGTTCGGGTCGCCATCGTCGCAGGGTGTTCCTGAGGTGGCTGTTCCGCCGGGCACGCCGAGGCAATCCAGCGTTTGGCCCACGCAGTTGCAGTTGCTGTCCCAAGTGTCATTCACCGTGGCGGCGTTGCCATCGTCGCAGGGTGTTCCAGGTTGTGCGCTGCCACCGGGTACGCCCAGGCAATCGTTCGGCAGGGTGCCCACGCATTGGCAATTGCTGTTCCATGTGTCGTTGGAGGTTGCCGGGTTGCCGTCATCGCAGGGAGTGCCGGCCACTGCCGTACCACCCGGCACACCGAGGCAATCCAACGGCTGGCCCACGCATTCGCAATCGGTGGTGATCACATCGTTTCCTGTTGTGGGGTCGCCATCATCGCACGCATCGCCTTGTTCGCCGGCCAGCGTTGGGCAATTGTCCAGGCAGTCGGGCAGGCCGTCGCCGTCGGTGTCGGTATCGGGTACGCCGCAGCCGCAGGCGCCGGGGGCCTGCTTTTGCGGATCGTTCGGGCACAGGTCGGTGTTGTCCGGCACATAGCCGGGTGGCACAACGCAGGTGTATCCTGTGATGCTGTCGCCCGGATCACCGAAACCATCACCATCGGCATCGGCATAGTAGGTGGCGGGTACATCGGGCACGCCGCAGCCGCAAGCACCAGGGCTCGTTTTATCGGGATCATTCGGGCAGCCGTCCAAGGCATCGCAGGTCCCATCGCCATCCGCATCCTGGAACGTGTGCGTCACGATCCCGCTTGTGCATTCATCCAAGGTGCAAGCGTCGCCGTCGTCGATCACGAGCTGTGAGCAGGAGCAACCATCGGCGTTGGCCGTTTCATTGGCCGGGGTGTTCGGGCAGAGATCGGTGCCGTTGCATATTCCATCGCCATCGTCGTCGAAGCAATCGAGCTTGTAGCTCACGCCGCACACCGATGGGCTGTACAATTCCACATAATAGGTGCCTGCGGGCATGCTTGCCGTTGTGCGGGTGGTGTCCGCCGCGGGTACGCCGTTACCGCCCACCGCCACATCGTTGCGCAGGATGATGGTGCTGCCTGAAGCGTTGCGGATGTACACGGTGAACACGTCGGCCGGCCCAGCGTTTTCTGCTTGTGTCATCACCTCGATCACCCCGCCGGTGTGGTTGATCCTGAAGTAGTCGTTTTTGTTGTCGTACTCAAAGGCCAAGCGGCCAAAGGCGGGTGCTGCCTGCAGGTCCACAGGAATGGCATTGCCTGTCGATTGGTTCGGTTCAACATCATCGGCGAACAACGGCGATGCCACGCTGTAGTTGAACAGGTAAGAAACGCCGCAGCTGGTGGGGCTGTATAATTCGAGGTAGTAAACAGCCTCGGTGCCGGTGCAGGAATGGGTGAACGTGTTGCTGGCGGGTGCATGTTCCGCGCCGATGCCAGCACTCCAAGTGGCCAGTGTCGTACCCGAATTGTTCCGCAGGTACACGGTCATGGTGCCCACGGTGGCCCCGGCGTGCTCGGCTGAAACGTTCACCGTTAGCACGCCGTCGTCCGGTGCCTGCAGCTTGTACATGTCCGAGTTGTTGTCGTAATTGAAATTGATCCTGCCCTCATGGTCCGCCCCGGCCGCCGCTGCAACGGCGGTCCCCGTTGATTGATTCGGTTCCTGGTCATCCGCGAATACCGGGGCCTGCACGTTATAATTGAATTGGTAGGACACCCCGCAAAGCGAGGGGCTGTATAATTCCAGGTAATACATCTGCTCTGTGCCGGTGCAGGTCCAAGTGAAGGTGTTGTCGCTGGGCACGCCATTCGGGCCGATGCCAGCGCTCCAGGTGGCCAGTGTCGTACCCGAATTGTTCCGCAGGTACACGGTCATGGTGCCCGCGGTGGCCCCGGCGTGCTCGGCTGAAACGTTCACCGTTAGCACGCCGTCGTCCGGTGCCTGCAGCTTGTACATGTCCGAGTTGTTGTCGTAATTGAAATTGATCCTGCCCTCATGGTCCGCCCCGGCCGCCGCTGCAACGGCGGTCCCCGTTGATTGATTCGGTTCCTGGTCATCCGCGAATACCGGGGCCTGCACGTTATAATTGAATTGGTAGGACACCCCGCAAAGCGAGGGGCTGTACAATTCCAGGTAATACACCTGCTCTGTGCCGGTGCAGGTCCAACTGAAGGTGTTGTCGCTGGTCACGCCGTTCGGCCCGATGCCAGCGCTCCAAGTGGTCAGTGTCGTACCCGAATTGTTCCGCAGGTACACGGGCATGGTGCCCGCAACAGCGCCCGCATGTTCAGCCTGCAGTGTTATTACCAGTTGGCCATCGTTAGGCGCCTGCAGTTTGAAGTAGTCGCTGTTGTCGCCGTAGTAGAAGGACAGGTGGCCATCTTGAATGGTGTTGGCGGCCACTGGCCACGCTTGTCCCGTGCTCTGGTTCGGCTCCGTGTCGCTGCCGAAAAGTGGCGGCGCAATGCTGTACTGCATGGAGTAGGAAATGCCACAGGCGGACGGCGAATGGACCTCCAGGAAATACACTTGGCCACTTCCCATGCACTGGTAATGGAAGGTTTGGGTATTTGCAACACCGCTCTGCCCAACGCCCGAACGCCAGGTGGCCAGTGTGGTTCCGTTGGCATTGCGCAGGGACAGGCTGGTTGAATCGCCGCTGCCCCCGGTCGATTTTTCCGCGGAAAGCGAAATGGCCAGCACGCCATCGCTCATCGGCAATATGCGCACATAGTCATTGTTGTCGCCGTAGTAGAAGCCGATACGACCTTCAAAGGCTTCGCCCGCCAGCAGGGTGTCCGCCGCTTGGCCCAAGCTGTTGTTGGGCTCGCTGTCGGCAGCGTACAGCGGCGAAGTAGTATGGTATTTCAAGCTGTAGCTGGTACAACCTGCACCGGGACCGCTGATCACGATATAGTATGTGCCGATGCCGCTGCAGGGGACCGAAAAATTGTTGGTGACCGCAGTCCCATTGGCCCCGGAAGTGGCGGTCCAGGTGGCCAATGTGGTGCCGGAGGAATTGGTTAAACGCACAGTTATGGGCAGGTTCGTGCCGCCTGCGTTGCTCATGGCCACCTCAATGTGCATGACACCCTGCGTGGTGGGCTCGGCCTTGAAGTAGTCGGAGCTGTTGTCCGCCGGGGTGCAACTGCCGATGCTGCCCGTGATCGGCGTATCATAGGCCAAGTCATTTGCTTGGCCCAAACTGTTGTTCGGCTCCTGCTCGGTCTGCGACCAGGCATTGGGCGCAATTGCAAGGGCAAGGGCGCAGATCAAGAGGTCGCGTAAAAGCTTCATTTGCATCCGGGTGTTGGTTCGGGAAGGGAACTTGTTTGATGCTTTCATCGGCTTCGCCCGAGGAATGTGAACGAGGCGCCTTCGATATTTTCCTGAAAACCCCCGTATTGGTGAGGGGCTCGCCCTTGCGGATGCTTGAGAAAGGCATTTGTCGGTCACGCTCTTGGGCTGCATGTTCATTCGGATGCCCGCATGCGCAGCAACGGCCCTTGTTCACATTTCGGCCCTTTTGCCGATGATGCCGGTAAATACGCGTTATGCTGCATGGCCATTCAATTATCCGTATCATAGCAGCGAAGCAGGCAGCCTCAACCAAACCTTGGCACATGATGCGATCATGATCGCGAGCGGTCCGGATATCCCACGCGTCGGTGCCGGTTTTGCGCACAGCGATCTCCTTGTGTGGGAACGAACTGGCCGCGGATGTTGCTTGCGTGCGGCCAGGGCCATGTTGCGCGGCGCCCTCCTCCTCACGTTCATGGCAGGCTTGGCAGCGGTGTCCAGCGCGCAAGGTTTACAGCGCCTGGTGGCGCGGGATGCGCTCATCGACTCGCTGTACAAACTGGAGCGCTATGCCGAAGTGATGCGCGAGGTGGAGTTGCAGGCAAGAGAGGCGGAAGGCACGGCCTGGTCGGATTCTCTCCACAGGTACACATACAAGCTTGGTCGCGCGGCCTGGAAGACCCACGGCGTGGATGCCGGTGCCGCAGCGGCGGAACGGATCAATGCATTGGTGGAGCACCGGAGGGGTAAAGCGGAGCATCTCATGCAATCCATGGCCAGCCTTGGCCAGCTTTATTACCACATGGGCCGCATAAAGGATTGCCTGCGCGTGGATTCCTTGGCCGTGCAGGTGGCCACGCGGCAACGCGACCTGCCACCGCACGTGCGGGGGAAGGCTTTCTACCTGCTAGGGACGGATCATGGGGAAATGGGCAGGCACGAAGATGCGATCGCGCAGTACCGGCAGGCCCGCCAGATCTATGGAACGGCGGGCACAACGCCGGGCATGCAACTCGCGGAACTGTTTAACGCAATGGGTGTCTCGCTATGGCATTTGGGCCGCGTCCGGGAGGCCGACCGCCAGTACAAAATGGCGCTGGAACACCTCAGTAGCGACAGCAGTTTGGCCGTCCGCCGGCAGATCGCCAATATATACGGCAACTTGGGCATCCTGTGGCAGGACCTTGGCGATTTCGCGCGCAGCAAGGCCTATTATCAGGAAAGCCTGCTTGCCTGCGAGCAGGTGATCGCGGGATCCAGCGATCCTGCCCAGCGCGATGGCGCCATCCTTAGCAGGGCAAAGAACTTTCTTAACCTGGCCACGGGATACTACGCCTTGGGCGACAACGGCCGCGCCGCGGCGCTTTTGGAAATGTCCATGCGCGACCGGCGCTCCATATTGGAACCGGACGACCCCGTGCTGATCCTCGTGCAGGAGCGCATGGCCAGTGTGGAGCTGGATTTCGGGGAGTACGAACAGGCTGAAAAACACGTGCAGGCCTATGTGGATGCTTGCGCGGAACACTACGGCCGCAAAAGCGAGTATTACATCAGTGGGCTTTCCAAACTGGCCTATGCCGCGTACCAGCAAGGCCACACCGCACGCGCCGATTCGTTGTTCGGTGCAACCATTGCATTGGCCACCACGCTCACCGACGGCACAACCGATCAAGGGCTGGCCTTGACCTACATGCGGCGTGCCCTTATGTACCAGACGATCGGCCGCTACAACGAGGCCTTGGACGACCTGAAGGCCGCACGGGCGATCGTGGAACGCGTGTTCGGCCCCGGGAATTACTTCTTGGCAAAATGCGATGCCATGTTGGCCGAGGCCGCCGTGCGTGCCGGCCACGCAAAGCAGGCGCAGCAATACGGACAAGCCGCATTGGGGCTGATCAAGGACCGCGTGGAGGCCTTGGCCAAGAGCAACCTGCCCCAAACCTTTCCAGAGCCCGGACTACTGCCCGATGTGCTGTACTGGAAGATCCGTGCGGAGCGGGATGAGAAAGGGAAAACGGCCAATTTGAAAAAGTGGACCACGGAACTGGACCTGGCCATAAGAGCCCTGGACCGCAACAAACTGGCATTGAACGACCGGGCATCGCAATTGCAATTGATCGCCTCCCAAAAACGCCTGTTCAACCTCGCCCTGGACGTGGCCTTCGAGGCATGGGCGGCCAGCCGCACAGGAGCAGATATTGACCGCTTCCTCGCTGTTTCGGAGGCGAACCGCTCCATTCTGCTGAAGAACCGCCTGAACCAATTCGCGGGAATGGGCTTTGCCGGGGTCCCGGACTCCATCCTCGACAAGGAGCAGCAGCTGTTGTCGGGACTGGATATGGACACGGAGGACCGGGGCTCCCTTCTCGATCTTGATAAAAAGGAGACCGAATACGCCGCGCTGCTGCAACGCTTGGAGCGCAATTACCCCGAATACTACGACCTGCGCTATGGCGAGACGCGCGTTACGCTGAAGGAGTTGAGGAAGGATTTATTGACGCCGCAGATCGACCTGCTCATCTATGCCATGAGCGATGCACACCTTTACATGATGGTGGTGCGGCAGGACACTGTGGTGCTGCAGCGTGTGGACAACGCCGGTGTGGAGAAGACCATAACCGCCATGGCCAAGGCCATTTCGGAGCGGCAGGATGAGGCGTACTTCCAGGCCGCGCACGCGCTTTACCAACAGATCTTCGCGCCGGTGGCACCTTTTCTGAAGAACACCGAACTGCTGATCCTTCCCGATGGGCCGTTGCATAAGGTGAACTTTGAGGTGCTGTTGGACAACCCCAGTGGCCGGCACGATTTCCGGAAGCACCTGCTGGTGCAGCGGCATGCGGTCGGTTACCTGCTTTCGGCCACCACCGCCGTGCAATTCGCCCGCCTCCAACGTAGCGGGCCCGCCAAAATGATCGCCATGGCCCCCGGTTTTTCCGATGACACCAAGCGGCAATACCTGGCCGGGGTGAAGGATTCCACAATGATCGACCAGGATTACCTGCGCCTGGTGCGGCAGCCCTTTGCGGTGCGTTCGGCGGTTGAACTGGGTAGCCTGTTGTCTGCGCGGGTCATGTTGGGGAATGATGCGAATGAGGCCGCTTTCCGCGAGCAGGCCAAGCGCTATAACATCCTGCACCTGGGCACCCATGCCGAAATGAACCCCGCTTCGCCGCTCTACTCGAAGCTGGTGTTGGCCAAGCCCGGCGAAGGCATCAAGGCCGATGAGGACGGCTACCTGCACGCCTACGAGATCTACGAACTTGAGCTGAACGCCCAATTGGCCGTGCTTACCGCTTGCGAGACCGGGGCGGGCACGGATGATGAGGGTGAGGGCGTGCGCTCGCTCGGGTACAGTTTCGCCTATGCCGCTTGCCCCAGCTTGGTGATCTCCCTTTGGGGCATCGATGAAAAGACCTCATCGGATATCATCGCGCGCTTCTACAGGCACTTGGCCGCCGGCATGCCCAAGCACTTGGCGCTGCGCCAGGCGAAATTGGACCATCTGGCCCATGCGCCGGATGAACTGGCCGCTCCATATTACTGGGCCGGCCTGGTGTTGGTGGGCGATGTTGCACCACTGGAGATCTCGGTATGGAAGCGTCGTGCGCCGTGGGTCATGGGCGCAGCGCTGGTGTTAGCGGCCTTGGCCTGGGTGGCATGGCGGCGGCGAAAGCCCCGGGCGGACTGATCATTCCGCGCAAGGGAAAGGGTACGGCAATGAACCGGAACGCCACCGGCCGGCGTCCATTAATGGCCATGCCTTACCGATGGCGCATGAGGCTTGCAGGCGGTTTCAAAAGCGAACGGCGCCCTCCATGCGGAGCGCGCCGTTCGCTTTTGCGGGTGGCGAGGGCCTTACTCCGCCAGCACGATCACCTTGTTGTTGCTCACCTCCACCACGCCGCCGTTCAGGTTGAACGATTCCACCTTGTTGTCCGGCAGCGTCACTTTCACCTCACCGGCCTTCAGCACGGTGATCAATGGGGCGTGGTTGTTGAGGAAACCCATGCTGCCGTCCACCCCGGGCACGGTGATGCTTTTCGCCTCACCCTTGAAGAGTTCCTTGTCCGGTGTGATGATGTGAAGTTGCATTTAGCGATCGGGTAAATGGTGAATGGGCTTAGGCCGTAGGACCGTCAGGCCACTTCTGCGAGCATTTTCTTGCCGGCCTCGATCACGTCCTCAATGCTGCCTTTCAGGTTGAAGGCGGCCTCGGGGTACTGGTCCATTTCGCCATCGAGGATCATGTTGAAGCCCTTGATGGTGTCCTCGATGGAGACCATTACGCCGGGAATTCCCGTGAACTGCTCGGCCACAAAGAAGGGTTGGCTGAGGAAGCGCTGCACACGGCGGGCGCGGCCCACCACCAATTTGTCCTCCTCGCTCAGTTCATCCATGCCCAGGATGGCGATGATGTCCTGCAGTTCCTTGTAGCGCTGCAGTATGGCCTTCACGCGCTGGGCACAATCGTAATGCTCATCGCCCACCACGGCGGGGGAGAGGATGCGGCTGGTGGATTCCAGCGGGTCCACGGAGGGGTAGATGCCCAATTCGGCGATCTTCCGGCTCAGCACGGTGGTGGCGTCCAAGTGGGCGAAGGTGGTGGCCGGCGCGGGGTCGGTCAAGTCGTCCGCGGGCACGTACACGGCCTGCACACTGGTGATGGAGCCGCGCTTGGTGGAGGTGATGCGCTCCTGCATGGCGCCCATTTCGGTGGCCAGCGTGGGCTGGTAGCCCACGGCGCTGGGCATGCGGCCCAACAATGCGCTCACCTCGGACCCGGCCTGCGTGAAACGGAAAATGTTGTCCACGAAGAAGAGGATGTCGCGCCCGCCGCTTTCCTCGTCACCGTCGCGGAAGTATTCCGCCAGGGTAAGGCCGCTCAGCGCCACGCGGGCACGTGCCCCGGGGGGCTCGTTCATCTGTCCGAACACAAAGGTGGCCTGTGAGGTCTTCAAGGCTTCGTGGTCCACTTTTTCAAGGTCCCAGCCGCCTTTTTCCATGCTCTCGGTGAACTCTTTCCCGTACTTTACAATGCCGCTCTCGATCATCTCCCGCAGCAGGTCGTTCCCCTCGCGGGTGCGCTCGCCCACGCCAGCGAACACGCTGTAGCCGCTATGGCCCTTTGCAATGTTGTTGATCAGCTCCTGGATCAACACCGTTTTGCCCACGCCGGCACCGCCAAACAAGCCGATCTTTCCGCCCTTGGAATAGGGCTCGATCAGGTCGATCACCTTAATGCCGGTGAAAAGCACCTCGGCGCTGGTGGTCAGTTCCTCGAATTTCGGGGCCTCGCGGTGGATGGAGGCACCCTTGCTGCCTGTTACCTCGGCCATGCCATCGATCGGCTGGCCCACCACGTTGAACAGGCGACCCTTGATCGCATCGCCCGTGGGCATGGTGATCGGGTGGCCCATGCCTTCCACAGTGGTGCCGCGGGAAAGGCCGTCGGTGCTGTCCATGCTCACGGCGCGCACGGTGTCCTCGCCAATAAGCTGCTGCACCTCCAGCACCAGCACAGAGCCGTCCTCGCGCTTCACGTGCAATGCGTCGTAAATGTTCGGAAGGTCCTTTCCGCTATCGAAACGGACGTCGACCACGGGTCCGATCACTTGGACCACTTTACCAATGTGCTTGGGCATGATGTTCGGTTAGGGGGAAAAGAGGCGGATGCCTGGTTTTTGCGGGCGCGAAGGTAACCCTTGTACCTCAATGGGGAAACCATTGTGGAAAAGCTTTCCTTCACCGGCTGCTGGCTTTTGCCGTTGCCTGGCAGCCCTATCCGGCGGCGACAGCGTAAGGAGCCGGCCAAACCGGGGCAAGGAACACGCCGGGCTTCACGCAGGAGCTGCAACCACCCTCGGGCTGTTCTGCCGCTTGGAACCTGATCGACAGCAGAATGCGGCTTTCATGCGAGCTTTGCGCCGGGTGAATGGCCACTGGGCATCACCCTCTTTTGGTGCTCCATGCAGATCCACACCGACATCCAGTCGTTTTCCGGCGTTAAGCGGGTGGTGCTCACCACGGGCACCTTCGATGGCGTGCATTTGGGCCACCAAGTGATCTTGGAGCGGCTGAAGGCCATAGCCCGGCGCGAGGACGGCGAAAGCGTCCTCTTCACCTTCCATCCGCATCCTCGCATGGTGCTTTTCCCGCACGACAACGACCTGAAGCTGCTGAACACGCCGCTTGAAAAGAAGGAATTGTTGGAAAAGGCCGGACTGGAGCACCTGTTGATCGTGCCTTTTTCCAAATCCTTCAGCCGCACCCACGCGCTGGATTATGTGCGGGACATCCTGGTGGGCCAACTGGGCGTGCACGCCATGGTGATCGGCTACGACCACCGCTTCGGCCGCAACCGCGAAGGCAACATCGAATTGCTGCGCCAATTGGCCGATGTGTACGATTTCCAGGTGGAGGAGATCCCCGCCCAGGAGATCGACCATGTGAAGGTGAGCAGCACCAAGATCCGCGAGGCCCTGCTGCATGGTGCGGTGGACCGCGCCAATGCCCTGCTGGGCTACCCGTACATGATCAATGGCACCGTGGTGAAGGGCGACCAGATCGGGCGCACGATCGGCTGGCCCACGGCCAACTTGGGCTACATCGACCCCCACAAGCTTATACCGGCGGACGGCGTTTACGCCATAACGGCCACCGCGGCCGGGGGCGAATTCAAGGGCATGATGTCCATTGGCGTGCGGCCCACGGTGCAGGAGCACGGGGAGCGTACCGTGGAGGCCCATTTGTTCGGCCTTGGGCGGGAGATATACGGTGAGGCCATCACCGTGCGTTTGCACCATAGGCTGCGCGATGAATTGCGCTTCGCCAGCATGGATGCGATGAAGGAACAGATCGCGCGCGACAAGGAGGATGCCCTGGGCGCATTGGAACGGCCATGAGAGCGTGGACAGTACCGATCGGGGCCGCGATGCTGATCGCGTGCCTGGTGCTGCCGGGCGCGGCAAGGGCGCAGTTGCTGCCGCAGGCCGCGCTGGACAGCGCGCGCACCTTCCGCAACCTGGCCAGGGCACTGCAACGGCCGGACAGTGTTTATCGCCTCGACCTGTCGCGCATGAAATTGAAGGAGGTGCCGCCCGAGGTGAGGCAATTGAAAAACCTGAACGCCCTGGACCTGGGGCGAAACAAGCTGAAGGAACTGCCCGCATGGATGAACGAACTGCAGTATATGCAGGAGTTCAGCGCCGGGCGGAACAAATTCATCCGCATACCAACCGCCATTTGCCAATGGAATCACCTCAAGCGGCTGGATATGCACCAGAACCGCATAGAAGGGTTGCCCCCGTGCATGGGCGGGTTGAAGGAGCTCTATTCCCTGGACCTCTGGAGCAACGACCTGGAGGATTTCCCGCCGGAGATCGGCGGCATGACCGGCCTGCGCTATATGGACCTGCGCGTGATCCAATTCTCGCAAGGGGAAATGGACCGCATCAACGCGCTATTCCCGCAGGTGAAGATCTTCTTTTCGCAGCCCTGTAATTGCGGGAATTAGCGAAGGAGGGGTTCGGTCGCGGAGAGGCGGGCCACGGGATCTTGCTTGGCCATTTGTTTACGAAGTGCTGCGCGATTCCACTGGGGAACGTGCATGGGGGCCTCGCTGTTTCATGGCCATGCGTTTGGGAAACCCCCTAAGCGCTCGGTTTACAAATTGTTCAAAACTGAATTTGGAATTTTGGTTTATTCGATCCTGCTTTGTATGGCCGTTCCTTTCCATTGGAAACCCCACCCCATGCCCCCGACTCCCCGGCCGCAGCCATTCCCTGGCCCTGCATGCGTCACCGGGCGTCACCTGGGGATGGCGCAACGATGCCTACTTGCACAGCTTCGTGCTACCGCGCGATCCCATGACAAACTTGTTCGACTTGAAGCGCTACTTCTATTCGGGTGGCGATACGGCCAACACCACCAGTGGGGCCTTTTACTATTGGAAACGCCGTTACAAATACATCATGAACCGCTGGGGCTACTCGGTGAACATCCCCATCATCGAGCCCTTCAACGAGATCGATCAAATACTCACCTACCAGGATGTTACTGCGACTGAACTCTGTGCTGAAAACAATATTCATTGGGTCAAGGACGATGGCCTACCCGCGGTCATCAACCAATGGGTGACGGATATCGCGCAATTCGTCCGTGGCGATGTGGACTTGTATGAACCTGCCCGTTCGCCGCTGGGCTACAGCAAGAAGCTCTTCTTGATGAGCTATGCTTTGTCGGAGCCAGGCAGACCTGATGCTGATAGCTTTTATGCCCCTTTCTTCAATGACGAAGTAGACCTAATCGATGCGCACCGGGGAATGTGGCCGAATGTGACCACAGACCGGGACCACCCGGATTCGAGGATACGCCAGGCGTACGGAGAAGCCCGGAATTTCATGGACGGATTCCTGCCGCAAGTCGTTCGCAAACCTTTCAACCAAGGCGAACACAATTATTATACATTCGTCAAAGATATTCCTGGCTGGAGTGAAGAGGTCGAAAAGATTTTCCACAACTACGACGTTTCCTTCCATAATGAAATATGGGCATCAGCGTTCTCGGGGAAATTTGCATCAGGCTGTACTTGGGAAAAGCGGCGCGTGTTCTGGTGGAACCTGAAAAACCCGCCATCGGATCCAAACAATGGTTATCAGCCGCCCTCTGGGCCTTTTACACCGCAATTCTCGAATGCCTTGGGTGCTGTGAACATGTTGAGTGTGAACGGAAATCCAGTGCCAATAACGAACAAACGCATCGTCCACCACTTTAGTCCCTTGTCCGATTTCCTTTCGCAAGCGGGCACCTTGGCCCCAGGTGGCTTGTTTGATTTGGATTTTACAGCACATTTGGCATTTGATGAAACGGGTTCCGATGAACTGGAGGCTTATTATTTGGTGGATGATACGAAAGTTACGGCCCTAGGTTGGGTGCACAACCGGAACGCTTGGGCTGGGAACAACTTTTATGCGAGAAGCTATAGTTCCGACCAGAATTTCTTGGGTTGCACCGTGCCTGCCGGGGCGACCATCAACATGGATGGCTTCGAGCCATTTGGAGATTACACGATCCTCTGGACTGCCACTCGGATGAACAGTACAGTGGCACCGGCCCCCATGGAGGCCACCGCAGATGCGAGCGGGAATATATCCTTGAATCTCTCCGGTGAGTTTGGTGGCATAGCGAATGATTACTTGGATACGCTTCGTGCCGATTATGCTTTTATGGCCTTTTCCACCCCGCACCTCCGGCTTCAGCAAATCGTGGAGACCCCACCGGATGCGATACGCGGCGGAACCCTGCAGGTATATCCGAACCCGGCTTGGCAGGAAGCCATGGTCGTATTGCCGAATGATGGCACTTGGACCCTGTCCCTCCTGGATATAACGGGGCGCGAGGTGCACCACGTAGAGGAGGCAATTGGCGGCCATTTCTTTCTGTCCGTACAGGAACTCGCCAGCGGTACTTACTTGCTGCAAGCGCATCAGGCCACCCAAATAGAACACGCCAAGCTGATCGTGCGATGAACAAGATATATCCACACCTGCTTTTTATTTTGGCGATATGGCTGCTGCCCACAGTCTTATGTGCGCAAACCTCATTTGAGCGAATTTATCGATTCATGGGGTATAATTTCAACCTTATGGAACTGGATGATGGCAGGATACGAGCCTGTGCTATTGGAGCCATTACTATAGGGCAGAACGGTGAAGCCCTGCGGGCTGAGGGCTATTATGACAACACGATGCACATGAACATAATGCAATCCATGAAGCGATCCTGGATGAACGGCTACTATTATGTGACTGGCTTTCACAATGGGCCCTGCCCCAGCGATACCGTAAAATGGCTAATGCATCCCGCGATGGGCAGGATGGACTCCATGGGACACACCACCGCCCTCCGCTACTATATGCTCAATGCGGGGCGTTGCGACGGCATCGGTTCCGACTTGGAGGTCACTAGCGACCGGTGCGTGCTGGCCTGGGGGCGCTGGCCGCATTGCTTGTTACTCAAGGTGGATTCAGCCCTGAACCTGCAATGGGCGCGCTCCTTCAATGCAGAGGGGCAATTCGAGTTCGTGAAGGAACTGCCCGGGGGCGACCTGCTGGCCGGCCTCAGCATGGACACCGCCGCAGCCGTGCTGGCACGCTTCAGCCCCGGCGGCGACCTAATCTGGTGCAAGAGCTATTTCAGACCCGGCGGCCGCATCCACGATGCCGTCATCGGCCCAGATTCAGCTATCGTGGTGGTAGGCTACACAGATAATGCCGAACAGCTCGCCTGGCCCGCCGGTTTCCAGCCCAAGCTCTTTCTGATGAAGGTGGACAGTATGGGTGATGTGCAATGGTGCCGCGGCTATGCCAACAACACCTACCGATGGGCTACAGCAGGTAATTTCGACGCCCGCGTTCAAATCCGATCCACGAAAACGGGTGAATTCGTGCTGCTGGCCCCGTTGGGCCAGGAGGCGTACAACAGGATCTACAGGCCATTCCTCATGAGAACAGACCAGAACGGCGATACCCTATGGACGCGATCCATTGGCCGAAGTGGGAGCATTTTCGGCACACAGGATCTCTTACTTTGCGCCGACGGTGGAATCGCCTTCAGCGGCGATATATGGGGAAACTTGCCGCTTCCGGATTGGTCCGGCATGGGATACATCTACAAGGCTGACTCCTTGGGGCATTTCCCCTGCTCAGAGGAATATTACCCAGTGCAAACCACGGAACTTTTCCCCATGGACAGCGCCTTCACGCTTTCCTCCATCGATGGTGCCACGACATTTCCGGCTTTTGTGAACGACACGACCTACGAGGTGCTTCCGGACTTCGATGCCTGTTATCCCTTACAGATAACCAACCCGCTCTCCATTCCCCGCCACCCCAACATCCGCCCCAACCCCAACACCGGCCATTTCACGGTGGAGTTCACCGATCCGCTTTCGGCGGACAGCTTCTATTCGGTGTACGATGCGATGGGTAAACTACTCTTCCAAAGGCCGTTGGCCACGGGCCAAGCAACCGAGGATATCAACCTGTCGCGCTTCGGTGCGGGCACGTACCTGGTACGGATAACCAGCAAGGATGGGGTTTGCAATGAACGGGTGGTGGTGCAATGAGCAGATGGGGCCAGGGATTGGCGGAACCAATACAAAGAGAATGAGCCAACCCAAGTCGAAGTCTCTTCAAGCCGTCATCTTTAGCTGCTTTGCGGTACTCACCAGCGCTCAGGCCCAGCCGGTGTTGGACAGCAGCAATTACGGTCCGGTTCCAGGAATTGCGTACATGGCCCATTACGGCGGGCAGCAGACGATGCCTGCCATGGGCAACAACGTAACCTGGAATTATGCCGACGCGGTTTTTGCACAGGAAGGAACACCGGTAACGTATGGCACGCCGGGAAGCAATGCACCCCAAAATTCCACGGTGGCTGAAATGAATGACTCGGCACTATACACCTACTTCTACAATCTGGACGCCACAGGATTCTACCTTGCAGGAAGGTGGTGCGAACCGGCCAACGCCTCTTGTAATGAACCGGACATGCAAATGCCCTTCCCTTTTGCGATGGGGTCCACTTCCACCACGTCGTTCAGCTGTCCGGGCCATGAAGTGGGATTGCCATTCGCGGAAGGGGGCCTTGTCCAGTGTGAGGGCGTTGGATTTGGCTCCTTGAACCTGCCTTACGGCAGCGTTGACAGTGTGCTGCTGGTGCATCGCACGGAATACCTTCAGCATAGTACCACTGACCCCCACTCTCCCGTTCAGATAGACTATACGTATTATGTAGAGCAGTTCATCTTTGCGAAGCCAGGTATAAGGGTACCCCTCCTGAGGCTCGAACTCAAGTACTGGGGCGAGAACTCGGATGGGATAATTGATACCACCTATACGTCCTGCCTTATGGGCGAGTATACCGTGGGCATGCATGAACTGCTCTTCCCGCCCTCGGCAGCATTGACTTTCCCCAACCCGAATGCTGGCCAGTTCACCGTGGCCTTCTCCGTCCCCCTCACCGCGAACAGCTTCTATTCGGTGTATGATGCCGTGGGCAAGCTGCTCTTCCAGCGGCCATTGGCCAAGGGGCAGGAGAGCGAGGAGATGGATCTTTCGCGCTTCGGCAGCGGCACGTATTTGGTGCGGATCACCAGCAAGGACGGGGTTTGCAATGAACGGGTGGTGGTGCAATGAAACCCGCTGAGGAAGCAATACCCCAGGAACTCCCTGCCGACCTCAGCCCTCCACCACGGTGAACGAATACTTCTCCATTACCATGTTGGCCAGCAGCTTGCGGCAGGCCTCGTCCACTTTGGTGCTGGCCTCGGCCTTGTCCTTGGCCTGCACGGTAAGGGTGATGTGCTTGCCGATGCGCACGTTGCTGATCTCGGGCAGCCCCAGGTTCTTCATGCTGCCGCCTACCGCCTTTCCTTGGGGATCCAGCAGGTTATCATGCGGCATCACATCGATCGAGGCATGGAAAGTTTTCATGGCAGCTTCGGGAATATGCGCCCCCAAACGGGGCTGAGCAGGTATAGGATCAGCAGCAAAGGAACGGCAAGGAAACCGAACGGCACGGCCAAGGCCACCCCCAGCACCGCCAGTACCAGCATCACCTCGTTGCCGCGCCAGCCCATTCGCTTGAATTTCAGCGAGGGAAGCGGGATCTCCACCAGCATCAATGCGGCCAGCAGGAAAACCGCTGCGGCCATCCACCACGGCCATTGGCTGCTGCCGATGAAGCTGCCCACGAGCCCTTCGGCCAGCACCGCCTTGCCCGAAAGGCCAAGGAAAAGCCCGGCCCAGAACAGGGCATTGGCGGGGGTGGGCAGGCCCAGGAAGCCCCCGGTTTGCCGGGGGTCGATGTTGAATTTGGCCAAGCGCCAGGCGGCGGCCACGGGTATGGCCAGCCCCACCAGATAGGCGGGCAGCTGCACCCAGGACAATAGGTCCGGGCCGGCCTGTGCGGCGTATTGCAGGTACAACAGGCCCGATAACGGCTGGCCCACCAACTGGTACACCAGGAAACCGGGCGCCACGCCAAAGCTCACCATATCGGCCAAGCTGTCCAGCTGTTTGCCCAATTCGCTGCCGCCGCCCAGGGCCCTGGCCGCCAGGCCGTCCAATACATCGAAAATGGCCGCGATGAAGATCAACCAGCACGCCGCGGACAGGTCGCCACGGCTGGCCATGGTGGTCGAAAGCACGCCGCAGATTAAGTTCGCGGTGGTCAACAGGTCGGGAATGCGGGGTGCACGCGCCAAAGCGGGCCGAAGTTGGTGATTTTCGGGCAATATTTCGGGCAACTTGCGGTTAGGGCATGCGTCCAACAACAACAACAACATGATCATACCGGCGGCTTTTCGCGGACAATTGCTGGCCCTGGGCCTGGCATGCATGGCCTGGCAAGGTGCCATGGCACAGGATGCGCCCAAGTACAGCAACGAGTTCCTGTCCATCGGGGTGGGCGCGCGCTCGTTGGGCATGGGTTATTCGCAGGTGGCGGCGGTCAGCGATGTTACCGCAGGCTACTGGAATCCGGCGGGCCTTACCGGCGTGCGGGGCGACCTGCAGGTGGGCGCCATGCACAGCGAATACTTTGCCGGCATTGCCAAGTACGATTACCTGGCCGTGGCCAAACCCATCGATTCCGCCAGTGTGATCGCCATATCGTACCTGCGTTTCGGGGTGGACAACATTCCCAACACCACCGAGCTGATCGACAACAACGGCAACCTCGATTACAACCGCATCACCAGCTTTTCCGCCACCGACAATGCCTTCCTGCTCAGCTATGCCCGCAAGCTGAAGATCCCCGGCATGCGCCTGGGCGCCAATGCCAAGGTGGTGTACCGCAACGTGGGGCCGTTTGCCCGGGCCTGGGGTTTCGGGCTTGATGCGGGCCTGCAGTACGATCGTGGCGCATGGCGGCTCGCCGCCGTGGGGCGCGATATTACCGGCACGTTCAACGCGTGGAGCTACACGTTGGACCAGCGCACCAAGGACGTGTTCGCGCAAACGCAGAATGAATTGCCGGTGAACGGCGTGGAAGTGACCCTGCCCCGGCTGGTGCTGGGCGCGGCGCGCCAATTCAAGTTCGGCAGCAAGGTGGACCTGCTGGCCGAGCTGAACCTGGAGAGCACCTTTGATGGCCAGCGCAACACCGTGATCGCCTCGGATACCTGGAGCGCCGATCCGCGCTTGGGCATTGAGCTGGGCTATGCACGCGTGGTGTACTTGCGTGCCGGGGTCAACAACTTCCAGTACGTAACCGACATCAAGGACCGCCGCTCGCTCAACTTCCAGCCCAACATCGGGGTGGGGCTGAAGATCAAGAGCGTGGCGCTGGATTATGCACTCACCAACATCGGCAGCGGCGGGGTGGCCTTGTTCTCCAACGTCTTCTCCCTGCGGTTCGACCTTTACAAACAGGGGAGCCCCTCATGAGAAAAGCACTGCTCTTCCTGGCGCTGGCGGCCTCCGCGGTGGTGGCCAAGGCACAGCCCTTCGGGAATGAGTGGATCCATTACGACCGGCCGTACTGGATGTTCAAGGTGGCGAGCGACGGCTTCCGCCGCATCGACTCCACGGCCCTGGCCAATGCAGGACTGCCGCTGCAAACCATGGACCCGCGCGGCCTGCAGTTGTTCGCACGCGGCAGGCAAGTGCCCCTGTACGTGCACGGCGAGCAGGATGGCGTGTTCAACAACGGCGACTACATCGAATTCTGGGCGCCCCGGAACGATGGCTGGCTGGACAGCACCCTGTGGGACGATCCGGCCCACATCAACAACCCGTACTATTCGCTGTACAACGACACCCTGCGCTATTACCTCACCCTTGGGCCGCCCGCCCAATCGTTGCGCACCATACCGGTGCAAAGCAGCAACTGGGCGGCCCACGACCCGCTGCCATGGTGCTGGGGCACAACCCGGGTGCAGTTCGTGGCAGGCTACCAGGATGGCAAGCGCACGCCCCTGAATGCCGCCATGTGCTCCATCGGTGAAGGCGAAGGCTACTTCAGTACCAGCATCATCGCGTCGATCACCAGCGACGGCACTGCGAATTACTCGCTTGCGCTGCCGGACGCCTCCACCTTGCCCGACCGGCCCAATTCAACCTACCGGACCTCTTTGGCCAGCCTGAACAATCCGGGCGGCTATTCCTGCCCGGACCACCATTTGCGCATTTCGCACGGCGGTATCCAGTACGCGGACACGGTCTTCAACGGGTACAAGCTGCTCAAGTACAGTTTCGAGTTGCCGGCGGCCAATGTTTCCGGCGCGAGCACCACGGTAAGCTATACCAGCGTGCACGATATTGTATGCACGGGCCTGGCACCGGAATACCCCGATGTTTCCGCCCTGGCGTGGCATAGCATCCGCTATCCGCGCGGCTTTGCCTTCGCCAATGGGGGCGATTTGGTGGAAGTGCCCGGGCAGGCGGCCGGCGACAGCGTGGGCATGGCCTTTTCAGCAAGCGCCGGGGCCGTGCTTTACCTGTGGGCGCCCAATGGGGTGCACCGCATTGTGCCGGTGAACGAAGGCGGCCTGAAGGCCGTGGTGCCGGCAGGCGCCGCCGACATGTGGCTGCGTGTGGCCACCAATTCCAATTTCCTCCCCGTAACAGGCCTGGCTGCCGTGAACGGCACCGGATATTTTACGGCACCCGCGCCCGTGCCCGATTCGGCATTGATCATTGTGACCCATACCAAGCTGATGGACGGCGCCCAGCAGTATGCCCTGTACCGGCAAACGAACCCGCATAACCGCTACAACACCTTGGTAGTGGACGTGGAGCAGCTTTACGACCAGTTCGGCGGCGGCGTGCGCCAACATCCGTTGGCGATCCGCAATTACATGCGCTACGCGTACCAATCCGCTCCCCAAAAGCCGCGCGGCCTTTTTTTGGTGGGCAAAAGCGTGAGGGCGCACAAATCGGGTGGTGGCGCCCATCAGCTGGGCTACCGCAACGATGCGAATGCCAGCGCGGCCTGCCTGGTGCCCACGATCGGCTGGCCCTCGGCGGACATGCTGTACGGCCTTGATCTGGAGGGCGGACAACCGGCGTACCTCACCGTGCCCGTCGGGCGGCTGTCCGCACGCAACAACGAGCAGATCTTGGAATACCTAGCGAAGGTGGATTCCGTGGAAAGCCAGCCCCGTGCCGCATGGATGAAGAACATCCTGCACTTCAGGGGAGGTTTCACGCAGAGCGAATGGCAGCAGTTCGATGCTGCCTTGCACAGCTTCCAAGTGGTGGCCGAGGATACCGCCTTCAGCGGAAAGGTCACCAAGTTCTCCAAGAACAGCGCCGACGTGATCGAGCAGGCTGCCGCCGATAGCGTGGCCGACATGATCGGCAAGGGCGTTACCCTCATGACCTTTTTCGCACACGCGTACGGCGGCGGCTTCGACATCACCATCGATGTGCCCACCAACTACAACTGGAACGGGAAGTTCCCGACCATCCTCGGCAATTCCTGCTTTACAGGTGACATCCACCTGTACAACACCTACAGCAGCAGTGAGCAATTCGTGCTCGCCGACAATGCCGGTGCCGTGGCCTTCCTTTCCTCGGCCAGCGTGGGCCTTTCCAATTACCTGCAGCAGTATTCGTACGATTTCTACCGCAGCTTCAGCCGGGTGAACTACGGCAAGACCATTGGCGACCACATGCGGTTCGCCGCGTACAACCAGCTGCAGGCCGGCGACATGTCCTCGGTGAACAGTGCGGAGACCATGACCCTGCACGGCGATCCCGTGCTGGTGATGAACTCGCCGCCCATGCCCGACTTTGAGGTGAAGGATCCCGATG
Organism: Flavobacteriales bacterium; assembly: GCA_044507815.1. Classification (GTDB taxonomy): domain Bacteria; phylum Bacteroidota; class Bacteroidia; order Flavobacteriales_F; family PHOS-HE28; genus PHOS-HE28. The sequence goes on along the minus strand of JBIQIX010000008.1, from coordinate 153,213 downwards.
TGCGCATAATTCCCGAGCAGATCAGCGCGGAATTGGACTCCTTCAAGGTGGAGGTCACCGTGCGCAACATCGGGCGGGGCACAGGCCATCCGTTCAGTATTGCGCTGGAGCGAAGATTGCTCAGCCAGGGCATCAACCTGCCCGCGATCGTGCGCATGGACAGCCTGCAGTCGTTCGAGAAGACCGTGCAATTCACCCTGCCGGTGAAAGTGGGCACCGCCGGGGTGGGGCTGAATGAAATACAAGTGCGCGTGGACCTGGACCCGGACCTGGTGCAGGAAATGGACGATACGGGCAACAACCAGGTCACCAAGCGGTTCACCATCAGTTCCGGCGACCTGTTGCCGGTGGAGCCCTACGACTTCGCCATCGTGCCGGACCCTGCACCGAAGCTCAAGGCCAGCACCGCCGATCCGTTCGCCCCGGTGCGCACCTACATTTTCCAGATCGATACCACCGACCTGTACAACAGCCCGCTGATGGAGCAGCACACGGCAACGGCGGCAGGTGGCGTGCTGGAATGGCAGCCCGGTGCCATCTACAACATCAACAACCTGCGCGACAGCGTGGTGTTCTTCTGGCGCTGCACGTTGGACAGTGCCGGCCAGGGGGGCTACAACTGGCATGAATCATCCTTCCAGCACATCACCGGCAAAAAGGGATGGGGGCAAGCGCATTTCTTCCAGTTCAAGGATGATGCCTACAACCTGATCGAGCACGACCGCCCGCAGCGCCGTTTCGAATACCATGGCGGCACGCACAACATTACCGCCCTGGTGCGCGGCGGCAGCTTGTTGGAGAACTACTGGACCAAGGACCTTGAAATGATGGAGGGGCAAGGCTGCGGAAGCGCGCCCTACCTGAACGTGGCCGTGGTGGACCCCTTCGATTTCACGGCCTGGCAAACCGGGTACAACGGGGAGGGGAGGTATTACGGCCAGTTCAATGCCGGGGGCGCGTGCCTGAACCGCCCCAAGCGCGTCTTTGCCTTCGCGTACAACCAAATGGACACCATGGCCTACATGCTGCGGCACTTGGTGCCCGATGGCCATTACGTGCTGATCTACACGTACATCAACCTGCAATTGCCGGCCGTGCAATCCAGCACTGCCCTTGCAACCATGGCGGAACTGGGCGCCGCCGGCCTCGCCAACGGCAACGTGCCCACTGGTGTTCCCTACATCTTTTTCTGCCAGAAAGGTTCACTTTCATCCGTGCAGGAAGTATGGGGCAATTCACCCTCCGACCTGATCACCATGACGGCCTACCTGGACCTGAACAGCCGGAGCGGCTCGGTGGTGGCGCCGCGCTCAAACACCGCGCTGCATTGGGAATCGCTCAGCTGGGAAGTGCAGCCGACCGCGCCGGGCGACAGCCTGAAGCTGCAATTGGCCGGCGTGTCCCCGCAGGGCATTGAACAGGTCCTGTTGCACCAGGATGCCATGGAGGGCGACATCGACCTGGCCCCGGTGATCGGTACGCAGGATTTCCCCCAGTTGCGCTTGAAAGGTGCGGTATGGAATCACACCAGCACCACACCGCCCTTGCCGGCCCAATTGAAACGGTGGCAACTGCTGGGGCAGCCCGCGCCCGAGTGCGCGATCGATCCGCCCGCAGGGCTGTACACCCGCATCGACAGCCTTTTCCAAGGGCAGCAGGCAGAGCTGATGGTGGCCGTGCGCAACATCGGCCAAGTGCCCATGGACAGCCTGCTGATGACCGCATGGGTGACCGGGCACGACAACCAGGCCCGGCGCGTGCATTACAAGTACAATGCGCCGCTGGGGGTGGGCGAGGTGCTGAAGGACACCATCCGGTTCAGCACGCAGCTTTTCCCGGGGCCCAATTCCATTGTGATCGAGGCCAACCCGGTGGATACGCTCACCAACGATTACGACCAGCCGGAGCAATTCCATTTCAACAACATCGCGCAGTTGCGCTTCCTCACCCTTCAGGACCTTGAGAACCCCGTGCTGGACATCACCTTCGACGGCATGCACATACTGGACGGCGACATTGTGAGCGCGAAGCCCGAGATACAGATCACCCTGGAGGATGAGAACACGGCGATGATGCTGAATGAGCCGGGCGACACGGCCTATTTCAAGGTGTTCCTCACGGAACCATCCGGGGCCACCCGGCGGATCTATTTCCGCGAAGGCGCGCAGGAGGTCCTGCAATTCGTGCCGGCCTCGGGCACCGTGAACAGGAGCAAGGTATTCTACCGGCCCAATTTCCTGCAGGACGGCAAATACCGCATCGCGGTGCGAGCCAGCGACAAGAGCCGCAACAACAGCGGCGACCGCGACAACAGCGTGAACTTCGAGGTGATCAACAAGCCCACCATCACCGAAGTGCTCAACTACCCCAACCCATTCACCACCAGCACGCGCTTCGTGTTCACCGTTACCGGAAGGGAGGCCCCAACGGTCATGCGCATACAGATCATGACCGTTACCGGGCGGGTGGTGCGCGAGATCTCCATGGCCGAGCTGGGCCCGTTGCGCGTGGGGCGCAACATCACCGCGTTCGCCTGGGACGGCACCGACCAGTTCGGCGACCGCTTGGCGCGCGGCGTGTACCTGTACCGCGTTATGGCCCAATTGAACGGGCAGGACATTGAATACCGCGATGGGGGTGCGGGTTCCTACTTTACCAAGGGCATGGGCAAAATGTACCTGTTGCGCTAAGCCGTGCAGAACGCCGTCACCATGCCAAATGGCCGATCAGCGGCAGCTACTTTCGGCCGGCCGCAATGAGGGAACGTAAGCTTTACGCCGCCTGCGCCCTGCTTTCCGGCGGCCTGTTGGCGCTGGCCTGGCCTGCCATTGGCGGGCTTACGCCCTTGGTGTTCTTAGCGTGGGTGCCGCTGTTGTGGGCGGAGGAGCGGTATGCCCGGGCCAAGCCCGGGAAGCGCCCGCGCAACATCATGCCGTATGTTATGCTCGCGCTGCTGGTCTGGAACCTGTCCACCACCTGGTGGCTTTTCCACGTTAGCGAGCACCTGGCCACGCGCCTGTTCACCCTCATTGGCCCCAATGTGGGCAATGTGCTGGTGATGAGCGTGCCCTGGCTGCTGTTCCGCATGGTGCGCCGGGGGCTTGGCGGGCATGCGGCACGGTGGGCGCTCATGGTGTTCTGGGCAGCCTTCGAGCGCTTCCACATGCACTGGGACCTGAGCTGGCCTTGGCTTACCCTGGGCAATGTTTTCGCTGGAAATACACAATGGGTGCAGTGGTACGAGGTAACGGGCCACCTGGGCGGCACCCTTTGGGTGTGGGCGGTGAACATCCTGCTGGTGCAGTTGCTGTTGCAGCAAACGCGCGCGGCAGGCAAGCGGTGGGCGCTGGCGGTGGTGGCGGCGGTGGCGGTGCCCTTGGCCGCATCGTGGCTGCGCTACGCCACCTATACGCCTGCGGGCGGCACGGCCGAGGTGGTGCTGGTGCAGCCCAACATCGACCCGTACAAGGAAAAGTTCGGCAGCATGGACCCCATGCAGCAATTGGAGGAGATGCTCGCGCTGGCCGGCCCGCTGGTGCGCGACAGCACGGCACTGGTGGTGATGCCAGAGACCGCCCTGCAGGAACCCGCAACCCTTTCCAACGACAATGGGCGGTTGGCCTTCCATGGCCTATGGGAGAATGACATGGACCACAGCCGCAGCCTGCAGCGGATCCGGGCTTTCCTGGCCGGGCACCCCGGCACGTCGGTGATCGCGGGCATGTCGGCCTCGCGCTTGTACCCCCCGGGCGCGGACCATCCGCTGAGCGCAAGAATGATCGAGGGCCTCGGGCGCGCATTCGATGCCTACAATGCGGCCCTGTTCGTGCGGCCCAACGGCAGCTATGCCTACTACAACAAATCGAAACTGGTGCCCGGCGTGGAATTAATGCCCTTTGAACAGGTGCTGGGGCCGCTGGGGGATCTGGCCTTGGACCTGGGCGGCACCACCGGCAGCCTGGGCACGCAGGAAGAGCGGACCGTGCTGTGGGACCGGCCCGGCGGCGTGGGCATAGCGCCCACCATCTGCTACGAGAGCATCTATGGCGACCACGTGGCCGCGCACGTGTTCAACGGCGCCAACCTGATCGTGATCATGACCAATGATGGCTGGTGGAGCGACACGCCCGGCTACAAGCAGCACCTGCTGTACGGCAAGCTGCGCGCGGTGGAGGATCGCCGCGATGTGGCCCGCTGCGCCAACACGGGCATTTCATGCTTCATCGACCAACGCGGGGATATGCACCAGCCAACGGGTTGGTGGGTGCGCACGGCCATACGGGGCAGCGTGCGGTTGAACGAAGGCACCACATTTTATGCGCGGCACGGCGATTACATCGGCAAGGGTGCCTATGCGGCCACGCTGGCATTGCTGCTGTTGGCCCCGATCGCGGCAACGCGCCGCAAGCACGCTGCACAAGCGTAGCGCCGGACGCGCTCAATGCACGTTCACGCGCCGCGACATCCGGTTCGCCTCGTTGTGCAGCTGCAGCACGTAGATCCCCGTGGCGATGCCGCGCTTTTCCAGGCGCAGCGTGGTGATCCCCGTATTCACGACCTGCGCTTGACTGCCCCCGAGCACCTTGCCCTGAGCATCCAGCAGCGTAAGGTCGTAAACGCCGTCCAAGGTGGACGATACCGCAAGGTTCAGGCTTTGGCCGTCGTCCCAGGCATTCACGATCGAGATGCCGTTGACCGCACTGCAACCTGCAGCGATCACGGGGCCGAGCGTGTAAGTGCCGTCCAGGTCGGTTTGGCCCAGGCGGTAGTAGGCCAGGCCGTTGCCCTCATCATCCGTGAATGCGTATTGCAGCATTTGGCTGCTGTTCAGCGCCCCGGGCACCGTGCCAATGGCCCTCCATTCCTGGGCATCGTCGCTTTTTTCGATGGTGAAGTACAGGTTCTGTTGTTCCGAGGCGGTGGTCCAGGAGAGGTTCACCATGCCGTTGCGGCATTCGCCTTCCCAGGCCACCAGCTGGATGGGCAGTGGCAAGTTCTTGTTGGAGAGGGTCCAGCTGCGGAAGAAATCAGCGGGGGCAACGGTGCCCGTAATGACCGTGTTGCCCGTTTGGCTGCCGTAGGGCAGCACATCGCGCCATTTATTAAGCCCGGGATTGAACCGCTGGGCCTGCAGATTGGTGCCGGCGCTCAAGGCGGGGTCATTCCCCCCGTTAATGGCTGCTTCAGCCGGGTCCAGCGTGAAGGTGATGTCAACCGTTGGCTTGGTGGAATAGGCAAAACCAGCCCGGGCCGCATCGATGATCCAGAACCGGTCGATGGCGTTCTTCGAGTTGTTCGCTGATCCCGTCGGTTCATCGTGCATGTGCGACACATCGCTGGGGCGGTAGGCGTTGTTATCCCAACCCGCGTTTACGTTCGTTCCGATGGACAAGCTGTTGTAGGTGGAGAACACGAGCGAACCCGCACCCGTCCCGGCGGTAGATTTGTTCACCACCAGCGGTATGGCCACTTTGCTGAATGTGGTGAACGGCACTTTGTACGTACCCACCGTGCTGCCGGTGGCCCAGCGCACCATATTCTCCTCCCGCTCACTCATGATCACCCCTACGTTCGAGGTCACCAATTCCGTGATCCCGGAAGGATTGGGGTTATCGATGACCAGGTAGGTGCCGCTGTTGGCCGCGGGATTGAAGACGATGAACGGATGGTTGTTCGCCGCCGCATTATTCAGCACCAACTGCGCGGGCTGGGCGGAAGCGTACTGCGCAACGAAGAAGATCGGCACTACCAGTAAAGGTCGGAACATTGAACGGGTTTTGGGTAGTTCAAATATAACCGGAAAGGGGATCACCTGTCACATTTTCCGGCGCAGAAGGCTGGGTCCCTCATTTTTAACAATACACGCCTGTTGAAAACCGGGGTTGCGGGCATGCCGAGGTGGTGAGGGTGGGGGGGCAGGTAATGGAATAACGCAGGTTTGCAGAATGGTTGCCCGCCGGATGAAAAAATATCATTCCGCAAGGCGGTGGTTAATCTTGTGCCATGCATTCGCCAACGGCCGCCAGCACCTGGAATTGGGCCGCCCTGGCCGGGCATGGGCCTGTTTTGGCCCGAAGGGTGGGCGACCGCAACGAATGGTGGGTTGGCGTAGGACTGGCGTCCCCCGTTGCCCACATGCCATTCCACCATGCCCCCTGTTTCGGCTTTGCCGGTTACGACCTGAAGAATGAGCTGGAACGCCTGCAGACCGTCCATGGGCCGGCCGACGATTTCCCGGTATCCGCCTGGTGGACGCCCCGGTTCCTTTTCCATTGGCATGCCGGCCACTGGGAAGTGCACGCGGCTGCGGGCGATGCCGCCGGGGCCCAGGCGCTGCTGCACCGCTTCATGAGGCCTGCACCGGGAAAGCCCGCCGAGTATGCACCGCACCCCTGGGAATTGGCCACGGCGCCACCACGCTACCTGCAGCAGGTGCGCAAGGTGTTGGAACACATCAAACGGGGTGACATCTATGAGCTGAATTATTGCATACGCCGCCGAACGCACTGGCCGGAACTCGACCCCTTCCAGGCATTCGCCCAGCTGCTGGCCTACAGCGACGCGCCCCATGCGGCCCTGTTGCAATGGGAGGGCCAATATGCCCTGTGCATGAGCCCCGAGCGGTTCCTGCGCACCGCCGGCGGCGTGATCACAAGCCAACCGATGAAAGGCACACGGCCGCGCTCGGCAGACCAGGCCGAGGATGAGCGCCTGGCCCACGAATTGGCCACGGACGCCAAGGAGCGCAGCGAGAACGTGATGGCCGTGGATGTGGCACGGAACGACTTCGGCCGCATCGCCTGCACCGGAACCGTGGAAGTACCGGAACTTTGCGCCGTGAAGACCTTTGCCCGCGTGCACCAAATGGTGAGCACCGTGACCGCCCGCATGCTCCCCGGCACAACACCCGCTGACATCCTGCGGGCCACCTTCCCCATGGCCAGCATGACCGGTGCGCCCAAGGTGCGCGCCATGCAATTGATCGATGCCGTGGAGGACATGGGCCGCGGGTTGTACAGCGGCACCATTGGATTTTTCATGCCCGATGGCACGGCCGACCTCAACGTGGTGATCCGCACCATCACCTGGGACCGGGCCACGGGCATGGCCTCGCTCATCACCGGTGGTGCCATCACCGCGGCCAGCGACCCCTTGCGGGAGTTGGAGGAGTGTGAGCACAAGGCACGATCGGTACTGAACGCATTCACGCCATGAGGACCGCCGTGCTGCAGCTGATCCAGGCACACGCCATGCTGAAGCCCAAGCAGCGGCTGTGGGTGGCCGTGAGCGGTGGCGTGGACAGCATGGTGTTGTTGCACCTGATGCACCGGATGGCCTACCGCTGCCAGGTGGTGCATGTGAACCATGGCCTGCGCGGGGAAGAGAGCGATGCCGATGCCGATTTCGTGAGGGAACAAGCCGGATCGCTGGGCCTGCCGTGCCGGGTTGTACAAGTGGACCTTTCCGGTGCGCGGAACGGGCAGTCGGTGCAAATGGCCGCACGTGAGGCGCGGTACGCGGTGTTCAGGACGCTCATGGGCCACAACACCGATGCCTTGGCCTTGGCCCACCACGCCGACGACCTGGCCGAAACCCTGCTGCTGAACCTGATGCGCGGTGCCGGCGTGCACGGCTGGGCGGGCATGCGGGCGGTAGTGCCGTTGGCGGAGGGCCGGATCTGCCGGCCGTTGTTGGCCGTGCGCCGCGCCGAGATCATGGCCTATGCCCGGGAGCATGGCATCGAATTCCGCGAGGACCCCAGCAACAAGGACCCGAAATACCTGCGCAACCGTGTGCGCAACGAACTGTTGCCCCTGATGGAGGAATTGCGGCCCGGCACGGGAAAAAGCTTGGTACGCGCGGCCTGGATGCTCGGTGAAATGGCCATGGCCGCTACCGGATACGCACAAGGCCAATTGGGTCCCCTGCGCGCCTCGGGCAAGGGTAGCCTGAAGTTTCCCTTGGATGCCGTACGGAGCAGCCCCGTGCCGCGCCTGCTGCTGCGCCAATTGACGGCACACTTGGGGCCGCACCCGGACGTGCTTGACCAACTGTTGGCCGCCATTCAACAACACGCCACGGGGGCCGTTTTCGACCTTGGCCCACAGCAATTGGTGGTTGAGCGCGACCATCTGGTAATGGCCACCCCGCGGCTTGGCTTTCCTACTTTCACCATAAGCGAAGCTGCACCAGGCCGCTCCGGTCCGTTCCGGTGGTGGCCTTGCCCGGCGGAGGCCGTGGACCTTTCCACCGGCCCTTCCACCGCGTGGCTTGATCGGGCCAAACTCCGCTTTCCACTGGTGCTGCGGCCGTGGCGCGCCGGGGACCGCATGCGGCCCATAGGGCTTGGTGGCTCGAAGCTGGTGAGCGACATCCTCACGGACGCGCGCGTGCCCTCGGCGGAAAAACCGGGCCGCTATGTCCTGCTTTCCGGCGGGCAGGTGGCATGGCTGGCCGGGTTGCGGATCGCCGAAGGCTTCAACCCCGGTGCGGAAACACAAGATGTGTTACGCGTGGAGTGGGCGCCGCCAACGGCAGGATCACCATACTGAGGGCATCCAACCTGCCCCGTGCATGGCAGGATTGGTACTTTTGGGCTGCGGCAGGCCCCACCGTCGCAGTCCGTACATGATCCGAAGCTTCCTTCCATTCCTGCTGGCCTTGGCGGCCGTTGTTGCAACTGCACAAGTGCCGGGCGGTCCCGCTCCGTTGGACCCTGTTAAATGGAACATTACCTCGGTGGCCCACGGGCCCGATGAGTATGACCTGGTATTCGCCGCCACCGCCGATGCGGGCTGGTACGTGTACTCGCAAGAGCATTTCGGCGATGAAGGCCCGATGCCCACCACCTTCAAGTTCGACACCCTGCCCAATTACTTGCCGGTGGGCAGCCCCGTGGAGGCCGGGCAACACAAGAAGGAAGGAATGGACCCGGTGTTCAACATGAAAGTGAAGAAATATGCCGGCCTGGTCACCTTCACCCAGCGCGTGCGCACCACGCAACCCGATGTGGCCATTACCGGCCATTTCGATTTCATGACCTGCAACGATGAGGCCTGCATTTTCCCCGACCCGGTGTACTTCAGCGTGGTACCGGCATCGGGCAAAGCCACCATGGGCAGCGTTCCGCAGGCGTCCGGCGGCATGGCCGATGCCTTCAACGCGCCGCAGCCCGGCATACTCGAGCCGGTGAAGTGGAGCATCAGCGCAACCGATGTGGGCGGGGGGAAATGGCGCGTGGACCTGAAGGCCGTGATCGATGAGCCGTGGGGCATGTACTCGCAGGAAGCCTTCGGCGAAGGGCCGATCCCCACTCACGTGCAATTCGACACCACCGGCAGCGCCGTGCCCTTGGGCACCACCGTGGAACAAGGCCCCAACATGCACGAGGGCATGGATGAGCTGTTCGGCATCGTGGTGCGGAAATTCTACAAGGAGGTCACCTACAGCAGGGAATTGCAAGTGCTCGATCCCCTGGAGCCCATCCGCGGCACCATCGACTTCATGGCGTGCGACAACAGCCGCTGCGTTTTCCCGGACCCGCTTCCCTTCAGCATCATACCCGCCACGGGTGCGGCCTCCATAGGCGATGGCCAGCAAGCGGCCGGCGCGGCCGGTGAGGGCTGCGACCTCAAGTTGGCCAAGGTGGACCTTGATGCGCCGGTGCTGCGCGGCGACACGGACACCATCGACACCCAGGTGCGCAAGGGCGGCTCGCTTTGGAACATCTTCCTGCTCGGTTTCATCGGCGGGTTGATCGCCCTGCTCACACCCTGCGTATTCCCCATGATCCCCCTTACGGTGAGCTTCTTCACCAAGGGCAGCGAGGACAAGGCCAAGGGCCTGCGCAACGCCATCACCTATGGCGCATTCATCCTGGGCATCTACCTGCTCTTCAGCCTGCCTTTCCACCTGTTGGGCTCGGTAAGCCCGGAGATCTTCAACGAGATCAGCACCAACCCCTGGCTGAACATTTTCTTCTTCGTGATCTTCATCGTGTTCGCCATCTCGTTCTTCGGCTACTTCGAGATCACCCTGCCGGCCAGTTGGGTGAACCGCATGGACAGCAATGCAAGCCGCTTCGGCGGCAGCATCGGAATCTTCTTCATGGCGCTTACGCTGGCGCTGGTATCGTTCTCCTGCACCGGCCCGATCCTGGGCTCGCTGCTGGCGGGCGCGCTTTCCAGCGATGGCGGTGCCTGGCAGCTCACCGTGGGCATGGGCGCGTTCGGGCTGGCGCTGGCATTGCCGTTCGCGCTGTTCGCCATGTTCCCCGGCTGGCTCAACTCGCTGCCGCGCTCGGGCAGTTGGCTGAATAGCGTGAAGGTGGTGCTCGGCTTCGCGGAGGTGGCGCTCGCCTTCAAGTTCCTCAGCAATGCCGACCTGGTGAAAGGATGGCGGATCGTACCCTATGAGCTCTTCATGGCCGTTTGGGTGCTGTGCGCGCTGGGTGCCACGCTATACCTGCTGGGCAAGATCCGTTTCCCGCATGATAGCCCCTTGCGCAAGGTATCACCGTTGCGCGGCACATTCGCGGCCCTGTTCCTGATATTCACCATTTACCTCGCCATGGGCTTCCGCACGGACAAGGTGAACAACACCTTCACCACCATGAAGCTGATGAGTGGCCTGGCGCCCCCGGTGGGCTATAGCTGGGTGATGCCCAAGGAATGCCCGAGCGGCTTCGATTGCTACCACGACCTGGATGCGGGCATGGCGCAGGCCAAAGCCACCGGCAAGCCCGTGCTGCTGGATTTCACCGGCTATGCCTGCGTGAATTGCCGCAAGATGGAAGAGCACGTTTGGCCCGTGAAAGGCGTGCATGGCCAGATCGACAAGGAATACGTGCTGATCTCGCTCTACGTGGATGATAAGACGCCGCTGCCCGAGCACGAACAACGCAACTACACCACTTGCAGCGGAAAACAAAAACGCCTGGCCACCGTGGGGAATAAATGGAGCACGTTGCAAACAGAGACCTTCATCAACAACAGCCAACCGTACTACGCCCTGCTGAGCCCGGATGGTGTGCTGCTTACGGATCCCGTGGGCTATACGCCCGACGCCGGGGAGTACAGCACCTTCTTGCAACGCGGCTTGCAGGCCATGCAGCAATTGAAGCAACAGGCGAGCAGGTAAGGAGGGCGATTTGGCCCCTGCCCACGATCTTCGCACCATGGCCCGGTCATACATTGAAAAACATTTCAACGAAGCGGCCACAGTGCTGGAGCGCTTCCGGGGGAACGAGGAGAACCTGAAAGCGGTGCACGATGCGGGCGAACTGTTCCTGGCCGCCGTGCGCGGCGGCGGCAAGCTGATCAGTTGCGGCAATGGCGGCAGCATGTGCGATGCCATGCATTTCGCGGAGGAACTGACAGGGCGTTTTCGCGGCGACCGGCCGCCGATCGCCGCAGTGAGCATCAGTGATCCCGGCCACCTTACCTGCGTGGGCAACGACTACGGCTTCGATCAGGTGTTCGCCCGCTTTGTACAGGCACACGGCAGGCCCGGCGATGCATTGCTGGCCATCAGCACCAGTGGCAACAGCCCCAATGTGCTGCGCGCCGCCGAGGTGGCCAAGGGGCAAGGCATGCGCGTGGTGGGCCTTACCGGCAAGGATGGCGGCGCACTGGCACCGCTGTGTGATGTGGAGGTGCGCGTGCCACACCAAGGCTTTGCCGACCGCGTGCAGGAAGTGCACATCAAGGTGATCCATGCTTGGATCGACCACATTGAGCGGGGCTTGGCGCCGTAGCGCTTTTGGCATCGATTGCCGTCGGCGTGCCACGGCCGTTTATCTTCCCGCCCCATGATCGTCAAGAATTTCGGTTGTGCCGTTTTCGGCGTCGACGCCACCATTATCACCGTGGAGACCAACATTGTGAAGGGGACCACGTTTTTCATGGTGGGGCTGCCGGACAGCGCGGTGAAGGAGAGCCATCAGCGCGTGGGTGCGGCCATCAACAACAACGGCCTGCACATGCCCAGGGGGCGCGAGATCACCATCAACCTCGCACCGGCCGACATACGCAAGGAGGGCACCGCCTACGACCTGCCCATCGCCTTGGGCATATTGGGGGCCAGCAACCAGCTCGATGCCTCCCGCTTCAGCGACCTGGTGATCATGGGCGAACTCTCGCTGGACGGGGAAGTACGGCCGATCAAGGGGGCGTTGCCCATTGCCCTGGAGGCGCGCAAACAGGGCTTCAAGGGCGTGGTGGTGCCGCAGGCGAATGCACGTGAGGCCGCCATTGTGCAAGGCATCGAAGTGTTCGGCGTGGACCACCTGCAGCAGGTGCTCGATTTCCTCAACGGCAGCCTGGCCCTGGAACCGGTGAAAGTGGATATCGCCGCTGAGTTCGAGGCGCACAGCCGCAGCTACCCCGTTGACCTGAGCGACGTGAAGGGCCAGGAGAACATCAAGCGGGCCTTTGAGATCGCCGCGGCCGGCGGCCACAACGTGATCTTGATCGGCCCGCCCGGCGCCGGCAAGACCATGATCGCCAAGCGACTGCCCACCATCCTGCCGCCGCTCAACATCGATGAGGCCCTGGAGACCACGAAGATCCACAGCGTGGCCGGCAAGCTGCACCCCGACGATGCGCTGTTGAGCACACGGCCCTTCCGCTCACCGCACCACACCATCAGCGATGTGGCCCTGGTGGGCGGCGGCTCCTACCCGCAGCCGGGCGAGATCAGCCTGGCCCACAACGGGGTGCTCTTCCTGGATGAGCTGCCCGAGTTCAAGCGCACCGTGCTGGAGGTGATGCGGCAGCCCTTGGAGGACCGGCTGGTCACCATCAGCCGTGCGAAGTTCACCGTGGAATACCCGGCCAGCTTCATGCTGGTGGCGGCGATGAACCCGTGCCCCTGCGGCTACCACAACCACCCCGAGCGCGACTGTGTGTGCGCCCCAGGCGTGGTGCAGAAGTACCTGAACAAGATCAGCGGTCCTTTGCTGGACCGCATCGACATCCATGTGGAGGTGACGCCCGTGGCATTCGCCGAACTTTCCAGCGAACGCGAAACGGAGAAAAGCGGCCCCGTGCGCCAGCGCGTGGTGGATGCGCGACGCATACAGGAGGAGCGCTACAAGGGCACCAAGATGTATTGCAACGCCCAGATCGCCACGCAGCAATTGCGTAAATATTGCCGGGTGGACGCGAACGGGCAGGCCCTGCTGCAAAAGGCCATGGAAAGGCTGGGGCTGAGCGCCAGGGCCTACGACCGCATTTTGAAGGTGGCCCGCACCATCGCCGACCTTGCCCACAGCGACGACATCGGTACCGCGCATTTGGCCGAGGCCATCCAATACCGCAGCCTGGACCGCGAAGGTTGGGCGAGCTGAACTCACACGGGCATCACACGCCGTTCGGTGCAGGCGAAAACGGCATCGCCTGCGGCGGGTTGAATGGGATAAGTGCCCGTGGAAAGGCCGAAGGCCGGAAGCAGTGCGCCCCGCTGGCCGAACAGGAAACACGGCAGGCGCACTTGCTGGCGCGAAGTAAGGCGCAGCGCTATGCCCGGATGCACGTGGCCAGCAATGGAGTAGCCTTCGGCGTGTTCCATGGGATGATGCGACCAGATGAACGGCGGCGTGGACAGGTATTCCGGCACGACAGTAAGCCCGGCGGCAACATACTCCGCATGTGTCAGCAGGTCGTGGTTGCCCACCACCAAATGCAGCCGGGTACGCTGGCCAGCGGCCCAATGGCCGAAGCGCTGCCATTGCCGGTTGCGGTAGCTGTGGAAAAGATCGCCGAGGAAAAGCACACCGACCGGGGCGAAGTACTTGATCAAGGCATCCAGCCGTTGCAGCGTGGCCGCGTCCTGGCCTTCCGGAAGTGCCGCACCGGCCTTGCGAAAATGCGCGGCTTTGCCCAAGTGCAGGTCGCTTACGGCAAGCAGCCCATGGCGCGGCCAGTACAGTGCCCGGTGCGGATGCAGCACCAAGTGCTCCCCTGCAACAAGGTGGTTGGCCAATTGCAATTCCATCCTCAAGCCTTTTCCAGGCGGTCGGTCATCTTTTTGATCCGGTCCTCCAGTTGCTCGCTGGTGAGGTTCATGCCGCCAAGGCGGTCCACCACAATGGGAAAGGCGAATGGCGTGAAGCGGCCAGGGTCCTTCAGCACCACGCGCTGCCTGGCGATGCGCTGCAATACGGCGTGCAACCGCGGCAGGTCCAGTTGCAGGTTCAGCGCTTCATCGTAAGCTTGGCGCAGCAGCAGGTGGTCCGGCTCGTGCTCGGTGAACACCTCGAAGAACAGCGCGCTGTTTCCTCGCACATGGCGCTCCTTCATGTGCCTGCCAGGGAAGCCCTCAAAGACAAGGCCGGCGATCTTGGCGATGTCGCGGAAGCGCCGGCGCGCCATTTCGGTGGCGTTCACGCTGCGTTGCAGGTCGGGCAGTAAATGTTCATCGCTGAAGAGGTTGTTGTCCAAGGCTTCTTCCATGGGGATCGGCTGATCGCTCAACAGTTCGAAGCCGAGGTCGTTCATGGCCATGGTAAAGGTGATGGGCCGCAGCAGGCTCATGCGGAAGGCCAGCAGTGCGGCCAAGGTCTCGTGCACCACGCGCCCTTCGAAGGGGTACACCACAATATGGTGGCCAGCCCTGCTGTGGAAGCGTTCGATCAACAGTTCATCATCGCCCGGCACGGCGCTGTCGCGCAGTTGCCTTTCGATCAGCGGCCGCACGGCCACCAGTTCCGGTGCTGTGGCGCGGCCTTGGCCACGGCCGGGCAGGGCATGCGCGAACTGCTTGCGCAGGATCCAGGCCATTTGGCTGCTCAGCGGCATGCGGCCCCCCTGCCAGCTGGGCACGCGTCCTTTGGCCGCCTTGCTGCGCGAAACGTACGCGGTGAGTCCCTTCACCTGTATGAATTCCAACGGGCGGCCAGCAAACCAGAACACATCGCCGCGCCGCAGCTGGTTCAGGAAATCCTCCTCGATGCTACCGATGCGACCGCCGCTGAGGTACTTCACCGAAAGGCTTGCGCCGCTTACAATGGTGCCAATGCCCAACCGGTGGCGCAGGGCGATGCGCCGGTCCTCCACGCGCACCACGCCGTCCGCGCCCATCACGCATTTGCGGAATTCATCGTACGCCAGCAGGCTTTTTCCGCCGGTGGTGATGAAATCCATGATCCATGCCCATTCCGCATTGTCCATGCTTTGGAAGCAGAAGGTGGAACGGACCTCCTGGAGCACCCGTTCGGGAATGAAGCCATCGCCCACCGCGAGGGTGACGAGGTATTGCGCCAGCACGTCGAAGCAGCGTACCATGGGGGTGCGCGGCTCCACGCTGGGGTTGTTGACCGCGGCACGCAAGGCGGCGGCCTCCACCAGTTCCAGGGCATGCGTGGGCAGGAACCAGATCTGTGGCACCGCGCCAGGGCGGTGGCCGCTGCGGCCCGCGCGCTGTATGAAACGTGCCAGGCCTTTCGGCCCGCCCACCTGCACCACGGTTTCCACGGGCCGGAAGTCCACCCCCAGATCGAGGCTGCTGGTGCAGACCACCGCCTTCAGCCGCCCGTCGTGCAGGGCCTGTTCCACCCATTCCCGCAGTTTGCGGTCCAGTGAGCCGTGGTGAAGCGCGATGGCGCCGGCCAGGGCGGGCTGCAGGTCCAGCAGGTGCTGGTACCAGATCTCGGCCTGCGAGCGTGTATTGGTGAAGATCAGCGTGCTGGTGCTGGCCTCTATGATGGGAAGCAGGCGATGGGCCAGCCTTACGCCCAGATGCCCGGCCCATGGATAGCGCTCCACTTGTTCCGGCAGGATGGTGTGCATCGCGATCTTCTTCTTCAGCCCGGCGCGCACCATTACACTGCCTTGCTGCGCCCAGCCCGGCCCGAGCAGCACATCAGCGGCCTCCGGCAGGTTGCCAATGGTGGCGCTGATGCCCCAGATGCACAGCCCGGGGCGCAGGCCCTTCAACCGGCTCAGCGCCAGTTCCACCTGAACACCCCGTTTGCTGCCGAGCAATTCATGCCATTCGTCGGCCACGAACCATTGCAGGTCCTTGAAGAGCTGCGTGCTGTTCTTCTGCGCCAGCAACAGGTGCAGGCTTTCGGGGGTGGTCACCAGGAATTGCGGCAGCTTTTTGCGCTGGGCGGCCCTTTCCTTGGCTGCGGTATCGCCGGTGCGCAGGCCGATCTCCCAGGCCAGGCCGGTTCCTTCGCACATGCGCCGGGCGCTGTCGGCGATCTCATTGGCCAGGGCGCGCAGCGGGGTGATCCAGATCGCGCGCAGGCCGGCGCCGGGCCGTGGTTCCTTCAGGGCCTGCTCCACCATGCCGCCCAGCACGGCGAAGGTTTTGCCGGTGCCGGTGGGGGCGTTCAACAGGCCGCTGCGGCCCGCGGCCAAATGCTGCCAAACCTCGCGCTGGAAGGCTTGGGGGCGCCAGCCCAATTGCCGGAACCAGGTTGTTGCGGGGCCGGCCGATCGGCCGCTGGTGCCGCGTGTGGACTGCTTTGCCGCCATCAAGGGATCAGGGCTTTCAGGTCGGCCAGGCTATTGGCATCGGCCGGCTGTTTGTCGTGCCGCCAGCGCGCAATGCGCGGGAAGCGCACGGCCACGCCGCTTTTGTGGCGGCTGCTTGCGCTGATTCCCTCAAAGGCGATCTCGAAAACAAGGCGCGGCACCACCTGCCGCACGGGTCCGAATCGTTCCACCGTGTTGGCCCGCACGTAGGCATCCACCTGCCGCATCTCTTCATCGGTCAGCCCGCTGTACGCCTTGGCGAAGGTGACCAATTCCCCTTCGTGCCAAACGCCGAATGTGTGGTCCGTGTACAAGTTGGCTCGCCGGCCATGGCCCTGCATGCTGAAGGTGAGCACGGCATCGATGCTCATCGGGTCCAGTTTCCATTTCCACCATTGCCCGCGTTTGCGGCCTACTTCATAGCTGCTGCCCTTGTGCTTCAGCATAACGCCCTCCACCGCGCCTGCGCGCGCCTTCCCGCGGTAGGTCACGATCTCTTCCCAGCTATTGAACGGCAGCTGGCGCGAAAGGAGCAAATGCGGGTCAGCGGCATCGGCCACGCAGGACTCAAGCATGGCGCGGCGTGCCTCCAAGGGAAGGTCACGGATGTCGCGCCCGTTGTGCTCCATGATGTCGTACGCCATGAAAACGACCGGCACATCGTTGAGCAGCTTTTTCCCAATGGTCTTGCGTCCTATTCGTTTTTGCAGCTCGGCGAAGGGCAGGGGTGCATTGTCCTTCCAGGCCAGGATCTCGCCATCGAGCACGGTGCCATCGGGCACTTTGTCGCGCAGGGTGCCGAACTCCGGGTATTTGTCGGTCACCAGTTCTTCGCCTCTGCTCCACACGTGGTGCTGCCCGTTGCGCACGATCAGTTGGCCGCGTATGCCGTCCCATTTGTATTCCGCGGTCCACGCCTGGGGCGGCCCGAGTTGTTGCAATTGTTCCAGCCCGGCACCGGCGGCGCGCCCGGTTTCTCCTTCCAGCCCATAGGCCAGGTAGAAGGGGTAGGGCCGCGATTGGTGTTCGTCGGCGTTCTCCTCCAGCACCAGCTCTGCAAAACCGGTAGTGTGCGGATCCCATTTTCCCATCAGCCGGTGCGAGAGCAGGTCCTCGTCGATGCGCGTGGCCATGGCCAGGCCCTTTACCATGGTGCGTTGGCTGACGCCTATGCGGAAGGCGCCTGTGATGATCTTGTTGAAGACGAACAGGTCCATGCCCCTGAGGCCTGCCCATGCGGCCTTTGTACGCTCCGCTTTTTCCTCCTCGGAACAGCGGCGCAGGTCCTCTACGTAGCGCACCCATTCGGCAAGCCCCATTTGCATGGGCGGCCCCGGCTTGGCCACAAGGCTCACGGTTTCGGCCAGGTCGCCTACCACGTGGTAACTGGCATCGAAAAGCCAATCCGGGATCGCCGCCATTTCAGCGGCCCATTTGCGCATTTGCGTGCTGGTGACGGGCCGCTTGGGCCGCCGGCCGCTGAGCAGCGCGATCACCCACACCTTGTCGCGATCGTTGGCCTCGGTGAAATAGCGCGCCAAGGCCTCCACCTTGGCAGAGGTTGAAGTGGTGGAATCCAGTTCCTCGAAGAGCCGGGCCTCGCGTTCCATCAATTGTCCTCCGGGGTTTGGTCGGAATTGCCGGCTTCGCTATCGCGGGGTTGGCCGAAGAAGGGTGTTTCCCCGGCACTGGCGGAAAGTCCCGTGGCGCGCAAGTATTGGCTGAACAGGTCGGAGTAGCCGTGCGTGGCCACCACGTGTTCCGCACCGGTTTCAGCGATGGTGGCCAACAGCGCATCCCAGTCGGCGTGGTCGCTGAGCACGAAGCCTTTGTCGAGGTTGGCCCACCTTCTTCGGCCCCGCAGTTGCATCCATCCGCTGGCCATGGCGGTGGAAAAAGGCCGCATCCGGTTGGCCCACGGGGTGCCCAGCGCGCTGCCCGGGGCCACCACCAATGCACGGCGGAATTGTTCCTTGGGTGTATCCCGCGTTACCGCTTGCCATGGGGGCAGTACGATGCCGCAGGCTTCCAGCGTTCCATTCATGTTGGCCACCGCGCCGTGCACCAGTACCGGGCCGATCGAGCCGTCGACGCCTGCGATCACCCGTTGGGCCTTGCCCAGGCTGTACGCGCTGATCACCGAACAGATGCCCTGCGCCGCATTGCCCCGCCACCAAGCATTGATCTCGTCGAATACCGCGGAGGCGGCACGCCAGCGGTAAACGGGCAGGCCGAAGGTGCACTCGGTGATGAAGGTGTGGCAGCGTACCGGCTCGAACGGTTCACTGATGCCGTCCGCCTGCCGCTTGTAATCACCCGATACCACCCAAGTTTCGCCGCCGCGTTCCACCCGCACCTGCACGCTGCCCGGTATGTGGCCGGCGGGGTGGAATGAGAAACGAACGCCGTTGATCAACCGCGAGGCGCCGACGGCAATTTCCTCGATCGGCAGCACTGGCGACAGGCGGGCGTGCATCAGGTGCCTGGTTACCGGATGCGCCAGGTAATGTTGACTTCCCATGCGGGCATGGTCGCTGTGGGCGTGGGTGATGATGGCCCTGTTCACCCCTCGCCAGGGATCGATGTACACGTCCGCCTGTTCGCAGTAAAGGCCTTTTGGCGAGAAGGTGAGCAACGGGGTTTCGGCCATGGGCGCGGTGTGTTAGCCGAAAGCGGAACAAGGCACGGATGTTTCGGTTCAATGGGTGGTTGCAAATTGAAACCCGTCATGGGGTGGTTTCGTATCACAGGCCCAAGAATTACCTGCACCGTGCAACGCTCCATGCCACTCCTGTTCACCCTGGCCCTTATCGCCGGGGCCATTTCCGGCCCGGCCAACGCGCAACGCGCGTACCTCGATGCCGTGCTTGAGCCCACCACCAAGGCCAAGGCCGTGTATTACATCGAACCCGAGGGTGCGGATGGTACAGGCGGATACAACGCCCGCATCTTCAACCTCGATGGATCATTGAAGGCCGCTGGCCGCTATGCCGACGACAAATACCGGGTGCCTGATGGCCATTTCGTTTTCTACCATGACAACGGCAAGATCGAGAGCGAAGGGGCCTATGAGGCCGGAAGGAAGAATGGTGTATGGACCCGCCGCGACAAGTGGGGCAGGGAGCTGGCGGAGAAAGTTTACGATGCAAAGCCCTTGCTGAACATCGTGTACACCATGGCCCAAACCATGCCGCAGTACCCCGGCGGGGAGCGGGAAATGGTGCGCTACCTGAAGGAAAAGGTGGGCCGGACCAAGGGTAACGTAATGGCCAGTTTCATCGTGGAGAAGGATGGACAGGTCTCGGACCTGCAGGTGGTGGGTGCCGAGGATCCTGCCCTGGTGGAGCAGATCGCCAGCGCCTTGAGCGGCGCCGGGCGCTGGGAGGCGGGCACCCAGGACGGCCAACCGGTGCGCGTGCAAATGCGCGTGCCGCTGAAGTAAGAACCAAACTACATACACATAAAGCAGGACGCCCCGGATTTTCCGGGGCGTTCGGCGTTGATGCGGCCTGTACGGGCTATGCGCCCATGCCGTGGCATTGTTTGTACTTCTTTCCGCTGCCGCAGGGGCAGGGGTCGTTGCGGCCCACCTTCTTTTCAACCCGCACCGGCTGCACGGGCTGCTGGCGCGGCATCGGTGGCGGCATGTGCCCGCCTGGTGCTTGGGCGCGTTGCTCGCGGCGCGGCGCGCCGTTTGATCCGCCGGAGTAGGAGGGCACCTCGGTGCGGCTGGTCTGCATCTGCTGCTCCTCGCGGGTGGCCTTGCGCTCGGGGGCCTGCTGTACGGCCGGTTCGGCCTGGGGCAGCCCGGCCCGCACCAGGAATTCCACCACCTCGTTGCTGATCTTGTCGATCATGGCGTCGAACAGCTTGAACGATTCGAGCTTGTAGATCAACAGCGGGTCCTTCTGCTCAATGCTGGCGTTCTGCACATCGCGCCGCAGGTCGTCCATCTCGCGCAAGTGCTCCTTCCATTCATTGTCGATGATGGCCAAGGTGATGTACTTCTCCACGCTGTCCGACAGTTCGCGGGCCTCGGAGCGGTACGCCTTTTCCAGGTTGGTGACCACCTGCATGGTCTTGCTGCCGTCGGTGATCGGCACCACGATGTTCTCGTACTGCTTGCCTTGGTTGAGGAACACGTCGCTGATCACCGGCAGGGCCTGTTGGGCCATTTGCTTGCTGCGGCGCTGGTAGGCGCCGAATGCCGCCTCGAACACGGCCTCGGCCAGATCATCGGGCCGGCTGCTCTTGAAGCCTTCCTCGTCCACGGGCGATTCGATGGACAGGCGGCGGAACAGCTCCAGCCGGAAGCCCTCGAAATCGCCTTCCGCTTGGTATGCCGAAGTGACGTTCTCGGCCACATCGTGGAACATGTTCAGCACGTCCAGCTTCAGGCGGTCGCCGAAGAGCGCATTGCGGCGGCGCTTGTAGATCACCTGCCGCTGCTTGTTCATCACATCGTCATATTCCAGCAGGCGCTTCCGTATGCCGAAGTTGTTTTCCTCCACCTTTTTCTGGGCCCGCTCGATGCTGGCGGTCACCATGCTGTGCTGGATCACCTCGCCTTCCTTCAGGCCCATGCGGTCCATCAGCTTGGCGATCCGCTCGCTGCCGAACATGCGCATCAGGTCATCCTCCAGGGAGACGTAGAACTGCGAGCTGCCGGGGTCGCCTTGGCGGCCCGCACGGCCGCGCAACTGGCGGTCCACCCGGCGGCTTTCGTGCTTTTCCGTGCCCACGATCGCCAGGCCTCCGGCCTCCTTTACGCCTGGGCCCAGCTTGATGTCGGTGCCGCGGCCGGCCATGTTGGTGGCGATGGTGACCGTGCCTGGCTTGCCCGCATTGGCCACGATCTCGGCCTCGCGCTGGTGCTGCTTCGCGTTGAGCACGTCGTGCGCGATGCCACGCATCTTCAGCATCTTCGACATCAATTCGCTCACCTCCACGTTGGTGGTGCCCACCAGCACGGGGCGGCCCGCGTCCTGCAGCTTCGCGATCTCGTCGATCACCGCATTGTACTTCTCGCGCTTGGTCTTGAAGACCAGGTCCTCATGGTCCAGGCGCGCAATGGGCCGGTTGGTGGGGATGGACATCACGTCCAGCTTGTAGATGTCCCAGAGTTCCTGTGCCTCCGTTTCCGCCGTTCCGGTCATGCCGGCCAGCTTGTGGTACATGCGGAAATAGTTCTGCAGGGTAACGGTGGCGTAGGTCTGCGTGGCCGCCTCCACCTTCACGCGCTCCTTGCTTTCAATGGCCTGGTGCAGCCCGTCGCTGTACCGCCGCCCTTCCATGATCCGGCCGGTCTGCTCGTCCACGATCATCACCTTGCCGTTCATCACCACGTATTCCACGTCCTTCTCATACAGGGCATAGGCGCGGATCAGCTGGTTCACCGTGTGCACGCGCTCGCTCTTGATGCCGAAATCGCGCAGCACCTCATCCTTGCGCTTCGCTTTTTCCTCCGCGGAGGCCCCGCTTTTTTCAATGGCGGCCACCTCGCTGCCCACGTCGGTAAGGATGAAGAATTCCGGGTCGGAGACATCACCGCTGATCAGGTCGAGGCCCTTCTCGCTCATCTGCACGCTGTGCAGTTTCTCATCGATGGTGAAGTACAGTTCCTGGTCAACGAAGGGCATTTCCTTTTCCTGGTCCTGCATGTAGTGCGCCTCCGTTTTTTGCAACAGGGTGCGCATGCCGGGTTCGCTGAGGAATTTGATCAGCGCGTTGTTCTTGGGCAGGCCCCGGTGGGCGCGCAGCAGCGCCAGCCCGGCTTTTTCGGTCTGTTCTTTGGATCCGCCGTCCTTCAGCAATTCCTTGGCCTCGGCCAGCAGCTTGGTCACCAATTGGCGTTGGGCGTTGTACAGGCGTTCCACGCGCGGCTTGTACTCATCGAATTGGTGCACATCGCCCTTGGGCGTGGGCCCGCTGATGATCAAGGGTGTCCGGGCATCATCGATCAAAACGCTGTCCACCTCGTCAACGATGGCGTAATGGTGCTTGCGCTGCACTTGTGCACCCGGCGTGTGGGCCATGTTGTCGCGCAGGTAATCGAAGCCGAATTCGTTGTTGGTGCCGAATGTGATGTCGGCCAGGTAGGCTTGTCGGCGGGCCACGCTGTTGGGCTCGTGCTTGTCGATGCAGTCCACGCGCAGCCCATGGAATTCGTACAGCGGGCCCATCCATTCGCTGTCGCGCTTGGCCAGGTAATCGTTCACGGTTACCAAGTGCACCCCCCGGCCGGTAAGCGCGTTGAGGTAGGTGGGCAGCGTGGCCACCAACGTCTTGCCCTCACCGGTGCTCATTTCGGCGATCTTGCCCTTGTGCAGGGCCACGCCGCCGATCAATTGCACATCGTAGTGCACCATGTCCCAGGTGATCGGCGTGCCTGCCGCATCCCAGGTGCTGCTCCAAATGGCCTTGTCACCCTCTATGACCACGCCGTTGCGCTTCGCGGCGATCTCCCGGTCCAGCTCCGTGGCGGTTACCACAACCTGGGTGTTTTCCTTGAAGCGGCGCGCTGTTTCCTTCATTACGGCAAAGGCCTCGGGAAGAATTTCAAGCAGCACTTCTTCCATCTCCTTCACCGCCTTCTCCTCCAGCTTGTCGATCTCCTCAAAGCGTACCTCGCGGTCGGCGATGGACATGTTCAACTGCTCGTCCATTTCGCTGCGCAGGGTATCGATGCGGGCCTGCTCGTCGGCGATCTTGGCGGCAATGCGGTCCCTGAAGTTGACCGTGCGCGCGCGCAGTTCATCGTTGCTGATGTCCTGGAGTTTGCTGTACTCGGCCTTGATCTGCTCAACCAGGGGCTGCACCTCCTTGAGGTCGCGGGTTGATTTATCGCCGAAAACTTTCTTGATGATGGTACCGAGCATGTACGGACTTGATTGCGTGGCGGCGTACCGGACGGGCTGGCCGTGGTGGATGGTGCCGCTTTTTGTTGAAGGGATGCAAAGTTAACGCGCGGGATGCGGGGGCCAATGGCCATGCATCAGGTGCCAGGCCCACTCTACTATGACGCATAGAAACGCAAAACCCCACCAAGCGGCGGGGTTCCACAATGTCACACGCCTTCAACGGCTAGTATTCATCTTCGTTGAAGAAGAAGTCTTCCTTGCTCGGGTAGTCCGGCCAAATGTCCTCAATGGTCTCGAACACTTCTTCATCGTCCTCGATGGCCTGCAGGTTTTCAACCACCTCCAGGGGCGCACCGGTGCGCATGGCAAAATCGATCAGCTCGTCCTTGGTCGCGGGCCAAGGTGCGTCCTCCAGGTATGATGCGAGTTCAAGGGTCCAATACATGATCGCTCAGCGCAGCTGCGTTTTTTGAAATTGGCCGCAAATATAGCCGCCTGTGGAAAGTGTGCCGGAACATCTGTCAACAGGCCAACGCGCAGCGCCCGGAAAGGTTTGTGTGGCCTGCCATATTCCCTCTAGCCACGCGGCTTCCATTGGGTTTCGGCAACGCCCATGCGGTGGGCGGTCCACCGTGCCAGCATGAAGAAGAAGTCGCTTAACCGGTTGAGGTAGCGGATGGCCACCTCCGGCACATCCTCCACGGCCGCCAATGCGATGGCCAGCCGCTCGGCCCGGCGGCATACCGTGCGGCAAATGTGGGCCTGCGAAATGGCCGGATGCCCGCCCGGCAGAATGAAGTGGCGCATCGGCGGCAATGCGCCATCCATGCGGTCCATGGCCCGTTCCAAGGCTTCCACGTCCGCGTCCTGCACTTGGGGCACCTT
Source organism: Flavobacteriales bacterium (assembly GCA_044507815.1). Classification (GTDB taxonomy): domain Bacteria; phylum Bacteroidota; class Bacteroidia; order Flavobacteriales_F; family PHOS-HE28; genus PHOS-HE28. Next base: position 128,987 of record JBIQIX010000008.1, on the reverse strand, counting down.
GAAACGCTCGATGGTGGCCGCGTCACCCGCCGATAGCGTTGAGCCGAGGTCGAAGAGCTTCATTTGCACATCGGTCAGCAGCGTGTCATCCTCGCCCTGCAGCAGATCGCGGAGCATGCCGGTGTGGCTGTTCAGCTCATCGATGGTGCCGTACGTTTCTATGCGCAGGCTTTCCTTGGGAACACGCTTGCCGTTGAGAAGCGAGGTTTGGCCTTTGTCGCCGGTGCGGGTATAGATCTTCATGGCCCCGCGAAGGTAACCGGACGGTTACCTGGTTCAGTACCGCAGCCTGAAGTGCTCCTTCTGCTGTTCGCGGCGCAGAAAGACCAGTCCGTAATGGAACAGGTCGATGGTGACGGTTACGCGGGGGTGTTGCTTGATCGCCTCCCAAGCGCGCTCCATATCGCGGCTCCAATGGATGTCGTCGAAAATGAACACGCTGTCGTTGTGGGCCTTTTCCAGGCATAGCCCAAAATAGTTGAGCGTGGGCGCGGAGGCATGGTGCCCATCGATGTAGGCTAGGTCGATGCGTTCCATACTGGCCAGCACGGCGGGTAGTTGTTCCTGGAAACTGCCTTGATGAAGCCGGATGTTCGGCACGCCGAATTGGTTGAAATGCGCCCGGGCCAAAGCGGCGATGGCGGGACAGCCCTCGATGGTGTGTACCTGCGCCCCCGGTGCTGCCTGGGCCAGGTACATGGTGGTAAGCCCGAGGCTGGTGCCCAGCTCGATCATGGTGCCCGGCTTTAAATGCGCGGCCAATCGCGCCAACTGCCATGCTTGGCGACGTGGCTTGAGCGAGGCGGACGCGATCTGGCGTACCTGCCTAAGGGGCCCGGCATGTTCGCGCGATCCTGCGCCAAGGTCGGTTACGGCAACAAGGTCCTTGCGTTGCAGCAACGCATGCCGCAGGTTTTCCAGGGGTGGGGCAAAGGAAGGCGCCACAGTGCCGCGCAGCGCTTGGGCCACCAGGCCGAAAACAAAGGGGGAATGGACGTGGTGGCGGTTGCCTGCGTGCCTGAGGTGCTGCAAGTACGCGCGTGCAGGATGTGGAAGCAGGGCCATGGAACGGCCGCGAAAGTATCCACGGCCCGAACGCGGGACCTAGCTGATGATCACCGCCTTGGGGTAGCGCTCCTTCCAGACCTCGAAGGCCTTCTTGCTGGAAAGGGTGATCACGGTGCGGGCATCCAAACGGACCTTGAAGGTCTTCACGCCCTCACGGACGGGTTGCGTTAGAATAATTTCGGGTTTTTTACGTGGCATGTTCCTAATATGCTTTGGGTCTTGCAGTGCTGCCAAATGGCAGGTTCGTGGTTCCAACGGTAAACCAACGATGATAGTTTGATATGGAAGGAAACTTATTGCCCGGTTAACATTCCTTCGGAAGGGACGGACCGTGCAACCGTTCAAGCAGGCCATAGTTCGGCCACCCTGGGCCAGCAGGCATGCAGCCATGGCACAAAGCGCCCGGGCGTGGTTGATAGTTCCAGGGCCAATTGCTGCCGGGCCACCCACCGTGTGCTGGCCACTTCCTGCGGGGCGGGGGCAACGAGGCCGTTCCAGCGGCCGAAAAAAACGTGGTCGTATTCATGTTCCACCAGTTCGCCCACTTGTGCCCGGTAGGTGAATGTGAATTGGTGCAGCAGCGTTGCCTGCACCCCCAACTCCTCAACCAGCCTGCGTTGTGCGCCCGCTTCCACTGGCTCGCCAGGGGCGGGGTGGCTGCAGCAGGCGTTGGCCCACAACAAGGCACTGTGGTACTTGTCCGCAGCCCTTTGCTGCAACAGGGTCTCGCCTCGGTTGTTGAAGAGGAACACGCTGAAGGCGCGGTGCAGTATACCCTGCCTATGGGCCTCCAGCTTTTCCATGGTGCCAACGGGCCTATCACGTTCATCCACCAGCACCACGCTGGCCAGGTCCAAGATCGGGGTCATGGGGTGGCTCCTTGCGTTGCAAAGGAAACCCCAGTGGGCTGAGGGGCGGCCTTTAGGCCAACATGCCTTGCAGGCGATGACGGGCCTGGTGGATCCGGCTTTTCACGGTGCCCACGGGAATGGCCAGTTCATCGGCGATCTCGTGGTACTTGAAGCCTTGGTGGTGCATTTCAAAGGGTGTGCGGAAGATGGTGTCCAGTTGGCCCAGCGCGCCTTGGATCTCGCTCATGCGCACATTGGCCTCCGTTGAGGCGGGGGTTTCCACCAGGCATACCCGTTCGCGCACGCGCTCCACATGGTCCATCACCTTGCTGGTGCGCTTGGCGCGGCGGTGGCCATTGATGAACGTGTTCTTCATGATCGTGTACACCCAGGCCTTGAAATCGGTGTTCTCGCGGAATTTATCGCTATACGTAAGCGCCCTGAGCATGCTTTCCTGCATCAGGTCATAGGCATCGTCGCGGTCGCGGGTAAGGCTGAGCGCGAAATAGTACAGTTGGTGCCGAAGGTTTACAAGTTGCTGTTGGAAGGTAGTGCTTGACATGGCTGATCAGAATTATTGCGGCCAGCGGACGCAAACTCTGTTCCCCAACTTCCGGATGGCATGGCCAAAAGGCCTTAATTCTTCTTGTCGGCCTTGATCGGCGGCACTTCGCGCGCCTTGGGGCGCTGCCGCCACCACGCGGCAATGGCCACGCCGATAAGGAGAATGTTCCCCGATCCGAGAACACCGTACCCCACTAATTGGTTCTCGAGCGCACCCCACAAATCACTGCTTCGCGTGCCGTACAGCAGCATGGCCACCACGAACACGCATGCCAGCCCCCAGTTGCAGCCACTGAACAACGCCGTGACAATGAGGAGGATGAGCGGGAGTGAGAACATGAAATGCTGTTGGTCGGTTACCACAAGCAACGGCACGGCCGCCAAAGCGAGCCAGGTTTCGAGGGATCGGTCCAAGGGCGTGCTGCGGCCCGTTGTGCGGTTAATGGCGGTGAAGAGCGCCAAGGCCGTTCCCGCTATCGCGATCAACACCAGGTCCAAGGTGCCAGTGGCCGGAATGTGGAACCAAGTGTGGAGGATCTGCCCCAACTTATCCGGGCTGAACATGGAATCGGTGTGCGTGCGCATGGAGCCAAGCCATTGGGCCGTGAGGGCATAACCGGTGCGCGGGCCTTGCACAACCCACGGAAGGGCCAGGCCGAAGAGGATGGCGGCACCCGCGTAAAGCATGGTGCGCCAGCGCGACCTGATCACCAGCGGCACCGCCATGAGCAGCAAGTACGGCTTCAGCAACCAGGCGATCCCCAACAACAGGCCGCCCTGTACCGTCTTCCCTGCGCCCAGGCGCTCCAGCCCGAGCACAACGAGCAGCAATAGCATCATGTTGATATTGCCCATGTGCAGTTCGCGCGCGAGCAGCACCGCTATGCAGGCAAGGCCGATCAAATTGCGTACGGCCGGCCTGGGCACGTGGCCGAGTAGCCGGGTCAAATGCCTCTCCTGCACAAGGAAGATCGCCATGGTGCAAGCCCCGATCACCAGGTAGTGCAGTACGGCCGCCATGCTGTACGGGAGAAAGGTGAATGGCAGAAAGGGGTAGAGGAAGACCGGCGCGTACTTGTATAGGCCGGTATCGAGGCCGAATACTTCGCCATAAACAGGGAGGCCCTGCCGAAGCTGCGCCGCAGCACTGTAGTAAACGCGCAGATCATTCAGCCAAAAGCGGCCGTTGGCCAATTCCAGCACCAGGCTGGCCACGGTTAGCAAGGTGCCAACCAGGTAAAACGGCCACAAGCGGCGCAACAGGAGCATGCCGCAAAGGTGTGCATACCGCACCGGGTTAAGCAGTCTTGCTTTCATGCTATATATTCGCGCCCCGTTCTTGGGAGCATAGCTCAGCTGGTTCAGAGCATCTGCCTTACAAGCAGAGGGTCACTGGTTCGAATCCGGTTGCTCCCACACATCATTGGGACCTTAGCTCAGTTGGTTCAGAGCGCATGCTTCACACGCATGAGGTCACTGGTTCGAATCCAGTAGGTCCCACCGCCGATAAAGCCCCGATAGCAGGGGCTTTGTTGTTTTATGCGGCGTGGTTAGGGTGGACCACCGAAGAGGGTACCGTTTCTGGGTATGGTCTGTGGATGGGTTTTTCTCCACCGATTGCACCGATTACACCGATTTAGTTGCGGGTGGTCTTTTCTCCACCGATTGCACCGATTGCACCGATTGCCCCGATTTAACTGTGGGTGGTTTTTCTCCACCGATTGCACCGATGGAAGACCTTTTGGCCTGTGGTTTCACACCACCTCCGCCACCACGAAAGCGCTGCCTGTTACCAACACGAGGTCTTGGCCGTGGGCCTGTTGCCGGGCTGCGGCCAGGGCGGCCTTGACCGAGGCGTGGGCTTTGCCGCGCAGTCCGTGGCCCTTGGCCCGTTCCATGAGCTCAGCGGCATCCAACCCACGGGGTATGTCCGCCTTGCAGAAGTAGTACCGGGCGTTCTGCGGCAACAAGTCGAGCATGCGCGCTATGTCCTTGTCGTTCACCATCCCCAATACCACGTGCAATTGGGCGTGCCGCGTTTGTTCCAGCATGCTGCGCACCACGCGCATGCCATCCACATTATGGCCGATGTCCACAATAACCTTCGGATCCTCGGCGATGGTTTGCCAGCGGCCCGCGAAGCCGGTGTTGGCGCATACATGGGCCAAGCCTCGTGCAATGTGTTCCTCGCTGACGGCCCAACCTTCGGCCCGAAGGATGCCCAGTACTGCGAGCGCCGTGCGTGCGTTCTGCTGCTGGTGGGGGCCACGCAGGTCAAGCGGATAGGCCAACGGTGCCGTTTGGTCCACGATGTGCATGGGGGCGCCCACTGCTTGCGCCCTTTGGCGGAAGATTTCCAATACCCCGCCCACGGCTTCACCGATCACCACCGGTATGCCCGGTTTAATGATGCCCGCTTTTTCCGCCGCGATCTTCTCCAAGCTGTTGCCCAACAGGTCGGCGTGGTCCCAGCCGATGTTCGTGATCACGCTCACCTCGGGGGTAACCACGTTGGTGCTGTCCAGCCTACCGCCCAGCCCGCATTCGATCACGGCGATGTCGGTTTGCTGGCGGCGGAACCATTCCAGGGCCAAGGCCACGCCCCATTCGAAGAACGAGGGCTGCACAGGTTCGAAGTCGGCGCGGTGTTCTTCAACAAAAGCGGTGATGGCCTCCTCCGGGATCATGGTGCCATTGATGCGGAAGCGCTCGCGGAAATCGCGCAGGTGGGGAGAGGTGTGCAGGCCCGTTTTGTAGCCGGCTTCCTGCAGCACGCTGGCCAGCATGTTGGCGGTGCTGCCCTTGCCGTTGGTGCCTGCGATATGCACGCACTTCAACCCTTGCTCGGGGTGGTCCAGTGCGGCCATCAACGCCTGGGTGTTGGCGAGGTCCGCCTTGTACGCTGCCTTGCCCACCCGGGAGAACATGGGAAGCCGGGCGAAGAGGTACGCCAATGTTTCCGGGTAATCCACCGCTTACTGGAGTTCGAAGATGAAGGTCATCTCGCCCTTTTGCTCCGCCGGTCCGTCCGGCTTGGCGCTGAACGTGCATTGCAGGGCCGCCTTCCGGGCCAGGTTGTACAGCACTTGGCTGGTGGTGGTGCTGCGGTCGAGGTTGAGGTTCACGTGGGTGACCCGGCCGGTACGGTCAACGAAAATATCCAGCGATACACGGCCTCCTTCGTTCGGTTTTTCGGTGATGCTGGGCCCGCGCATCAATCCGCGCCCGCTGAGCTTGCCCTGAAAGCCCTTCCCGGAGAAACTGCCCGTGCCGCCACCCGTGCCCCCACCGGTGCCCTCGCTCGTTCCCGAACCGCCTCCCGGTGTAAAGGTGCTGGACGATTCGCTTTTATTGTTGCTTGGCGCGAACAGCGAACGTGTGTCGGGTTTACGCTCAGGCGGTGGTTTGGGCTGTGGTTTCGGTTTCGGCTTGGGCTTGTCCGCCTTGGGCAGGGCCACGGGACTTTCTTCCTCCTGGGTCACGGCTGGTTCCGGTGTTTCCGGTTCCACTTCTTCCACGGGTGGGGGCGTGGCGGCGGCCTGCTCCGGTGCGCTATTTCCGCCGGAAGGGCCACCGGCATCCTCGAACGATAATTCGATCGCTTCCTCCTTGGGCAACGGGTTGGGCTGCTTCAGCCCAATGAACAGGAACAGGAGCAGCAGCAGCGCGTGGAACACCACCGTGGCGATCAAGCTCACCCGCTTGTCCTGTTCCGTTTGTTGTATGCCGATGCTGCTCATGTGTACGACCGTCCCGCCGCTGACCGTTCCCGGGCTTCGACCTTCGCCGTCATTTCGGCTTCGTGGCCAGGATCACCCGCCATTTGTTTCGCTTGCAGATGTCCAGCACATTCACCGTAATGCCTGTGGCCACGCTCTGGTCCACATGCAGCACAATGGCCTGGTCGTTCGGGATCTTCGCCATTTCGCCGGACAGCACCGCCTCCATTTGCGAAGGGTCGATGAGCTGGTTGTTCACGCTGTAATGGCCTTCCGCATCAATGCGCACCGATACGCTGGCCTTTTCCTTGGTCTTGTTGGCGCTTGTGGGCAGGTCCACCGGCAGGGCGTACGGGCTTACCAGGGTGCTCAACAGCACGAAGAAGATCAGTAACAGGAAGACCAGGTCGGTCATCGAGCTCATGTTGAACCCGGCATCCACCTTATGTGAGCTGCGCAATCCCATGTTCTTAGCTGGCAGGGGAATCCAAAACTTCCATGAAGGTGATGGAGGAGGCCTCCATTTTTTGGACCACCTTGTTCACCCGGGCCACCAATGTGTTGTAGGAAACGTACGCGATGATGCCGATGATGAGGCCGGCCACCGTGGTCACCATGGCCTGCATCATGCCGCCTGAAAGCTGGCTCACCTCCACGCCGGCGCCACTGATCTCGATCGTATGGAAGGTGATCACCATGCCGATCACCGTGCCGAGGAAGCCGAGCATGGGTGCGGCACCCGCTATGGTGGCCAGCACGCTCAGGCCTTTTTCCAGCTTGTACACTTCGAGCTTGCCCGCATTCTCAATGCTCACCTCAATGTCCTTCAGCGGCCGCCCGATCCGGTTCAGCCCTTTTTCCAGCATGCGCGCCACCGGTGCCGTGTTCTGCGCGCACAGGTTCTTGGCCGAATCGATCTTGCCGTCATGGATGTAGTCGCGGATCTTGTCCATGAAGTCGGGGTCCTGCCGCAGCGCGCGGCGTATGGCCAGGCTGCGCTCAATGATCAGGTACACCGCGATCAGCGACATCAGGCCCAACGGCCCCATGATGTACCAACCGCCGTACTTGATCAGCTGCCATACCGATAGGGTTTCTTCCACCGGCACCACGGGTGCGGCGGTGGTGGCCTGCTCCAGCACTTGGCGGGCGGCCTCCACATGGTCCTGTACTTGGGCGAAAAGCTCGAATTGCATGGATGTGATTGCTGGTTAGGGAACGGGAATGTGCCCGCTGTTATTTTCCGTGGTTGAGTTGTTCCACCGCGATGCCGAATGCCGTGCTGCTGATCTTGGTGGGGCCGGGGTTTGCGGCATGCACCCTTTCCAGGGCCTCGCCGATCACGCGCCGCACATCGTTGAAGATCGCCGCATCGTGCAGGTCAGCGCCATCGCTCATGCAATAGGCGAATACCCGGGCCATGCCGCAGTTGGCAATGAAGTCGGGCAGCACGGAGATGCGTTCATCGGCATGCCGGGCAATGGGTCCATAGAAGATCTCCGCATCGGCGAAGGGCACATTGGCGCCGCAGGCGATCGTTTCCAGGCCGCCGGCGATCAAGCGGTCCACTTGGTCGCGCGTTACCAGGCGCGAGGCCGCACAGGGCAGGAACACGTCCGCAGGGGCATCCCAGAAACGCCGGTCCATTTCAGCAAAGGGGAGCAGGCCGGGGGCGTGGAGCGTGTTTCCCTTTTTCTCCAGGTAGAGGCGCGTTACAGCAGGCGCGTCCAGGCCTTCCGCGGACAAAAGCCCGCCGTCCCGATCGATGATCGCGGTGATCAACGCCCCCGCCTGTGCCAAGTAGTAGCCGGCGGCGGCGGCCACGTTGCCCCAGCCTTGCACGGCCACCCGCTTGCCCTTCACGCTGCCGCCCCGGATGCGGTAATGGTGCACCACGCTTTGGGCCACGCCCCATCCGGTGATCAGGTCGGCCACGGCATATTTCCCGGGGGCGGGGGTGAAGGCGGGATCCTCCACGCGCTTGCTCACGCCGGTGCGCAATTGCTGGATCAGCTTGGCCGTGCCCGCCTCATCCTTGTGGAAATGGCCCACGGCCACGCCCTCCTGCGGGTGCAGCAGTCCGTATTCCTCGGTGATGGGGATCACGTCGTGCAGCTCGTCCACGTTCAGGTCGCCGCCGGTGCCGTAATAGCTCTTCAGCAAGGGCATCACGGCCTTGAACCACCGTTGCAGCACCTCGCGCTTGCGGGGGTCCTGCGGATCGAAGTTGATGCCGCTCTTGGCACCGCCGATCGCCGGGCCGCTTACGGTGAATTTCACCTCCATGGTCTTGGCCAAGCTGGTCACTTCCCGCTTGTCCAGGCCCTTGCGCATGCGGGTGCCGCCGCCGGCCGCGCCGCCGCGCAGGCTGTTGATCACCACCCAGCCCTGGGCGCCGGTGGGCGCATCATGCCATTCAAAAACGATCTCCGGCTCGCGCTCCTCGAACTTCTTCAATTCCTCCAACATCTTCTTCGGCGGGGTTCAAAGGCCCAAAATTAGCCCGGTGCCAGGGGGCCATCCCTGCCAGCTGGCCGGGTTATCACTTGCGCCTTGTTAATTGGGCAGGTATATGGCGCCCCCGCAACTGTCCCGCTGGGCACCGGTCACGGTGGACAGCGTGTTCGCCTGGCTGCGCCAACGCATCAGGCCAAGGAAAGCGAAGATCACGGCTTCCTTGTAGTCGATCAGTTCCTTCGCCGGAAGCACGGGCCGGGTATGGCCCAAGGCTGCGATCCGCCCGATCAAAAAGCTGTTGTGCGCCCCACCCCCCGTGAAGAGCGCCGTTTGCGCCGCGCCATGTGCCAATTCCGCCGCCACCAGCCCGGCGATATGCTCCACCACCGTGCGCAGGCGGTCCTTCAGCGGGGCGGGGGTGGTGATCAAGGGCTTCAGCTGTTCATCGAACCACTCGCGACCCAAGGAGCGGGGAGGCGGTTGCCGGTAGAAGGGAAGGTCATTCAGCTTTTGCAAAAGCTCCGGAAGCACCACGCCGGAGCGCGCCACCGCCCCGTCGGCATCATAGGCCATACCGGCTTCCTGCGCCAGCAGGTCCAGTGCCTGGTTGCAGGGGCACACATCGTGGCCGGTCACCCTCCCGCCGGTGTGGATTGAAATGTTCGCGATGCCGCCGAGGTTCACGAATGCCGCGTGCCCCGGAAAAAGCATCTTCTCCCCGAAAGGCACCAACGGCGCGCCTTGCCCGCCCAGCGCCACGTCCATGGTGCGGAAATCGCATACCGTGGCCAGGCCGGAAAGGGCTGCAATGTGCGCACCGCAGCCCACCTGCGTGGTGAGACCTTCACCCGGTTTGTGGAAAACGGTATGGCCGTGGCTGGCGATCAACGTGGCGCCGGTTCCCTTGCGGAATGCCCTGCAGGCCGTGCCGATCGCAATACCCACATCGCGGTGCAGGCGCGCCAGTTCCAGCGCATCAGCCCCGGTGGCATGAAGCAGCCGTTCCCGCAATTCGGCGGGAAACGCAATCGTCCCTGCTTTTTCAATGGCAAAGGTCCAATGATCCCCTCCCCGTTCAAACCGGCACAAGGCCAGGTCGATCCCGTCCAAGGAGCTGCCGCTCATCACACCGATGACCGGGGGATTTTCTTGGGCTTTTTCCATGGAATGATGGGCGAAGGTATCCGTTGGCAGGAAGGAACCCCCGCCGCGACTGGTGCATGCATGCTGCGATGTGAACCACGGATACACACGGATGGACACTGATGGCCTATCCTTGAATTATTCGATCCTGCCCACTGGTCTTCACTCAAACGACCTGCCGCTTGCTGTAGAAGAGTTGGCGAAGGAAGCGGTATTGCCGAAGGCGCGACGATCAGGTCCACACTCCAAATCCGTGTTCCTCCGTGTGTATCCGTGGTTTATGAATTTGACGGATGCCGCGCCCGCAGGGCGTGTGCGGGACGGTAGCCCTGTCTTGCCCGCAGCGGCGGTGGTCTTCAGGGTTATTTTCGCAATCGTGAAGCGCGAAACGGTTCTTAAGGCTGTGAAGGAATTTCCCGAAGAGGTGGACTTGGACCGCCTGTTCGAGCGGCTGCTCTTCATCCGCAAGATGGAGGCCGGACTTGTTGCCGCTGATGAGGGCCGCAAGTTGGGCCAAACGGAAGTGGAGGTTCACTTCAAGCGGAAATGGCGCAAGTAGAATGGACGGTGCCAGCGTTGGAGGACCTGGATGTGATCCATGACTTCATCGCCAGTGAATCTCCCTTCTATGCCCAACAGATGGTTGATCGCTTCCTGGAATGAACCAGCCGGTTGGGGCGGTTCGCGAAGAGCGGGCGAGTTGTACAGGAATTTAACCAGCCAAGCATCCGGGAGATCAAAGAGGGTCGATACCGGATCGTGTACCGCTTTCTGGATGAATGTGTGGAAGTGCTTTGTGTTTGGCACTCGGCACGTGAAATGTTGCCAAGCGGTCGGTTCTTATAGGGGTGGGATCGGTGGGCAATACCTCCTTCCCTCAAACTTCAGTTCTGATCGATGCAACGGGGGTTGACACCCCGATCGGCTACATTTGCGCGGCAAGAACAATCTTCATTTAATGGAAACCATTACCGCCCCCGGGCTCGACTTTGAACTCAGCGAGGAACAAAAGGCCGTGCGCGATGCCGCCCGCGATTTCGCCCAAAACGTGCTGAAGCCCGGCGTGATCGAGCGTGACCGCGAACAGCGCTTCCCCAAGGACGAGATCAAGCAGCTGGGCGAGCTTGGCTTCTTAGGCATGATGGTAAGCCCCAAGTACGGCGGCGGCGGCATGGATGCCATCAGCTACGTGCTCGCCATGGAAGAGATCAGCAAGGTGGACGCCAGCTGCTCCGTGGTGATGAGCGTGAACAACAGCCTGGTCTGCTGGGGCCTGGAGGAGTTCGGCAATGAGGAGCAGAAACAGAAATACTTGGTGCCCTTGGCCAAGGGCGAAGTGATCGGTGCCTTCTGCCTCAGCGAGCCGGAGGCCGGCAGCGATGCCACCAGCCAGCGCACCACTGCCATCGACATGGGCGACCACTACCTGCTCAACGGCACCAAGAACTGGATCACCAACGGCGGCACCGCCAGCACATACCTGGTCATGGCCCAAACGCACGCCGAAAAAGGCCACAAGGGGATCAATGCCTTGATCGTGGAGAAGGGCATGCCCGGCTTCACCGTGGGTCCCAAGGAGGATAAGCTTGGCATCCGCGGCAGCGACACCCACACCCTGATGTTCCAGGATGTGAAGGTGCCCAAGGCCAACCGCATCGGCGAGGATGGCTTCGGCTTCAAATTCGCCATGAAAACCCTGGCCGGGGGCCGCATCGGCATTGCTGCACAGGCATTGGGCATCGCCAGCGGAGCCTATGAACTGGCCTTGGCGTACAGCAAGGAGCGCAAGGCCTTCGGCAAGCCCATCAGCGAGCACCAGGCCATCGCCTTCAAACTGGCCGACATGGCCACCGAGATCGAGGCCGCACGCCTGCTTTGCCTAAAGGCCGCTTGGCTGAAGGACCAGCACCTGGACTACGACCGCGCCAGCAGCATGGCCAAGCTCTTCGCCAGCGAAACCGCCATGCGCACCACCGTGGAAGCGGTACAGGTGCACGGTGGCTACGGCTATGTGAAGGAGTACCACGTGGAACGCCTGATGCGCGACGCCAAGATCACCCAGATCTACGAGGGCACCAGCGAGGTGCAGCGCATCGTGATCGCCAGGAGCGTGCTGAAGGAAGGGTAGGAGCCGGCCACGGGCCGACAATAGGAGGCATAATTGCCTTCTTGCTGCAAGCTCGGCCAGGTGCTGTCACGTGCTGCTGTAAGCTCCCCCTGATCAGATACGCGGATTGTTAAAGGTCGGCATTTCGCCGGGTTGTTGGCTTGGTCGTTCCTCAATCTTTGCTGTACCGGTGATAACGGAAGCAGGCACTGCTGGAGAGCAACCTGCCAGGGATAGGCCGGTGACCGGAGGATGAACATGGGTATGGGCGATTTGCCCTGCCCCGTCCTTTGGTCCAATGCCTTGAAAAACTCATTACGCGGCAGGCTGGTCCAGCAGGAAGGTTGGAAAGTGCGTCCGGCTCCCGGTAAATGCGGCCAGCATCGCCCCGTACTTCATCAGGAACTCCCGCGGGGTGAGGTCAAGCAGGGAATCGTGTGGTCGTTCTTGGTTGTAGCTCCAGATGAACTGTGCCGTAAGGGCGTGCAGTTGCTCAAGGTCCTCGAACAGGTAGGCATCAAGCACTTCCTCCCGGTAGGTCCTGTTGAAGCGCTCGACCAGACCGTTCTGTATGGGACGCCCCTTCTCGATGAAGGTCAGCCCGATGCCATTGCGCTCTGCCCAAAGTTCCAATTCATGGGCAATGAACTCCGGGCCATTGTCCACGGGCAAACGTTCGGGCTTGCCACGCCACTCGATCAGCTTGTCCAGTGCACAGATCACGTACTGCGACCGGATCGAGGTGTCCACCGTGATGTTCAGGACCTCGCGGCCGAAGTCGTCGATCACGACGAAGGTGCGCACCTTGGTGCCGTTCAAAAGCCGGTCGGCCATGAAATCCATGCTCCAAGTGATGTTCGGACCGATGGGAAGGCACAGTGGTTGCTTCACTCGCTCCGGCACGCGTCTTTTGGTGGGCCGGCGCAGGTTGAGCCCGGCCGTGGTGTAGAGCCGGTGCAGCCGTTTGTGGTTCACTACCTGCCCATCCTTGCGCAAGCGCGTGTACACCTTCCCCAAACCCCTACTGGGCTTCTTGGTCACCCAGGCGTTCATGTGCTCGATCACCTCGATGTCGTCCTTGGGCACGTAACGGTATACGCTCTGGCTCAGCCCCAGCAGTTTGCGGACCCGCCGAACACTGTGCCTACACTGCATCACAAGCCAATGTGCCACCTCTCGCTTCTCGGCGGGTCCTAAGGCATTTCTCCCAAGATCTCTTTGAGGATGTCCTTGTTCAAGGTGAGGTCGGCCAGCTTCAGCTTGGTGTTCTCTTAGCGAAGGGCACGCAGCTCCTTGAGCTCCCTCACCCCCATGCCGCCGTACTTGGCCTTCCATTGATAGAAGGTCGGCTGGCTCACGCCATGTCCCCTGCAAAGGTCGGCCACCTTGCGGCCATGTTCATGCTCGCGTAGGATCGCTACGATCTGCGCTTCCGTCCATTTGCTCTTTCTCATTGTCCCAAAGTTCAGGTGTTGGTGTGGATCCTACTTATCCACGCACCTGATTTCGGGGGAGCTTACAGATCGAATGGGTGAACGGATCGGGCCTCGCCATGGCCTGCGCCGTGCCGACCGATTGGCCTACAGGGTTCGATGGACCTGGTCCCGCCCATAGTTCAAAGTCATCCCACCATACTTGGAGCAGCTTTCCCATGCCGCGCATGGTATGGATCAATTGGGCAGAGGTATACAATTTGAAGGGATTGAAATGCGTGAGCCCGTCCGGTGAGGGGTCGTCCGGATGATGGGTGAAGTCCGTGAGGTTGAAGACCTCGTGCAGTTGGCCGCCATCGGGGGTGGCGGTCATAAGGAAGCGGCCCGTGTTATTGTCGCCTTCCACGTAGGTGATGCCCAAGGTGATCCATTGGCCAACGGGCACGGCAAATTCGGTATTGAACGATTCCCACAGGCCGGTCCAATTTCCATTGTCCATGCCGGTTTCGGCATAAACACCGAAGCGCAACGGCCCTGGCCCTTGCCCGGGTTTCTGCAATTCCACGCTGATGCGGAAAGGGTAGGGGTCGCCGGTCCAGTTCGGGTTGTTCCAGAATTCCATGAGCGTGAGCCACTCGATCGGGCCCGGGTGGTACTGCAGCGTGTCCATGTCGTGGGGCAGGTCCAGCCTGACCGAGTAGAACATTTCCGTCAATCCGGTTCCTGCTTCGTACAGGTTGGCCTGCACCCGCCCTTTGGTAGGGTCCACGTTGGGTTATTTCAGCCAAAAGGAGAGCACGTGGTTTGCCGGGGCCCCAGGGTCTGGAATGATCTCGGCCCTGCGCATGGTATCGTTGCCGCCCTGGTATTGGATGTTGAAGAAACCGATATAAGGGCTGGCTTCCAGGTCGCTCACCCAGTTGTTGGGCGGTGGAAGCGAGCCATCGGCGCCGATGATGTCCGCGTCGCCATTGGCATCCACAAGCACTGTTGCCGGTTCAAAACCCGAATGGAAGATCAGCGATGCGTGCTGGGCGTGCAGCAGCGATGCGGCACAGGCGACAAGGGCCAAGGCGCAGTTCCTCATTGGGCGGGCTTTTCAGTTCAGCGGCAACGTACAAGATTCACATGCGTGGTGTTCATTCGCGGAGCGTCCTGGAGAATATGGCGGTACCGATCAGCGCCAACGCGCAGAAAAGGCCGAAATACGTGGCCGTATCGTTGTGGCCCTTGATCAATGCCCGAATGGCCGCTGCCAAGGTGAGCAGGCCGAGCAGGATGATGATGATCTTGATGTTTCTTTTCATGGTTGAAGGCTTGTTCCGATCGTGTTCCCGATCAAATTTCGGATGCCATGGCCAGAAGTGGGCATGCCGGGCAAAGCAGTGGCGTGCGGGGTGAACAGGGCCGGCGCTTGCTGGCCCTGTTCTTTCCTTGGCGGTCGATAACAGAGGCTATGCCCCAAGTTGCCAATCCCCTGATCAAAGGTTGGGCAGCAGGTGCTCCAAGTGGATGCTGTTCGATCCCTTCACCAGGATCAGCTTGTTCTTCGGTGCATCTGCTTGCAGGGCGTTGTTTGCGGCCTTGGCGTCCGGATAGATGACCATGTCCGTTCCTTGGGCGGCTTCGGCGAAACGGGGGCCGATAAGGATGGCCTGCAGGCCAAGTTCCTGCAAGCGTTCCACAATTGCGCGATGCTCTTGGGCGCTCACCGCACCCAGCTCCAGCATATCGCCCAGGATGGCCAGTTTGGGCCGGTCGCCGGGCATGTGGGCGAAGTTGGTGAGTGCCGCGCCCATGCTGGTGGGGTTGGCGTTGTAGGCATCGAGGATGAGCTGGTTGCGGCCGGTGTCCTTGAACTGGCTGCGGCTGTTGGCTGGCTGGTAGCTGCAGATGGCATCGGTGATGAAGTCGTCGAAGATGCCGAAGTATTTGCCCATGGCCACGGCGGCCAAGGCATTGGGCAGGTTGTAGGTGCCCACCAGCTTGGTTTCGCAGAACCAGCCACTGGGCATGCCGGGCATGGTGGGCACCCGTGCTGGCGAGGGCACGCTGAAATAGAAGTTCAGGAAGGGTGCGGGGCCATCGGCGAAATCGCCGCGGATGCGGTTCTGGCCGCCGGTGCCATAGGTGATGCGCCGTTCGATGCCCTCGCTTTTTTCCATGAGCAGCGCGTCGTCGCCGTTCACGAATACGGTACCGCCATGCTCACGCAGCCATGCGTACAGTTCGGTCTTGGTGGCCACTATGCCCTCCACGCTACCGAACCCTTCCAAGTGTGCCTTTCCGATGTTGGTGATCAGGCCGTGCGTTGGTTCGGCGATGGCGCACAGCTCGGCGATGTCGCCGCGTTTGCTGGCCCCCATCTCAATGATGGCGATCCGGTGCTCCTGCTTCAGCTTGAGCAGGGTGAGCGGCATGCCGATGTGGTTGTTGAGGTTGCCTTCGGTGGCGAGGGTGGGGATGTCCGTTTGCAGCACGGCATGCACCAGTTCCTTGGTGGTAGTTTTGCCGTTGGTGCCGGTAATGGCGATCACGGGTATGTTGAATGTGCGCCGGTGGTGGCGGGCCAGGTCCTGTAGGGCCTTCAGCGAATCCGGCACCAGGAGGAAGCGTTCATCGGCGGCCACGGCGGGGTCGTCCACCACGGCGTAGGCGCATCCCTTTTCCAGCGCTTGCGCCGCAAAGGTGTTGGCGTTGAAGTTGGGGCCGCCGAGGGCGAAGAAGATCGCGCCCGGCACGGGTTTGCGGGTATCGGTGCATACGCCTGCGGAGCGCAGGAACAACTGGTGCAATTGCTGGGTATCGGCCATGGTGCAAAAGAAAGGCCCCGGCGCATGGGATGTGCCGGGGCCTATGAGGGATGTATGCCGGGTTTACTTTTTCAGGTTCTTGCGCCGCTTGTTGTCGCCGAGCCCCACGGGGCTGCCCACGCGCGTCATGGCGCAGCGGAAACCGATGGTGGCGGTGCTTTGGCGCTCATCGAGGTAACGGCGTGTGCCGGGGTTGGCCCAGTAGATGCGGTCTGCCCAGCTGGCGCCCTTGTACACGCGCGAGTGGTCGTTGATCAACGTGGTCTTGCCCCAGTCGTACATCGGGTTGCCGCCATTGTCCTCCTGGTCGTAGAAAATGCTGCTCTCCAGGTCGCCGTCGCGGTAGTCGATGTTGTCCGCCTGGCGGTAGTTGCGGCGATCGATGTTCTCTTCCACGGTAACGCGGCGCTCCTTCACCACGCCGGGTTGCTGGCTCTGGTATTCGCTGAGGCCAGCCAGCAGCAGCGGGCAGATCTCCAGGTCCTGGCTCTTGATCATGTCCACCATGTCCTGGATCTGCTGGTTGGCGGGGTCGCTCTTGCGTTGCTGTTGCAGGTCCACGGCCTGGTCCACCTTGGTCATCAGGTTGTCGATCAATGTGGCTTCTTCCTCGGTGGCGCGGCCCTGTACGCGCTCTTGGAATTGGGTGAGCCAGTACTTGATGCCGTCGATGTCGTAGATCACCTTGTCGTACTTGTCGGCAATGGCGCCGTCGCTGTTGAGCACCTTGGTCTTGAACACGTTGCCACGGAAGGGTTGCAGGTCGTTCACATCCTCGAAGCTCAACGGGCGGTACACATCCATGGTCCATTCGCTCACGTTGCCGGCCATGTTGTACAGGCCGTAATCATTGGGCCAGTAGGAGAATACGGGTGCGGTGATGTCGGCATTGTCGTTCAGGCTGCCGGCCACGCCCATGTAGTCGCCTCGGCCGCGCATGAAGTTGCCGCGGAAGTCGCCGAAGAAGGATCCTCCTTTCTTGCGGCTGTCGTAGCGCACGAAGTGCCCGTTCCACGGGTAGATCCGGCGCTCCACGATGCGCTCGTCCACGGTGTTGCCCACCAGGCCGTAAGCGGCGTATTCCCATTCAGCCTCCGTTGGCAGGCGGTATCGGGGCAGCAGTATGCCATCCTCCATGCGCACGTTGCGGGTGTCGCGGTTGGGGTTGAAATCCTTGATGCCGTCCACTTTTTTCCCGCTCTCGTACTGGCCGGCCAGGTAGCTGTCGGTGGTGTAGTGGTCCTCGTTGATCTGGTTAGGGTAGTGCTCGAACAATCCTTCACGGATAAGGATGGCCTCGTTCACGCGGTCGCCGCGCCATGCGCAGTAGTCGTTCGCTTGCAGCCAGTTCACCCCCACCACGGGATAGTCGCGATAGGCGGGGTGGCGGAGGTAGTATTCCACCTTGGGTTCCATGAAGGCGAGCTTGCTGCGCCACACGAGGGTGTCGGGCAGGGCCTTCTTGTAGATCTCAGGGTAATCGGCGCCGTACACGCGATCGAGCCAGTACAGGTATTCGCACCAGTGCAGGTTGGTCACCTCGGTCTCGTCCATGTAGAAGGAGGACACGGTAACGGTGCGCGGTATGTTGTTCCACTCGTGCGTAAGGTCGTCCACCACGCGTCCCATGGTGAATTGGCCGCCCTCCACCAGCACCAGTCCGGGTCCGGTCTCTTGTTCCTCGAAGGGGGCTTTTTCGAAGCCTCCGTTACGGGAGTCGTTGTAGTTCCAACCCGTGGCGCTGCTTTGTTCGAAGCGGCAACCGGTAAGCACCGCCGCCGAGCAGGCGAGCAGTCCTACGTTGCGTAGCAGGTTCATGGTGTTCATGGTTCGTTGCAGGTTCTTGCAGGTTCCTTGCTTGATACTCCTTTGGCCTAGAACGTGGGGCAGGGCACTGTGCGTACCCGGCGCCTTTTCTTCTTACAGTCAAATTGCAAGGTAAGGCTGATCTCGTGCGATCCCGCCGTGGCGGTGGTGAGTTTGCTTGTGGTCACGTCGTAGCTATAGCCGAACTTGAGGTGCTCGGTGTGGAAGCCGATCAATGCGATAAAGGCATCGCGCGAGCGGTACCAAAGGCCTGCCATAATGGGACCATGGTCCACATAGAGGCCCAGGTTCAGTTGCCTGAACGCGGCCTGTTGCTGGTATAGTATGTTGGGCGAAAGCTTGGTCTTGGCCTCGCCGTATTTGCCGCGCATGCCCAAGGGTATGGCGGCGCCACCGTGGGCGGTGAGCTTCATGGGCATTTTGCTCGTTCCTACGATCAGCGATTCGTTGGGTTCGGTGAGGTGGTTTGCGGCGAAGCCCACGAAGAAGACGTCGGTATAGCCGAGTATCCCGGCTGAGAAGTCGGCATTGCCCACGCTGCCGCCACGCGGCACATCGTTGGTGGCATAGATGAAGCCCCGGCGTGGATCGATCATGTCGCCGAAGGTGAGCTTGTTCCAATCCAGCGATTTCTGGAAATAAGTGGCCTGGAAGCCGGCCTTGATGGAGAATTTGCGGCTGACAGCCTGGGTGTAGGAATAAATGCCGCTGACCGTGGTGGTGTTGAGGGTTCCTTTGCCCGCCTGGTCGCTGGTGACCAGCAGGCCCAGGCCGCCCATCAGGCCGCGCACGTCCTGGTCGTAGCTGGCACTGGTGGTAACGAAGGTGCCGCTGAGCGCGGGCCACTGGTTGCGGTAGTTCAGTGCCACACGCGGGCAGCGCGCCGTACCCGCGAAGGCCGGGTTGAGGTAAAGGGGATTGGCATAGAACTGGGTGAACTGGGGGTCCTGCGCATGCGCAGAGAGGACCCCTAACAGGCTCAGGACAAGCCCGAGGGCCACACTTCTACCTGACCATATAATCATGCTGCACGATCGTTCGTTGCCATTAGGACCGCCAAGTATACGTAGCGTATCGGAGTTCGTTGTTATTGCCCCTGCAATAAGATGGCCTTGGGGACGTTGACGGGTTGTCCGGATTTGAACGGGGTCGAAGGTATACTTTCGACCCGATCCAAGTGTTAACCCCATTGCGAAACTTATGCGCGGCATCCTCGGCTTCCTATTGTTCCTCAGCCTGGACCTGTTTGCACAAACCAATGCACTGCCCCAACGCAACGCTGGCGTGACCGGCGGCATGCCCAGCGGGGCCTTGCGGCCGGGCACGCCTGCCGCCGCCGAAAATCCCGCGCCACCGGCCTGGTGGGGCCGCGCGGTTTTTGATGCGGACCGGCAAAACCTGCCCCTGGTGCACGAGTACCGCGAAATGGGCGCGGGGGCGACAGGTTTTACCGTCCATTTGACCAATGAAAAGTGGCGCGCCATCACCCCGGCCGAGTTGCAGGCGCTTCCCGGTTTGGGCAGCCCCGGGCCGGTGCCGGTGGTCCATACCTTCTTCGGCACCAGTGCCGGCCGGCCTTTCGGTACGGTGGAAGTGGAACCCTACCGCACGAACCCGGCCACGGGCCAACTGGAACAATTGGAGGACTATCGGCTGGAAGTGGTGGAGGAGCACGCTGGCCTACGCTCCGGAAGGGCTGCCGATTACCCCGACAATTCGAAGCTGGCACAGGGCGAATGGTACCGGTTCACCGTGCCAAGGGACGGTGTGTACGAACTTAGCTACACGTTTTTACAGCAGCTGGGCGTGGATGTGTCCAACCTGCCTTCGGATGCGATCAACATCTACGGCAACCATGCGGGCATGCTTCCCTTCCAGAACAGCCCGCCGTTGCCCACGGACCTTGTGCAGAACGCCATCGTGGTGGAGGATGGCGGCGATGGCCGGTTCAATGCCGGCGACCGCGTGCTGTTCTATGCCACCGGCCCGCAGCGCTGGCAACGTTCCCCGGACGGAAAGCTCTTCAACCACGTGAAGAACATCTATTCCGACTCGGCGAGCTATTTCGTGGGCATCAATACGGACGCGCCCAAGCGGGTGGCCCCCGCGCAACAAAGCACGGACCCGCCCACTGATGAGGTGACCGGCTTCAACGATCGCCAATTCATCGACAACGACCAGGTGAACCTGTACAAATCGGGCCGCATGATGTTCAGCGACCTGTTCGACCAGGTAACGAGCTACAACTATGGCTTTGCCGCGCCCAACCTGAGGTCGGGCGACACCACCTGGCTGCAGGTGAACCTGCTGGGGCGCTCACTGGGCGGTTCCGCATCCTTTGTGATCAACGCCGGCGGAACGCAGCGGCCGGTGCCGATCGGCAACGTATCCATCGGCGAAGCGCAGCCCTACGGCATTTACACCAGCACGTTGATCCCCCTGCTGATCGGCGGGCACAACGTATCCGTATCGGTGGCCTTCAACAAATCGGACCCCGTGACCTCGCTGGGCTACATGGATTACCTGGAGCTGAATGCGCGGCGCGACCTGCGGATGAGCGGTGACCAATTGATCTTCCGCGACCTGTACTCGGTGGGGCCCGGCCGGCGTGGCCGTTTCACGCTGGACCAGGCCAGTGGCGTGCAGCGCATTTGGGAGGTCACCTCGCCCACGGATGTGCGGGAAGTGGCGGCCACCACCACGGGCAGCCAGAAAACGTTCACCGTGGCCACCGACAGCCTGCGCGAATTCATCGCCTTCAAGGGCACCGGGCTGCTGGCGCCCAAGGCCATAGGAAAGGTGCAGGCCCAAAACCTGCACGCCACACCGCTGCCCACCGACCTGGTGATCGTGGTGCCGGCCGAATTCAAGAGCGAGGCCGACCGATTGGCCCAGCGGCGCATGCAGGAAGGATTGAATGTGGCCGTGGTGACCACCCAGCAGGTGTACAACGAATTTTCCTCCGGCCAGCGCGATGCCACGGCCATCAAGCGCTACATGAAGATGCTGTACGACCGGGCCAATGGCGACGCGCAGCTCAAGCCACGCTACCTGCTGCTGTTCGGCGATGGTTCCTTCAACAACCTGTCGCAAAGCCCCAGCAACCAGAACTGGATCCCCACTTACCAAAGCCTCAATTCCATACAACTCAACTTGTCCTACACCTCGGATGATTACTTCGCGATACTGGCCGATAACCGGGGTGAGGCACAGAACGACCCGATCGATGTGGGGGTGGGTCGACTGCCGGTGAGCAGCCTGCAACAGGCCCGTGCCGTGGTGGACAAATTGCTGAACTACGACAAGCTGAACCTGTTGGCCTCAGGCGGGAACAGCTGCGATGCCGGCGGCGATGGCGGCGCCACCGATTGGCGCACCACGGTACTGTTCGCCTCCGATGACCAGGACGGCGGCGGCTATGAAGGCACCGTGCACATGTTCAACAGCGACGTGTTGGCCAAGCGTGTGGAATTGGAATCGCCATGGCTGAACATCAACAAGATCTACCTCGACGCCTACGTGCAGTACAGCACGCCGGGCGGCCAGCGCTACCCCGATGCGGCCAAGGAGCTGCGCGACCGCGTGCAAAAGGGAACGTTGCTGGTGAACTACGTGGGCCATGGCGGCGAAGTGGGATGGGCGCACGAGCGCTTCCTGGACAATGGCACCATACTGGGCTGGACCAACTATGACCGCCTGCCACTGTTCATGACCGCCACCTGCGAATTCAGCCGGTGGGACGACCCGGTGCGCACCTCCGCGGGCGAGAACGTGCTGTTGAACCCGAACGGCGGCGGTATCGGGCTGATGACCACCACGCGCATCGCCTACAGCAGCCAAAACCAAGTGCTCTCCAACTACTTCTACAACTTCGTGTTCAAGCCGACGGATGAAGCCGGGAGGCCCCAGCGACTGGGCGACATTTACCGGCGCACCAAGGTGGCCGCAACGCCCGCGTCCAATACGGGCACGCCCAACCACCGCAACTTCTCACTGCTCGGCGACCCATCGATGCGGTTGGCCATGCCCGCGAACCAAGTGCGCATCACCGCCATCACCGATACCCTTGGCAACCCGGTTGACACCGTGAAGGCGCTTTCGACCATACGGGTCAACGGAACGGTGAACGGGCCCGACGGCCAAGTGATGAGCGGATTCAACGGTTTGGCCATACCCACCTTTTATGACAAGAAAGTACCGGTGGCCACGTTGGTGAACGATCCGGCGCCCACGGCGCAGCCTTTCCACTTCCAAGTGCGCAAGAACATCATCTACCGTGGCCGCGCCACCGTAACGAACGGGCAGTTCAGCTTCACCTTCGTGGTGCCCAAGGACATCGACTACCGCGTGGATTCAGGGCGCGTTTCGGTGTATGCCGAAAGCCTGGCCACCAATGCCTCGGGCTACAGCAACGATCCGCTGGTGGGTGGTACGGACAACACCGCCCTGGCCGACAACGAAGGGCCGCGCATCGAACTGTACATGAACGATGAAAGCTTCGTGAACGGCGGCACCACCAACGAAACCCCGTTGCTCTGGGCCAAGCTTTACGATCCCAGCGGCATCAACACATTGGGCAGCAGCATCGGGCATGACCTTACGGCCATTGTGGACGCCAACACCCAGAACGCCATTGTGCTGAATGATTGGTACGAAGCCGACAAGGACACCTACAAAAGCGGGCAGGTGCGCTACCGGCTGGGCGACCTGCCGGAAGGGCGCCACACGCTGGACCTGAAAGCGTGGGACGTGTACAACAACTCCAGCACCAAGAGCACGGAATTCGTGGTGGCGCCCAGCGCCGAGCTCGCCCTGGAGCATGTGCTCAACTACCCCAACCCGTTCACCACGCATACCGAATTCTACTTCGAGCACAACCGTCCATGCTCCACGCTCGATTGCCAGGTACAGGTATTCACCATTGCCGGGCGCTTGGTAAAAACCATCAACCGCCGCCTGCAATGCGACGGTTTCCGCAGCGAACCGATGGCGTGGAACGGCCTGGATGACAATGGCGACCGGATCGGCCGGGGCGTGTACGTGTACCGCTTGAGCATTACCACCCCGCTGGGCGAACGCGCCGAAAAGCTTGAGAAGCTTGTTATACTCCGATAGAACACAATAACCCCTAGCAGGCCACGTATATTTGCGGCCTTTCGCCGAATGCACCCGACCATGAGCTTTTTTGCCCGCCATGCCGTTGCGCTATGCGCGGTCGCCATTTCCGCATCCCTTGCCGCACAGGTCAACAAAGGCTGCATCAGTGAACTCAGCGGCCAAGAGTGTGGCCCGCGCCTGAACACCATCACCACCGCCGTGCCCTTCCTGATGATCGGCCCCGACAGCCGCTCGGGTGGCATGGGCGATGGCGGCGTGGCCCTGCCCGCCGATGCCAATGCCATGCACTGGAACCCCAGCAAGCTGGCCTTCGCCGAAAATGAAGGCGAGTTCCGGATCTCTGTTTCACCCTGGTTGCGCCAACTGGTGCCCGACATGAGCCTGGCCTACCTGGCGGGCTACAAGAAGCTGGCGAACAAGCGCAGCGCGGTAGGTGGCTCACTGCGCTATTTCAACATGGGCAGCATCACCTTCACCGATATCAATGGGGGGCTGATCCGCGATTTCAAGCCTGCCGAGTTCGCGGTGGACCTGGCCTTCGCACAGCAGTTCAGCGACCGTTTCTCGGGTGGCATCTCATTGCGCTACATCAACAGCAACCTTACCGGGGGCTTGAACGTGAACGGGGCCAATACCAAGGCCGGGCAGGCCGCGGCCGCCGACCTTTCCTTCTTCTACCGAAACGATGAAATGGTGATCAGCAAGCGCGACGCCACCTTCGCGTTCGGGGTGAACATCTCCAACCTCGGCAACAAGATGTCGTACAGCGAAACATCGCGCACCGACTTCCTGCCGATGAACCTGCGTTTCGGCCCCGCCCTCACTATCGACCTCGATCCCTACAACACGATCACCTTCAACGCCGACATCAACAAGTTGCTGGTGCCCACCCCGCCCATTTACAAGACCGAGGTGGACGATGAGGGAAAGACCCAGTACGTGAAGGAAGGCGACCAGTACGTGATCTTCAGCGGCCAGGACCCGAACCGCGGTGTTGCTGCCGGTATCTTCGGTTCCTTTTCCGATGCACCGGGCAATGTTTACGTGGACGGCGAGGGCGTGCAGCACCTTGAGGCCGGCAGCCGGCTGAAGGAGGAATTGCGCGAGTTCTACTATGGCGGCGGCCTGGAGTACTGGTACGCCAAGCAGTTCGCATTCCGCACGGGGTATTTCTGGGAGGCCGCCACCAAGGGCGACCGCAAGTACTTCACCATGGGCCTGGGCGTGAAATACAGCATCTTCTCGCTTGATTTCAGCTACCTGATCGCCAACACCACCCGCAGCCCGCTGGCCAACACGCTGCGCTTCACGCTGGGCTTCAACTTCGACGGCAAGGCCCGCAAGAAGGCCGACACCGAATGAGGTTCCGCACCGGGTTCGGCTACGATTCGCACCGGCTCGTGGAAGGGCGCCCCTTCGTGCTCGGTGGCATAACCATCCCTTTCCACTTGGGCTGCACCGGGCATAGCGATGCCGATGTGCTGTTGCACGCGATCACGGATGCCCTGCTGGGCGCCGTGGCCATGGGCGACATCGGCCTGCATTTCCCCGACACCGACCCCGCCTGGAAGGATGCCGACAGCAAAAAACTGCTGGCCCATGTGGTGGGCCTGCTGCGCGGGAAAGGCTGGAGCGTGGTGAACATGGATTGCACGGTGGTGCTGGAACAGCCCAAGCTGCGCCCCCATGTGGACCAGATGCGGAGTGCCATCGCCGGCCTGTTGGGCATTGGCACCGACGCGGTTTCCGTAAAGGCCAGCACCAACGAGCGCATGGGCTTTACCGGCAGGGGCGAGGGCGTGGCCGCTTTTGCCGTGGTGTTGGTGGAGCAGGCCTAATCGTCATCCTCGGCAGGGCCCAGGAAGCCGCCGTGGTCCTGCTCATCCTCAAAGTAGAAAACGCGCAGCTGGGCGGTGTCGCGCAGCAGGTCGATGCGGCCCACCTCCACGCGGCTCACACGGATGCCCAGGCGCGCCTCGAGGTCGGCGTACAACGCCTCGCGCTGCGCGGGCTTGATCAACTCGATGCGCTCGTACACCAGCTGCCGCATGGCCTCGTGCCGCGTTAGCCACACCTGCTCCAGCAGGTACACCAGCAGCAGGATCATGCCATTGGCGAAGATCAATTCCGCCCAGCTGATCTTTTTGCCGGCCAACGAGTTGATCACCGCAATGGTGATCACCGCGAACAAATACGTCATGTCCTTGATCTCCACCTGCTCGGTGCGGTAGCGGATCACGCTGAAGATGGCGAACAACCCGAAGCCGAAACCGATGCTCAGCTTCACGTTGTTCATCAAAATGCAGAGAAAGAAAATGAGCAGGTTGAACACGAAGTAGGTGAACAGGTTTTCCTTTTTCCGGTGCACAGGGTAGTAGATCAACCTGATCAGTACAAAGACGATGATCGCATCGAGGGCGAACTTCGAGACCAGTTCCCACAGGTCATCGTGGTACAGGTTCATTCCGAAAATCTTCATCGCTCAATGGGTATTCAAGCGGCGGCGGCCAGGCGTTCGGCACGCAGCAACGCGGGTTTGAACTGGTTGTACTTCACCCCGGGCCGCAACAGTACGGTGCCCATGCAGTACTTGCTGAAATTCATGGGCGGCGAGGGCAGGGCGCGCATGAGGGCCGCGAACGGCGAACCGTGGCCCGTGCGGCCTTCCTTCAATTCGGCCACGCAAACGCCGTTCAGCCGTGCCTCGCGGCCTTCCATGTAGAAGAAAAGTCCCGTATCCAGCGTGATCCGTTCGATCCGTTCGGCGTGCACCAGCGTGTACCGTGTGAATTCGTTCCATAGCGCGGGCACAAGGTCCGGCCCCAGGTCGCAGGCGCTGGCCACGAAGGCCCGTTGGCCCGGGGTGAGCGTAGCGGCCATGGCCGGCGCCGGGATGCGGCGCTTTTCGGTGCCGCCCCGCCCGTTGCGGTTTTTCACCTCCAGGAAGCAGGCGCCCGAGCTTGTGTATTCGCGCAGCCGCACCTTGCACCGGAACGTGCGGCCATTGTGATGGTCGTAGTAGGCCTGCAGCCCGGGCGTGTCGAAGTACAACGTGCGGTACAGGCCGCCGCGCTGGCCGCCCACCTCCAGCAACCGGTACTCCTTGGCCAGTTCATGCAGCAGCGCGGGTAGCCGGTGCACGGACAGCAGGTACTTGGTATCCATGCGCGATTGCAGGGCCACGGCATCCATTTCCCGCAGGGAGATGGTGGAAAAGCGGGCGAGGGCATCCTGTAATGCGGCCATGGTATGAAGGTGCCAAGCTATGTAAACCCGGCGCAAGTGCACGGTGGCACACCTGATGCGCACCGGTGGCCGGGATCGCCGGGGCGTGTAATTTCGGCACCTTTTCAACATCGATGGCCAACACACGCAAGATCGCCCTGCACTACCTGCAGCATGCTTCATGGAATGCGCTTCCTGCCGAGGACCGGGAACTGCTGGAATTGGCGGTGAAGGCCGCCCGCAACGCCTACGCGCCGTACTCCAAATTCAAGGTGGGTGCGGCGCTGCGCATGGAAAGCGGGGAGCTGGTGCCCGGCAGCAACCAGGAAAATGCGAGCTACCCGGCGGGCACCTGCGCCGAGCGGACTGCACTGCACGCGGCCATGGCGGTGCTGCCCAAGGGCACGGTGGAAAGCCTGGCCATAGTGGTGCCGCAGGTAAAGGGCACGCGGCCCGTTACGCCCTGCGGCATTTGCAGGCAGGCCTTGGTGGAGCAGGAACGGCGGCAGGGCGGGCCCATACGCCTGCTGATGGGCGTGGTGAAAGGCCCGGTGATCGAGACCTTCAGCGCCGAAACGCTGCTTCCCCTCTCGTTCGACAGCAGCCAATTGGGCAAGAAGCCCCGTTGAGCAGGCTATCTTTGCGCCGTTCATCCAACATCATGAGCGATCCAGTCACAAAACCCCGCAAGAGCAAGAATACGCCGGAAAAAAAGGCGTTCGGGAAGGAGATCCAGCTGCGCTGGTACAAGGACATGCTGCTGATGCGGCGGTTCGAGGAGAAGGCCGGGCAGCTGTACACCCAGCAGAAATTCGGCGGCTTCTGCCACCTGTACATCGGGCAGGAGGCCATATTGGCGGGGCTGGTGACCGCAATGCGCGCGGACGACCGCATCATTACCGCCTACCGCGACCATGCGCACCCGCTGGTGCTGGGCACTCCGGCCACGGCGGTAATGGCCGAGCTGTACGGCCGTATAACCGGCAGCAGCAAGGGCAAGGGCGGTAGCATGCACTACTTCGACAAGGAGCGGCATTTCTTCGGGGGGCACGGCATCGTGGGTGGCCAGATCGCCCTGGGCGCCGGCATCGCCTTCGCCGACAAATACCGCGGTGGCGATCAGGTCACCTACTGTTTCATGGGCGACGGAGCGGTGCGGCAGGGGATCCTGCACGAAACCTTCAACATGGCCATGAACTGGAAACTGCCCGTGGTGTTCTGCATTGAGAACAACGACTATGCCATGGGCACCAGCGTGGAACGCACCAGCAATGTGCACGAGCTGTACAAGCTTGGCCTATCGTACGAGATGCCCGCGGCCCCGGTGAACGCCATGAGCTGCGAGGAGGTGCACAATGCCTTTGCCGATGCGGCGGCGCATGTGCGGGCCGGCAACGGCCCCTTCCTGCTCGAACTGAAGACCTACCGCTACCGCGGGCACAGCATGAGCGACCCCGGCACCTACCGCAGCAAGGAAGAGGTGGAAGGATACCGCCAACGCGACCCGCTGGAGCTGGTGAAGCGCACGCTGCTGGAGAACAAGTGGGCCAGCGAGAAAGAGCTGGAAAAGATGGACAAGGAGGTAAAGGCCGAAGTGGAGGCCTCGGTGAAATTCGCCGAGGAAAGCCCTTACCCGCCGCTGGAGGAACTCTACATCGACGTGTACAAGCAAAAGGATTATCCGTTCATCAAGGAGTGAAACCGGGCCGTTGCCCTGTGGCACGGCAAAACATAATTACGGCGATAGCAGCATGGCAGAAGTGATCAATATGCCGCACTTGAGCGACACCATGACCGAGGGCGTGGTGAGTGCCTGGCACAAGAAGGTGGGCGATACGGTGAAGAGCGGCGAGATCCTGGCCGACATCGAGACGGACAAGGCCACCATGGAATTCGAGAGCTATTACGATGGCGTGCTGCTGCATATTGCGGTCCCACAGGGCGAGGCCGCCC
Organism: Flavobacteriales bacterium; assembly: GCA_044507815.1. Taxonomy (GTDB): domain Bacteria; phylum Bacteroidota; class Bacteroidia; order Flavobacteriales_F; family PHOS-HE28; genus PHOS-HE28. The sequence goes on along the minus strand of JBIQIX010000008.1, from coordinate 100,709 downwards.
CGGTTGATTCGCTGCTGGCGATCATCGGCGAGAAGGGCGAGGACATCAGTGCCCTGCTGAAGGAGGCCGAAAAGGGGAAAAAGGAAGAGGCCAAGGCCGAACCCAAGGAAAAGGAGCCCAAGCAGGAGGAAAAACCGGCCAAGGAAGCCCGGAAAGAGGAGAAAGCCCCTGATGCCGCTGAAAATGGCGCTGGGGAAGCGACGCGGCCAGCGGCGGTCGCGGCCAGCGGCAAGCACATACCCGGCCCGGCGCCCATGTTCGGCCCGGCGCGCACCACGGCCTCCGCGAAAACCGTGGGCGATGGCCGCATAAAGGCCAGTCCCTTGGCCCGCCGCCTGGCCGAAGAGCGCGGGATCGACCTCCAACGCGTGCGCGGCACCGGCGACGATGGCCGCATCGTGAAGGAGGATATTGAGAGCTACCTGGCCGTGGGCGGGGCGCCGGTGGCGTTGCAGGAGGAACGCTTCACTGAAGTGCCGGTGAGCCAAATGCGCAAGACCATCGCCCGCCGCCTGGCGGAAAGCAAGTTCAGCGCACCGCATTTCTACCTCACGGTGAACGTGGACATGGAGAATGCCATGGCCGCGCGCGAGGCCATCAACAAGGCACTGGCCCCGGACAAGATCAGCTTCAACGACCTGGTGATCAAGGCCGCGGCCATGGCCCTGCGCCAACACCCCAAGGTGAACAGCAGCTGGCTGGGCGACAAGATCCGCTACAACGAACACACGCACATCGGTGTGGCCGTGGCCGTTGAGGACGGCCTGCTGGTGCCGGTGGTACGCTTCGCCGATGCGAAGACGTTGCGCACGATCGGTGCCGAGGTGCGCGATTTCGCGCAGCGGGCCAAGGCCAAGAAATTGCAACCCGCCGACTGGGAGGGCAGCACCTTCACCATCAGCAACCTGGGCATGTTCGGCATCGACGAGTTCACCGCCATCATCAACCCGCCCGATGCCTGCATCCTGGCCGTAGGGGCCATCAATGCGGTGCCCGTGGTGAAGAACGGCGCCATAGTGCCGGGCCACCTCATGAAGATCACGCTGAGCTGCGACCATCGCGCAGTGGACGGCGCCACGGGCGCGGCCTTCATGCAAACGCTGCAGGCCATGCTGGAAAACCCGGTGCTGATGCTGGGTGCAGCCTCGATCTAACACCATGGACAAGCCCCCTGCGGATACCAAAGGGCGCATCCTGGTCGCGGCCCAGTTCATCTGCATTGTGCTCCTGGTGGTGGGCGGCCCATGGCGGCTGCCCATTTGGGCCTGGGCCATTTTCGATGTGGGCATGCTCGCGTTCCTGCTGGCCTTCGTAAGCCTGGGCAGCAGCAACGTCACCATCATGCCCATGCCCCGCAAGGGCAACGTGCTGACCAAACGCGGCATCTACCGTTTCATCCGCCATCCCATGTACCTGGCGGTGCTTTTATGCGGCGCGGCCGTTACCCTGGGTGCGCCCACACCGCTGCGATGGGCCGCCCTCGGTGCAGTACTGGTCGTACTGGTGCTGAAGATCCGCCACGAGGAGCATCTGTTGCATCAAGTGCATCCCGAATATTCCGAAGTGATGCGCGGGGTGAAAAGGCTGTTCCCCGGCGTATGGTGAGCAGGGGAAGGCCAGGGCCCGCAACATCCCTCCCGGCCCGCACCTGTTCCCTCTTCATTTTTTCAGCTTCTTCAACCACCAGTTTCCCAATGTGTACGGGGGGAAGGACAACATGGGGCAGGAGCATGCGCCGGTGCGGGATACTCCATGGCCGGCCGGCCTGTACACAGATCCGCCGGACCCACAACCGCACAACGCTATTTTAGGGCCATGTCCCCGATCCTGGACACACCGATCGAGTACCTCAAGGGCGTTGGGCCCCAGCGCGGTGAGCTGTTGCGGAAGGAACTCGGCATTTCCACCTACGGCGACCTGCTTTTCCATTACCCGTTCCGGTATGTGGACCGCACCCGTTTCGATCAAGTGCGCGATGTGGTGGATGAATCGGTGGCGGTGCAATTGCGCGGCAGGCTTTCGCAGGTACGCATGGTGGGGGAGAGGCAGGCCCGCCGGCTGGTGGCCAAGCTCAGCGATGCCACCGGCACCATCGAGCTGGTGTGGTTCCGCGGCCTCCGCTGGTTGCAGCCGTTGCTAAAGGATGGCAATGAATACGTGGTGTACGGCAAACCCAGCCGTTTTCGCGACCAATTCAACCTGGCCCACCCCGAGATCGAATTGGCCAGCACTTGGGACGAAGGGGCCGCCACGCCGCTGCAGCCGGTATACAGCTCCACCGAGAAGGCTTCGGCCAAGGGCCTTAACAGCCGTGGCCTGGGCAAGCTGGTGCGCACGCTGCTGCCACAGGTACAGGGCAGCCTTTCCGAAACGCTGAGCAACGACATGCGCGCGCACTTCGGCGGCCTTGGACGGGAAGAAGCCATTTGCGAGGTGCATTTCCCGCAGGACCGCGAACGCCTGGACCGTGCCGTGAAAAGGCTGAAAATGGAAGAGCTCTTCTTCCTTCAGCTTCAGCTGTTGCGGCGCAAGGACCTTTTGGCCAGGGCACAGAAAGGCCATGTGTTCGCCCAGGTGGGGGAGCTGTTCAACCGGTTCTACTCCCACCATCTGCCATTTCCGCTTACCGGGGCCCAAAAACGCGTGGTGCGCGAACTGCGCAAGGACATGGGCAGTGGCCGGCAAATGAACCGCTTGGTACAAGGCGATGTGGGCAGTGGCAAAACGCTGGTGGCCCTGTTGGCCATGCTGTTGGCCATGGACAACGGTTTCCAGGCGGCCATGATGGCGCCGACCGAATTGTTGGCCCAACAACATTTCAAGGGCATCAGCCGGTTCCTGGAAGGGTTGCCGGTGGTGGTGCGCCTGCTTACGGGCAGCACCAAGGCCGCCGAGCGCAAGAGCCTGCTTACCGCACTGCGCCTGGGGGAAGTGCACATTTTGGTGGGCACCCATGCCTTGCTGGAGGACCGTGTGGTGTTCAACAAGCTGGGGCTGGTAGTGATCGATGAGCAGCACCGTTTCGGTGTGGAACAACGCGCCCGCATGCAGGCCAAGGGCCAGGTGCCGCCACATGTGCTGGTGATGACCGCCACGCCCATACCGCGCACCTTGGCCATGACGCTTTACGGCGACCTCGACGTGAGCGTGATCGATGAACTGCCGCCGGGCCGCAAGCCGATCAAGACCGTGCACCGCACCGATCAATCGCGCAATGCCGTGTTCCATTTCCTGGAAACGGAGATCGCCAAGGGCAGGCAGGTGTATGTGGTGTACCCACTGGTGCAGGAGAGCGAAAAAAGCGACCTGAAGGATGTGATGGACGGATTTGAAAGCCTCTCGCGCCGTTTCCCGCTGCCGGAGTATGCCGTGGGGATCGTGCATGGGCGCATGGCACCCGAGACCAAGGAGTATGAAATGGCGCGCTTCGCCAAGGGCGAGACCAATGTGCTGGTGGCCACCACCGTGATCGAAGTAGGGGTGGATGTGCCCAATGCCACGGTAATGGTGGTGGAGAATGCTGAGCGCTTCGGGCTATCGCAGCTGCACCAATTGCGGGGAAGGGTAGGGCGGGGCGCCGAGAACAGTTACTGCATCCTGATGACCGGGGAAAAATTCGGGGCCGACGGCCGCAAGCGCATCGGCACCATGGTTCGCACGCAGGACGGCTTCGAGATCAGCGAAGTGGACCTTCAGCTGCGCGGCCCTGGCGATATCATGGGCACCCAGCAAAGCGGCCTGCCCAAGCTGCACATGGCCGACCTGGCCACGGATGGCGACCTGATGCAGGCCGTACGTGAATTGGCGCAACGGCTGCTGGAGGAGGACCCGGAACTGGAGCAGCCGGTGAACCGGCCGATCGCCATTGCGCTTGGCGAGCAGATGAAGGACAAGGCCCTGTGGGGCCGGGTGGGCTGAATGTGCGCTCAGGCCGTTATCGCCTGCCGCCGCCGCACGTTGTCGGGGTCGAGCACATGCGCGAGCGCGCCGCCCGCGATCATGGCCTGCGCCAAGGCATACGGCACCATTATTCCCAACGGCGACCATTCCACAGGCGAGCGGAAACGGTCCCACGCCAGCACACTGTCCGAGAAAATGAAGAGCAACGTGCCCAGCAGCACCAGCCAGAAGCTGCGCGGGTAGGTGCGCCGGAAGCGGAAGGAGGCCATGATCGCCGTGAATGCGATCGCTGACACATAGGCCACCACCGGAAGGCCGAGTTCATCCTCCAGGTGCGGCATTAGGTCCCAGGTGAAGAAGAAGGAATAGGTGCCGATGCAGAAGGTGAGCAGCACGGGCAGCAACAGGCCATCCGCCCCCCGAACGTCCGCGAGGTTCTGTATGAAGGCGAAGGCATAGCAGAGCTGGGCCAGGAAAAATGCGCCCAGGCCGACCAGGAAATTGAAATCATCCAGGAAGGTGAGCATCAGGGCCACATCGCCGATCAGGGAAAAGAACAGGCCCGCCTGCACCAGCAGTGTGAACCGGTCGCCCACGCGGCGGCTGTTGAAGAAGAACCAGGACGAAAGAACGACCATCAGCAAAGGCTTGCAGACCAGCTCAAGCCCGCGCCAGCCGTTGATCTGGGCCATGCAGGTGCCCACCAGCGCGGCCAGGTACAAAAGGCCATTGACGACCGTGTTCCTTGCAAGTGCCATGCGGGCCGAAAGTAGAACGGACCAAGGCCAAGCCGCGGGGCCGTGGGTTTTTTCAACATGGTGGCCGGTTTGCACCAGGCCGTTCGCGCTTAACCGCCCCGCTCTCGTGGCTACTTTCGCGATCCATTTTAACAAGGCATGCGCATCTCCTGGAATTGGCTCCAAGACCTGATCGACAACACAGGGCTTACGCCGGACGAAGCGGCGGACATCCTCACCAGCACCGGCCTGGAGGTGGAGAGCGTGGAGCGCTTCATGCCCGTGCAGGGCATGCTCGAAGGCGTAGTGGTGGGCGAGGTGCTCACCTGTGCCAAACATCCGGGAGCGGACCGCCTGCACGTGTGCATGGTGGGCATCGGGGCCGGGGAGGCTTCGCAGATCGTGTGCGGCGCGCCCAATGTGGCCGCTGGCCAAAAAGTGCTGGTGGCCACCGTGGGCGCCGTGCTCCATCCCGCCGGCGGCGAATCCTTCACCATTAAAAAGGCCAAGATCCGCGGGGTGGAAAGCCACGGCATGATCTGCGCTGCCGATGAACTGGGCCTGGGCACCGATCACGACGGCATCATGGTGCTGGACCCTTCAGCCCCGGTGGGCATGGCGGCCGCTTCCTTCCTTGGGCTGAAGGACGACCATGTGATCGAGATCGGCCTTACGCCGAACCGCAGCGATGCCATGGGCCACTGGGGTGTTGCGCGCGACCTCGTGGCTGCACTGAACCACCGGACAGGCGCCGCGGCCAAGGTGGTGCTGCCTGCCGTGGACGCCTATGCGCAGGATGACCAAGCGCGCGCTGTTGCGGTGCAGGTGGATGCACAACAGGCCGCGCCGCGCTACGCCGGTGCTACGCTTACCGGCATCACGGTGGGCCCATCGCCAAGCTGGTTGCAGGAGCGGCTGCTGGCCATCGGCCTCAAGCCGATCAACAATGTGGTGGACGTGACCAACTATGTGCAGCACGAACTCGGCCAACCGCTGCACGCTTTCGATGCCGATAAGCTGGAGGGCAACAAGATCATCGTGCGCATGGCGCAACAAGGTGAGCGCCTCAAGACGCTGGACGGCAAGGAGCGCAACCTGGATGCCGGCGATTTGTTGATCGCCGATGCCATGAACGGCGCGTGCCTGGCCGGTGTATACGGCGGGGCCAACAGTGGCGTAACGGAAGGCACCACGGCCATCTTCCTGGAAAGTGCGGCATTCGACCCCTCAACGATCCGGCGCACGGCGCGGCGCCATGGCCTCAGCACCGATGCATCGTTCCGCTTCGAACGGGGCGTGGACCCCACGATCACGGTATATGCGCTTAAGCGGGCCGCAGTGTTGCTGAAGGAGGTCGCGGGGGCCCGCATCAGCTCGGCCATTACCGACATCGGCCAGGCGCCCGCCGCGAAGCGCGTGGCCCTGCGGTTCGCGGCCATGAAGCACCTTGGAGGTGTGGACATGGCGGCGGACCAAGTGGTGAACGTGCTCGAGGCGCTGGATTGCCGCGTGGTTGAGCGCGATGAACGGGGCGTGGTGGTGGAGGTGCCGCCCTACCGCGTGGATGTGGCGCGCGAGGCCGATCTGGTGGAGGAGGTGCTGCGCATACACGGGCTCGATAAGGTACAGCTGCCCGAGCGGCTGATGATGCCGCCGGTTCGCTTGCCCGAACTCACCGTGGACGGGGTGCGGGCCAAGGTGGCCGCGCATTTCGCGGCGCGGGGCTTCCGTGAGGTGATGAACCCCTCGTTGGTGGGCGGCGCACGGGTATTGAAGCTGAAGGCCGCGGACCCCGCAACCTTGATCAAGCTGAAAAACCCGCTCAGCACGGAGCTGGATGTGATGCGCCCCAACATGTTGTTCGGGCTGTTGCAGAGCGCCGCGCATAATATGGCGCGCCAACAACACGACCTGCGGCTCTTTGAATGGGGCCGCATCTACGCGGTGGAACACGGCCATGCCGTTGAGCATGACCGCACAGCGCTGCTGATCACGGGCAAACGATGGAACGATAACTGGAGGAGCACGGACCGGCCCACGCAACTGGCGGACATGAAGGAAGAGCTGGAATTGCTGCTCGCCCGACTGGGCGTGCGCACGGCCGCGCATTTTGGGGCGGTGGAGGATCCCCTGCTTTCACCGGCGTTGGAGATCACCGTGGAAGGCCGCACCTTGGGCCGCTTCGGGGCCGTGCCCGCACAAGTGGCCGCTGCCTTCGATGTGGGACAACCGGTGTGGTACGGCGAGTTGCACGAGGCGGCCATGCTGGAACTGCTGGCCGGGCAGCGCACCATTTTCCGCGACGTGCCCAGGTTCCCCGCCGTGCGCCGCGACCTCAGCCTGCTGTTGGACCGCGCCGTGCCGTATGCCTTGTTGGAAAAGCTGGCCTTCCAGGCCGAGCGCAAGCTGCTGCGCCGCGTGGAACTGTTCGATGTGTACGAAGGCGCAAAGCTGCCGGAAGGGAAAAAGAGCTATGCCCTCACCTTCACGCTGCAAGACCAGGAGCGCACCCTCACCGACGATCAGGTGGAGAAGGCCATGGCCCGCATTCGGCAAGCGCTGGAAAAAGAAGCGGATGCGGAGTTGAGGGCGTGAGCACTACGGGATCCGGTACCCCACGCTCAGCATCACGCCTTTTGCCGTGGCGCGCCGTTCCAGCCCGGTGCCGGTGAGGCCGTTCGAAAGCTGGCCGCGCAACGCGGGTTCAACCCCGATGCTCCACGCCGCATTGAACCGGTAGCGCAGGTAGGCCCGGGCTCCATAACCCAGCACCAATTCGCGGAATGGCTGCTCGCGAAGGTCCAGGTAGCCCTCGCCGCCCGGGTAGGGCAGTGCCCCGCGCCGGCCGGTAAGCAGGCCCACCGTGGGACCGCCACGCACGCCCAGGCTCCAGCGCCCCTGCGCCAAATGGGCATCAAGCAGCAGCGGCACCTCCCAGTAGGCCACCCGGTTCACTTGGTCGCGGGCATCGCGCAGGTGCTGCACCTGTTCCAGCGTGTCGGTGCCCTGCGCAAGTACGTGCACCGTGGTGGCCACCGATTGACCCATGTACACGGGCGGTTGGCCGGCCAGGGTATCCGTGATCACCAGGATCACGGTGTCCACCGGCAGCAGGTACCAGAAAGGCATTATTTGAAGGGAACGATGGTCCAGCGCATCGCTGCGGATGCGTTCGTTGTAGGTGCTGACGTGCAGCCCGGCACCCATGCCGAAGTTGCGGCCCATCCGCAGCAATTCCGCGCCCAGCGCAGCGCTGGCCATGGGATCCACGCGGCTGGCCCAGTGGTGGCTGTCGGCACCGGCATACCGGCTTTGTGTGCTGAACATGCCGCCCACCACGCTCAACTCCCATGGCGTGCGCCACGGCCGCAAGGGCGGCCGATCCGCCAGGCCGGGGTGCGCCAATGCGCTGTCGGCCGTCAATGGCGCAGGGATGCCGCTGCTGCGGACTTCCAGCCAGGGCAGGCGGGTGCGGTCCGTGGCGGAGCCGCCGGACTGCACTGCAGCGTTCGGCGCGGCTGCGAAGGATACGGGTGTACCCATCGGCGGCGCTGCATCGCCTGGGGCTGCTGAGGGTTGATCGGCTTCCGCAACGATCGCGCCCTCCTTTTCCCGTGTTGCAACCGCCCTCGTTTCGCTGGTGAACGATGGGCCATCGCTGTGTGCTGCGGCATGGTCCCCCATTTGCTTGGCCAGGCCTTCCGCTGCCATGGCCGGTGCATTCGGTGCATGTGCCACCACGGATATCCCGGCCGTTCCATTCATTGTGCGCGGTCCGGTGCTTTCCACTGCCGGCGTCGATCGTGTACCCGTATCGGCTTGCATGGGGGACGCTGCCTGTGCGGTGATCGTGGCCGGTGCGGCAGCCTTCGGCTCGGCGGCCACCTCCGCCGTGCCCTGCACCCCGCTCCGCGCAGGCTCCCCGGTGTGCGGGGTGCCATCATGGCCGCCGAGGGCGAACCAGGCCCCGGCGCCAGTGAGCAATAGCAACACCAGGGCGGACCACCACATCCCCGCGCCGCGGTCACGCCGCTTGGCATTGATCAACGCTTTCGCGGCCTGCCAATCCGCTTGCTGGAACGGTATTTCCCGCTCGGCCAGCTTGCGCCGCGCCAGCTCATCGAATTGCTCGTCGTGTTGCATGGTCATGCGGTCTTCAGGGTTTGGTTGCGGGCCATGCGCGCCAGGGCATTTCGCAGTTGCTGCCGCGCCGCGTGCACATGCCATTTCGAGGTACCCTCGCTGATGTCCAGCATTTCCGCGATCTCGGCGTGATTGAAGCCGTCGATGGCGAACAGGTTGAAGACCTTGCGCGACATCTCCGGCACTTGCCGCAACAGGTCGGCAAAGGCCTCGGCCTCCATTTGCCGCAGGTATTCATTCGTGTCGGCGCGGCCCGCATGGTCCAAGGGCATATCGGTGCGTTCCATGCTCCTTCTTTTTTGCGCCCGCCGCAGGCCATCGATCGAGGTGTTGATCATGATCCTGCGCACCCAGGCCTCGAAGGGCACATCGGCCCGGCGCTGGCCAAGGTTCGTGAGCACCTTCAGGAAGCCCTCGTTCATGGTGGCCAGGGCGTCCTGCCGGTTTCGCTCGTATCGGCTGCAGATCGACAACATCAGCGGGTGCAGTTTGCGGTACAGTTCCTCTTGCGCACGGGGATCCCTGCGGATGCAATCATGGATCAGTTGTTCTGGCACCATGCGGAAGGGCAAAAAGTGCCCGCGCGCGGCGGGCACTTTTCCAAAGCTACTGTTGTGGCATCATCGCATTTTCATGAAGCGATGCACAAGGCTGCCCGCGTCATTGCCCAGCCGCAGCAGGTAAAGCCCGGGTTCCAGGGTGGCGGTGTTCAACCGCACCAGGTTTTCACCCGCGGTGGCATGCGGCGTTTCGCGCAGTACCGTCCGGCCCATCGCATCGGTCACGGTCAGCTCCAGTTCCGTGGCAACCCGCGTATCCAGGCTGAGGTTCAGCTCGTCGGTCACCGGGTTCGGCCAGGCGCGCTTCATTTCCAAAGGCGCGGGGGCTGCGATCCCTGTGGTCAGGCCAGGCCGCACGTTCAGCGTAAAGCCGCCCGACCGCATGGGCTGGTCGGGGCCATTCGGCACGCGTTGCAGCTGGGCGAGCAGCCCGTTGTCGTCCACGGCCACCGAATCGCAATAGCTGTCCGTGCACCCTTGGCCATCGGTGACGGTAAGGCAGAGCAGCCATGGCCCGGGGCCGGTGTATTCATGGGTCGGGTATGCTTCCGTGGAAGAGCTGCCGTCGCCGAAGTCCCATACGAATTGGTACGTGCCGCTTCCGCCGCTGCTCAGGTTCCACACCCACACCAGGTTGGGTATGGGCACCACCCCACCGGTGGCGGTACTGTCATAGGCCTGTACCGGCCAGAAGGAGGCGTGGCAGGGCATGGGCGATCCGGTATGCACCGTGCCATCGGCCTCAACCGTAATGTTCTCGCATGTTTGGCACCAGGCACTCAGGGCATCGGTAATGTTGAGGCACACCGCATATACGCCGGGCCCGGGGAAGACATGGGGCACCGCATTCCCTGTCGCTGTTCCGCCGCCGGGGCCGGAAATGTCCCAGAGGTAGGTGTAGGGCGCGGTGCCGCCGGTGGAGCAGCTGGAGAAATTCGCCGTGAACGGGGCGGTGGACGCTACCGTGATGCAGGCCGTGCAGGAGGGAGCAGGCACGCAGGTGCAGGAGAGGTCCCAGATCCCCGTTATCCCCCCGGCCGTGCAGGGGGTTCCCGGCATGTTGGGCCCGTTCGGTATGCCGAGGCAGTCGGGCACCACGGCGCCAAGGGTGATGGTGCCGTCCGCTGCCACCGTCAGCGTGTCGCAATGCAGGCTGTTGCACCCTGCACCGTCCTCCAGGGTGAGGCAAATGCCATAAATGCCAGGGGTGGTGAAGGTCCAGCTTTCATCCGTTGCACTGGAATTGCTCCCATCGGGCAACCACCAGGTATACGTGGGTGCCGGGCCACCGCCCGTGGAGCAGTTCAGGAAATTTGCGGACCACGGTGCCGGGGAAACGATGGTGAAACAGGCTTGGCAGGGTTCCACGATCGGGCTGCATGAGAGGTTCATCACCAGGTCCTGCGAGCCGGGCAGTTCAAAAAAGGTGGAATCGCTGGCCATGGTGCCGTTGCCGCACATGCCGGAAACAATGATCGCGCCCGCGCTGTCCGTCAGGGTGAGGGGCATGCTGTAGAAGCAGTTCGCGCTGAGCGTGGTGGAGGCCGTTACCACGCTGCCGTTGAACTGCAATACCGTGGCGGTTATCGTGGTGCCTTCCATGGCCGGGTCACAGGGTGTCATTTCCCCCAGCACGTACAGCGTGTAGGGCTGCGCTTGCGCCGGTGCGGTGAACGCCAGCAGCAGGGCGATGAAAAGGAATTTGGAAAAATGGTTCATGTGAAGGGTTGACGGATAGGACCGTTCATCTCCATCACGCAGGAAAAGGGCACCGGGTTGGTTGGCCGCGGAAATATTTTGCGCCAGGCATAGGGAACGCGCCCGGAAGTGTTCTTCCTGGATCAATCCGCTGCTTCCGGCACCGCCTCCCTTTCCTTGGCCCACTGGTTCCAGTAGCGCTGGTGCATCCGGCGCGCCAGGCCGAGCATATCCGCGGTTGCAATGGGGGTACTGTGGAGTTGCAGGGCCCGGCGTTCCTCGTACACACGGCCTTGGTCATCCACGGTGAAAACTCCCGCGTAGGGCGGGAACCGGAAGCCCTTCAACTTGCGGTACACCGCGCAGGGCATGGCGAACACGAAATAATTTGGGCGGCGGCACAACAGCTCTCCACGGGCTTGCCGGCGCTCCTCCACCTGTTCATTCGCCGTGCTTTCCTTGCCGTTGGTCTTCACCATGAAGGAGCCGTTGAGCAGCATGCCCTGGCTGTGCTTGGGCTTCAGAAGGTCGTTGAGCAGGTCGCCGCGCGAGATCTTCACCTCCACTTCGCAAACATGGCCCTGCGGGGTCACCGTCAGCAGGTCGCTTTCCCAGGCGTACAACAGGGCGTTGGGCGTGATCCAATCATGCCCCATCGATCGGGCATGCTGGTACATGTGCCAGGTGATGTCGTGGCTCGTCATTCCATTTCGACGCTTTTTCCGTCAGCTGCGCGTTCACATGATACGCTTTGTTGGCCGATGCACGGCTTTCCGCGCAGGTGATCCCGTCCATCCCGAACCGGCCGTGCCCCCGCCTGTTGTACTGGTGGGCCACCATTCTCCACGGCCTGCATGGCACCGATGTCCGATTCTCTGTTCTCCCCTGATGAGATGAACGCGATGGACCTGCGCGCCCGTCCTGCGGACCATCCCTTCCCACGCTTTGTGCGGCACTATGGCGTGGTGCTCGGCGCGGGGTCGGCTGATGAACTGTTCCAGGTCCTGCTGCACACGGCGCCCTGGGCGCGCCGCAGCATCACCCTGCATGGCAAGGAAGTGGAAATGCCGCGCGACATCGCGTGGTACGGCGTGGCCCGCCACCAGGGCGTGTACGCCCATGACCCGCAGGATTGGCCGCCCAAGCTGCTGGAGGCCAAGGCGCTGGTGGAACGGATCAGCGGGTACACGTACAACGGCTGCCTGTGCAACCTCTACCGCGATGGCAGCAATTCGGTGGCCTGGCACAGCGACCGCGAGGCTTACGGCGGTGCTGTGGCCTCGCTTTCCCTCGGCGCGCTGCGCGTATTCCGCATGCGCCTGAAGGCGGATCATGCCGTGGTGCACGATTTCCCGCTGGTGCCCGGCTCTTTGCTGGTGATGCTGCCCGGCTGCCAAGAGGCCACCGAGCATACGGTGCCCAAGACCAAACGACCGGTGGGCATGCGCATCAACCTCACCTTCCGGCAAGTGGCGCCGTAAGCCGCTTTCTATCGCGCCCGCTGCCCGTGGTACCCGTTCCGCGCGATCTCCTCCAAATAGGCCCGCTCGGTTATGGAATAGCCGTCCTTGAAATAGAACACCGCCCCGTACGCATGCGTCACTTTCCGCAGCTCCACGGTGGTATCGGCATAGCCGAAGCGGTCGATCTGGATCAGCATGGTGGGCAGCTGGTTGAATTCGCGCATGGCGTGCGCATCATCCGGCTGCGGCATGGTGAATTGCGTGGATATCCTTGATTCCGGCCGCGGTATGTCCGGCACCGGAACAGCCTCGCCGGGCGCAGGTGCACGCGACGAAGCGGCAACAGGAAGCGGTCGTGGCGTGGGTGCTGGGGCCGCCGAGGATCCGATAGGCCTCGGAGCCGCAGGCACCGCCATGCCTACGTTCCTCACGGGGATCGGTGCCAACGGTTCGGCCGTTACCGTATCGTATGCCCCGGTAACCGCTGGGGGTGCCATCGGCTGCCCGGAGTTCCGCGCCCCGGTATCCAAGGGTGCCGCATTGGGATCGTTCGCGAACAGGGCCGCATAATCGGCGAGCAGATCGGCCTGAACCGGGTGCAGCGTGATGTGCTCGTCCATGCGGTCGGAGAGGGAGGAAACCGCGCGGGCTTTCTCAATGCGCGCGTATTCAGTGGTGTAGGTGAAATCCTCCTTGGCGGGGTCGAAATAGACCGCTCCCACGGGCTTGGCGTAGGCGTACCGCTCCTCCTTCGCCTTGAAGGCCTCCAGCACGATCTCGAAAGGGAACTGGAAATCCTGGCCGCGGTAGGCTGCCGGCACATGCAGGTCGAATACCACCTCCTTGGCCGCACAGTCCTTGTGCGCGGCCCGCACCAAGTAGGAGGATTCCAGGCCGAGGTCCAATTTGAAATGGTTGCTGGTCAGCGGTATTTCAAATGCTTCTCCGAATTCGGGGATCACGGTAACGCGGCTTTCGCGCCAGTCGGCCCCTTGCACCCGCACCAAGCCATCGGCATACAGGGTGCTCGATTGCCCGTGCGCCATCCCGGTGCCCAGCATGCCCATAACAGCCAGGGAGGGGAGCGGGAGGCAGCGCAGCATGGTGGCGCATGGGCAAATCCAGGGCCGTTCCCATTATCCCTGTGCCGCTGGCAAGGATTCCCATGCGCGGGAAGGCGCGCAGGGCGCACGTGCATGCGCCTGATGCTCAATGCCAATTCATGCCCGAAAGCCAACGCGTTGCCATCGGCCGCACCGGGACCCGATAGGGTGGGAACGGGCACCCCAGGCGTGGAATTTCAAGGCACCGTGCAAATAACAAGGCAACAATTTCCCCAACCGGGCAGCACGCCCAAAACGCCGCCCCGGCATCCGGTTCGGGTGCCATTTGGACTGCCCTGCAGCAACGCTTCCCAACCCCCATGGAAGCGGCTCCGCTAATAGGAGACAACGCCTTGGCATTCAGCCGGTAATGGCGAATATGACCGTGCCTGGACAGCCCCCTCTTGCCGCCGTGCGCGCACAAGCCTGTTTTGGCGTGGTCCGTTCCTCACCGAAGGCCTCGCAGGCACCATTGGGGCATGGCTTTGGCATGTTGGGGTTGAAATGCAACTTATGAAAACCTACATCAACATCTTGTTCCTTGCCTTCTTCTTGTGTCCCTCGGCAACCATGGCCAGCGGTTTCGAGGGAGATGCAGCCGTGCAGGTGATCCGCGTGGAAAAGATCACCATCAACGACCTGGGTTACGGCGATGTAAAACATGCCTTTGCCGACGGCGAACGTTTGGTGCGCGTGGTGGCCCGCGCCAGCAACGGCCGTTACCTCGTGGCCATACAATCAAATGCGGGCATTGTGCGCATGCGGGGTGCCTACTTGGATAGCGCCCTCAATGTGGAGGACGGCATCTTCACCTTCTACTATGCCAACGGCCGCATGGAAAGCAGCGGCCAATATGCCCGCGGCGTCAAGACCGGCACGTGGCTGCGTTTTGCCCTGGACGGGACCAAACTGGCCGAGCGCCATTACACCGGCCACGATACCGAAGGGATGCTCTTGTCCAGCGGCCTCATGGAAAAAGCCGCCACCCGGCCCGCCCAAGCCGAAGTGCCAGCCAAGCCGGTACGCCGCGTGGGGCCGAAAATGAAATTCTGATCGCAAGGTAATGGGGCAGGAGCAGTACACCCAGCCTTAGTGATCAATAGGCGCCTGCTGAGCTTTTGGGCTCCACTTGATCCCCCACCACTCCACATATTCGGCCAGCGGGCCCAACCCGACCATTGCCCGCCTCTGGTCCACATGCTCGGGGTCCATCGGCTCAGCCATGCTTTCCGGGTTGGCGGGTTGAACATGGTTTGATCGAGGGAGTTTTTACTTGATCAACCGGCCCTGAAGGCGGTTTTTCGATCGGTCCGGTCACATGTTCCCCATGGATGGCCGGGCTTTTAGCAGGGTGAGGGTCCTGAGCAGGTTGTAGCACAGGTTGGTAAGTCCCACTTGGAAGGTGGCCCGGGCCAGTCCGATGGTGCGAACGCGCAGCCCGCCAAGCTGTTTGTCCATCGCACCGAAGACATGCTCCACACGGGCGCGCACCCGGCTTCGTTCGGTGTTTTTGCGCTTGTCCCGCGCGGTGAGCGGCTTGTTGCGGCGGGCCTGTTTGAGCACGCGGTACTTCATCTTGGCCAAGTGCACGCCCTTTCTGGTGTGGGCATTGTCGTAGGCCTTGTCCGCGTCCAGCTCCTGCCCCTTGTCCGCCTCGGTGAGCAGGTCCCACACCACCGTGCCGTCATGCACGCTGGCCGTGGTCACCACGTAATGGTCGATCAGCTTGCTGCCCGCATCCACTTTCACATGGTTCTTGTAGCCGTAGAAGCTCTTGCCGTGCTTCTTCGTCCAGGTGGCGTCCACGTCCTTTTGCCGCCGCTTGGGGCCGCTCCATTCCTGTTTCTGTCGTTATAGTTTTATTCGGTGAATTTTCCCATTCTTGTGTCAATGTATATTTTATCAAGTCTTGGTTAGGATAGTCACCGAGATAGCACCAAATTTCCAAATAGTCAATAACTCCGTTTTTAAAAAATAAAGTTGCGTCAGCTTCAATTGGATATTCGGTTGTCTGAATTTTTACTCCATTTAAAATTAAATCTTGTTTATTGACTTTAAAGTTTGCTATCTCGTCTGAATGTGAGAACCGAACAAAAAGTCCACCTCCAGTATAGTCAAAATAGTCTTCTGATATGAATGGGAGTTGTTGTCTCGCTAAAAGGCCTTCATTGTCCCCGTCAAGAAGTAGGTTTAAAATGTCAGATATGTATTTTGATTTTATCATTTATTCTCTGTCGCGAGTTTCGTCTTAGCCTTGCCACTAACGTGCCGGGGCTTGGCGTAGTGGCGGTTTCACAGCACTACCTTTGATACGAAGCACGAATGTTCAAATTTAGCAAAAAGTTTCATACGAAGCACTTCACCCGCCATTACGCCAAACCCTTGTTAGGTGCTGCCCTTTTCTGTCAGTTCCTTGTTGTATATTATTTATGCTATTATTTTTTACGTCTCGGAATAGTACTTTCGTTTTAACCATAAACTTGCTCGAACTAAAATTATAAGTACAGGCACTTCAACCAATGGTCCGATAACGCCCACAAATGCTTGTGGCGAATGAATACCGAAAACCGCTATTGCTACGGCTATCGCCAATTCAAAATTGTTTCCTGTGGCTGTAAATGCGATTGATGCGTTTTTGTCGTAAGGGACGTTCAACGATTTACTTATAAAGAAGCTCACGAAAAACATCAGTACAAAATAGATGATTAGCGGTATCGCTATCTTTATCACATCCATTGGCAATTCCAAAATCTTGTCGCCTTTCAGACTGAACATCAATACAATGGTAAACAATAAAGCATACAATGTAATGGGCGATATTTTGGGTACGAATATTCTGTTATACCATTCTATGCCTTTTGATTTTACCAATGCGTAACGGCTTATAAAACCTGCGAAAAAGGGAATACCCAAGTATATCAAAACGCTTTCAGTTACATCTTTCATTGATACGCTTACATTGAAATTGGCTAATCCTAATTTATTTGGTAATACGTTGATGAAAAGCCAAACCAAAAAACTATAACTCAATATCTGGAAGATACTGTTTAACGCTACCAATAATGCCGTATATTCTCTGTTGGCTTTTGCCAAATCACTCCATACGATAACCATTGCGATACACCTTGCCAATCCTATCAAAATCAACCCTGCCATATAATCGGGTTCGTTCCTTAAAAACAGAACGGCTAACCCGAACATCAGCACGGTACCGATAACCCAATTCAGAATTAAGGATATGCCGATTACTTTTTTATCTTTAAATGCTTGAGGCAATAATGTATAATCTACCTTTGCCAATGGCGGATACATCATCAGTATCAAACCTATTGCCAACGGAATATTGGTTGTACCAATGGACAGGCTGTCTGTTATATTGGAAATATTAGGAAAGAAATAGCCCAAGCCCACACCAAACGCCATTGCAAGGAATATCCATAGGGTTAGGTATCTGTCAAGAAATTTTAGTTTTGGTTGCATCAGTTATTTTTTAATCATTGAAAAAACATAAAACATTTCTGTTGCTATCTGCAAACTTCTTTCTGCATATACCTTTGTCTGTTCTGTTGTACCGTCTGAAATTTTAGGGTCGTCAAATGTTATAGGTATTCTTTTTTCCGCTCCTGCTATAAACGGACAGCCACCGTCTGCCTGTGAACAGGTCATAATAGCTGTGAATGCCGATACAGGATTGAAAAGGCTATCGTATTTTTTTGAAAACCCGATTACAGGCAAAGCATTGTCGCTGTACTTTATGGCATATACAGAGTTGTTGGTGTCTGCGATTTTGAAAATATTAAATCCCTGTTCTGTCAATGTTTCTGCGACTTTCGGAAATAGTGCAGTTTCTTCTGTGCCGCCCGAATAGCAATGTACGTTTGGGATATTAAAATGTGCTGACGCTACCTGTGCCCAAACCTGCGACAAATGGCTTCTTCGGGAATTGTGAGTACAGATGAAGTTGATATTTATATCCTGCTTATTATTTACTTTTTGCTGTAGAAAATCTATCAATGGCTGTAATATGGTTTTACGTTCTTCGCTGATACTGTGAACGTCTATTTTGTTGTTAATGACTTCGATTAGTTTTTGATACATCATATTTTGTTTTTAGTGGTTAGCAACAGTCCGAATTTGGCGAACAAGAAGATGTTTGAGCCGTTTGCAATTCCGACAATTTTATTTTCTGTTTTTCTTGTGGTATCCCACATTTGTCTTGTGCTAAACAATTTGTTGTTTTATTTTGCAGAATAAAGTTTGTTCCGTCAAACGCTAACGAATATTTTCCAATCGTGTCGCTTTGATATTCTACTTCAATTTCTGCATCTTCAATGCCTAATTGCTTTTCGGAAAGTTCAATAATGTTTAGCAACTTCGTTGGTTTTAGTCGGTGGTCGTGGTCGTCAGCGTTCCACAACTGAAAGTTTACCGTTTTTTCGTTGCGGATTGTTCCACCACAATCAATAAAGTTTTTTGTTACCATTCCAACTTCGGTAATGTGAAAATGTTCAGGAACAAAAGTTCCGTTTTCTAATTTGAACGCAACATTGTCTAATGTTGGCAAAAGTGCTTTTACTTGTGAAAGTTTCATTTTTCTTCTTTTTTTGGTTTAACAACAATCGTTTTTCTTTTTCGTAAGTTTTGTTGAGATGTTACCGAAATAATTTTGTAGTTTTTCAATCGCTTTTTCGTCAATGCAGTAGCAAATGGCGTTGCCGTCAATGTTTCCTTTTATCAGTCCTGCATTTTTGAGTTCTTTCAAATGTTGCGAAACTGTCGGCTGTGCAAGAGGCAATTCGTTTACGATGTCGCCACAAATGCAACTATCCACTTTCATTAAATACTCAATAATTGCCACTCTTGCAGGATGTCCGATTGCTTTAGCAAGTGTCGCAATGGCGTTTTGTTTGTCTGTAAAATGGTCTGTTTTAGTCGCTCCCATTGTCGTCTTATTATATTTTAATATTGCAATATTACTATAATGATTTGGAACAGCAAAACAAAAGTCAAAAAAATTCAAAATTTGCCGGGTGGTGGGTAGGCTTGGTCTGTTCGGTTTTTGTCAGTCAGTTGATGTCTGTACGGTCGTCCGCAGGGTTGCACCTAACGTTTGGCAAATTGGCGATGGAGCCGACTTTTAGCACAAATGTTGAATAGAATTACTAATCTTCAACATTGCACAAAAGTTCAATAGAAGTACTTCACCGGCTCTATTGCCAATTTGTTTGTTATGTGCCGTTTTATTCCATTTTATACATTTAACAATTGCTGAAACGTAAAGTCGGGTTTAAACATTTCAATTTCGTTTTGAGTTGATTCTTCTTGTGCTTCTTTGCCATAGATAAACATTTGCTGTTCATAATTTTTAACAGCCTCTTCAATGCTATTAAATTTTCCATCGGCTAGATTATCAGACAATATCAAGGCATCCACCAACCCACTATTTACTCCCTGCCCTGCAAAAGGCGGCATCAAATGTGCGGCATCCCCAATCATTGTTATGGGTAATGGGCGCTTGCTTTTCCAAGGCTTTTCTAAAGGAAATATCCGTGTAGCCAATCCTACAAATGACAACGTCGTATGAATCAATTCTTTGTAGCGTTCGTCCCAATCGGAAAATTCTTTCAGAAGAAAATCAACGACACTATTTCTGTTTTGAAAATCTACCTGCGTTTGGTTTTTCCATTCATCAGGTGTTTTAAAACTTATTCCAAAATGCAATGCACCATTATTATTGGGGTTAGCAAATAATAAATTACCTTGGTGAGATGCCATTAGCCGGTTTCCATTGCATAGCTGAAAAAATCCAGGACAGTTTATCTCTGGTTGATGAATATCGGCTTGTATATTGAAAGTACCTGTTTCTTCAACTTCCGTGTCGGTAACAAATTTTCTTACCTTGGACATCCCGCCATTGGCAAGAATAACCAAATCTGCTGTTTCACTCGGTTTATTCTCAAAAGTTAGTGTCCACTTCTTCTTACCAGGTTCAAGCATAACAAGTTTTCTATCCCAAATAACCGTGTCGTTTTCTAAACTATTCAACAAGATAGCCCTTAAGTCATTTCTGTTTATTTCAGGATTGTCAAATCGATTTTCGGGCTTTACATTTTTTGTGGATAAAATATTGCCTTTTTCATCAGCAATATTTACACCCATTGGTAAGGCTAAGTCATAATAAGTTTGTAACAATCCCGCTTTTTTCATTGCTTCCTGACCTGAACCTTTGTGTAGGTCAAGGGTTCCACCAAAAATTCTTGCCTCTCGGTCGTTGTCTCTTTCGTAAACTGAAACGTCTATGCCGTTTTGCTGTAATAATTTTGCCATAGTCAGTCCAACGGGTCCACCACCAATTATTGCAACGTTCTTATCACTAAGTAAATTCATTTGTTTGTCTGTATCTATTCGCATTGTCATTCAAAAATGGCACATAACTCCTAAATAGACGCAATGATCTGCGTAGAGCTTGAGCCGTAACGTTGTGGTTAACAGTGGGTTAGAGGTTTGTTGGAATGTTTGCCGCATTGCGTAAAGCATTCCGCGAGATTTTCTTGTTGTGGTTACTCAGAGCGTATCCAGAGGGCTTTTGACTTGGGCCAATTGTTGGTTGGTGATCTCTGCGTAGATCAGGGTGGTCTTTATGTTTTCGTGGCCGAGGAGTTTTTGGATCAAGCTGATATCGGTGCCAGCTTCAAGTAGGTGCGTGGCATAGGAATGGCGTAAACTATGGATGCCCACCTGCTTGTTGATGCCTGCCAGCCGCATGGAGTGCTTGAATACTTGTTGGGCGCTTCTGGCGCTATAGGCACCGCCGTGTTGCCCTTCGAACAGGAACTCCTTGGGGCGGAACTGCTTGAAGTAAGTGCGGAGTTGCCCCAGAATGCTCGCCGGGAGTGGAACGTACCGGTCCTTTTTACCCTTGGCACGGCGAACGTGGACCTGCATGTTGCCGGAATCGATGTCCGCGATGCGCAGGTTGACCACCTCACTCACTCGCAGACCTAAGCCGTAGCATAGCCGAAGCAAGGTGTTGTGTTTCAAGTTCGGTGTATACTGGAACAGGCGTTTCACGTCCCTTTGGCTCAAATGTTTGGGCAAGGTACGTCCTTTTTTGGGGCGTGGGATCTCGGCGAAGAACTTCTGCCGGTGAAGTACGTTCTCGTAATAGAACTTGATGGCATTCAGCCGGGAATGCAACGTGGATTCGCTGAGCTTGAGCTTGTTGGTGCAATACACCATATAGTCCCGGAGCCGCTCAGGCGTTAAGCTGTTCACGGGCGTTTCATCCAAGGTCAGTAGCAACTGTGCGAACTCGTTGCTGTAGGTACGTACCGTGCTCGGGCTGTAGCCCATGAGCTGGAGCGTTTCCATATAACGCTTTAGAGCAGGGTAGTTCACTGGCCCCACCCTCGCCAATGCACCCTTACCTGCTTCTTTCGGTGGCAGGCCGAACAGTTGCCGGTAGTGCGCATTGTCCTGTACGTGCCAAGATCTTAACGTACGAGACCAGCGTGCACCGGGCAGGGCCCTGACCTGTGCGATGAGTCCCGCTTCGTACGGGAAATTGATCAGCAATACATCCCGATCCTGATGGCGGGCAGCTTCGACTTTCAAGCGGCTTTTGTCCAAGGCCACTTGATCGGTTATGATGTTTGCTGCGTCCACCATGGTTCGACCTAGGTCAAGCTGCGTTCCACCAATTCATCGCTCGCCTCATTTGCCACGGTCACGTGCATGCGGGGTTCGTGTTCCATGGCGCGTTTGATGGCCCATTGTGCATGCGGATTGCGGGCCCAGGCGCGGCGGGCTATGCCGTTGTTCACATCCCAATGCAGCATGGCCTTCAGGCGGCGGTCGCTGTCGGGGGTGCCGTCCAGCACCAGGCCGAAGCCGCCGTTGATCACTTCGCCCCAGCCCACGCCGCCGCCGTTGTGCAGGCTGATCCAGGTGGCGCCGCGGAAGCTGTCGCCCACGAAGTTCTGCACGGCCATGTCAGCGGTGAAGCGGCTGCCGTCGCGGATGTTGCTCGTTTCGCGGTAGGGGCTGTCGGTTCCGCTTACGTCGTGGTGGTCGCGGCCCAGCACCACCGGTGCTTTCAGCTGGCCGCTGGCAATGGCCTTGTTGAAGGCTTCGGCAATGCGCATGCGGCCTTCGGCATCGGCGTAGAGGATGCGCGCCTGGCTGCCCACCACCAGGTGGTTCTCCTGCGCGCTGCGGATCCAGTGCAGGTTGTCCGCGATCTGTTGGTGGATTTCTGGCGGGGCCTCCTTGAGCATGGCCTCCATCACCTCGGCGGCCAGGCGGTCGGTGGTGGCCAGGTCCTGCGGGTCGCCGCTGGTGCATACCCACCGGAACGGCCCGAAGCCGAAGTCGAAGCACATGGGGCCCATGATGTCCTCCACATAGCTGGGGTAGCGGAATTCCCCGCCGCGCTGGCCGCCGATGTCTGCCCCGGCACGTTTGGCTTCCAATAGGAACGCGTTGCCGTAGTCGAAGAAGTACATGCCCTGGTGGGCGAGGGTGTTGATGGCCTTCACCTGGCGGCGCAGGCTTTCCTTCACGCGCTCGCTGAAGGCCTTGGGGTCGTTCACCATCAGGGCGTTGCTTTCGGCGTAGCTGAGGCCCACGGGGTAGTAGCCGCCCGCCCAGGGGTTGTGCAGGCTGGTCTGGTCGCTGCCGAGGTGCACTGCGATACCCCGATGCGCCAAGCGCTCCCACAGGTCCACTACGTTGCCCACGTACGCGATGCTGTGGGCCACGCCCTTCTTGCACCACGCCAGCGCGCTGTCGATGGCCTGGTCCACGTCCTCGATCAGTTCATCCACCCAGCCTTGGGCGTGGCGCTTGTGGGCCGCGTCGGGATTGACCTCCGCGCAGAGGGTGACCACCCCGGCGATGTTGCCCGCCTTGGGCTGGGCGCCGCTCATGCCGCCCAGGCCGGCGGTAACGAAGAGCTTGCCCTTGGCACCGGGTTCCTTCAGCTTGCGCGAGGCGTTCAGCACGGTGATGGTGGTGCCGTGCACAATGCCCTGCGGGCCGATGTACATGTAGCTGCCGGCGGTCATTTGGCCGTACTGCGACACGCCGAGTGCATTCAAGCGCTCCCAGTCGTCGGGGCTGCTGTAGTTGGGGATCACCATGCCGTTGGTGACCACCACGCGCGGGGCCTCCTTGTTGCTGGGGAAAAGGCCGAGCGGGTGGCCGCTGTACATCACCAGCGTTTGTTCGTCGGTCATTTCGCTGAGGTAGCGCATGGTAAGCCGGTATTGCGCCCAATTCTGGAACACCGCGCCGTTGCCGCCGTAGGTGATCAGCTCGTGCGGGTGCTGCGCCACGGCGGGGTCCAGGTTGTTCTGGATCATCACCATGATGGCGGCGGCTTGCTTGCTCTTGGCGGGGTAATGTGCGATGGGCCGGGCGTACATGCTGTCTTGCGGCCGGAAGCGGTACATATAGATGCGGCCATGCTCCTTCAGCTCCTGGGCGAACTCCGGTGCCAGTACGGCGTGGTGCCTGGGGTCGAAGTAGCGCAGGGCATTCTTCAGCGCGAGCTTCTTCTCTTCGGTGGAAAGGATGTCCTTGCGTTTGGGGGCGTGGGGCACGTTGGGGTCCAGCGGGCGTGCCGGTGGCAGCTCGGCGGGAATGCCTTCGCGGATGGTGTGTTGGAAGGCCTTGAGTTCGGTAGCAGTTGAAGAATGCATTGGGCGAAGTTCGTGGTTCGGGGTTGATTTCCGGAGGGCAGCTATCGGTTCACGCTATGTTCCTTAATGAGGTCGCCCAGGAAAATTCCGTCATGTAATGCTGATGAGCTGCAAATCGCAGTTTCCTTGGAGGTAGAAGGTGCGATCACGACCCGCTGTGGTGCCATGCCCTCGACGCAGATCAGGTAATTCCTTGACCGTTGAACTGCAGCAGGAGGTTGGTAATTTCGTGGACAGGCTCTTGAAGAAGCTGGGGAATCATCGAAGAAGGTGGGGAGGCCCCTTGGGATGTTCAAGGGGAAAATCCATGTGGCGGATGACTTTGATGCGCCACTGGATGACCTCAAGGATGACCGCGCCGATCCCCTTGGAAAACTATAGATCCGGGATCGGTTTTCAAGGATGGGTGACTGCGTGGATTTGTGCAAAACACACCAAGTGGCAATTCACCTCCCCACCGCCTCATGGCCATAGGGGCAATGCCTGCACCGGCTTCCGCAGCAGTAGCCGCGTTTCAGGTGGTAGCGTTCGGTCCATACCACATAGCCTTCCGGGGTGAAATAGAAATCATCGCGCTCGTAGCCGCGTTCGAGCAGCCGTTGGACGCGCGGGTCATCGTTGTCCCTTGTTTCTTGCTTGCCCATGGCACGAAGGTGCGTACCAGTTCCGTTTTATCCACGATGACCCGTGCATAGCATGGTGGATGCATTGTGGAAAACCGGTAAGCGGCCCCGATAGCTTTGCGCTTGGCGTGGTATGATCTGTTGAAAATGAAAGTTGGAGCACTGTTGAAAACTTCTTTTGCCTGGGGGCTTTCCCTGTTGTTGGCCCCGGCGTTGGCCCAGGCGGGCAGCGGCGAACAAAGCCCCGAGCAGTACATCGCCAAATGGAAGGACGTGGCCGTGCGGAAGATGAAGGAGCACGGCATACCGGCCAGCATCACGCTGGCGCAAGGGCTGTTGGAAAGCCGCAGCGGGAACAGCGTCCTGGCCGTGCAGGGGAACAATCACTTCGGCATCAAGTGCACGCCCGACTGGACCGGCGGCAAGGTGTTCCACGACGACGACAAGAAGAACGATTGCTTCCGCAAGTACAAAAGCGCCGACCAGAGCTTCGAGGACCATTCCAAATTCCTGGAGCGTCCGCGCTATGCCTCATTGTTCGAGTTGAAGCCCACCGATTACAAGGGCTGGGCGCACGGGTTGAAGAAGGCGGGCTATGCCACGGACCCGGCCTATCCGCAAAAGCTGATCAACCTGATCGAGCGCTACAAGCTGGACAACCTGGACCGCGGTGTTGATGTGACCTATGCCAGCAAGGGGGCAACACCCGCCAAGCCCGCGCACAAGCCCAAGGGCGGTAGCGATCGTGGCGTTGACGTGATCACGATCGGCGATGCGCGGGCCGTGGAGCTTTTCGATGGGCGCATCAAGTTCGTGCGGGCCAAGAAAGGCGAGTCGTTGCGGGACATTGCCGCGGAAATACAGCAGATGCCAGGTTTGGTGGCCGGCTGGAACGACCTGCCCAAGGACAGCCGGCTGCAGGAAGGCCAGGTGATCTACATCCAGCCCAAGCGCAACCGCAGCAAGAGCGAGGAGGTAGGCATTGCGCAGGCCGGGGAATCGTTGTGGGACATCAGCCAGCGGTACGGGGTGAAGCTGAAGCGCCTGGCGAAGTACAACCACATGGAACCCACGGACACACTGCAACCGGGGCAGAAAGTGTGGCTGCGCAAGCCGAGGAAGTGACCGGCGCGGACAAGGCTCACCGAGCTTGGCATCCAGCGTAGAGTAGACCTCGAGACTCTCAGTGCGACTTGGTTGGAAAACATGCTGGCGTAGGATTTTGCCAGGTTAGCGATGAGCCGACCAAGCTTCTATATTTGGCCGCCACCAAATCATACAAACATGAAGCTAGAGAAAATTCTTGCATCGCTGAATTCATTTGAGAAGAATGCCTTTTTGAAAATAATTGATGGCATATTATTAGACAAGCCTAAAAATTCCGAGGCAATTGGCTCAATCCTGAGCACAGATAATAGAGACTTGAAGAACGTAGACAACATCAATGTGTCAAAGGTTTTTTCTTTACTGGAGGATGAATTTATTGAGTTTATCCAAGATGAGATATCGTGTTCTACATCTCAGTTTGATATTCTGATTGATATAATATCGAAGGATGGAAATAGTATAATGAAACAAGATTGGTTTGCCCGTTTATATGAGAACAAGATCAGTAAGTTCATGGCTAGGATTGATGCATTTAAGCACTCCATGGACTCCCAATCTGCGCAATCGAACATGCCTAGGATACGGGATTATAAAATCTACATGGAGTGTATGCGCACTGCTTACGAAAATGATCGGTTGAATAATCAGGATTTCAAAATAACTAGCGATGAACAAAGCATCTTGTCTACTCTTTCGAAGGAGTTAGGATTGACAAGGGAAGAGGTGAAACTAATTAAATATCAGGTAATTCCGCTGAAGCGAAGTGGTATTGATGATATAATCAATGACCTGAGAAACATTGGTGTGATATTATTCTCCAAAAAGAACAATACTGTTTACGTTGCCGATGAAATGGCTCGATTGCTCAGAATCGTTCGGGGCAAAGAGGTTGCCGACAAGCACTTTAGGAGGGTTTTGAGAGTTATGAGAGAGCCTCAGCTTAATCAGGTATGCAAAAGATATCAATTGGATTGGAGATTGCCGACGGAAGATAAAATTGCAGCGATTATAGAGGAAGGGGCTTCCTTTCGGAGCGTTCTAATAAGCGACATGCATCGTGAAGGGATAAGTCTGACGGACAGGAAGAAGGAGATTAACAATCTGTGTGACAAGGGGTTGAATATTCAACCCGCGATCAGAGGTGTGCTTATAGAGGAAAAAGTTGATAACCTAGTTAAGCATTTTGAGGAAGTGGAGCGGGATGAACGCGTTGGAATTTCAGTTGACGGATATGATAAATTGCTTCGCGAATTGCATGAAGCGTTCCCTGTAATTTTGGAAAGTGTGCGGGGTGTGTTCGAATTGCAGGAAGTAGATGTTATGAAAACAAGCTTTCTCCTAGACTATAACATAAAACCCAGGGATGTACTCGACTTGCTTCCCGACGAGAGTTTAAGAAAGTACTGCGAAATGAAAGGGATTAAGGTTAAGGGTAATGTTGTGGAAAATATATTGGATAGTTATAAGGACACCAAGAATCTGTATATTGAGAATTATGAAAGTATTGGGTTGCGTGATTTGAATACACTAAAAGCCAATGGGATAGCATTGAAGGAATCTGAACTTGGCGCCAGGTTTGAATTTATAACCAAAGAGCTTTTTACCTCGCTTGGTTTTAACGTGGATGAGGCAGTGCGCAAAGAGCTTAATACGAAAAAGGATTTGATTGATGTTGTAATAAATTTGGGTGATTCGAATTTAATGATTGTGGAATGCAAAACAATCAAGGAAAAGGGATACGATAAATTTTCAGCTGTTTCTAGGCAACTCAAATCCTATGTTGAGTTGGCAGAGAGTCGAGGCTTTAGAGTAATTAAAGCGCTACTTGTCGCACCATTGTTTTCAGATGACTTCGTCAAGGATTGTGGCTTAGAGTATCAGCTTAATCTCTCTTTGATTGAGGCAGCAACCTTGAAGAATGTTGTGGCTGGGTTCAAACAGACGAAACTTAAGGTACTGCCATACAACCTACTTCTCCGTGATGTAGTAATCCAGGAAGAGCGGATATTAAAGGCAATTGGACTCTGAAAACTGCATTTGAGCAACAGGTGGCGTTGCAACGATATTGGATAGCTCTTAACCCGACTCGGCCTTGTTTAGATTTAGTCGGTCCTACTACGCTTAGTATCGGCTCTATCATTGGGATATCTTGAACCCCGCAGCTTCCATTTCCCGCCAGAAGCCGGGGTAGGACTTGGCAACAACTTCAGGGTGGCTGATGGTGATGCGGCCGACCACCAAGGCCAGTGGCGCCAGGGCCATGGCCATGCGGTGATCACCTTGCGGATCGAAAGGACTATTGGCCCTGCCGCTGACCTTTCCGCGGATGGTGAAAGTGCCGTTGTGCGCCGTGGCCGCGCAGCCCAATTGCTCCAATGCCTGCTGCACGGCCTTCAAGCGGTCGGTTTCCTTCAACGGCAGATTGTGCAGCCCGGTGAAGCGTGCCTTTACGCCAAGCCCGGCCATGGTGAAAGCCAACGGCTGGAAGAGGTCCGGTGTGTGGATCAGGTCGGCCTCGAAGTTGGCCAAGCCGGCCGGGGCGGATCGGAGCACGAGCTGGCCTTGCTGCCCGGAGGTATGCACCCACGGCGCGAACAGCTGCTCAATGGCCTGGTCACCTTGCAGGCCGTCGCGGTACAGGCCTTGCAGGGCGATGGTGCTGCCCGGTACCAGGGCGGCGGCTTGGTACCAGAACGAGGCCGCGCTCCAATCGGCCGGCACGGTCACGGGAACCCCCGACAACGGGCCGGGTTGCACGGCGATGCCCTCCTGGTCCCATTGAACGTGCGCACCGAAGCGGCGGCACAGTTCCACCGTCATGTGCACGTACGGCCTGCTGAGCTGCATGCCGGTCCATTGCAGTTCCAAACCGTTGGTGAAGCGGGTGGCCACCAGCAGCAGCGCGCTGATGAATTGACTGCTGGGCGGCGCGTGCATGCGCAGGCTGCCCCCGTGCATGCGCTTCCCCTTCACGGAAAAACCGCCGGGAACGGCCGTGATCTCGGCGCCGAGCTGCTGCAGCGCCTTCACCAAGGCCGCGTGCGGGCGCTGCATCAATCGCGGGCTGCCCGTGATGTGGAAGGAACGTCCTTCCTGCACGCACGCCCAGGCCAACAGGAAGCGGAGCGTGGTGCCGCCATCGCCGCAATGCAGCTCGGCGGGCTGTTGCCGCAGGAGCTGGTGCAGGATGCGGGTATCATCGGCATCGCCGTGGCCATGCACCAGGGAGAGGTTGCCCGCCAAGCTGGCGAGCACCAGGGCGCGGTTGGCCACGCTCTTGCTCGGCGGCAGGCCCACGGTTGCGGCCAGGGGCCCTTCAGGCGCGGTGATGGTGATCTCGTTCCGCATCGCGCACCAACAGCCGGTAATGCTCCAGGGCCTCGCGCACCTGCACCGGGTTCACCGGCTGGTCCACCATGGCGTTACCGATGCCCGTGAGCAGGGTGAAACGGAATTGGCCGCCCACGTTCTTCTTGTCGTTCCGCATCAGTTCCAAGATCCGGTGCTCGTCCGATGCCTGGAAGGGGAAAGGGGGGTAAAGGCCCATGAGGTGCTCCTCCACGGCGGCCATTTCCTCGCGGCCCAGCGCGCCGATGCGCCAGCTGAGCCAGGCCGCGCACACCATGCCGATGGCCACGGCCTCGCCGTGCAGCAGCGTGCGCTGCTGGCCTTCCAGCGCAAAGGCCTCCAGCGCATGGCCGATGGTGTGGCCGAAGTTGAGCAGCTTGCGCCGGCCGTGGTCGAACGGGTCCGAGGCCACCACGGCGGATTTCAGGTTGGCGGACGCCACGATGATCGGCGCCAGCGCCTGCAGGTCGTGCAGGGGTGCGCGGCGCACGGCATTCCAATGGGCGGCATCCAGCACCAGGCCGTGTTTCACCATTTCGGCCACACCGTTGAGCACCTCGCGCTTGCCCAGGCTGCGCAGGAAGGGCGGGTGCACGTAGGTGGCCACCGGGTCGGCGAAGGTGCCCACCATGTTCTTCACCCCGTCCATGTCGATCGCGTTCTTGCCGCCTACGGCCGCATCCACCATGCCCATTACCGTGGTGGGCACCTGTATGAAGCGGATGCCGCGCTTGTAGGTGGCGGCCACAAAACCGCCCAGGTCGGTCACCACGCCACCGCCCAGGTTCAGCAATACGGCGTGCCGGTCGGCATGGTGCCGGGCCAAATAGCCCCAGATGGCGCGGCACACCTCGATGTCCTTGCTGGCCTCGCCCGCCGGCACCTGCAGCACGTGGGCATCCTGCAGCGAGGGGGCGCCCGCGATCAGCTCGGGCAGGCATTGTGCGGCGGTGGTCTCGTCGCCCAGCACGAACACCGCGCGCCCCTTGGCCTCCGCGGACAACCAATGCTCCAGATGCGCCAACGCGTCGGGGCCGTGCAGCACCGGTGGGCCTGTTACGGTGCCGACATCTTTGCTAGCGGGTGCCATGGCTACTTTTGGCCGCCTCTCCGCCCCGGCATGCCGGGCAAGGGAGGGGCGCCCAAAGGAACGAACTACAAGCACGCGGCGCCAGATGCAGCAACCGCCAACCGCCCCAGGCACCTTCACCCTGCCCGACCTCGACAACACCGCCATTGCCTTTGCCCATAAGAGCGACCGTGAGCTGCGGCAAGGTTGGTGGCTTTTCCGGATCATCGGCACGCCCTGGCTTACCGCCATCGGCGGCTGGCTCACCAAGGTGGCCCTGGCCCTGCACCTGCCGGTGAAAGGGTTGGTGAAGGCCACGATCTTCAAGCAATTCTGCGGTGGCGAAACGATCGATGAATCGTTGGTGACCGCGCGGCGGCTGGCCGAAATGGGCGTGGGCACCATACTGGATTACAGCGTGGAGGGCGAGGAGAACCGCGAGGCCATGGACGGCACGGCGGCAGAGATCCTGCGCACCATCGCCGCGGCCAAGGGGAATCCCGATATTCCCTTTTCGGTGTTCAAGCCCACGGGGGTGATCCCGAAGGGCATTCTTGAAAAAGTGGCGGCGGGCGCGGCGCTCAGCAGCGATGAGCAGGCCACCTGGGACCGTGCGCGCAAGCGGGTGGAGCAGATCTGCCAGGCCGCGTTCGATGCGCAGGTGCCCGTACTGGTGGACGCCGAGGAAAGCTGGATCCAGGACCCGGTGGACGCGCTATGCACGGAAATGATGCGCCGCTTCAACAAGGAAAGGCCCATTGTGTACAGCACGGTGCAGCTGTACCGCCACGACCGCCTGGCCTTTTTGCAGCAGGAGGTGCATGGGGCGGCCGCGGGGGGCTTTCATGTGGGCATGAAGCTGGTGCGCGGGGCCTACATGGAAAAAGAGCGGGAGCGCGCTGCGGAAATGGGCTATCGCGACCCGATCGGGCCTGACAAGGCCTCGGTTGACGCCGATTTCGATGCGGCGGCCCGGTTCTGCGTGGAGCACGTGGCGCGCATGGGCGTGCTGGTGGGCACACACAACGAGCAAAGCACGCTGCTTACCGCCCGGCTGATGCACGAGCAGGGGCTGGCCAAGAATGACCCGCGGGTCCATTTCGGGCAGCTGCTGGGCATGAGCGACAACATCAGCTTCAACATGGCCAAGGCCGGGTACAACGTGGTGAAGTACGTGCCCTACGGCCCTGTGCGCAAGGTGCTGCCCTACTTGATCCGCCGGGCGGAGGAGAACACCAGTGCAAAGGGCCAGAGCGGCCGCGAGCTCTCGATGCTCACCGCTGAATTGCAGCGCCGCAAGCGGGCTTCCCATTAACGCTGCACCACCAGGCGCGCAAACTGCAGCGTGGGGCCCTGCAATTGCAGGCTGTACAGTCCCTCCGGCCAGGTGGAAACATCGATCTGGTGGCTGCCCGCGGGGTAGGGCCGGTAGAGCACCCTTCGGCCCTGCGCGTCGAAAATGCCCACCTGCGTGGTGGCGTCAAGGTTGAGCGTGGTGCTGGAAGAGGCCGGGGAAGGATAGGGCCGGGGCGCTGCTTCACCGGGTGCGGCCAGGGCGGCCACTTCGGTGGCCACGGTGCAGCCCAAGGGTTGGTCGCACACCACCCCGGCCAGGAATTCGGCCATGAAGGCCAGGGCGTTGGCCCCATCGTAGTTCAGGTAGCCCACATGGTCGTTGGCCACGTATTCCTTGTAACAATGCGCAATGCCGAGCGAGTTCATGCGCACGCTGATGTCGTGGTCGCCGGAAACGATGATGCCGGTGGGGAAGCCGAGGGCATAGGCCTGTTCGGTGAAGCAGGGCACCACATCGTCACCGGTTTCATGGATGCCGCAGAAGGCGGGGTCGCCGGGCTTGATCCAGGTGGTGTCCATCAATGCGCCGCTGAGGCTTACGCAGGCGATCACGCTGCTGGAATAGCCGAGGGGCCCGCTGGTGCCCTCCATGCCGCCCAGGGTGGCGCTATCGGCCACCAGCGGTGCGGGCAGCTCGGCGGGTTCGTTCATGTAGGTCAGGTGCAAGGCGCCAATGGCGCCCGCGCTCACACCGCTGGCGATGATGCGGTCCGGGTCGATCCCGTACGGGTTGCCATCCTCAGCCACGGTTTTCCGCAGGAAACGGATCGCCCCCTTCATGTCGTGCACGCAACGCTGCACCGCGTGCATGGTGGTGCTGGTATTGGGGATGAAGAAGCCGACGCGGTAGTCGATGGCCACCGCCACATAGCCCATGCGTGCCAGCATGCCGCCCAGCCCGGCCATGTCGGCGCGCGAGCCCGTTACGAACGATCCCCCAAAGGCCATGACCACAACAGGCCGCGCCTCCAGCGGATCATTGGCCGGTGCATAGATGTCCATGCGCAGCGTTTGCTGTGTGCCCAATAAGTTGGTGTTGGCCCCGTACACCACGCCGGGTATGCTGTCGATCTGCGTGAACAGGCTGGTGTAATACCGCCCCGTGGCGCATTCCTGTGCGTGCAGGGCGGCGGGTAGCGCAAGGAAGAGGAAAAGGTGGTGGAGGCGCATGGGTAACCGGGTTTGGATGGGCAAGGTAGGTGCTGCCGCGCATGTGCCGGGTGGGGGCCATTACGGCGTATCCCGTATTTGAAGGGCCGCCCCGAACCTTTGCCCATCAACCGCCGTTTAGCGCCCCTGAAACCCCGGAAAGGGACGATGAAGGCTACGGTTTTTCCCGTAAATGAAGGCTTTGCCATTGTCCGAATGAGGGGTTTGGACGATATTTGCAACCAAATTTCCACTAAACACAAAGCACATGAAGAGGATCGTAATGGCCGGCACCATTTTGTTGGTAGGAGCAACCACTGCAATGGATGCCCAGGCCCAATACCGCCCCGAGGGTGGTGAGAAGAACCTGGAACTGATGGTGGCTCCCCTGGGTGGCAGCCCGATCACCATGGCCGGCATCAAGTTCCGCAGCTTCAGCTCGGCCACTTCCGCCATGCGTGCTGGCATTTTCCTCGGGTTCGATAACAAGACCACGGTTACGCAGGACGAGGACACCAAGGCCAAAATGCTGGAATTGAAGAAAAAGGAGAGCACGATCACCATCGGCCTGCAGCCCGGCATCGAGAAGCATATGGCAGGCACCGAGCGCCTGTCGCCCTACTTCGGCGGGTATTTGGACCTGAGCTTCACCAGCAAGTCGAAGACTGAAGATGCGCAGCTTAACTTGAACAACAACACACAGCAGGTGGGCTACACCAAGACCAAGAGCGGCAGCCTGGGCATCGGCCTGAATGCCGTGGCCGGTTTCGACTACTACCTCGCCAAGTCCCTCTACCTGGGCACCGAGCTGGGTTTCGGCCTGGCCACCACCATGCCCATGAAGAACAAGACGGAAGTGGTTTCCGCCAATGACGACAACAGCGGTACCAAGACCACCAACACCGACGGCAAGAAGGACAATGTGAGCAAGTTCCAGGTGGGCCCCAACGTAGTGGGCCAGCTGCGCCTGGGTTGGATGTTCTGATCACGGCCACGCTAACTGACCAAGGCAATGAACCTAAGAACGATGGCTTTTCCCAAGCTGATGAAACCTGCCTTGTCGCTGGCCGTGGTGGCGCTGCTGTTCAGCGCGTGCAGCAAAGAGGCGGTGGACGGACCCACCCCGGTGAGGACCGTGGAACTGACGCAGGCGCAAAAGCAGCGCTTGGTGCAGCTGTCCAACGATGCACCCACCGTGGGCATCTATAACCGCACCATGGACAAGATCCTGGTGTTCAAGCGCCAGAAGAGCGGCGACCGCAGCTTTTCGTTCACGGCCGTGCCCGCCAATGGGATCAACTTCGCCAGCAGCAATGGTGGCCAGTGGGTTTGGACCCAGGACGGCGGCATGGTGGTGCTTACCGGGCCGCAAGCCGGCCTTGGCGCCGGTGGCGGCACGGTGGTGGCCGGTAGCGCCTCGCTCAATATCAACATCGCGGTGTGTTTCGCCGTGGGTGAAGATGCCATGGGCGATGGCCTTTTCGGCCCCGATATGGGCAATGTGGCGGGCGTGATCGGGATCTCAGGCGACTTTGAGGCCCTTGCCAACGGCGACTTTGACGAGAACGAGGACGAGATCTGGGATTACTTCCACGGCTTCGCCTATTACTTCGTCTACGCCGATCAATTGGGCAACCAGAGCTACGAGGTCCTGAACTGGATCGACGACCTGGACCAACCCGAGTCGGACCTGCACAACTTCAGCTTTGCCTTTGTAGTGAGCACCCAGAACGGAGGGGGCATCTACCTCTCCAAGGATGGGAGCATCACCGTGAATGGCGGAAGCATGGAATTCCAAGGGAACTACTTCGCCGTAGAAGGCTTGGACTTCTTCAATGATGAGGACAGCGAGCCGAACGTGACCGAGGTCCCTGGCTTCGGCGCCATGGGCTGCAACTGATCGCACGGCAGGCCGCGGACAAACCGGCGGCCGGCCCTGAAAAAGTTGGTTTTGCTAAGTGAGGGGCCTCTGCGCGAGCAGGGGCCTTTCGCATTCCGGGCGAGGCGCTGAAAGGATGGAACCCGCCCGTCAATTGCCGTTGCCGGCAGTTCATTCGTGGCCCGCCGCGTGGCGAAGGGCAAACCTGTGACGCAGCACCACGCCCAGGGCGGTTGCCGCCACAAAGGGGAAGGTCAGCTGCGGCCATCCGTATGCCATGAAAAGTGCGGTGACCAACAGGGAGAGCAGCACCGTGCCCATGGCCCAAAGGACATCGCTGGCCCGCGGGCCAGCCATGGCGATACCGCAGAGGACCGCATTGAAGCTGTACAGGCCCATGGCGATGTCGCCCACGATCACGCCATTTGGCCCCACGGGGCCCGCAGGTGCGGTGGCGATGGCCACCAGGAAGGGCGCTGCCGCCCAGGCCACGCAGCCCGCCAGCACCGCCGCAAGCAATGCGAACAGCGCCGCATGGACAGAGGAGGCCAGGACACCCGCCAGGAAGAGCGATCCGGAAACCACACTTCCCTGAAAGATCACCTGCCCATAGCCCCGCAAGGGGTAAAGCAGGTCCAGGGGAAGCGGCTGCGCGGCTGCAGCGATGTCGGATGGCCCGATGGGCCACACATGGCGGAACACCAGGAGCAGCGACCAAGTGACCAGCACGAAGGGCAGCGTGAACAGTGGCCATTTGCGCGTGAGGAAGAAATGCTGGAGCACCGAGGCCGCGGCGGACCCCACCACCACCGCGGCCCACACCACGGGTTCGGGCGGAACAAAAAGGACCAACGCCACCCCCACCAAGGCCGCACTGAAGCCGTACAGCCCGGAGCGCACCGCGGCGGGATCGAACCCCAGCCATTTGGCGGTGAGCGTGCCGCAGGCCACGCCCAATAGGGCAGCGGCGCCCATTGTACAGGATCCGAAGGTGATACCGGCCAGGAAGAAGAGCCCAGTAAGGGCGCTCCGCTGGAGCATGATCTGCCCAAGGCCGCGCAGCAGGACCGCGGCCGCGGACAATAAGCCTTCGGTGTTCATGCGCTGCGGTTCCGTGTACGGAAGGCGCGAAGATGCATTTCAAGCAGCGCCTTTTGCAAGGCGGCCAGGGCGGCATGTCATGCTCGAGGCCGAACGGATGGAACACCTTCCGCGATGGAAAGCCCGGGCTGAAAAAGTGATGGTCGCACTGGGCGTTCCGCCTGTATCTTGGCTGGCTTTAACCGTGATGCCCCTGCATCTGTCCCGCTCCTTGTTCCCGGCCCTGCTTTGGCTGGCCTTGGCCTCCCACGCCAGCGCCCAATTAACCGCCCATGCAGGACCCGACGCAACCATCTGTGCAGGCAGCCCGGTAACCCTGGGCGGTGCGAACCCGACTGGCGGTACAGGCCCGTACATGTACAGTTGGTCGCCCACGGCCGGCCTGAGCGATCCGAACATCCTGCATCCCATTTGCACGGCCACCAACACCACGGTGTACACGCTCACGGTCACCGGTTTCAACGGCGAAACCGCCACCGATGAAGTGACCGTGACGGTGAAGCCGATCCCGGCGATCAACCTCTCGTGCTCCAATGCGCCCAGCTCGTATTTCGGCGGGGTGCTCACCTTCAGCGTATGCGGCCTGGGGGTGAATGGCTACACGCTCGATTTCACCGATGCGAGCACCGCCATGCCGGGCGCCACCTTCACGGTGAACTGGGGCAACGGGCAATCGGACACTTACACCGGCAGCGGATGGACCGCCACACGATCGTTCCCCTTCGGCCTTACCACCGGCAGCTACACCATTGCCCAGCCCGCGCCCAACGGCTGCACGCGCACCATTCCGTTCCATGTGTTCGTGGGCGAGGTGCCGCTGGGCGGCCTTAGCGTGGTCTCCAACAGTTCTATTTGCACCGGGGGCGCCATCAGTTTCGAGTGGAACAACTTCGGCACGAATCCGCCCGGCACCCTTTACATCGTCAACTATGGCGATGGCCTGGTGGACACGCTGCCGCATCCGCCGCAAGCGGCCTTCTCGCATACGTACATGCAATCGTCGTGCGCCGTGGGCGGCGAGTACAGCATCGCCTGGCGGATCACCAACCCGTGCGATACCCGCACCGGGCAGATCGGCCAGATCCGCGTTTCAGGCACGCCGCAGTCGGCATTCAGCACCAACCCGAATGACACGGTGTGCGTGAATTCCACCGTAACCTTCACTGATGCCAGCCAGGGCGCCCAAGCCCCGGCGTGCACGCCGCCCAAGCACATCTGGTCCATTGCACCCAGCACCGGATGGACCACCTCGGGCACCCTCGGAAGCACCTCCGGGCAGCCACAGGTGCCGGCCATGTGGCTCAGCGGCTCGGCCAACCTGCCGGTCATCTTCAACACGCCGGGCACATACACCATCACCAACGTGGTCGGCAACACCTGCGGCACCGACACCCTGGTGCGCACGATCTGCGTGGAAAGCCCGCCGCAGCCGGGTTTCCAGCTTTCGGCCACCTCCGGCTGCTCGCCGCTCAACCTCACCACGGTGAATACCACCGCAAGCCCCAACAGTTGCAACACCCGCTACAACTGGACCGTGACCACCGGCGGCGGCAGCTGTGGAAGCACGCCCAGCGCCAATTTCATCGGCGGCACCAACGCCGGCAGTGCAGCGCCGCAGCTCCAGTTGGCGGGCGGGGGAAGCTATTCCGTCCGGTTGCAGGCGATCAACTCCTGCGGCAGCTTTCCCGTGGAACAGCAGGTGGATGTGGGCACCGCACCGCAGGTGGCGCTTGCTGCCGTGCCAGGCATCTGCGCAGGGCAAACGGTTGTGCCCACGGCCAATTTCAGCGCTTGCGGCACGGCCATCACCGGGTATGAATGGGACTTCAACGGTGGGGCGCCCGGCACCGCTACCAGCCAGGTCCCTGGTACCATTGCCTATCCCGTTGCCGGCAATTTCACCGTTGCGGTCACCGCTTTTTCCGCTTGCGGCAACACCACCGCCACCACGCCGCTGGCGGTATCGCCGGTGCCCCCCGCGCCGGGTGTGGGCGGCCCCATAACGGCCTGCGTGGGCGAGGATGTACAGCTCACAGCCACGGGCGCGCCCGGCACCACGCTGCATTGGACGGGCCCGGGCGGTTTTTCGGCCACGGGCAGCACCGTGCAGATCAACGGCATCACGGCCGCGCAACAGGGCGTGTACACCGTGGTGGCAGCAGCGGGCGGGTGCACCGGACCGGCGGGCACCCTTACCATAACCGTGAACCCTGCGCCGGTACTGGCCATTTCACCGACCGCCCCAATCGTGTGCGCCGGTGATGCGGTGACCCTCTCCGCCAGCGGCGGCAGCAATTACCAATGGAGCATGGGCGGGAATGTGATCGGTACCGGCAGCCCGTTCACCTTCACCCCGTCGCAATCGGGCACGGTGGTGCTGCAGGGCCAGAGCGGCGGCTGCACGGCCACCACCAGCACCTACATCGTTGTGCATGAACTGCCCGAGGTGGATGCCGGCCCGGACCGCACCTATTGCGAGGGCGGGCAGGCCCAAATGATCTGGGCCTACACGCCCGGCGGCTTGTGGCACGGAAGCCCGTACATGACCCCGGCCGGCAGTTTCACGCCATCGGCGCAGGGCCAATACACCTTGGTGTACACCGTGGTAAGCCCGGAAGGCTGCTCCCATACCGACACCATTCAGGTAACCGTTACCGCCCCGCCGCCACCGGCGAGCGCCGGCCCGGACACCACGGTTTGCCTCTACAGCGCGCCGCTGCAGTACACGGGTGACCCGGTGGGCGGGTATTGGAACGGCGACATCTCGCTGGATGGCGTGTTCACGCCCGATGAAACAGGGCTGTTCACCATCACCTATACGCTGGGCAGCGGCAGTTGCACCAGCACGGCGCAGGCCACCATCACCGTGCTGCCGCTGCCCGTGATCGCGGCCGGCCTCGATCAACAATTCTGCGCCGATGCGCCGGACGTTCCCCTCAATGCCACACCGCCGGGCGGCAGTTGGAGCGGCCCCGGGGTGAACGGGAACAGCTTCTCGCCCCAGAACGCCGGCCCCGGCCCGCAACCGTATTTGGTGCAATACACCTATACCGATGCCAACGGGTGCACCAATTCCGCCACGCGCGCCATTACCGTGCATCCGTTGCCCGAAGTGAACGCCGGGAACGACACCACGTTCTGCGATCAGCCCATTGCACAAACCTTGGCGGGCCAAAGTCCGCAGGGCGGTGCATGGAGCGGGCCGTACGTTACCCCGGCCGGTATTTTCACCCCTGGCGGGGAAGGCGAATTCACGCTGCATTACGGCTACACGGATGAGAACGGCTGCACGGGCACCGACGCCATGGTGGTAGTTGTGGCGCCGATGACCGTAACGGCCGTGGCGGGCAGCGATACAGCGGTATGCTTGGCCAGCGGCCTGTTGCACCTGCAGGGCAGCCCGGCGGGCGGAAGCTGGAGCGGCGATCATGTGAACGCGACCGGCGGATTCGATCCCGTGGCCAGCGGCAGTTTCGTGCTGACCTATTCGGTGGGGGGAGGCTCGTGCATGACCCAGGACCAGCTCACCGTTACCGTGCACCCGCTACCGGCCGTGGCCATCGTTACCATGCCCGATGCCTGCGAGGGCGGCGATCCTGAAACCTTCAGCGCCACGCCGCTGGGCGGGGTGTGGAGCGGAACGGGGATCACCGATGCCGGCGCCGGCACCTTCGATCCCGCCACTGCCGGGCAGTTCACCATCGCCTATACCTACACCGATGCGCAGGGATGCACCGGCAGCGACAGCAGCTTGGTGGAGGTCTTTCCCTTGCCCGTGGCTGACTTCAGCCATGGGGCCGTGGCCTGCAGCCAAGCACCATTCGCCTTCCAGGACCAAAGCAGCGGCGCCAGCAGTTGGGTTTGGGCTTTCGGCGATGGACAGGGATCCAATGACCCTTCACCTTCGCACACCTACACCGTGCCGGGCAACTACACCGTAACACTTACCGTGGCCACCACAGCAGGCTGTTCCGGCCAGGTGCAACAAGCGGTCACCGTTTGGGAAGGACCCACCGTGGCCTTTTCCCTGGATGTGGATGAAGGATGCGGGCCGTTGGCCGTAACACCCGGCAACCAAAGCTTTGGCGATGGGGTGTCCTACCTCTGGGACATCGGCCTTGGCGGTGCACCCACGGCAACACCGCCGGGCACCATCAGCTATCCGGCCAGCGCCATCGGCGATACCACCTACACGATCCAATTAACAGCCTCCAACTTCTGTGGGTCGCAGGATTCCTCCTTGATCATTACTGTGCACCCGGTGCCCACCGCGCTGTTCGGGCCCGACCTGGACCACGGATGCTCGCCGTGGCCGGTCACGTTCAGCAATGTCTCCATCGGCCTGCCCACCAGCCATTGGTGGGATTTCGGCGACGGCACCACCTCCGCCACCAACGACAGCCTGGTGCAGCACACGTACTATGCCGCCACGAATGACAGCACCTACACGGTGACCTTGGCGGCCACCAACGCCTGCGGCAGCGACACCGCGCAATACACCATCACCGCGCGTCCCAATACCGTCACCGCTTTCTTCAACACCGATACGACCAGCGGCTGCGCACCGCTTACCGTGAACTTTACCCAATACAGCATCGGGGTGAACAACTGGCATTGGGACCTGGGGGACACCAACTTTTCCACCGCGGCCAATGTGTCGCATACCTACACACAGGAAGGCGTGTACACGGCCACCCTTTTCGGCGACAACGGGTGCAGTTACGACACGGCATCGGTGACCATCACGGTATACGGGTCACCGGCCGCGGACTTCACGATCACGCCCGGCCTGTACTGCGTGGGCACCGAAGTGCAATTCACCAACAACACGGCCGCACCGGCGGGCCTGCAATGGAACTTCGGTGATGGCGGCAGTTCCACCCTTACCGCACCGGTGCACGCCTACGCTGCGGCCGGCACGTACACCGTTGGCCTATCGGTGGCCTCCACCACCACGCCCTGCCCCGCCACTGCCAGCCACACCATTACCGTGCTGCCAACGCCAGTGGCCGGCATCACCACCAGTGCCAGCAGCGGCTGCACCCCTTTCGCGGTGAATTTCCAGGCCGGCGGCACGGCCGATTTCCACCAATGGGACTTTGGCGACGGCAACACCAGTGGTGCCGCAGCGCCCGGGCACACCTACCTCGGGCCGGGCAATTGGAATATCCGGCTGGTCGCGGAAAATGCCAATGGCTGCACGGATACGGCCTACACCCAGGTGATCTCCTTCCCGGTGCCCATCAGCTCCTTCAACATGGCGCAGCAACAAAGCTGCACCTCGCCCGTGCACCTGCAGCTCACCAGCACCGCGCTGGGTGCCGTGGGGCATGCGTGGGATTTCGGCAATGGCACGGGCTCCGTGCTGAACGACCCCGTGGCCACGTTCGGCGCGCCCGGCACCTATACCATCGGCCTTACGGTACAGAACCAGTACGGCTGCATGGCCTACAGCGCGCAGGACTTCACCGTGCACCCCACGCCGTTGGCCGTGTTCAGCGCATCGCCACAACCGGCCTGCGCCGGGTATCCGGTCACCTTCCACAACCATTCGCTTAAC
This sequence comes from Flavobacteriales bacterium, assembly GCA_044507815.1. Lineage (GTDB taxonomy): Bacteria > Bacteroidota > Bacteroidia > Flavobacteriales_F > PHOS-HE28 > PHOS-HE28. The sequence continues at coordinate 60,212 of JBIQIX010000008.1, read as the reverse complement.
GCAGAAAGCTTTGTGTGGCACTTCGACGATGGATCGATCTCGGTGGAGGACAGCCCCGTGCACACCTTCGCCGAAGGCGACCATGCGGTGCAGTTGATCGCCAGCGGCGCGGGCGGATGCGCCGATACGGTATTTGTGCCCCAGGCCGTGCAGGTGCACCCCAGTCCCACGGCCGCGTTCAGCTATACGCCCATGCAAAGCACCAGCTATGCCCTGCAGTTCCATAACCAAAGCACCGGCGCCACCAGTTGGCATTGGGATTTCGGCGACGGCGACCGCACCAACGAGTTCGAACCGTACCACCTGTTCCCGGCAGGGCCGGGCGACCTGTACCCGTTCTGCCTGGTGGCGGTGAATGATTTCGGCTGCCCCGATACGCTGTGCCTGCCCATTGTGGCGGAGAACGATCCCAACATTTGGGCGGCCAACGCCTTCACGCCCGACGGCGATGGGGTGAACGAGGATTTCCGCCCCGTGCTGAACGGCTTTTTGGACTGGCGCTACCGCTTCCTGGTGTTCGACCGCTGGGGTGAATTGATCCACGAAACCCGCGACCGGTGGGCGGCGTGGGACGGCAATAGCCGCGGCCGGGCCGTGCCCACCGGCGTTTACGTATGGAAAGTGGTGCTCAACCGCGATGGCGACGAGCGCGTGTTCTACGGGCACGTAACGGTGGTGCGCGGGAGCGAGTGAAGGAAAGAGAGGGAGGTGGGGAAGGTGAGGGAGGTGAGGAAGGAGAGGGAGGTGAGGAAGGAGAGGGTGGAAAAGATGGAAAGGAAGGAGAGGGAGGAGAAGAAGGAAAGGAGGGAAAGGGAGGAGAAGATGGAATGGAAGGAGAGGAAGGAAAGGAAGGAAAGGGAGGTAAGGGAGGAGAAGTAGGGAAAGTGCTTTCTCTTCAGTTTTCGGTGATCATGGTTAGCGTGGCGGTGCTGTCCGTGCGGAAATCGCGCAGGGTGGCCACCATGTAATGCACGGGCCTGCCCTGTACCGTGCCTTGCACGTAGTACACCAGGCTGTCCTTGCTGCGTATGCTCTTGCTGAAGTTGATCTCGCAGCTATCGATCACCGTTTTGCGCAGGTCGGCCAAGGTGATGTTCATGGGTGCTAGCATTTGCTCGGCCGCGGGGGTGGCCTTGATCAGCGTGTTGTGCAGGCGCAGTTTCACGCGGTGGTTGGGCATCCAGTCGGTGTTTTCGAGCCTGCGGCCGTAGATGCCCCAGGCCACCAGGCAGCCCAACAGCAGGCCGAGGCCAAAGAGCATGAGGCGGCGTGGGAAGGTCATTGGTGCAGTGGTATTGTGCGTTGGCGAAGCCTTCTGCCTAGAATGCGGCCAGCATGATGTCCAAGTCCTTGAAGGGGAGGCGGTAGGCCTCGGAAAGGATCTCGCTGGTGAGGGCCCCGTTGTACAGGTACACGCCTTGGCGCAGGCCGAGGTTGCGCTTGATCACATCCTCGAAGGCGCCGGTTTCGCCCATGGAGAGCAGGATGGGCGTGAAGATGTTGGTGAGGGCATAGGAGGCGGTGCGGGGCACGCGGCTGGCTATGTTGGGCACGCAGTAGTGCACAACGCCGTATTTCTTGAACGTGGGCTCGGTAAGGGAGGTGGCCTCGCTGGTCTCGAAACAGCCGCCGCGGTCTATGCTCACGTCCACGATCACGCTGCCGGTCTTCATTTGCCCCACCATTTCCTCGTTCACCACCATGGGTGTGCGGCCATGCTCGGGGCGCAGTGCGCCAATGGCCACATCGGCCTGCAGCAGTGCCTGTTTCAGTACATCGGGTTGTATGATGCTGGTCCAGATGCGTTGGCTGAGGATGCCCTGCAGGCGGCGCAGCCGGTATATGCTCTTGTCGAAGACCTTCACGCTGGCGCCCACGCCCAATGCGGCACGCGTGGCAAACTCGCCCACGGTTCCCGCGCCGATCACCACCACCTCGGCCGGTGCCACGCCGCTGATGCCGCCCAGCATAAGGCCCTGCCCCCCTTTGTCGGTGCACAGGTATTCCGCGGCGATCTGTATGGCGGTGTTGCCCGCGATCTCGCCCATCGCCCTGATGATCGGGTAGATCCCCTCGCGGTCCTTGATGAAGTCCCAGGCCACCGCGGTCACCTTCTTCTCCATCATGCTGCGCAGGCTTTCGCGGTGCTGGCTGCCCACCTGCAGCGCGCTGATCAGGATCTGCTTGTGGCGCAGCATGGCGATTTCTTCCTCCACGGGGGCGGCCACCTTCAGGATCAGGTCCGATTCGAACACCTCGCGGGCGCTATCGGCCAGCCTTGCGCCGGCCTCGCTGTAGTCGCTGTCCTGGAATTGCACGCTGCTGCCCACGCCGCGCTGCACCACCACTTCATGCCCGCGCCCGGCCAGCACCGATACACTGGCGGGGGTAAGGGGCACGCGGTGTTCCTGCGGGGTCACCTCCCTGGGTATGCCGATCAGCAGCCGTTTCTTGTTGCGGCCCACTTCCATGGTCTGTTCCTGCGGAAGCATGGAAACTTCACGGGCCAATTGTTTCAGAAGCTCGCTGCTGGTGCTCATGCGCGTTGCGGGGTATGGGCAGGGGCGTTCACCTGCAGTTGCCGCCCGCCATCGGGCAGCATGTGCAAATGCACGCTTACGGTATCCGGCGGATACAGGCCCTCGCCCAGTTCAGGCCACTCCACGAAGCAGTAGTGGCCGCTGTCCAGGTATTCGGTGAACCCGATGCCGTCCAGTTCCTCGGCCTTGTTCAGCCGGTAGAGGTCGAAATGGTACACCGGGCCGCGGGCAGGGCTGCGGTATTCGTTCACAATGGCAAAGGAGGGGCTGGCCATGCCGTCGGCCACGCCCAGTTGGCCGCACAGCGCCTTGATCAGGGTGGTCTTGCCGGCGCCCAGCGTGCCGGTGAAGGTGAAGACCCTTGCGCCGGGGTAGGCCGCCAGCAATGCCCTGGCGGTGGCCGGGGCGTCTTCCGCCAAGGGCAGGTCGAATGTGCGGCCCATGCTGCTTTAGCGCGGTTTGAGGTAGGCGATCGGCACCAGCATCTCTTCCAGCGAAATGCCGCCGTGCTGGAACGTGTTCCGGTAGAAGTTCACGAAGTGGTTGTAGTTGTTCGGGTAAACGAAGTACAGGTCCTTCTTCGCGAAGATAAACGCGCTGCTCATATTCAATTTCGGCAGGAAGGCCTGCGCGGGGTCCTTGATCGCCAGCACGTCCTTGGCCTCGTAGGTGAGGTTGCGCCCGTTCTTGTAGCGCAGGTTGGTGTTGGTGTTGCGGTCGCCGATCACCTTGCTGGGCTGGGTAACGCGCACGGTGCCATGGTCGGTGGTGATCACCATGCGGCCGCCCTTTTCCGCAATGGTGCGCATGATGTCCAGCAATGGGCTGTGCCTGAACCAGCTGAGGGTAATGGAGCGGTAAGCGGCCTCGTCCTCCGCCAGTTCGCGGATCACCTCCATTTCGGTGCGGGCATGGCTGAGCATGTCCACGAAGTTGTACACAATGGCGTTGAACGGGTTCTCCATCAGGTTGGCCACGCTTTCGGCCAGCTTCTTGCCCGCGGCTATGTTGGTCACCTTGGTATAGCTGCTCTTCACCCGCTTGCCCAGGTTCTTCAGCAGCTCGTTCATGAATTCCTCCTCGTGGGCGTTCTTGCTGCCCTCATCGTCCTCGTTCAGCCACTTGCCGGGGAACCGCTTCTGGATGTCGCCCGGCATCATGCCCGCGAACAGCGCGTTGCGCGCGTATTGCGTGGCGGTGGGCAGTATGCTGTAGAACTGGCCCTGTTCCTCCACGCGGAACAATTCGGTGATCACCGGCTCCAGCACGCGCCATTGGTCCAGCCGCAGGTTGTCGATCAGCACCAGGAAAAGCGGCCCCTGTTTTTCGTCGATCAGCGGGGCGATCTTGTTCTTGAATACCTGGTGGCTTTGCATGGGCACGTCGTTGCCCTTGTTGTTCACCCAGTCCACGTAGTTCTTCTCCACGAAGCGGCTGAACAGGTCGTTGGCCTCGGCCCATTGGCTGCGCAGGATCTCGGTCATGCCTTGGTCCGGGTTGCCACTGAGCTCCAATTCCCAGCGCACCAGTTCATCGTACAGCTGCATCCAGTCCGCCGTGCCCAGCCGGTCGCCCAGGCGCATGCTCAGCTTGCCGAATTGCTGTTGGTAGCTGCTGGTCGTTTTTTCGCTCACCAGCCGGTTGCCCTCCAGGTGTTTTTTAAGGGCGAGCAGGATCTGGTTCGGGTTCACGGGCTTGATCAAATAGTCGCTGATCTTGCTGCCGATGGCCTCCTCCATGATGCTTTCCTCCTCGCTCTTGGTGATCATGATCACCGGGGTTCGGGGTGTGATCGTTTTCACACGGGCCAAGGCCTCCAGCCCGCTCATGCCCGGCATGTTCTCATCGAGGAAAATGATGTCGAACTCCTCCCTGCCCACGGCCTCCACGGCATCCAGGCCGCTGTTCACCGTGGTCACGGCATAGCCCTTCTGCTCCAGGAAGAGCACGTGCGGGCGAAGCAGGTCGATCTCATCGTCGGCCCAGAGTATGGATGCTGCCATGGCTGTGGTAGTGGGGGAAGGCTGAATGGATGCGGATGTAGTGCTCATGCAGGTACAACAGGCCCCCGCGGGGATTGTTGCCCGGCTTTTGTTACCGGGTGTGAAGGTACGGGCGTTGCCCGGGGCCATTGCCCGCATAGGCGCACCGGGGCCACTCCCGTTCAAACTTCTTCACTTCCTTCACCGCGCCGCACGGCGTTCAACCCCGCCTTCGTACCGCGGCCTGCCGGAAATGAAGATCCTCAACGACCCGATCCATGGCTTCATCAGCATACCGCACCCGGTGCTGTTGCAGCTTATCGACCATCCTTGGTTCCAGCGCTTGCGTTACATCAAGCAGCTCGGCCTTTCGCATTTGGTGTACCCCGGTGCGCTGCATACGCGTTTCCACCACGCCATCGGGGCCATGCACCTGATGGGGCTGGCGCTGGAGAGCCTGCGCGGCAAGGGCCATGCGATCACCCCCGAAGAGGCCCTGGGCGCACAAGTGGCCATCCTGCTGCACGACATCGGCCATGGGCCCTTCAGCCATGCGCTGGAGCACAGCTTGGTGGAAGGCATCAGCCACGAGGAGATCGGTGCCCGGGTAATGGCCAAGCTGAATGCCGGGATGGACGGCGCACTGGGCCTGGGCCTTGCCATCTTCAAGGACGAGCACCCCAAGCATGCCCTGCACCAACTGGTGAGCGGGCAATTGGACGTGGACCGCATGGACTACCTGAACCGCGACAGCTTCTTCACGGGGGTGAGCGAAGGCGTGATCGGGGGCGACCGGATCATCAAAATGCTGCAGGTGGTGGGGCATCGGCTGGTGGTGGAGGAAAAGGCCATCTACAGCATCGAGAAGTTCATTGTGGCGCGCCGCCTGATGTACTGGCAGGTGTACCTGCACAAAACCGTGCTGGCCTGCGAGCAAATGCTGGTGCAAACCCTGCGGCGCGCCAAAATGCTCGGCCTGCAGGGCGAAACCCTGTTCGGGTCGCCCGCCTTGCTGGGCTTCCTGCGCGAACGGCGCGACAAAAGCTCGTTCGATGACCCGGCCGTGCTGGCCGATTTCATGCGGCTGGACGACCACGACATCATGGGCGCCGTTAAAGTGTGGGCCGGCCATGCCGACCGCATCCTTTCGCGCCTGGCCACCGACCTGCTGCACCGCAACACGCTGCGGATCCGGCTGCAGAAAGAACCGTGGGAGCCGGCCCAAGTGGAGCGCATCCGCGCCGCCTTCGCGGCACAAATGGGCATCAGCGAGCAAGAGGCGGCCCTGTTCGTGCTCAGCGGGAAAGTGGTGAACAACGCGTACGACACCGACCACGACGGCATCAAGCTGCTGTTCAAGGACGGCCACTTGAAGGACATTGCCCAGGCCAGCGACAACCTTGGCGTGGCCGCCATGGGCGGCGTGGTGGAAAAGCATTACCTGGCCTTCCCCAGGAGCCTGGGGAAGGAGTGGTTCGGGGGGTGATGAGGAAGTTTCATGTTTTTCCCCAACTCGCGCAAGCATACTCCGCTCGTGCGTTCCAAGGACCTTACACGAGCATGTGAAGGTTCAGGTAACCGCTGGAGGCGGCGGAGTGGCAAGGCACAGACCTGACCTCGGGGGCGTAAGCGAAGCGATGATCAGAAAAGGGCGGCCATCGCGCCGTGGAGATCTGGCCCAAGGGGGATCATGCTGTATTGGGCTACAACCTCGCAACCTTGGGCACCATGCGCGATTGTGGCTGCTTTGTTTACCAGAGCAGCGAAAAATCCGCAAAGGGCCTGGCACGGATCGACTTCTCGCAATAGGTACGGGCGGGAAGAACTGTCCTGGCCCGTGTCCCCTCAACTGGCGCGACCCTACTTGCAACCAGGGGTCATGTTCGGGCCACCGGCCTGAACATCCCTTCTCATTCGGGAAAACCCGATCGAGCCTGTATGGCGCAGGCATGTTCCCGCGGTGAGGCCGCGCGAGCGGCTTGGGTCACCATCCATGCTTATTTGGCGGGGGATAGGGCCACCGCATGCCGGTCATTACTGGCGGTGGCCATGGTGCAGCGGAATTGGATCGAACAAAGATGGCGGGGCCAGCCGCGGAAGCCAGAAAAAGCGCGGGTCCTTTAACGAACAAGCAAGCTTGGGACGCACTCGCCGACCCGGGCGATCCTACGTGCCTTGTTCCCCGGGCCAAACGGAACCATGCCTTCCTTTGCGCCATGGCACCACACGACATTCCGCGCACGGTACTCATTACCGGCGCCACCAGCGGCATTGGCGAGGCCACGGCGCGCAAATTCGCCCGGGAGGGCTGGCGCGTGATCATTACCGGCAGGCGGCGCGACCGGCTGGAGGCCCTCAAGCGGGTGTTGGAGGGGTTGCACGGCACCCTGGAGGGCGGCACCGCCGTGCATGCCCTGCGCTTTGATGTGCGCGACCGGCAGGAGGTGGAGCGTGCCATGGGCACCCTGCCCCTGGAATGGCGCGTGATCGATCTGCTGGTGAACAACGCCGGACTGGCCCTGGGGCTGGATCCTTTCCCGGCGGGTGATCCAGCGGATTGGGACACCATGATCGACACCAACCTGAAGGGGTTGCTGAACGTCTCACGGGCCGTAACACCCGGCATGGTGGCGCGGCGAAGTGGCCACATCATCAACATCGGCAGCACCGCCGGCAAGGATGCCTACGCCAAGGGCAACGTGTACTGCGCCACCAAGTACGCCGTGGACGGCCTTACCAAGTCCATGCGCATCGACCTGTTGCCGCATGGCATCAAGGTAACGCAGGTGGCGCCCGGCGCAGCGGAAACCGGGTTCAGTGAGGTGCGTTTCCACGGCGATCGCGACCGCGCCAAGCAGGCCTACGCAGGCTTTACGCCGCTTACCGGCCAGGATGTGGCGGACATCATTTTCTTCGCCGCCACGCTGCCGCCGCACGTTTGCATCAATGATCTGGTGGTAACGCCCACGGCGCAGGCCAACAGCACCATGCTCTTCCGGGGCGGGGACGTTGCAGGTGAAAAGCGCCATTGAGTGCCGAAGCGGTTGCTGAGGTACGGTGCGAAGGCAGGGATCGCACGGCCCGCACGGTTCCATCCGGTGGATGCTGGCCGCCCGGCATGGGTTTTGCGTGCCACGGTAAATTGCACCCATGCGGGCCATCCGTTCCTTCCTCGCCGCCCTGTTGCTCGGTGCGGTTCTGCCCGCCGGGGCCCAGCGCATCGAGAATGCCTCGCGCAGCACCATCGGTTACCTCAGCGACAATGGCCGTTTGGAGAATGCCTCCCGCAGCACGGTGGGCCACTTTGTACCCCATGGGGCCGGCTGGCGCATTGAAGGGGCCTCGCGCAGCACCATGGGCTACATTGAGGCCAGCGGCGACGGTTGGCGCGTGGAGAACGGTTCGCGCAGCACCGTGGGATATTTGACCAAAAGCGGCAGCGAATGGCGCGTGGAGAACGCCTCGCGCAGCACCATTGGCCACATACACGGGAATGGCCGCGTGGAGGATGGCCCCCGCAGCACCCTGGGTTATGCTCCGGGCGCACCGCCTGCCTGCGTTGCGGCGTATTTTTTCTTCTTCCGCTTTCCCTAGCACGGGCCGGGCCATTCCCCTTTCTTCCATCCTGGCGGCAAGGTGGTGAAACCGTCATTCGGCGGCTTGGGCCACGCACCTATCTTCGCGGACCCGCCCACGATAAACCCATGGCCATGAAATTCACAGCCAACCAGATCGCCGAGTTCCTGCAGGGCGATGTGGAGGGGGATGGTGCGGCCACGGTAACGGATGTGGCCAAGATCGAGGAGGCCCGGCCGGGCACGCTCACCTTCCTGGCCAACCCGATCTACACCGAGCACCTGTACACCACGGGCGCCAGCGTGGCCATTGTGTCCCGCGACTTCAGGCCCGCACGCCCCTTGCCCGGCGGGCTTGTGCTGGTGCGGGTGAACGATCCGCGCGGTGCATTCTCGCGCCTGCTCGACCTGTATGAATCGCAACGCTACGGCCAGCAGGGCGTGGAGCAGCCCAGCTTCATCAGCCCCAAGGCCAAGGTGGCCGCGGGGGTGTACATCGGTGCCTTCACCTACATAGGCGATGGCGCGGTGGTGGAGGACGGCGCCAAGATCTTCCCCAACTGCTACATCGGGCCAGGGGTGCGGATCGGGCGCGACAGCCGCCTGCATGCGGGGGTGAAGGTGTACGCCAACTGCAGCATAGGCGCGCGCTGCGTGCTGCACAGCGGGGCGGTGATCGGGGCCGATGGTTTCGGTTTCGTGCATGCCCAGGGCGGCCACCAGGAAAAGATGCCGCAGATCGGCAACGTGGTGATCGAGGATGATGTGGAGATCGGCGCCAACACCACGGTGGACCGCGCCACCCTGGGCCACACGGTGATCCGCACCGGCGTAAAGCTGGACAACCTGATCCAGGTGGGCCACAACGTGGAGATCGGGCCCCATACGGTGGTGGTGGCGCAGACCGGCATTGCGGGCAGCACCCACATCGGGGCACATTGCCTGATCGGCGGGCAGGTGGGCATCGTGGGCCACCTGCACATCGGCAACCGGGTTAAGGTGGCGGCGCAAAGCGGCGTGGGCGCCAACCTGCCCGACGATGCCGTGGTGCAGGGTTCACCCGCATTCGCCATCGGCGACTACAAGCGCAGCTACGTGCTGTTCCGCAACCTGCCCGGCATAAAGCAGCAGGTGGACCGGCTTTCCAACGAGAACGAACAAGCAAAAGAACAAGCAGCCGCCGCACAAGGGCGGAAAGGCAATACGCAGTGATGAGCGACAAGCAGCATACCCTCAAAGGCACTGCCGGGGTGAAGGGCGTGGGCCTGCATACCGGCGTGGCGGTAACCCTCACCCTCAACCCCGCGCCCGTGGGCCATGGCCTGAAATTCCAGCGCACCGACCTGCCGGGCCAACCCGTGATCGACGCCGATGCCGACCTGGTGGTGAGCACGGCGCGCGGCACCACCCTGGGCAAGGGCGAAACCAAGGTGAACACCACCGAGCATGTGCTGGCCGCGCTTTACGCCCTGGGCGTGGACAATTGCCTGATCCAGCTCGATGGGCCCGAGGTGCCGATCATGGACGGCAGCGCAACCCCTTTCGTGCAAGCCATTGAAAGGGCGGGCTTCCAGGAACAGGAGGCGCCCCGCAATTGGTGGGTGCTGAAGGAGCCGATCTGGTTCGAGACCGAGGAGCGCGGAACCGAAATGCTGGGCGTGCCCGCCCCGGGCGGCGAATTCCGCCTGACCGTAATGGTGGACTATAACAGCCCCGTGCTGGGCACCCAGCATGCCAGCATGTACAACGCCGGGGAATTCAAGACCGAGATCGCGCCCTGCCGCACATTCGTGTTCCTGCGCGAGGTGGAACAGCTGGCCAAGGCCGGGCTGATCAAGGGCGGCGACCTGGACAATGCGATCGTGCTGGAGGACCGCGAGGACATTACCCAGGAAGACCTGAAGGCCCTGGCCAAAAGCATCGGGCGCGAATTCCAGGATGTGGAGATCCGCCGCAACGGCGTGCTCAACACCACGGACCTGAAATTCCTGAACGAGCCCGCACGGCACAAGCTCATGGACATCATCGGCGACCTGGCCCTGGTGGGGCGGCCGATCAAGGGGCACATATTGGCCGCGCGGCCCGGCCATTTCGGCAACACCAGCTTCGCCAAGCGCATCAAGGACCGGATCCGCGAGGAAGAGAAGGACGCCCGCGTGTTCTTCGACCTTGCCAAGGAACCGTTGTTCGACATCAACGCCATTACCAAAATGCTGCCCCACCGCTACCCGTTCCTGCTGGTGGACAAGGTGCTGAGCATGGACGCGAACAGCATAGTGGGGGTGAAGAACGTGACCATGAACGAGCCGCACTTCACCGGCCACTTCCCCGAAAACCCCGTAATGCCCGGGGTGCTGCAGGTGGAGGCCATGGCCCAGGTGGGCGGCATTTTCGCCCTTAGCCAGGTGCCCGACCCGGAGAACTACACCACCTATTTCCTGAAAACCGATGGCGTGCGCTACCGCCGGAAGGTGATACCCGGCGACACGCTCGTGTTCCACCTGGTACTCCTCACGCCCATCCGGCGCGGCATCGTGCACATGAAGGGCATCGGCTACGTGAACGGGCAACCCGCGGTGGAGGCTGAAATGATGGCCCAGATCGCGCGCGACAAGGCACCGGAACAGGCCAAGGCAGAAATGAAAACGGAGCCCAGCAAAGCATGAGCATTTCCAACATGGCCATTGTCCACCCCGATGCACGCATCGGGAACGGCGTGGTGATCGAGCCGTTCACTTCCGTGGCGGCCGATGTGGAGATCGGCGAGGGCACCTGGGTAGGGCCCAACGCAACGATCATGGACGGTGCCCGGATCGGCAAGCATTGCCGCATCTTCCCCGGCGCCGTCATCAGCGCCATACCACAGGACCTGAAGTTTGCCGGGGAGCGCACCACGGCCGAGGTGGGCGACCACAGCACCATACGCGAATGTGTAACCATTAACCGCGGCACCGTGGACCGCAACCGCACCGCGGTGGGCAACCACAGCCTGTTGATGGCCTATGTGCACTTGGCGCATGATTGCATTGTGGGCAACCATGTGGTGATCGCCAACAGCGTGAACCTGGCGGGGCATGTGACCATCGAGGATTGGGCCATCCTGGAAGGCAACGTGGCCGTGCAGCAATTCATCAACATCGGCGCGCACAGCTTTATTGCCGGTGCCTCACTGGTGCGCAAGAACGTGCCGCCCTTCGTAAAGGCCGCCCGCGAGCCGCTCAGCTTCGTTGGCGTGAACGTGGTGGGCCTGCGCCGCCGTGGCTACGACGATGCCACCGTGGCCCGTATCGAGGACATTTACCGCGAGATCTTCGTGCGCAACTCCAACCTGGAGCGGGCGCTGCAGAATGTGGAGGCACAGTTCAAGGGCACACCGGAGCAGTTGCTGATCACCGAATTCATCCGCAACAGCCCCAGGGGCATCATGCGCGGGCTGGTGGAGTAGCATGGCCGCGGTGCAGATCCAGGGTATGCAGGTGGCGTTGCAGGGCGTGGCCAAGCAATTCGCCCGCGAAAAGGTTTTTCATGGCGTGCACCATGTTTTCGCCGCGGGCAGCCGCACCGCCCTGCTCGGCCCGAACGGAAGCGGGAAAAGCACGCTGCTGCAAGTGGTGGCCGGCGCGCTTGTGCCAACGGGCGGAACCGTGGAACACACCTTCCACGGCCAGGTGCTGCAACAGGAAAATGTGTACCGCACGGTAAGCATCGCTGCGCCCTACATCGAACTGTACGAGGACCTTGCCCTGTGCGAGGCCATGGCCATGCATGCGCACTTCAAGCCGTTCAGGCCCGGCCTCGGCCCGAAGGACGTGGCCCGCACCGCCTACTTGGAACCCCATTGGGCAAAGCCCGTGAGTAACTTCAGCAGTGGCATGAAACAACGCCTGAAGCTGGCCTTGGCCATTTTAAGCGATACCCCCTTGCTGCTGCTCGATGAACCCGCCTCCAACCTCGACGCAGAGGGGATCGACTGGTTCAGGCAACTGTTGTTGCGGCACCTCGAGGGCCGAACCCTGCTGGTGGCCAGCAACCGCCAAGCGGAGGAAACCTTCGCCTGTACCGCGAGCGTGGAGATCAGTAAGTGGAAATAGGAATGGGCTGGTGGGAATACCATCCCGCAATGGAAAAGTGTCCGGTGCAATTGCTCTTCCCGCAATGGGGTGAAGCATTATCCGCATGCCTTCCCTGCGTGTATGCCCGTATACAGCCGCTACGCAACCAGTCCGGCGTATCGCCCTGCGGAAAAAATTGTGCCTTACCGTTCCGCGGGAAGCTGCGCTCTTTGGCCATCCTTCTATCGCGATATTGGATTTAATGCCCGTCATCTGTAATCCGGCCTTCCGCCATCCACCTATCCGCTTGGCCACCGCGGTCAACCCGCTCCGTGAAGCGGTCACGAAGCAGCTGCGAGCCCTCAGTTTCCAACAGTAGGGGCTGTGTGTTGCTCGCCCACCAGCATATACTGATACCGCAGGTCCAGTTTGGTCGCATCCAAGGTATCCAACATCGCCTGCGTTACGCGCAGCGGGAAAAGCACAGCGTTCTCCGGCTTTTCCATCAGCTTCAGCCACTGTTGTCCCGTGAGGTCCTTGGGGCAATTGGCCAGCAGTACGGCCCGTGTTTCAGCGTTGGGCTGGTCCATGGCCGGTTGGGTTGCCGGGGTCTGCGCCAAGGCCAGCACCGGCACCAAGCCCAGTAGGGATATGAGCTTCCTGTACTTCATGGTGCTGCGATTACGATCCGCGTGGTCATGGCCTCCGGTCCCCACCGCAGGCTGCACTGGTACAGCCCCGCCGGCTGCCCGTGTAGCTCCACGGTCTGCACGGTGCTCCACTGCGGCAGCCGCTGCCGCAGCACCAACTGCCCCGCCAGGTTGCGCACCTCCAGCCAACCCACCTCCGCATGGGCGGGGTAGCCCAGCATAAAGCGCCCATCGCTCGGATTGGGATAGGCCCTCACGCCCCCCTCTCATTGGGAGAGGGGCCGGGGGTGAGGGTACTAAGCCCTAAACTGTCGCACACCGTACCACTGAGCGCCCCCAAATGGTAGTTCGGGTGGTTGGGCAGTGAGTTCATGAAGTAGCGCGGTAGCTCCACCCCGTGCTGTTCCAGGTTGCAGGCCAGCCCCGGCGCATCGGGGTTGTGGATCACATGCAGGTGCAGGGTGCCGTTGCCTGTGCCGATGTAAACCTTCCCGTCCGGGGCCAATTGGGCCAGGTCGAACATGGTGGCAAAGGGAGGGCTGGGCGAGTAGAACCCGTCCCAAGTGGCGATCAGCACTTGGCTGGCAGCCACATCTTCAGCCTCCGCATCGAACTGGTAAACGTCTGGCGAGGAGGACACATACACAAAGCGGCTGTTGGGCGAGAAGGCGACGCCACAAGCTCCACCAGTGGCCACGATCGGAATGTGGGCCGGGTTGGAGAACAGGCCGGTGCAGCGGTCGAAGTCAAAGATCTCCAAGCCGCTGGGCCCGGCATAGAAATAGGCGAAGCGGCTGCCGTCCGGTGAAAAGCACACTTGGCCCCCGTCGGCGATCCGGGTCACACCGATGGACTGTGTCCCGTCTAAGCTGACCCCCTCCGGTGTCAAAAGGAACCGGAAATACAAGCTGGTGCCCCACTTGTGGCAGAACACCCACCAATCGCGCCCGTTGGCGTGACGCACCGCTGAGATCTTCCCCACGTTCAGGGTATCCTGGAGCAGCACCTGGTTTTTGCTCACCACCCCGCCCAGGCCGCCGTCCAAGGACATATCAATTGTGGTCAAGTAAAGGTAGTAGGCGGAAAATGGTGCAGGGGCTTCCGAAGGATTGTCCAATGTGCCGTGGATCAGGAGGAAAATTCCGGGAGATCCAGGCTTGGGCAAGATCAATTCACTTTGCGAAATGTGCAGGCCATTGGGGTATTGCGAGGTATACCAACTCGGGTTCAACCCCCCGCCATTGAGCATCTGCTCCCCGGTGGCATTGGCCAAGTAGGCCCCGTTGGTGCTGAACAACAACTGCCCTTCCTCATTCGTGATGTTCGCGTTCGTGCGGAAATAGCTGATCTCGCGAAACGCCGTGCTCACCACCCGGTTTCCGCTCAAGAATTCCAGATCAACACCGCCCCAAGGGGCGGGGGATTCAGGTTCAAATCCCCCCATCCACAAATTTCTCTGCCCTTGGCCTTGCAAGGGTATCATCGCTGCCAGTGCCAGTGCCAGCACAGCGGAGCGTTGTTGCCAACACTTCATTGCCAAAGTGCTTAGCGCACGATGGTAAGCTTCCCGTAACCCAGCAAGGCATCACCGGCTTCTACCCTGTACTGGTACGGCCCCGGTGCCAATCTAACGGTGCTGAATTCCAAGTGGGTCAGTTCCGAGGGGATAGCCTCGCGTAATATTTCCTGACCCATGGCATTGAACAGCAGCAATGTACCTGGACGGTTCAACGGCTTGCCCAGCACTAAAACGGCTTGGTCCCGTGTGGGATTGGGCACCACAGCCAGACCATTTGGCTCCGTAGCCACTAAGCGTTTCACGAGGATGCCGTGGGGCAGGCAGAGCAACTGATCGTCAAACGCGTAAGTCTCGTCAATGAGGCGGTACAGTGCCCGGGCAGTGTACACCGCGTTGCCCCCCAACATAGGGCATTGGTTGGCAATGGTGAACAGGTCGTTGGATTGGGCCACGGTAAAGGTGTCGATGTCCTTGCCGATGGTACTGAGGTAGATCCCGTCCACCACCTTTCGGTTGGTCTCGGTGAGCTCGGTAACTCCGATGATGCTGTTTGCCACCTTCAACCCCTCGGCGGTGAGCACCTTGCTGTCCGTGGCCACCTGCATGGCCGTGGTGTTCCAAGTGGCAAGGGTGCGGATGCCCTCCCGGAAGCCGAGCATGTCGGCCAGCAAGGCTGCGCGTTGCCCCTCGCTGAGGTTGTTGTCTTCAAGCAGTGCCATCCGCAGCTTCACGGAATCCATCAGGGCGGTGATCTCGTCATTGTTGGCCTGCAATTGGGCCACTACGGTGCTGTCCATGTTGTACAGCGCGGGCCGTCCGTCATCGATGGCCTTGAAAGCCGCTGTGGCCGTACCCTGCATGGCGGCATAAAAGTTGGCCATGTCGGGCCGCTCAACACGCAGGTCCGGGTCATCGTCCAGTTTCTTGTACAGTCCGTCCTTCAGCATCCATTTGCTTTCCTCGGTGTAGGGGTCGTTCCGCAAGCTGTCCTTGGCCACTAAGCCGTCCAGTTCCGTGATGCTACCGCCCAACTTGGCCACATGGAATTGGCTGCAATAGTTACTGCCATCCTGATTCAAGCACTCGTAATTGGGGAGATTTGATGGCACAAACCATGGATATGGCGCCCAAGAAGTGGGCTCGGTGCTGCCCCCGTTGATGATGGCTGGGTTGTAGGTGAAGGGGTTGAGAGAAGCATTGGGGTTGTCTTGTCCTTGTATGATCGGTTCATACCAAGCGCCCAAGCCACCCTGTGCCGGTGGGTTGTACCAAAGGTTTCCCTTCCGTTCCTGGCTACCGATGATGGCATTGCCACTAAGGTGCATCCCGATTTTGTGCCGCCTGATGCTGTTGCCGCGCACGTCCACATCGTAGGCCACGCCATTGAACAACATGCCGTTGGTGGTGAAGTTGAGGTCGTTGCAACTGAAAAGCAGGCGGTCACCCAGATTGCTGTAGAGGGCGGCCGCCCCTTGCGGGTACACCGAGCCCGGGCCCTCCACGGTATTGCAGCTCACCTCCAAGCGGGAGGAGCCGTAGTTGGCGATGCCATAGCGGTTGTAGCTGCTGTTGCCCATCACGATGGAGTTGCCCGCTACCGTCCACTTGCGCGCGGCGAGCAGGTTGATCCCCGTCTTGGCCAAGGGATGGGACAACATGGAGATGGTGTTGCCCTCGATCCTGGAGTCCTGCCCGCCGCTGTTGCCATCGGCCACCAAAATGCCGCTGCACAGCGGTGCGGGGATAGGCTCGGCCAGGGTTCCGAAGGTGATGTCATTCCCGATCACCCAAAAGCGCAGCGTGCCTGCATTCTGGTTGAACTCCATGCCGCTCAGCTTGGTGTTCACGCGGTTGTTGGTGATCTCGGTGGTGTTGCGGGCCTTGTCCACGCGGTAGGCGGTGCCCACGCCTTGCATGTTGTTATCGCGGCTTATGGTGTTCATGCCCAAGGTGTGAATGCCCCTCCTGCAGTTCTGGAAGCTGGGCGGTCCTTGTTTTCCATTGCCCGTTTGGCGCAGGTAATGTGCCCCATTGCGGCCGTACACATGGATCCCTGAGCCGTTGGCATCGTTGGGCACGCTGTAGGCCCCATCGGGCTGCACATTCTTCAAGTCGAACCGGGCCACGGAGAGGTCGCTGTTGAACGCCAGGATGCCGTTGCTCATGCCGTCCACCGTATTGCCGTAGCTGGGGTGTCCGGTGAGGTCCAAGGCGGTCCTGTATGCCAGCACGGCGGCGAAGCCCACATTGCCCAAGGTGGTGGTTTGGCCGGGGTAGGCCTGTGCCAAGGTGCCGGTACTTTTGAAGCGGTTGCCGATCACGTGGGCACTCACGCTGTTGAAGGCCACCCCGGGCGTGTTCGGCACGTAAAGGCCTACGCGGTTGTCGGTGATGTCGTTATTGAAGAGTATTACGGTTGCGCCGTCCAGGGCGGTAATCGCGTACTCGGCATCCTTCACGGTGTTGCGCTGCATTTCCAGGTATGCACCGCTGCGGGCCGTAAGGCTCTTCCACATCATATCCGTGCAATTTTCCACTTCGCTGTCGCGCAGCACGAACATGGCACCAGGTTCAACGATGATCTCCGCCCCTGGATCCATGTACATGGTGGAGAAGTTCACCAAGCAATTGTTGTCCACATGGAAGGTGCCTTTGACCCTCAATGAGGTATTGTTGAAGTAGGTGTTGACTGGTGCCGCATAGTCGCTGGAGTGGGCCCCATTGGGGATGGTGATGTCTGCTGTGCAGCAGGGCGCAGCATCCGGCACGATAAAGGAGAATGTGTCGGTGCAACCGTCTCCATATCCGATTTCCAAGGTGTAGGCCCCTGCCTCCAGGCCGCTTGCGTTCTGTTCGGTGGCACCGTTGGACCAAAGGAATGTATAGGGTTCTAATACAGGATCGATGGTCAGGTTGATGCTCCCTAGGCCCCCGGAGGTACAAGCTGCCGGGGATATGCTTTGCGCGGTGACCAGTTCAACAGCCTCGGAAGTGAAGATCAACCTGGAGCATCCGGTGCCTTCATCGATGGCTATCACATACGTTGCGTAATGAGATGGACTTTCCACAAAGGTCGGCCCGACCCAAACGATCACCGGCGTTCCTAAGGGCCAATCAGGCATATGGTACCAGATGTAGCTGAATGGGCCAATGCCATGCTGCACGGAAACCGAAAAGGTGGTATAGGGGTTGACCGGATCGGCGCCACTCATGCAATCGGTCCGTAAACCAAGCAAGTGAGGCTGCATGGGTTCCGGTATGTCAAAAGATGCCGTTGCCGTGCATTGGTCGTCCAGGTCCATTACCTGTACGGTGTAGCTTCCGGGAGCAAGCCCGCTGATATCTGCGGTGGTGGCCCCATTGGACCACAAGTAGGCATGGTTTCCCGACCCTCCGCTTACGGTAAGGCTGATGGAATTGGCTCCTGGCGGGTTGTACGGGTCATCCGGGCATGCATAGGTGAATTGGGGTTCAATGAGGATGGCGGAACAGGGCGACCACACCTTGGCCAAGTAGGCGTCATCGAAGTTGTGCCCGGTGTTGCCGCACACCACCAAACCGCCGTCGGTCGTTTCGGTGATGCGGAAATTGCATTGGCGCCTGCGGAAATTACCGGGCCACCCGGTTGCGAATTCGCCGGTTCCCTCATCCCATTGGTGGTCCCATAACATACTGCCCGTGGTTCCCTGCAACTTGGCAACATAGGAGTCCGTATTCCAATAGCCGTACGGACAATGCGTGCTGATGTTGCCATTGCTGTTGTTGAAGTTGTACGGGCCGGCCAGCAGGTTGCCCCACTGCCCGGTCACCGGGTCCCGGTCGTACCATGCGGGACCGGCAGGTTCATCCCATCTGAAGAAGCCGCCGGCAGTGGTGTTGTATGGGCCATTCAGGTCCACATTGTCGCCATTTGGCGGTATTTCGTTCAAGTAGGCCTGCACCGGCGCGGAAAGCCCACTCCAGCCAAACGGGGATTGCGCATTGAAACCCGGTGACCATTTTGTTGACGCAAGCGCCACATTGCCGTCGGCGGTAGGGGTAATGGCCAAATGCAGGTCGAATCCGCGCATGACCCCAAGGTCAACGGGATCCCCCCATTCCTGGTCGGCATTGCCATCCAGGTCAAATTTGTAGACCAGGCCAATGGCCTGATGGTTGGCAACGGAGGTGTAACCCCGAGCTGTGCCGTTGGTGGTATAGTCGGCCAATACCGGCCACACCACCGCGGATGGCGCTCCGTTGTGCATGAGGAAGCAAACGCCGTCACTATTCTGGTCATAGGTTGGGGAGTGGTGCCCGGCGAACACCACATCGGTACTCTCCTTGGTATCCTTCAGGAAAAGGGTGTTGTCGTTCAATCTTACCCAAAGGAATGCGGCGCTGCGGTTGCCTTCGTGTACCCGGAACCCGGCCACTGCATAATACTCCCCGGTACCGACCGGAGTCCTCCCGATCGTCCAGGCTACGGTCTGCTGTGCATTACCCGCTGGCAGCCCTGGAACCCGTTCATGCCTCTCTTTCCAATTGATCCGTCCATCTTGATCCAGGTCGAGTTCCAGAAGATAAGCGCCTGCGCCGGGATCAATGGCATTTTGTCCGATGATACGGTATCCGTACGTGCCGTTGATATATGTTTCAATGATGCCATGGCCCTCGCTGCGGCGTTCCAATGCTGGGCCGGACCCGCTTTCGAAATTGTACAGATGGTCCCATTGAATGTTGCCGTTGAGGTCCAACTTCATTACGCTGGCTTGGCGTTGTCGGCCACTGTTGCATTGAAGGGCCGAAAGGCTCGTTGTTGGCGAGGCTGCCGTGGGATTGAAGTAGATGTTGTGCGGTTGTACGTCCGCCGAGGGCTTCAAGTCCTCGCTCGATCCGGTGGCCACAATATGGCCCGCATGGTCCTGGATCACATCGTAGAACAAGCCACTGGCGAAGGTTTTGAACCATAGCAGCTCGCCATTTTGGTCATACCGGGCTACTGCTTGGCGCGTATTGCTCATGCGCCGATCGGGCCGTTCCATCCTCGGCCACTGCAACACATTGAAATTTTTCTGGTGTGCCGTGCTCCCGCAGCCCATGTCGGGCGCCCAATTCACATAATTGGCATAACCCACGGCTACAAACCCGCCATCGTCCAGATTGCAGTGTGAATACCACCAATCCGCGCCACTTTCGTCCCTGGTCTGTAGGGTCGGTTCCGTAGGCGTTACCGTATAGGCGGCCGGGTATCCCGCTTCATCCAGCCATCCGTTAAAATCCAGGTTGAAACCTATGGGCCTGCTCTGTGCCGCATGTTCGCTTTCCCACTGTACCATGGCTTGGGCTTACAAGGTCCCGTTAAGGAGTAGCAAACATGCCAAGGCCACCCACGCGACCAAATAATAGCTCAGGCGTCCTGTTGATCTGCCGACGGCTGAAGAACAACGACCGGAAACTGGAAAACTAAGAACTGAGGAGGGGAAGTAGGGCAGCGAAGGCATGGTAAATTGTTTTGGGTGCGGTAAACATAGTTTACATTCAAGCAAATGTTACTTATTGAACATTAGACCATCCCGTAATGGAAAATCGTCCGGTCCAACACGAATTGGAAAATTATCCACCACAAGAAAGAAGCCTGGAAGCTTGCCTGAAGTGATGGGGTCGCTATGATATTGCGGGCTATGAACTAACGGAAGGCGGCTGGGCTGCGCATCCTCTGGGTCCGCCCAATTCCTGTGGGTTTGGTTCCCCACAGATCACGCCGGGCGAGCAGCACCGCCACAATCTTCGATTCTTCCTCCAAGTGGCTGGGGCCCTGCATGGCAACCGGGTTGCCCTTGGCGGTGTCCAATCGCTTCCAGCTTTCCGTCCCACACGTTCATTTCACATTTCCCTTGGCCCGTACCGGCCCCAGGAGCGCCGCCCACTTTGCTATGCCGTCCAGCATTCGGGGCGCTGCCTTTTCCAGCACGTCATTCGGCTTGAAGACACCGTCCTCGCCAATGAATTGCGCGAAGAAGGGTATGGGTATCTCGCCGGCGATGCTAAGTTGCAACGCGGTGAGCACCGGCTTCAGCAATTGCGTGCCGCGCAGGCCGCCGCTTACCCCGCCATAGCTTACCAAGCCCACCGGTTTGTGGTGCCATTCCTGAAAAACGAGGTCCAGCGCATTTTTCAAAGGCGCACAGTAGCCGTAGTTGTACTCCGGCATCACAAAAATGAAGGCGTCGGCACCGTCGATCAGGGCACTCCAGGCCTTGGTGTGCGCGTGGGTGTACTGGCGCAACCGTGGGTGGTTCGGCTCGTCCAGAAAGGGCAAGTTCACTTCCTTGAGGTCCACAAGTTCCGTTTCAAAGCGCGTATCGGCCTTGGCCACGGAGGTGATCCATTGGGCCACCGCCGGGCCCTTGCGCCCTTGGCGGGTACTGGCCAAAATGATCTTCAGTTTCAGCATGGGACAAAGATGCTCCGTCCGGGGAAATTAGCGGGTTGGAACAAAAGCTTTCCTCCTCACGCGGTTGCTGGCGCATCCCGGCGATCATGCCAGTCCGTTCGCATTCATTCTTCATGGCAGTATGATCAGTTTGCCTGAGTAGAGGGTTGAGGCATTTGAAGCCACCCGCACCATGTACGTGCCTGGTGCCAGCAGGCCCGCCCGCAGTGTGTGCGTGTAAGTGCCGGCGGGCCAAGGTTCCTGCTGCACCGCGCGCCCGCTGGCATCGTGTACCACCAGCTCGGCATTGGCCATAGCGGCACCGGTGGAAAGCACCGTGCTACCCGCGCTGGGGTTGGGCGCTATTTGCAGCGCTTGCACGGGGCTTGTCTGCTGTTCGGCTATGCCCACGTTCAGCCCGTACAGCTTGCTGATCAATCGCTGGCTGGGGTCGTTGGTGGTTCCGTCATCGTAACCGTGGTAGGCACCGTAGATGAAGTAGCCGCCATCGTGGGCCGGCTTGATGCCCTCGATGAATTGATTGGGTATCTGTTCTGGATTGGGCGTGGAGAAGAAACCGCCACAACCGCTTCCCTGAAAATATTCCGGCAAAATGGTCCCGGAATTATCCAACATCACAATACCCCCATACACCTCCCCATCAAGGCGGTCGAAATCTCCGGTTACCGCCAACATGTCCGCTCCGATAGCAGCTGTTTGACGTACAAGTGCCATCTGGCCCCAGCGATATGTAGCACGAAATTGATGGTAGTTATTGAAGGAGGGATCCAACTGTCCGTTCGGTAATAAGCGGACTAGCCCCAACGTATCCGGCGAGCCCTCGAAGCTGAATCTTCCGGTCATCAAGATTTTGCCGTCTGGCTGCTCCATGAAGTATTTCACATAGCCGTATGTTGTCGTCGGCCCGTGGAAGGTGCTGTCCATGGACCCATCCGGCAGCACACGGTACACGATGGAAGGTACCTGCTCCCCTTCAAACTGAAGCAGGCGCCCGCCGCAGAGGATCTTTCCATCCGAAAGCTCCCTCAAGCGTGTGATCGTTGAGCCCTGACCGATGTAGCGATGAATACGGGTGGTGTCCAACGTGCCCATATTGTTCAACCATACTAATCCATAACCGTGTCCAACAAAGCCTCTGACGGAATCACTCAACACATAGTTGCCGGCTAGCAATAAGCGTCCATCGGGGAAAACATGGAAGTCACCGGCTTGGCTAACACTTATTTTGGGATCATATTGAAAATAATCGCTATCCCAAGTCCCGTCCAGCCAATAGCGTTGGATACCTTGTCCAACACCCACATAGAATTGTTCATCTCCCCAAGGCACGATCTTGCCTCCCATCAGACCAAACCAAGAAGCATTGCCTTGTAGCCTAGGCACCAAAGTGCCATCGGGATCAAGCAAGTTTCCCAAGCGATAGGTAGTGGCCACTGGATCATACATCCAGCCGGAGACAATGATCTTTCCGTCGGGCCGCTCCAGAATATCCCCAATGGCCTTTTGTTGAATAGCTGTTACCCGGAAGCTTGGATCCAACTGGAACGGCTGCTGGGCAGCCGTTGCCGTGGCGGCCAGAAGGCCCGCCACGGCAAGGTGCCGCATGTTCATGGTTTTACAACCAGCTTAATGGCCCCCAAGGAAGAACCGCCATTCAACAGTTCCACCGTGTAGGTGCCGGCTACTACGGACCTGGTGTCCCATACGCTTTGGCCTTCGGCCCGGTCGACGGGTACCCGAGCCACCTCCTTGCCCGCAGCATCGCGGATAGCCAAATAGGCGTGGTCGGGTGCAGCTTTCATCTCATACACCAGATTGGCCCATGCACCTGCCGGATTGGGGTATGCGCTCAGGGCTGGTTTTTCAACTTCGCTTTGTGCAGTAGCAATTCGCATGGCCTTGGGCACGCGCTCGCCGGAGCCGCCGGAACGGGGTGGCCTGCATTCGCCGTAGCCGAAGCAGAGGATGTTCTGCGCCCATTCACCGGGTTGGTCGTAAGTATCGGCGGCCAAGTTCCGCAGGGACTGCAGCTCGCCTTCGTTCAGTTCTGCTTCGCTTCGCCCATTCGTGCGGTAGCCTTGCACAATGGAAATGTACTGTTTGGTGCGGTCCTTTTCGCTGATCTCCTTTTCCTTCAGCTTGAACTCCACCGGCAGGCGGTCCATCACCGCATATGCACTGTCGAAGTTGTCCTGCTGCAGGTAGGTGAGGATCTCCGCATACCTTGCCGCCGGAGTGCGCAGCACCTGCCAGGTGGCGCGGATGCTGTCCACTTGTTCCACCAAGGTGTCCGCTTGGTAGCTGGACAACACCAGGTCCAAGGCTTGTCTCATGGCTTGGTGCTGGTAGGCCAGATTGTCCTCCATGGTGGTGCGGTAGGTCTTGGTTTCCCAGCTCGCCTCAATGTTGTCGATCAGGTATTGGGGCATCAGGCAAGGCGACTCGAATTGCAGCCATTTGAGGAAACCTTCCTTCTTGGTGGCCTCGGGGTTGGCGATGCAGATCTCCGCGCTCATGGCAGTATGATGAGTTTGCCCGTGCGGATGTCCTGAACCCCTGAGCTTACCGAAAGGCCGAAGGACAATCGCACCATGTACGTGCCCGGCGCCAGCGCCCCGGCCTGCAAGGTGTGCGTGTATGCCCCTGCGGGCCAAGGTTCCTGCCGCACCATGCGCCCGCTGGCATCGTGGATGGTGAGCGTTCCCTTTTGCGGCGGCGTGCCCACCGAAAACACCGTTTGCCCTGCGCTGGGGTTGGGGGCTATTTGCAGCGGCTCCGCGTGTGCGCCGTGCTCGCTTATGCCCACGTTAAGACCGTAAAGCCTGCTGATCAGCCGCTGGTTGCTGCCATCCGTGCCGGTGTCATCATCGTAGCCGTGGTAACCGCCGAAGATGTAAAAATAACCATCAGGTGCTGTGTAAAATCCATAGATGTACTGGCGCCAAGTGCCTATATCATCCGGATAGCCTCCGCAACCAGCACCTCCAAAGTAACCCTCAACCAAGGTTCCAGAAGTATCGAGCATAGCTATGCCGCCGCGCACCTCACCATTGATT
Source organism: Flavobacteriales bacterium (assembly GCA_044507815.1). Taxonomy (GTDB): domain Bacteria; phylum Bacteroidota; class Bacteroidia; order Flavobacteriales_F; family PHOS-HE28; genus PHOS-HE28. The sequence goes on along the minus strand of JBIQIX010000008.1, from coordinate 36,402 downwards.
TTGTCAAACCCCCCGGTTACAATCATTTTGTCATTATCGAAAGGAGTAACCTGCATGATCATCGGGAAATTGGAAATGCCGTAATGCTTCGTACAGTAAGGAGCATTGAACGTGCTGTCCAGTGTTCCGTCCGGCAGGAAGCGCACCAAGCTGAGCGTATCGGGTGATCCAATGAATTTGAAGTATCCCGCCGCCAGCACTTTTCCATCTTGGGCCGGTACATAGTCATATCCGTATCCCAATTCCAAGTAGGGGGCCTGGAAGGTGGTGTCCAGGCTGCCATCGGGGTTGAGGCGGAAGATGGTGGGGGAAGGATGGCCCTGCACGAAGCCGCCGCCGCCGGTACACATGAACTTGCCATCGGGCATTTGGCGGATGGTGAAAATTGGGCCCTCGGCCGAGATGGGCGTGCGGGTGGTGTCCACATGGCCATCGCTGCGGAGCCAAAAGCCAGCGTAAGGGCCCACCGGTAGGGAAGGAACACCGTAGATGTGGCCGTAGCCGGTTACCAGGACCCGACCGTCCGGAAAGAGTTGATAGTCCCCATCCTGAACTAAAATGACCCCTGTTGGTTGCCATGTTGTGTCCATGGTTCCATCCCAATGGTATCGCATTCCAGAGCGGCCAACGTAGAATCCATCACCCCAAGGTGTCATCCGGCCACCCAATAAGTAGTAATGGCCATCTGGCGTGAGGTATGTCTCCACCGTTCCATCCGTGTTCAGCACTCCCCCTCCAATAGATGGCGCCATCACCCCGGGAAACCGGAGCTGGCCGGAGACGATGAGCTTGCCATCGGGCCGTTGGAGCACGGAGTTGATGTTGATCTCATCCACGGGCAGCCGGAAGCTGGGGTCCAAGTCGAACGGCTGCTGGGCAGCCGTTGCCGTGGCGGCCATTATGGCCGCCACGGCAAGGTTGCGCAGGTTCATGGTTTCACCACCAATTTTATGGTGGCCAAGGAAGCACCGTCGTTCAGGAGTTCCACGGTATAGGTGCCGGGTGCCACGGTGCGGGTATCCCACACGGCCTGGCCTTCGGCCTGGGCCACGGGGATCCGGGCCAGTTCGCGCCCGGTAATATCGCGCACGGCCAGCCAAGCCGCTCCGGGGGTTCGGGGCAACGTGTAAGCGAAGGTGGCGAACACCGTAGCCGGGTTCGGGAAAATGGAGAGAGCAGGAGTGTTCGCTTGCGAAGCCCCTACAGGCTTGCGCATGGCCTTCAACCCGCCTTTATCATCTCCGCCGGATGGGGCCGGTCTGCACTCCCCGTAGCCGAAGCACAGGATGTTCTGCGCCCATTCCGCCGGGCGGTCGTAGGCGTCCGCAGCCAAGGCTCGCAAGGCGTTCAGCTCGCCTTCGTTCAGCTCCGCTTCGCTCCTGCCGCCATTGCGGTAGCCCTGCACAATGCCAATGAACTGCTTGGTGCGGTCCTTTTCACTGACCTCCTTTTCCTTCAGCTTGAACTCCACCGGCAGGCGGTCCATCACCGCATATGCACTGTCGAAGTTGTCCTGCTGCAGGTAGGTGAGGATCTCCGCATACCTTGCCGCCGGAGTGCGCAGCACCTGCCAGGTGGCGCGGATGCTGTCCACTTGTTCCACCAAGGTGTCCGCTTGGTAGCTGGACAACACCAGGTCCAAGGCTTGTCTCATGGCTTGGTGCTGGTAGGCCAGATTGTCCTCCATGGTGGTGCGGTAGGTCTTGGTTTCCCAGCTCGCCTCAATGTTGTCGATCAGGTATTGGGGCATCAGGCAAGGCGACTCGAATTGCAGCCATTTGAGGAAACCTTCCTTCTTGGTGGCCTCGGGGTTGGCGATGCAGATCTCCGCCACCATGGCGGGCGGCATGATGTTCTTCTTCACCATCTGCTTCAGCACCTCGGTGCTCAGGAAGGGCGATTTCTCCAGTAGCATGGCGCGGAGCTCCCAGGCTTCGCTCGGCCAAGTGCTTTGAATCTCTTGCACGGTCTCATCGGTACTTCCGCCATCGATCAGTTGGTCGTAGAGGTAGCGGGTGTTGCCGTAGGCCGTTTTGTGGGTTTGGGCCATGCCCAAGTAGTGGCCGCGAAGCGCAACGGGGCCGGGATTAGGATGGGGGATTGGCGGCAGCACCCGGGAAGCGCAGTTATTGGCGGGGCGTACGATCAGGTTGCCGATTCCATCCATGTTGTTGGGGTACACCCCCGTGCTGAAGTAGATCGGTTCGTAGGGTGCCGAAGGCAGGGTCCAGTTGTAGCCCAAGGTGTTGTTGGGGTAGTTGGTGTTCTTGATGTCCAAGTGTCCACCGGCTTGCTGCCCGAAGCTGTTGTCCGACGGGCGGATGTAGGTGCCTTGGGTGGTGCGGATGGTCTGATCATCGAAAGTGCTTGGATCGCTTGTCACCTGCCGGTCCCAAATGTCGTTCACGTTGCCGCTGTTGGTGTTGCAGAGGTAGGTAAGGCCGATCAGTGCACGTTTGCTGGGGTCCGCGCAAATGCCTTCGCCGGCAAAGCCGGTGTGCAAGTTGCTGGCATGGTTGCGGAACACCACATCCTGGTGGGCACCGCTGTAGCCTGTTACGATGCCCTCCAGTTGGGTGGTGGTGGCATTGGGGTTGTTGGTGAGGGTATTGTCATCCACCAAAAAGCCCCAGCTTTTGAAACTGTAGATGCCGCGGTGGGTCCAGTGGCCATTCGCTATCCAATTCTGTTCGTCTGGTTGAGCAGACAGGTCTGTTGCCTTGCTGCTCCCCACCTCAAAATGGCTGTTATGCACCTCGAAGTTGAGCACGCTGTTGGCGTACACGCCGCACACATTGTCGTTGAACTCCGCGCCGTCCACGGTAAAGTTGCGGATCGTGGTGGCTTTGGCTGCGCGTATGCCCATATCCAAGCCGGTAAAGCGTGTGGGGATCACATAGGGCGGCAGGCACGGCGGGGGCCAGTTACCGGGCATGCTGCACAAGGGCAGCACCTTGAAGTGGGCGTCCAGGCTGCGGATGCCTTGGCCGAGCTGGCTGCTATTGGTCTCGGTGGCACGCAGGTTCTCGAAAATGCAACCAAGAAATTCGATGCCGTCCACCTTCCAGAACTGGGCGTGGGTGGAAAAGTCCAACGGGGCTATGTAATTGGCATCGGCCGTGAAGGTGGTGCGCACGAATTTGCTGCGGTTGCGTGTTGGGCTGCCGTTGGGCAATTTGTTCTGGTATGGATAGAAATTCACCCCTACATGGCAGTTACGAAAGATACTGCCCGTGGTTTCCAGAATGCCCCCGGCATGCTCCACCATGCCAAAGAGGTTCTTCTTTCCCACGGTCACGCCCACGATGGCATCCTGCAGGGTGCTGTTGTTGAAGACCATGCGGGCCTGATCGGGGGGGAAAGTGCTCGCACCTTGCGCCAGATACGGGGTTCCACGCAGCTCTACACCGGGCCACTTCATAGGCCCGCATATCGATCCCCTTAAAACACAGTTGTCGAAATTGATGTAAGCCCCTTTCTCCACGATAAGGCGTGCATTGGGGCCGAAGCGCCATTCCATGTTCTTCACGTAAAGGCGTGCGCCGGTCTGCACGGTGAATGTATTCTCGAAGAACACATAGCCAGTGGCACCTGCTCCGGTAGAAGTGCATGCCTGGGTAATAGAGAGCGGGTTGTTCAACGGGGTCCATGGGGTGGCTTGGGTCGTGATCCCATTGAACGAGGACATGTGATTTGCTTCCGGTATCCGCTCATTATCCTGGCAGCACATGGCATTCTGCAAGCTGGGGATCTGCTGGTCCCTGTAATTCTGCTTATCCATCAGGTATTGGGTTACCGGCCAAGAACCTTGTTGGGCTGTTTTTGAGTTTGGCGGTGCGTTGAGCACCACCGTGGTGGCCATGGTGCCATGCCAGCTTGCCGTTGCGGGGTTGTCCGGTCCTGCCAAGTAGCCGAACCCGGATGCGACCGGATAATAAATGGCATATCCCGTTCCATCAGGGGTGCGGTTCATCCGGATCTGGCCGTTGGTGAAGGCAGACAGGCTGCCTGCCGTTAACCCCAGGTCCGCAGCCAGGTCGTGCACGGTCAACGCCGGGTCCAGCAGCTTTTTCATCATCGTGGGTTTTGGGGGGGTGTGGTACAATAATAGGTTGAAAGAAGTCCAGTTTTTGTTAACTGCGGTTGGCACTCTATTTGTGCATACGATCGGCCAGTACCGGGTTAAGTGTTGTGCAGCCTTTACTGTTGCTTAGCGCGGTATGCTTTGGCGTGCTCTTGGGGACTTCTTGTAATAAAGTTATGAGCATAACGCGGCTTGCCATGCCCTAAAGCAGGTGCGGCTCCGCCCATGGGCGGCAAACGTTACCTTCGCGCCTTCATTTAACCACACCATGGCCAATACCGGCGACATCAGTATCGGGGCGTTCATCCGCTTCAACAACGACATCTGCCAAGTGGTGGAATGGCAGCACCGCACGCCGGGTAACCTGCGTGCCTTCTACCAAGGCAAAATGCGCAACCTGCGCACCGGCAAATTGCTGGAGCACCGCTTCCGCAGCGGCGAGGGCATGGACCTGCTGCGCGTGGAGGTGCGCGATATGCAATTCCTGTACCGCGAAGGCGATTTCCTGGTGTGCATGGACCCCGGGAGCTTCGAGCAGCACCACGTGCCCATTGAGCTTTTCGGCGATGCGCTGGGCCTGCTGAAGGAGGAGATGATGGTGCAGGTGGGCAGCGAAAGCGGTACGCCCATACTGGCCCGCCCACCCAAGGTGGTGGAGCTGGAGGTGACCTACACCGAGACCGCCGTGAAGGGCGACACCAGCAATAAGGTGATGAAGGCCGCAACGGTGGAGACCGGGAAGGAGATCCAGGTGCCCTCGTTCGTGAACACCGGCGATGTGGTGCGGATCGACACCGAGACCGGCGCCTACATGGACCGCGCGAAGAGGTAACAGCTGCGACCCCGATGGGGTCAAATGCCCTTGGGCGCGGTGATGCCGGAATTCCCCCCCCCCGGCTGAAATGTTCCATTGGTGCGACCCCGCTGGGGTCGTGGGATCGGC
>JBIQIX010000008.1:0-31275 GCA_044507815.1 Flavobacteriales bacterium | reverse complement strand
CCCCCCCGGCTGAAATGTTCCATTGGTGCGACCCCGCTGGGGTCGTGGGATCGGCGGCGGTGGCTTCCTAATTGGTGCGACCCCGCTGGGGTCGTGGGGGTCGGTGGTGGTTGTGGTTTCCTAATTGGTGTGACCCCGATGGGGTCGAATGCCCTTGGGCGCGGTGTTGCCGGAATTCCCCCCCCGGAAATGGTCCATTGGTGCGACTCCGCCGGGGTCGTGGGGGTCGGTGGCGGTTGTGGTTTCCTAATTGGTGTGACCCCGATGGGGTCGAATGCCCTTGGGCGCGGTGATGCCGGAATTCCCCCCCCCCCCGGAAATGGTCCATTGGTGCGACCCCGCCGGGATTGGCGGTTGCGGTTTCCCCATTGCTGTGACCCCGATGGGGTCAAATGCCCTTCGGCGCGGTGATGACGGAATTTCGCCCTGGCTGAAATGGGCCATTGGTGTGACCCCGATGGGGTCGAATGCCCTTGGGCGCGGTGATGCCGGAATTCCCCCCGGCTGAAATGTTCCATTGGTGCGACCCCGCCGGGGTCGTGGGGGTCGGTGGCGGTTGTGGTTTCCTAATTGGTGCGACCCCGCTGGGGTCGAATGCCCGGCTGGTTATGTCAATTGGAAGAATTGAATGGGTTTGGACCCCGATGGGGTCGAATGCCCTTCGGCGCGGTGATGACGGAATTTCGCCCTGGCTGAAATGTTCCATTGGTGCGACCCCGCCGGGGTCGTGGGGGGCGGTGGTTGTGGTTTCCTAATTGCTGCGACCCCGCTGGGGTCGAATGCCCGGCTGGTTATGCCAATTGGAAGAATTGAATGGGTTTGGACCCCGGATGGGGTCGAATGCCCTTGGGCGCGGTGTTGCCGGAATTTCCCTCCGGCTGAAATGGCCCCATTGTGCGACCCCGCTGGGGTCGTGGGGGTCGGTGGCGGTTGTGGTTTTCTAATTGGTGTGACCCCGATGGGGTCGAATGCCCTTGGGCGCGGTGATGACGGAATTCCCCCCCGCTGAAATGTTCCATTGGTGCAACCCCTCCGGGGTCGTGGGGATTGGTGGCGGTGGTTTTCTAATTGCTGCGGCCCCGATGGGGTCAAATGCCCTTGGGCGCGGTGTTGCCGGAATTCCCCCTCGGCTGAAATGCTCCATTGGTGCAACTCCTCCGGGGTCGTGGGGATTGGTGGCGGTGGTTTCCTAATTGGTGCGACCCCGCCGGGGTCGAATGCATGGCGGCGATGCCAATTGGAAGAATTGAATGGGTTTGGACCCCGATGGGGTCGAATCCCCGATGGCGTGATTCCGTATTCCCCCCGGCTGAAATGGGGCCATTGGTGTGACCCCGATGGGGTCGAATTCACGGCGGGGTGGTGATGCCGGAATTTCCCCCCCGGCTGAAATGGGCCATTGGTGCGACCCCGATGAGGTGGAATACCCGGCCGCTTGCACCAGCAGGCCCGCTTGCTGGCCGGGCTCCGGGATGCTTCCGGCCGGTGCGGCTACATTTGTTCCCGGCGGCCTTTGGGCAGCTGCCTGTAAACAAACGCATGGAACTGGAGATACCGCGCACCGCAACGGAAGTGGCCGTGGTGATCGGCGCAACCGTGCTGGGGCATGGCGATCGACCGGTAACCGGCATCAACGAGATCAACCGGGTGCGCGAGGGTGACCTTGTTTATGTGGACCACCCGAAGTACTACGCGAAGGCGTTGAACAGCGCGGCCACCACCATTTTGATGGACCAGGCGCCGGCCCAAGTGCCACCGGGCAAGGCCGTGCTCCTGAGCAGCGATCCCTTCGCCGATTACAACCGGCTGGTGCGCCATTTCAAAACGCCCGTTGCCTGGACGGCCGAGCTGCCGAGCATCGGGCCCGAAACGCTGGTGCACTCCAGCGTGATCATCGGCACCAACGTGTCCATTGGCGCGCAATGCCAGATCATGCCCGGGGTGGTGATCTACCCGGACACCACCATCGGCGACCGGGTGATCATACACGCCAACGCCGTGATCGGCGGCGATGGCTTCTATTACAAGAAGCGAACGGGCGGCTACGAGAAGATGGTGGCGGCCGGCAGCACGGTGATCGAGGATGACGTGGAGATCGGCGCGGGCACCACCATTGACCGCGGGATCAGCGCGGACACGCGGATCGGCGCTGGCACCAAGATCGATAACCAGGTGCAGGTGGGGCACGACACGCTGATCGGCAAGCATTGCCTGATCGCCGCGCAGGTGGGCATTGCCGGTGCCTGCGTGGTGGGCGACCACGTAACGCTGTGGGGCCAGGTGGGGGTGCCCAGCAAGATCACCATTGGCGCCGGGGCCACCGTGCTGGGGCAAAGCGGCCTGATCGGCGACCTGGAGGGCGGCAAGACCTATTTCGGCTCGCCCGCCGGCGAATGGAAGCAGAAGATGCGCGAACAGGCCAGCCTGGGCAAGCTGCCCCAATTGATCAAGGAGCGAAAAGGTTGAACCATGCCACGCCTAGCCCGCCTTGCCGAACGGCTCAACCTGAAGGAGTTCCAGTTGAAGGCCCTGCTGGAGATCACCAAGGCCATCAACAGCAACGGATCGCGCGAGGACCTGTTCAAGCTCTATTCGGGCATCATCCACAACGACCTGGGCATCCAGCGCTTGGTGTACTTCGAGCACGACGGGGGTTGGCATTGCGTGCAGGAGGTGGGTGGCGACGGCGGCCATTTGGAGCAGGAGGTGCAGGCCTTCATGCAGCAGCATCGCGATATCGGCTTCATCGGCTCGGAGGGGGGGCAGGGGCTGGGGCGGTTCGACATCGCCATTCCCGTGTTCCACCGGGAGCGTGCGCTGGCGCTGCTGCTGATCGGCGATGTGAACGACGAGGAGCACCGCATGAGCCCCACGGTGAAGCATTTGAACTTCCTGCAAACGATCACGAACCTGATCGCGGTGGCCATGGAGAACAAGCGCTTTGCCCGGCGGGCGCTGCTGGAGGAGCGCAACCGGCGCGAGCTGGAGCTGGCCGCCGAAATGCAGCAGATGCTGGTGCCCAAGGACCTGCCCAACGAGGGCGGGGTGAAGGTGGCCGCCTGGTACCAGCCGCACCAGGGGGTGGGGGGCGACTACTACGATGTGATCCGCACGGGGCCGCACGAATGGGTGCTTTGCGTGGCCGACGTAAGCGGCAAGGGGATCGCTGCGGCGCTGCTGATGGCCAACTTCCAGGCCACGCTGCGGGCGCTGCTCCAACGCGGGCAGGCCCCGCTGGATGAGCTGGTGCGCGAGCTGAACACCAACGTGCTGGAGCGCGCGCGCGGCGAGCGCTTCATCACCTTTTTCATTGCCCGTGCCCACCTGGGGCAGGGCACGCTGCAGTACGTGAACGCGGGTCATAACCCGCCACTTTTCGCGGCGCCGGGGCAGGTGCTGCAGGAGTTGAGCACCGGTTCCATTGCCCTGGGCATGCTGCCCGAGCTGCCCTTTGTGCAGGCGGGGGCGGTGGCGCTGGGGCAGGGCGTGCTGCTTTGCTATACCGATGGCCTGGTGGAGCAGGAAAACCCGCAGGGCGAGGCGTTTGAGGTGCAACCGGTGGCCCAAACACTGCAGCAGCTGGCGCATAGCGGGCCGCAGGCCATAAATGCCGCGCTGATGGAGCGCTTCGAAAGCCACCGTGCCGGCACGCCCTACCTGGACGATATTGCGCTGCTTACCTGCGTGTTCCGCTGAGGCTGCCGGTGCTTGATGTCCAGCACCACCAGCATGGCGGCCATGCCCCAGAAGGGCACGCTCGCCTTGTCCAGGTCGAGGTAGTTGTTGAGCACCCCGTGTATGAAATAGGTGACCAGCCCCAGGAATGCGGCGCCCACCAGCCGGCGGTCGGTGCCATCGGGCAGGCGGCTCCACAGGCGCACGGCGGTGGCGGCGATGGTGCCGAAGAGGGCCAGCACCAGCAGTGCGCCGGGCAGCCCCTGCTCGGCCAATGGGCCCAGGTACTCGCTGTGGGCGTTGCCGTTGAGGCCGAAATTGGTGCTGATGACGGTGCGGTCGCGGGCGGCCTGGAACGGGGCGTACTGGAACATGTAGGTGCCCGGCCCCCAGCCGGTAACGGGCCTTTGGGCGAACATGCGCAGCGCGCTGTTCCAGCGGTTGATGCGCTCGAGGTTGCTGGCATCCGAGCGGATGTTGCTGATCGAGCTCACGTGCTTGGCCAGGTCGTCGTTGCTTTCGGCCTTGTTGCGCTCCATGGCAATGGTAATGCGGTCGATGTTGGCCACGGCCACCCCTGCGGCCACAAGGGCCACCGCACCGATGAACCAGGCGGGTATGCGCAGGCGCATTACGGCGAACACGCCCAAGGCGCCCGCCACGCCCACCCATGCGGCGCGGGTGTAGGAGAAGAGCAGCCCGGCGGTAAGCAGCAGGAACAGTGCCGCTGCCAGCCCGCGCAAGGTGCGCGAATAGCCGGGCATGAACATGGCGCCGAGGCTGAAGGGCAGGAAAAAGGCCACCACGGCGCCATAGCCGGTATGGTCCTTGAAGAAGGGCCACATGACCCAGTGGGCGGGGTCCTCGGCAAAATCGTGGCGGGCATGCTGCACCAGGGTGTAGCCCACCACAATGGCCAGGCCCGCACTGAAGAGCCAGAAGAAGCGGTGCATGTTGCGCGGGTCGCGGAACAGGCGCGAGGCCATGAAGTACATGGTGCACACGAACCAGATGCGCGCGGCGATGAACTTGGCCGATACCACCGGCATGCTGCTGGGCACCAGGCACACCAGCATCCAGGCCAATTGCAGCAGCAGCACCACCGTTACCGGGTGGCGCCACACCCGCCCGTCAACCACGCCGCCCTCCAGGGCCATTTTCAGCAGGAACAACAGCGTAAGGGCCACCATCAGCGGTTCGGTGGGCAGCGACACGCCGATGCCGCCCAGCTCAAGCTCCTCCAGGTTGATGGAAAGGGGCGTGGCGAACACGATGAACAGCAGCAGCTTCTCCGGTGCCGCCACCAGTGCCCAGGCCAACAGCAGGGCCACGGGCAGCAGGTTCAGCCAAAGAAAGTCCCGGGTGGCCAAAAAGGTGTTCAGCGCAACGAACGCGATGCACGCAACGGGGATCCAGTTGTTGCGGAGGGCCTGCACCATGGCCTAACGCTTTACCGCCCTATTGGCGCGGATCGCCAGCAGTACGTAGCACAGCAGCAGCGCCGATGCCGTGGTTATGGCCACCACCAGCCAGCGCACGGGCCAGACCTTCTTGTCGGGCACCTCCGGGTACACCACCATGTCGCTGTAGGTGAACTCCTTGGCCAGGTCCACCAACAGCTGCCTTTCCTGCAGCAGTTGCTTGTTGTAGTCGTTGATCAGCTCCACGTTGAGCAGGGAGAGGCGCTGCAATTCGCCGCCATGTTCCTCCAGCGCCTTCAGCCTTTGGCCGATCTCGTCGCGCTGGGCCTTGCCGGTGTTGGCCGCCAGGGCGCGCATGTAGCCCTTGGTGTATTCCTCGGCCTGCACTTCGTAGTTCAGCAGCCCCTGGCCGCGGCGCAGCTGGTCCAGCCGCGCCTCCACGCTGTCCATGCGCTGGCGCGTGGCGGCCAGCCCGAAGCGCACCACCTTCATCATTTCGGCCGAGTTGGTGCGCTGCAGCCGCCGGGCCAGCTGGTCGGCCTGGGCCACCACGGCCAGCACCATGTCGCGCGCCAGCACGGGGTCCTCATCGGTCACCCGTATGTCCACGCTCTCATACCTTGTTTTTTCAATGGCCACGCGCTCGTTGTACAGGTAGTTCAGCAGGGCCCTTCCGCCGGCCTCGGTGGTATCGATGCCATAGTGGGCCGCCAGGCCGAAGCGCCGCACCAGGCTGTCGCGGATGGCATTGCTCTGCAGCAATTGCAGCAGCTGGTCGGATTCGCTTTCCACCGAATAGGTGCTGATGTGCATGGGGTACACCACGGCCTGCGAGCGGTAGCGGGGCTTAAGGAATGCGGGGCCGCTGAAGATGGCGGACAGCCCGATGGCGGCCACGGCCACCACCACGAATGTGCGCCATCGCTGGTGCACCAGGGCGAAAGTGGGGGTGAAGGAGAGGCGCTCTTCCATGGTCAGTGCTTCAGTTTACGGATATTTTCCTGCACCACGATCAGCAGCAGTGCCAGCAGGAAGGCACTGAACGTGCTTGCGCCCAGCACCAGCCACCAAACAGGCCAGCTCTTGCGGTCGGCGGGGTAGGCCGAATTGACGGTGAACTTGTGCGGCAGGTCGCTGTCCAGGTCGGCCTTGGCCTGCTCGAGCTTCATGCGCAGCACGCTCAGCCGCTTGATCTCGTTGAACTGCTTGTCCTGCAGGGCAACGTATGCGCCGCCGTACTTGGCCAGCACGGCAAAGCGGCGCTCGAACTCGTCGATGGCGCGCTTGTCGCCCTTTACAATGGCGGCGCCGAGGTATTCGTTGTAGCGTTCGGCCTGGCTGTGGTAGTCGTGCACGCCCAAGGAGCGCAGCACCTCCATGCTGTCGCTCATCTGCTGTATTTCCGCCGTCAGCTCGTCCACGCTTTGCTGCACGATCCGGTAGCCCTTCAAGGCGCGCTCGTGGGCCATGTCGTTCCACACGCTGTCCACCTGTGCGGCCATGAAGTTGGCCATGTCGGCGGCGCGCTGGGGATCTTCATCGCGCACGGTTATGCGCACGCTGCCGAAGCGGGTGTTGGCGAACTTCACATGGCCCTCGTAGGCGTCGCGCAGCTCCGAATTGCGGTGCTTGCTGTTGGGCTTGATCTTGTACACCGCCGCCAGGTTGAAGGCCGCTGCGGTGCGGTCGCGCACCTGGTCGGAATTGAGGATCTGCAGCAGCTGCTCCACATCCTCCTCATCGCCCAGCGCCAAAATGTCGTCGCGCCCGGTGCTTTGCTCGCTCAGCAGCGCCTTTGACACGCTGTTTGTGATGGCGGGGAAGAGGATGACCTCGCTTTCAAAGCGGGGCGCCATGGTAAAGTAGGCGACCACGCCGGCCACCAGGCCAAGCAGGGTGATGCCGATGATCATGCGCCGGCGTGCCCAAAGGAAAAGGGCCAGGGCCAGGGGCTGATCGTCGGGCCGGGATTCCGTTCGAAGCATGGTGGAAGGGGGGGCAGCCTTGGAAAAAGGTGCGCTAAAGTAGCCCGATCAATTTTTTCGCGTCCGCACCAGTGCCGCGATGCCGGCCATGGGCACCAGGCCCGTGGCCATGGCGGCCAGTGCGCCGGCGGCGCCCAATGCGGCCAGGGCGGGCAGCAGGTGCCAGCCCATGCCGTGCAGCCAGGCGCCCAGGGCCAGCAGCAGTGCCGTGTACAGGGCCATGGCGGCCGCTTGTTGCCACGTGGCGCGCAGGCGGAATCGCTTGGCTGCCACCGCGGCCTGGGCCGCGGCCATGGCGGTTTGGGTGATCAGGCTGGCCATGGCGGCGCCGGCCGCCTGTTGGCGGGGGATCAGCACCAGGTTGAGGCCGATGTTCAGCGCCATGCCGCCCGCGGCCAGCCAGTTCAGCGTGCGCAGGTGGCCGCTGGCGGTAAGCAGTGTGCCGAAGATGTAGGTGATGCATACGCCCACGAAGCACCAGGCCAGCAGGGCGAATGCCGGGGCCGAAAGCGCGGTGTGCTCGTGGTAGCGCAGTTCCATTACGGGCCGTGCCCAAAAGCTGCCCGCCACGGCGGCCACAAGGGTGCCGGCCAGCACCAGCCGCAGGGCCATGCCGGCCAGTGGCGCCACATCCTCCTTGGCCTGCAGCATGCGGCTGAACATGGGCAGCAGCAGGCCGGCCAGCAGGAAGCCGAGCATGTTCATGGCCTCGAAGAAGCGGAATGCCTGGGCGTAGATGCCGGCGTGCAGTGCGCCATCGGGCAGCAGGCGGTCCAGCATCACCGAATCGGTGCGGTAGTAAAAGCTCATCAGCAGCACCAGCAGGGCATAGGGGAAGCTTTGGCGCAGCACGCTGAAGGTGAAGGCGCGGTGCCAGCGGGGGCGCAACCCACCGGCGTGGCGCGCCACCAGGGCGCCCGCCACCACGGCCGTGGCCCCGTACGCCGCGGTTTGCGCCCAGGCGAACCATTCGATGGGGAAGGGGCCGGGGGCAACGCGCCCCCACAGCAGCCACGAGCAAATGCCGATCAGCAGCACGCGGTCCAGCACCGATAGCAGGCTGTCCTGCGCGAAGCGCTGCGAGCCCGCTATGTTGCTGCGCAGGTACAGGATGGTGGCCACCAGCACCTGGTTAAGGGCCAGAATGCCCAGCAGGCGCAGCTGCGGCCCGTGGTAGCCCAGCCACCGGGCGCCGGCAAACAGCACAGCGGTGTACAGCAGCGCCAGCAGCAGCCGCGCGCCCACCATGCCGCTCACATGCTTGCGCATCAGGTGCACGTGCTGCGCAATGTGGCGCGTGTTCCAATTGGTGGTTCCCAGGTCAAGCAGGATGTTCAGCAGGAAACTGAGGCTCAGCAGGGCCGCGTAGCCCCCGTAGGCCGCGGTGCCCGCACGCACCTGCACCTCGGCATCGATGCCGAAGATGTAAAACGGTTTCACCAGCAGGTTCAGCACCAGCACCAGGGCCAGGTTCGCCAGGAATTTCCGTCTCATCGGCCGCGAAAGGTCGGGAATAGCGGCCAGCTTCCGCCACCCTGCCCGGCGCCATTGGCCGCGCCGTTGCACCTTTACCGCCGCGCCCTTGGCGCGCAGGCCCATGCGCATAGCGGTGAACACGCGGTTATTGATCCAGGGAAAGCTGGAGGGCATCGGCTGGTTCGGGCATGAAACGCTGCGGCGCATCACGGCGGCGCACCCCGGCCACGAGTTCATCTACTTCTTCGACCGGCCCTTCCACCGGCGTTTCGTGCACGCGCCCAACGTGCGGCCCGTGGTGCTGCCCCCGCCCACGCGCCACCCCGTGCTGTACCGCATCTGGTTCGATGCCATGCTGCCCCGGGCCCTGCGCAAGCACCGCGCCGATGTGTTCCTCTCGCCCGATGGCTACCTGAGCCTGCGCACCAGCGTGCCGCAACTGGCGGTGATGCACGACCTCAACTTCGAGCACTACCCGCAGGACCTGCCGCCGGCCTACAGCCGCTTCTACCGCACCTTCTTCCCCCGCTTCGCGGAAAAGGCCGCGCGCATCGTCACCGTTTCGGAATTCTCCAAGCAGGACCTCGTTTCCACCTATGGCGTGCCCGCGCAAAAGATCGACGTGGTGCACAACGGCATCGGCGATCTGTTCCGGCCGTTGCCGCCGGAGGAACAGGCGGCCGTGCGCCAGCGCCTCACCGGCGGCCTGCCCTACTTTGTTTCGGTGGGCTCGCTGCACCCGCGCAAGAACATAGCCCGCCTGCTGGCGGCCTTCGACCAGTATGCGCAACGCCACGACCGGGCCCGGCTGGTGGTGGTGGGCGAGGCCTTTTGGTGGGATGCCCGCATGAAGCGGGCCTGGGCCGCCATGCGCCACCCCGGCAAGGTGGTGTTCACCGGCCGGTTGCAGCAGCACGAGCTGCACGCCACGCTGGCCTCGGCGCGCGCGCTGGTATTCGTTTCCTACTTCGAGGGCTTCGGCATACCCGTGGCCGAGGCCATGAAATGCGGCGTGCCCGTGGTGGCCGCCGATGCCACCAGCCTGCCCGAGGTGGCCGGCAGCGCCGCCGTGTACTGCGACCCCTTCAACACCGACAGCATTGCAGCGGCCTTGGAGCGTGTGGGCCATGATGACCAACTTTGTGCCCGGTTGGCCCAGGCCGGCCTGCAACGTGCCGCCCGCTACACCTGGGAGCGCACCGCCCAGGGCCTTTGGAACAGCCTGCAACAGATCATGCCCTGAACCCATGCGCCTTGCCGCCTACCATACCGCGGGCCTGCTGGAGGCCGGTTGCGACGAGGCCGGCAGGGGCTGCCTGGCAGGCCCCGTGGTGGCCGCCGCCGTCATACTTGCCCCGGGCACCAGGCTGCCCGGCCTCGATGACTCCAAGAAGCTGTGCCGCAGCGATCGCGACCGCCTGCGCCCGCTGATCGAGCAGCGCGCGCTGGCCTGGTGCGTGGGCGTGGCCAACGTGTGCGAGATCGACCAGGTGAACATCTACCACGCCTCCTTCCTCGCCATGCACCGCGCCATTGCCGGGCTGGCACTGCTGCCCGCGCACCTGCTGGTGGACGGCAACCGCTTTACGCCCTACGCCGGCATAGCCCACACCTGCATTGTGCAGGGCGATGGCAAGTACCGCAGCATAGCCGCCGCATCGGTGCTGGCCAAAACGCACCGCGACCAGCTGATGGAGGAGCTGCACGGGCACGACCCGCGCTTCGGTTGGCACGTGAACAAAGGGTACGCCACCGCAGAGCACCGCGCAGCCCTGGCCCTGCACGGCCCCACTGCCCACCACCGCCGCTCCTTCACCCTGGTGGCCGGGGACTGCTGAGCATCTTCACACCGCCCTGTGCGAAAGGCCTGCCGCAGCACCGCCGCACGCACGCTTCCGCCCCGCACCTTTGGCCCGCATGCGCCGCGCCCTCATCGCCCTTTTACTGCTGGCCATACTGGTGGCCATTGGCTGGTGGCTGTGGAAATGGCAGCCCGCCAACACCGCCGCCGCCGACCCCTGGAACGCCGTGCCGGCCCAGGCCGTGGCCGTGGTGGAGATCAACGACCCCGCCGGCGCATGGGCGCGCTTCACCGGCACCAGCCAGTTCTGGGGCGATGTTGAGGGCAGGCCCGCCTACGCCGCGCTGGACAGCCTGGTGGCGCGCACGCTGCGCTCCGCCGCCACCAGCGGCCCCCTGCTGCTGGTGTGGGCCGCCCCGGGGGAAGCGCCCGTGCTGGTGACCACCATGGCCGAACCCGAAAAAGCAGGACCCCGGCTGGCCCGCGCCTGGGGGCTGGAAGCACCCGCCGACGCCCTGGGCGACGGCCCGCTGCAACTGCGGCCGGACACGGCCCTGCCGCCGCTGCACCTGGCCTGGGCCAACGGCCTGCTTATGCTGGGCACCGATGCCGCACGGGTAAAGGCCCTGGCGGCCGGCACCGCCCGGCCGCAACCCTTGGCGCCCCTGGCCGAAAAGGCACGCAACAGCCTGAGCGTGGGCGCGGATGCCCATGTGCTGGTGCAGGCCGCCACCGCGGGGCCGCTATTGGCCGGCAGCGCCGGCGGAATATGGCCGCAGGCCGCACCGGTGCAAGGCTGGCTGGCCATGGACGTGCGCTTCAGGCCCGGCGCCGTGCTGATGAACGGGCTGCTGTTCCCGGCGGAAAAAGAAGGCCCCTTGGCCGCCCTGGCCGGGCAGGCCGTGGCCCGGCCGGACCTGTTGCAGGTGCTGCCCGCCGATGTGGCCGAACTGCGCGTGGCCCAGGTGGAGGATCCCGCCAGCTACGTGCAGGCGCTGAACGGTGCCGCGCCGGATGAGCAGCTTTTCGCGGCCTACGGGGCCTGGGTGAAAGGCGCCGTGGGCACCGCGGCCAGCACCGGCGAAGGGCCGCACCAATGGGCCGTGCTGGGCACGGAGGACCCCGCGGGGGCGGCCCGCGCCATGGGCCTGCGCTGCCCCGATGGCGGCTGCCCGGTCTCGGAGTACCGCGGCCTGCCGATCACCCGCCTGGCCGACCCGCAGGCCCTGGCCACCCTGTACGGCCCCACCTTCGGCAACCTGCAACAGCCCTTGTGGGCCGCGCTGGGCAACACCATCGTATTCGCCGATAGCCCCGCCGGCATGCGCGCCGCCATCGATGCCTGGACCGACCGCAACTCCATGGCCCACGCACCCGCCAGCAGCGAATTCTTCGGCCGCTTCGCCTCGCAGGCCACCTATACCTGGTGGGCCAGCGCCGCCGGCGGCCCCGCCGCACAAGGGCCCTTGGGCGCAACCATCGGCAAGCTGATGCTGCAGCTTACCCCCCGCCCCGATGGCGCCTGCATGGCCACCTGCTGCCTGCAGCACGCAGCGCAGGCCAAGCAGGGCCCGGGCGCCCTGTGGACCGCCGCCCTGCCGGCACCCCTGGCCATGCCCCCCGTGCTGGTAAAGGACTACCTCAGCAAAACACTCCAGCTTTTCGTGCAGGACAAGGACGACCGCCTGAGCCTGATCAGCTGCACCGGCAAGGTGCTGTGGCAGCGCACCCTCGATGGGCCCGTGATCGGCGGGGTGCACCAAGTGGACCGCTACCGCAACGGCAAGCTGCAACTGCTCTTCAACACCGCCCGCAAGGTGTACCTGATCGACCGCCTGGGCCGCGATGTGGAGGGCTTTCCCGTGGAACTGGCCGCGCCCGCCCAAGTGTCCCTGGCCGCATTCGATTACGAGGGCAACAAGGACTACCGGATCCTGCTGCCCCTGGCCAACAGGCGCATCCTTAACCTGGGCCCCGATGGCCGCCCCGTGCAGGGCTGGGAGGCGGAACCGCTGCCCGCCGCCGCAATGGGCGCCGTGGAGCACCTGCGCCTGAAGGGCAAGGACTACCTGGTGGTGCCGCGCACCGATGGCGGCATCAGCGTGCTGGACCGCCGCGGCGCCCCGCGCTACGCGCCCGCCCTGCGCATGCACCACGTGCAGCAGCTGCTGGCCACCGGCGGGGCCATGGACATAGCCGACCGCCGCATGGTATGGGCCGATAGCGCAGGCGCCGTGCTCAGCGGCACCTTCGCCGGCCGGGTGGACACCCTTTCCCCCGCCGCCAGCGGCAAGATCGCCGTGTTCCGCCACGGCCCGGACCGCAACACCGCCATCCTGCGCACCGGTTCCTCCACCCTCGGCGCCGTGCTGCCCCATAAGGCCCTCTTCCACATCAGCTTCCCCGATGCCCCCGCCGCCAGCGCCTTCGCCGTGCCCATGCCCAACGGCAGCGACGCCATCGGCCTGGTGCTGCCCGAACGGCAGGAGCTGCGCCTGTACGATGCCGAGGGCAACCTCTGGCCCGACTTCCCCCTCAAGGGCGCCGTGCCCTTCGCCGTGGCCGACATCAACCTGGATGGCGTGCCCGAACTGGTGACCGCCGATGCCCAAGGCGTGGTGCTGGTGCATGTACTGGGCACCGCCCCCTGAGGCCCGCGCTACCCTTCACCCCCCGGCCCGCCGCGCAAGCGCCTTCGCAGCGCCGCCCACGCCAGCGCATACCCGTTGAGCACCAGGCCCAGCGTAACGAATAGGCCCGGCACCAACAACCGGAAACCGTAGTTGGACACCTGGGCAACCACGATCAGCGGCAGGTAAAAGGAAAACACGAAGGCCAGCAGGGCCATCTGCAGCCCGCCCAACGGCCTGCGGGCCCTTAGCACAGCGGCCACATACAGCGCCACGCCGGCCCACAGTAGCATCCAGTGCGGGCGCAGGCTGTAGGCGGGGCCACCCGGGGCAGAAAGCCGAGGCAGAAGAGGGCATTGTCCACATAATAGCCGAGGAAGGCCAACGGCTCGGCCGTTATGGAATGGCCGTTCAGCCCGGCCATGAAGGTGAAATAGCCGCTGCCGATGGGCAGGAAGTGGGCCGTGCCCCCCACCAGCAGGTTGCGCACGGCCAACAACGACAATACCGCCACCATGGCCGCCACGAACAAGGCCAGCTCCCAGCGCCCCTTTCTGCGCAGCGCCCGCTCCCGGGCCAGCACCACCACCAGCAGCAGGGCAAAAAACACCAGGTTGGGCCGGGTAAGCAGGGCCGGGCCCAGGGTGGCGCTGAACAGCGCGGCAGCGGCACGGGCAGGCCCCGCCCTGCCCAGCCAGCCCTTCAGCTGATAATAGAAAAGGGCCACCAGTACCAGGGCCAGGTTCTTGCTCAACAGGCGGAAGGTGTAGTGCTTGAACACGTCCAGGTAGGCGAACGCCAGCAGCCCGGCCAGCAACAGGGCGCGCAAGCGGGGGCCGGCACCCGGGCAAAACACCGCGTACACCAGGCCCACCGACACGCCCAACAGCACCGCCTGCACCAGGTAAACCGCCCCCCACCCGCTACCGGCCAGCGCAAATACAAGCGCCACATAGTAGCTGTACAGGAAACCCGAGGGCTGCACGTAATTCCCCTCCACCCGCCACAGCAGCAGCCCATCCTCCACAATGCTTTGGGCATACCCGGCATAGCTGTCCCGATCGTCCGCGCCGGGCAGCCCCGCGGTGGGCAGTGCCACGCCCTGCAGGCGCACCAGCGCCGCCAACAAGAACGCCACGGCCGCCAGGCAGCCGATCAACAGCGGCCGTCTGCCGGGCGCGAACAAGGGGTGCTGGGCCATGCGTGCCGCTAGATCGCACGCGCCACCATGCCGGGCGCAACCCATGTGCACCGGCACGGGCCGCGTTGCGGGCAGCGGCTGCCTCGCGCGGCCTTTCCCCCGCGGCCCGCCTGGCCGCAAGCACGCCCCGGCGGGGCCGTTCGGCGGGGCGGCCCGCAAAAGCCATCGCCGGATCGCCCAACAATCCGTTCCTTCGCCAACTGAACCAGCAACACACGAATGCCATTCCCATCAGACCTTGAGATCGCGCAAAGCGCCACCATGCAACCCATTGCCGCCATCGGCGAAAAACTGGGCATCGATCCCCAACGGTTGGAGAATTACGGCCGCTACAAGGCCAAGCTGCCCCTAGACCTGATCGACGAGCAGAAGCTCAAGCGCAGCAAGCTGATTCTTATGACCGCCATATCGCCCACCCCCGCCGGGGAAGGCAAGACCACCACCACCGTGGGCCTGGTGGAAGGGTTGAACAAGATCGGCAAAAAGGCCATGGCCGTGCTGCGCGAACCCTCCGTGGGGCCCGTGTTCGGCATGAAGGGGGGCGCGGCAGGCGGCGGCTACGCACAAGTGGTGCCCATGGAGGACATCAACCTCCACTTCACCGGCGACTTCGCCGCCATTGAAAAAAGCAACAACCTCCTGGCCGCCCTCATCGACAACAACATCCAAAGCAAGACCCGCAACCTCGGCATCGACCCCCGCACCGTGGCCTGGAAACGCGTGATGGACATGAACGACCGCTCCCTGCGCGACATCGTGATCGGCCTGGGCGGCACCGGCAACGGCACACCCCGCCAGGACGGCTTCAACATAACCGCCGCCAGCGAGGTAATGGCCATCCTGTGCCTGGCCATGGGCTACGAGGACCTGAAGCAGCGCTTGGGCAACATATTCGTGGGCAACAGCCGCAACCCGGACAAAAAATACATCTACGCCCGCGACCTCAACGCCGAGGGCGCCATGGCCGTGCTGCTGAAGGATGCCATAAAGCCCAACCTGGTGCAAACCCTGGAAGGCAACCCCGCCATCCTGCACGGCGGGCCGTTCGCCAACATCGCCCAGGGCGTCAACAGCGTGCTGGGCACCAAAATGGGCCTCAGCCTGGCCGATTACGTGGTTACCGAGGCCGGCTTCGGCGCCGACCTGGGGGCCGAGAAATTCTACGACATCAAGTGCCGCGCCGCCGGCATAGAGCCGCACGCCGCCGTTATCGTGGCCACCATACGCGCCCTGCGCTACCAGGGCGGCGCATCGGTAAAGGAGGTCAACGACCCCGCCATCGACCGCGTAAAGCGCGGCATCGCCAACTTGCACCGCCACATCGAAAACACCCTCAAGTTCGGCATTAAGCCCGTGGTGGCCATCAACCATTTCCCCACCGATACCGACCAGGAAATACGGTTCGTGCAGGAATACTGCCGCGAAATGGGCGTGGAGGCCGTGCTGGCCAAAGGCTTCGCACAGGGCGGCAACGGCATGACCGAACTGGCCGAGGCCGTGGTGCGCATTGCCGAAAAGGGCGAAAGCAAATTCAAGCTCCTCTACCAACTGGAGCAGCCCATAGAAAAAAAGGTGGAGATCATTGCCAAGGAGATCTACCGCGCACGCAGCGTGGCCTACAGCGGCACCGCCAAAAGCGCCCTCAACCGCATCCACCACCTCGGCCTGGACCACCTGCCCGTGTGCATCGCCAAAACCCAGTACAGCTTCAGCGACGACCCCACCCAATTGGGCGCCGCCAGCGACTTCGAGATCACGGTGAACGACATCGAGATCGCCGCAGGCGCCGGCTTCGTGGTGCCCATACTGGGCAAAATGATGCGCATGCCCGGCCTGCCCGAAACCCCCGCCGCCGAACACATGAACATCGATGCCCAAGGCGTGATCAGTGGGCTGAGTTGAGTTGGGGGGGTACCAACGGATGCTGGCCCGTGGCAACAACTATCCCGATAGTACCGCGTGCTTGCCCGGTACGAGGAGGGTCAGCGGCGCGACCGCGGCAATGGCTTCAACCCATTATTGGGCAACCGCCGAAATGGTAACCGAATCAGGGGCAGCGTTACTGCCCAAATAGTTGTTTTCCAATTGAATGGATGCTTTGACCGTAAGGCTGTCGGTTATGCTGACCGCAGTAATGGAAAGCGGCTGGCCTTTCTTCATGAACACCGAGTGTTGCCAGGTACCAACAGCCTTCTCCCGTTGTGCAATGGAAAGCGGGTTCAGGAAGGATACATTGCAGCTGTCACATTGCACACGGTACGTGTAAGGCATGGTGCTGGGCGTGTCCTTCTCCTTGGTGCAGGCGGTAGCGAACAGTATAACGGGAAGCCATGCGAGGATGGCGGGGCGTATTAATGAAGTATGGTACATGGTGGTTCTGGTTGGGGCCGGCAAGGTAGAAAATTGCTCGCGAGCCGTGCGTAAATGGTAACGCTTTACCGTTCCGCACGGTGTTTGGGACCGGATGGCCCAGCGGTTACTGCTCTACCCTATTATGGCTTGTCCTTCGGGCCAACGGGCGGGTCGATGATCCCGCGATCGATCAGTGCCTTCTCCAGCATGGCCCTGTCCATCGGGCAGTCCACCAGGTCCCTGAATTGGGCATTCGTCAAGTAGCATTGCCTGGCCATTTGGCCCAAGAGGTTGTCGCTGATATCAAACCCCTTTCCATGGCTGGTGTGGGTCTTGACCCGGGTCTTTCGGCCGTCCGTTGATTTCATATTGACGCGTCGTTATGGGATGCGAAGTAGAAACCCTGCTAATGTGGTAAGGCACGAGCGGTGACGGCCGCGCCAGAATAGAGGATCCGCTCTAGCGCAAGGATGGAGACCGGCAATCGTCTAGCTATTTGGAATTTCGAAGATTCGGAGCGGAAAGTTCTTCGAATTCATATCTCGGACGCTTTGCACAAGCGAGAACTTGGCGATGTTGGATTGCAGGCTGTCAAGATTGGCGAAAATGGATTTGCCATCCCTTCGGTCCGAGCTAAACGCCATGACAAATACGATCTTCTTCTCTTTGAACTTACTCAAGAACTGCTCTTCCGTTGTCGGGACAGCTCGGCCCTGGTTGTACCTCAAGAGCGCACCCTTCAGGAATTCAAATGACCCTGACTTCAAGTCACTCCAAAGACGCTGAGAGGAGATAAGGATTTGGTATGACAGGTCACGAATTTTGGCATTGAATCCCTTCTTTATGTGGATCAAATAGATGTATTGGTCGTCCTCGTATAACAAGTCGCACAATTCTATGTTCTGGGATAGCCTACGATCAAACACCATGAAATTGGTCCGAGAGGAGTATCGCTTGTTGTAATCTTCTTCGTCGAGATTGTCAGGTGGCCATGGAATGTCGACTTCGAGATCCAATATCCCGTGGGCGCGAATCATGGCCTTGCATTCCTCGGTGAGCATCTCGACGAAGTCGCCTTTAACCCGGTACCATTTATCATCCAGCAAAAACAATGGCCTCCCCCCAAAATCGAGCTCGCAGGCAAGGTGCTGTGCGAACATCGCATGTGTGAGCTGAACACCGTTTTTGAAACCGAACACATGAATACCTGAAATGATGGAGTTAAAATTGAACTGCGTGTTCTCATCGAGACTGGCGTAGATGTACTCGAGAGTGGCCCTATACAGTCCGTGTCGATTTTCCGAAGTGTGAAAGGGGACCTTAGCATTGCGGGCAAACAGTTTGTACGTGTCGCACTCGTAGAACTCATCCCACTTAGCCGGATGAGTGAAGTCATAATCGAGGCCCTTGGCATTCGGGTCAGACCCCGGCGGAATCTTCAGCATCATGTCGTCCCGCAGGCGCGCATATAGCCCAAGGCGAAAGTTGTTTTCGATAAGACCTTTGTCCCGTTCTCTAACAAAGAGACTCAATGGCCCGGACTGATTGATTTGAAGTATTTCATCGAGTTTCTGAATCAGAGCATGAGCTTCGTCGAAGGTCATGCGGTATTTAATGAAGAAGGAAGAGCCTACTTCAACCACAACCTTATTGATGTCTTCTATGGAAAGGCAGTCGAACACATCTGTCATAAGAACGTCTCGAAGCAATAGTCGCATGTGCACCGGAATACGCCCGAATTGGAGCGAATCGATGAGGCGTTGCTCGTTGCGATACGTATCTCTTGTCAACGAGAGGTTACCGGTGATGCCACGAGAATCAAGCGAGTATACTATGTCGTTGGCTGGATCGGAAATCTTCTCAAAAAGATCGATTCCAAACGTGTGATTCAAATAACGTTTGATCACTTGCATTCCCGACCCACCGATAATAGCAAAGAGTGTGTTGTTGATCGAAGCGAAGAGAACGAAGGAAACTGTTTGGACTGTGAAGTCGTCGGAATTGATGATTTCTTGAGGTAGGAAGGCGGTCCATTCCGACTCCATCTCCCTCCGATTGAATGTGTAGATGGAGTAGGTTGTATTTTCAATGCTAACACTGCTAACCGGCTTGCCGCAATCATCGTTTCTTTCGACCGTCTTGCGATGCTTGTCAACGATATGTTGGATTACACTAGCATGACCTGCCAAATCCCTTATCTCATAGAAGTGGGTGTCAATCTGATACACTTTTATGTGGCGCGTGACACTGAAGTCCATTGGTCCGGTTAGTCAGGGTTGCTCTTAAATAATCGTTGCATTATTCCTCGAATACGTGCTGAGGGCCAGCCCTATAAATCGGACAACGTTGCCTGGCCCTGGTAAATGTAGTCTCCCGTTCTCACGCGAGCGACTTCGTTCGTGTGCAACTGCTGTGAATAGGGAGGCACGAGCACGAACCTCGGCAGCCCCCGTGTTGTGAAAGGCTCTCAGGTCAAGATCTTTGACGTGCTTTGACACCCAGCCATGTGGTAATGGCCGAGCCGCCGGGGTTGTGAAAGGCTCTCAGGTCAAGATCTTTGACGTGCTTTGACACCGTGCCACGCTGACGTTTCGCCTTGGTAGTTGTTGTGAAAGGCTCTCAGGTCAAGATCTTTGACGTGCTTTGACACCGCAGGGCCTGCCCGGCCACCTTACGCGCCAGTTGTGAAAGGCTCTCAGGTCAAGATCTTTGACGTGCTTTGACACCCGTGCCTTGCCGCCTGCCCTGGCCACGGGGTTGTGAAAGGCTCTCAGGTCAAGATCTTTGACGTGCTTTGACACCGCACGAGCGCAAAGCTGCTTGGACGTTATGGTTGTGAAAGGCTCTCAGGTCAAGATCTTTGACGTGCTTTGACACCTGGTAGTCAGGTACTCCCCATCCTTCCCTAGTTGTGAAAGGCTCTCAGGTCAAGATCTTTGACGTGCTTTGACACCTACCTTTTGCCTACCTGAAATGTGAACCTGGTTGTGAAAGGCTCTCAGGTCAAGATCTTTGACGTGCTTTGACACCGGAAACCATCGCCATGGCGATCGCTATGATGTTGTGAAAGGCTCTCAGGTCAAGATCTTTGACGTGCTTTGACACCGGAACTCCTGCAAACCGCAATTGTTGACTTGTTGTGAAAGGCTCTCAGGTCAAGATCTTTGACGTGCTTTGACACCGGCGGCAATAGCGGCCAGGGCCAACACGCTGTTGTGAAAGGCTCTCAGGTCAAGATCTTTGACGTGCTTTGACACCTGGTAAAAGAGCGGTAAGAAGCAGCACGGAGTTGTGAAAGGCTCTCAGGTCAAGATCTTTGACGTGCTTTGACACCTTGGCGCTTTACATACTCATCGCCCTCATAGTTGTGAAAGGCTCTCAGGTCAAGATCTTTGACGTGCTTTGACACCTGGACGACCCCCAACCCGTTCGCAACATCCGTTGTGAAAGGCTCTCAGGTCAAGATCTTTGACGTGCTTTGACACCACCGACCACGGCATAACGCTCGGCGCGGCAGTTGTGAAAGGCTCTCAGGTCAAGATCTTTGACGTGCTTTGACACCTGTCCGGGTAGAGGTCTCGCAGCTTCAGGAGTTGTGAAAGGCTCTCAGGTCAAGATCTTTGACGTGCTTTGACACCCATCCCCAATGACCTGGCCTTGGTGGTCAAGTTGTGAAAGGCTCTCAGGTCAAGATCTTTGACGTGCTTTGACACCAGCATCCGCGTAGGCGAACCAGGGGTTGTCGTTGTGAAAGGCTCTCAGGTCAAGATCTTTGACGTGCTTTGACACCCACCGCCAAGGTGAAGTTGTCCACAATGGAGTTGTGAAAGGCTCTCAGGTCAAGATCTTTGACGTGCTTTGACACCCACCACGGCGCGGCGCATCCTGCGGGAGGTGTTGTGAAAGGCTCTCAGGTCAAGATCTTTGACGTGCTTTGACACCCCGGTCTGGGCCTCGGGGTAGGTTACCAGGGTTGTGAAAGGCTCTCAGGTCAAGATCTTTGACGTGCTTTGACACCGGTCTGGTCGGCGGTAATGCCCGCCATGGGGTTGTGAAAGGCTCTCAGGTCAAGATCTTTGACGTGCTTTGACACCGTAAGGTGCTCGGCCATGTGTTGTTTGGTAGTTGTGAAAGGCTCTCAGGTCAAGATCTTTGACGTGCTTTGACACCGCTACAGCGTGGAGGAAGTACGACGAAAAAGTTGTGAAAGGCTCTCAGGTCAAGATCTTTGACGTGCTTTGACACCCCCTCGCCTATCATATCTACGACTACCTTAGTTGTGAAAGGCTCTCAGGTCAAGATCTTTGACGTGCTTTGACACCTCAAATTGAACATTATAGTTCAACCAGAAGGTTGTGAAAGGCTCTCAGGTCAAGATCTTTGACGTGCTTTGACACCTGGAGCTGACCGACCGCGCCGAGGTGCGGGTTGTGAAAGGCTCTCAGGTCAAGATCTTTGACGTGCTTTGACACCGTCGCCGAACTTCGACGTTTCCAACGCTTGGTTGTGAAAGGCTCTCAGGTCAAGATCTTTGACGTGCTTTGACACCGTCGGCACCGAGCTCGGTTATGATCACCTGGTTGTGAAAGGCTCTCAGGTCAAGATCTTTGACGTGCTTTGACACCATAACGGGCCGGGCAGTTGCCGCCGTGCGGGTTGTGAAAGGCTCTCAGGTCAAGATCTTTGACGTGCTTTGACACCAGAACCCGATGCGGACGAATACGCGGCCCGGTTGTGAAAGGCTCTCAGGTCAAGATCTTTGACGTGCTTTGACACCACAATCATTTCCCAACGCAACCGCGTTTGCGTTGGGAAAGGCTCTCAGGTCAAGATCTTTGACGTGCTTTGACACCACGGTGGCCTGTTGATAACTTTAGTTGTTGTTGTGAAAGGCTCTCAGGTCAAGATCTTTGACGTGCTTTGACACCGGCACTACCTTCGTTTGGTACTTCCGCGCCGTTGTGAAAGGCTCTCAGGTCAAGATCTTTGACGTGCTTTGACACCCATCTGCGTGAAATTGGCTGCCGCTTGGCAGTTGTGAAAGGCTCTCAGGTCAAGATCTTTGACGTGCTTTGACACCCAATGGGACACACGTGGCCAGTTCTGGTATGTTGTGAAAGGCTCTCAGGTCAAGATCTTTGACGTGCTTTGACACCCCGGAGGCGTTGCAAGTATAACAAACCCCTGTTGTGAAAGGCTCTCAGGTCAAGATCTTTGACGTGCTTTGACACCGTAGCCTACGAATGTGCCTGTGTAGGCCATGTTGTGAAAGGCTCTCAGGTCAAGATCTT
Organism: Flavobacteriales bacterium; assembly: GCA_044507815.1. Classification (GTDB taxonomy): domain Bacteria; phylum Bacteroidota; class Bacteroidia; order Flavobacteriales_F; family PHOS-HE28; genus PHOS-HE28. The sequence continues at coordinate 9,443 of JBIQIX010000008.1, read as the reverse complement.
TGACGTGCTTTGACACCGAGGCAGAAGGGCATTGTGCGTGGGGTGGCGTTGTGAAAGGCTCTCAGGTCAAGATCTTTGACGTGCTTTGACACCCCGGAGGCGTTGCAAGTATAACAAACCCCTGTTGTGAAAGGCTCTCAGGTCAAGATCTTTGACGTGCTTTGACACCGTAGCCTACGAATGTGCCTGTGTAGGCCATGTTGTGAAAGGCTCTCAGGTCAAGATCTTTGACGTGCTTTGACACCGAGGCAGAAGGGCATTGTGCGTGGGGTGGCGTTGTGAAAGGCTCTCAGGTCAAGATCTTTGACGTGCTTTGACACCTTCAGCCTGTTCACCCATGGCGTAAAGCTGTTGTGAAAGGCTCTCAGGTCAAGATCTTTGACGTGCTTTGACACCTCCTTCTTTTATTTCAGCATCTGACATATCGTTGTGAAAGGCTCTCAGGTCAAGATCTTTGACGTGCTTTGACACCCCGCCCAATCTGGCCCAGGTGTTGGCCGTGGTTGTGAAAGGCTCTCAGGTCAAGATCTTTGACGTGCTTTGACACCGCCCACGGCCTGGTACACCTTTACCTGCTGGTTGTGAAAGGCTCTCAGGTCAAGATCTTTGACGTGCTTTGACACCCGTTGGCGCGGGTTATGCACAATGGGTGGTGTTGTGAAAGGCTCTCAGGTCAAGATCTTTGACGTGCTTTGACACCCGGATGTCCTTCACGGTCATGTGTATTTCAGTTGTGAAAGGCTCTCAGGTCAAGATCTTTGACGTGCTTTGACACCCAATACCCGCTTTTTGAGGCCGACGAGGAGGTTGTGAAAGGCTCTCAGGTCAAGATCTTTGACGTGCTTTGACACCTGGTGGAGCTTGCAGGCCGCATCGACCTTAGTTGTGAAAGGCTCTCAGGTCAAGATCTTTGACGTGCTTTGACACCCACAGTTCTCGCCGTCGTGCTCGCATGGGCGTTGTGAAAGGCTCTCAGGTCAAGATCTTTGACGTGCTTTGACACCACGCTCCTCAGCGCGGAACTCTTGGCCTCGGTTGTGAAAGGCTCTCAGGTCAAGATCTTTGACGTGCTTTGACACCGGCCCCGCGCATCTTAATGCGGGCATTAATGTTGTGAAAGGCTCTCAGGTCAAGATCTTTGACGTGCTTTGACACCGGCCGGGCAGCGGGAGCTCCTCTGGCAGGCGTTGTGAAAGGCTCTCAGGTCAAGATCTTTGACGTGCTTTGACACCCCTCTTGCCAACCAATGCTTCATCGATCACGTTGTGAAAGGCTCTCAGGTCAAGATCTTTGACGTGCTTTGACACCCGGGCTGAAGTTCACCAACTCCGAGAAGCGGTTGTGAAAGGCTCTCAGGTCAAGATCTTTGACGTGCTTTGACACCTCCGGAACGACGAAGGGAAGAAGGTTACCAGTTGTGAAAGGCTCTCAGGTCAAGATCTTTGACGTGCTTTGACACCTTCGCCCTGCTCCCAATCCCATTCAAAGGAGTTGTGAAAGGCTCTCAGGTCAAGATCTTTGACGTGCTTTGACACCCGATGCACGGCAGAAGAAGCATATACGTCAGTTGTGAAAGGCTCTCAGGTCAAGATCTTTGACGTGCTTTGACACCATACAGGAGCTGCGAAACGTAGCTGCGAGGGTTGTGAAAGGCTCTCAGGTCAAGATCTTTGACGTGCTTTGACACCCGACGAAAAAATCATTCTTAATGTGCTGCTGTTGTGAAAGGCTCTCAGGTCAAGATCTTTGACGTGCTTTGACACCCGAAGCCGCTTGGAGCGCCACGAAATAGATGTTGTGAAAGGCTCTCAGGTCAAGATCTTTGACGTGCTTTGACACCACCTGGAAGCGGCCAAGGCCGCCTGGAAGGGTTGTGAAAGGCTCTCAGGTCAAGATCTTTGACGTGCTTTGACACCTTTTGCGGCGGCAACGCCTCCAAGATCTCGGTTGTGAAAGGCTCTCAGGTCAAGATCTTTGACGTGCTTTGACACCATCGTCTGGCGTGAGCGTTTCGCCAAACAGGTTGTGAAAGGCTCTCAGGTCAAGATCTTTGACGTGCTTTGACACCTCCGTGCTCCTGAACCGCCCGTCAGTCGTGGTTTCAGACTATTGGGCACGAAGGGAAAAATGGCAAAGCGGCGAAGGCCCATCGGACAACCGATGGGCCTTTCGCTTTTTTGTGCGGTCAGAACATTTCCAACTGTTGTGGCGTGTGAGGTGACAGCGCCCTTTTCTTACCCTCGAAGAACTGGATCATGCCGAACTGCTTATCGGTGAGGGTGAAGATGATGACCTCGCCCGCTGGGGGCAACAGGTTCTTCACCCTGCGGATGTGGACCCCCGCGTTTTCATTGCTGTTGCAGTGGCGCACGTAGATGCTGTATTGCATCATGGTGAAACCATCCTCTTTGATCTGCTTGCGGAAACGGGCGTAGTTGCGCCGGTCCTTGGTGGTGGCGGTGGGCAGGTCGAAAAAGACAAAGACCCACATGATCCGGTATTCATCCAAGCGCCCCATGGGCCATGATCAATGCCACTCCGGGTGGAGCAACTTGCGCTGCCGACCTTGAAAACACTGTGCCAAGCTGGCGGTGGTGCGCTGAACGGCCACCAGCAAAGGGCTGCGCTGGCCATCGATCATTACATCCAGGGTCGGCACCTTCAGTAGCTGCCCCTTGATGGCTGTGTCCAACTCCTCCGAATTCATGCGCTCCTGCACAACCATCTTCAGCACAAGCTCATCAACAAAGGGCCGGTAGGGTTCCATAATGTCATCCGCCAAGCAGTAGGCATTGTACTTGTTCCGGTGGTGTATGCCCAACGTGGGCAACAGGCCGCTACCCACCAGCGAGCGTGCCACCACGGCACGTAGAATGGCATAGCCGTAGTTGAGCAGGTTGTTCGGCGGCTTCCCATGGCGGTGCCGGGTGAACTCGAGGTGGGCAGGAAACAGGTAACGCCAGTAGTGCGCGGCACCCCGGGCCTCCAGGTTGTCCGGATCCCCGCTGCGCACCTGCTTGGCATGTTCGCGCAATGCATCGCCGGGTATGCCGACCTGTTCCAGCATGGCGGCCTGGTTGCGCAATTTCGCCTGCACCGTCTGCATCCACAGGTTTTTTCGCAAGGGCTCGCTGGCTGCTATTTGGTGCCGGAAAATCTCCGTCTGCACGGTGTGGCCGTCCAAGTTCAGCAGCATGCCGGTGGGCATGTGCTGCTCGTTGCAGGTGATCACCGCCACATTGTTCTCCAATAGGGTTGCCAACAGCAGCTGGGTTATCACTATACGCTCATGGTCCAGCAGCACTAAGCCAATGTCCTCGATGGGCACGGTTTTCTCGGGCAGGTCAAGGTCCTTGGAGTATTGCACCACCAATTGCTGCTCGCGCCGACGCAAGGTGCAGGGCCTGCCGATATGAAGGGTGCGCTTGATCAATGGAATAACGGCGTGACCTTGCCCAAGCGGTCCACCCCGACAGGAATGCAGGCTGTGGCGACCTTAGTACGCGGACTGTCCCGATCCTCGAATTCGGACGCACTTTGACTACCATACTCAGGCTCCTCCTTGGGCAAGTTGACGACGCTCGATATGTTGACCCGTAAAAAGTAGAACTGCTTACCTGACAATTGTGTCATGCGCATAACACGATCGCCGATGACTTCGGCATCCTGCCAAGCAATGGTCCTCGCTTCCTCGCCCGGCCTTGGCACGTACACCAGATCATCTTTCCGCAACAGGAAATGCCGGAAGCCTGGCCGCGGTTCCACCAATTCGTGTCCGTTCATTTTCCGTTCCACGGCATCGAAGAAGGGAATGATCTCAAATTCGCGCTCACCGGTTGCTTCATTCACGAACACCGCCAAGGCGTAGTTGCCACCTTTCTCCACGTGTAGCTTGCGGTTGGGGTCACCAGGGCGGACAAATCGCTTTCGCCCCTTGGCTTCGCCCACCAAGGCTTCATCCATGCGGCAGCGTACTTTGTACACAGGTATGCGCTGGCCTGAGTTGAACGTGTGCAAAGCCTCGGCCGTAAAGGCTTTTTTGGGGTCGTTGCCATAGGCGAACAGGTGCTCACGTACCCGTTTTTGGAGCTTTTGGTCGATGATCTTCTCCACCATCTTTTCACTGAAGAGGGGCCCAAGGGAGCGTGTCACGCTGTATTTGGGCACAAGCACGGTGAGCTGTTCCACACGTTCATTCTTGGCGTTCACCAACGGGTCCTTTTTCAGGGCTTTTTTCATCAACGCCATGTTGCCGTTGTATTTGGACAAATGATCGTACAGCAGCTTCCGCTCATGCTCATGGGCTAGGAATCGCGTGCGGTATTGGGGATCGGTGGGTTCAATGGGGCCCAGCACCTTCAAGGCACCTTCCTGGTCCATTACTTCGGCGAGCCGTTTCAGCACATCCTTCAGCAGCCATTTGCGTTGTTCCCGCACTTCGCCCAAGGGCTGCTCGTTGTGCAACGGACCTCGCACACCCCATATTCCATGCTTTTTCCCGAACTTGGTCTGCTTCCGCCCTTGGTCGCCCTTGCGCACTACACCGGTTGCGGGGTCCAAGTAGGCGGTGCGGTTGCTGGCCTTGGTCAATAATCGCTGCCGGTTTTTAATGCTGGGAATGGTTTGTTCCAGTTGGTTCTTTACCATTCGGCGCAGGTCGGGGTGGGGCAGCGGGTACCAGGTGGGCCGCTTCATGGCCTCTTTTTCATCCTTTGTGAGGTCCAGCTGGTTCACGTTGCTGAGGCGCTGGATGTAGCCTTGGCGGGTAAGTGCCACGGTGAGGGCGTCCAAGGCGTGGTGCCGGTGGTCGATGCGCTTGTCGTAACCTTCTATCTTCCAGTCCCTATGCCCGGTTCCGTTCGTGCGGCCCACTTCTTCGATCAGTGGCCGCCCAACGATCTTTTCCAAGCGTTCAAAACGCGGGAGCAGCACTTCCTTGTACACGGTGTTGAGGCCCCACTCGTTCTTGAGCGCATCGGTGACAATTCCCAATGTACTGTTCACCTTGCAGATGGGTTGAAGCAGTTCAGCGACCTTGGTACCGATGTAGCGTGTTTCCTGTAACTGGCGGTTGATGAAGTTCTCCGGCACTTCTTCGGCCAGCAGATACTTCTTCTTGGTCCAGCCCACACGCAGCTTGTTCACGCGGTCCACGTAGGTCTCCCATTCACCCGGTCCTTTACTCTGCATGTATTCCGCAGCGAGCCGCTTGTCCTTTGCTGCGTTGCATGGCCGGCATGCGATCACCCGGTTTTGAATACTGTCATCATAGTACCGGGCACGTGGGATGATATGGTCCACATCCGCGTCGCGCGTGTCGAAAAGCTGAGTGCTTTGGATCGTTACGCCGCAGTATAGGCAACGGTGTTCCTGCTGGACCCACAATTCGTATCGCTCAATGTCCTTCCTACTTGGCTTGGGACGGTGAAACTCCTTGGTGAGCAATTCCACCACTCCTTTTCTTTCCTTGTCGCGTTTCTTGTTGTTCTCAAACGCGCGTGCGCGTTCTTTCTGGTTTTGCCGCAGTTCGCGCGCCAGTTCCACCCGCACACTTGCGGGTCGGCCGTACGTGGCCCAGATGTCGCGCATGATCATGAGTGTCTCATTCACCACTTGTTCAACCACTGGGTTGCGCAGGAAGCCGCGTGAAAGGGTCTTGATCTCTTCGGGCTTGTCAAAGGGCTTGGCAGCAGCAGCTCGGTGGTCGCCGTAGAGCACCGTGGCAGCCAGCCAGTACGGTAAGCCTTGGAAGTGGCTTGTGCCCGTATAGGCGGTCAGGCGGGCGTACACCTCGTTGGGAAGCCGGTCGATCTCCTCGCCGTTGGCCACCTTGGAGATCACCTCTTCGATACGCCGTTGATCGCGCGGGGCGATCTGTTCCCACGCCCAGGCCTGGCCGCAAACCATCAGGGGTGTGATGCGTGAGGCAGCGCGCGCTGACACGGCACCGGTTCTGCGGTCATAGCGCACCTTGGCAAGTGCATCGATCTCGTCCTCGGGCATGCCGGGTATGGCTCGCAATGCTTTCCTGCGGTGCTCTTCCATCGGGATGGAGAATAGGATGTGCCAGATGCGGAAGAGCGTGGACTTGTCGAGCTCCTTTTGCGTGGCGGCCTCCTGCAAAAGCTTTTCCCACAAAGGGGACTTCTTTAGCCGCGCCCGCAACGGGTCCAGCGTTTGGTGGCCCGGCAGGTTGGCGCGCAGGTTGTTACCAAGGTCTTCCTTTTTTCGGCCGATGGCATCCAGCAATCTGTTTGCCTTGAGTTCTTTGCTCTCTAGTAGGTGCTGCACCACGGCATTGCGTTCCGGTGCCGTCAACTCGCTTTCCTTGCCGTACCGGTCGATCAAGCGGATGTTGTTCACTTGCTGCCAGATGCGGAACAACTGGTAGATAGGGCTGCTTACGGGCATCACGGGCTTCTGCGGCTCGAAGCGGCATTGGCCTTTATTTGATGCCTGGCTCTTCAGCGGCCGTTGGTAGTAGATCACATAGTCCCGGATGAAACTGCCAAGGTCCTTGCCCAGCCATTTGGCTTGTTCGGCCTTGTTGTTCGGGATCAGGTTTTCCACCACTTGATCACGAAGCGCATCGTTCCTCAACTCGGAATGTTCACGTAACTGCCGTTTCCAAATGGCATCGAATTCCGATTTGAAGGTGTCCCGCAATACAATGCGCTCACGGATGCGATACAGCGGGTCGGTCTTTAACTGGTGGTAGAAGAACTGGCCGGGCGTGAGGCGGCTTTCATCTATGGCCTGGTTGAGGCTCTCCATGCCTTTGCGCCAATCTGTCTTCAAGGCCAGGCGAAACTCATGGGTGGTGCCCCTCTTTGTCTCTTTGGTAGTGATTTCCAGTTCCTGTTCGGAGCCTTTCATCTCCATGATCTTGGCGATACTGGAAGTGCCAATTCGGCCATCGGCCAGCGTAACAAGGTACTTGGGATTTTTTCCCTTGTCGTCCTCCAATTCAACGTTTTCAATGAAGACCGTCTCTATGCTTTTACCGTCGTCCTTGCTCTCGGCGGTGTGTGGTGCGCCATCTTGTTCATCCATCAGGTCGCCGATATCCTTATAGCCCCGGCGCTGGTTCATGTGGTACAGGATACGGCCAAGCTCGGGTAATGACACGGGGTCTTCCACGGCCATGGCGCGTAACCCATACAATTGCAGGTTGGTGAGCACTTGGGCATTGGTTACTGCCTGTTCGCCCAATCCTTCAGGCCATGCGCCGATTTGTTTGAGCACCTGTACCAGGTTCGCGCGTCTTAGTTTATACCGCTGATGGTTGCGGCGCATGCTGCGCTTTTGCCGGCGCGTGGCGTTCTTGGTGATCTTGGCTCCTTGCTCAAATTCCTTCTTCTCATCGCCCATGGGAATGATCCGGCAGCCCATGCCGTGGATCTTTTCCAAGCGCTCACCGTTCATCTCCACCACGGCCCAGCCCACGCTGTTGCTGCCTACATCGAGGCCGACGATCAATTCGTTATTCTGTTCCATTGCAATAGGGTTAGACCGCAACCGACGGTCGAAATGAATTTTTTATTTTCCGGTGGCAAAGTATCGAAAATGTGCTATACTTGCACCGACCTGAAGTCTTTCACAATAAGGATTATTCCGTTGTGAGAACTAAGCTTTAAGGCTTATCCGCGGCCCCGACAGGGGTCGCGGTCTTTTTGGGCCACCGGCAAACGGTAACTCGGCCCAAGCCAAGTTGTACGGCCCTGTACGAATTGCTGCCTCCTTACTATCGAAACCGATGTGTCTGTTGGTGAATATGCCGCGCCAAGGATTCGACATCGTCCAAAGCCCCAAGGCTATTAAGCCCAATGAGGGAGAGGAAGGTGAAGAAGGAAAGGAAGGAGAGGAAGGAAGGCCCAGGCTAAAAGCTCAAAGCCATTAAGCCCAAGGCCCAAGGCCAATAAGGCTAAAGGCCAGAGGCCCAACGCCATTAAGCCCCAAGGCCAAAGGCCCAAAGGCAAAAGCTCCAAAAGGCCAGAGGCCAGGAGCCAAGGGCCGGAGGCCAAAAGCCAAAAAGCCAAGCCGCCCCAGGGCCACCGCACCCACGTAACCCTCTTCACCCTGCTTACCCTCCTTACCCCGCTTACCCTCCTTACCCTGCTAACCTTACCCACGCCACGAAGGAGATGCAGGGTGATGCAGGAGCGGAAGGAGAAGAAGGTCGTTCCTCCTTTACCCTCCTTACCCTCCTTACCCACGGCACCAAAGCGATGAAGGAGAAGATGGAGATGCAGGTGAGGAAGGAGAGGAAGGAGAAGACGGAGAAGGAGAGGAAGCGTGAAAAGCCAAGGAAGGATTCCGGCAGCCTGTTGTGGATAACCTGTGGGTTGCCACTGTACGGGGGGTGGGGCCGGCCGATCTATCTTGCTTTTTATTAAACCCAAAACCGTAGGACATGGCAAAAAGCAAAACGGAAAAGCCACCACCAGTGGCCGTGGCAATTTTGGATACGCATTGGTTGATCCGCGAAGCGATCGCCTGCTGGTTGAAGGAGCGTGGGGGCTATAAGGTGGTGTGGAAGGGAGGCTCCCAGGCGGAGCTGGAGGTGGCGTTGAAAGCGGGCTTGCGCGTGAAGCTGGTGCTGGTGGCGGTGGCGAAGGGCGAGGAAGAAGGCTATTTGACGGTGAAGTGGTTGCGCGAGGAATGGCCCGGCCTGTTCTGCGCGGCCTTTGCGCACCGGCACGATGAGTTGACCGTGCTGCGCGTGTACCGCAAGGGCGCGCAGGTGCTGCTGTGCGAAATGCTGGAGGGCGAGGCGGTGCTGTGCGCACTGGGCACGGCGCTGGCAGGCGGGGTGTTCCACACAACCGTAAGCCATGAGCTGTTCCTGGCCAATCCGGACGGGTTGACGATGCGGGAGCGTATACAGCAAAAACGGCGGCAGGAGCTTACCCCAAAATTGTGGCGGGTATTGGAGGCGGTTTGGAAGCACCCCGGCCATAGCAGTCCCAAGCTGGGCAAGCAGTTAGGCATAACGGCGCGCACGGTGGAAAAACACCTGGATAACCTCTACGAGCTGTTCGAAGTGCGCTCCAGAACGGCCTTGATGGTGCGCGCCTTCGAGATCGGCTTGTTTTCCGCGTAGGAGGTAGAGGAGGGAGATGTAGGGGAGGAAGGGGAGGAAGGAAAGGAGGGAGAGGAAGGACCTCCTGACCCCATCGGGGTCACACAGATGTTGTATTGGCAACCGGATGCGGCATTCGACCCCGGAGGGGGTCGCACAGGTGGCGGTAATCCTCTGCGACCCCTCCGGGGTCGTGGATCGCCTTGTAATTCCAGATCAACTTTCTGCGACCCTTCCCGGGTCGCGGAGCCTGCACACAATGGTGCTACTATGTATGGTCTGTTCCGGTCCGTTGCAGCATTGCGGGACCGTAATCCTCTGACCCCATCGGGGTCACACAGATGTTGTATTGGCAACCGGA
>JBIQIX010000017.1:20290-53567 GCA_044507815.1 Flavobacteriales bacterium | reverse complement strand
CGAATGATGTGGTCACCGCGGATTGCTTGTGCGTCGGCACGGTGGTTTACGACTGTCCTGCGCTAGAGGCGAACATCGGCGATGCCTGTGATGACGGCGATCCGAACACGGCGAACGATGTGATCACCGCGGACTGCGAGTGCGTCGGCACGGTGGTTTACGACTGCCCCGCGCTGGAGGCGAACATCGGCGATGCCTGTGATGACGGCGACCCGAACACGGCGAATGATGTGATCACCGCGGACTGTGAGTGCGTCGGCACGGTGGTCTGTATTCCGCCGAGCAATGCATCCATACAGGCGGACCAGCCCATTTGCTCCACGGAGGAATTGCATTTGTCAGCTGTAGTTGAAGGGACAGGTCCATTCAACTACCATTGGGCTGGAGCGGGAACGTTCTCACCGGACGTGAATAGCGCGGCTGTGACCGTTCTTGGGGCAACATCCGGCACATATGGGCTTAGTGTGTCGAACGACTGCGGCAATGCGACCGCGTCGGTCACCGTTACGGTCACACCATCGCCTTCAGCTTCCTTTACCTATCCCGACAACCCGGTCTGCAGCACCGCCGATTTCGCGCCAGCCTCACTTACAGGCACACTTGGTGGAACCTTCATCGGGAGTGCTGGACTTGTGGTGGATCCCGTTACGGGGATGGTGGATGTACATGCCAGCACCTTTGGCCAACACACTGTGGTTTATGGCATTGAGGCTGGCGGTGGCTGCCCGGCATTCAGTACTTCCGCAGTATTGGTGATCCAGCAAGCCACCATCTGGTATGCCGATGCTGATGGTGATGGGGTAGGTACGGATACCGATGCGATTCTTGCGTGTGATCAACCGGTAGGCTACGTGGCCATCAGTGGCGATGCTTGTCCGGACGACCCGGACAAGCTCGACCCAGGTGCCTGCGGCTGCGGTGTGCCTGATACGGATAGCGATGGCGATGGCGTGGCCGACTGCATCGATGGTTGCCCCACAGATCCCTTGAAAACCTCTCCAGGCGCATGTGGCTGTGGGGTGCCGGATACGGACACCGATGGCGATGGGGTGCCCGATTGCACCGATGGATGTCCCACAGACCCCCTGAAAACCTCGCCTGGGGCATGCGGTTGCGGCGTGCCGGACATCGATAGCGATGGTGACGGAGTTCCGGATTGCATCGATACCTGCCCGACCATCCAAGGCCAAATTGGCGACGCCTGCGATGATGGCGACCCGAACACCGAGAATGATGTGATAACCGCGGACTGTGAGTGCGTCGGCACGGTGGTTTACGACTGCCCTGCGCTTGAGGCGAACATCGGTGATCCCTGCGATGACGGCGATCCGACCACGGCGAATGATGTGATCACCTCGGATTGCTTGTGCGTCGGCACGGTGGTTTACGACTGCCCTGCGCTAGAGGCGAACATCGGCGATGCCTGTGATGACGGCGACCCGAACACGGCGAACGATGTGGTCACCGCTGATTGCTTATGCGTCGGCACGGTGGTTTACGACTGCCCTGCGCTAGAGGCGAACATCGGCGATGCCTGTGATGACGGCGACCCGAACACGGCGAACGATGTGGTCACCGCTGATTGCGCATGTGCCGGCACGGTGGTTTACGACTGCCCTGCGCTGGAGGCGAACATCGGCGATCCCTGCGATGACAGCGATCCGAACACGGCGAATGATGTGATCACCGCGGATTGCGCATGTGTCGGCACGGTGGTTTACGACTGCCCTGCGCTGGAGGCGAACATCGGTGATCCCTGCGATGACGGCGATCCGAACACCGAGAATGATGTGATAACCGCGGACTGTGAGTGCGTCGGCACGGTGGTTTACGACTGCCCGGCGCTTGAGGCGAACATCGGTGATCCCTGCGACGATGGTAATCCGATCACCGTGAATGATTCCATCAACGCCCAATGCGAGTGTGAGGGCGATATCCCCGATCATATTGTGGCGCTGGATGGCAGCGGCCTGAACATGCGGCTTTACCCGAATCCCACAAGGCATGATGTGGTGACCTTGGAGCTGGAGGGCTCGCCGTTGTCAGGTGAGATCTTGCTGCAGGTGCACGAAACATCGGGCAAACGTGTGCATCAGGCCATGATTCCGGCCAGTAGCGGGAAATTGCTGTACACCCTGCCTGTACCCGATTCCTGGTCATCGGGCCTGTACACCGTTGAGGTCATCATTGGGGGCCAGCATTTTGTTGCCCGATTGATGGTGCAGAAGTAGGGGATCGGTCCCGGCGCGCCCGTGTGCCGGGACCATCCTGCTGTTTCCGCATGGCCAAGGATTCTAAATTCCATGCGCGGGCAACTTTAATCCGCAGGCTGAGTTATACGCTGCGACGAGATTGCTGACCCAAGAATTCACTCAAATGCACAGGTTCATCCGCCTTGTCCTGCTCGTGTCAACAATGTTCGCAGCTGGCTCGGCCTGGGCACAGCCGGACGTAATACCCTCCGCGGTGGACGCCCGGCTGGTCCAAGGGGCTTCATCAGACCAGTTATTGGTACAGATCAAGATGCAGAGCAACACTGGCTTTGGTGGGTTGCTGAGCGCCTTGACAGTGACCGTGAAATACGATGCCGCTTCGGGCCAAAGCCTCGGACAACCCGTGAGCTTTTGCCCTACGTGGAGCGCATTCACGGGTACCCCGGTTGTAACGAATGGTGGCTTCAATTATCGTACGTACAATGGCTTCGGGTCCAACCGGATCGGTGATCCACCCGGGAATGGAGGCTGCGGTACAACCATTGCCGCGAACACCTGGTTCACGGTGGGCACCATACCCGTGCAGGGCAATGGATGCACCTCGTTCGAGATAGGCCATGATGCCTTCACCAGCCAGGCCAACCGGTCGTATTATATCTCGATGAACGGATGGGATGTAACCGGTTCGGTCGTGGGTGCCGCCGTAAATGCCGGGAATTGTGCAGTGGATTGTTTGGGGATTCCAGGCGGCGCTGCACTGCCGGGTACTCCATGCAACGACAATGATCCCACCACGCAGAATGACACTTGGAACGCCGATTGTGTGTGCCAAGGGACACAGGCCTGCACGATTCCCGTTGTTTCCTCGGTTACGAGCAATGGCCCCATCTGTAACAATGCAGTGCTCAACTTGTCGGTTTCGGCCACTGGCACCGGACCACTTAACTACTTGTGGACGGGAGTGGGCAATTTCTCGCCTGATGCCACTTCGGCAAGTGTTACCGTGACCGGGGCCACAACCGGATCATATGAGGTCACTGTTAGCAATGCCTGCGGGTCGGCCAGTGGGTCGGTCAATGTTCAGGTGAACCCGGCACCTTCGGCCACGATCGCCTACACGGGCAGCCCGTACTGCACCGGCGGCGGCACGGCCAGCGTAACGCGCACGGGCACGGGCGGTGGCACGTACAGTGCATCGCCCGCTGGCCTGGCGATCAATGCGAACACGGGTGCGATCAACCTGGGGAACAGCACTGCGGGAAGCTACACGGTCACCTACAGCATCGCGGCCTCGGGCGGCTGTGCGGCGTTCAGCACCACGGCGGGTGTTGTGTTGGGCACGGCACCTTCGGCCACGATCGCCTACACGGGCAGCCCGTACTGCACCGGCGGCGGCACGGCCAGCGTAACGCGCACGGGCACGGGCGGTGGCACGTACAGTGCATCGCCCGCTGGCCTGGCGATCAATGCGAACACGGGTGCGATCAACCTGGGGAACAGCACTGCGGGAAGCTACACGGTCACCTACAGCATCGCGGCCTCGGGCGGCTGTGCGGCGTTCAGCACCACGGCGGGTGTTGTGTTGGGCACGGCACCTTCGGCCACGATCGCCTACACGGGCACGTACTGCACCGGCGGCGGCACGGCCAGCGCAACGCGCACGGGCACGGGCGGTGGCACGTACAGTGCATCGCCCCCGGGCTTGGCGGTAAACGCCATGAATGGCACGATCAATCTGAATACCAGCGCGTCCGGTTCCTACACGGTGATCTATTCCATACCGGCATCCGGGGGCTGTTCGGCATTCGGCACCACAACGGCCGTAGTGCTCCATGCCGTGGGTGATGCCTGCGATGACGGCGACCCCAACACCGTGAATGATGTGATCACCACGGATTGCACATGCCAAGGAGAGGTTGTCAATGCGATCGGTGAGCCTGTTGAGCCCGGCGCTTCCTTCTCGGTTCATCCCAATCCTTCCAAGGACGGTGCCTGGATCAAGATGGAGCGGGTCGCAAATGGCCAGCTGCAGCTGCAACTGCAACTATTGGACATACAGGGGAGGATGGTGCTTATGAGGGAATTGACGTTCACAGATGGTGAAGAGCAATGGATCCCATGGCCGGTGGGGCTTTCGGCCGGAATATATATGCTTCGCCTGGTCGCCCACGATGCACAGCATGTTGCCCGTTTGGTGGTGGAATAGGCCCGTTGCGGGACCTCCGCGGATGGACCCCATAAGAAAAGCCGCCCCGGGGCGGCTTTTCTTATGGGGTTGAAGGAACTCAGTAATACACCAGCCGGCGCACCTTGGCAATATGCTTGGCGAGCCGGATCACCTGCTTGGTGTAGCCGAATTCATTATCGTACCAGGTGTAAAGCACCACATTGCGCTTGTCGTTGCTGGCGATGGTTGCGTTGCTGTCGAAAACGCTGCAGCAAGTATCGCCGATGATGTCGCTGCTTACCAGCTCCGGGTCCACTTGGAAGTGGATCTGGTTCACCAGTTCGCCCTGCAGGGCCGCGCCACGGATGAGGTCATTCATCTCATCACGCGTCACGTCCTTTTTCACCGTAAGGCTCATGATGGCGAGCGATCCGTTGGGCGTGGGCACGCGCACGGCATTGGCGGTGAGCTTGTCCTTCAGGCTGGGAATGGCCTTGCTAACGGCCCCGCCGGCGCCCGTGGTGGTGATCACCATGTTGATGGCCGCGCTGCGCCCCCTGCGCGCCCCCTTGTGGTAATTGTCCAGCAAGTTCTGGTCGTTCGTGTAGGCGTGCACCGTCTCAATGTGTCCTTTTTCAATGCCGAGATTGTCCTCTACCACTTTCAGGATGGGGGCAATGGCGTTGGTGGTGCAGCTGGCCGCGCTGAAGATGCGCTCGTTCTCAAGGTCCAGGTCCTTGTGGTTGATGCCGTACACGATGTTCGGGATCTCCTTGGCAGGTGCGGTCAGCAACACCTGTTTCACGCCTTTCGCGCGCAGGTGGCGGCCCAGTGCCTCCCGGTCCTTGAACACACCTGTGTTGTCGATTACCAGGGCGTCGTGTATGCCGTACTCGGTATAGTCGATATCCTCGGGATTGTTGGCGGCGATAAGCTGCACCCGCTGGCCGTTGATGATCAGCGCCTGGTTCTTCAGGTCCTCCACCACGGTGCCCTTGAATGCGCCGTGCACGCTGTCATTGCGCAGCAAGGCCGCACGTTTCACGATCTCTTCATCGCTCAATTTGCGCAGCACGATGGCGCGCAGGCGCAATTGCTGGCCTTTGCCGGCCTGCTTGATCAATTCCCGGGCGGCCACGCGGCCAATGCGGCCGAAGCCATAGAGCACCACGTCCTGCGGCTGGAAGCGATGCTTGTCCTGGCCGATGAAATCCTTCAGTTTCCCGTTCAGGAAATCGATGGCCGGCAATTGTTGCTGGCCGTATTCATGGGCCAAGCGGCCGATGTCGATCTTGCTCGGTGCCAGGTCTATGCCGAGCATGGCACGGGCCAGTTCCGAGGTTTGGCCAATGTCAACGGGCTTTTTCACCACGTTCTCGGCGTAGTTGAAAAGCTTGATCACTTCCGAGGTGTTGATGTCGAGCAGGTGGTTGCGGAAGAATACCAATTCCACCCCGTGCTCGAACATGAGGCGCCCCACGGAATTCAACAGGTCAACGGCCGATTTTTCACGGTCCACGTAATCTTTCAGGCCAGCTTCATAGGTGGCCTTTTTTTCCAAGGTCTCCATGCTTTCGTGTTTGGGGAAAAGGGATCAGTTTCAACCGAGGGTCAGCCGAGGTAGGCCTTCAGCAGCTTGCTGCGGCTGGTATGGCGCAGGCGGCGGATCGCTTTCTCCTTGATCTGCCGGACCCGCTCCCGGGTCAGGTCGAACTTGGCGCCGATCTCTTCCAGGGTAAGCCCGTGGTTGATGTTGATGCCAAAGAAGAGCTTCACCACGTCACGCTCCCTTTCCGTTAGGGTGCTCAAGGCCCGGTCGATCTCCTTGGAAAGGCTTTCGTTGATCAGGGAGCGGTCGGCCGGCACGCTGTCGTTATTGGGCAGCACGTCCAACAGGCTGTTGCTTTCACCTTCCACGAACGGGGCGTCCATGCTGATGTGGCGGCCGCTGACCTTCATGGTGTCGGCAACCTTTTCCGGTGGCAGCTCCAGCAGCGCGGCCAGCTCGTCGGCGCTGGGCGGGCGCTCGAATTCCTGCTCCAGCTTGGCGAACGCCTTGTTGATCTTGTTCAGCGAACCCACTTGGTTCAGGGGCAGGCGCACGATCCGGCTTTGCTCGGCCAAGGCCTGCAGGATGCTTTGGCGGATCCACCACACGGCGTAGCTGATGAACTTGAAGCCCCGCGTTTCATCGAAACGCTGCGCGGCCTTGATCAGGCCCAGGTTGCCCTCGTTGATCAGGTCGGGGAGGCTAAGCCCTTGGTTCTGGTACTGCTTGGCCACGGAAACCACGAAGCGCAGGTTGGCCTTCACCAGCTTGTCCAAGGCAGCGCTATCGCCCTGCTTGATCTTCCGGGCGAGCTCAACCTCCATTTCGGCGTTGATCAGACCTTCCTTGCCGATCTCCTGCAGGTACTTGTCCAGCGACTGGCTCTCCCTGTTGGTGATCGACTTGGTGATCTTAAGTTGGCGCATTCTGCTTGTCACGGGCGAAGGGGGTATTAAAGAGTTTTACAGGTGGAGTGGCGGCTTGAACGAACCTCGGTTGAAAACGTACTGCAGGCCGGTTTGGTTCGATCAGGCCGCGAAGGTAAGCTTGCCCCAAGCACGGGGCAAGAGTGGGTTAAGGGCCTGCTGGTCGCGGATTGGATGCAGTTGGCTTGCAGCGGGTTACACGCCGAGGCCGTAGTAAGCGCGCTTGCCGTTCGGGTACACGCCCTCGATCAGTACGCCTCCCCGCTTATTGCTCAATGCATGCTCGATGTCCTGCGGGGTCTTCATCACCTGCTGGTCAACCCTTGTGATGATGAAGCCTTCCCGGATGCCGATGCTGCGCAATTTGCCACCGCTCAGGCGCACCACTTTCACGCCGGCATCCAGTTTCAGCGCCGAGAGTTCCGCGGCCGGGGCCGGGGCAAGTTCGGCGCCCAATGCGGGCAGGGTAAGGCCAGCCTTGGCCGTGGTGCTCTCATCACCGGCCCGGTCCAGCAGCACCAGCTCCTTCAGGGTTTCCTTGCCCTTGCGCACCAAGGTGATCGACACTTGGTCGCCCGGGCTGAATTTGCTGATCTCGCCCTGTAGTTCGGGTACATTGTTCACCGGCATGGCACCCACCTTCACGATCACATCGCCACTTTGCATGCCTGCCTTTTTCGCGGCACCGCTGGGTACCACGTCCTTCACGTAAACACCGTTGAGCCGCCCGAGGTCCAGGTTGGTGGCCATGTCCTGGTCGATGTCACTGATGGTAACGCCGAGGTAGGCGCGCCGCACGCGACCGAATTCCATCAGGTCATGCGTCACCTTGTTCACGATGTTCGAGGGCACGGCGAAGGAGTATCCGGTATAGCTTCCGGTGGTGCTGGCGATGGCGCTGTTGATCCCTATCAGTTGGCCCTCGGTGTCCACCAAGGCCCCGCCGCTGTTGCCGGGGTTTACCGCGGCGTCGGTCTGTATGAAGCTCTCGATCGGGAAAATGTCCTTGTCCGGATCGTATTGCAGAATGTTGATGCTGCGTGCCTTGGCGCTTACGATGCCGGCGGTAACGGTGCTGGTGAGATTCATGGGGTTGCCCACGGCCAGCACCCATTGGCCCACGCGCACGTCGTCGCTATTGCCAAAGCCCAGTGTGGGCAGGCCCGTGGCATCAATCTTCAGCAGGGCTATGTCCGTGCTGGGGTCGCGCCCGATCACCTTGGCGTCGTACTTGCGCTTGTCGTTCAGGTGTACCTGGATCTTGTCGGCGCCGTCCACCACGTGGTTATTGGTCACAATGAACCCATCATCGCTGATGATGACCCCGCTGCCGGCCCCGCGAACCTGTTGGGGCGGCCGCTGCTGGTAGCCCCAGAAGAAATTGTACATGGGGGCCTGCTGCACGGTGGCCTCCACGGTCACGTGCACCACCGCGTCCACGCTCTTGGCCGCGGCGTCGATGAAATCGGCCGAGCCCGGTGCTGCCATCGGCCCTGCCATGGAAACATAACGGGCCGGGGCCGTGGTATCGGCCGAATGGGCCATGGACTGGGCCTTCGGTTGCATAATGCCGCCGAAGCCCACCGCGAACAGGCCGCCCGCAATGGCCATGCCCAAATAGCCCAATGCGCGTCCAAATTTTCCTTGCTTGCTCATGCTCTATTGATCATTGAGGCTTTACCAACGCGGCGCCCCACGCCTTGTTCATGGCGGCGGTGTTAACGCTTGTTGATCAGCCGTAACTGGTCCTTGGTACGGCGCACGCAATTGCGAAGACCATGCCGGGCCGATATTTGCTGACGGAATGGCAAACCTTTCTTTCTCCAAATGGCACGGGGCCGGAAATGATTTCATCCTGGTGGATGACCGTACCGGCACCATGCCCGTCCGGCTCAAGCCGTTGGCGCGTCGCTGGTGCCAGCGCCATTTCAGCATCGGCAGCGATGGCCTGATCCTGTTGCGGCCCGCCCACCGGGCCGGTACGGACTACCATATGGAGTTCCTGAACCCCGACGGCAGCCGCAGCTTTTGCGGGAACGGCAGCCGTTGCGCCTTTGCCTTCCACAGCCAGCTCACCGGCAATCGCGGCCCGGCGCGCTTCACGGCATACGATGGCGTGCACACAGCGAAATGGATGGGCAGGCAAGTGGAGGTTTCCATGCGCGATGTCACTGGGTTGGAGCGCATTTCCGACCAGGTCGACCTGGTGGATACCGGATCGCCGCACTTGGTGGTCCATGTGGAAGATCCCGCAGCACTGGACCTGGTGGCCGAAGCACACCGGTACCGTTATGCCGCACGGTTCAAGCAGAAGGGTGTGAACGTGAATTTCGTGTGCTGGCGGGGCGATATGCTGGAAATGCGTACCTACGAACGCGGGGTGGAAGCGGAAACCCTCAGCTGCGGAACAGGCGTGACGGCCGCGGCCCTCAGTGCCATGGCGCGTGGCCATTGCGAAGGCCATTGCCGCATTACAGCGCCCGGTGGCAGGCTGGCGGTGCGCGCCGAAAGGGTGGGGGAAGGGTTTGCCGGCATCCATTTGACCGGGCCGGTGCAGAAGACCTTCACGGGGAACGTGCACCTATAGGCCCATGAGGAAGATCATTCTTTACCTGCTGCTCATCGCCGTATTGGCGGGCGGCTATTTCGCATGGCGCTTGTGGCAGGGCATCTTCGGGTCGGCCACGGCCTTTGCCGCGCAGGAGAAGGTGCTTTTGATACCCAAGGGCGCCGACCTTGAACAAGTGCTGGACAGCTTGAGGTCGGATACCATTGTGGCGGACCTGGAACTGTTCAGGTTGGTGGCCGGGCGCAAGAATTACGACCAGCGCGTGCGGCCGGGCCGGTATGTGCTGCCGAGAGGCATGGCCATGAACGACCTAGTGGACAAGCTGCGCCGGGGCGAGCAGGACCCCGTTCGCATAACCGTGGGCAATTGGGCCAACCTGGCGAAAATGGCCGGCCAATTGGCCAAGGTCATCGAGGCGGATTCAGCAACCCTGGCCCGGGCTTTCAGGGACCCGGCAACAGCACAGCGCTACGGCTTCAATGAGGCCACCTTCATCGCCATGTTCCTGCCCAATACCTATGAAGTTTGGTGGACCGTTTCCCCGGAAGACCTCATGGACCGCTTCGCGGGCGAGTACAAGCGTTTTTGGAACGAGGAGCGGAAACAGTCGGCGCGCGCGCTGGGGCTCTCCCAGAGCGAAGTAGGCACCTTGGCCAGCATCGTACAGGCAGAAACGGGCCGCATCAGCGATGCCCCCATGATCGCCAGCGTTTACCTCAACCGCCTGCGCATCGGCATGCCATTGCAGGCCGACCCTACGCTGAAGTATGCCCTGGGCCTGGATTCGCTGAACCGGATATTGCATGTGGACAAACTGGTGGATTCACCCTACAACACGTATGCGCACAAAGGACTGCCACCAGGGCCCATCAACCTTACCGAGGCGCGGTTCATCGATGCGGTGCTCCACCCGGCCAAAAGCGATTACCTGTACTTCTGCGCCAGGGAGGACCTTAGCGGGTACAGCAATTTCAGCACCACGTACCAGCAGCATGTCATTCACGCCCGCAGGTACCAGCAGGCCCTGAACCGCCGGGGCATCATGCGCTAGGCGCCCCTGGCCGCGGAACAAACGAAGCCGCCCTACTTTCGCGCGATCAATTTTTCCGGATAAATGACCAAGATCAAATTCGGCACCGACGGTTGGCGTGCCATCATCGCAAAGGATTTCACCGTGGACAACGTGGCCCGTGTAACCGTGGGCCTGGCGCATTGGCTGAAAAAGCATTTCCCCGAAAATCCCAGCGTGGTGGTCGGGCACGACTGCCGCTTTGCCGGCGAACTGTTCGCGGAAACAACCGCCAAGGTGCTGTTGGCCCACGGGATAAAAGTGCACTTGGCCAAGGGTTTCGTAAGCACCCCGATGGTTTCCTTCGGCACGTTGCAGAAAAAGGCCAGCATGGGCGTGATCATCACCGCCAGCCACAACCCACCAAGCTACAACGGCTATAAACTGAAAGGAGCGCACGGCGGGCCGTTGATCCCCGAGGAAGTGCAACAAGTGGAGGACCTGATCCCGGCTGACCACGGCGTGGACCTGGACCATGTGGACCTGGGCAAGGCCAGGGCCGGGGGCATGCTGCTGGAGATCGACCTCGAGGGCATGTACATCGCGCATGTCAAGAAGAACTTCGACCTGGAGGCCATCCGCGGCAGCAGCCTGAAACTGGGCTACGATGCCATGTACGGTGCGGGCCAGCGCGTGTTGCCACAGATCCTGCCCGCCACCACGCTGCTGCATTGCGACCACAACCCCGGCTTCCATGGCCAAGCGCCGGAACCCATCCACCGCAACCTCATTCCCTTCTCCGACCTGATCAAGGAAAAAAAGCTCGATTGCGGACTGGCCACCGACGGCGATGCCGACCGCATCGGGCTTTACAACAGCAAGGGCGAATTCGTCGATTCGCACCACATCATCCTGCTGCTGATACACTACCTGGTCAAGTACAAGAATTTCACCGGCAAGGTGGTGGTGGCCACCAGCACCACGCCCAAAGTGGAAAAGCTTTGCGCGCACTACGGCCTGGAATACCAGGTCACCAAGATCGGTTTCAAATGGATCGCAGGGATCATGATCACCGACGATGTGCTCCTTGGCGGTGAGGAAAGCGGCGGGATCGCCATCAAGGGGCACATACCCGAACGGGATGGCATTTGGATGGGCCTCACCATCTGGGAATTCATGGCCAAAAGCGGCAAGAGCCTTGAGGAACTGGTGGAGGAGGTGTATGCCATTACCGGATCATTTGCCTATGAGCGCGACGACCTGCACATCACCGAGGAGCTGAAACAACAAGTGCTCCGTGCCTGCGAGGCGGACAACTACAAGGTCTTCGGCGCTTTTACGCCGCTGAAGCGTGACACGCTCGATGGCTACAAGTATTTCTTTGCTGACGAGGAGTGGCTGATGGTCCGGGCCAGCGGCACCGAGCCCGTGCTGCGCCTGTACGCGGGCGGTGCCACCATGGACCGCGCCCGGGAGATCCTCAGGGCATGCCGGGCCACCATCGGCGCTTAGCGGCAAAGATCCCGGCATCCTTGTCGCTGCCGGCGCGAAGGAAAGATGGAACGCACGGACACTGCGCGGGAACTGCACGGCATCGCTATCAGGTTCGGCCGGGTGGTCGCGGTGGCATTGCTGGCGGCCAGCACCATCCCCGCCAAGCCGCAGGCAACAGGCGCTACGCCCGACAGCCTGCATAAAGGCCGCGCATGGCTGGTGGCCGGTGGTGGCAGTGTTGTGGCCGCCACCTCATTGGTTGCCCTGGATCACGCCTGGTATAGGGGCCGGCCACGCTCCGCCTTCCATTTTTTCAACGACGGGGACGAATGGCTTCAGGTGGACAAGCTGGGCCATGCCCACAGCGCGTACCAGTTGGGTCGTGCCGGGCATGCGGCCTTCCGCTGGGCGGGCACCGGGGAACGAACGGCCACCTGGGTGGGCGGCTCCATGGGCTTCGTTTACCTCGCCGGCATCGAATACCTCGACGGTCTTTCCGCGGAATACGGCTTCAGCTGTTGGGATATGGCCGCCAACGCTGCCGGTACCGCGCTGTTCATCGGCCAACAAATGGGCTGGGGCGAGCAGCGCATCACGCTGAAATGGTCGGCCCATTTGACGGGGTACGCGGCGCAACGCCCCCGTGTGTTGGGCAGCACGGTGCCCGAGCGGTTGCTCAAGGATTACAACGGCACCACCGTGTGGCTAAGTGCCAATCCGCGTTCGTTCGGTTGGCAGGTCATGCCCGGCTGGCTTAACATTTCGGCCGGCATGGGTGCGGAGGGCATGCTGAACGCCCGGGGCACGCCCGGCGCTTACCGCCAATTCTATCTCGCCCCGGACATCGCCTTTTCACGCATTCCCACCCGCAGCAAGGTTTTGCGCACCTTCCTCTTCATGCTCGATGCCCTGAAGATGCCCGCGCCGGCGCTGGAGTTCCGCGGCAACGGCGGCGTGCGGGGGCATTGGCTCTACTTCTGACCGGTCACCGGAGGCTGCCTTCCGGGGAACGGCCTTGCCAGGAAGAAGCGGACCTCCGCGTGTTCCTTGAGCAGCTTGGGCATTCATTGTTGAACGCCCAAGCGCGCTTTGGCGGAATGGCGGTGGATGGCTTGCAGCAGATGGAAAATTGAATTCCTTTCCGCCCAATCCGTTGCCAAATATTAATAAGAAGTTCATTGTTTATTCTAGCTCACAGCAGAGTTTGTTCAACTGGAACTGCTGCTCAGTAATCATACAGAAGCTCATTGTTGTTCCTTCAGCCCCATGTGTCGCAAATCGATATAAGTGGTATTTTTTCTCATTTCAGCCTGGCTAAGAATTTCATAAACGAACTTGTCATTTCAAAAATTATTTCAATTTCTATTTCAATAACTGCGTCATCATGCTTTACATATGTGTTGTTGTATTTTGAATAATAATCAATTAGCTTAACAAACATGTTATTAAGTTCTTTAGAAGCCTTTCTTGATTGAATAAATGTTCCTATATCTGCCAATTGGTTTTCCAATGATTTGTTGTTGCGATTAATTGATTTAAGCAAAAGCTCTAAAGAAAGTCGTAAGTCGTCAAGTAAATTTCTTTGAAAAACCTGATTGTCAAATTTGCTTAATGCTTCTTGGTAGAGGTTTAATGATTCAGGATAAGATTGAAGCCAATGCCTTGTTTCTTCAATTAATGCTTCATTGACTTCATTAGTGCCATCTCCTTTATTAAATTCTCCATATCTCGTGATGAGTTTTATTTTCAAATCCTTTATATCATTGCTTTCTTTGAATTGGTCAAGTTCGCAAAGTTCTTTAATCACTTTAAATTGTTGTTCAGGTGAGAAAACTTTTAAATTTTCCCTAAGGGCTGTTCGCTTATTTGGTAATTCAGTCGGAAAAGGGTATTCTGAAAATGGAATAATTACGTTAAAATCAATTGCATACGCTGAACAATATTCTGCAATTTTGCTACCACTTAATCCTTCTGTGGTAGCTCCTAATTTGTTAGCGGCAAAAGTTATGAATGTTGTTGGTATCATATTTAGTCTATATTCCAATATGCATCTGGATTACCATCCAAAACATCGTTAATAAAATCATCGCTCAGTCCGGCAACGTCTTGGGCATATGAGCCTGCATACCTTCCGTACGATTCACGTTCATAGTAGTCGTCGTAATCCTGTTCATAATCTCCTACATATCCTGAATCTTCATCGTCAAACTCTTCATCAGAAAAGTGATTCTCAAAGAATGAATCAATTACGATTTGGGTATTTAATTTGGGATCAATCTTTAAAAAAGTGTTGATGTCTATTGGCACGGCTTTTGCATTTTTGCCTAAATTAGTTACTTGATGCAAATATGTGCCTATTGCAATTTCTGGTTCTGGATTTCTTGAGGGAAAAATACTTTCGAGCCCCAATTCTTTGAGCAAATATGAGAGTAAGAAAATATCTTGAAATTTACAATTTACGCTAAAAGCCATTTCAACTATTTCTAACTGAACGTGCCTTTTTGGTTTCCATGTGTTGAAAGGGATACTATTATGCTTCAATAACTCGCTTATTAAAGTGAATTTTGGAAGTCCTTCGTTCAATCTTAAGTTGAAGGATGTAACGTCAAGTAGTTTGTAAATAATTGGTTCAGTCATTGTCAATGTTGTTTTGGCTGTGTCAGCCTAAAATTATCGCTAAGGTTCCTACACTTGGTGCAGTTGGGGATTTTGGGAAAATGGATTGTCTGCCGGCACGAATTCATAACAGAAGCACAACGATTCAATTAACGATGTTAGCACCATTTCCTCAAACGTGTGTTATGCACTGTGGTTCTCAATTCATGTGGTTGTAAAATGAGTAAATATCAATGTCATATTTCCGCCTTTCAATTGTTGCTACAAGACCCTCTGGTGTCTGGTATAGGAGTCCGCTTACATACAAAAAGCTAAATATATTGTCACATCGTTTCCATTTTTTAACTCCCATTTCTTTAAATTTTATCTGATTTAAGTTCAATGGTACGGTGGCCATTTCCCTTCTCAAGAAGGTGGGTGGCAAAATCACGGCGTAAGGTGTGCGTAATTTCAAGCGTCTCATCATCACTTCCTACCGCCACACTCCAACCCGTGCCACTCCAATACCCGTCGGCGAAACAGTCTTCAGCGTGTACACGCCAACAGGCAGGGTGCCGACATCCAAAGTGAATGGGCCAGTAGGAACATCGGCCAGGTGCCAGATGCATCGGCCGGTTAGGTCGGTGAGAAACAAATCCACGTGGCTGCCGAGTGATCCAGGCAGCATGGCCACGGCATGGTTAGATGCTGGATTCGGTATAATTTGGATTTCGTGCGATACGGGCCGGGCTGGTTGAATACCCAAAGTGTGGTCCATGGAGATCATGAACGGATGCTCCACCACTACGCTGCCACCGCAGGTCACCAGGTCGATCTTCAGTAACCTGGAAAGGCCGTCGCTTACCGGGGCGAGCATGGTGTACACGACCGAAGAATCGAGCTGATTAAAGTGGATGCTATCGGGGAGGGTGGGCAGGATGTCGATGCCGTTCACCGCATTGCCGCCAATGGCCAGCTGCAGCCATTCATCCAGGTAAAATCCGCCTCGGCGATTGAAGCGCAGATGTATGCTATCGGTATTACTGGGGTTGAGGTAAACGGTGTCGCCTGGCACCACGTTGGGTCCATCATCCACGGTAAGTGAAAAGCGGTTGCCGCTGGTAAGGGAATTTTTCTCAATCCAAACAGCGGAGGCATATTGATTGTCCGATGCATTGCCGATGGCAATTTTGAGGTGGTAGGTTTCGCCGCATTGTACGGCGGCATTGGCTGTGAATACCACGGTGAGGCCGTTGTGCTGGATGTAGTACGGGTCGGCGTTGTATGGTGCTTCGAGCTGTTGCACGCCGCCGCTAGGCTGTGGGTACGGCCATTGCCCGCCGTTGTAGCGATAGTATTGCACGTTATTCAACCAACTGGGGTAATTGTTCCTGCATTCCTCCCATGGGTCTTGGCTGGTCCAGAATCCGTTTGCGTTCACTATTAGTTCTCCACTGTTCACGGAATTGATGGCTACCGGATCGAGGGTGCCTGGCACCAGCGCGATATTCATGGCGTTGTTCAGGTACGGGCCCGAAATGCCGGGGCCGCTAAGGAAAAAGCCGAATGGATCGTTGTACTTTCCGCAGGCCCATCGCTCGTATTCCTCACTTGAGAATACAAAGCGCATACTGAGCATGTCGCTGTTGGGCACAAGGTCGAACTCTAGTACTGCTTTGGTTCCAATGTTATCACCGCCGTTTTGGTTCCAATTGGCCCAACCGGTCAATAAGCTCAGGTCAAGGTCGGGTGAGGGTATGAAAGCACCCTGCCACACCGGGCCGATGGTGGACATAAGCTTGTTGTTAGGCCCCGGCAGCACGGTGGCCGCGTTGCCCGTGCATAGGAAAATACCCTCTGATAGGCCCAACACCGTATTTGAACCGTTGAAACGCCCTATTTCCCCCAACGAGGTGAGCAATGGAGCCACCAAGTTGCCGGGGTTGCCGTTGAACCGGATCGTATCGCCCGCGGCCACGCCATCGCCGATCAGATAGTTGTGCACCAAATAGTTTGGCGATTGCGATTGATTGATCACAAGCTGGCCACAGCAGGGTTTCGCAAAAGCACACAGCAGTAGAAACATCAACGTGGCCAGGGCCGGGATGCGCAGTCTGGTTTCCATGGAGGAGGGGTCGTCCCGAAATGTAGTCCATTTGTGGAATTTTCGATCGCCCCGCACCGAACGTTCCCACCCCGCCAGCGGTTAGTTGGGTAAACGCTACGATGATGGCAGAGGACAAGAAATACAAAGTGGGCGACCACGTGCGCTGGAATTCCGAGGCGGGCCATGTGACCGGCAAGATCATCAAGGTGCACACCTCGGATTTCGATTACAAGGGGCATACGCACCGGGCCAGCAAGGATGATCCCCAGTACGAGATCAAGAGCGACAAAACGGACCACATTGCCGCGCATAAGGGCAGCGCGCTGGAGAAGGTCTGAGGCACAGGCGGCCGTCTGTACAAGGGGTACTGCGTGCCACCTCCGCGCCTTCGCGCAACTAGATCCTATTCGCGCAATTCGCCACGCTCCAGCATCAGCTTCACCTTCAGCACGGCCGCCACGGTCATGGCATCCCGCACATCGCCGCGCATCACCATCTGGTACAATTCCTCGAAGGGCAATTTGCGCTGCGCGAGCTCCTCATCGCTGTCCGGTTCGGGTTCATGGAAGGTAAGCCCCCTGGCCACGTATATGATTGCCTGTTCATCGCTGGCGCTGTTGCTTAGGTCCATTTGCAGGATCTCGGTCCACCGCTCCGCCTCTATCCCGGTTTCCTCACGCAATTCGCGCTTGGCGCTTTCCAGCGGCGGCACATCCTTATCGCCACCGCCCTCCGGCATCTCCCAGCTGTAGGCGTCCAACGGATAACGGTGTTGGCCCACGATCCACGTGTTCATTTCATTGTCCAAAGGCAATATGCCCACCGCCCATCGGGCGAAATGGATCACGCCGTACACGCTTTCGTTGCCGTTGGGATCGAGCACCTCGTGGTGGTCCACCCGGATCCACGGTGTTTCATAGGCAATACGCTCACGCAGGGTGGTCCAGGGACCGCGCTTCTTCATGCGGTAAAGATGTGGGCAAATGCATTTCAACCGCTGAACAGGGCGGTGGCGCCATGTGGCTACCCGCACCGTTCGGTGTGGCAAGGGCCTTACCGGCTTGCGGGTTCCAGGCGGAATTGGATATCGAACCTCATCACGCTGCGCACCAGCTGTCCGTCCTTGATGGCGGGCCGCCAACAGACGCTCCGCGCCAGGCGCATGGCCTCGGTATCGCAGCCACCGCCCAGGAAGTTGAGGGTACGCAGGTTGCTCACGCTGCCGCTCGCTTCAACCACGAATTCAACGGTCACTTTGCCTTGGATGTCGAGCCGGTATGCCTCTGGCGGGTACTTGAGGTTGGCGGCCAAATACGCGGAAAGTCCGCGCAGGCCGCCGGTAATACGGGGTTGTGCCAGGGAATCGACCTGGCGGTCGGTGTATAGGGTGAAGCTGGCATCGGCGGGCCTGCTGCCCTCCAGCGCGGTACACGGTTTGGCCTTTGTGGTTCGGCGCCGGTAGCGCTTGGCATGGAACGGTATGGACAGCGTATGATCCCGGTCCAGGTTGCTGCCGCCTACCGATGCCGGTTTCCAACGGATCATGCGTGCCAGGCGGATGGCCTCGGCATCGCATGCCTCGCAAAGGGGTATTTGCACCCGCAAACCCTTTACGGTGCCATCGGCCAGTACGCTGAATGCGAGCACCACCTCACCGTTCAGGCCCGCGGCAAGTTCCGCTTCGGGGAATTGCTGTTCCTGCTCAAGCAGCCATGCAACGGCCTGGTTGCCGCCATATGGCTCGGGCCCAGCGAAGCTTTGGGCGTGCAAGCGGAAGGCGCACAGCAAAAGGATGGGCAACAGGATGCGTGGCGGCATGGCGGCATAAATTTGCGGAATGTCCGGCCAAAGACGCTTCAACCCCGGCGATCGGGTTTCCCTGCTCAACGAAGTGGGCGGCGGTACGGTGCTGGCCATTGTGGGCAATCGGCAGGTAAAGGTGCTCACCGATGATGGATTTGAACTCGTGTTCGGCACCGGCGACCTGGTGTTGGTGCACTGCGACCCGAGCCTATCGGTGAGCGAGCATGATGCACGGCTCCGCGCCAGCAATGACAGGTTGGCCGAAATGGTTGAGCAGGGGAAAGGGCGCGGTGCCACAATGGCGAACGGTGGGCAGCCCCACAAACAAGGCTACGACCCGCACGTGGTGGTGGTGGACCTTCATTTGGAAAAGCTGGTGGCCGATGAAAACTCGTTGAGCGACGGCGAAAAGCTCAGTTTCCAGCTCGGCTTTTTCGAGCGGCAGCTGAATACGGCGATCCGCGAGCGGAAGAAGCGGGTGATCGTTATCCACGGCGTGGGGGAGGGTATTTTGCGGGAGGAGGTACGCAAGACGCTGCAGTTCTATAATGGCGTGCGTTTTGATGATGCCGATCCGCGGATCTATGGCCACGGCGCCACAGCGATCGAGATCCTGCATTACTGAATTGTTCCACAACGTTCCTTGACATCCCGCGCATCGCTCCGCCGCTCTTTCCGCCGCAAGGCGGGAAGGGAGGAAAGTCCGGGCAGCAAAGGGCACCGTGCTTCCTAACAGGAAGGGGCGCCGCTGGCGACGGCGGCGTTACGGAAAGTGCAGCAGAAAGCAGACCGCCGATGGCCGCAAGGCACAGGCAAGGGTGAAAGGGTGGTGCAAAGGACCACCGCGCCATCAGTGATGATGGCGGCACGGCAAACCCCACGGGCTGAAAGACCAAATAGGCCGGGGCGCCTGCCCTCGGGCAGGCAAAGGGCGGCCCGCCCGATCCCGGCGGGTAGGTCGATCGAGGTGCCGCGTGAGCGGCATCCCAGATAGATGGCGGAGCCCCGTGTGGCAACACGCAGGGACAGGATCCGGCTTATAGATGCGCGGGTGATATGGGGGAGGCCCTGGCAGCGTTGCCGGGGCCTTCTTGTTTTTGGATTTATGACTGAAATCATAGGCTTAAGTGAGGTTCCGTGCTTGCTTCACGCCAAAGCCCGATCCGGCATGCGCTTGGCACCTATATGGCTGTTTGCCGCGCTGGCCTTACTGGCCGCGTGCAGCAAGGAAGAATCTGCGGCACCCATGGTGGCCACGCCCAGCAGTTCCATGCTCGTGTTGCACATGGTGGATGGCCAGCCACTTGCCTTCGACACCATGATGTACCACAATGCGGCCGGGCACCTCTACAGCGTAACCCGCCTGGAATACTACTTGAGCGGCCTGGTGCTGGAGGGAGCGCAGGGAACACCGGACCACCATGTGCCAGGCCCGTGGTACATCAACGGACGCGAGGAGAACGTGTTCAGCCTGTCCACCGCACCGGTCGGGAACTACGCCGGTATCCGCTTCCAATTGGGGTTGCCGCCGGCGCTGAACCAGACCAATGCCCTGCCCCCTTTGCTGGAGAATGTGAACATGGCCTGGCCGATCCCCATGGGAGGTGGGTACCATTTCATGAAATTCGAGGGGCACTTTCTCCACCAGGGCCAACCCACCGGCTATGCCATGCATGTGGGCAAGGACCAGCACCTGGTGCAATGCGGCATTCCTGCTGCATTCAACGTAACCGGCGAACAGGGCACCCTGCGATTGCACTTTCATTTGGACCGTGTGTTCGATGGTACCCATGTGTACGATCTGCCGGGAGGCAACCAAAGCATGGGCAGTGATTCGCTGATGGCGGTGCTTAGGGACAACTGCATGAATGCCTTTTCATTTGAATTCGTGCCATGATGGGACGGATATGCTCCTTGGCGACACTGGTGGCGTTGATGGCCGCGATGCTGTGGGGCTGCACGAAGGATCCCGATGGTACCCTGGCCGATCCGTGCGGCGCGCAAACAACCCCGTTGGAGCTTGAATACCACGCATTTTTCCCCGACCCCGCGATCCCGGCCGATAATCCGCTGACCGTTGAAGGGGTGGAGCTGGGCCGCCGCTTGTACTATGATCCCATCTTGTCCTCCAACGGCCCCTTTGAGGGACGATCATGCTCCAGTTGCCATCATCAGGAAAATGCGTTCACCGTGCCCAACACCGGCATCGCGGCCATTGGCAACACGAATGTGCTGGCCCATGTGAACCTGGCCTGGAGCAGCCATTTCCTCTGGGACGGGAGGATCACCGGCAGCCTGGAGGATGTGATGCGCTTTGAGGTGGAGGATTTCTTTCAGGTGGATGTCAACGTGCTGCGCGCACACCCTGAGTATCCCGACCTTTTCCGTAAGGCGCTGGGCACCTGTAAGATCACGCACCGCGATGTGGCCAAGGCGCTGGCGCAATGGTTCAGGCGCATGACCTCCGCACGCAGCAAGTTCGATCGGTTCCTGATGAATGAGGTGGCGCTGGATCCCGCGGAATGGCGCGGGTTCCAGCTGTTCTTCACCGAGGCCGGTGATTGCTTCCATTGCCACGGCAATCCGCTGTTCACGGACAACGGCTTCCACAACATCGGGCTGGACAGCGTATTTGCGGGCAAGGATGTGGGGCGGTTTGCGGTAACGGGCAATCCCATGGACCTGGGGGCATTCAAAACGCCCACCCTGCGCAACATCGCGCTTACCGCGCCTTACATGCATGATGGAAGATTCCAGACCTTGGAGGAAGTGGTGGAGTTTTACAGCGGGGGCGTGAAGCATTCCGCCAGCCTGGACCCGACCATGACCAAGCCCGGCACGGGGATCAGCATGGGCATGACAGCGCAGCAGAAAGCCGATCTGGTCGCTTTCCTGCATACCCTTACGGATGAGCAGTTCGTGACCGACCCGGCCTTGGCAAGCCCGTTCTAGGGTTCATGCGGCGGGTCATATTTTCGCGGCCCCATGAGCGAGACCGAGCCGACCGCACTGCCCACGTTGGACCAACTGATACGGCTTTACTGCTATCCGGAGTGGCAACAACTGCTGCGTGAAAAGAACAGCCAATTGGAAGTGGCGAAGGGGCAGGCCATTTTCACGGCCGGGCAAAAGGCGGATCGCATGTACATGATCCACACGGGCCATGTGAAGATCGTGGCGGACATGGGGCGGGGCATGGAGCGGATCACGCGCTTGGCCGGGCGGGGCGAGGTGGTGGGGCATCGCGGCATCGGTGATGAGCCGATCTATACGGCCAGTGCGGTGGCGCTTTCACACACCGTGGTAAATGTGGTGCCCATGCAGCTTTTCCTCAACACGCTGAAGGCGAACAGCCTGTTCTGCTACCATTTCCTGCTGTACTTCACCGAGGAGATGCGCCAACTCGATCAGCATCTGCGCGACACCATGAACATGGACGTGCCGCAGCGCGTGGCCAAGGTGCTTTTGCAGTGCAGGCGAACCTTCGGCTCCGATCCGCAGGACCCGCGGAAACTGGCCTTCACCCTGAGCCGGAAGGATATCGCCAACATGGCGGGCACCACTTACGAGTCCGTTGTGCGCACGCTGGCCGCGCTGAAACAACAGGGGCTGATCGACCTGGCGGGGAAGGAAGTGCGGTTGCGCAAGGTGAAGGCCCTGGAGAAGCTCGTGCATTGAGCCGCTGCGGTTGTGATTTATATCACTGTCCGTGGTGCAGGGCCGGTGCACTTTTGCGGGGCCGGCAAAGGCTGGCCTTACCAATAACCTTGAGAGCATGAGTGCGCACAGCTATAACGTTTCCCTGGAATGGACTGCAGGCCGGCAGGGCCGATTGACCTCGCCCGAACTGGACCAACCGCTCGAAGTGGCCACACCGCCGCAATTTCCAGGCGGTGTGGAACGCGTGTGGTCGCCGGAGCATTTGTACACCGCCGCCGCGGTGTCCTGCTTCATGACCACCTTCCTGGCCATTGCCGAATTCTCCAAGTTCAGCCATGAAGGGCTGACATGCGATGCGGAGGGCATCCTGGACAAGGAGGAGGGGAAGTTCCGAATGACGGAGATCCGCCTGCGGCCGGTGTTGCAGGTGGCCACTGAAGCGGACCGCGAACGGGGGATGCGGTTGATGGAAAAGGCCAAGGCGGCATGCCTGATCTCCAATTCCATGCAGACCAAAGTGGGCATGGAGCACCGCGTGGAGGTGATGGCCGGCGCGAATGGGTGAATGCATTGCAGCTGAAAGCCCCAGGGCGCGCCACACAGCGCCTTGGCGGTGACAGCGCGCAGCAACGCGACCGCCCGTCCGGCCCCAAGCTCACAACGTCTCGAAATGGGCCGTGAAATGCCGCAGGAAGCGCGGCTCCTTGATGATCTTGTAGCCTTTCACGGCGCTGCGCGTGCGCATGACCTCCTCGAAGGTCTCCGCCACGTACTCAATGTGGCTTTGCGTGTATACGCGCCGCGGAATCGCCAGGCGCACCAGCTCCATGCGTGCCGGTTGCAGGCTGCCATCGGCGGCATAGGTTCCGAACATCACCGAGCCGATCTCCACCGAGCGGATGCCGCCCAGTTTGTAGAGTTCGCATACCAGGGCCTGCCCGGGGTATTGTTGCGGCGGGATGTGCGGGTATAGCGCCTTGGCATCTATGTACACGGCATGGCCGCCAATGGGCCGCATCAGCGGTACGTCAAGCTCGTGCAGCTTCTCGCCCAGGAAGGTGGTGCTTCGGATCCGGTAGTTGAGGTAGTCCGGGTCGAACACCTCCTTCAACCCGATGGCAATGGCCTCCATGTCGCGGCCGCTCAGCCCGCCATAGGTGGTGAAGCCTTCGGTAATGATCAACAGGTTCGTGCAGGCTTCGGCGGTGGCGGCGTTGCGCAGGGCCAGGAAACCGCCCATGTTCACCATGCCGTCCTTTTTCGCGCTCATCACGGCACCATCGGCCAGGGCGAACATGCGCTGGGCGATCTCGCGGTACGTGAGGCTGCCCATGCCGGCCTCACGATCTTTCACGAACCAGCTGTTTTCGGCGATGCGGCAACAGTCGAGCAAGAAGGGCACATCATAGGTCTTGCACAGGGCGGCCACCTCTTCGGCATTGGCCATGCTCACCGGCTGGCCGCCGCCGCTGTTGTTGGTCACGGTAAGCACCACGGCGCCCACCTGTGCCTTATGCTTTTCCAAGTGCTCGCGCAATCGGCCCGTGTCCATGTTGCCCTTGAACGGGTGCTCAACGGCGGGATCCTGTCCTTCGGGCAGGGGAATGTCGATGCCGGTGGCACCGGTGAATTCGATGTTGGCGCGCGTGGTGTCGAAGAGCGTATTGCTCAGGAACACCTTTCCCGGGCCGCCGAGGTGGCCGTATATGATGCGCTCCGCGGCACGGCCTTGGTGCGTGGGCAGTACGTGCCGCATACCGGTGAGTTCCTGCACCGTGCTTTCAAAGTGTTCCCATGAGCGGGCGCCGGCGTAGGCCTCATCGCCCTCCATCATGCCGGCCCATTGGTGCGCGCTCATGGCCCCTGTGCCACTGTCGGTCATCAGGTCGATGATCACATCCTTCGAGCGCAGCAGGAAGGGATTGTAATGGGCCACTTGCAATTGCTTCGTCCTTTCGGCCTCCGTGCTCAGCCCGATGGGTTCCACGGACTTGATGCGGAAGGGTTCAATGATCGTGCGGTGTTTCATGGTGCAGGTGCGTGGTGTGCGAGTGTCAGATCCTTTCGAAGCGGGCCTGGAAGAAGCGCAGGTATTTTGGTTCGTACACCATTTTCAATCCGGTGATGTTCTTGCGGCCGGCATGGACGCGTTCCACGTTTTCGGCCACCACGTCCATGTGCGCCTGGGTGTAAGCCCTGCGCGGTATGGTGAGCCGCACCAGTTCGAGCTCGGGGTAGTAGTGGTCGCCGGTATCCTTGTTGCGCCCTGCACTTACGATGCCGCGTTCCATGGCGCGCACGCCACTGTCCAAGTACAGTTCCGCAGCGAGCGTTTGCGCCGGGAAGGCCGTTTGCGGAAGATGGGGCAGGAAGGCCTTGGCATCGAGGAAGACCCCGTGCGTGCCCACCGGTTTCACAATGGGTATGCCCATGTCCAGCAGTTTTTGCCCGAGGTAGAACACCTGTCCCACGCGTGCGCGGATGTGGTCCTCCTGTACGCTTTCACCAATGCCGATGGCCATGGCCTCCATGTCGCGCCCGGCAAGGCCGCCATAGGTGTGCAGGCCCTCGTAGACCACCACCATGTTGCGCGCTTCCTCGAACGTGTCCCAATCGTTCACCGCCAGGAAACCGCCGATGTTCACCAGGGCGTCCTTCTTCGCGCTCATGGTGGCACCGTCGGTAAGCGAGCAGATCTCCAGCACGATGTCGGCCACGGTTCGGCCTTGCTGGCCTTCCTCAAGTTGCTGGATCATGTAGGCGTTCTCCGCCACGCGCGTCATGTCGTGGATGATCTTGATGCCGTGCTTGGCGGTCAGCGCGCGCAGGTCCTGTAGGTTGGCCAGGCTCATCGGCTGGCCCCCGGCCATGTTCACCGTGGTGGCCACCGATACGTACGCGATCTTGTCGGCCCCGTGCTTGTCGATCAACGCCTGCAGCTTGTCCAGGTCCACGTTGCCCTTGAAGGGGTACACGTTGTTGGGATCATGCGCTTCGTCAATGATCACGTCAACGAAGGTGCCACCGTTGAGTTCCTGGTGCAGCCGTGTGGTGGTGAAGTACATGTTGCCCGGCACGAACTGGCCCGGCTTGATCAGGATCTGCGAGAGGATGTTCTCCGCTCCACGGCCTTGGTGCGTGGGCACGATGTACTTGTATCCGTAGTGCTGCTGGATGGCTTTTTCCAGGTTGTAGAAGTTGCGGCTTCCCGCGTAGGCCTCGTCGCCCATCATCATGCCCGCCCACTGGCGGTCGCTCATGGCGCTCGTCCCGCTGTCGGTCAACAGGTCGATGTACACCAGCTCGGAAGGAAGCAGGAACGTGTTGAAGCCGGCCTCTTTCAGGGCCTTTTCGCGCTGTTCACGGGTGGTCATGGCCAGCAGTTCCACCATCTTGATCTTGTAGGGTTCGGCCCAGGAAAGCTTCTTCTTGGTCATCTGGCAGGTTGAATGATGTGCGTCATAGATCGCGAAAGTCGGGGTGATGTTGCGGCCGGTGGTTGACGGTTGTCAGCCCGGTTCGGTGGACCCTGGCCCGGCACGTTATTTGGCGTTCCCTGCACCCTCTCCTGGTTAATTTTGTGCTTCATGCGCCACCTGCTTCCCCTGCTCGCGTTCCTGTTGTGCATGCCGGCCTTCGCCCAGCAGGAGGTGACCGTGAAAGGCACCGTACTGGGCGGTGATGGCGAGCGCACGTTCTACGACCTGATGATCGTGAACCGGCGCACGCGTTCGGGCAGCTTTGCCAATACCGATGGCACCTTCACGGTACGGGTGCAGCGCAACGACACCTTGCTGATCGGCGCGGGCGGATATGTAACGCGCACGCTGCCCTTGGAGGAGTTCCCGGATGAGGAGCTGCAGCGGTTGCGGATCACCCTCAGGCCATGGAATATCGACCTCAGGCCGGTGGCCATATTGCCGGAGCGCACCCTGAAGCAGATCCAGGAGGACATTGAAAAACTGGGTTACAACGAGCGTGATTACCGCGCAACCGGCATCAACGCACTCGAAAGCCCCATCACCTTCCTGTACGAGAGCTTCAGCCGCCGCCAACGGAGCAAGCGCGAGGTGGCGCAGTTGGAGAACCAGGACCGCATGCGTTCGCTGCTGCGCGAGTTGCTGCAGATGTACGTGGATTACGGCATCATCAACCTCAGCAACGAAAGCTTCGATGATTTCATCGATTTCTGCAATGTGCCCGAGGAAGCGCTGAAGAGCCTGTCGCAATACGATTTCCTGGTGTACGTAAAGAAAAAGTACCAGCTGTACACCAGCTTGGGGCCCACGCGGAGGCACTGATGGCACGTTATGTCCTGCCCACCAGCGTCATGTTCGCGGCCATGCTTGCCGCGGCGGGAACAGCGGCGCAGGAACCCGGGGACAGCTTGCCCAACGTGTACCAGCTGGGGCCGGTGGTGATCCACGGCCGTGCACAAGGGCTGGACCTCGAGGGTTTCATGGAACAGGTGATGAAGGACACCACGTTCCTGCACGCCTTCCTCAACCTGCGCTACTATCCGCATGCGGTGGGCAGTGGGCTCACCGTGCGCGGAAAAGGCGAGAAAGAACAAGCGTCGATCGATCGGGAAGCGCGCCTGCTGAGGGAAGGTCCCTTCGCCCGAATGCCCATCACCATGGAACGTGAAGCAGGAAAATTGCGGGACCGCAAGGGGAACATGAGGTATTTGACCGCTGAGCTTTACGACGACCTTTTCTTTCCGAAGGGCCAATGGAGGGCGGACAACAGCATCGCCGCATATGAGCAGGGTTCGCGGGCCGGGGGTCGCATCGGGCGGTACAAGGCCGAGTTGAAGAAGTTCATGTTCAATCCTGGCCAGGAGATCGCCGGGCTTCCATTGATCGGCGACAAGCTGGCCATCTTCAATGAGGAAATGGCGCCGTTGTATGATTTCGGGATCGGGCAAAGCTTCCGCAATGGGCGCCCTTGCTGGGAATTCACGGCCATGGCCAAGGATACGGTGGGGGCGAAGACCGCGCGTGCGAATGCCACGGTGATCAAATCAATGCGTACCTGGTTCGATCAGCAGGGCATGCAGGTCATGGCGCGTGAATACCGGATCGCCCATGCATCGTTGGTCATGGATTTTGACATCAGCGTGCAGGTGGAGAACACACTGGTGAACGGCACGCTGGTTCCCGCATCGATCAGGTATGAGGGCGATTGGGATGTTCCCTTGCGCAAGCGTGAATTGGTTAAGTTCTGGCTGCAGCTTGATGATTGGTTGGTTGAATAGGCGGAACGAACTCGCTGAACCCCTGGAATGGCGGGCCTATCTTTGAGCCTCTCCTTTCGCACCAGGCCCGGATCAAGGTGGTCCAGCGCACGCGGCAAGCGCGAAGGGTGTTCCAAAGCCACCGCTGACACGATTTCTTTCGCGGCCTGCACCGGGCCGAATTGTACTTCCATGGAAACCACGAACTTTTTGTTCCGGACCCTTTCACCGGGTGATCTGGCCCCATTGATCGACCACCGTGCCGGCGAGACAAAACTTGGCGAGGCGTTGGCGCGGGATTGGCGTGATGAGGCCTGCCGGTACGTGGTGCTCGGCATCTGTGAGGACATCGGGCCCCGGGCCAACAATGGGTTGGCGGGTGCGCGCAACGGATGGGATGCCTTCCTGCCCAATTTCCTAAACCTGCAGGCCAACCGCTACATCAAGGCAGGCGGCGTGCACATCATGGGCCGGATCGATCAGCGCGCTCCCGACGAACAATTGGGCCGGTCCGAAATGCGGCAGCTGGTTGCTGAGCTGGATGAGTTCGTGTTGCGCACGGTACTGCCGGTGATGGAGGCCGGCAAGGTGCCGATCGTGATCGGTGGCGGCCATAACAATGCCTACCCCTTGATCCAGGCCGCACACCGGGTGCTGGGCCGCCCGGTGGAAGTGGTGAACCTGGACCCCCACGCCGATTGCCGGCCGCTGGAAGGCAGGCACAGCGGCAATTCGTTCTCGTATGGCATCGTGAACGGGCACATCGGCAAGTACGCCGTTTTTGCGCTGCACCGCGCGCGCAACAGCGAGGCCATCCTGCAATTCCTTGATGAGCACCAGGTGTACCGCACCTACTATGCGGAGTACCTCATGGACCCCTTGTTGTTCCACAAGGAGCTGGATGCGTACGTGGCTTTCGGCCACGGTCCGTTGTGCGTGGAGTTGGACATGGACGTGATCAGGCACATGCCCTCATCGGCGTTCAGCCCCAGCGGCATGGTGCTCGAAGAGGCGCGCTATTACTTGCGGCGCATCATGGCATCAAAGCGGCGGGTGCCGTACGTGCATCTGCCGGAAGCTGCGCCCACCACGCCTTCGCAAGGGCGGATCGTGGGGAAGGCATTGGCTTTTTTGGTGCACGATGTGATCAGCGTGCGGCCTTAGGCCCGCTGGTTCAGTGCAGGCCTGCTGCGGCCAGGTACCGTTCGGCGTCCAGTGCGGCCATGCAGCCCGTGCCGGCGCTTGTCACCGCTTGGCGGTACACATGGTCGGCACAGTCACCGGCCACGAACACGCCGGGCACCTTGGTGCTGGTGCGGTCCGGGTCGTGCAGCAGGTAGCCTTGTGGATCACGGTCCAGCCAATCCTTGAACAGTTCGGTTGCCGGCGTGTGGCCGATGGCGATGAATAGGCCGGTAACGTTGAGCGTGCGCTTTTCGCCCGTGCGGTTGTTCTCCACCACCACGCCTTGCACGGCATGCTCGCCGAGCACGTCGCGGGCCTCGGTGTTGTACAGCACCTCAATGTTGGGCGTGTTCATTACGCGGTGCACCATGGCGCGGCTTGCGCGGAACTCGTCGCGGCGCACCAGCATGTACACCTTGTTGGCGAGCTTGGCCAAGTAGGTGGCCTCCTCGGCCGCGGTGTCGCCGGCACCGACCAGGGCCACGGTTTGGCCGCGGTAGAAGAAACCGTCGCATACGGCGCAGGCGGAAACCCCGCCCCCGATGTCGCGCAGGCGCATTTCGTTGGGCAGGCCCAGCCACTTGGCGCTGGCCCCGGTGGCAATGATCACGCTGTGTGCATGGATCTCGGTCTTTTCATCCACCCACACCGTATGGACCGGGCCGGTGAAGTCCACCTTGGTCACCCAGCCGCTTCGGATGTCCGTGCCAAAGCGTTGGGCCTGGCGTTTCAGGTCCTCCATCATCTCCGGCCCCGTGCGCCCATCGGGGTATCCGGGGTAATTGTCCACGTCGGTGGTTTGCGTCAACTGCCCACCTGGCACGGGCCCTTCAATGATCACCGGCTTCAGGTCGGCACGTGCGGCATAAATGGCGGCGGAGTAGGCGGCAGGGCCCGATCCAATGATCAGGCACTTCAGGAGTTCGGGCTTGTTGTCGCTCATGGTCTTTCAGGGCGGCAAAGGTAACCTTCGCGCACGGGGCGAA
Organism: Flavobacteriales bacterium; assembly: GCA_044507815.1. Lineage (GTDB taxonomy): Bacteria > Bacteroidota > Bacteroidia > Flavobacteriales_F > PHOS-HE28 > PHOS-HE28. The sequence goes on along the minus strand of JBIQIX010000017.1, from coordinate 24,068 downwards.
TGTGCGGCTTGTCACACGGGCCAAAGGCCGTTGGGCCGGCCAACGCACGCCTACGGCAGGCACACGATCGTATCCAGATAAACCCCCCTTCCGGCCCAAATGCCAAGGCCACCGCTGATGTTGGACCTCACATTGGCAGGCGTGGAGAAAATGTCGCCCAAGGAAGCCACATTGTCCTCGTAGGACCGGTAGAATTCATATTCGTGCCTGCCGATGCTCATGGCTTTTACGGCAATGGTGTCGCCCACCTTGAAAAAGCCGCGTTCTGCGTTGTTGTCCTCTTCGCGGCCGGCATAGAACAGGGATCCCCGGATGGCGCTGATATCGAAGCTCAGCCCGTTGATGTACTTGTCATTCTGCGTGCCGCCCAGCGGCGCTATGTAGTAGGGGTCCTTGCGGCTGCCGTCGGGCCTGCGGTTGATGCGTTGCGCTGCCCAGCGGTAGCCGTTGCCCATGGTGTCGGGGTCGCTGATGCGCGCCCAGGCCAGGCCCAGGCTATCATCACCCGGGTTCATTTGGGCCAGTTTGAACCATACCGAATCGAGCGGCACCGGGTTGGGGATCGATGTGCTGGCCGAGAGGCTCTTTCCTTCCGCACTGATGTCCAGCCGGTAAGATTGCCCGATGGTGCCCACGTGGGCCGGGTTGAGGCTGGTGTAAACGCAAATGTCCGCAAGGGCCAGCAGGTCAGGATTGAGGCCCGTGGCCTCGGCGGCGAGCTGCAGCATGGCGGGATCGAGCTGGCTGCTGCAGATCTGGTCCAGCGCCCACGTTTCACCATGGGTGGCAATGGTAACGGTGGCACCGCCCACGAACATGTTGGCCAATGCCGCCAAATTGGTGGGGGAGAAAAAGGGCTGGGTGCGCGTAAGGATCACCAATGGCGCGCGGCCCTGCTCTATGCTGCCCTCCACCACAAGTTGCCCGGGCACCTGCGGCAGGTCCACGGTAATGTCCTTCTCGCAGGACATGAACAGCACGGCCAGGGCAAAGGCCGAGATGACTGCACGTTGTTTCGTCATGGTTCAGAACTCGAAATTCCAGGTCACCGATGGCAGGATCCCGAACAGTGATACCTGCTTGGCGCCCAGCTGCAGGCCCTGCATGCCCGAGGTGCTTTCCTGCGCGAAGTAGATGAAGTACGGGTTGTAACGGTTGTACACGTTGTAGATGGAGAAGGTCCAGCTGTTGCGGTATTTGCGCTGCACGGTGCTCGTTTCGCCGGTTACCTTGTCGGTCACCTGCCTGGTGGGCTTGTTCTTCAGCGTGGCGCTGAGGTCCAGCCGGTGGAACGGTGCCATGCGGAAGGCATTGCGCGCAGTGTACTGGCTCACCAATCGCCCCTCTATGAAGTAGCGTTGCACGGGCAGGGTGGTGGCCTGGCCCGTGCTGTACACGAACGTGCCGCCGAAGGTCCAGCGTTCGTTCAGTTCGTATCCCGCAACCACGTTCAGGTCGTGGCGCCGGTCCCAACGGCTTGGGAACGGTTCGCCATTGTTCACCGCGGGGAATTCGCGCATCGTTTTGCTCCAGGTGTAGCCCACCCAGCCTGTGAGCTTGCCGTAGCGCCGTTTCACGAAGAATTCGGCGCCGTAGCTCCACCCCTTGCCGAACGTCAACCCATGGTCGTAGTTGGCATTGCCCGCGTCCTCCGGCTGCACGCCCTCGGCATATTCGATCTGGTTGGCCATGTCCTTGTAGTACACCTCCACGCTGGCCTCATAGGTGCGCTGCTTCAGGTCGCGGAACCAACCAACGGCGTATTGCAGCGCTTCCTGTGGCCGCACGTTCTTTCCGCTCGGTATCCAGGTGTCCGTGGGCAGGCCGATGGAGCTGAAGCTCGCCAGGTGCACGTACTGCATATTGCGGTTGAAGCTGGCTTTCACGCTGTTGTTCTTGTCGAGCGTGTAGCGCATGGAGGCCCGTGGCTCAAGCCCGTTGTATTGGGCAATGATCTGGCCGCTGCCATGGTCGTACGTGCCGGTGGTGTTGCCTTGCGTGTCGGTGAAGTATTCGTGGTACGGGCCGATGTGGGCGAACCAGCTGAAGCGCAGGCCGGCATTCAGGCGGAGCTGGTCGGTGATGTCGAAATCGTCCTGTACGTACAAGCCTGCCTCATGCGCGCGGAGCTTGCTGGGCGTATCGATGTTGAAGTCCACGTCGCCGCTGTTCACCTCCACCGTGCTGGGGGTGTACATGTGGTAGGTGTACTGGGCACCGTAGCGCACGTTGTGGCGGATGTTGGGGTATTGGTTGAAATCGAGCCTGAGGCCATAGTCGCGGATCCCGCTCTTGAGGCTGAAGCCGAATTGGTCCTGCCCTCCGCCGAAGGAGAATTTGTAATCGCTGGCCACGGCCGTGGCATTGAGGAAGAGCTTTGGCCCGAATACGTGGTTCCATCGGCCCGTAACGGTGGCGTTGCCCCAGGGGATCTTGAAGCTGGGGCTGCCAGGCTGGTTGCCGTGCAAGTTGAAAACATCGCGGCCGAAATAGCCGCTGATGAAGAAGCGGTCCTTGTCGCTCAGCCTGTAATTGGCCTTGGCGTTGATGTCGAAAAAGAAATATCCGCTTCCCGCGAACCGGCTTTCCGGGTTCACGAAAGGTTTGGCAAGCACATCGATGTAGGTGCGGCGCGCGCTGACGATGAATGAGCTTTTCTCCTTCACGATCGGCCCTTCCAGGGTGAACCGACTGCTGATGATGCCGAGGCCGCCCTCCCCGTGGATTGATTTGTCGTTGCCCTCCTTCATGGTGATGTCGAGCACGCTGCTGCTGCGGCCGCCATACTGTGCGGGCATGCCGCCTTTAATGAGCTCGATGTCCTTTACGGCATCGGCGTTGAATACGCTGAAGAAGCCGAAGAGGTGGCTGGCGTTGTACACGGTTGCGCCGTCCAGCAGGATCAAGTTCTGGTCCGGGCCGCCACCCCGTACGTAAAAGCCGCTGTTGCCCTCGCCGTTGCTTTGCACACCGGGCAGGTATTGCAGCGTTTTCAGGATATCCACCTCGCCCATCAGGGCCGGGAGCGTCTGCAACTTCTGTACGTCCAGGTCCATGCGCCCCATGTCGGTGCTTTCGGTCTGGCTTTTCGCGCGCTCGCCGGTCACCTCCACGGCCTTCATTTCCTGCACCACGGACCTCAGGCGCAGGTTCATTTTTCGGTCCGTGCTCAACTGCACGTTGAGGCGCAGGTCGGAATAACCCATGTATTTCACCAGCAGCGTGTACTGGCCTTGCTCCAGCGTGGCTGAATAGTAGCCGTAGGTATTGGTGGGCACGCCCTTGCCTATTTCCTCGATGTAAACCGACGCGCCGATCAACGCTTCGCCGGTGGCCGAATCGGTGACATAGCCGCTAACGGTGAAGCGCTGGGCCTGGACCAGCGTACCCCAACCGGCGGACAACAACAAAATGAGCAGAAGGCGTGGCATGCAGCGTGCAAAAGTAGGCGGGTACATGTGCCTGCCCCGGCCGCTGCTGTGCGGCAAAGGCCGTTCGTGGAAAGGTTTGGCCGGGCCACACGAAAGAGGCCGCCTTTACCGGGACGGCCTCCTCTTCCAGTCGGGGTGAGCGGATTCGACCCTCCGACCCTCCCGCCCCCGGGCCGTGAAGAATCGAAAGTCCAGCAAATGAAAGAGGCCGCCTCTACCGGGACGGCCTCCTTCCAGTCGGGGTGAGCGGATTCGAACCTCCGACCCTCCCGCCCCCGGGCGGGATGCGCTACCGGGCCGTGAAGAATCGAAAGTCCAGCAAATGAAAGAGGCCGCCTCTACCGGGA
>JBIQIX010000017.1:0-20190 GCA_044507815.1 Flavobacteriales bacterium | reverse complement strand
CGGCCTCCTCTTCCAGTCGGGGTGAGCGGATTCGAACCTCCGACCCTCCCGCCTCCGGGCGGGATGTGCTACCAGGCCGTGAAGAATCGAAAGCCCAGCAAATGAAAGAGGCCGCCTCTACCGAGACGGCCTCCTCTTCCAGTCGGGGTGAGAGGATTCGAACCTCCGACCCCTTGCACCCCATGCAAGTGCGCTACCGGGCTGCGCTACACCCCGAAATGGGCGGCGAAGGTAAGCAGATCCATAATACCAGCATCATGGCTTCCACCTACGCCTGATCGCGGCGTGGCACCTTTCATTCTTTATCCCACCTATGCGCAGCCCTTTACATTTGCGCCCTTCCTAATGCAACACTACATCCGACTGATTCCGTTGACCTTTGCCTGTGCAGTGCTATCGGGCTGTACGATTGATGAGGCAACGACCAGGCCAAGCCACTCAGCCGAAACCAAGTACGCCATGGACCCACACAGCTATGCGCGACCCGAGGAGGCCGCCGCTACACACCTCGACCTCGATATCCATGTGGACATGGACGCAAACCAGATCCGGGGCACGGCCACTTACACATTGAAGCGCCACCAGGGCGATAGCGTGATCTTTGATACCGATGGGCTGACCATACAAAAAGTGACACTGGCCGACGGCACTGCCGCGGCGTTTACCATCGGTGACGCAGACCCCATACTGGGCCAGGCCCTTCGCGTGGCCTTGCCCAAAGGAGCCGATAAGGTGGCCATTACCTATGCCACCGGACCCGAGGCCAAGGCACTGCAATGGCTTACACCCGCACAAACGCGGGACAAGCAGCATCCGTTCCTCTTCACCCAAGGAGAGGCCATTCTTACGCGCTCATGGATCCCTGTGCAGGACAGCCCGGGCATCCGCATCACCTACAATGCACGGGTATCGGTTCCCCGTGAATTGATGGCCGTGATGAGCGCCACCAATCCGCAAGAGCGCAGCCCCGACGGGTCGTACCGGTTCAAGATGGACAAGCCCATTCCACCTTACCTGATCGCCTTGGCGGTTGGCGACCTCGAGTTCAAGCCCACCGGCGAACGCACCGGTGTTTATGCCGAACGCAGCATGGTGGAACCCGCGGCTTGGGAGCTGGCCGACATGGAGCAAATGGTGGAAGCGGCAGAGGCGCTGTACGGCCCATACCGCTGGGGACGGTACGATGTGATCATCCTGCCCCCCAGTTTCCCCTTTGGGGGCATGGAAAACCCGTGCCTGACCTTTGCCACGCCGACCATTATTGCCGGTGATCGCACCCTTACAACCTTGGTGGCGCATGAGCTGGCGCACAGTTGGAGCGGCAACCTGGTGACCAATGCCACGTGGAATGATTTCTGGCTGAACGAAGGCTTCACCGTGTATTTCGAACACCGCATCACCGAGGCCATTTACGGCAAGGAATACAACGAAATGACCACCCTGCTGGGCTACCAGGACCTATTGGCCACCATGGCGGAGATCGATAGTGGCAAGCACCCCGATGACACGGCCCTGCACCTGGACCTTGCCGGAAGGAACCCGGACGATGGCATGACCGATGTGGCCTATGAAAAAGGATATGCCCTGTTGCGGCTGATCGAAAGCAAGGTGGGACGGGAAAAGTTCGATGGATTCCTCAGGGGATACTTCGATCACTTCGCCTTCAAGAGCATCACCACGGATACCTTCAAGACATACATACGGCGCGAACTGCTGGAACCATTGAACGTGGACCTTGACCTTGACCGCTGGGTGGAGCAGCCCGGCATTCCCCCCGATGTGCTGGTGCCGAAAAGTGAGCGATTCGTACAAGTGGACGAACAGCTGGCACAGTGGAATGCGGGTGCCGCGGCAAAGGCCTTGGACACGCACGGGTGGGGCACGTTCCGCTGGATGCACTTCTTGCGCCACCTGCCCCAGGGCCAATCGGCCCAGCGCATGGCCGAGCTGGACGCGGCCTTCGGGTTCACCCGCTCGGGCAATGCCGAAATTGTGGCCGCCTGGCTGGAGCAATGCGTGAAGAACCACTACCGTGCGGCATACCCCAAGCTCAATGAATTCCTGACCACCGTGGGCAGGCGGAAGTTCTTGGTGCCGCTGTACGGTGCATTGGTGGCCACCCAGGAGGGGCGGGAGGTGGCCATGGACATTTATGCCAAGGCCCGGCCCAACTACCACAGCGTAAGCGTGCGCACCATCGACGATATGCTGGGGTGGAAAGGCCCCAAGGAGCACCAGTTCTAAGAGCGGCGATGTCAAGAGGCCATGGTGCTGTTGCCGTTGGCCATCAACTTTTCCAGCAATCCACGGTCCAGTTCGTGGCCGCCGGGGAACCGGTGCACCCGGTGCGCCACGGCTGCTTCATGCAACAAGGCTGATTGGCGCGAAAGGGCGGAATCGTCTGCGTAGGGGTCGTCCGTGCCCAGCACCAGGTGGATGTCCATGTCACGCCAAGGGCCGCGTTCGGCCGGGCTTTGCGTGGGTGGAAGGCTGCCCGCCCACAGCACCATGCGCTTGATCGGGAAAGCTGTGCACAGGCTCCAGCGGCAGGCCGTTGCCACTCCTTGGGAGAAACCCAGCAAATTCAGCGGGGTTCCGGGCGAAAGATCGCGCAGCAGCGCATTTGCCAACAGGTCCAGGTAGGTGGCCTGGTCGGCGATCTCATGCTCGCGGTCCTCGCGCGTCATCCAGGTGGCGCCCACGCGGCTGTGGGCCTCGTCGGTGTAGAAGCGTGAAAGACCTTCGGGCGCGGCGATGAACCGGCCATCTTCCAATCCCTCGAACTTGCGCAGGAAATAGCGCGCCAGTTGGCCATGGCCGTGAAGCACGATCCATATGGCCCTGGCTTGGGCGGCATCGCCCAGCGTATGGTAGCGGGCGGTGCGCGGAACGGGTAAATGGTGTTCTTGCATGGAAGATTGAAGAGGAGGCCAATGTACTGGGCCCCTTCAATCTTACGGATCGGAATTGCAGGATGCTACTCCTGCTGCCCGGTTCGCGCCAGCCGGTAGGTCATTCCTTCAACGGACAGGGTTGCCTCGTGCGCCGGACCGACCTTCATGTGCAAGCTACCGTCCGCTGTCTTCAACTTGTAGCCTTCCTCGTCTTGGCCGCTGATGGAATAGCGCACCGTATCCAAGCTGAAAGTGTTCGACTTCAACACCATGTTGCGCTCGTCGATCGCAATCCTTGCCGGCAGAAGGCTGTCCCCCTTGCTCGCAAGGAGAAAAAGTGCCAGCCCCTCCAGCCCCACGGTATCTTTTTGGAAATGCGGGAAGGGCGGGTCGATCCGCACGATCTTCCATTCGCCTTGAAAGGATCCGGCATCAGGTTCCATGTTCTTTCCGCAGGCCACAAAAAGAATGGCCAGCACTATAATGAGCATCTTATTCATGTTGCTTGACCATTTGGGTGAGGTGTTTTGTGTTGCCTACTCTCTTCAAGCTTTTCGGTATGCGCTCACGGCCTTGCTACATGCTGGCAACCCTTTGGGCTTGTCCCTATCCGTACGGGTGTACGGAAAGCTGGCAACTTGTTTTCGAACCGCAGCTCAAAGCTCAGGCGCTATTTTTGTCCATCCAAGGACATTTCCCGACCACAATAGTCGCTGAACCGACTGTTCCATGGAAAAAGGAGATGAGTACACGAGGAAGATCAAGGCTGTGCGCAAGCTAAAGGGGCTCCCCCAGCAGGACATGGCCGATCGGCTGGGCTTCCATGATGTACGGGAGTATGGACGGTTGGAGAACGGGGAGAAGTGATTGACCGTTGATCTGTTGGAGCAGGTAGCGCAGATTTTCGATATGACCTTGATCGAGCTGCTGGGCTTTAACGAAACCGCGGTCCTTCATGGGAGGGGTGGAGATGAATCCGGGGCACGCGGCGATAACGAACTGGTGCTGGCCCTCCGGGCACGCATCCGGCATCTGGAGGGCGAGGTGGAATTCCTGCGGAAGCAGTTGGAGCAGCGGTAGCTCCGTGCGCCAAGGTACTTGCCCCGGTGCAATCAATACGCAAGCACTTCCCCCAACACTTTCCCCACCTTTTCCGCACTGGGGACCATCTCCGCCTCCAGCGTGCTGTTCAGCGGGATGGCGGGCATGTCCGCCGAGCCGATGAAGCGCACCGGGGCATCCAATTGCTCGAAACATTCGGCACTCACCCGCCCGGCCAACGCCTGTGCAAAGGAGTTGGTGATGCTCTCCTCGGTGACCACCAGGCAGCGCCCGTGGCTGCGCACGGCGTCCAGCACGGCTTCTTCATCCCACGGGACCAAGGTGCGCAGGTCAATGATCGTAACACGCTGGGGATATTGCTTGGCGGCGGTCTTCGCCCAGTACACGCCCATGCCGTAAGTGACGATCACGGCGGCCCGGCCTACTTGCATGTGCTTCGCATCAGCCTGCAGCACCGTGCGCGCCTTTCCGAAAGGAATGATGTAATCGGCGGAAGGCTCGATGCTGCGCGCCTCTTCCGTGCCGGAGATCTTGCTCCAGTAGAGGCCTTTGTGCTCCAGCATCACCACAGGGTTGGGATCGTGGTAGGCGGCCTTCATCAAACCTTTCATGTCGGCGCCATTGCTGGGGTAGGCGATCTTAATGCCCTTGATGTTGCAGAGCACGCTTTCCACGCTGCTGCTGTGGTACGGCCCGCCAGCGCCGTAGGCGCCCGTGGGCACGCGCAGCACCATGCCCACGGGCCATTTGCCGTTGCTGAGGTAGTTGCTGCGTGCCACTTCGGTGAAGAGCTGGTTGAGGCCGGGCCAGATGTAATCGGCGAATTGCACCTCCACGATCGGCTTCAGGCCCACGGCGCTCATGCCCACCGTGCTGCCCACGATAAAGGCCTCCTGGATCGGTGTATTGAACACGCGATGGTCACCGAAATCGCGCCCCAGGGTGGCCGCCTCGCGGAACACACCACCGAGGCGGGCGCCCACGTCCTGCCCATAGAGCAGGCAACGTGGATCCTCCTGCATCAGCTCGCGGATCGCGAACAATGCACAATCCACCATCAGCGTGGGTTCCTTGTGCGCCGGTGCCCGCTCACCTTGTTCCTGGGTAACGGGAGTGGGGGCGAAGACATGGGTGAACAGGTCCTCGGGCCTGGGATCTCCCGCCTGCTTCGCCTCTTCAAAATCGGCTCTTACCCGCTCGTTTGCCCTGCGCTCCAGTTCCTTCAGGCCTTGGCGTTGTATGCCGCGATCCAGGAGATGCTGGAAAAATCGGGGCAGCGGGTCGCGCTTGCGGTGCTCCGCCAGGTTCTCCGCACTGCGATAGAATTCCATGCGCACGCCGCTGGTGTGGTGGTTGAGCAAGGGTACTTTCGCATGCACCAGGAATGGCCGCCGTTCCTTGCGTACCACGGCCATCACTTCGCGCAAGATGCGCCAGCATTCCGGGAAGTCAGTGCCATCGATGCTGCGCACCTCCAAGCCCTTGAATCCCTTGGCAAAATGCGCCGCATCGTTCGCACGGATCTCATCCGCCGTGGCGCTGATGTCCCATTCATTGTCCTGCACCAGGAAGATGATCGGCAGTTGCTTCAATGCCGCCATGTGCAAGGCCTCGCTCACCTCGCCCTCGGTCATGGCGGCATCGCCGATGGAGCATACCACCAAGGGTTTTTCGCCATTATTGCCGGTATCCAGGCCCATGGCCTCCCTGTACTGCATGCCCATGGCCACGCCAGCGGCCGGTATGGCCTGCATGCCCGTGGCGCTGCTCTGGTGCGGGATCTTGGGCATGCCCTCACGGCGCAAGCTGGGGTGGCAGTAATAGGAACGGCCGCCACTGAATGGATCGTCGCGCTTGGCCATGAGCTGCAGCATCAGCTCGTAGGGCCGCATGCCCATGCCCAACAGTATGCTGTCGTCCCGGTAATAGGGCGACACGAAATCCTGCCGCTGCAGTTGCAGGCCCACGGCCAGTTGGACGGCTTCGTGGCCACGCGAGGTGGCATGCACGTATTTGCTGGTGAACTTGGCGTTTTCCTCGTAGATGTCCGTCATGGCCTTGGCGGTGCACATCAGTTCCCAGGCCTTCAGCAGCAGGTCCTGGTCCGGACGGTCGATGGGTTTCTTGCTTTGCGCGGTGGATGCGGGCATTTGTCAGTTTCGGCAATGGGTGCAAGGTACGGTGGGTGGCCACAATACCGCGGCCTGCAAGTGCCGGTGAACGCCTGCGGATGCGCGAACTTTGCAACATGCGGATGGACAAGTTCCTGTGGTGCGTTCGGCTGTGCAAGACCCGTGTGGATGCGGCGGAGGTGTGCAAGCGGGGGCATGTGCAGTTGAACGGCCGGCCGGTGAAAGCTGCGGCCGAGGTGGCCATGGGCGATCAGGTCAGCGTGCGCCATGCACCCATTTGGAGGCGGTTCGAGGTGGTGCACCTGCCTGCTTCACGCGTGGGTGCCAAATTGGTGGCGGAGCTGTTGCGCGAGGTAACGCCGTGGGAGGAGTTGGAGAAGTTGGAAATGGCGCGCCTGGTAAAAGCCGCCGGGCGCGCGCCCGGCGCAGGAAGGCCCACCAAGCGCGAGCGGCGCGACCTGGAAAGGTTCAAACAGCGCTGAGGGCAGATGCATGCCCTGCGGGCGAGGCCCTAATTTAGCCGCATGAACCTGCTCATCCGCATACTGCTTTCCACCGTGGCCGTACTGGTAACGGCCATGTTACTGCCGGGCGTGCATGCGCCCGACCTCACCACCGCGCTGCTGGTGGCCGTGGTGCTCGGCTTCCTCAACGCCGTGGTAAAGCCCTTGCTGATGCTGCTGACCCTGCCCGTTACGGTGCTCACGCTCGGCCTTTTCGTGCTGGTGATCAACGCCGCCATGGTGATGCTTGCGGCGCGCATCGTGCCCGGTTTCACCGTGAACGGCTTCTGGTGGGCCCTGATCTTCAGCGTGGTGATGTGGGCCGTGCAAAGCCTTCTCTTTCGGCTGGACCGGCGGGGTTGAACAACCCCGGAAAAGATGAAGGAGGCCCCAAGACCTCCTTCATTCAGCGTGACCCCGGGAGGATTCGAACCTCCAACCAACAGAACCGGAATCTGTCATTCTATCCAATTGAACTACGGGGCCGTTCAAGAGCGGGCGCGAAGGTACTGCTAATGCCCCTTTTGTGAACGCAACAGCGCGGCAAGGTCGCCCAAGGTGGTCATATTATTCTTCAGTCGGGCCATTTGGCCTTCGCCCAGGGCGAGGGTATCGGCCACACTGGCGTACAGTCTCCCTTGGGCGGCCGCATCGGGGAAAAGGCTGTCTATCCGCATTGTGGGCCGCAGCGCGAGCGGGTCCAGGGCTTCCCTAGGTTTCAGGGCCTGCATCCACTTGGCCACGCGGCCGAATGCACCCGCCAAAGGCCGGGCCGGGCCCGTGTGCCGGTAACTCACCATGTTGCCGTTGGGCAGGGGGCGCACCAAGGCACCGTTCTGCCGTATGTAGATGAACCGGAACCGGTCACGGGATTCGCGGAACATGATGTCATGATCGTGGTCCATTCCCCAGCTGCCGTCCACTTCGGCGTAGAGCTGCGGCTTTGTGGTGATGATCAGGGCGCGGCCATCGGGCAGGAAATCCAATTCCTCCACATGCGTGCCGCTCGGCGCCGTGGCCTCCGCGCGGTAGTGCCCGGCCAAGCTGTCCACCGGCACCAATGGGCAATCCACGGCAATGTCCATGTGGCCATAGGCCGTGGCCACGAGCATGCTGTCGCGCCCTGCCGGCCCGTGGGCCGCCATATGGCCCTGCAACCAGGTTTTGACCCATTGCCCTTCCATGGTGCGAAGCCACGCGTAGCGCCGCGCCAGGCTGTCCAGGCCGGGGCCGGTAAGCTTCAGCTGCACCAAGCTTCCGCAGGGTGCAAAAGAGGTATCGCCCGGCATGATCCGCAATTCGCCTTCCCAGTAGCTCCCCGTTGCTTGTTGCGGGTCCGGGGCCGGGGTGCAGGCGGGCAGGCCGGCAACGGCGAGCAGTATGGCCAAGTGTTGCGGACGCATGGGTCGAGGCGCGAAGAACGTGCTGGGTGGTTTAACGTGTTGGGCCGGGCACCCGACCGGTAACCTGTTCCGCTGATGTGCCGGAGGAATGCAGCTGCATGGTGCCCATTGATGCGGCAAATGTAGCGGGGTGATCAGGGTCGGCGGCGTGCTCATCATTTATGTTTAGCCTGCTTTTTCGCGCCATGCGTACCTTTGCCCGCTTTTTCAGCGCCCTCTTTTACCATGCAAGCTCTACGGAACATCGCCATCATCGCCCACGTTGACCACGGAAAGACCACCTTGGTGGACAAGATCCTCCACCAATGCCAGCTTTTCAGGGTGAACGAGGAGGTGAAGGACCTGCTGTTGGACAACAACGACCTGGAGCGTGAGCGCGGGATCACCATCCTGAGCAAGAACGTGAGCGTACGCTACAAGGATGTGAAGATCAACGTGATCGATACCCCCGGGCACAGCGATTTCGGCGGGGAGGTGGAGCGCGTGCTGAACATGGCCGATGGCGTGATCTTGTTGGTGGATGCCTTCGAGGGCCCGATGCCCCAAACGCGTTTCGTGCTGGGCAAGGCCATAGAGCTTGGACTGAAACCCGTGGTGGTGATCAACAAAGTGGACAAGCCGAACTGCACGCCGGAGGAAGTGCATGAGGCCGTGTTCGACCTCATGTTCGCGCTGGGCGCAACCGAGGAGCAGCTCGATTTTCCCGTGGCCTACGGCAGTGGCAAAGGAGGCTGGATGAGCGCTGATTGGCGCCAACCCACCACCGACCTCAGCTACCTGCTAGACCTCATTGTAAAGCATGTGCCGGCCCCTAAGCAGGTGGAAGGAACACTGCAGATGCGGATCACTTCGCTGGACTACAGCTCGTTCCAGGGCCGCATAGCCGTTGGCCGTATTTCGCGCGGCAGCATAAAGCCCGGCCAGCAGGTCACCTTGGTGAAGAACCAAGGAGGCAGCCACAAGAGCCAAGTGAAGGAGTTGATGGTATTTGAAGGGCTGGGCAAGGAAAAGGTGAAGCATGAAGTGGGCTGCGGTGAGATCGTGGCGATCATGGGCCTTGAGAATTTCGACATCGGCGACACCGTGGCCGATGCCGAAAACCCCGAAGGCCTGCCGAAATTCAAGGTGGATGAGCCCACCATGAGCATGCTGTTCACCATCAACAATTCGCCCTTTTTCGGCAAGGAGGGCCAATTCGTGACCAGCCGCCACATCCGCGACCGCATCTACAAGGAGATCGAGAAGAACCTGGCCATGCGCGTGCAGGAGACCGACTCGCCGGACAAGCTGCTGGTGTTCGGCCGGGGCATCCTGCACCTGAGCATCCTGGTGGAGACCATGCGCCGCGAAGGCTATGAGTTCCAACTTGGCCAACCGCAGGTGATCTACAAGGAGATCGACGGCGTGAAATGCGAGCCCATTGAAATGCTCACCGTGCAAGTGCCCGAGGAGTTCAGCAGCAAGGTGATCGACCAGGTGACGCGGCGCAAGGGCGAGATCGCGAACATCGAGCAAAAGAACGACCGCTCGGTACTGGAGTTCAGCATTCCGGCGCGCGGCATCATCGGCCTGCGCAACGCCCTGCTTACCGCCACGGAGGGCGAGGCCATCATTGCGCACCGCTTCAAGGCGTACGAGCCGCACAAGGGCACCATCGCGCAACCGCGCCCGGGCTGCATCGTTAGCGGCGAAACCGGCACCTCCATCGCCTATGCGCTGGACAAGCTGCAGGACCGCGGCAAATTCTTCATCGCCCCCGGCGAGGACGTATATGCCGGCCAGGTGATCGGTGAAAGCCCCAAACCCGGCGAGGAACTCGCCGTGAACGTGATCCGGGTGAAAAAGCTCACCAACATGCGTGCAAGCGGAAGCGACGACAAGGTGAGCCTGGCGCCACCGATCCGCTTCAGCCTGGAAGAGAGCATGGAATACATCCAGGATGATGAATACCTGGAGGTGACCCCGAAGAACTTGAGGATCCGCAAGATCATCCTCGATGAGAACATGCGGAAGAAGTCGAAAAAGCCGCAGGTGGCCTAAGGCGCCACGGGCAGCGCCTCCTCCACCGGTTCGCGTACATTCTTCCTGAACCAGCGCAGGCCGCGGTGCATGGCACCGCCATGCAGGCCGAACCGTTTCACGAAGTTCAAGCGGATGTTGCCCACGCTCCAGTAAAAGCTATCGCGGTCATCCAGCAGGTAACCGATGTTTTCCTGGCTGAAGTAAAGGCCGGCGTAGTACCGTTCGCTGTTGTAGCCGGCGCCCGCGCGGAATTGGCCATGCCAGCCGGGGCCCACGTTGGTTTTCACCTCCTCCCGGGCGTTCACCACCGTGGCAGCGCGCTGGGCGCTCACCCCGGCGCCCAGCACAAGTGAACCAGTAAGGAAAACATGCTCCTTGATCACCAACGTGTACGCATAACCCGCGCTTGCGCCCAGGTCGATGAAGCCGCCACGGCGCAGGTGCAGCCCGCTTTCAAATTGCGGGGCAAGCCGCAGCGGCACCAGCGATGAATCGGAACGGAGGCGGAAATAGGTGAGATAGCCACCGGCCAGCAAGGTGCCTTGGCTCTTGCGCTGCCAGGCGTCCTGGTTGAAGGCCGCGCGGTAACTGAAACGGTCGTTGTTGAAGATGTGCACCGTGCTCACCCCGAAATTGTATTCCCGTACATCGGGCCGGGTAGGCAGTGCAGTGTCCTGCACCCAACCCAACTCGGACTTGGTGTGCGAGCTGATGTAATAGCCACGGAAACCTTGCAGGAACAGATTGGTGGCCCAGCGCTTGGTGTACAGGTTGGCCTGGGCATCGAGGTAGCGCGTGGTGCCGCGCTTGTCCTGGTCCTTGTTCACACCCGGTATGCCCACGCCAATGTTCAGCGTTAGTGCACGGTAGCTGGCCCCCAGCCCGAAGTTGATCTTGTTGTTGGGCCGGTATACGATCGCCCGCGAACCCCGCAGCCCGCCCAGCTGCATCTTGTTGTACTTCGTGCTCAAATAGAAGCGTCCGGTAAGCCGTTCGGAGAAATCAGCCACATAGGCGGGGTCGAAGCCTTTGTTCTTCCCCTGTTTTTCGCCCTGGGCACATACCTGCACGGGGCATAATTGGGCCGGCAACAAGGGCAACAGGCACAGGACCAATCGGGCCGTGCGCGTCCAGGGCATGGTTTCGGGTGCCATACCGTGCTTTCGGCCGTTGCGCCACCGTGTTACAGCGTGTTCACCTCTTGGGCCTTCTTCCTGCGCGGTTCCTTGGGCATGGTGCCGAACACATAATCCCAAAAAGGACTGCTCACCCCGAATGCACCATCATCCCCTACGTAGTGGTGCAGGTTATGGTGTTTCCAAAGCACGCCCAGGAAGGATCTGGGCTGTTTGTAGATGTGCACTGAATAATGCACCAGCAGGTATGTGCTGTAGCCGAACAGGAAACCGCCACCGAAAGCGTATCCTTCCTGGCCGATCGACAGGCGGAACAGGCCGATGAACAAGGCGGCAAGCACGATACTCACCACAGGGGGCATGGCCAAGCGTTCCTTGTCGCGCGGGTGCTCGTGGTGTATGCCGTGGATCACGTACTGGAAGCGTTTGCCGCGCGGGGTGTCCGCCGGTATGTGGTAGAGGAAGCGGTGCATCAGGTATTCCACCAGGGTGAACAGGATGATGCCGCCGATGAAAAAGAGCACAACCGAGCTCCATGGTAGTTCCAGGGGGCCGATCGAATACCACAGGGTAACCGCGCCAATGCTCCAGAAAAGCACCAGCGGGATCGCGATGTGTGTTTTCGTTAGGGCCTCGAGCACCGGGTTCTTGAAAATGCGCCCGGCACCTGTTTGGGGTTTGGTTTTCAGTGCCATAGGATAGGATTTCAATAAGACAGCCCAAAAGTACCCACGAGGCTTCAAAGGCTGTACACCCGTGGCGGCCGCAAACGTGGCCCAACGGTTACATTTGCCGCCCCAAAGTGGAATGCTGCGGGAGTTTTTTCGGGCGTTTAGCTCAGTTGGTTCAGAGCACTACCTTGACAGGGTAGGGGTCACTGGTTCGAATCCAGTAACGCCCACGAGCGCGGTCCGGTTCGCCGGCCTTGCGGACGGTGATCAACAATCGCGCCCCGGGCGGCCTTACCATGGACAGGCGCGGCAGCTGCCGCATTCCCTACTCAACCCAAAAACCCTATTAGCATGAAGTACAATCCGATCTTGCTTGCGTTGTTTTTCATCCTGTTCGGCAGCCCGGCGCTGCGGGCCCAGGAGGATCAGGCCGTGCGCGATGCGGCCGTTAAGGCCATGCAGGCCAAGGCCGAGGCGGACACCACCGGAAAGTTGTGGACCCGTGGCGGCACCCTCCAATTGAACATGAGCCAGGTGAACCTGACCAACTGGACCGCCGGGGGGTACAGTTCACTCAGCGGCATCGCCATGTTCAATGGCTTTGCCAACCGCAAAAAAGGACGCCATGCCTGGGATAATTCCGTGGCCATGGCCTATGGCCTGCTCTCGCAGGAAAAGCAAACGCCGGTAAAAACCGACGACCGTATCGAACTGAACACCAAGTACGGCTATGAAATGTCGAAGTCATGGTACTTGGCCGCCCTGGCGCAGTTCAAATCGCAATTTGCCGAGGGTATTGATGTGAAGACGGGCACCAAGATCTCCGACTTCATGGCCCCCGGTTACCTGTTGGTGGGCCTCGGCATGGACTATATGCCCAATGATCGTTTCTCAGCCTTCATATCGCCTGCCACCGCACGCTTCACCTTTGTTACCGACCAGGACCTGGCCGATGCAGGGGCCTTCGGGGTGAAAGCGGCCACCTTCGATGAGTCCGGCGCAAGGCTTACAGCAGGGGAGAACAACCTGTTCGAGTTCGGGGGCTATGTGAAAATGAAATACACGGCGGACCTGGCCAAGAACATCAACTTCCTCACGCGGGCCGATTTCTTCAGCAATTACCTGCAAAATCCCGAGAACATCGTGATCAACTGGGAAACCCTCTTCACCTTCAAGGTGAATGACTGGTTCGCGGCCACGCTGAACACGCTGCTGATCTATGACGACAAGGCGCAGGTGTTGAAGCCATGGGGCGATACCGACCTGTACTACGTGGGCAAGGGCACCCAGTTCAAGGAGGCCATCGGCCTTGGCATTACGGTGAAGTTGTAGGTTGCCCGGTGCCATTGGGCTGATCATGGGCGTTGCGCCCTGGGCCGGATGGGATGTGCCATGCGCGCGATCCCTGCGGACCAGGGCGCACTGTTTTTATTCCCACCATTGCAAAGGCCGGACAGGGTGTTGCACGCTTAGTTCGATGTGAGCTTGGGCGGGGAAGTGAGGATCATAACCACTCAGCGAGGCATTTGGCTCCCCTTTTTGTGGGGTGGCGGGTGTTGGGGCGGAAAATTCCGGACTACGCTGTTCACCGTATTTCGCGAAAAAGTTATCAACAGGCGGAACGGTTCATGCCCCCGGGTCCAACCCGACGCCCTTGCGTGGACAAGTGGTCTTTTTTCGACCAATAGCGGGCATTGTTCGGCGAAGGGTGGCATTCCTCATATGAACAACTTTCGTGGTTGAGCGATGCTGTTGTGGCCTTGTCCGGCCGGTTGATAACTACTCGGGTCCAAATCGGAGCTGCGTGTCCGCATAATTTAGCCGCGCAAATCACAATTCAGGACGCAAGCGGCGTAATGGTGAAGGGCCATGCGCCCAAAAACCATCGCAGGCCGGCTCGCGATCAAACAAACAAACCAATGTCAGGGAAGAGAAAAATTAAACTGTCGGGCATACGTACAATGGGCCGTTACCTGGCCGCAGCTTCAATCTCCATGTTCCTGGCCGCAGCCGGTCTACAGGCCCGTGCGGCGGAAGATGTGGTGATCAAGATCCATACGGACAACAATACGCAAGGTTGGCTCTTTTGGGCCATTCTGGACGGCGCCAACCAAACGGTGGCCAATGGCGGTCCTTACATCAACCAGGCCAACACGCTGATCACCGAGAACAGGTCCTTGCCCACCACCAATGGCAATTGCTTCTCATTCGTGATCATGAAAACCAACGGCAGCGGCCTGTGCTGCAACCACGGGAATGGCTACTGGGAGATCCGCACCCCGGCGAATGGCCTTTTGCTTCGCGACCTGTTCGACAATTCGGTGGACGGGAGCAATTCCCCATCGTCCAACCCGATGAGCCCGGGTTACGGAAACGGCCACAGCTTCTGCCTGCCGGCCGGAACGGTGAATATCGCGCCCACCGAATGCGGGATCTTCGATAACCTGATGGGGAACAAAGTGTACGCCGTGAAACAGGCCGGTAAGAATTACCTGAACCAGACCCTGAACTACCAGTTCGAGTTCAGCGATCCCGATGCAGGCTTCATCCGCCGCATTGCCCGTCCGCAGAACTACGTGATCTTCTGGGACATGGTGACCAATCCGCTCACGCCCGGTGTCAAATATTTCGCCCGGGTGCGTACCGATAAGAATGGCCCGATGGCCAATGCCCATTGGGGCACGGGCTGCGAAATGGGCATCGGACTGGCCGTACTGGGTTGCACAGGGCTGATCCAGACACCCGCCTATGGCCATTCGTGCAATGAAACACGCAGCTTCTCAAACAGCAGCTACATCTATACCAACCCGGTACAGGCCGCCACGGAATATGAATTCCGGATCTTCAACCTGGGGGAAGGTTATGATCAAACCTTCGTACGCAACACGTACATCCTGCAGTTGAAATGGACGGAGGCCCAGGCTCCCTTGTTGCAGAATGGCTACACGTACCAAGTGCAGGCCCGTGCCAAGGTTGCAGGCGTGTGGAGCGCCTATTGCGGCAGCACCTGCAGCATCACCATCAACAACACCAACGAGCAATTGCAGCACCGGGCGATGCCGCTGCCGGGCACGGCCACGCTGTGGCCCAATCCGGTGGCCGATGGCCGGGTGAACCTGAACGTGGAGGGCCTGGATGGCCAGGAACAGCTGATCAAGGTGGAAGTGCTGGACCTGGCAGGACGGAACGTCCTGACAGGGGAATACGGGAACAGCGGCCCTATGTTCAACACGATCCTCAGCATGCCGGATCAGGCCGGTAGCGGACTTTATACGGTCCTGATCACGGTATCCGTTGCTGGCCAGCAGCAAACGCGCATTACGCAGCGGTTAAGCATGGTAAGGTAAAGTTCGCCCCTGCGGCAAATTGGCAAGCCGAGGCTTTGGGTTGGCTGCTGAGCTGAGCGGGGTGACTTTAGGAGGGCTGTCCGAAAGGGCGGCCCTTCCCCTTTGGGGCCGACGGACCTTGGGGGAAATTTTTCATGCAGCCGTTGTGCGAAGGCAGCTGGAATATACATTGCCGCGCATTCCATTCGACCCCCAATAAGATCCACCCTCACCCTTCTCCCTCCTCCTTCGATCCACTTTTTTCTTGAACACGCAGCCCGCCCGGTTTCCGTGGGCGGCGTTACCCTCGTACCGCCCGCACGGACGCAGGCAACCGTTCCAACCATGAAATTCCAAACCAAACCTCAATGAATAGTCCAAACCACTCAGCGATGCACCTTTGGCGGCGTTCGGTACAAGCCATGGCGCTGGCCTTTTTCGCCTTTTTGACCACAGGTGTAGGTGCGCAAACCATTACCATCGGATCGGGCACCGCCGCCCAGCGCTATCCCTTGGGCCACCTCTTTGGCTTTGAGCGCTCGGCATCCTTGTACACCGCTACGGAAATGGCGGCCGCTAACGGCAATAACATCACCGCGTTGTCATGGTATGTTGGTGCTACAGCAGGAACCGCAGTGCCCACGAAGATCTACCTGAGGACCACAACCACGGCGCCACTGACCGCACAAACATGGGCGAACATGATCTCCGGCGCGACACTCGTATATAACGGCAGCGTTACGCCTGCACCCGCCAACGGCTGGTACTCGGTTACCCTGGACCAAGGCTTCAGCTACAGCGGAAGCAACCTGTTGGTGCTGGTGGAGACCAACTACGGGGGGACCGGTGGCGGTACCAACCCCACTCTCCGATACACTACTACAACGGGAAACAATTACCATCAAACCTGGACGACGGATAACAGTGCCCCGACAGGCACCGGAACAACAAACACCTCGCGCCCGAACCTGCAGATCACGTACGTGTCCGGCGACCCCTGCGCGGGCACTCCAGCCCCTGGTAACACCGTGGCCAGCGCCAACCCGGTATGTAGCGGCGTTAGCTTCACCCTCAGCCTGCAGAATGCCACCGTCGGCGCCGGTGTAACCTACCAATGGCAAAGTGCGGATGATGCCGCTTTTACGGTGGGCCTCACAAACATGGGTGCTGCTGCCATACAAACCACCTCGCAGACAGCATCCAAATACTACCGTTGCAATGTGACCTGCGCCAGCAGCGGCTTATCTGCCTATTCCAACCCTTTGCAGGTAATATCGCCCGTGGCCACCTATGCCACCTATAATAACATTTCCTACACCGAGAGTTTCGAGAGTTGGAGCAGCCGTTGCAGCACCAACGACATTCCCTCGGCCAGTTGGTCAAACATTCCTGGAAGTGGCAATGAGAGCTGGCGGCGCAATGACCAAGGTGCAACTGCCGGATGGACATCGACATCGGGTTCATACAGCCCCAATTTTAGCCAAGGGAGCTATTCAGCCCGGTTCCACTCGTTCAATTCCTCCAGCGGCAACAAGGGAAGCTTGATTTTGCATGTGGACATGAGCGCGGCCACCGGTAGCTCCAGGGTATCCTTCGATCATATCAATACGAGCGGTAGCGATGTGCTCAACGTGTTCCTTTCCATCGATGGGGGCGTTACAGAAACGCAATTGGGCAGCAGCATCGGCACCTCCTCTTCATGGACGAACAAGCATTTTGACTTCAATTCCACATCGGCCACCACGGTGATCCGCATTGAGGCCACGAGCGATTACGGCGCCAGCGATATCGGTATCGACAATTTCAAATTGGAACCGACACCAACCTGTTTGGTGGCAAGCGGTGTGACCACCACATCCATAGCAACAACAACCGTTGGGTTCCAGTGGACGGCATCGCCCTCCAACCCCAGCAACGGGTATGAATGGGAGGTGCGCACCAGTGGTGCGGGTGGCAGTGGCGCTGCTGGGCTGGCGGCCAATGGTTCAGTTGGGGCAGGTATTACAAATGCGCTGGCCACCGGACTTGCAGCCGGTACAACCTATACCATATACGTAAGAGGCAACTGCGGGCCGGGTGATCAAAGCCTTTGGGTGCCCTCAACTGGCTTCACCACTCCGCACGTAACCGCTCGTCCATGGAGCGAGCCATTCGCTTCGAGCAGCGTCCTGCCCACCGGGTGGGCCAACACCTCCTCGTGGCTGATCGGTTCCGCTCGTGGTGCCACTGGAAATCCCGGGATAAACATCTATAAGAACATGTACTCGAGCGCGGCAACGGCAGAATTCCGTACGATCGCCGTGGGTCCGTTGCTTGCAAATGATGCACTAAGCTTCGACTACAAAACCTCGAATTACAGCAGCCCGTATGGACCCCCCGCCGCTGGTTCCGGCAACTTTGTGGTGGCGGTGTCAACAAATTTCGGTGCGACCTGGACAACCTTGGGCACCGTGAGCAACGATGGCATCGCTGGCTGGCGGACAGCCCTCTACCCGTTGTCCGCATTCAGCGGGCAATATGTACAGGTACGGATCGCTGCCAATTGGACCAGCGGTGACTACGATGCCGCCTTTGACAATTTCGCGATCGGTGATGCACCCACCTGCTTCTTGCCAACTTCACCGGCAGGTGTGGCCAATTCACCCTCGAGTGCGAACATCTCGTGGACTGCGGCCACGCCGCCACCGGCAAGTGGATACGAGTACGCGGTCACTACCTCGGCAATGCCGCCCAGTGCAGGGACATTCAACGCAGGCACAAGCGCAACGGTAGGGGGGCTGACCACCAACACCACCTATCGGCTTCATGTGCGCTCCGATTGCGGTGGGGGCGACTTCAGCGGTTGGGTCACTTCGCCCAGCTTTACCACGCCATTGGCCGCACCACGGCCATGGAGCGAGCCCTTCGCCACCACCACCACACCCACTGGTTGGAACACCAACGTGGGCGGATCTTGGTTGATAGGTTCGCAACGTGGTGTAACCGGCAACCCGGGGAACAACATCTACAAGAACCTGTACAGCAGCTCGGCAACCGGTGGTTTCACCACCATTGCGGTAGGGCCGGTAACCGCAACTGATGAACTTTCCTTCGATTACAAGTTGGCGGATTACTCAAGTCCTTACGACCCACCGGTAACGGGGTCGGGCAATTTCGTGGTGGCTGTTTCCACGGATTTCGGCAACACATGGAGCAACCTCGAAACCGTGAACAATGATGGCGCGGCCGGATGGAGGAGCAGGTCCTATGGATTGTCCGCCTATAGCGGGCAATACGTGCAAGTGCGGATCACGGCCAATAGAACAAGCGGTGATTACGACATCGCGTTCGACAACTTCGTGATCGATGAACCCCCCTCATGCGTTGCGCCCAACTCGCTGAACACGGCCAACCTTTCCACTTCAGGGATCGACCTGAACTGGACTTGTGCAGGTTGCACCGGGAATTTCATCGTGGAATACGGGCCACAAGGGTATACCCCGGGAAGCGGTTCCGCAGCTGGGGTGAATGGGACCTTGGTGAGCGCCAATGCAAGCTCTGGACTGACCATTTCCGGGTTGACACACAACACGGCCTACACCTTGGTGGTCCGGCAGGATTGCGGCGGCGGGGATTTCAGTGCCAATGCAATCGTGAACATCACCACGTTGTGGGATTGCGACGCGGCCGCCACGGCATTGGTCGGTGGGTCGGTAGCGAACCAAACCTTGATATGCCTGGGCGGTTCGTTGCCCGGTTATTTGAATGCGACGAACGTTTCGGCAAACTGCGGTTCGGCCAGCAACAACTACAAGAGCGGGCTTGAAGCATTGTACACCTTTGTGCCGGACCATTCCGGTGAACATGTCATCAACTATACGGGGGTGACCTACTCCGGCATTTTCGTGTACACCGATGCCTGCCCGAACACCGGCGGCACGTGCGTGGGTTCCTCGGGCGCTGGAAACGCCAGTACCAATAGCCTTGCCGTGTCCTTGACGCAGGGCGTTACCTACTACATCTGGTTCGATACCTGGGCCTCGCCGAACAGTCCCTGCCCGGGCATGTTCAGCATCCTCCCGCCATGCGAGGGGGTGCCCGGGCCGGGTGCCACCACAGGCCCTGCCTCCGCATGCCCTGGAACCAGCATTACATTGGGAACCGAGCATATTGTAGCAGGCGCGGGTTACAGTTACCAGTGGTACATGAGCACGGTTTCGGCCACCGGGCCGTGGACCGCAGTGGGAGGCAACACCGCCACCTATACCACCACGTTCAATGCTGCCGCATGGTACTATAGTGCGGTCACCTGCGCCACGGGTCCATCCACCGGGAACAGCACGGTGTTAAAAGTGGAGCAGAAAGCCGGGACGGAATGCTATTGCACGAGCATCAATTTCACGCAGGATGTTGAACCGATCTGCAACGTGACCTTTGCGGGCATCAACAACACCTCGTCGGGCACGGTCAATGGCTCCCCGGCATTGGAGGATTTCACCGCATTCAGCGCAACCGTGGAACCTGGACAAGTTTACCCGATATCAGTAACGGGCAATACAAACGGCTCCTTCACCTGTTACATCTCGGCTTTCTTTGATTGGGACCGTAATGGAAGCTTCGAGACCAGGGTGGACCTTGGTTCGATCTCAAACAACGTATGTACACAGGTGCTGACGGGCAACATCACCATACCGATGTGGGCGATGCCGGGCACTTCGCGGATGCGGGTGGTGAAAAATTTTTCCACCATGCCGACCAATCCCTGTATGTCTTATTCCTATGGGCAGGCCGAGGATTATACCGTGAATGTGCTGCCTTGCAGCGGAAATGCTGTGGTGGTGGCAATCAGCACGGACGGCACGCCTAGTGAAACCAGCTGGGAACTGTTGGATGACCAAGGAGCTGTGTTGATGGCCAGCGGTCCGCTCACGGGCAATAGCAATATGACCAAGAGCTGGAGCGTATGCTTGGCCGGTTCGGTGGGCAATGCCTGCTATGGCTTCCGCATCTACGACAGTTTCGGCGATGGCATTGCCAACGGCGGCTGGGAACTGCGCACCAC
>JBIQIX010000016.1:0-54290 GCA_044507815.1 Flavobacteriales bacterium | reverse complement strand
CCCCTCGACTTGCATGTGTTAAGCCTGCCGCTAGCGTTCATCCTGAGCCAGGATCAAACTCTCCATTGTATGTGTTGTTTGATCTGGCCCCTTTGTCTGTCTCCCATGTGCACCTTACAGCACACAGGACACTCACTTTTCTCAGAATGGACAATAGGTCAAAGAACGTATCAGGATCCCCGGCCGCGCCGGGACTGAAAATTCAACTTTACGCCTTCCGTTCAACGAACGTGTCTCGGAAGGGGCTGCAAATGTAAACCGATCTTTCGATCTGGCAAGCGACGTTTGAATTTTTTTTCAAACCACCAGCTTGGACCGGCTTCAAACACATCCCCCAACCCGGGGCGTACAAAGAACGTTTTTCCGAAAGCGGCTGCAAAGGTAACGGCATTTCCCAAACCCGCAACACATGGCCCAAAAAAATTTCAAGGAAAATCGTTACGGCGTGGTGGTGGCAAAGGGCAACACCTTGCCGTTGAAGTACTTATGCCCGTTGAGCACAAAGTCGGCCAACCACGCTCCTGCCTGCTCCGCGCTGATGGGTGCCTGATAACCCGGGAATGCCGCCCGTAACATGGCCGTGTCAACCGCGCCCAGGCAAACGCAATTGCAGCGCAACGGCCGCTCCTTCCATTCTTCGGCCAGGCACTCGGTAAGGTTGGCCAACGCGGCCTTGCTGGCGCTATAGGCGGCCAAGCCAGGGAATTTCACGCTGCCCTGGAAGCCGCCCATGCTGCCGATGTTGACCACATGTCCGGCCGGTGTGCCCTCCAATTCAACGGCCAGTGCCTGGGCCAGCAGCAGCGGCACCGATGCGTTAAGCTGGAAAAGCCGCCGCAGGTCATCCGCACGCCATTTGCCGAATTCGCGTGTTACCAGCAGCCCCGCATTGTTCACCAGCCCGTGCACGCGCCGGCCGTTGAGCGCTTTTTTCACCGCGGGAATGGCGTGGTCATCCACCAGGTCGACGGACAACGGTTCCAGCTCGCCTTGCAGGCCGCTGCATTCCTCCTTCAGTCCTTGCAGCAGTGTTGTGTTGCGCGAGATGGCCACCACGGTGCAACCGTGCCATTGCACCAAGGCCTTTGCAGTGGCCCGGCCCACACCGGCACTTGCCCCTGTTACCACCACCAGGCGTTCCTGGGGCGCATGTTCCATTTGCATGTTCATTGCGACCAAGGTAGTGGGCCATACTCTTACTTGCCGCGCCGGCCTTCACCCTTAATGAATTGCTGCGGCCTATGACCATGTTCCGGCAGCATGAGATCGCCCAATTGGCCCATTTGCCGCAGGATCCAGTTCTGTCGTTTGCGCACATAGGGTGAAGGTGCACAGGCATGGTAACGGCGTGGCGACGGGAGCACGGCCGCGATGAGCGCGCATTGGGCATTGGACAGCTTGGCCGCTGCGCGCTTGAAGCAAGCTTGTGCCGTAGCCTCCACACCAAACCGTCCTTTGCCTGTTTCGGCCACGTTGAGGTAAACCTCCAAGATCCGCTGTTTGCCCCATACACCCTCGATCAACAAGGTGAACCACGCCTCAAGGCCCTTTCGCAGCCATGTGCGCCCTGGCCAGAGGAAAACGTTTTTCGCTGTTTGCTGGCTGATTGTGCTGGCCCCCCGCACCCGCTTGCCCTTGGCATTGTGGTCCAAGGCCTTTTGCATGGCCTGCAGGTCAAAGCCCGCATGCTGCAGGAACAATTGATCTTCCGCGGCGATCACCGCCATGGGCATGGCCGTTGGCATTTGCCGCATGGGCCGCCACAGGTAGCGGACGGCTTCACCCTGGCGGCCCTGCTGCGCCATGAGCCAAGTAACCGGTGGCGGCACGATCGCCAACGCAAGTACCCACAGAAAACTTATGGCCGTTGCCCAGGCCACCACTGCCGCACCGACACTTGCGAACCGTTTGGTGAGCTTCCACATAGCGGTTACAAAGCAAGCCAACCGGCCTTTCGGGGCATCACAATTCTTTTCTTCCACGGAGATAGGTGATCAACGAGGCCACCCCCAGGAAGAACACCACTGGACCGATGTACGTCCATGGCTCCGGCACGCCGGCATATCGCTGCAACACGTATCCCACGCCGAGGCCCACGGCCACCGCGATCAACTTCATGCCGTTGTTCAGGGCACGGTCCGGCTGCATTTCAGCCCGCTTGCGCGGAATTGCCGGATCGATGCCCTTTTCGATCATGGCCATGCGCTCGCGGTGGCGCGTGGTAAAAACGATGTACACTACCCCAAAAGCCGTAGCGAACGTGAGCGTGATGGCGAGAACTCCTTCAATGTCCATGTCGTTTTGTTTTTTGCGGCGGGCGCCGCTGTTCCACTTTCCCATAGGTCGCCAACCGTGCCCGCTTGGTTACACCTTGCGCTGCCTTGAAGCAGCTTTGTAACCCCCGATGGCCGCTTTGGCGTCATATCCGTTGGCAACATGGAGCATGCTGACCTGATCCGAACGATCGTTGCGGGCAATAGTGGCGCCTACAGCCAGCTGGTGGACCGGTACCAGCACATGGTGTTCACGGTGTGCCTGCGCATACTGCGCAACGCGGAGGACGCAGAAGAGGCTGCACAAGATTGTTTCGTGAAGGCCTACCGCAACTTGGCCGGTTATGGCGGTGCGTCGAAATTCTCCACTTGGCTGTACAGCATCGCCTACCGCACGGCGGTGAGCTCTTTACGCAAGCGCCGGCCCGCCACCGACCCGCTCGAAGAACTGGGGTGGTGCCCCGCAACTGAAGATATGCGGCCAACGGCAGACCACGCGGCACCCTATTTGGAACAGGCCTTGAAACAGCTTCCGCCCATCGATTCCTTGGTATTGACCTTGCACTACCTTGACGAATTGAAAGTGGAAGAGATCGCCACGGTCACCGGCCTTGGCGTTTCAAACGTGAAGGTGAAGCTGCACCGCGGCCGAAAGCGGCTGGCGGACATACTGGACAAAGCGATGAACGGGCAGGCCCGCAATCTTTTATTGAACGATGCCTGAAATGAACGACGATCAACTACGGATACTCTTCCGCGAAGCCGGGCCAGCCCAAGCGCCAGCTGGGTTACGGCCAGCGGTGATGGCACGCCTGCGCGAGGTGGAAAGTCTGGCCCCTACCGCCCCACTCCTCAATGGCCGGCAATGGACACTTGCCATATGCGTGTTGATCGGGGTTGTGGCATTGGCCAGTCTATTGGGCAGCCCCAATGAGCATTGGCTTGTTCCGAGCTTCCCTATTACCATTGGCCCCTGGATTGCCGGAACCTTGGCCGCTCACCCATGGATACCTGCGGCCAGTTGCTTGGTCTTTTTGTGGGTGCTATGGGAGCACCGCACATTCCGCCACCACGCGGCATGAAGCACGGGGGCGAATTGCCTACAGCAGTTTGCGGGCCTCTTCCAGCACTTTATCGTAGTCCGGCTCGTGGGTGATCTCGGGCACAACTTGTGTATAGCGGAGCACGCCTTCCTTATCCAGCACAAAAACAACGCGGGCGAGCAACCCGGCCAAGGGACCATCCTGCATGCGCACACCCAGTTGATCCATGTCGCGGTATCGGAAGTCCGACGCGCCGTGCACATGTTCGATACCCTCTGCGGCGCAGAAGCGCTTAAGCGCGAAGGGAAGGTCCTCGGAGATGGCCACGCCTGCGGCACCCAGATCGGACAACCGTTGGTTGAATGATCGGGTTTCCGCCGCGCATACCCCTGTATCCACGCTGGGCACACTGAACAACACGAGCACTTTGCCCCTGAACTGTTCGATGTTCCCCTCGGAAAGGTCAGTGGCCACGAACCGCACGTTCGGCACCGGTTCCCCCACCTTCGGCATTTCGCCTTTCAACTTCACTTCGTTCCCCTTGAATTTGGTCGCCATTGTGTTCGGTTTGAATGTGCAACCGCCGCAGCGGCCGCTTTGTTCACGCTATTGCTGCTTACGCCGGTTCCATGATGTTCGGTATGGCCGAGTCATAGATGGCCTTGACCTCCTCCATGAAGCCGAACCGCTCATCGTCCACCATTAGCTTGCCTTTGGTAACATGGCCGAGCAGGATGAACGGCACCTTGCCCAGGCGCATGAGGTCGAGGAAGCCTTCTTCCTGATCCTCAGTAAGCGTCACCACCACCCTGCCCTGCCCTTCGCCGAAGAGGAAGGCATCGGGGCGCACCTCACCGTCCGTTACAATATCAAAACCAAGGTTGTTGGGCATGCCCATTTCCACCAAGGTGGTCCACAGGCCGCCATCGCTTACATCATGCGCGGCCGTAATGAGGCCGCGTTTGATCAAGTGCGTGACCACCACATGCACAAGGTGTTCTTCCTGCAGGTTGAAATAGGGCGCCGGCGATTGGTGCACATTGTGGTGCTTCACCAAGTATTCACTGCAGGCGATGTCGTCCGTTACCTTGCCGATGAGGAAGATGAGATGACCCTTGGCCTGGAAGGCCAGCGTCATGCGTTTTTCCACATCCTCCACAATGCCTACCATGCCGATGGTGGGCGTGGGGAATACCGCCACTTCGTGGCCATCGATCACGGATTGGTTGTAGAAGCTGACGTTGCCGCCTGTAACGGGCGTCTTGAATTCGGTGCAGGCTTCGGACATGCCCTTGATGGCCTGGGCGAATTGCCAGTACACCTCGGGATCGTACGGGTTGCCGAAGTTGAGGCAGTTGGTGACCCCGGCCGGCGCACCACCGCTGCATACGATGTTCCGTGCGGCCTCGCTCACCGCGATCATGGTGCCCACATAGGGATCGGCATTCACATAGCGCGCGTTGCAGTCCACCGTTACGGCCAATCCCTTTTTGCCACCGGTTTCATGCAGCAGCACCAGGCCAGCATCGCTGGGCGCGTTGGTGCTCATGTTCAAGGTGCGCACCATGGTGTCGTACTGGTCGCTTACCCAGCGCTTGCTGGCGATGTTCGGGCTGGCCAACAGTTCCTTGGCCACCTGTTCAAGGTCCTGCGGCACCGGCACCATGTCGGTCCTGAATTTCTTGTTCTCCCTGAATGAGGCAGGCTCTTTTTGCTCCCGTTTGTAAACCGGTGCGCCACCGCCGAGCACTAGGCTTTCGGCAGGCACTTCGGCCACCAGCTCGCCGTGCCAATAGAACCGCAATTGTCCTCCTTCGGTAACGGTGCCGATCTCCTCGCAGTGCAGGTCCCACTTGCCGAAGATGTCCTTCACTTCCTGTTCGCGCCCTTTTTTCACCACCACCAGCATGCGCTCCTGGCTCTCGCTGAGCAGGATCTCCCAAGGCTGCATATCGTTCTGGCGCAGCGGTACGCGGTCCAAGTGGATGTCCATGCCATGTTCACCCTTTGCGCTCATTTCGCTGGTGCTGCATGAGATACCGGCGGCACCCATGTCCTGCATGCCCACGATGGCATCGGTCTGCGCCAATTCGAGCGAGGCCTCGAGCAGGAGCTTCTCCATGAACGGATCGCCCACCTGCACGGCGGGGAGGTCGTCCACGCTGGAGCCGGTGATGTCCTTGCTGGCGAACGATGCGCCGTGGATGCCGTCCTTGCCGGTGGCGCTGCCCACGATGTACACGGGATTGCTCGCTCCGTGGCTGGTGGCGCTGATCACGCGATCGGTGCGCACAATGCCCACGCTCATGGCGTTCACCAACGGGTTGGTGGTGTAACAGGGATCGAAGAAGACCTCGCCGCCGAGTACGGGCACGCCGAATGCGTTGCCGTAATCACCGATGCCCTTCACCACGCCGCGCATGTGCCAACGGCTGCTTGCGGTGTTGGCGATATCGCCGAAGCGCAAGGAATTGAGCTGGGCGATGGGCCGGGCGCCCATGGTGAAAATGTCGCGGTTGATGCCCCCCACGCCGGTGGCCGCGCCTTGGTAGGGTTCGATGGCACTGGGGTGGTTGTGGCTTTCGATCTTGAAGGCGCAGGCCCAGCCATCACCGATGTCGATAAGGCCGGCATTCTCCTGCCCGGCCTCGGCCAGTACACGCGGGCCTTTGCGCGGTAGCGTTTTAAGCAGGGTGATGGAGTTTTTGTAGGAGCAGTGCTCGCTCCACATGGCACTGTACAGGCCAAGTTCGGTGAAGTTGGGCGTACGGCCCAGGATTTCCTTGATCAGCTCGAACTCCGCTTGGAGCAGTCCGAGCTTCTTTGCGGTTTCCAAGGTGCCTTCCTCCATGGTGGCTGTGGCCACGGTAGTGTCGTTGGTCTTTGCTGCCATTGCGACCACAAAGGAACGACTAAAGGAGGGATGGCGCGGTGCGCATCGGCATGCCATGGTCGCTATTGCCGCGCTGCAACCCGGATGCACAAGCCTTCAGGGCGTGAACTGCACCATTTGGTCCGTGGTGCAGTTGACAACGTACCCGGTTACGGGCGCTCCGGTGATCTGCATGGCATCATTCGCCGTTGGTTGCAAGCACCATTGCATGGAACGTTGCACGCGCCGAAGCGCAAACGGTTTGCAGACCGAGATCGCCGGCTTTCACGGGTACAGCAAATACCGCTTCCGCACCTCCCGGAATTCCTGCAGGCCCTTCTGCCATCCGGCCCTTATTTCATCCTCGGATGTCCCCGCTTCCACGGCCTTGCGCAAGGTGTTGTTGCCGGCCAGCTTATTGAAGAAGGAATTGAAGAACTTGGCCTTTTCCGGTGCCGCGTTGTACATGCCGATGAGCCATTGCAGGTCCAGCCGGGGATCGGCGCGGCTGTAGATCTCTCCGAATGAGGCCAGGTCCAGGCCGGTGCAGGCTTGGCCGAGGTGCGGCGGATCCTTGGCCCCCGGCATGGACCGTGGGGTGAATTGGTATTCGCCCCAACCAGAGCCTGGAAAGCCTATGCATTGGAAAGGCTTGTCGGTGCCGCGCCCTACACTTACGACGGTACCTTCAAAAAGCCCCAGTGCCGGATAGAGATAGATCGCGGACATGTTGGGCAAGTTGGGCGAGGGCCTGATGGGCAACTCATAGAACATGGTGTGATCATAGCCGGCGCACGGGATCACGGTGAGGTCGCACTTCACTCCGCCCTTCAACCACCCTTCGCCATTGATCATCCGGGCATACTCGCCGATGGTAAGACCATGCACCAGTGGAACAGGATGCATGCCCACGAAGGAGCGGTACGCGGTGTCGAGGACCGGGCCGTCCACATAGAAGCCATTCGGGTTGGGCCGGTCGAGCACGATCACGGTCTTGCCGTTTTCCGCGGCCGCCTCCATTACATAATGCAGCGTGCTGGTATAGGTGTAAAACCGCACGCCCACATCCTGAATATCGAAAAGCAGCACGTCCACATCGGCCAACTGCGCAGGGGTGGGCTTTTTGTTCTTTCCGTAGAGTGAGACCAGCGGCAAACCAGTGCGCTTGTCATGTTGGTGGGCCACATGTTCGCCTGCATCGGCCTCGCCCCTGAAGCCATGCTCGGGCGCAAAAACCTTATTCACCTGTATTCCAAGTGCCAGCAGCGAATCCACCAAATGCACCGGACCGATCATGCCGGTCTGGTTGGTTACCACCGCTACCCGTTTGCCATGCAGCAGCGGTACATATTGGCCGGTGCGCGCGGCGCCTACGGTGATCTGGGCATTGGCATAGCCTTTCGGCACGGCGGGTTGCAGCCCGGGCGGCTGCGCCGGCACCCGTGGATTACAGGCGCCCATGAGCGTGATGAGCACGGCGAACCTGACCGCGAGCCACATGGACTTCGCACACTTCATCGGCGACAACGCGCCGCAGGACCGGCTATCGCGGTCCATTGTGATCAGTGCAGTGCTGGGCATTGTAATGGGCATGGCGGTGATAACACTGACGGAAGAGATGGGCACCAGGCGCAGAGCCAATTGCGGGCCAAAATAACCGAAGCGCCGGTCAGCAACGGGCAAACTGCTCCCTGAAACCCTGTTGGCCACTCCAGCAACGTATGCTGGTGGCATTCCACTTTGCATGCCCACGCAGGACCCCCTGCAAGGGTGCTTGCGTAGTCCAAACTGTTGCGCGGACACGGCCCGCGGCAGCAGCAGCATGCCCGGTAGCAACCGGGTGCATTGCATGACCCGCAGCTCAAGTTCCGGGGGGCGCAGCGGCTGCGCTAGCACCGTTCCGCAACCGCCGGCAAGGGCCCGCACCACGGCTATCTTCGCCGCCACCCCATGGGCCTGGCACACTTCATCGCGCGCCGCATACTGATCGACAGTGAGCGGCAGGACCGGCTTTCGCGGCCCATTGTGATCATTGCCGTGCTGGGTATTGTGATCGGCATGGCGGTAATGATCCTGACGGTGGGGATCAGTACCGGGTTCCAGGGTGAAGTACGGGCCAAGGTAACGGGTGCGGGGGCGCATATCGAGATCGGGCCGCTGGCACAGAGCGATCCCAATGCTTCCACGCGGGTGCGGATCGCGCAACCGTTCTATCCCTGGTTGGACACCGTGGCCGGGGTGGCACACATCCAAGTCTTCGCCCTGCAGCCGGGCATCGTGGAAACCGAGCGCGACATACAAGGTGTATTGGCCAAGGGTGTAGGGGCCGACCATGACTGGGAATTTCTGCGAAAGCACCTGGTGCAGGGAACCGTGCTGGCCATTGGCGACAGCACAAGGTCGCAGGTGCTGATCAGCCAATGGATGGCGAAACGGTTGCAGCGCAAGCTTGGGGATGAACTGACGGTTTACATGATCAAAGGCCGGGATGAGATCAGGCCGCGCAAGTACACCATCACCGGCATCTATGAAACAGGGCTGGAAAAAGTGGACCACCAGGTGATCTACCTCGACATTGCCCATGTGCAGCGCTTCGCGCAATGGGGGGTTCAGGCGGAAATACGCGTTGAGGAGCAAACCGATGGCCCTGGGATCAGCGTGGAAGGCCTCGGGTTCGGTGGTGATGGCCGCTTCACGTACGAATGGCCCGGCATGCCATGGCACGGGAAAGGGCCGCACACCATTTGCACCACGCAGGACAGCACGGTGATGCTGGTGCTGCACGATAACGGCGGGGCGCTGCCCGACACCGCTTGGCTCACCATCAGGCCGGGGCCGGGAACGGGTCCTTGCGCCACGGCCAGCACGGCCACATTCCTTCGCAGGGGCAGCGGTGGCAGCTACAAGGATTATTGCGGCGGATTCGAAGTGATCCTGAAGGACCACCGCGACCTGGTGGCCATGGACGACCTGATCTACCGCGAATACCTGGGCCCGGGACTTCGTACGGTTACCGTGCGCCAGCAATACCCTGAGATCTTTGCTTGGCTGGAATTGCTGGACACCAACGTGGTGGTGGTGATCTTGTTGATGGTGATCGTGGCCATGATCAACATGGCCTCGGCGCTGTTGATCATCATTCTGGAGCGTACCAACATGATCGGCGTGCTGAAAGCCCTGGGTGCGGGAAACCGCGTGATCCGCAAGATCTTCCTGATCGACGCGGCCTACATCATGGGCATTGGTATATTGCTGGGTGACGCCATGGGCATCGGCTTGGCCTACTTGCAGCAGCGCCTTGGCTTGGTGCGCCTTCCGGTTGAAAGCTATTATGTGGACCAAGTGCCCGTGCAGCTATCATTCTGGCCCATACTGGCACTGAACCTTGGCGTGCTGGCGGTGTGCGTACTGGCGCTTACCGTACCCAGCATGTACGTTTCGCGTATTGCGCCGGCACGGGCCATCCGCTTCGAATAGGCCGCTGGCCGATGAGGTCCAATGGAAGGTCCGTGTTCAAGTGTGCGCGGGCGATCAAGGATCCTTGGCCATCCTACCTTCGCGGCGCATGAAAATCCACGAGAACATTTTAGGCACCATCGGTAATACACCCATGGTAAAGTTGAACCGCATGGTGGCCGATCTGCCCTGCTTGGTGCTGGCCAAGGTTGAAACGTTCAACCCGGGCAACAGCATAAAGGACCGCATGGCATTGAAGATGATCGAGGATGCGGAAAAGGCCGGGAAACTGAAACCCGGTGGCACGATCATTGAAGGCACCAGCGGCAACACGGGTATGGGCTTGGCGATCGCTGCCATCATCAAGGGCTACAAGTGCATCTTCACCACCACCGACAAGCAGAGCAAGGAAAAAGTGGACGCCCTGCGCGCTTTTGGCGCGGAGGTGATCGTATGCCCCACCGACGTGGAACCCGATGATCCCCGCTCCTACTACTCCGTAAGTTCACGCCTGGAGCGTGAAACGCCCAACAGCTGGAAGGCGAACCAGTACGACAACCCCAGCAACAGCCAAGCACACTACGAAAGCACCGGGCCTGAGATCTGGGAGCAGACCGATGGCAAGATCACGCACCTGGTGGTGGGTGTTGGCACGGGGGGCACCATATCCGGCACAGCGCGGTACCTGAAAGAGAAAAATCCTGCGATCAAGGTGTGGGGCATCGATACCTACGGCTCGGTGTTCAAGAAGTACAAAGAGACCGGCATTTTCGACCCCAACGAGATCTACCCGTACATCACCGAGGGGATCGGCGAGGACATGCTGCCGCAGAACGTGGATTTTTCACTGATCGACGCATTCGAGAAGGTGACTGACCGTGATGCGGCGATCTATACGCGCAAAGTGGTGCGCGAAGAAGGGATCTTTGTGGGAAACAGTGCCGGTGCCGCCATGGCAGGCCTGATCCAGCTGAAGGAAAAATTGAAACCGGAGGATGTGGTGGTGGTGATCTTCCACGATCACGGCACGCGGTACCTAGGCAAAATGTTCAACGACGATTGGATGCGCGGGCACGGCTTCCTGGAGGAGAAACCCACCGCTGCCGACCTGTTGCAGGGCAAGGAAACCGGGTTGGTGGAGGTTGGCGCGGACGAGCCACTCCGGAATGCCATCGACAAGATGCGCAAGCACAACATCAGCCAATTGCCGGTGATGGCGGACGGGAAGCCGGTGGGCAGCCTCACCGCCAACCGGGTGTTTGATGCCATTATGGAGGACAGCGATGTGCGCTTGCAAGCGGTACGCGTACTGATGGGCCCCGCATGGCCGGTGGTGAAACCCGGTACGCGCTTGGATGTTATTGCGGAAAGCCTGGGCAATGGAACCGAGGCCGTGCTGGTGGAACAAGCCAACGGCCTCGGCATCATAACCAGGCAGGACATTATCCAACGGTTGAAGTAGTGGAAGGCCTGCGGCTGAAGGTGATCTCCGCCGATGGGTATACTGCCATGGTTGCCATGGCACCGCACCTTGGCAAGGGCCGCACGAACACGCTGTTGGCCCCCGGGCGATGCGGGCCGGTGCGCACGGAACCGGAAGGCGGCATCACGCAGGCCTTGCAGATATGCTGATCCGCGACCCATCCCCAGCTTGGCGCCGCCATGCAACCGGAAATCCACATCCACCCTACCACCGATCAAATGCACCGCACGATCGCGGTACCGGCCTTTCCACGGCGGATCATCTCGCTTGTTCCCTCCCAAACTGAGCTGCTGTTCAACCTTGGCCTGGATGATCGCGTGGTGGGCATCACTAAATTCTGCATAAAGCCCACGGAATGGTACCGGACCAAACCGCGCGTGGGTGGCACCAAGAAAGTTTCGCTGGAAAAGGTGCGTGCCCTGCGCCCGGACCTGATCATCGGAAACAAGGAAGAAAACGAGCGCAGCGATATCGAAGCGCTGGAAAAGGAATTCCCGGTATGGATGAGCGATATCGCGGACCTGGATTCCGCCTTGCACATGATCAGCCTGGTTGGCAACCTCACCGGCACGGCTTACAGGGCCAGGGAAATCTGCGGGGCGATCGAGGCCGGTTTTACCGCATTGCGGCCACATCCGCACGGCCACCACGTGGCCTACCTGATCTGGCGCGAACCCTGGATGGTAGCCGGGCCGGGCACCTTCATCAATGACATGCTGCAGCGCTGTGGGCTCAAAAACGCCTTTGCACACCGCCAAGAGCGCTACCCGGTGGCCACCGCGGCCGAGCTGGCCGCCGCTCGTCCCGACATTGTTCTGCTGTCATCTGAGCCCTATCCCTTCACCGAACGGCACATCCCCGGGGTGAACCTGCTTCTGCCCGGCACCCCGGTCCATTTGGTCGATGGCGAACCCTTCAGTTGGTATGGTAGCCGGCTGTTGCACGCCCCGCACTACTTCGCTGCATTGCTGCAGCAATTCAGTGGCATGCCCGGTTGAGGGAGCTCGCTACCTTCGCAACCACCGGTGATGTACCGCTTTAACCTCCTATTGCTCTGTGCCGCCCTGGCGCTGGGCGGCCATGCCCAGCGCATTGGCCTGGTGCTAAGCGGTGGTGGTGCCACGGCCCTCACCCATATCGGCGTGTTGAAGGCGTTGGAGGAGAACGACATTCCCATTGACTACATCACAGGCAGCAGCATGGGCGCTTTGATCGGTGCCCTTTATGCCTCCGGCATATCCCCGGCGCAAATGGACAGCCTGTTCCAAACCGACTCGTACCAGGCCATGGCGGTGGGCAACATCGAGCCGAAGTACAAGTACTATTTCAAGCAAGATCCCCCGGATGCCTCCATGCTCACCTTGGGATTGAACGTGGACACCGTGCTGCAAATGTCGTTGCCCACCAACCTGCGCTCGCCCGTGCTGATCGACTTTGAGCAGATGCAGACCTTCGCCGGGGCGGGTGCCGCAGCCAATTACAACATGGACAGCCTGATGGTGCCGTTCCGTTGCGTGGCCTCGGACATAACGGCGCGGCGCGAGGTGGTGTTCTCGCATGGTGACCTGGCCACCGCGGTGCGGGCCAGCATGAGCTATCCCTTCTATTTCAAGCCCATCCTCATGGACGGGCACATGATGATGGACGGCGGCATGTACAACAACTTTCCGGCGGATGTGATGTACCACGCCTACATGCCGGACTACATCATCGGCAGCAACGTGGCCTACAACGCACCGCCACCGAACGAGGATGACCTGATGAGCCAGCTGAAGGCGATCATGATGCAGCCCACCAACTACGTGCTGCCCTGCGATCCGGGCGTGATCATCGAACCCCGGACCAGCACGGGCCTGTTCGATTTCACCAACGCGCGGCAAGCCGTGGCCGATGGCTATGCCTCGGCCATGGAACGCATGCCGGAGATCAAGGCCGAAGTGGAACGGCGCCGCAGCCACCAGGAATTACGCGCCCTGCGCGAGCGCTTCCTGGCCAAATGCCCGCCCGTGGTATTCGGCAACATCCGGTTCGACGGGCTGAACAAGGGCCAAGCCCTGTATTGCGAACGGTTGCTGAACAAGAGCAATGAACCCATTACGCTCCATGAATTGAAGCCACGCTACTTCCGCCTCTATTCCGATTACAACATCGGCTCCCTCTTTCCGCAGGCCACCTATTCACGCGTGAACGGCAACTTCGACCTGAACATCAGCGTGAAGCGGGAAAGGCGGCTTGAGGTGCAATTCGGTGGATTGGTGAGTTCGCGGCCGGTGAACACAGGCATGGTGGCCGCGCGTTACAATTTGTTCGGCCGCACAAGCAGCCGGGTGGAGGCCCGCGGCTATTTCGGGAAATTCTATACCTCCGGCCAATTCCGCTGGCGCACTGACCTTAGTTCACGGCGCCCCATTTACATTGAACCGGCCGTGGTGTTCAACCGGCTCGATTACTTCAGCGGTTTTACATCGTTCTTCCAAGAGGTACGGCCCTCATTCATCATCCGCCGGGAGCGCTGGGGCGGTGCCAATGTGGGCATGGCGCTGGGCACAAAGGGCCTTATGCGCGCCGATATGAAATATGCGGAATCCAAGGACAGCTATTACCAGAACGGGCTTTTCACGGCACAGGACACCGCTGACCTCACGAGCTTCAATTATGGCACTGCCGGGCTGTTGATCGAGCGGAACAGCCTGAACCGGAAGCAGCAGCCGAACCGTGGTGAACTGGTGCGCCTCAGCGTGCGCTACATGGGGGGCACCGAGCACACGTTACCGGGCTCGCAATGGGCCGAACGCACCGACCACAGCAGCCGCCGTGATTGGATCGTCATGAAGGCCACCTTGGACAAGTATTTCCTGCCCCGGGGGATCGTGCGGTTCGGCATGTTGGCCGAAGGCGTGTACAGCACCCAGCCCTTTTTCCAGAATTACACGGCCACGTTGATCCAGTCGCCGGTCTTCCAGCCCACGGCCGAAAGCCGTACCTACTTCCTGGAGAATTACAGGGCGCTTCAATACTTGGCCGGTGGGGTGCGTAGCATATTGGCCGTGGCCCGCAACAAGTTCGACCTGCGGTTGGAGGGATACATTTTCCAGCCGTACAAGACCCTGCAACGCGAGGGCGGCAATTCCCCCGGTGAAGGCACGCCGATCAGCTCACGCTATTTCATTGCCAGTGGATCGCTGATCTACCAGAGCCCGCTGGGACCGGTATGGTTCAATACGAGCTATTTGGACGGCCTGCGCAGCCCCTGGGTATGGAGCCTGAATTTCGGCTACGCGATCTTCGCCCAAGGCGCGCGCGAATGAGGGCGGTGTATACCAAAAACCCCGGACTCGCCGGGGTTTTGTTTGCGTTGCTGCCCTGATCAGGCCTGCGCCAGCGGCCCACCGAAACTCATGGGTACCTCGGGCAACTCGCTCTCGCGGATGGTGCCGTGTGCCGCCTCGAATTTCTGCACATTGTCCGCCAGGGCCCTCATCAGGCGCTTGGCATGCTGCGGCGTAAGCAATATGCGTGATTTCACCTTGGCCTTGGGCACCCCGGGCATTACGCGCACGAAATCGAGCACGAATTCGGAATTGCTGTGTGTAATGATCGCCAGGTTGCTGTAAACGCCGTCGGCCACCTCCTCGCTGATCTCAATGTTCAGTTGATTGGGCGCCTGTTGCTCTTTGTTGTCTGCCATTGGTTCTGATTTATGCCTTGTTCGGCAGGTGTGGCGGCGGGGAACCGGTTTCCACCGATTCCCCCTTCGCCATTCATTATTCCTCCACTTCCTGCTCGGTGAGCTTGGCCGCCATCAGGCGGGTGTACTCATCCTTGCTGTACACCAGATCTTTCTGGAAGGCACGTGTTCCCGTGCCGGCCGGGATCAAGTGGCCCACGATCACGTTCTCCTTCAGGCCAAGCAGGTCATCCTCCTTGGCGGCCACGGCCGCTTCGTTGAGCACCTTGGTGGTTTCCTGGAAGGATGCAGCACTGATGAAGCTCTCGGTCTGCAGCGATGCACGGGTGATGCCCATGAGCAGCTGGCGGCTGGTGGCCGGTGTGGCCGGCCGGGTTTCCACCAACTTGCCGTCCTTGCGCTTTAGCACGCTGTTCTCATCGCGCAGCTTGCGCAGGTTGATGATCTGGCCCTCTTTCACGTTGGTGGAATCGCCGGCGTTGGTCACTACCAGCTTGTCGAACATGCTGTCGTTCTCCTCCATGAATTCGGCCTTCATCACGGCCTGGTGTTCAAGGAAGCGCGTATCGCCGGGATCTTCGATCTCCACCTTGCGCATCATCTGGCGCACGATCACCTCGAAGTGCTTGTCGTTGATCTTCACGCCCTGCATGCGGTATACGTCCTGCACTTCATCCACCAAGTATTCCTGCACCCGTGTCGGGCCTTGGATGTCGAGGATATCGGACGGGCTGATGGAGCCATCGCTCAACTGTTGGCCCGCCTTCACATAATCATTTTCCTGCACCAGGATGTGCTTGCTCAGCGGCACGAGGTAGTACTTGTGTTCGCCGGTGCGGCTTTCCACGATGATCTCGCGGTTGCCCCGCTTGATCTTGCCGTAGGAAACAATGCCGTCAATCTCGCTCACCACGGCCGGGTTGCTGGGGTTCCGTGCCTCGAAAAGCTCGGTAACGCGGGGCAGGCCACCGGTGATGTCGCCGCCCTTGCCGGAGCTGCGCGGGATCTTCACCAGGATGTCCCCGGCCTCCACTTTTTGGCCATCGCTCACCGAAATGTGCGCGCCAACGGGCAGTGAATAGCTCTTGATCTCCTCACCATCGGGCTTTTGGATCTTGATGGTGGGATTCTTGCGCTTATCGCGGCTTTCCACGATCACCTTCTCGGTGAATCCGGTCTGCTCGTCGATCTCCTCACGGAAGGTCACGCTTTCCTCAATGCTCTCAAAAGCGAGCACCCCGGGAAGCTCGGAGATGATCACCGCGTTGTAGGGGTCCCACTGGCAGATCAAATCGCCTTTCTTCACCTCCTTGCCCACTTGGGAGTAGAACATGGCTCCATAGGGCACGTGGCTGGTGGTGAGCACGATGCCGGTGTTGGTGTCCACGATGCGCATTTCCGCGCTGCGGCTGATCACCACCTCGGCGTTCTCACCGTTGCGGTCCTTTTTCTTCACGGTACGCAGGTCCTCGATCTCGAGCCTGCCGTCGTATTTGGCCACGATCTGGCTGTCCTCTGTGATCTTTCCGGCCACACCACCCACGTGGAATGTACGCAGGGTAAGCTGGGTGCCCGGTTCACCGATGGATTGTGCGGCGATCACGCCCACGGCCTCGCCGATCTGCACCATGCGGCCCGTGGCCAGGTTGCGCCCGTAGCACTTGGCGCAAACACCGTGGCGCTGTTCGCAGGTAAGCACGCTGCGCACCTCCACTTCTTCAATGGGGCTCTCGCCAATAATGGCCGCCACTTCCTCGTCGATGGTATCGCCGCTGGCAATGATGAGGTCGCCGGATTGCGGGTGGATGACATCGTTGACCACCGTGCGGCCCAGGATACGGGCGCTCAGCGGATCCACCACCTCCTCGTTCTTGATCAGGTCGGTGGCCACCAGGCCGCGTAGCGTTCCGCAGTCCTCTGCGGTGATCACCACGTCCTGTGCCACGTCCACCAATCGGCGTGTGAGGTAGCCGGCGTCGGCGGTCTTCAGTGCCGTATCGGCCAGGCCCTTACGTGCACCGTGGGTAGAGATGAAATATTCCAGGATGGACAGCCCCTCCTTGAAGTTGGAAAGGATCGGGTTTTCGATGATGTCCTGTCCCCCGCCGCTTTTCTGCGGCTTGGCCATCAGGCCGCGCATGCCGCTGAGCTGGCGGATCTGCTCCTTGGAACCCCGTGCCCCGGAATCCATCATCATGTAGATGGAGTTGAAGCCTTGGTTGTCATTCTTCAGGCGCTCCATCAGCGTATAGGTGAGCTTGCTGTTGGTGTGCGTCCAAATGTCGATCGTTTGGTTGTAGCGCTCGTTGTTGGTGATGAGGCCCATGTTGTAGTTGCCCATCACTTCATCCACCTCGCTTTGTGCCCCTTTGATCAGTTTGTCCTTTTCGTTGGGGATCACCACATCGGCCAGGTTGAAGCTGAGGCCGCCGCGGAAGGCGCTCATGAAGCCGAGTTCCTTGATATCGTCCAGGAACTTGGCGGCCTTTGCGGTGCCGCTTTCGCGTACCACGCGCCCGATCACGTCGCGCAGTGAGCGCTTGGTGAGCACTTCGTTGATGTAGCCGAGCTCCTCGGGCACAACGGCGTTGAACAGCACGCGCCCAGTGGTGGTCTCCACCAACTGGGTGGTGCCGTCGGGGTTGGTCCAGCGCACCTTGATCCATGCGTGCAGGTCGAGGCGCTTTTCATTGTAGGCAATGGTCACTTCCTCGGGGCTGTAGAACACCGAGCCTTCGCCCTTCACCACTTGGTCCTTGTCGCTCTTGCGGCCTTTGGTAATGTAGTACAGGCCAAGCACCATGTCCTGGCTGGGCACAGCGATGGGGGCGCCGTTGGCCGGGTTGAGGATGTTGTGGCTGGCGAGCATGAGCAGCTGGGCCTCCAAAATGGCGGCGTGGCCCAAAGGCAGGTGCACGGCCATCTGGTCACCGTCAAAGTCGGCGTTGAATGCGGTGGTGACCAGCGGGTGTAATTGAATGGCCTTGCCCTCGATCAGCTTGGGCTGGAAGGCTTGGATACCCAAGCGGTGCAGCGTTGGTGCACGGTTGAGCAGCACGGGGTGCCCCTTGATCACATTTTCAAGGATGTCCCAGATCACGGGCTCTTTCTTGTCCACGATCTTTTTGGCGCTCTTCACCGTTTTCACGATCCCCCGCTCAATGAGCTTGCGGATGATGAAGGGCTTGTAAAGCTCGGCGGCCATGTCCTTGGGCAGACCGCATTCGTGCAGTTTCAGGTCGGGGCCGACCACAATTACCGAACGGGCGCTGTAGTCAACCCGCTTACCGAGCAGGTTTTGGCGGAAACGGCCCTGCTTGCCCTTGAGCGAATCGCTCAAGGATTTCAGCGGGCGGTTGTTCTCGCTTTTCAC
Organism: Flavobacteriales bacterium; assembly: GCA_044507815.1. Lineage (GTDB taxonomy): Bacteria > Bacteroidota > Bacteroidia > Flavobacteriales_F > PHOS-HE28 > PHOS-HE28. The sequence goes on along the minus strand of JBIQIX010000016.1, from coordinate 36,102 downwards.
GGCGCTGCTCTTTCGGCTGTTGTCGAACAGGCTGTCCACGGCCTCTTGGAGCATGCGCTTTTCGTTGCGCAGGATCACCTCGGGCGCCTTGATCTCCACCAAGCGCTTGAGGCGGTTGTTGCGGATGATCACGCGGCGGTACAGGTCGTTGAGGTCGCTGGTGGCGAATCGTCCACCGTCCAGCGGCACCAATGGGCGCAATTCGGGCGGTATCACGGGCACCACCTTCACGATCATCCATTCGGGGCGGTTCTCCCGGCGGGTATTCGCGCTGCGGAAGGCCTCCACCACGCTCAGGCGCTTCAGCGCTTCATTCTTGCGCTGTTGGCTGGTTTCGGTATTGGCCTTGTGGCGCAGTTCATAGCTCAAGCTATCGAGGTCGAGGCGGCGCAGCAGCTCATGCAGGCCCTCCGCCCCCATTTTGGCGATGAACTTGTTCGGGTCCGTGTCATCCAGGTGCTGGTTTTCCTTGCCCAGCTTATCGAGGATCTCGAGGTATTCCTCCTCTGTAAGGAAATCGAGGTATTGGATGGGCTCCCCTTCCCTGTTGGTGGTGCCCTCGCCCGGTTGGATCACTACGTAGCGCTCGTAGTAAATGATCTGGTCGAGTTTCTTGGTGGGCAGGCCGAGCAGGTAGCCGATCTTGTTGGGCAGGCTACGGAAGTACCAGATGTGTGCCACGGGCACTGAAAGCTGGATATGGCCCATGCGCTCGCGGCGCACTTTCTTCTCGGTCACTTCCACACCGCAGCGGTCGCATACGATGCCCTTGTACCGGATGCGCTTGTACTTTCCACAGTGGCACTCAAAGTCCTTCACCGGCCCGAAGATGCGCTCGCAGAACAGTCCGTCGCGCTCGGGCTTATAGGTGCGGTAGTTGATGGTCTCCGGCTTGATCACCTCGCCATGGCTGCGCTCGAGGATCTTCTCGGGGCTGGCCAGGCTGATGACGATCTTGTCGAATTGGCTCGACAATTTGACCTCCTTCTTGATCATGGTCATGGCGCTCAGGAGTTGTTTTTGTTGTTGCTGATGTCGCCCTCGCTCTCCAAGCTGACCTCCAATGCGAGGCCACGCAGCTCGTGCAGCAGGACGTTGAACGATTCGGGGATCCCGGGCACGGGCATGGGATCGCCCTTCACTATGGCCTCGTAGGCCTTGGCCCGGCCCATTACGTCGTCACTCTTCACGGTAAGGATCTCCTGCAGCACATTCGCGGCGCCGAAGGCCTCCAGTGCCCAAACTTCCATTTCCCCGAAGCGCTGGCCACCGAACTGGGCCTTGCCGCCCAAGGGCTGCTGGGTGATGAGGCTGTAGGGCCCGATGGAGCGTGCGTGCATCTTGTCGTCCACCATGTGGGAGAGCTTGAGCATGTAGATCACGCCCACGGTGGCAGGCTGATCGAAGCGCTCGCCGGTGCCCCCATCGAACAGGTAGGCCTTGCCGTACCGGGGTATGCCCGCCTCGTCCGTCTGTTCGTTGATCTGCTCGATGGATGCGCCATCGAAGATCGGGGTGGCATACTTGCGGCCCAGCTTCAGGCCAGCCCAGCCGAGCACGGTCTCATAGATCTGCCCCAGGTTCATGCGTGAGGGCACGCCCAGGGGGTTGAGCACGATGTCCACCGGTGTTCCATCCTCCAGGAATGGCATGTCCGCATCGCGCACGATCTTGGACACGATGCCCTTGTTGCCGTGGCGGCCGGCCATTTTATCGCCCACGGTAAGCTTGCGCTTGTTGGCCAGGTACACCTTGGCCAATTTCATGATGCCGGTGGGCAGCTCGTCGCCGATGCTTACCTGGAAGTTCTTGCGCTTGTAGTGCCCGCTGATATCGCTGTGGCGGATGGTGTAGTTGTGGATCAACTGGCGTACCAGTTCATTCACTTTCTTGTCGGTGGTCCATTCCGTGGGGTTCACGGTGATGTAATCCACCTTTTCCAGCACTTTGGCGCTGAACTTCACGCCCTTGCGCACTTGCTCCTCGCCGTACTTGTTGAGCACGCCGTTGGAATTGGTGCCGCCGATGAGCGACATCAGTTTTTCCACCAGCAGGTTCTTCAGCTCAGCCAGTTCCTTGGCCTCTTCCTTGGCGATCTGTTCAATGATCGCCTTTTCGTTGCCCTTGGTCTTTTTGTCCTTCACGGCACGGGCAAAGAGCTTCTTGTCGATCACCACGCCGCGCGTGCTGGGGGGCGCCTTCATCGAGGCGTCCTTCACATCGCCGGCCTTATCGCCGAAGATGGCGCGCAGCAGTTTTTCCTCGGGGCTGGGATCGGTCTCTCCCTTGGGGGTGATCTTGCCGATGAGGATGTCGCCCTCCTTCACCTCGGCACCAATGCGGATCAATCCGTTCTCGTCGAGGTCCTTGGTGGCTTCTTCGCTTACGTTGGGGATATCGGCGGTGAGTTCCTCTTGGCCGCGCTTGGTATCGCGCACTTCCATGATGTACTCATCGATATGGATAGAGGTGAACAGGTCCTCGCGGGCCGCCCTTTCGCTGATCACGATGGCATCCTCGAAGTTGTATCCCTTCCAGGGCATGAACGCCACCACCAGATTGCGCCCGATGGCCAGTTCACCATCCTCGGTGCTGTAGCCTTCGCAGAGCGTTTGGCCCGCGGTCACCTTTTCCCCTTTGCTTACAATGGGGTGCAGGTTCATGCAGGTGCTCTGGTTGGTCTTCATGAACTTGGTGAGCTTGTACTCCTTCTCGTCGCCTTCGAAGCTCACTGCGCGCTCCTCATCGGTGCGCTTGTATTCGATCAAGATCCGTTCGCTGTCCACATATTTCACGGTGCCGTCGCCTTCAGCCGTAATGAGCACGCGGCTGTCGTGGGCCACGAGTTCTTCCAACCCGGTGCCCACGATGGGGGCTTCGGGGCGCAACAGCGGCACGGCTTGGCGCATCATGTTCGAGCCCATGAGCGCGCGGTTGGCATCGTTGTGCTCCAGGAAGGGGATCAAGCTGGCGGCAATGGATGCGATCTGGTTCGGCCCCACGTCCATCAGCTCAAGTTCTGCGGGTTCAACCACGGGGAAGTCGCCCATTTGGCGGGCCTTCACGCGGTTGTTCCGGAAGTTGCCCTTTTCGTCCACCGGCGCGTTGGCCTGGGCGATCATCTTCATGTCCTCTTCCTCGGCGCTGAGGTAGATGGGCTCGCTCTTCAGGTCCACTTGGCCATCCTTCACCTGGCGGTAAGGGGTTTCGATGAAGCCGAGGTTGTTGATCTTGCTGTATACGCACAGGGAGCTGATCAACCCGATGTTGGGTCCTTCCGGCGTTTCAATGGTGCACAGGCGCCCGTAGTGCGTGTAGTGCACGTCGCGCACCTCGAACCCAGCGCGTTCGCGGCTGAGGCCCCCGGGTCCAAGTGCCGACAGGCGGCGCTTGTGGGTGATCTCGGCCAGCGGGTTTGTCTGGTCCATGAACTGGCTCAGCTGGTTGGTGCCGAAGAACGAGTTGATGACCGAGCTGAGCGTTTTCGCGTTGATCAGGTCGGTTGGGGTGAACACCTCGTTGTCGCGCACGTTCATGCGCTCGCGGATGGTGCGTGCCATGCGGGCCAGGCCCACGCCGAATTGGCTGTATAGCTGCTCGCCCACGGTACGCACGCGCCGGTTGCTCAGGTGGTCGATGTCGTCCACATCGGCCTTGGAGTTCACCAGCTCGATCAGGTACTTGATGATGGCGATGATGTCCTCCTTGGTGAGCACGCGCACGCTAAGCTCGCTTTCGAGGCCGAGCTTTCTGTTGATGCGGTAGCGCCCCACCTCGCCGAGGTCGTAGCGCTGCTCGCTGAAAAAGAGCTTGTCGATCACGCCACGCGCCGTTTCCAGATCGGGCGGCTCGGCGTTGCGCAGTTGGCGGTAGATCACTTCCACGGCCTCCTTCTCGGAGTTGGAGGTGTCCTTTTGCAAGGTGTTGTAGATCAGCGCGTAGTCGGCGGCATTCACGCCCTGCTTGTGCAGGATGATGGTTTTCGCGCCGCTGTCGTAGATCTCGTCCACATGGTGTTCCTCGAGCACGGTCTCGCGGTCAATGAGCACTTCGTTGCGCTCAATGGACACCACCTCGCCGGTGTCCTCATCCACGAAGTCCTCCACCCAGCTTTTGAGCACGCGTGCAGCGAGCTTGCGGCCCACGGCCTCCTTCAGTGCGTTCTTGGTCACCTTGATCTCGTCGGCCAGGCCGAAGATCTCCAGGATCTGTTTATCGCTTTCATAACCGATGGCCCTCAACAGGGTGGTCACCGGCAATTTTTTCTTCCTGTCGATGTAGGCGTACATCACGCCATTGATGTCCGTGGCGAATTCGATCCAACTTCCTTTAAAGGGTATCACGCGTGCGCTGTACAGCTTGGTGCCGTTGGCGTGGCGGCTTTGGCCGAAGAACACGCCCGGGCTGCGGTGCAGCTGGCTCACGATCACACGATCTGCGCCGTTCACCACGAACGACCCCTTGGGGGTCATGTACGGGATCTGCCCCAGGTACACGTCCTGCACGATGGTCTCAAAGTCCTCGTGCTCGGGATCGGTGCAATAGAGCTTGAGCTTTGCCTTCAGGGGCACGCTATAGGTGAGGCCGCGCTCGATGCACTCGTCGATGGTATAGCGCGGCGGGTCGATGAAGTAGTCAAGGAATTCGAGCACGAACTGGTTTCTGGTGTCCGTGATCGGGAAATTCTCCATGAACACCTTGTAGAGCCCTTCAGTTTCCCGGTTCTCGGGCAGGGTCTCGATCTGGAAGAACTCCTCGAAGCTCTTCAATTGGATGTCAAGGAAATCCGGGTAATCCACTGCATGTTGCGTGGAGCCGAAATTGATGCGCTTGTTCTTGCGCTTGAGGGACTTGGTCTGGGCCATGGAAGGATGCTGGAAGTTAACGAACGCCGACGACCTGGGGTACCATTTGTTGAAACCCCTGGTACCAGAGGGGTTTAGTGATGCTGCCCGCTAACGGGCAAAAGGACCCGCCGGGCCGGGTGCCTTCGCCAATGGCGCGGCACCCGGCCTGGGCTGTCCTTGCGACCGGAGGGCCTTACTTGATCTCAACTTCTGCCCCGGCTTCGGTCAGTTGTTGCTTCAAGTTTTCGGCGTCCTCCTTGGAAACGCCCTCCTTCACCGGCTTGGGTGCGCCGTCAACCAGGTCCTTTGCCTCCTTGAGGCCCAGGCCGGTGAGTTCCTTAACGAGCTTTACCACGGCGAGCTTGCTCTGCCCGCCCGACTTCAGGATCACGTCGAAGCTGGTCTTGGCCTCGGCTGCATCACCTGCGCCACCGCCACCGGCGGGTGCTGCCACGGCCACGGCGGCCGCAGCGGGCTCGATCTGGTATTCGTCCTTGAGGTACTTGGCCAGTTCGCTGACCTCTTTAACGGTGAGGCCCACGAGTTGATCGCCAAGGGTTTTGATGTCTGCCATCTGTTGTGTTGTTACTTGCTGTTGTGTTGGGAAGCTGACTGTGCGTAACGCGTTTTGTTCGGGCGGCCGTATGGCCGCTTTCACATTTTGGTCTTTTTATGCTGCTCTTTCCTCCAATGCCTTCACCAGGCCGGCCACTTTGTTTCCGCCGCCGCCTTGCAGGGCGCCGATCACGTTCATGATCGGGCTTTGCAGCATGCCGATGATGTCGCCGATGAGTTCCTCGCGGCCCTTGAGCTGGCTGAGCATCACCAGTTGGTCGTCGCCCACGAAGACCGCCTCATCGATCCAGGCGCTCTTCAGCGCCGGGCGGTCGCCGCGCTTGCGGAAGTCGCGGATCAATTTGGCCGGGGCGTTGCCCTTCTCCGCGAAAAGAATGGCGGTCTGGCCTTTCAGCGTGGGGTACAGCTCGCTGTAATCCTTGCCTTCCACCTTTTCCATCGCTTTTCGCAGCAGGGTGTTCTTCACCACCCGCATACGGATCCCGCCTTTGTTGCAGGCGCGGCGCAGGTTGCTGGTGGCCTCTGCCGACATGGAGCTGGCATCGGTAAGATAAAGCACGTTGGTGGCCTCGATCTCGCTCATCAATTCGGCGATGGCCTGGTCTTTTTGTGCACGTGTTGCCATTGTTCTGTTGTGTTGGGCCACCGGACCCGGGCTCAACCCGGCCGACGGCCTTCATTATTGTTATCCAGCTACGCGTGTATCCACCTTGATGCCGGGGCCCATGGTGCTGCTCACGAAAATGCTCCTGACATATGCGCCCTTGGCGGTGCTGGGCTTCAACTTCAACAGGGCCTGCAGCAGCTCGTTGGCGTTCTCGCTGAGCTTTTCAGCGGTGAAGGAGGCCTTGCCGATCACGGCATGGATCACTCCTGCCTTGTCCACCTTGAAGTCGATCTTGCCGGCCTTCACTTCTTGGGTGGCCTTGGCCACGTCCATGGTCACGGTCCCGGTCTTAGGGTTTGGCATAAGGCCGCGCGGGCCCAGGATACGGCCCAGGGCACCCACTTTGGCCATTACGTTGGGCGTGCAAATGATCACGTCCACGTCGGTCCAGCCGCCCTTGATCTTCTCCACGTATTCATCCAGGCCGGCCATGTCGGCGCCTGCGGCCAGGGCCTCTTCGGCCTTGGCGGGGTCCGCGAGCACCAGCACGCGTACCGATCGGCCGGTGCCGTGGGGCAGGCTAACGGTGCCGCGCACCATTTCGGTGCTCTTCTTGGGGTCCACGCCCAACCGCACCGCAATATCCACGGTGGCGTCGAACTTGGTGTTGCTGGTCTTCTTCACCAGGGTGGCGGCCTCCAGCAGGTCGTAGCTTTTATTGGCGTCGTACAGGGCCTCGGCAGCCTTGCGCTTTTTGGTCAGTTTTGCCATGGCCTTGGTTATTTTTTAATTGGGCTTTCGCCGGTTACAGTAATGCCCATGGAGCGGGCGGTGCCTGCCACCATGGTCATGGCGCTTTCGAGGTCGAAGCAGTTCAGGTCGGGCATCTTGTCCTCGGCGATCGCTTTGACCTGGTCCCAGGAAACGCTGCCCACCTTGTCGGTCTGTGGCACGCCGCTGCCTTTCTTGGCCTTGGCGGCCTCCATCAATTGCACGGCTGCCGGCGGTGTTTTGATGATGAAGTCGAACGACTTGTCGCTGTACACGGTGATCACCACGGGCAGTACCTTGCCTGCCTTGTCCTGCGTGCGCGCATTGAACTGCTTGCAGAACTCCATGATGTTCACCCCCTTGGCGCCCAATGCGGGGCCAACGGGCGGGGCCGGGTTTGCGGCCCCCCCTTTTACCTGGAGCTTTACCAGCGCCGAGATTTCCTTTGCCATGTTTTTGTTGTTGTGTCCTGGTTAACGCTTTCCTCACGGTCGGCTCGGACGGTTGTTTTTCTTTTTATGCGATGATGGCCGTTATCAGACCTCCTTTTCAACCTGCATGAAGCTCAGTTCCAGCGGTGTCCTCCGCCCGAAGATCTTCACCATCACCTTCAGCTTCTTCTTTTCCTCGTTGATCTCCTCGATCGTTCCATTGAAGCCGTTGAAGGGGCCGTCGATCACCTTCACGCCTTCACCCACGTGGTAGGGGTTGTATGGCGATTCATCGGCATCGGCCAGCTCATCCACCGTGCCCAGTATGCGGTTCACTTCGGCCTGGCGCAGGGGCACCGGGTCCCCTCCTTTTTCGGCGCCCAGGAAACCGATCACGTTGGTGAGTTGCTTCAATGTATGCACGGTTTCGCCGGAGAGGTCGGCCTCCAGCAGCACGTACCCGGGGAAGAAGTTGCGCTCCTTGCTCACCTTCTTGCCGTCGCGGATCTGGTAGAACTTTTCCATGGGGATCAGCACTTGGCTGATGTAGTTGCCCAGGTTCGAGCGCCGGATCTCGGCGTCGATGAGTTCCTTCACTTTTTTCTCCTTGCCGCTCACGGCACGGAGAACGTACCACTTTTTGGGGTTGGCCACGGGCATCCCGGTTATCCGATGAATTTGTAGATGAAGCCCAAGATCCCTTTCCAGAAGTTTGTGTTGCCCATGTTGTGCACGCCGAACACGAAGTCCATCAGAAAGATGATCAACGAAACGATAATGGCCGAGACAAGCACCAGGATGGAGCTGTTCTGCAGTTCCTTCCACGTGGGCCAGCTCACCTTGTTCACCAGCTCATTATAGCTTTCGCTGAGGTATGTTTTGATGCTTGCCACTTTAGTTAGCTTTGGCACGGGAGGCAGGAATCGAACCCGCAGCCTACGGTTTTGGAGACCGTCGCTCTACCAATTGAGCTACTCCCGTTCGGTTGGTTCCTGTTGGTGTTCCTTTGGTCGGCAAAGGCCGTTCCGCTTTTCATCGCGGAACGGCCCGTTGCCATCGTTCATATTTCCGATCACTTGAGGATCTCGGTCACCTGCCCTGCACCCACGGTGCGGCCACCTTCGCGGATGGCGAAGCGCAGGCCCTTTGACATGGCGATCGGCACGATCAGTTTCACGGTGATCGTTACGTTGTCGCCGGGCATGATCATCTCGCGGCCTGCTTCCATGGTGATCTCACCGGTAACGTCGGTGGTACGGAAGTAGAACTGCGGGCGGTACTTGTTGTGGAAGGGGGTATGGCGGCCGCCTTCTTCCTTCTTCAGTACGTAGATCTCGGCCTTGAACTCGGTGTGCGGGGTGATGCTGCCGGGCTTGGCGATCACCATGCCGCGACGGATCTGGTTCTTTTCAATGCCGCGCAGCAGCAGGCCCACGTTGTCGCCGGCCTCGCCACGGTCGAGGAGTTTCTTGAACATCTCCACGCCGGTGCAGGTGCTGGTGAGTTTTTCTTCCTGCATGCCCACGATCTCCAGCGGGTCGCCGGTCTTCACCACGCCGGTTTCGATACGGCCGGTTGCCACGGTACCGCGGCCGGTGATGGAGAACACGTCCTCCACGCTCATCAGCAGGGGCTTTTCCACGTCGCGCGGGGGCACGGGGATCCAGTTGTCCACGGCGTCCATGAGCTGCATCACGGTGTCCACCCACTTGGCTTCACCGTTCAGTGCGCCAAGCGCGCTGCCGCGGATCACAGGGGTGTTGTCGCCATCGTACTCATAGAAGGAGAGCAGTTCGCGGATCTCCATTTCCACCAGGTCCAGCAGCTCGGGGTCGTCCACAAGGTCAACCTTGTTCATGAACACCACGATCTTGGGCACACCCACTTGGCGGCCGAGCAGGATGTGCTCGCGGGTCTGGGGCATGGGGCCATCGGTTGCGGCCACCACCAGGATGGCACCGTCCATTTGGGCGGCACCGGTCACCATGTTCTTCACATAGTCGGCGTGGCCCGGGCAGTCCACGTGTGCATAGTGGCGGGTCTCGGTGGAATATTCCACGTGCGAGGTGTTGATGGTGATGCCACGCTCTTTTTCCTCGGGCGCATTGTCGATTGAATCGAAGCTGCGTGCTTCCGAGAACCCTTTGTCGGACAGCACTTTGCTGATCGCTGCGGTGAGGGTGGTCTTGCCGTGGTCAACGTGGCCGATGGTGCCGATGTTGAGGTGGGGCTTGGTGCGCTGATAGGTCTCCTTTGCCATGTGGGACGGTCGTTTGTTGTTTGTCTTTCGGGTTAAGTTTCGGGTGTTTCCCTTAATTGCTGTACGTGTGCCACGTTGCTGGCGGGCCCGGATGGCATCCGGGCCTGGAGCCTTTGGCGGGAATTGAACCCGCGACCTCTTCCTTACCAAGGAAGTGCTCTACCTCTGAGCTACAAAGGCCTTTGCGCGGCTGGCCCCCGATCCGTGGAAGCCGGACCTGGGCGGTAGAGCGGGAGACGAGATTCGAACCCGCGACATTCAGCTTGGAAGGCTGATGCTCTACCAACTGAGCTACTCCCGCTTTTGCACCGGTGAAGGGTTGCCCCATCGCCAGTGGTGAATGGCTCCGCTTGGTGGGGAGAGCAGGATTCGAACCTGCGAAGTCGTAAGACAGCAGATTTACAGTCTGCCCCCGTTGGCCACTTGGGTATCTCCCCCTGGTCCTTTCACGGAGCCAATGAAGGGACTCGAACCCCCGACCGGCTGATTACAAATCAGCTGCTCTACCAGCTGAGCTACATTGGCGTGTACAGCAAGTAAAAGAACGTTCCCGACCCGCCTCCGGAGGTGTTCACCCCCGGAATTGGGCCTGCAAATGTATACAAAACACTGATGCCACCAAATGCAGGCGGCCACGATTTGATCCGTGGCCGCCAACAAAGTTTGCAAAGGCGACGAAAACCCTTGCCTGGTGCGGATTAGCCGCGCACCTCCCGCGCGCGGGTACGGTCCTTTTCAACCTGGCTGCGAAGGGCATCAATGGTGTTCACCGCGGCTTCCTCGAAGCTGGCCGCCTTCCGTTTGGCGAACAGGTCATTGCCCGGCACGGCCAACCGGATCTCCACATGCTTGTTCTGCGGGCGCTCGCCATCGGGACCGATCCGCATGGTGACATCCGCCGATATGATGCCGTCATGGAACAGGGTAAGCTTGTTCAGCTTTTCCTTGATGAAATCAACCAGTTTGATATCCGCGTCGAAATGGAGGGAATGCACGTTCACGTTCATGGCTCTTTCGTTTTGGTTAGTTGGTTCATTCATTGGCCACCGCGCGGGTGGGCCTGGCTGTGGGCCTTTTTCAGTTTTTCGACCGTATTGTGGGTGTATACCTGCGTTGCCGCCAAACTGGCGTGCCCCAATAGCTCCTTCACCGCATTGAGGTCGGCGCCCTGCTCAAGCAGGTGTGTGGCAAATGTGTGGCGCAGCACGTGGGGGCTTTTTTTCTGTTGCGTGGTGACCGCACTAAGGTAATGCGCCACCAGCGACTGTACCGTGCGGCGTGTCACCGGAGCGCCATCGGGATGCACAAGCAGCGCATCTGACCGTGCCGGCAGCGTTGCACGCGCCTGGAGGTATTCCTTTAATAACCGCATCAGTGGCGCGGCCAATGGTATTATGCGCTCCTTGTTGCGCTTGCCCAGTACACGCACCGTGCTGCGCCGAAGGTCCACATCGCCCGGCAACAGGCCGCACAGCTCTGCCAAGCGCATGCCTGTGCCATACAGCAGCTCCAGGATCAAGCGGTCGCGCTGGCCCTTGAAGCCTTCGGGCCATTGCGCATGATCGAGCAATTGTTCCATGCCTCGCTGCGCCACGAATTCGGGCAGGCGCTTGGGCACTTTCGGCGGGGTTACCAAGGCCGTTGGGTCTGAAGAGCCCTCCCCCATCAAACGGGCAAACCGGTAATAGGCACGCAACGCGCTGAGCTTGCGGTTCACGGAGCGGGCACCGGTGCCCTGCTCCATCAATTGCATCATCCAGGCGCGCACGGCGCGGTCCGTGGCCGCCTCCAGGTGGCCCGATCCCTGTCGTTCAAGAAAAGTAGCGAATTGACGCAGGTCATTGCCATAGGCCTCCACCGTAAGCGGGCTTGCCCTTTTCTCGAAGGCCAGGTGTTCCAAAAAGCGCTCGATGCCCATGCTGTTGGGGGTAGAACGCAAAAAAGGCGGTGAAATCATGTGATTTCCCCGCCTTGGGCTGCTGGTTATGTACAAGCGGATGGTGAAATCCGCTGCAACGGCTATTGTTCCTCGCCGTAGGTCTCTTGCTTGTAAACGGCGCGTTGACGCTCAACGCGGCGCTCTACGGAAGGTTTGGTGAAATGCTGGCGCTTGCGCAGCTCACGCAAGGTGCCCGTACGCTCGAACTTCTTCTTGAACTTCTTGAGCGCCTTGTCGATGGGTTCGCCTTCCTTCACCGGGATGATCAGCATGGTCCTTTTTCTGAATTGGGGTGCAAATGTAACGAGAATATCCGTATCCACAAACACGTGTTGGTGGTGCCTGTTCCTGGGGGCGGCCCATCCGGCGATCTTGCCCAGGCGCAAGAATTCATCCCAGTACCGTTGACGGTCTATATCCTCATAGTGGATCCGGTAATACCGGGCTTGGTAGGTTTGCACTTGGCAGAGTACCGTGAACACGCACAGGAGTGTGAGCAGTCCGACCCGCCAACGCCTCCGCAGGTCCTTCAGCATCATACCCAGTGGGATGCCGAACAAAGGCAGGAATTCCACATAGGGCCTCGAACTGAAACTGCCGCCGTACCACCAGTTCCACCAGCGGCTTTAGCGGAGCACCTCCCTGCTGATCACCAGCTTCTGGATCTCGCTGGTGCCCTCCCCGATGGTGCAGAGCTTGCTGTCGCGGTAAAACTTTTCCACGGGGAAGTCCTTGGTGTAACCGTAGCCGCCGAAGACCTGCACAGCATCGGTGCTCACCTGCACGGACACTTCACTTGCATAGTATTTGGCCATGGCACTTTCCTTGGTCATCCGCTGGCCTTTGTTCTTCAGGTCACTGGCCTGGCGGATCAATAATTCGGCCGCTTCGATCTTGGTGGCCATGTCGGCCAGTTTGAAGCTGACGGCCTGGAATTCAGAGATCGGCCTGCCGAACTGGTGGCGTTCCTTGGAATAGGCCACCGCGGCATCCATAGCGCCTTTGGCAATGCCCAACGACAACGCCGCGATGCTGATGCGGCCCCCATCCAGCACTTGCATGGCCTGTTGGAATCCCCTGCCCACCTCCCCAAGCAAGTTGGCCTCGGGTATACGGCAATCCTGGAAGATCACCTCGGCGGTTTCACTGGCACGCATGCCCAGCTTGTTCTCTTTTTTACCGCCGGAAAAGCCCGGGGTGCCACGCTCCACCACGAAGGCGCTCATGCCCCGGCTGTCCAGCAGTTCGCCGGTACGCGCGATCACCACCATTACATCGGCGCTTATGCCGTGGGTGATCCAGTTCTTGGTGCCGTTGAGCACCCATTCATTCCCTTCCTTTTTGGCTGTCGTGGCCATGCGCATGGCATCACTGCCGGTGCCTGCCTCGGTAAGGCCCCAAGCACCCAGCCATTGGCCGCTGGCCAGCTTGGGCAGCCATTTCTTCTTCTGCTCCTCGTTGCCGAAGTACATGATGTGGCCGGTGCACAATGAATTATGCGCCGCCACGCTAAGACCCACGCTGCCGCACACACGGGCCACCTCCACAATGGTGTCCACGTATTCATGGTAGCCTAGGCCCGCGCCGCCATATTGCTCCGGTACCAGCACACCCAACATGCCCGCCGGGCCGAAATGCTGTTTGAACAGTTCGATGGGCATGTGCTGGCTTTCGTCCCATTCCATTACGTGGGGCCGCAATTCGCGTTCAACCAGGTCGCGCACTGCGCTGGTGATCATCTGCCGGTTCTCGGTAGTGCTGAATTCCATTGTCCTGTTGTTTCCGGCAGGGGGTGTTTTCGGGGCCGCCGGGAAAGCGGCCGCAAAGTAAACCCAGGCAGCGGAACGGTGTGGCGTGAATGAATGATGGCCCGCTGGGTCGCGGTAACCGGCGCAGGGTTCCGAAGCGGCAACCCTGCTGGGACGGGCGCACCGTTCCGGGACGGTAACGTAATGGGGCTCGACCGAATGGAAGGACAGGTTGTCAATCACCCACCGTGAGGTACGGAACGATCCGGTCGCGGATACTGTCCGTTACCAGCACGCAACCCGTAATGTCCTCCACCTTGTGGAATGGCCCGTGGTGGCCGCGGTAGGCGATCAGGGCTTTGGCCACCTTCCAATCCATGTACGGATGCTTGGCGAGTTCCTCCACGGTGCAATTGTTCAAGTTGATGCGGCGCACCATCAATTCATCCACCACAAGCTTTTCCTTTAGTTGGGCCACTGCATCCGGTTTGTCGCGCAGTATGGGCACCTCGGCCAACTGGCCGATGGAATGGAAGCCACCCAGCCGCTCACGGTACCGCAATATGCTGCGCGCAAAGGCCGGCCCAATGCCGTTCACCGCCACCAAGGCAACGGAATCGGCGGTGTTGAGCTCCACCATGGCGTGCCGTGCCGAGGTTTCGCGATATTCCTTCCGTTCCCAGCGGGTGGTGTCGCGCGGCCATGCCTTGCGGGCGTACGGTGTGCGTTCCCTTGATGGCAAGCTGTCGGGCAACAGAATGTACGGTTCCCACAGTCCGAACAACTCTGGCCGCACGGTGCGCATGCGTGCCAGATCGCGCTTGGTGCGGAATTTCCCGCCCTTGGCCTCGTAGCGGTGCAGCGCTTCCGCCTGCTTTTCGGTCAGGCCCAAACGCAGCCATAACTCCACGGGCAGGCCATTCGGGTCGAACTGGAAGAGTTCGATATCATCCACCACTGTGGCGCGTACTTCCCCCTGCCCTTCGACAAAGGATGCCCATTCCACCTCAAGCTCATCGGCATTGTTCAAAGTAACCGGCCTGATCCACTGCTCCCATGTGACCCATGCCGCCCCGATGAGGCACAGCCCGGTGAGGATGGCAAAGGCGCGGCGCTCGCCACGATGCATGGCGAACAGGTCCTTCAGGTCCTCCTTTATGGGTTGCCGCCGCCGTTTCCTGGCCATGGCCGATCATAGGCTGAGTTGTTCGCGCAGCACCGCCAAGCCCGCTTCAAAGCCATGCGGTGCATAGCCAAGCTCGCGGCGGGCCTTGTCCAGCACAAAGCCGGTTACAGGTGGCCGCTTAGCTGGCTGCCCCAAGCTGGCACTGGTCACTGGGGAGACCGTGCCGGTCGGTAGTCCGAAGAAGACACCCGTGCGCTGCACCAGTTCCAGTATGGTCATGCCATCGGGTCCACTGAGGTGATAGATGCCGGTGGCACCGCGCTTGGCAATGCGGATGCAACCATCGGCCAGGTCCTCGGCCAGCGTGGGCATGCGCCATTGGTCGTTCACCACCTTGATCGGCTCGCCTTTTTCCAAGGCATTCTTGGCCCACAGCACCACATTGCCCCGGCTCAAGCCTTTCGCCACCCCGTAAACGATGATGGTGCGTGCAATGGCCCAACGCTCCAACCCGGACTGCTGCACGATGTGCTCACCGTCCAGCTTGCTTTGGCCGTAGATGCTCAATGGCGCCGGCTCGTCCTCCTCGCGGTACGGACCGTTGCCGCCGTCGAAGATGAAATCGGTGCTGAGGAAAATGAAGTGGCTGTTGTGGCGTTCGGCGGCCTGCACCAAGTGCTCCGTGGCGGTTACGTTGTGCAGGCGGCAGCTCGCCGGGTCCAGCTCACAGGCATCCACATTGGTCATGGCAGCGGCATGGATCACCACGTTGGGCCGGGCCTCTTCAAAAACGGCGTCCACTTCTGCCTTCACGGCAATGTCCATACTCCGGTAGCGATCACCCAGTGGCTCAGCCGTCCGATCATTCCCACGGGAAGTGGCCCAGAGCTCAACACTGGGGTCGTTTCGCAGGGCGGCGATGATTTTTTGGCCCAGCAAGCCGTTGCTTCCGGTAAGGAGGAGGCGCATGTGGGCGAATGTAGTGGAGGTGCGGAGAAATGCCGAGGCCTTGGCTGCGGTGGGCTTGCCGCGGAGGCGCAAAGGCGCGGGGAAATGCTTTGACCGCGATGGGTTGGCCGCCGAGGCGCAGAGGCGAGGAGAAAGGCGGAATGCCCTGCCCGCGATGGGTTCGCCACGAAGCGGAGAAATACGGTTCACAATGTCCACATTGTCCACCTGAGCGCTGGGGAAGAGAAATGCCTCGGCCGCGACGGGTTGACCGCAGAGGGCTCGGAGAACGCGGAGCTGTTGGACGATGTAGGACGCCGCGCCCAAAAAACCAATAACCGCGACCCGCGCAGCTCGGCCACGAACTTGGCATTGAACCTGTCGCACCCTGGCGTGTACAGCCCAGCAATTCAACATACAAAGCCATCATGCATCACCGCCTTCTCCCCGCCTGCATTCTTACCCGCCTTACCTCCATTACATTCTTCACGCTCCTTTCCTGCTTCACCTTCCTCACCTCCCCGCTCAGGGCACAATCCATCAGCGGCAATTTGAATGCGGGCACCATGGATGCCGTGCTGGGCTTCGGCAACGTGGACATCTATCGCGGCAAGGAACTGGTGGCCTCGGTGCTTACCGACCGCTATGGCAATTTCAACGTGCGGCTGGATACCGGGCTGTACCGCTGCGTGGTGAGCTACGATGGCTACGAGAGCAGTACGCGCATGGTGCGGGTAAAGGCTGATGAGAAGGTGGATTTCGCGGTGGCCGAGGAGAAAGGCGCGCCAAAGAGGAAGCCGCGCACCGCGGAGAGCAAGGTGATGATGAGCTACGCCGCTGCGGAGGATGCGATGGAATACCCCATGTCCATGGCGCGGGGCGGCGGCCTTCGTTCAACCTCCGGTCCGCCCCTCCCCGCTCCTTTCGGCAGTAGCAGGCGCCGTAGCAGTGCCGGCAGCGGCGTGCTTACCGCGGGCGAAGTGAACGATTTTGCGAAATGGACGCAATGGGGCGATCTGTCCAAGGATGCGCTTTCGGGTTTGCGAAAACTTTGGGGCATTGCGCCCGATGGGCGGTACACGGTGGACCTGCAGACCGTGCAAGGGCTGCCCCTGGCCGATGCTCGTGTGCAGCTTTTGCTGGCCGATGGTACCGTGCTCTACCGTGCGCGCACCGACAATACGGGCAAGGCCGAACTGTGGGCCACACTTGACGCCTCCGACTCATCGGCACTTGGGCCGTTGCAGGTGGTAGCGGAATACGCGGGCAAATCCTACCGCCTGGCAAATGCCTGGCCTTTCGCCAACGGCGTGAACCGCTTCATGCTCGATGTGCCCTGCGGCCAAAGCGATGCCGTGGACGTGGCCTTCGTGGTGGATGCCACCGGCTCCATGCAGGACGAGATCGACTTCTTGAAGGCGGAGCTGAACGACATCATCTACCAAAGCAAGAAGATCGGCGATCGGCTCAACTTCCGGTTCGCTAACGTGTTCTATCGCGATGTGGGCCCCGGCGAGGAATACACCACCCGCACCATGGATTTCACCCGGGTGCTTTCCACAGCGGTGAATTTCATCTCGGAGCAACGCGCCAATGGCGGGGGCGATGAGCCCGAGGCGGTGGAGATCGCGCTGGACAGCGCCATCAACGGGCTTTCATGGAGCACCGAGGCCCGCGCGCGGATCCTCTTCCTGGTGCTGGACGCCGGACCGCACCTCACGCCCGGGGTGAAACTGCGGATGCGCGAGCTTACCGCACAGGCCGCCGCCAAGGGCATCCGCGTAGTGCCCGTTGCCGCCAGCGGATTGAAAAAGGACACGGAATACCTGTTGCGCGCGTTGGCCCTGGGCACCAATGGCACCTACACCTTCCTCACCGACCACAGCGGCGCGGGCAACCCTCATCTGGAACCCACCACGGACAAATACGACGTGGAATCGCTGAACAGCCTGTTGGTGCGCATCCTGAAAAGCTTCACCTACATGCCCGATTGCCAACAACAACTCCCCGAACTCGCGCTCGAGTACCCCGATTCAGCGGTCACCGCTCCCCTCGCGTCCGATAGCGCTACCGGCATTCCGGAAGGCGGGCCCGCCACCACCTTGGTGAATTGGCGCTACTGGCCCAATCCTACCTCGGGGCTTATCCACGTGACCTCCGATGCCGCTATCCCCGAGTTGTACGTCACCGATCTGGGCGGCAAGGTGCTGCAAGTAGTGAAGGACCTCCCTGCCAACCGCGCTGTTGAAGTGGACCTGGGCGCATACGCCACGGGCATCTACCTGCTGCGCTACCCGGTGGGCGATGGTTGGGCAAGCGGAAAAGTGGTGCTGACGCGGGGGTGAGGGCGCGGAGAAATGCCGTGGCCGCGATGTTTTGCCGCGGAGGCGCAGGGAGATGCCTTGGCCGCGATAGTATAACCGCGGAGGCCGCGAAGAACGCGAAGAATGCCCTGGCCGCGATGATTTGCCGCGGAGACGCAGGGAAAATTGGAAGGGAAGGGAAAGGAAGGAGAGGAAGGAAAAGAAAGAGAAGAAGGGAGAAATGCCGCAGAGGCGCAGGGGATGCCTTGGGCGCGATGGTATAACCGCGGAGGCCGCGAAGAACGCGAAGAATGCCCTGGCCGCGATGATTTGCCGCGGAGGCGCAGAGGCGCAAGGAAATGCCCCGACCGCGACTTTTCAACCGCGGAGGACGCGGAACGCGGCGATGGAGGGCACGAAGGATGCCGTGGTCGCTATGGTTTGCCGGATGGCGCAGAGAATGCCCGTTTCGAGGTTCGAAAGCCTTAGCCCTCCTCGGACTGATCACGGATCGGTCGATTGGCTGGCACAGGAACCAGGAAAGTACGGCAGATCTCGGGTGTGAGTGAGTTCAGGACGAAGTCGAGCGCGGCCTTGTAGCATTCGATTTCCAAGGCATCCCGTGGATCGCCGGCTGTTTGGCGGGCCAGCGCTGCCTCCAACCCGTCCAATAAAGGATCTTGCTCAAGCACCACCCCGCAGCGATCGGGCAGAACGGCATTGCGCCCTGTCCCGCTATCGGGCGTTGCCCGCCAGCAGGCCCTGCTTATAATCCAAAAGCGCCTTGCAGCACTCAATCTCGCGCTTATCCGCGTCGCTGCATAGGCCTTCGGCGGTCCTATTTGCCAAGGCCGCACCTATCGTGTCCAGTAGCATATCCGTGTCGTAGTTACACGCGCCTACACCAACCACCGACACCTTCGCGCCGTTGCTGAAATCTTCCGAGCGAACGAACTCGGTAAGGGAGCATGCCCGGAAGTAAGGCGTATCGCGCACTTCCAGTCCGAGCTCGTCGATCGGGACCATCGCCAGGGCAAACCCCCTGATCAACAGCGTTGCATCTCCGTCCACAGGCATGTGGGCGTGCCGCAGCTGCAACCCGCTTTCACGGGCGGTCCGCTGCATTTCGCGCCAGTGCTGGGCAATGCTACGGTTGGGATAGTAGCCCAAGAAGACCAGCTTCCCGTCCAACTCCAGGTCCAGCAACCCGTCCACCCGGTCGGCCCACCGGCGCTTTTGCAATACCGCATCGAACCGCTGGTGCAACGGGATCGATTCGTCCTCCACCTTCACCCGCGGAACCCGCTTGGGCAATTTTTCCGGCATCTTCAAGCATACGATCGTCAAATCACTTAGTCTATCCATTCGTTATCGATTTAGTTGAGCCCATTTCTCATAAAAGCCGGCAACAGTACGGCAGCATGATGACAGAACATGGCATGGTGAGTTGGCTTGGACAGGATGAACAGTACAGGATAAACGGAACTGAAGACTCCTCACCCTCAGCGGGGCTGAGCGGAGCCGAAGTCCCAATACTTTTAAACCCGGGTACCAGCCCGGAGCAGTTGTTGGCCCGATAGGTGCAATGAAAAAGGTCATGAATGTTCTTGCGACCGGCTCTTTGCAGGCTTGTCCCCATAAGACAGCGTCTGGGATTGTCTCCATGATTCCACCGGGTACTCGAGTTCTCTCATGCACGCATCCATTCTCCCCCGAAGCTTCCGCAGCCTACTTTCCAATTTCTCGATGTTCTTGCGGATCTCCATGATGTCGGCCGATTCCTGCGTTGGGATCGGCTGCACATATAAACTCACGTTCAAGTTGAACCAGTTGCGTTCGACTTCGCCAAAGCTGGCCCGGTAGGCGAAACCTTCCTTGATGATGCGTTGGCCATCTTTCGCATTAAACGGGTTTTCACGGAACGTGCGGTAGGTAGGGATTATTTCTTTTTCCTTCTCGTCGGTTTTTCCTTTGTCAAG
The DNA here is from genome assembly GCA_044507815.1 of Flavobacteriales bacterium. Taxonomy (GTDB): domain Bacteria; phylum Bacteroidota; class Bacteroidia; order Flavobacteriales_F; family PHOS-HE28; genus PHOS-HE28. Next base: position 16,567 of record JBIQIX010000016.1, on the reverse strand, counting down.
GTTCAGGGAACTGGCATCTATGAACAGAATGTCCCGGGTAGTACGCTGCTTGTCAAAGGTCAGGATGGCACTTTGCAACCAACTACCCGTAAATATCCGGGGTAGTTGAATGACGGCCTCAACCAGGTTCTCCTTGATCAAGAACTCCCGGACCTTGCGTTCGTTGGTGGTATTGCGGTACAACACACCGCTCGGCACCAGGATCGCGGCCCGTCCCGTTGCGTTCAAACTTTCCAGGCAATGGGCAATGAAGGCATAGTCGGCCCGATCGCGTTTCGTGGATAGGCCGTATTCAAGCAACCTGTCTCCTTCTATCCACCATTCACGTTTCCCGAACAAGGCACGGCCCTTTCCTTGTTCCTGGCCAGTACCCCAGTTCATCAAGCCGAAGGGCGGGTGGCTCACTGCGATGTCGAACCGCCCCCGATACCGGAGGTCTTCAAGCACATTGCCCAAAACGATCTCGGCAACATCCTGTCCCCCCATGATCATGTTCATCCTGCACAATGCCCAGGTATCCGGATCGATCTCATGGCCGAACAGCTTGCGGTCCGATCCTGCCAAGCCAAGCAACAAGGCACCTATGCCTACAGTAGGGTCATAGATGCTCGCACCGGGCTTCGGGTCCATCAATTCAGCAATGAGCTTGTTCACTGTTGCCGGGGTCTGCGCCTCGCTGCCACGGCGTGTGGGGGCCTCAACGAAATAGGCCAACAGCATCCTGAAAGCAAGGCCGAACCAATTGCTCTGGACCTGGCCCACCCGATCCAGTGCATCGAGCAGGTTGCACAGTGGCTCGTTCTCTTGATGTTCGTCCAGGATCCCATAGATGTTATAATCGGCCCTTGTCAGTACTCCCTGGAGTCTGTTGTCCTCGACTTCCTCGATGGCCCTCAGTGCTTTGTTGATGATTTCTCCGATACCCCGGTCCCTGCAAGAAGACCGGATATCAGTAAAGCGGCACCCCTTTGGGATTGTGTATCCAGCATTATCCTGCAAGCATCTCATGAAAAGCAGGGTGAGCGCATGCAGTCGGAATTGGTTGGCCGGAAGCTTGCCCTCGAACGGTTTGGATGCCGGTACTACTTCATTGTTGATCCATTCCCGCAGGATGTTTTTAATATCCGGCGGAGAAATTTCATCAGGCGTTAGTGGATAAAAGAAGAAAAACATGCCTCGTTATTTATTGGTTTTTATCACCCCGGCAACTATGCCACGTGTCAAGGTTTCTTGGGCCTTCTGTAGCTCTGCAAGGGTGATCTGGTATTCGCGTTGGGCTTGGTAAAAGGTTGTCATGATCCTCATTTCCTTGTCGCCGTCCGGCAGGTGGACCACCAAGTTCTCCAGGGCCTCCTTTCCAAGTACGCTCACCGTACCACGCTTCGCGTGCTTCTCAAAATACGCTTGCGCGGTAGGGCTGTTCAGGAAAGCGTTCAGGAAAGTGGATGGTACTCCAGCACCGGGTTTGGGCCTGATCACGAAGAGCGTTGACGAAGCAAGCGCCCTTTTCCCTTCATTTACCTTCCCGTTATTATCAACTCGGTCGCCTTCGTCCTGCTCGCCCCGCTCGGCCTTGCTGGGGTCGTGGGACGATGGCACCGTCTTCCGTTCATCCCGTGATTCCGTGTGCCAAGTGGCGGCGATATGCTCCTTGCCCTTACCCACGAGCAGCACGTCGCAATCCTCCAACAAGTGCTCTTTATACCTGCCTTTTGATTGCTCATTGAAATCCGTGTTCTGGACCTTCCCGGGATCCACCGCACCGAAGGGCTGGATCGCCGCATTCGTGACCAGTTGCACTTCCCCTGTATTTCGCACCTTGGCATTCACCCCGAGACGGACTTCCGCTATTTCCGATAATTTCATCATGTTCATCAACCTCATCTTCTACGTTCATTTTGGACATGCTGAGAAAGGCCGGTGCAGCGGTTTTCCCGCTGCACCGACTTTCCACTACACACACCTAACCCTTTCGTTTGCATACTCATCGTCATGATCAGCGTGGTGGCAGCGCCCTCAGGCCCTGGCCACCGCCCCCGAACAAGCCGGGCAGGCTGTTTATGATGAATGTCTTAAGCAGTTCCTCCGTCGATTCTATACGGCTCAACAGTTCTTCCACGCTCGGCCGGGCCACTGATTGCCCAGGAGTATCGCTCTTGGGCAGTTCATTGGATGCCTCAAGCCGTTCGGCCGGAACCGCCGAATAATTCCTTCCGGCCAATCCCACGTAGCCATTTCGTATGACGAAGCGCCCGGACTGCTCTAGTTGCAGGTTCGTCATAATGTTCGATTTGTTGGTCGTCGGCCGGTACTCCTTCACTACCAGCTCGATCTCATCGATATGCATCATGGTTTCCTGGCCCTGAAGGTATTCTTCGACAATGTCCCGGATGGTTCCCGCCCTCAATCCAGGACGCCCTTCCTGCAGCCAAGCGCGTAGCCCATAGGTACTTGTCCTGCCAACCGAATAAAACAGCTCTTTCTCCCGGAGCGCTACTGCGCGGATTGATTCTGCCGTAGTGGCCCGATCAGGGAAACGACTGTTCCACTCTTCCAAGATCTGATCCACGTGTGTTTCCTCATCAAAGTCAGCTAGAATTTCCTGTAGAAGATCCGGTTGAAATTTCATGCAATTGGCCGGAAGGATGAGGACCCCTTCCTCCATACGGGCACCGGTCAGGCCGATAGGCAAAGCTTGCTCAAGAATGAGTTCGAGTTCATCCGCAATAAGCACACCCAAGCCCTCGGATGAAATGCGTACTTCATCCTTTCTGTCCTCTTGATACATCTCCTTGACATGCCACATGGCTGAAGCGAAGCCCGGCACAAACGGCTCCTCTATGAAGAGAGGGCAGGTGAAGTCCAGCCTCCGGTTGGCGTCCGATCCGCCCAACAACATGGACCATTTCACCCGAACAAAGGGCTTACCGCTCAGCGCCGCAACCAAGAACGCAAAAAACAGGGGTGACCAGTTTGTGCCTTCCAGCAAATTCCATTCGTTGGCGAGCTCCTCGGTGATTATGAAATGCCGACCATCATGAACCCACTTTGAAAAGGCTTCTTCCCTAAGGCCAGGGCATTCATTTAGGAAAGCGAGCTGATCCTCAACATTTATCCCGCTCATCAACTGCCTTACCCGCTCCCTGGTCACGCCTTCGTTTGCAGCAACTGCTTCCATTCTGGGCAATTCCCCGTCCCACTGAAGATAGTGCCGATAAACCCTCCATTTCACACCCACCCCTGGAAACAGATGCTCTTCCAGGAATTTCAAAGGTTTCGGTTCGTCCGTTCCGGGAAAAAGAAGGGACAATCCATCTTGCGAAATGCTATGGGTTGCAGCCCACTTATCCCGTGATGACAGAGCCTTCGGAGCCGTGAATTTGGCCCCTATGAATCGATAGGCGAGGTCCTCCAATTCCCGGGTTGTCTTCTTGCCACAGTTCCGTATGCTACGGAAGTCTTTCGTTAGGGCGAATTGGACTAGTTCCGAAAGGCTGCGCAATCCCGCTTTCCGGCAGGAGTTCATCGCTCGCACGGACAATCCCAGGTCGCCCACGTTCCGGTCCTCAATTTCCAATTCTGATGTTAACTTGTTACCCGAGGCTTGACAGGCGCATACCTGTGAATGTACTTGGACCGTTACTCCTTTTTTTTCTTCGCTATTGTTTTTCATTTTCATCCTTTTAGTGAATTATTGAATTAGACATCTAAGCCGATTGAACACTTCCAAACGGAAGGGCGGGGGCCGGCCATTTTACCCCCGCCTCTTCCTCGCTACATGGCCCCAATCTTTTCAATGATCGGCCATTCCATCTGAATGTTCAGATCATTGCGGTTATCGGCAAGCCACGATAGTACTCGCATTACTTTTTGATCGCGGGGCAGGACCGATTTAATGGATGGCCAACCCTTTTGGACTTTCATGTTTCTCAGACTCATTGTATTACCTATTGGATTTAGTTAAACCACCTTCCCTCTCTTGTTGATGACACCTTGACCTCATCGACGGTGCAAATATATATCACTTGGTATCATAATTCCAAATCTATGGTAAATAAATACTGAACCTTTCTGATAGTCAACAAGTAATGCGGGTGCGAGTCCTCGGTTCACTCCCCCCACAACACCCTGTTCGTCTCCCCAAAGACATCCTGCCATTCAGGATGCCAACCCACCAAGTAGGCCGTGAAGTCCGATAAGTTGAGGAGTTCGAGGGGGCCTACAGTGTGCATGATCTCTTGCGGGTAGAGCGCGTTGAGCTTTTCCTGGCGGTCGGGCTCATCGCGGTACAGGTCGGAGGCGCCGAAGAGGTGCAGCATCTCATGTGCGATCACCGATTCGATCTGAGCGATGTCCTGGAATTCGTGCTTGTGGACCACGCAATGCTCCAACGGGTACCGGGTCCTGTGGGCCGGGTTGGCGTAAGCGCGCCCAGGTGCGGCCAAATAGAATATGACGATGTGATTGTCCGCTCCCTTGGATCGCTTGTAGGCCAAGGGGTCGTTCTTGGTCAGTTGTTCAAGTATCGGTACGTAGGCCTTTCTGTCGGCCATGTCGAACGTGCGGTGCAATTTCCCGCTGCAAGAGGTATCGATGCGGAATGTGAAGTCCTTTTGGTAGCGTTTGGCCTGGCCCCGCAGCCAGCACATGTTCTTGTAGGTGAGCGCCAGGTAGTAGCGTTTTTCGGCCGGGCTCCACACTTCATCCGGGGTATCCAGGAAGACGCATTGCACCAGCACGCTTCCTGTTAAGTCGGTAGCGCTCTCCCACTGTTGGGCGAGGGTATGGGCCGGTGCCAACGCCAGGATGACGATGGCCGCGGCCGTGCTCCTCCTGGCGCTGGACAATTGGCCGTGGCGGGGCTGCCGGTCCAAGGTTTTCGTCGACCGGCCGACCACATGAGCACAGAATGTTGCATTGGCGGTCGTGATCATGCGTTGCTGACCTCGGCCGTGCTGGCCCTGGTCGCCTGCATTAGCGCTTCGGCGTGGTGCGGGTGGCAGGTGAAGAAGATGACCTGTTTCTCCTGGCTGAACCTGGCCACGGCCTCAAGTGCAGGCTGGAGGCGCTGTGGATCGAGGTCAACGAACGGATCGTCGAAGAGCAGGAAGCCGCGGCTGTCCTTCAGGTAAGCGCCGGCCAGCGCCAGGCGAACAGCCAGGGCCAAGGAGCCGCGGGCACCTTGGGAGAGGCGCGCCGGTTCGATGGCTACGTTGCCGGCAATGGCCGTTTCCGGCACGGCCCCATCCATGGTGAGCTTTTTGTAGCGGCCGTTGGTGAGCTGGCTGAAGTATTCCTGCACTTGCGCTTGCAGCCCGTCCAAGAGGTTGCCGCCAAGCTCGCGTTGTTTGATCACGCGCTCCACCGTGCGTTGGATCCGCCGCAGAGCCTCCCCTTCCTTCTTTTTACGGTTGAATTCCCTTTCCTGGCGCTCGAGCCGTTCCGCCAATTCCTCGGCGGTATGCTCTTGTTGCCTGGCTTCCAGGACGGCCAACCGCTTATTGGCCTCGGCCAATTCCTCCTTGTTGGTTGCAAGGCGGCCTTCGTGCTTGTTGAGCTCGCGCATGAATTCCTCCACGGAACGGAACTCTTTGGGCAGGTCCGGCAGGCCATCCAGCTCCTTGGTCAGCCTTTCCTGTTCGGTTTTCAGCGCCACTTGCTGGTCAATGAGGTTTTCCGTGCTGCCATAGGTGTCGGCCCATTCCTTCAACTTGCTATTGCCGTTGGCGATGGTGGTCCTGGCCGTGGTCCTCATGCCTATCAGCTCGTCCTGCTCGTTGCGGATCGTTTCCAAGTCGCGCGCCTTGGGCAATTCCTGAAGGGCTTTCACCTCAGTTTCCCATCGTGCGAGGGACTTGCCGCCCAACGTGCTGAGGTAGGCAGCATCCCTCTCCTTCACACGTTGGTCCAGTCTCGTTCTTTCGGCCAACGCCATTTTCACGGCTTCCAAGTTGTTAAAGCCAAGCTCCTTCAGCAGGTTCTTGAGTTCGGCCGTAGCTTTTTGATGCTGTGCAAGTAGTTCGTCCACATCCTCCTCCAGCGCATTTTTCACGGTTAGGGTAAGCTCCCCTGTATGCAGCACCAGTTTGCCGGGCACTTCCTTCTCCACCGACTTGTTGGCTGCCAACTCCAATTTCTCGGGCGCCCCAGCACCCGATTGCAGGGTTGCCACCAAGGGTTTCTTGGCCTTGATGCTGACCGCCAAACGCTGGGCGGCGATTTGTATTTCCAGCTCCTTGATCGTGCGCTCCAACCGCTCAGCATTCCGCACCATTTCAGGATCCACCGCGGGTACGGCGTTATGTTCCCTCTTGGCCTCTTCCAGCGCTTTTTTCGCCTGTTTCACGGCCTCATAACGTTCCTTGAAGTTCTTGGAATCGCGGTGCTTTTGGGCCACTTCCTGCTCCTTCTTCAATTTGCCCAATTGGTCCTCCATGCGCTTCAGCTCCTTTTCATTCGCGTCCACCGTGGCCTGAAGCATCGGCCATTCCTTGGCCGCGGTGGTCAGTTCTTTCGCGGACCGTGCCTCACGCTCCAATTGGGCATTCAATTCGCCGCGTTTTACAAGCGGGCCTTGCAGCTTCTTGTACTTGTCCACGAACTCCTCACCCTCCTTCATCCCTTCCTGCAGCCTGCGGGCCATTGCCCTCTCCCGTTCCAGGTCCTGCTCGTAATGGTGTATTTCCGCCAGGCTGCGCCGGGTGCGCTCCTGGTTGTAATAGGCTGTTACTATGGGGCCCAGATTATTGGACCATGGATTTTCCACACCACGCCCATTTTCAGGCCGGTCCATGTCCCGGTCCCAACGTTGGTAGTGCTTGTCAACCCAGTTATTTACTGCCTGTCGGAGCCTATCAGCGGACATGTCGCCCGGTATGGCGGCCGGCCCTGCCAGGAATTCCTCTACATCATCCACATCATGCTCCTGGTCGCGCAAGGATTCAACGGTACGGGCCAACTCGGCCTGTCCCGTGAAAAGCACCTGTTTCCAGGTGGCTTCGTTCAATGCCAACAAGACGGCCAATTGCTCCTGCACCCGGCCGGGGTCAGCGAGCGCGGCACCACCCCTTTCGGCCAGGCGCGATGAGCCGCCCGCGCCCCAGGTTTTGTCCAATTCCCAGCTCTTTCCGTCCGCCTCGAACGTGATGCTTACGCGTGCATGGTCCCCCTCTGGCAAAGGGTACCATGGACCCATGGTATCGCGCAGCTTTTTCGGGGTGAGGTTCGTGGGCGTGTGCAGGGCGTGCCACAAGGCCTCGCGCAAGGTGCTTTTTCCGTGCTCGTTCGGCCCTTCGATCACGTTCAGGCCCTCGCGCATGTTGTAGGCGCGGTCATTGGTACCGCCAAAAGGATGCAATCTGATATTCAATAGTCTCATGGGTTCACTGTATTTGGTTAATGATGTCTAGTGCGATCTGTGCGTCCCCGGGATGGTCCTCGTCCGCCAGCAGCCATGACAGGACGCTGTGTTGCAGGGTTCCTTCAGGGAATTGTTTGGCTATCGTTTCAGGCGAGAGCAGCTCCGTGACCTCCAATTCGATGGTTGCGTGCAGGAATCTGTCCTCCAAGCTTTTTAGCCATGTTCGCAATCCGCGCATGGGCTCCTCGCCCAAGCGCCCCTCCAACTGCAGGTCCAATACGCAATTGGTAGCATCCAATTCGGCGCAGTCAGCTTGCAGGCGTTCGATGTCCTCCAGATCCTGAAGACGCCTTTTGATGCGCATGAAGCGGATCCTGCCGGTGATGCATTGTTCGTGCCTGCACCGTCCGTCAACATCCAGTTCCATGTACCAAGCATGGCCGGGGTGCGTGCACTTCACCGAATCCGGTGTGTGTGTTCCGGCCATGAAGAAGGTGGGCAGGCCCACGGTGCCCGGCTCCGGAGCCGGAACATGGATGTGGCCGAGCAGCCAGGTGTGCACCCCGGCATTCTTCAAACCCCGTTCGGTCATATTGAAATAGCGGTGATTCTCGTCCAATCCAAAGCCTTCCACGTTGCCGTGCGCAATGCCGATGTGCAGCACGCCGTCTTCTTTTTCCTCATCGGCCACCCAGCCGGTCATGGGTTCGGCGCCATGCTTTGATGGGCATGGGCAAGCGTAGAAGCGCACCCGTTCATCGCCCACTTCAAATTCCACGGTGCGAGGCTGCGTGAGAGCATATATTGAAGTACCCTCGGCTGCTTTGGCAAACGCCTTCCATAGCTTGTTGCCGGCTTCCTCGTAATGATCGTGGTTCCCGGCCAGTACCAGCACCGCCTCCCCTTCAAAGCCCGATAGGATCTTCACGGTCCGGTTGATGTCGCGGGCGGCCACGGTCTGCTTGTCGAACAGGTCGCCTGCCACCACGAAGAAGTGCGTTTTGCGCTTGTTGGCCTCCGTCACCATGCGCTCCAATGCCGCGAAACGTTCGTCCACCAACCGTTTCCGTGCGCTCTCCGCGTACTGGTTGAAGGTGAGGCCGATGTGGTTGTCGGCCGTGTGGTAAATACGAATTGCCATGTTGATAAAGGATTAAATTGGTTTGTTTGTTTTTCCCGACCACAAAGGTCTTGCTTCACCATGCCAAAACGTGTCATGGTGGTCAAAAACCAATTCCGCGGAGGCGGATACAGCCAAGGGTACCGAACGAGGCCGGCACCGGCAACACTTGGGCAGCACCCATTATTGTAGGTCCCGACCGGAAAACCTCCAGTGTGGGCAGGCCACTCACCTTACAGGGATTCCCAGCTCGCGCTCGATCTGTTTCACGCTGGGCAATGTTCCGCGCAGCTTCTTGGGCAGCGTGGCCACCAAGCGCGTGTGCCATTCAGCCACACCGATCGACTTTCCCATATCGCGCAAGGCGTACTCCACCATCAACTTATCGTTGTCCCGGCATAGAAGCAGCCCTATGGAAGGCTTGTCGTCCGCGTGGCGCATTTGCTCATCCACGGCTGTGAGGTAGAAGTTCATCTTGCCCGCATGCTCGGGCACGAATGCTTCCATTTTCAATTCCACCACGACATAACAACGCAGTTTCAGATGGTAGAACAACAGATCAAGGAAGCATTCCTTCCGCCCCACCTTCAACGGCACCTGCCTGCCCACGAACGCGAAGCCTGTGCCCAGTTCGATCAACACTTTCTGGATATGGCCCACCAAGGCCTCTTCCAGGTCGCGCTCACGCATGCCCTCTGCTATGCCAAGGAACTCGAATGTATAAGGGTACTTCAGCGTTTGCCGTGCCAGATCTGAGCGCTCATTGGACAGGGTGCGTTTAAAATTCGTGATGGCCCTGCCTTGGCGGCGGTGCGCGTGCGTAGCGATCTGCACGTCCAGCACTGCACGGCTCCAACCGTTGGCCATGTTGCCTGTGCATACCACTGCCGGTGCTCCGGCTTTTTCACCTTGGCCAACAGCAGAATGTTGTGGCCCCATGGAATTTGTCCAACAAGCTGTTGGACAATTGCCACCTCCGGATATGCCTCGGCAAAGGCCCGCATGTACAGCAGGTTTGTCCTGGAAAAGCCGGCCATCCCTGGAAACTCCTTATGAATGTCCTTGGCCAAACGTTCAACCACGCCGGCCCCCCAGCCTTGATCTCCCTGCCGCTCCAGGATCTCCAGTCCGATGTGCCAGTAGAGCGTTACCATTTCAATGTTCACCGAGGGCAGCCTTGAGCTGCGCAGCGCGTATCCGGCCCTTTACTGCCTCCAATACCACGAATACTCCTTGGGCACGGCCTGGACCGGCCGCTTTCGGCCAGACGCTTTCTTGGGCTTGGTACTTGCTGCATCTTGATGCGTGGCCTTGGATGCAAGCTTCGTCTTCGATCTGGCTTTGGACACAGCCTTGGGCCTGGCCTTTGCTTTAGAGGTGGCAACAGACATAGGGCCAAGACATGTGGGCAGCCGCAACAACAAGCCAGGCCACGAAAGTGGCCACCACTTATAGCAACCGGGAGCACGAATTGGGGTTGATGCAATTGTCCAACAGCTGTTGGACAATTGGCATCACCTGGCCACCCCAGTGTCGCTGGAAGGGCCGCCGATCGTGGCAAAGCCGCTGACAGCTGGCTGGAATGCCTGCGCACGATCGAGCCAAATTCATGTCTTGGCCCAGCACGGAATACCTACATCCCTCACTTGGATCGGCCACATGTGGGCGATGGCAGCTGAAAGGCCACAGCCACCTGGTCAACACGGGAGTCGAGGGCTTGCAGTGTAGCGCGACCCAATCGCCTACCTGCTCAAGTACATGCTGCGCTTTGCGTAGGTTTCCCTAAAGAACGGATCCTTCAGGTCCTTGATGAAATAGATCGCCTCGCCGGTGCTCTTCATCTCGGGTCCGAGGCTCTTGTCCACGTTCGGGAATTTGTCGAAGCTGAATACGGGCACCTTGATCGCATACCCATCCAAGCGCGGCTTGAACTGGAAGTCCTTCAGCTTTGCGCCGAGCATCACCTTGGTGGCCCAGTTCACGTAGGGCTCGCCGTAGGCCTTGGCGATGAAGGGCACGGTGCGGCTGGCGCGGGGGTTGGCCTCGATCACGTACACCACTTCGTCCTTGATGGCGAACTGGATGTTCACCAAGCCTACGGTCTTCAGCGCGAGGGCGATCTTGTGCGTATGATCCCGCATCTGCTGGATCACCTTGTCACTGAGGTCGAATGGCGGCAGTACCGCGTTGCTGTCGCCGCTGTGGATGCCCGCCGGCTCGATGTGCTCCATCATGCCGATGATGCGCACCAGCTCGCCGTCGCAGATGCTGTCGCTCTCGGCCTCGATCGCGCCATCCAGGAAGTGGTCGATCAAGATCTTGTTGTCGGGCATCAGGCGCAGGATGTCCAGCACCTGGTCCACGAGCTCCTCCTCGTTGATCACGATCTTCATCTTTTGGCCGCCGAGCACGTAGCTGGGCCTCACCAGCAGCGGGAAGCCGAGTTCCTTGGAGAGCTTTATCGCCTCTTCGGGTGTGCGCACCGCGCCGAATTTGGGATAGGGAATACCCAGATCGCGCAACAGGCTGCTGAAGCGCTCGCGGTCCTCGGCCATGTCCAGTGCCTCATAGCTGGTGCCGATCACCGGTATGCCGTAGCGGTTGAGCTTCTCAGCCAGCTTCAGCGCGGTTTGCCCGCCCAGCTGCACGATCACGCCCTCCGGCCTTTCATGCTGGATGATGTCGTAGATGTGCTCCCAGAAAACCGGTTCGAAGTACAGCTTGTCGGCCGTGTCGAAGTCGGTACTTACCGTTTCCGGGTTGCAGTTGATCATGATGGTCTCGTAGCCGAGCTCCTTGGCAGCCAGTACGCCGTGCACGCAGCAGTAGTCGAACTCGATGCCCTGGCCGATGCGGTTGGGGCCACTGCCCAGCACGATGATCTTCTTGCGGTCGCTGCGCACGCTCTCGTTCTCTTCCTCAAACGTGCTGTAGTAGTAAGGCGTGTGGGCGGGAAACTCACCGGCGCAGGTATCCACCAGCTTATACACCCGCTTGATACCCAGCTCCCCGCGTTTTTTGTACACCTGGCTTTCCAGGCAGCGGAGCAAATGCGCCACTTGGCGATCGGCATAGCCCTTTTGCTTGGCCTCGAAAAGCAGGTCGCGCGGGATGGTGTCCAGCGTGTACTTCTCCACCTCGCGCTCGGTGTGGATCATATCCTCGATCTGTTTGAGGAACCAGATGTCGATGCGGGTAAGTTCCTGGATCTTCTTGAAAGGGATGCCGAGCTTGATGGCATCGTAAATGTGGAACAACCGGTGCCAGCTCGGGTTGGCAAGGCTGTCGAGCAATATGGCCGGATCGGTGGTTTCCTTGCCATCAGCCCCCAGGCCGTTGCGTTTGATCTCCAGGCTCTGACAGGCTTTTTGAAGCGCCTCCTGGAAACTGCGGCCGATCCCCATGGTCTCGCCCACGCTCTTCATTTGCACGCCCAGGCGACGGTCGCTGCCCTCGAATTTGTCGAAGTTCCAGCGGGGCACCTTTACGATTACGTAGTCCAGGGTGGGTTCGAAGTAGGCACTGGTTCCGGTGATGGGGTTTTCCAGCTCATCCAACCGGTAGCCGATGGCGAGCTTGCTGGCGATCTTGGCGATGGGATAGCCGGTGGCCTTGCTGGCCAGCGCGCTGCTGCGGCTCACACGGGGGTTGATCTCGATCGCGTAGATGTCCTCGCGTTCATCGGGACTAACAGCGAACTGCACGTTGCACCCACCGGCAAAGTCACCGATGGCGCGCATCATTTTGATGGCCATGGTGCGCATGCGCTGGTAGGTGCGGTCGCTCAGGGTCATGGCGGGCGCCACGGTGATGCTGTCGCCCGTGTGCACGCCCATGGGATCGAAATTCTCGATGGAACAAATGATCACCACGTTGTCGTCCTTGTCACGCAGGAGTTCCAACTCGAACTCCTTCCAGCCCATCAGGGCCTTATCGATCATCACTTCGTGAATGGGGCTTACTTCCAGGCCATATTTCAGGAGCTTGTCGAACTCGGCGGGATCCTGCACCACGGCCGCGCCCTTGCCGCCCAATGTGTAGCTGGCGCGGATCACCAAGGGAAAGCCGAATTCCTGCGCCACTTTTTTCCCTTCAAGAAAGCTGGTGACGGTACGGCTCGGTGCCATGGGCACGCCGATGGTTTCCATGAGTTCCCGGAAGCGTTCGCGGTTCTCGGTGATGTCGATGGCCTCGGTGTCCACGCCGATCATGCGCACGCCGTACTGTTTCCAAATGCCGAGCTTGTCACATTCGATGGCCAGGTTCAGCGCCGTTTGCCCGCCCATAGTGGGCAACACCGCATCAATCTTGTGCGTGCGCAGGATCTCCTCGATGCTTTCGGGCGTGAGCGGCTTGAGGTACACATTGTCGGCCGTGACCGGGTCGGTCATGATGGTGGCCGGATTGCTGTTGACCAAGGTGACCTCGATGCCCTCCTTGCGCAACGAGCGTGATGCCTGTGAACCGCTGTAATCGAATTCGCAGGCCTGGCCGATCACAATGGGGCCGCTTCCGATCAGGAGCACCGAACGGATGGATGTGTCTATTGGCATGATCTGGGGTGCCCACCGGATGCACTGCCCGGAAAGCGGCCGCGAAGGTACCCTTGGTTGGTACAGGCCCGAAACGCCTGTGGATAAGCCGTCGCGATCGTGGATATCAAGGCGGCCCCGGGCCACCGGCAACCTTCGCCCCCCTGTTTCCGTCAATCCTCCGTTACCTTGCCAACCCAAATCACGTCCGAAATGAGGATCTTCCTATTGACCCTGGCCCTTGCCACCGCCGTATGCGCCACCGCCCAAACCGCAGCCCCCAACGGCCCCAGCGCCGAGGAGCGGGCGCAGCAACGCACCACCGAAATGGTGTCGCAATTGGGCCTCTCCACCCAGCAGCAGGAACAAGTAGGCGCCATCAACCTCACCTTCGTGCAGCAATTGGACGTAGTGCACCAAAGCGTGGCCGCCCAGGACCGGGCCGCGAGAGGAAAAGCGCTGAAGGATGAAAGGGACCGATTGCTGAAGAACGTACTTTCGGAGGTGCAATACGATCGGATGATCGAATTGCGGCAGGCCGGCAGAAGTGGTGCACCGGCACGGCCCGAATAGGTCGCCTGGACTATTGCGCTTAGGGCCGCCTCACAATGGGCGGCCCTAAGCATTGGTACCCACACGCATAAAAGCACGAACTTCGCGGCCAGTTCCAGTTCAACCATGCCAAGCATTTCAACCAAAGGGCAGGCCATGCCCGCCTCGCCCATCCGCAAACTTGTTCCCTACGCCGAGGCCGCCAAGAAGCGCGGCGTGGAGGTGCTGCACCTCAATATCGGCCAACCCGATATCCATTCACCCGAAGTGGCACTGGCGGCCGTGCGCAACAACACGCTGCAGGTTGTGGAATACAGCCATAGTGCGGGCAATGAGAGTTATCGCAAGGGCCTTGCCGCCTATTACCAGCGGCACCGCATACCGGTCACGCACGAGCAGATCATCATTACCACGGGCGGCAGTGAGGCGTTGCTTTTCGGCATGATGGCCTGCTTCAACCCCGGCGACGAACTGATCATACCCGAGCCTTTTTATACCAATTACAACGCCTTCGCCATACAGGCCGGCATTACCGTGGTACCGGTACGCAGCACCATCCACGAGGGCTTCGCGCTGCCGCCGGCCACGGAGTTCGAGAAATTGATCACCCCGCGCACCAAGGGCATATTGATCTGCAACCCGGGCAACCCCACCGGCGTGCTTTATAGCCGGGCAGAATTGGAGGTTCTGCGCGATGTGGTGAAGAAACACGACCTATTCCTGTTCAGTGACGAGGTTTACCGCGAGTTCTGTTACGATGGTGCGCAACACATAAGCGCCATGGAGCTGGACGGCATTGAGCAGAACGTGGTGCTGGTGGACAGTGTGAGCAAGCGCTACAGCATGTGCGGTGCGCGCATTGGGGCATTCATCACGCGCAACACTGAGTTGCTGGCGGCGGCCATGAAATTCGCCCAGGCACGCCTTAGCCCGCCCACCTATGGTCAAATCGCATCAGAAGCGGCGCTGAAAGCCCCCGGCTCCTATTTCGAGCAGGTGAACCAGGAATACCGCGAGCGCAGGAACACCTTGGTGGAAGGGTTGAAAACCATACCGGGCGTTATCTGCCCCATGCCCAAGGGCGCTTTCTACTGCGTCGCCGAGCTGCCCATCGACGATGCCGACACGTTCTGCGTATGGCTCTTGGAGGAGTTCCAGCACGAAGGCCACACTGTGATGATGGCCCCCGCCTCAGGATTCTATGCACAACCGGGACCTGGGCGCAAACAGGTGCGGCTAGCCTATGTTTTGGAGAAGGAGAAGCTGCAGCTTGCGGTGGACTGCCTGCGTGAGGCATTGAAGGTGTACGCCGCGCGCGAGCCGCACGGTGCCAGGCAAATGAGCGGAGCTTGATCGGCTGACAGGCGGTGTCCGAAAGCATTTTCGGCCTTCCCCTTTTGCCCGATTGGAATTCGTAGTATGTTGCTGCCGCCTTCCCCCAAGGCGCAACATCATGATGACCCCTCTCCTCCGGTGTACCCCTCGCCGAAGCATCGCCGCGCACTTTTTTCCCGCATTAGTGATGTCCGTGATGGCCATGCAGGCCCAAGGCACAACCTGTAGCAACGCCATCACCATCAATCCGGCGAGCCTGCCCA
This sequence comes from Flavobacteriales bacterium, assembly GCA_044507815.1. Lineage (GTDB taxonomy): Bacteria > Bacteroidota > Bacteroidia > Flavobacteriales_F > PHOS-HE28 > PHOS-HE28. The sequence goes on along the minus strand of JBIQIX010000016.1, from coordinate 1,405 downwards.
TTACCAACCAGGCCTTGGTGTGCGGAACAACCAATGACCTGAACTCCACTAACGTACCCGGTGATCTTTGTGGTTCAGGGGCAGCGAGTGGATACAAAAATGGCAACGAGGCCTTGTATTCATTCACACCTACTGCCACAGACAATTACTTTATTTCATATTCCGGCCAACCTTGGGCTTCGATACAAGTATTCATCGGCTGCCCCACCAACAACAATTGCGTGTTCGGCACGGGTAACTCCGGTACAGGCGTCGGTTCCAGCGTCACCCTCAACGCCGGCACCCAATATTTCATCTGGTTCGATACTTGGCCTTCGCCAGCCAGCCCTTGCCCGGGAACCTTTTCCCTTGCCTTGGCTGCGCCGCCAGCCAACGACAACCCGTGCGGTGCGACCGCCTTGCCGGTCAACGCCACTTGCGCCTACACCACTTCCACCACCGCCCAGGCCACTGCCACCCCGGGCATTCCTGCCCCAACTTGCGCCAATTATGCAGGGGCCGATGTGTGGTTCACCGCAGTGGTCCCTGCGTCCGGCGGCCTCATAATCGACTCCAACACCGGGGTGGTCACCGATGGAGGCATGGCACTTTACACCGCCCCGAGCTGCAGCGGCACCTTCACCCAAATAGCCTGCGATGACGATGCCAGCGTCAACGGCCTTATGCCCATGATCCAAGCCACTGGCCTTACGCCCGGCTCCACAGTATACATCCGCTTCTGGGAGTACGGTGGTGACAACAACGGCACCTTTTCCATCTGTGCGCAGAGCTACACCCCGCCCACTCCGCCAGCAAACGACAACCCCTGTGCCGCCACCGTGGTACCGGTGAACCCCAACATGAACTGCACCAGCCAAGCGGCAGGCACGCTCGTGGGCGCTACACCTTCCGGACTGGCAGCTGCACCTTGCGGCGGAACCCCGAATGATGATGTCTGGTTCAAATTCACTGCCACGAACAACACCCATTACATCTCCCTCAACAATGTGACCGGAAACACAACCGACCTGTACCATGCAGTGTACCGGGGTTCCTGCGGAGCGCTGATCAACATAAGCTGTAGCGATCCGGAGAATTCCACCCTGACGGGCCTGGTCATCGGACAGACCTACTGGATCAGGGTGTATTCCTATTCGGCCAACCCGAATGCCAACACCACCTTCAATGTGTGCGTGAAAAGCCCAGCACCGCCACCGGTTTGCGGCCAGATGTTCCATGATTCCGGTGGGTCACTCGGCAATTATTCGAGCAATGAAAATGTTACCTACACCATCTGTCCCACCAATCCGGGGGAAATCGTCATGCTGTCCTTCACCAGTTTCGTATTGGAGAACAATTGGGATTTCCTGTAGGGTGGTCCGAAGAACCGTGTTTGACGAAGTGGATCATTTTGCATGATTGGGTT
>JBIQIX010000001.1:0-421916 GCA_044507815.1 Flavobacteriales bacterium | reverse complement strand
AGGCTGAAGTGACAACAACGCGGAAAGGGCTGCCCTCGGGCGGCCCTTTTTGCGTTGTTGTTCCGAACAACCAGCACCTGGCGACCAACAATTGACAACGTTGTTGGCCGTGAGGTGGCAGGCCCGCGTGGCACGCGTGGATGCTGCGGACCTGACCGGACCTTATTCGATCGTCGCGAAGGTTTTCCATACGGCGGCACCCGCTTGGGCGGTAAGCCGCCATGCCTGCGATCGGCGGCGCATAGCCTATGCGACCGCTCGCAGCGGATCACCTGCAGCACCCACCTGGGCACCGAGTGCTCAATTCAGTGGGCCTTATGCTATCAGTTTGGAAATGTCCAGGCCCAGTGCATCGGCCACCCCCTTGCCATAGGCCGGGTCGGCCTTGTAGCAATTCACCACGTGCCGTTCCTGGATGAATTTTTCCGCCCCACCCACTTCGGCCGCCGTGTTCCTGAACAGCCGTGCCTGCTGCTCTGCATTCATCAACCGGAACAGGTTGCCGGGCTGGGTGTAGTAATCGTCATCGTCCTCGCGGAAATCGTAATGGAAGGCATCGCCCTCCAATGCCAGCGGAGGTTCGGCGTATTGCGGGCTTTCCTCCCATTGCCCGTAGCTGTTGGGGAAGTAATGCAGCGTGCTCCCTTCATTGCCGTCCACACGCATGGCACCATCGCGATGATGGTTGTGGAATGGACACTTCGGCTTGTTCACCGGGATCTGGTAATGGTTCACGCCCAAGCGGTACCGCTGGGCATCGCCGTATGAGAAGAGGCGGCCCTGCAGCATGCGGTCCGGGGAGAAGCCGATGCCCGGCACCACATGGGCCGGATTGAACGCGGCTTGTTCCACGTCGGCGAAGTAATTCCCAGGGTTCCTGTTCAGCTCCAGCACCCCCACATCGATCAAGGGGTTGATCCCATGCGGCCACACCTTGGTGAGGTCGAACGGATTGAACGGGCATTCCCTGGCCTGCTCCTCGGTCATGACCTGTATCTTCAATTTCCAGCGCGGGAACTCCTTGCGTGCGATCGCATCGAACAGGTCGCGCTGGTGGCTTTCCCTGTCCTGACCGATCAGGGCACGGGCTTCATCATGCGTCAGGTACTCAATGCCCTGCTCGGTCTTGAAATGGAATTTCACCCACACGCGTTCATTGTCCGCATTGATCATGCTGAAGGTGTGGCTTCCGAAACCGTGCATGTGCCGATAGGTGCGCGGAATGCCCCGATCGCTCATGGTAATGGTCACCTGGTGAAGCGCTTCAGGCAGCAGGGTCCAGAAATCCCAGTTGTTGTTGGGTGAGCGCAGGTTCGTTTCCGGATCGCGCTTCACGGCCTTGTTCAGATCGGGGAACCGGTATGGGTCGCGCAGGAAAAACACCGGGGTGTTGTTGCCCACAAGGTCCCAGTTGCCTTCCTCGGTGTAGAATTTCACGGCAAAGCCGCGGATGTCGCGTTCGGCATCGGCTGCTCCCCTTTCGCCGGCCACGGTGGAAAACCGCACGAAAACGGGCGTTTCCTTGCCCACCTGTGCGAAGACCTTGGCCTTGGTGTACGCGCTGATGTCGTGCGTTACCGTGAATTTCCCGAACGCACCCGACCCCTTGGCATGCATGCGTCTTTCCGGTATGACCTCCCGATCGAAGTGGGCCAACTTCTCCAGGAACCAGAAATCTTCCAGCAACATGGGTCCCCGCTTGCCGGCGGTCTTCACGTTCTGGTTATCGGCTATGGGCCGCCCTGAGACCGAGTTCAGCTTCTTTTTTTCCTGCTTGCTCATGATGCTTGTGGTTTGGTAGCATACAAACCTACCTGTTTTCATGGCGTGACCGGCGGTTGTTCACCCTTGGACCGATCCCGGTGTCGCGCTTTCCTCACTCGCCCTGAGCCCTCCTAAGCCGGACAGCGATTTTCACGCTACAGCACCCTCATCACCTGTACTTGGCCGAGGCGGAGGCCGGCCGCATTCTGTACTTCGATGCTGTAGGCGCCAGGCGGGATTTCCGACCACCGGGAAAGTTCAGCTACTCCGTTGCCACTGAAATTTGCCTGTTGCTGCCCGATCACCCGGCCTGCCAGGTCGCGGATGATCACTTGGGCGGTGATTTCGCTGTCCATCGGCGCGGGAAGCCTGATGTGGAGCACATCCACGAATGGATTGGGCCAGGCATGCAGCCCGGTGCCCGGTGTGCATGGTGCCAATACCAGCACCGGGAACTCCTCGCTGGCACCGTTGTGGTCCACTTGGCGCAACCTGTAGTACACCAAGCCCCCGGGAACTGACCTGTCCTGGTAACGGTAGTGCAGCAACTGATTGGAATTGGTGTTGCAGCCGACATGGGCAATGGTGGTCCAATCGTGCATGTTCACCGAGCGCTGGACCTGGAACTCTTTGCAGTTTTGTTCCGAGGCCGTGGTCCATTGAATGACCGCCGCGCCGCTGTGGCATTCCACATTGGCATCGACCAGCGTAACGGGCAGCGGCCCGCATTGGGCGAGGTCAACCTTCAGGCTGGGCACCTGCATGTCGTGCACGCCTTGGGCGAACCACCGGTCGAATGGCCTGCCATCGAACATGGATGCGGGATGGTGCCTCACCCTCACGCGCCACATGGGATGGCTGGTATTGTCCCCCGCCACCGACAAGGATGCTTTCAGCAACTGCCCCTGCAGCTGGCTGTCCGTCCAGGTGGATCCCTGGCCTGTATAGGCCGTACTGTGGTTGTCGAATATCACGAACGGCACGGATGGACCATGGCCATACTGCTGCCACGCCAGCTTCAGCTTGCTGCGCCCCATGGAGCTTCGTGCCAGATGGCCAATGCCCCAGGTGCATCCCGGGCTGAAGGTGCCGTTGCTTGTGCGCACCGGTGTCACCAGGTCCGGCCGGTATTGGTAAACAGGCCGCGCCAACCCAGGGCCTTTGTTGCCCATGAAAAGGTAGGCGCCACCGCCGACCGTGGTGGTTGTGGGATTGCGTGCCGCGGTTATCAGGTCACCGTAACCATCGCCATTCACATCGCCAGCACCTGCCACTACATTGCCGAACCCGGCGTTGCTGCGGTTGATCGGCGCCAAGGACACCGCTGCCGTGGAATTGATGCCGGCAGATGAGCCCAGATAGAGGAAAACAGCGCCTTGGTCCAGGTACGATACCGAGCTTCTCGATGCCCCTACCACTACATCGGCAAACCCGTCCCCGTTCACATCGCCCACCGCACTGACCGAACCTCCAAATTGTTCATTGGGTGCGGGACTTACCCCTGCGAGTACGGTGGCCGGCGTGGAGGCCAGGCCGGTGTTTGGCGAACCGTGGTACACGTAGGCCTTGCCGTTGGTCAGGTTATCCTGTGGCGCCCCGATGATCACATCGCTATGGCCATCACCGTTCACATCACCGGCGTAGGACACGCTGCTGCCGAAGAAATAATTGTGCGCCGCGCCGTAGCCGACCCAGTCGGGCGTAGACGACAAGCCCGTGGGTGAACCATGGAATACGAAGGCCGCGCCCAAGTTGTGCTCTGTTGTACCGGGTTCCCAGTACGGGTCGCCCACGATCACATCATCATACCCATCGCCATTCACATCACCGGCAAGCGATACGGACGACGCATAACTGCCGACCGCGGCACTGCCCAACGTGGCCCAATCCGGTGTAGCGGGCAAGGGAACACCGGCAGGGGAGCCATGGTACACGTATGCTTTGCCACGGCCGCCATAGGTATAGGCACCGATGATCACATCACTGTACCCGTCGCCGTTCACATCGCCAGCGGTGGAAAGGCTCCAACCCAGGCGCGATTCGGCGGCTTCCCCTTCCATGGTCCAAACAGGCGTAGCGGCCAGGCCGGATGGTGAACCCAGATAGAGGTACACCTTCCCCCGCCATGTTCCCACAGGATCGCCGGTCCGGCGATACGCAGGTGCCCCCACGAGCACATCGCTGTACCCATCACCATTCACATCACCGGCGGTGGCCACCGATTCGCCGAAACGGTCACCCGGGTTTTCACTTCCCTTCACCCAGGCAGGTGCCGCGCCAAGCCCCCCGCTGCCGCCGAGGTATAACCGTACTTCCCCCGGGGAGCCACCCGCAACCCGGTTACTGACCAGCACATCAGCATATCCATCGCCATTCACATCGCCGGCGCTGGCCACGCAGTTGCCTTGTTCCTCATAGCTCGTTGTACCCTCTATGCTCCAATTCGCCTCGATCTGCAACAGCCCGGTGGCGCCATGGTGCACCCGCACATTCCCAGCACCGTCCTGCCACGGCGCCGCCAGCACCACATCGCTGATGCCATCACCGTCCACATCGCCACAGGTGGCCACAGCAGTGCCCAAGCGGCCGGCGGCCACCGTGCCGTTGAAGTTCAGCGCCAGGTGCGTAGAATTGAATTCGAAGGCACTGCTTCCCTGGTACAGTTGTACCCGTCCCTTCCCCGAGCTGTATCCCGGAAGGCCCACGAGGAAGTCCGCATATCCGTCGCCATTCACATCGCCGGCACGGGCCACACTGTGCCCCAAGCGGTCGACACTGGAGCCATTGAGCGACTTGAACGCCACCAGGCCATTGGTGGGATCGCCCCGGTACAGATGTGCCGCGCCCTTGCCCGATGCGGTGCCCGGCGCGCCGATGATCAGGTCGGCCAGCCCATCTCCATCCACATCACCCGCTCCGGCTACACTGTACCCGAAGTTGGCGTTGGCTCCCGTGCCTTCCTTCATCCACCACATGGTGGAGGACGGCGCTGTGGCATCACCCTTAAACACGAACACGGCCCCTACCCCAGTGCTAGGTACTTTATTCCTGAAAGGTGAGCCTACGGCCACCTCCGGGAATCCATCCCCGTCCATATCGCCAGGACCTGCCACGCTGAAGCCTACTTGCCCCCCTACAACGGTGCCGATATAGAACCATACGAGCGTGGGAAGGGAAAGCTTGTAGCAATAAACCTTGCCCTGGGCCGTGCCGGAAACGTCGTTGAAGCGCGGCGCCCCCACCAGCACGGCACTGCGACCGGTGATGCCCAACTCACCGTACAAGGCCACCGAATGCCCGAAACGGCTGCCCGACTGGTTATCACCTTGCAACGATAAGGACGGCGTTGCGGATAAGCCGGCCACGTTGCCCAAAAAGACATAGGCCATGCCCTTGCCATTGGCACCCGGCGCCCCAACGATAACGTCGCTGAACCCATCCGCATTCATATCGCCAGCGGTGGAAACGCTAAAGCCGAGGCTGTCACCTGCGGCGGAACCTTCATAGCTCCATGCAGGTGTGGAGGAAAGACCGGTGGCCGAACCCAGGTAAACCTGCACCCTTCCCGCCCCCGGTGCGGGCGTGTTCCAGCCGGGCGAGCCCACGATCAGGTCGCTGTAGCCGTCGCCGTTCACATCGCCGGCGGTGGCCACCGACATGCCCAACAGCTCATTGGCTTGTGTGCCTGCCAGCGTAAGGTTGGCCGAGCTGGTCATGGGATCAATGGTGACCGGGTAGCGGGCGTGGCCGGCATCCACGGACAACACCACGGCGCCGTCCTTCAATTCCATGCGCGAGGCCAGTACCACGCCATCGGCATCCCAGGCCTTCAATCCATTGTACCGGATCAACGGGTCCATCCGGCCGGTGGCCGGGTCCGTCCCGTAAAGCATGATCTCGTCCGCGTCCTGTTGCACGGCCAGCAGGTCGCTCTCCAAGGCGAACCTGGCCTCCAGCGGGCCGTGTCCCTCTGGCTCGCGGTGCACCACCACATCGTGGCGCATGCCATGGGCCGAGGCCGTATACCGCAAGGTGAAATCCCCGTGGTCGTATTCCAGCATCCGTTCGGCCTCGCGTACCTGCGGAGGGGACATGAGCCGCAAGGGTGCCGCACCACGGTCTACCGACCGCAAGGTGAAAGTGGCCCGCGGGGAACCTTCGGCGGCGTGGGCCGCAACGGCGAACCCTTCAGGGCCATAGTGGAATTCGAGGCTTTGCGCCGGGTTGGAGCTGCGGTGGCCGTTGGTGGCCCCAACGATCTGCGAGGGATCCGAAAGGGCCGCCCCGGAAAGGGGCGGCCCTGATCGGACGGTGCTGAGGACAGCACCTTTCCCTCCCTGTTCCATGGCGATGGGCCCTTTTGATATAACCCCAAAACCCAGGGCCATGCACCCCCCGGCAAGGACTACCCCTAGTCCCCTATACCATAGGATATGCCGGGAGCGGAACATTGAGGTACCAACTTAACGCTTGACGCACCAAAGGCGCATGTAAGCGGGGATGGAACGTTGGGCCTGTTATGCACGGGCCACAGGTGCTCCGGAGGCCGCAAAAGTAGCCTTGGGCTACCTTCGGCGCCATGTTGATCCGCCCGCCGGGCCCTGCTGCCGCCTTGTGCTGCGCGCTGCTCGCCGCCACCACGCACCTTCCCCTGCCCGTTCACGCCCAAGAGCGCGCCGCACCGCCCGATGCGGCACGCATACTGCACCAAATGCAGAAGCTGCAAGTGGTGGGCACGGTGCTATACGTGGCGGCGCACCCCGATGACGAGAACACCAAACTGATCGCCTGGTTGGCCAACGGACGCAAAACCCGTACCGGCTACCTCAGCCTTACCCGCGGCGATGGCGGGCAGAACCTGATCGGGCCCGAGCTGGGCGATGCGCTGGGCATCATCCGCACCGAGGAGCTGATGGCCGCACGGCGCATTGACGGAGGCGAACAATTCTTCACCCGCGCAAGCGATTTCGGCTTCAGCAAGAACGCTGCCGAAAGTTTCGCCAAGTGGGGCCACGACGCCATACTGGCCGACGTGGTGCGCGTGATCCGCAACTTCAGGCCCGATGTAGTGATCACGCGCTTCCCCCCCGACCGCACCGCCGGCCATGGCCACCACGAAGCCAGCGCATTGCTGGCCGCCGAGGCCTTCGACCTGGCCGGCGACCCCGCGGCGTTCCCCGAGCAGCTGCAACAGGGCCTGCAACCGTGGCAGCCCAAGCGCCTTTTCTTCAACGGCAGCACCTGGTGGAACAAGGACCTGCCCAAGCTTGCCGCGAACGACCCCGAATGGTACAGCGTGGATGTGGGCGGCTACGACCCGCTGTTGGGGCTGAGCTACACCGAACTGGCCGGCAAAAGCCGAAGCATGCACAAAAGCCAAGGCTTCGGTGCGCCGGAAACACGGGGCGAACAACTGGAATACCTGCGGTTCGTGAAAGGCGAACGCCCTGCCGGAAAAGATTTCCTCGGCGGCCTGGACCTCACATGGAAGCGATTGCCGGGCGGACCGGCAGTGGCCAAGGCCGTGGATGCCATGCTGAAGGGCTACGATGCCCGCCAGCCCTGGAAAAGCACCGCCGCCTTGGAAGGAGTGGCGGCCAAGCTCGGCACGCTCCCCGCCACAGCATGGAAAAATCATGCGCTGGACATCGTACACCAATTGCTGCTCGACGTTTCGGGCACCGTGGTGGAAGCGTTGGCCCCCGCACCACAGGTGGTTACCGGCGACAGCCTGCGGGTTGCGCTTTCTGTGCTGTGCCGCAGCGATGTGCCCGTGCAACTGAAGCAAGGAAACACCCTTGCCCCGCTGCCACGCAACAAGGAAGTGAAAACATCCATGGCCCTGCGTGCACCGTTGAACCCGGACGAGCCATTCTGGCTGGCCAGGCCGCACGGCAACATGTTCGACATTGAGGACCCCGCACAGATCGGGCTGGCGGTGGCCCCCACCCAATTGCAAGTACCATGGACACTGCGCTTTCCCGGCGGAACGGAAGTAAGCGGCAGCGCACCGGTGATCTACCGCACCGTGGACCGCGTGAAAGGCGACGTGGTGCAGTATTGCGAAGTGGTACCGCCGGTATCGCTCAGCTGCCGCCCTGGGCTGCTCCTGGTAAAGGATGCCGATACCGCCAGCACCCTGCTGGTGGCGGAACCCTACACCGACCTGTTGCACCTTCAGGTGCGTGCCGAGTTGATGGGCGGCTGGCAAGTGATGCCCCAGGAAACCGATTTCGGCCCGCTGAAGAACGGCGGAACGGCCCTGCATCCGTTGAAGGTGCTTGCGGAGGAAGGCGCGGGCAGCAATTCACCCTACCTGCGGGCCAACACGGACCACGCAGGACCCGCCGGGCTGACCCGGCGCACCGTGCACTACGAGCACATCCCGCAACGTTCGTGGTACACCCGGGCCAGCTTCCGCGTGGAACCCTTGGATGCCAAGGTCAACGCCAAAAGGGTGGGCTACATCATGGGCGCTGGCGATGAAGTGCCCACGGCACTGGAAATGCTGGGGCTGCAAGTGGACCTGATCGACCCGGCCACGGCCACCGCACAGGACCTGCGGCCCTACGATGCCATTGTGGTGGGTGTGCGTGCCTACAACACCGTGCACGCCCTGAAACCGCTCAACCCCTTGCTGATGCAGTACGTGCACAACGGGGGCACCATGCTGGTGCAGTACATCACCCAAAGCACGGACATGGTACTGCCGGACAGCCTGATCGGGCCGTACCCGTTCAAGCTATCGCGCGGACGCGTGACCGTGGAGGAGGCCGAGCCTGCATTTCTGCATCCGGACCACCCGCTGCTGAACCTGCCCAACAAGATCACCGCAAAGGACTTCGAGGGTTGGGTGCAGGAGCGGGGGCTCTACTTCGCAGGGGAACGTGACCCGCATTACACGGCGCTCATCGCATGGCACGATCCCGGAGAGGAACCGCTGGACGGTGCGCTGATCACCTGCAAATACGGCCAAGGCCGGTTCATCTACACCGGTATCAGCTTCTTCAGGCAACTGCCGGCCGGCGTTCCGGGGGCCTACCGGCTCTTGGCCAACCTGGTCTCCAAACCCTAGCAGCCCCGATCGTCAAGCTCCGGACACCGTACACCGCATGCACCTCTTGGACTGGCTTATCCTGCTCGGCACGCTCGGTTTCATCGAGGCCTATGGCGTATGGAAAACGCGGCGCACCAACACGGCCGAAGGCTATTTGCGGGGTGGCGACGATGCCCGCTGGTGGGGGGTCGGGCTGAGCGTTATGGCCACCCAGGCCAGCGCCATCACCTTCCTCAGCACACCCGGCCAAGGCTTCGCCGATGGCATGGGCTTCGTGCAATTCTATTTCGGCCTGCCGCTGGCCATGGTGGTCATCAACCTGGTGTTCATTCCACTTTACTACAAATGGAAGGTGTTCACCGCGTACGAGTTCATCGGCAAGCGGTTCGACCAGCGCGCACGGTTGCTCACCGCGGGCCTTTTCCTGGTGCAGCGCAGCATGGCCGCCGGCATCACCATCTATGCACCCAGCATCATCCTCAGCAAGGTGCTGGGCTGGCCGTTGGCCTGGACCTGCCTGTTCATCGGCGTGCTGGTGATCATCTACACCACCAGCGGCGGTGCCCGGGCCGTGGGCGTTACCCACAAACAGCAAATGGCGGTGATGTTCGCCGGCATGTTCCTCGCCTTTGCCCTGGTGGTGCATTACATAAGCCCGTACATGGGCTTTGGCGAAAGCTTGGCCTTGGCCGGTACCTTGGGCAAACTGCAAGTGGTGGACTTCTCCTTCGACCCCAGCGACAAATACACCTTATGGAGCGGTCTGATCGGCGGCTTCTTCCTGCAGCTCTCCTATTTCGGCACCGACCAAAGCCAAGTGCAGCGCTACCTCGGCGGGCAAAGCGTGAAGCAGGCCCGCATGGGGCTATGGATGAACGCCGCGCTGAAGATCCCCATGCAGTTCTTCATCCTGCTCACCGGCGTGCTGGTATTCATCTTCTACCTTTTTGCCGGAACACCGATCCATTGGAATGCAAGCAACTTGGCCGCGCTGGAAGAGGGCCCCGCCAAGCCGCACCTGCACCAGCTCGAACAGGAACAGCGGGAAAACAACGGCCTGCTGCATGGGCAAGCGCTGCAATGGACACAGGCCCGCCGGCAGGGCGACCAGGTCGCGCAGGCCAAGGCCGGACAGGCCCTGCGGGATGGGTTGAAGGCCGATGCCGAACTGCGCGCCGGCGCTACCGCACTGATCAGGCAGAACGCACCGGAACGCGAGGCCAACGACAAGGATTACATCTTCATCTCCTTCATCATGGACCATTTGCCGATCGGGGTGATCGGTCTTTTGCTGGCCATGATCTTCAGCGCCGGCATGAGCAGCACCAGCGCCGAGCTCAGTGCCCTGGCCACCACCAGCGTAGTGGACGTACTGCCCGCCGGTACCGTGGCCACGCGGCAGGTGGCCGCCGGCAAATGGGCCACGGTGTTCTTTGGTGTGCTGGCCTTATGCTTTGCGGCCATTTTCTCCCTGTTCGAGAACCTGATCCAGGCGGTGAACATCCTTGGTTCCCTATTCTATGGCACCATCCTCGGCATCTTCCTGGTGGCCTTCTTCCTGAAACGGGTGCAGGGCACGGCCGTTTTCGTGGCCGCGTTGGTGGCGCAGGCCACCATACTGCTGTTGCACTTCTCGCACATCGAAGTGGCCTTCCTGTGGTACAACCTGATCGCCCCGGCCATTACCGTGGTGCTGGCCTGGTCGCTTCAGCAGCTCCTGCCTTCCGCTCCACAGCGGCTTTAGGCAGATCATTGGGGCAGGAATCCAAGCCTTTCGCCGAATTAACCCGACCGTTCATCGAGCAACGTGCTCCGCATTGTGGCACGGCTGTTAGCTTTGGGGCAATCCAACTGCCGTAACGGCACAAACCAACCATTCATGAATAAGTTTTACGCAGCAGCTGCGGCCCTGGGCCTTATTGCCTCGGGGGCGCAGGCCCAACGGGCAGGCTCCCACAACGGGCCCGCCAATGTGTACAAGCTGGAAAAGCAAAGCGCCATAGCCCCGGCAAAGAACAGGGTAGCGGCCAATGCCCAGCGCGATGTGATCTTCGAGGAGGACTTCTCCAACGGCCTGGCCGGCAACAACGGCGTGGGCGCTTGGACCCTGAACGGCCCGAACGGCAATGTATGGCGCTATACCCACAGCGGGCCCGTGGGCGCCTACAGCGACCCGGATCAAGCCATTGAATCACCCACAGCCGCGGACGGCTGGATGATCTTCAATTCCGACTCCGCCAATACGAACTGGAACGTCGACCCGCCCGTGATCGTGGGAAGCCCCGTTGACCTGGTCGGCTCGCTCGTGTCACCCGTGCTCGACTTGAGCGCGACCCCCGACGTGGAGATCCGTTTCTTCCACAAGTTCCGCTTCTGCTGCGCTGCCAACGTGGTAAGCCATATCCTGGACATCAGCACCGATGGCGGCACCACCTGGCCGGCCCAGTACTCCATCGGCCTGGATGAAGGCGTGTCCGGCAACACCGATTCCGGCACGCGCCAGTTCGCTGCCGTGATCACCAACGCCATCAGTGCCAACCCCGCCAACGTACGCTTCCGTTTCCGCCACGATGGCACCGGCGGTGTTTCGCACTACCACTGGCAGATCGATGATATCACCCTCAATGCCGTGCCACCGTACGAGCTGATCATGGACTACGGCTACCTGTCGCAGTACGGAGGTGGGTTTGAGTACCACCGCGTGCCCCAGAACCAAATGCTGGACAACGTGGAAGTGGGCGGGGCCATTATCAACTACGGCCTGAACACCCAGCACAACGTAACCTTCCTCGCCTCGCTGCGCGATGAGAATGATGTGGAAGTGGCGTCGGCCACCACCAACCTGGGCACCATCGAGAGCGGCGACACTGCATTCGCTGACCTGGTGATGAACGTGCCCTCCCCCATGGAGCTGGGGCGTTATACCTGCCATTTCTCCATGACCAGCGACGACATCGACCAAGATGCCGACCAGGAGAACAACACCGCGGTACGGTACATAGCGATCACCAGCGACATGTTCGCACTGGACGGCATTGGCGTGATCCCGAGCGCTGATCTTTTCCTCGGTTCAGGAGGAACTGACGCATGGACCGCCAACACCATTGACGTTCGCCTGATGACCTATTTTGAGGTGAAGGAGCAGGAAACCTTCACCGGCGTGGAGATCTACCTTACCGGAGCCTCCAGCACATCACCCGGCAGCTACTTCATTGGTGCCGTGTACGATACCGCCAGCGTGCTCTCCGACCTGAACACCATGCTTGAAAATCCCTTGGTGGAATCGGACTTCCGCGTGATCGATGCAGCCGATATCGCTGTGCGCACCACGGCCGTGTCCTTCACCGCCCCCATCACCCTGCAGCCCGGCGGCTACTTTGTTTCTGCCAACCTGTACCAGGAGGGCGGGGCAAACCTGCGCATCCTGGATGACCTCACGGTGCCCCAGCCCGGCATGGCCAGCATGATCTGGCTGCCTGTGGACAACCAAGGCGCGGGCCGCCGCGTGTGGGGCAATGGCAACGCTTGGGCGGTGCGCCTGAGCAGCCTGCTGAACGTGGCCGTGCAAAAGAACCCCGGCCTGCAAGGTGTAATCCTCAGCCCGAACCCGAACGACGGCAAATTCACCGTGCAAATGCCCGTTGGCGGCAGCAGCACCGTTGAAGTGTTCAACCCGCTGGGCCAACTGGTGCAAACCAGCAGCTTCAACGGCACCAGCACCTCGCTCGACCTCAGTGGCATGGGCGCTGGCGTGTACACCGTGCGCATCGGCAACAACGGCAACCATAGCGTGCAGCGCGTGGCCGTGCAATAAGCATTCTCTCCAAGGCAAACCCCCACCGTGCCGCAATGGAACGGTGGGGGTTTCTGCTTCCGGATCATCCCCCCGGTCCCTATGAACCAAAGTTCATAAGCTTTGTTTCCATAAGCACAGTTCAACACAGGCACCCGAAAGGCGTACTTCTTACGTCTATCTTGCGCCACTAAACCCGAAAACAACAACCGATCAATGAACCGACTGTACCCTACCCTGTTGGTGGCCGCCGCGTTAAGCGCGCCGGCATTTGCCCAAAACCCTGGCCGCACGCTGCAATTGAAGCAGCGCGATAACCAATTGAACGCCCGACCTCAGATCACGCAACCCGTTTCCAATGATCGGGATGTGGTTTGGTCCAGCGATTTTTCCGACCCGAACCAATGGACTTTCGGCACCGTGGGTGGCGCCAATGGGTCCTGGGTGATCGGCACCAATCCTCCGGGCGGCCCTCCGTACAACATTCCGCCGATCGCCTCCACCACGGCATCGAATGGTTTTGCACTGTACGACTCGAACGTGCTTAACCTCAATGGCGACAATGCCTGGATGGCAACCACCAACCCGATCGACCTTTCAGGTTACACCGGTATTGCCCTGCAATTCGAACAATTCACGCGTGCCCTGAATGGCACCTACTACGTGGAACTAAGCACGAACAACACGCAATGGACTCCCATCGAGATCAACCAGGGCTTGGCAGCGAATACCTCGACGCCAAATCCCCAACTGTACAGCCTGAACGTCTCGAACCAACTGGGCGGTGTGGAAACGGCGTACATCCGCTTCCGTTACGAAAGCCCCACGGCTGATTATGCTTGGATGATCGATGATGTGGCAATCGTGACCTTGCCGGAGCATGAGATCAAGCTTGATTATGGCTTCCTTTCCCAATTTGGTGAGGGCTATGAATACCACAGGGTGCCGCAGGCCCAATTGGGCACTTCAGTGGAAGTCGGCGGTGGCGTGATCAACAATGGCGCTGCGCCCCAGACCAACGTTGTGCTCAACATTTCACTCCGTGATGCCAACGACGTTGAAGTGGCCAGCAAATCAATCAGCGTAGGTTCAATTGCCAGCAGCGATACCGTGCAGGTTAGCGAGGCAATGACGATTCCCTCACCGATGGAACTAGGCCATTACACTTGCTCGTTCACGTTGACCAGCGATGACATCGCCAGCGACCTGAACCCGAACAACAACAGCGCGGTACGTTACATTGAAACGACCACCGATCTCTACTCCATCGATGGCATTGATGTTATCCCTGATGATGACCTGGTCCTGGCCGCCACCGGAACCAACTCTTTCACCGGCAACACCATGGATGTAAGGCTGCTGACCTTGTACCACGTTACGCAGCCCACCACGTTCACGGGCATTGAGGTTTACCTGTCAGGCAGCACCCAGCCGGGAAGCTATTTCACGGCCAGTGTGTTCGATACGGCCAGCTTGGCAACGGCCAACTCCCCGTTGGACGACCCATTGGTGGCATCCGAGATCAGGATCATCGAAGCGGAGGACATGACCGTTCGCACAGTCGGTTTGTCCTTCCTCGAACCGATCACCCTTCAGCCGGGTGCTTATTATGTTTCTGCAAACCTGTATCAAGAAGGTGGCAGCAACATTTCCCTTTTGGACGATGTGACCGTACCTCAGCCAGGTGATGCCAGCATGATCTGGCTTCCCTTCGATAGCCAAGGTAATGGCCGCCACATTTGGGGCAACGGCAACGCATGGGCCGTGCGCCTCTCCAGCCTGTTGGGCGTTGGCGTGCAGCAAAGCCCTGCCCTGCAAGGTGTAACGCTGTACCCCAACCCGAACGACGGGGTATTCGAGGTGACCATGGCGAAGAGCGGCCTTACCACGGTTGAAGTGTTCAACCCCCTGGGCCAACTCGTGCAGAGCAGCAGCTTCAATGGCACCACCACCAAGCTTGACCTGAGCGGCCAGGCCGCAGGCATCTACACGGTGCGTGTGGGCAACAACGGCAGCTACAACGTACAGCGCGTGGCGGTGAAGTAAGCTTCAGCGCACCGAAAGAACTCCCCCCAGTACCTGCTTGCAGGGCTGGGGGGAGTTTGTTTTTGGGGGGCATCTTGTCGCGTAGCGGGATGGGACAATTTCTTGCGGGGGCAATACGCGGGGATGGCTTCGTGGCAATGCCACGGGACCATTTCTGTAGTAACATCCGCCGGGACCGTGAATTTGCTGCGCGCGGTACCGGGCCAAGCCATCGGCGTTGCACCGATGAAAATTGGGTGGATGTTCGGAAAGGAAGGAGGTGATCCAACGGGTGTTTCCTCGGGAGCCATTCGTTCCTGAACAGGGCAACCCATGGAAATTGTGACGTACCCGGGATACGTGTATATGGGCCACTATCTACCAAATGGCTGGAACGCCCTTATGCGGATCTCTTGTGCCCGGGCAGGGCGATCAGGGAAAAGAAAAAGCCCCCGGCGCTATGCGTCGGGGGCTTTTGCGGGGTTGTTCCTGAATTATTTGGACCACTCACTGATCTTGGCCTCATTCATCTTCACATAGGCCAGGTCGCCCGCCTCCTTGGCGGCCGTCATGCTGCGCTTCGCGGTTTCGATGGCTTCCTTCTTTTGGCCGTTGGCCGCTTGGGCCAGCGCCAAGGTGTGCAGGAAGTAGTACTTCGGGTCCATCTTGGCGGCCTTGCCCGCCCATTCCAAGGCCTCCTTGGTCATTACGTTGCGCTCAATGGCGAAACGGGCACTGCTGGCGTAGGCACCGGCAGAGATATCCGTTTTGGCCATGGCCTTCTTGATGTTCTCAATGGAGCGCTCGGTGGCATTGGCATCGATCCATAGGCTGGCGCGGCTTTTTTCCCAGCGGATGTCCATGCGCGCCTTGTCGTCCTTCACTTCATCAAACGAGATGTTGAGGGTTTCGGTGAATTCAGTGGGTTCCACCTTGGCCTTCACACGCAGCACATCCTGCTTCTCGTCGCGGCTGTTGCCCCACACCTTGGGGTCCTTGTTGATGATGATCTCCCATGCATCCTTATGCGGTATGGCGAACATGGAATACTTCCCCTTCTCCAATTTCTGACCTTCAATGGTCACGGGGCCGTCCACTTCGATGGTGGTGGCTGAATTGGCGCCCAGGCGCCATGGTTGGTCAAAGGGCAACAGGTCGCCGAAGATCTGGCGGCCGCGCACACTGGGCCGGGAGTATTCCACCTCCACCTTGGTAAGGCCCACCACTTGCTCCACTTCGGCATATGGGCTTGCTTGGGGCAGGTCCTGGGCGATGGCGGAAATTGCGAGGCCAAGGGCGGCCACGGGCAGGAAAATTCGTTTCATGTTCAGTATTTTAGGGTATTGCGCGAAGATAGCCCCGTGCTTTGCGGCACGGGCATGTTCGCTTGGGCAAAATTCCCTAATGCCACACCGGCCTTAGGCCACTTTGAGCTGGCTCATGCGCGAGCGGTCGAATTTCTCGCGGGCATAGCTGAGCGTGATGCGCAATTCGGCCGGCCGCTCGCTGCTGCTGGGCACCTCGTACATGGCATCGGTCATGATGGCCTCGCAAATGCTGCGCAGGCCGCGCGCCCCAAGCTTGTAATCCGCGGCGCGTTCCACGATGAAGTCGAGCACCTTTTTATCGAAGCTGAGCTTCACCCGGTCCATTTCGAATAGCTTCACGTACTGTTTCACCAGTGCGTTCTTCGGTTCGGTGAGTATGCGCCGCAGGCTATCGCGGTCGAGCGGGTCCAGGTAGGTGAGCACCGGGAAGCGGCCGATGAGCTCGGGGATCAGTCCGTATGCGCGCAGGTCGGTTGGGCCCACGTACTGCAGCAGGTTCTCGTCGCTGATGCGGGCGGCCTTGCTGGCGCTGTAGCCCATGGCGCCGCTGCGCACGCGCCGGGCAATAATCTTGTCGATGCCATCGAAAGCGCCGCCGCAGATGAAGAGGATCTTGCGGGTGTCCACCTGGATCAATTTCTGCTCGGGGTGCTTGCGTCCGCCTTGGGGAGGCACGTTCACCACGCTGCCCTCCAGCAGTTTCAGCAGGGCTTGCTGCACGCCTTCGCCGCTCACGTCGCGCGTGATGCTGGCGCTATCGCTTTTGCGGCTGATCTTGTCGATCTCGTCGATGAACACAATGCCGCGCTCGGCCTTGGCCACATCGTAATCGGCTGCCTGCAGCAGGCGGCTAAGGATGCTTTCCACGTCCTCGCCCACGTAGCCGGCCTCGGTAAGCACGGTGGCATCGGCAATGGCGAAGGGCACGTTGAGCATGCGGGCGATGGTCTTGGCCAACAGCGTTTTGCCGGTGCCCGTTTCGCCCACCAGGATGATGTTGCTCTTTTCGATCTCCACCTCATCGGCGGCCACCACCTTTTGCATTAGCCGCTTGTAGTGGTTGTACACGGCCACGCTCAGCACCTTTTTCGCCTCGTCCTGCCCGATGATGTATTCATCGAGGTAGGCCTTGATCTCGGATGGTTTTTGCAGGACCAGGTTGCCTTCGAGCTCGGTTCGCTCGCGCTGGCCGAGTTCCTCGGCTATGATGGCCTGTGCCTGGGCGATGCAGTTATCGCAGATGTGGCCAGTGATACCGGCGATCAGCACGTTGGTCTCCTGCTTGTCGCGCCCGCAGAAGGAGCACTTGACCTCTTTTTTTTCCATGGTTGGGAGGGGGAATTGCACCGATCGGCGCCTAGGCACAAAGATAGGTCGTGCTTCGGGGCCCGGCCAGTTTTAACCTGCTTTGGCCAACAAGAAAGGCCGCTCCATTGAACGGCCCTTCAAACGATCTGGATATGGTTATTTGGGGTTGCGCACCAGCAGTTCGTCGATCATGCCATATTCCTTGGCCTCAGCGGCGGTCATCCAATAGTCGCGGTCGCCGTCCTTTTCCACCCTGTCGTAGGGTTGGCCGCTGTGGGTGCTGATGATCTCGTAGAGCTCTTTTTTGAGCTTGAGGATCTCGCGCACGGTGATCTCCATGTCGATGGCCTGTCCCTCGGCGCCGCCCATGGGCTGGTGGATCATGACCCGGGCGTGCTTCAGTGCGCTTCGCTTGCCCTTGGCACCGGCGCACAGCAGCACCGCTCCCATGGAGGCGGCCATGCCGGTGCAAATGGTGGCCACATCGGGCACGATGTACTGCATGGTGTCGTAGATGCCCAGGCCAGCGTACACCCCGCCACCAGGGCTGTTCAGGTAGATCTGGATGTCCTTCTTCGGGTCCACGCTTTCCAAGAACAGCAGTTGGGCCTGTATGATGTTGGCCACTTGGTCGTTGATGGCGGTGCCCAGGAAGATGATGCGGTCCATCATCAAGCGGCTGAACACGTCCATTTGGGCCACGTTGAGCTGGCGCTCCTCGATGATGTAAGGCGTTATGGACTGCGTGACATAGCTCTCCAGCGTGGTGCTGGCAATGTTGCGGTGCTTCACCGCGTACTTGCGGAATTCGTCGTGCGGGATCATGGTATGTGCTGCTGTGTTGCTGTGTCCGGATGCGCTCAGGAAGTGCGGGCCAAGTTTACGAACTCATCGAGCGGCAGGCGTTTTTCAGTGGGATTGAGCATGGCCTTGAAGTGGGCCATGAGCTTGTGCCCCACGATGGCATCGCGCATCTTCATCACCTGCTCACGGTCGCCGAGCATGCGGGCGGCCATTTCCTGCAGCCGCTCATCCTCGGGCACGGGAATGCCGTAACGCTGGAATTGGTCGGCCAGTTGGCGCTTGGCAAATTCGTTGATCTCCTCCCCTTTGGCCTCCAGCCCGTATTTCTCCACGATCCGGTCCTCGAGCAATTGGCGACGCAGCACGTTGGCATAATCGGCGTAGCCTTCCTCCACCTGTTCGGGCGCGACCGGGTTTTCGCTGGTGGCGCTGATCCAGCGCTTGAGGAACTCATCTGGCAGGACGATCTCGGCCTTTTCCTTCATGGCGCGCAGCACCATGCGCTTGTACAGGCGCTCGCTGTCGCTGCGGAACATCTCCTCGATGCCCTGCTTCACCTTGGCCCTGAAATCAGCCTCGTCCGCAACGGCATCGGGACCGAACACGCGCTCGAAGAGAACAGGACCCACCTCCACGGGTTCCATGCGCTTGATGTCACTGATGCGGAACAGCATTTCGCCTTGGATGCCATGCACGCCATCGTGGTCGGTATCCAGCATGCGCGCCAGGTCATCGTGGTCCTTGCTGATCTTGTGGGGGTCCACCTTCACGGTATCGCCAACCACTTTGCCGATGAAGAGTTCCTGCACGTCCGCGCCTACTTCGGACAAGGTGATGGTGGTGCGGTTCATGAGCCCGCCGGGCTTGATCTCACCATCCTCAGCGAGCTCGATCAGGTCGCCCAGCACCATATCGCCGGCAGCGGCCTTTTCGGCGTCGTGCAGCTTTCCGTAACGGCGCTGCATGTCGTCGATCTCCTTCTGCACCAGTTCATCATCCACGTTCACCACCAGGTACTCAACGCCCAACTTGGGGTCCATTTCCACTTCGATCTGTGGCGCCATGCCCACCTCGTACTCGAATTTGAACTCACCCGGCTGGTCCCAATTGTTGGTGTCCTCCAACTGATTGGGCATCGGCTGGCCGAGCACACGCATCTTGTTCTCTTCGATGTAGCTACGCAGGTTGGCGTCAACCAGGCGCTCGATCTCATTCACGAGCACGCTTTTGCCGATGCGTTTCTTGATGATGCTCATGGGCACCTGTCCGGGCCTGAAGCCTGGCCACGAAGCGGTTTTGCGCTGCTCTTTGAGCACCTTTTCCACGGCCGGGGCGTAGTCGGCCGGTTCGAGCTTGAGTTTGAGTGTGGCGGTGAGTGCGCCTGTTTCTTCACGTTCAATATTCATGGCTTGCTGGTATGCCGGGTATTTTCGTACGGACGGGGGGAGTCGAACCCCCACACCTTGCGGTACTGGCTCCTAAGACCAGCGCGTCTACCAATTCCGCCACGTCCGTTTGCACTTGCTGGCCGGGCGTCCGTTCCGGCAAGGCGGCAAAGATAACCCGTGCGGGCGGCTTACCTTCGCGGGCCATTTCCCAGGCATGAAGCGCGCCGATCCCGCACAGCTCAGTGTTCCCGAAATGCACGGTTACCTTACCGGTGCGATCGGTCCCCGGCCCATTGCATTGGCCAGTACCGTGGATGCCGAAGGAAGGCCGAACCTCAGCCCCTTCAGCTTCTTCAATGCCTTTGGTGCCAACCCGCCCATGGTGGTGTTCAGCCCGGCCCGGCGCGGCCGCGACAACACCACCAAGCACACCTTCCACAACGTGAAGGCAGTGCCCGAGGTGGTGATCAACGTGGTCACTTATGCCATGGTGCAGCAGGTGTCGGTGGCCAGCGGTGAATTTCCAGCAGGCGTGGATGAGTTCACCAAAGCGGGCCTCACCCCGCTGGCCTCGGAAAAAGTGCGCCCCTTGCGGGTGAAGGAAAGCCCCGTACAATTTGAATGCGTGGTGAAGCAGGTGATCGAGACCGGGAATGGCGGTGCTGCCGGCAACCTGGTGGTGTGCGAGGTGTTGCTGGCGCACATCGATGAAGCGGTGCTCGGCGCCGACGGCAAGATCGACCAGCGCCGCATTGACCTGGTGGGGCGCATGGGCGGTGCCTTCTACTGCCGTGCCCACGGCGACGCGTTGTTCGAACTGGTGCAACCCAACCAGCACTACGGCGTGGGAGTGGATGCCCTGCCGCACCGCGTGCGGCACAGCACGGTGCTTACCGGCAACGACCTGGGCAAACTGGGCAGTGCGCAGCTGGTACCGGATGAAACGGCGGTGAACGAATACAAGCTCACTGAACTGTCCGACCTTTTCATCCAATTGGAGGACGACCCGGCGGGACTGGAGGTGGCACTGCATACGCGGGCCAAGCAACTACTCGCCGAGGGCCGGCGCGAGGAAGCGTGGAAAACCCTGCTGGCCTACAACGAACGATAACAAGAGCCGCATGGCGGCATTGCAGACATGGCACAAGTGACGATCAACGGAACGGTGAAACTGGTGGGCACAACCCAGCATATCAGCGAGAAATTCAGCAAGCGTGAATTGGTGGTGACCGAATCCGGCGGGCAGTACCCGCAGCACATCCCGGTGGAATTCACCCAGGACAAGGCGGCCCTTTTGGACGCTTTTGCGCCCGGCGATGAGGTAAGCGTGACCTGCTACGTGAACGGCCGCGAGTGGACCGGCCGCGACGGGGTAACGAAACACTTCCTGAGCCTGAAGGGCGACCGGATCGAGAAGGCTGGCGGCACCAACCAGGCCAGCGGCGCGAGGCAAGCACCGCCCTACCCTTCTGGCGCCGCCTCCATTCCCCCGCCCAGCACGGCGGATATGCCGCTGGAAAGCGAGGACGACCTGCCCTTCTGACCGCGGTTCAGGTCCTTCTGCCCTTCCAGCGCGGGCGCACCACCAGCGAGCAAATCGCGACAAGCGGCGCGTAGCAGGAAAAAAGCAGCAGCGAAACCGTTGCGGAGAGCGCATTCCCGCGCAGCCCCTCATCGCCCAGCGCGGCGCGTTGGAAGGTACGCATCCATTTCACCAGGCGCAGCACCGGCAAGAGCCAGAGCAACCAGGCCCCCGCAAGAAAAAGGAGCACCACCAAAGGGCGCTGGCGCATAAGGCCGGCCACGGTGATGCTTGATGTGGCCACCGCCAGGTACCAAGGAAGGGCAATGGCGCACAGCGCGGCCAAGGTGCCCATGCCCATGGCACCGCGCATTTTTCCCGCCCAGCGCAATCGCTGGCGCCAAGCTGTCCGCCATTGCGCCTCGGCCTGCACCGCCACCAAGGCCGCTGGGGCCAGATGGCAAACAATGCGCATTCCTGCCTTTTCCATGCGGCGCAGCAGGAAAATATCGTCGCCACTGGCCCAAGGGTCATGCAGGTAGCCGCCCACCGCCAGAAAGGATGCTTTGCGGAAAGCGAGGTTCGCGCCGTTGGCCAATACCGGCCGCCCGCGCAGGGCACTGCCCGCCATCACGGCCTGCAAGGCCAGTTGCTCCTCCACCTGCACCCGCTGCACAAGGCCCGCGCCCAGCGTGGCCACCGGCAACAGCAGCAGGTCCGCCCCGCTGTTCTCCATCGCCCCGGCCACCTCGGCCAGCCTTCCAGGCCCACAACGTGCATCGGCATCGGTGAGCAGTACCCATTCACCCTGCGCAGCCGCCACACCCTCCGCTATGGCCGCTTTCTTGCCGGCACCTTTCACCTTCACGAGCTCAAGACCGGGCCAAGTCGCCGCCAACCCCTTCACCAGGTCCGCGGTGCCGTCCGTGCTGCCGTCGTCCATCACCAGCACCTGCATGCGCTCCTTGGGCCATTGCTGGGCATACAGGTCCTGCAGCAACGGCACTATGGTGGCCGCGCCATTGCGCACGGGCACGATCAGCGTCACCAGCGGAAAAAGCCCTCTTGGGAGATCTTCCGGTTTCCTGGGCCAAGCTTGCTCCAATGCTTCATGCCAATGGCCCAGCACGAACGCAAACACCAGGGTCAGCCCAAAGGCGATTGAAGCGAGGATCAGCAGCGGGCTCATGGGCGTGCCCGTAAGCGTGCGGCGGCCAGCACCACCGCCCCCGCAGCGGCCGGCAAGGCCAGGTTCATGGCCCACACCGCGAACGAGGCCAGCAACACCAGCACCGGTGCCATGCCCAACGGCGCCAGCAGCGCCACGGCCACCGAACCCCGCACCCCCAGTTCGCTCAGCAGCATGGTGGGCACCAGGGTGCTGACCAAATAGATCACCGGCACCACGGGCAGGCCCGCCTGCCAGCCCAACCCGGTGAACACCGACAGGCAAAGCAGGTACTGCAGGCAGAAAATGGCGTAACGCACCATGCTCAGCCCCAGCACGCTGCAACGTTGGGCCCGCGAATATCCATCCATTACCTGCACAGCGGCCGACAAACGATGCAGCAGGGGCACGGACCGGACCAGCCGCTGCAGCAGCGATGGCCTCACGTAAAGGCCGAGCAGGGCTGCCGCAACGACCAAGGCCGCCAGGCCCAGGCCCCCCAGGTATGCCCTTCCATCGCCAGGCGCGGGAAGGAACAGGCCGGTGGCCAAGGCGGCCATGCCGGCCAGCAGCGTGGTGATCAGCTGGGCCATGCTGCCCATGGCGGTGGCACAAGCTCCCTTGAGGCGGTTGCCCGGGGAAATGAAGAACACACGGCCCAGGAATTCGCCGGTGCGGTTGGGCGTTACCAACCCCACCGAGGTGCCGGCCAGCGTGGCCGCGAAGGCCCTGCGGAACCGCATGGGCTCAACGGCTGCCACCAACTGCCGCCATTTCACGGCCTCCATGCCCCAGTTGGCCAGGGTGAGCAGTAACATGGCCGGCCAGAACCAACTGGGCATGCTGCTGGTTGCCGCATGCAGCTGCGCCGCCATGGCGCTACCTTCGCCCACGGCAAGATGCCGGTACAGCACCACGGCCGCAACGGGCAGCACCAGCCATTGCACAAGCCGCAACACCCTGTATTTCATGCCATGAACCCCATTTCCACCGAAGCGTCCAAAAATAGGCGGGGCGGCCCCGCCGGTGAACGGATCATCCTGGGGATCGATCCGGGCACCACGGTAATGGGCTACGGCGTGGTGCTGGCCCAGGGCAGCAAGTTGGTGTTGCTGGATGCCGATGCGGTGCGTTTCACGCCCGGCGACGACCATGCCGTGCGGCTACGTGCCATTTTCCGCGCGGTGCTGAAGGTGATCGAAAAACACCTGCCGGATGAGCTAGCGATCGAGGCGCAATTCTTTGGCAAGAACGTGCAGAGCATGTTGAAGCTCGGCCGCGCGCAAGGTGTTGCCATAGCAGCGGCGTTGCACCGCGACATTCCCGTTGTGGAGTACGCGCCGCGGCGGGTGAAGCAAAGCATCACGGGGCGTGGCGATGCCACCAAGGAGCAGGTGGCCGCCATGCTGGGCAGCATATTCGCAGGGCAACAATTGCCGCGCAGCACCGATGCCACCGATGCATTGGCGGTGGCGCTGTGCCACCATTTCAGCTCGGGCAGCGCGGTGGCGCGCAGTGCGCCCAGGAGCGGGGGGCGCAAGGGAGATTGGAGCGATTTCGTGCGGAACAACCCCGGCCGCGTAAAGACCTGAACTCAGGCTTCACGGATCTGCGCGGCCAGCGCCGCGAATTCCTCATTGGACATCTTCACCTTGGGGCGCGAGAAGTCCATGTCGTAGATGCCGTCGATCGGGATCAGGTGCACATGGGCATGCGGCACCTCCAGCCCCACCACGCTTACCCCGATACGGTTGCAGGGCACCACCTTGGCGATCTTGTCCGCCACGCGCTTGGCAAAGGGCATGATGCCCGCCAACAGCTCGTCGGGCAGGTCGAAGAACTTGTCCACTTCCCGCTTGGGGATCACCAGGGCGTGACCCTTGCGCACGGGGTTAATGTCCAGGAAGGCGAGGTAACGCTCGTCCTCGGCCAATTTGTGGCAGGGGATCTCGCCGTTGATGATGCGTGTGAAGATGCTGGCCATCAGCGCGAGATGTCCAATACCTCGAAACGCATGATGCCGCCGGGGGTGGTAACCTCGGCCACCTCGCCGACCTGCTTGCCCAGCAGGCCCTGCCCGATGGGCGAGGACACGCTGATCTTTCCGGTCTTGATGTCGGCC
Organism: Flavobacteriales bacterium; assembly: GCA_044507815.1. Taxonomy (GTDB): domain Bacteria; phylum Bacteroidota; class Bacteroidia; order Flavobacteriales_F; family PHOS-HE28; genus PHOS-HE28. The sequence continues at coordinate 397,637 of JBIQIX010000001.1, read as the reverse complement.
TCGCTTTCGGCCACCAAGGTGAAGGATCGCGCCGGTCCGTTGCCTGGCTTCACCTTCACGGTGCTGTGGATGTACACCTTGTCATTGTCCACTTTTTCCGGGTCGATCACCCTTGCGTTGGCCACCACTTCCTCCAGTTTGGCGATGCGGGCCTCTAGCAGGCCTTGGTCTTCTTTGGCGGCGTGGTATTCCGCATTTTCGCTGAGGTCGCCCTTGTCGCGCGCCTCGGCGATCTGTTGGCTGATGTGCGGGCGTTCCACGGTGCGCAGGCGGTGTAGTTCCTCTTGCAGCTTGCGGAAGCCTTCCTCGGTATAGTATGCCGTGGTGCTCATGGTATTTGCCCACTCGGGCCTTTGTACGGTCTGGATGGAATAGGGAAAGGACCCTTCCGGGCCCTTCCCAAAGATATACATCTGGTTGATCAGAGGCTCAAGCGCACCCCGATGCTGTGCACCCCGTTGAAGGGGTTGGTGGCCCGGTAGCCGTAATCGATGGCCAGGGCGCTCTTTTTCTCATCCCCGAAGGGGAAATCGACGCTGATGCCGGCGCTGGGGCCGGTGAACACCGTTTCGCGCTTTGCGCTGCTGGTCACGTCCTTCTCATACAGGTAGCCACCCCGCACGTGGATCATTTTCTTGAAAGCGTATTCCGCGCCCAAGGCAAACTGGTCCTTGGTGAAGGAGTTGGATACGAAGGTGCCGGCCACGGTAACGCGATGCAGTTCATTGATGTTGATGTCGTAGGCGGCGCCGATGTTCATCATGGAGGGCAGCTCGAACTCGGCCGAGCGCTGCTCCAAGGTGAGGGTATGGTCACCGGAGATCAACAGGCCTTGCACGGCCATGCCATCGCCGGAAAAGCGCATGGCGGGCCCCACATTCTTCAGCGCGATGCCGAAGTGGATGTTGTCGCTCGGGCCGGTAACGTACTGGATGCCGGCATCGAAGCAAACCCCCGAGGTGCGCACGTTGGCGATGGATTCTGACACCACGCGCACCAATAGGCCGCCATAGATGCTGTTGGAGAAGGTCTTGGAATAGGCCAGGCCGATGTTGGCCTGCGTTGGGCTGAAGGTGCCCAAGCCTCCCTCGGGCTGGTCGATGGTGGTTACCGGCAACTCGCCAAAACCAAAGGTGGTGGCCGTTACGCCGAGCACCCCGCTCTCGCCGAGCTTTTGGCCAAAGCCCACCGAGTTCACCTTAACGCCGCTGCCCTCCAGCCAACGGGTGGTGGTGAACAGCAATTCGGTCTTGTTCACATGCGCCAGGCCCGCCACGTTGCCGAACATGCCCTCGGCCCCTTGCAGGCTGGCTGTATTGGCCAGGGACCACCCGTTGCTGCGTGCCCAGGGGTTCACCAGCAGTTGCGTGGCCCCGGCCGCACCGGCGCGGTCGGGATTGCCTGCCATGGCCGTGGCCGCAAGCAGGGCCATTCCCAAGCCCGCCATCATACGGGCACCTGTATTCTTCATCCTCATGTTGTTCAACATTGTACCGGATATGACGGCTTAGAAATTCTGGAGATCAATGGGCCTCATCACGCCGAACCACTTGATCACGCGCTCGCCAAGGCCGGGTGCATCGATGTGGCACAGGTACGTGCCACCCGAAATGGGCACGTTGTAGTTGTTCTTCAGGTCCCAATCCAGGTAGGTCAGTTCATTGTCCTTTTTGTACTGGCGCACCAAAGTGCCGTTCACCGTGTAGATGCTGATGGTGCACGTGCGTGGCAGGTTGATGAACTTCACGCGGTTATCCAAGCGTGTGGTCTCGTAGCCGCTGAACGCGTAGTACGGGTTGGGCACCACCCCGATCAGGTCGAGCTCGGTCTTGCCCACCTCGGTAACATTGGTGACCGTTGCCCCGATGGAGGTGCTGAAGCTGTACAGGGGCAGGCCGCGGTTACGCGTGGTGTTGGTGATCTCCGGCGTGTAGGTGGGGTACGGCTGCGTGTAGATCGTGTACGGCTTGTTCACGCTCATGCGCAGTACCATGTCCGAGGGTACCAGGCCCTGTTGCGGGGTCTTCATCTTCGCGCCGGTCACCAGCAGGCTGCTGCCCACCCATGCTACGCCATCGTACACGTTGGACACCTTGCCGGACACGCCGCCTTCCATGCGCTCGCGGGCGAATGCGCAGGCATCGTACTGGGGCATGCGGTTGTTGGCCAGCGGCGGTTTGATGGTGCGACGCAGGTTCATGCCCACATAGATCCAGTGGCCACCACCCATCATGGGCTGGTTCTGCGTATTGAGCATCTCGTCGCTGGGGTTCCAGATCATATCGCGGCCAATGCCGCCACCAGCGAAGCTGTTCTCGCCAAAGAACACGTTCAGGCGCTCGCCCGTTTCCATGTCCACCGCGTAGCCGGGGAACCAGCTCATGCCGGTGGAGCTCACCGAATCGGCCTCCGCCACGTTGGCACCGGGGTCGGTGGCCTTCAGGCCGTTCTTGTCGACGCTGGGCACCGGGCGCATGTACAACTTCTTCACGCCAGTGGGCACCGTGTTGGCAGGGGTTTCGCATTCCTCCACCACAATGCAACGGCTCCACTTGCTCTTGTCGCTGGTGAACACCACCTGTATGCTCGGGATGTTGCGAATGGCCGATGACGTTTGGGAGTTCGAGAACTCATCCGCCCCCGGCTGGAACGTGGCGCGGCCCACCAGGGCCCAAGGTGCCCACGTGCCACCAAGCACCTTTTCATAGGCCTGCTCCGGGTCCACCCCGGTGTAGTCCGGATACTGGAGGGTAACGTCCTTGGCCACACCGGCCCGGATCCAGTTCTCCACCTGCTCCCCCTCTTGGTCAGGTATGCCTGCGTACCATGCCGGGCCGCTGGTCTCCATGCCGCTGCCAAGGAACTTGGTATAGTTTTCCTCGTACGCGGTTTGTGTAATGGTTACCGAAATACCCCACTTGGTGATCAGCTGTTCGTTCTGCAGCATGATGGTGCGGTTGGAGCGCACGGTGTCGGCACTGGTCGGTGAATCGCTCAGGTGCACCAGCATCCAGCTGGCATCGCGCAGGCGGGTGTAGGTGTTGTTGGGCGTTGGCGGGGGCGTGGGCACCGGGATGTCGGTGGTGTCCAGGATCCACAGTTCGAAATTGCCCTCGGGCACCTTCAAGGGATCCACCACCTTGATGTTCACCGGCCCTTGGCCCCTGCGGTAACGGATCTGCTCCACGCGCGCATTGGGCGAGGAGGCGATGGCGTCCAGGGTGGAACGGGTGAGCGAAAGGCGGTTGCCGCCGTTGCCCTGGCCCTCGATCCGGGTGATCTCGAAACCGTCGCCGTACTGCGAGTTCACCACGGTACCGCCGTTCTCCACACTGGGCTTGTGGGGTATGCCGGCATAGGAACGGATCGAGCCCGTGGTTGACTTCCGGCCCGGCAGGAAGGGGTACGGCTGGCCGGTAAGCGTGACCGGGTCGTACTCCTGGTAGTGGTTGTAACCGTACGCCAAGGCCATGAAATGGTAGGTCTTGAAGTTGGTCAGGCGCGGGTCGCCCGTGGAGAACTTGTCCTCCAGGATGCGGAAGGAATGCACCACCCCGGTATCGTTGCCATGCACCATCATTTGTGGCACGGGCATGTTCAGGTCCGCATCGGCCACCCAGTTGATGATGTTGCTTACCCCGTCCTGGATGTCCACCTGCGCCACCAAGCGTGCCTTGCTGGTATTGCGCAGTTCATCGGGGGAAACCGTGGCGTCCTTCACCTGGTAGATCATGTACCCTTGGAAACGGTAGTAGCGGTTGTTGGGCACCTGCACGGAACCGTTGGGTACAGGTACGATCACCTGCTGGCCTGCGTCGTTGTACACGGTGTCCTGGCGGTACAACATGCTGTCGCGCATGGCGGGGATGGTGGCGTCCAGCTCCTCGTATTCCTCGTTGTAGTTGTTGCTGCCCAACGGGTTGGTGATGTAGAGGATCAGTTCGCGGTCCAGCTCTTGGATGGTAAGCTCGGGTGCATCAGGTCCGTTGAGGATGCGGAAGCAGTTGTCGAACAGGGACTGGGCCTTGTCGTCGGCCTTGCGCATGAGCTTCACGCTCTCCTGCACATCGCCGGCGGAGGCACGTGCCCACACCACCCCCACGGTGATGTTGTTGTATGCACCCGGTTCCAGGGTGAACGGGCCTGCGCTCTGGATAAAGCGGCGGTCGCCGGGGGCATTGCCCGCGGTAACCTCGTTCCACACCGGTTGCGGCGTGCAGTCGGTGCCCCAACCGTACGGGTCGGAGCTTCCCGGGAACATGTAATAGGAGCGGATGCCGCCGCCGGATACGTTGTACCCGTTCCCGCCGTAGGTCATGGGCGTGTTATCCCCCCAGATGGCCTTCAGGTAACCATAGTACTGGCCTGCGGTGCTCGGGTCGCCGATCGCCCCGCTGGCGTTGTTATGGTAAACGAAAGCACGCATGCCGTAGCGTTCGTTGTCCACCACACCATCGCCATAGCCGATGCCGATGCCTCCGTACGGGATGCCCAAGGAATCCCGGGCATCCTGGCAGTTCGTGGTCAGCGGGTTGTCCATGCCGTCATAATCCTGGTAGGGTCCTTCGAAGAAGTCCACACCCACTGCTGGTGGCGGCGGAATGGGCCCACCGTATCCCGGGTGGCCATTGGCACCCTCGTCAACGGCATCGCCGTTGTAGCCATAGCCCAGGCCGCGTTCCACGTCGCAACCCACGTAGTCGTCATCGGCACCGCCCAGGTCCACATCAACCCATTGGCCGAAGTAGGTTTTTGTCAGGATTTGGGTGCCTTGGTTGATCAACACATAGTTGTAGAAGGTCATGTTGTTGATCTCGTCGTTGGTGCTGAAGGCGAAGGCCTGGGCACGGATTTCCATGCCTATGGGGTCGCCACCGCTTTCGGTGTGCGTGTTGCCCTTGTCGTTGAACACCCACCAGATGTTCTGGTCGCCGAACAATGGAATGGCATCCTCGCGTCGCTTGGCCTTGCAATCGATCACGCCCTGCAGGTCGTAGCCGGGATAGTCCCCTTGGTCGGGGTTGTACTCGCCATCGCCGTCGGTATCATGGAACGGCGCCAAGTTGTAGTCCTGTCCCTTGGAAACGTCGCCATGTGCGGGCCATTCGTAGAAATAGCCGGGCACGGTGTAGCCGGTGAATTCAATGGCGGGGTCGCAGAGGGGATCGGCGATGCAACGGAAGTAGGCGTCCTGCCGCTGGGCATCCTTCCGCCAGGTCTTCCACATGCGGTCGTACTGGTTGCAGACAGCCCCATCGATCGAGGCATCGCCGGTGCCTGTTACCGGGTCGTATTTGGTCAGTGGCCCTGGCCAATAGTCATTGCCAACCTGGCGGAAGCGCACGGCCGCGAGCTTCAGCTTTTGGTCGGGTGATTCGCCACCCATCCAAAGCGCGCCGGCGAAGAGCGCATTGGGCCCCGTGTTGTTGTCGGTTTTCGGCACCTCGTAGGCTGGTCCGGCGCTGCCTTCCCTGTTTTCCCACATGTTGCCACCGGTTTCCACACGGGCACGCACGTTGTTCAGGTCCAATTCGGCATGTGCCGTGGCGGGTGCGCAGGCCGAAGCGCGCACTTCGCCGCCATCCCCCTGGCGGGGTCCGGCACCGGGCACCTCGCGTGCACTGAGCACAGCGGCGGCCGATAGGGCGAGCGTAAGGGAGGTGAGGCGTAGGTTGTTCATGATTTCAGGCCTTTCCATATGGATCAGAAGTCGAGGCGTGCGCCCAAGCGGATGGTGCGCGGCGCGCCGTAATTGTATGGGGTGTTCACTTTCAACGCGTACAGGTCGCGGTAGCTCTGCGGGTCGTTCTTGCCCTCGATGTAGGTCTGGTACTGTGCCGAGGCCAGGAAGCCGTCATCGCTGGGCGAGCCGGTGGCGCGGTACACATCCGTGATCACCTTGGTGTTGAGCACATTGTTCACCAGCAGGTACACGTTCAGGTTGGCGCGGCGTGCCTTGTCGCCCTTGTCCTTGCCGAAGGTCAGCGGAATGTCGCGGTCCAGCACCAGGTCGGTGTTGAACTGCCAGGGCAGGTTGGCCCCGTTGAGCGTACCATCGAGCTGGTAGGTGCCCACTTGTGACATTTCGGCTTCGCCCACGATGCGGGCCGAACGGCTGTAGGGCGTTCCGCTGCCGAGGTCGGCCACGAGGTTGATGCCCGTGCGCTCGAAGATGCGCTTGCCGAACAGCATGGGGCCATTGTAGTCGGTGCCCTCGCCGTAGCGGAAATCAACCGTGCCCTGGAAGCGGTGGCGCTGGTCGAAGCTGAGCGGGAAGATGGTGCGCAGGTTGGGCTGGTTGGCGTTGATCAGGGACAGGGTGGTGTTGGGGTCGCTGCCGGTGCCTTTGGCGAACTGCAGCGTGTAGCTGGCGCGCATCCAAACGTTCTTGGTGCGGCGCAGGTCGTAGGTGCTGGTGAAGCCGATCACGTTGCCGAAGTCGATGTTGTCGTAGGTGCGGTAGGTCACCGGCCATGCTTGTGCCACGTTGCGCACCTGGATCTGGTCGCGCAGCTCGCGGTAGTAGGCCGAAAGCTTCAGCGACGATGATTTGCTGAGCACCTGCTGGAAGCCCAATTCGTAGTCGATGGTCTTGGTAGGCTTCAAGTTGGGGTTGTTGAGGATGTCCCCGGTGTTCTCGATGAAGGCATAGCCCAACAGGTCGAGCCTGCCGAAGCCCGTGGGGCGCTGGGTAAGAATGTCGTAATGTGCAAAGAACACGGCCTCGTCGCTGATGGGGAATGAGAAGGCGATCCGGGGCATCACGTTCACCACGGGCTTGTACACTTCAAATGCTTCTTGGCGCAGCTTTGATCCGGAGAGGCTTCCTGCGGGATCGTTCTCGTAGTTCACCAGGAAAGGCTGGATGCCTTCGGACTGGCGCAGCGCACTGGGGTCGGTAAGCACGGCGCCCTGTGCATTGTACCAGGTATCGCCATCGCGGTAGCCCACCACGGCGCTGGGGTCCGCGGCATTGTTCACGTATACAATGTAATCGTCGCCGATGTTGGAGGGCCTGGGTGTAAGGCCGTTGTACAGGCGCTGCACCTCGGGATCGCTGGCCTTGTGCGCCGGGCGCCACAGGTAGGGGTCCTTCAGCACGTTCTGGTTGGCGTCGTAGCGGTCCACGCGCACGCCTACGTTGAAGATGATGTCGTCAAAGGCGAACTTGTCCATCACATAGCCGGCCACGTAGATGGGCTGGTACGGCGCCTGCAGGCGTGAATAGGCCGTATCGTTGCCGATCATCTTGTAGTCGTTGAAGAAGTCGGAGAAGCTGGGGCGCTTGGTGAGTTTGCGCCCGGTGTAATCGTAACCGTAGAAGCTGTTGATGATGCCCCCGCGGGTGCTGCTGCTCACGCCCTGCCCATTTTGGATCAGCTCATCGGGTGAGAACATGTCGAGCGAGAACACCGAGGGGTCCAGTGCGTCCACATCAATGTAATCCGTCCCGCGCGGGTCCAGGCCCAGGGCGGTGCGCAGGTTGTAGTCAAAGGCGGTCTGGTCATTGCCCACCAGGCGCTCGAAGTTGGTGTAGATCACCCCGTTGGGCCCTTGCACCATGGATGAATCCTGGCGGTTGAGTTCTTGCAGGTGGAAGTTGGTGAGCGCCCTGGCGCGGCCCCACAGGCCTACGGGTGCCAATTGGTAGTTGCGCTGGGTGAGTTGCTCGTATTCAACGCCGATGCTCAGGCTATGCTTGCCGATGTCGGCCGACCCGGTGGCGGAGATGCGGGCCTGGTCCTGCTGGTAGTTGCTCCAACGGTTGCTCAGCCCGCCCACATTGTTCCACAGGTTGTATATGCGGCCGGGCACTTGACCATTCAACAGGCCGCCATTCTGCTGCACATTGAGGTAATTGCGGTAGAAATCGGAGCCTTCGTCGAACAGGGAGAAGTATTGGATGGGGAATGCGGCCGCATCGGGGTTGAGGTCCGACGGCGTGAAATGCACCTGCGTGTCCATGAAGCCGGTCTGCTTGCCGGTGAACGGGTCATAGGTGCGGATGCGGTCCACGGTATAGCGGCCCAGGTAGCCGTAATCCCAAATATTGTCGCCATGGGCCTGTGCCTCGCTGCGCTGCGTGAAACGCGAGTAGTCCATTTGCACGCTGTAGTAGGCATTCTTAATGCCGGCCGATCTCGCCGACTCGGCGTTCTCCTCGCGCGTGTTGAAACGTTGGGTGAAGCGCACGAACGTGCGCCAGGTGGAGTTCTTGAATTCGGAGTTGTTCCCGGCGTTGAGCAAGGCATTGCTGCGGCTGTAGTCCTGCAGTTTGCTCAGGTCCACGGATCCACCCACGGAGAGGTTGATGGTTGGGCTGGTGGCGATGTCGATCTTGCCGGAGGCCAGCAGGCTTTGGCGCCTTGCATTCTGGCGGGTGGGCACGCGCTCGATGTCGTCGGTGCGGAGGTAGTCGGTATTGTAGCGCACCACGGGCTGCCCGGCCACGTTCACCACGCGGTAGGGCTCGGCCAACAGGCGGTCGCGCACCTCGGGCTTCACCCGCGGATCGCCGTTCCACAACGGTGAATTGTCCACCACATCGGTGGCCTGGCCGCTGAAGAAGAAGCCCAGCAGCGGGCGCTCCTTGTTGCCTACGCTGTCCTTTTTGAAGAAGAGCGGGCCGGAGAGGCTGGCCTCCAACTGGTTGAAGGCGTACTTGTCAAGCCCCGTGATGTCGGTGATGTCGGGTCCGGTCTTGAAGCCCGAGGTCAGGTATTCCACCCCGCCGAAGAAGCTGCGGCTGGGGCCCCGTGTGGTGATGTTGATCAGGCCGCCGGTTACGTCGCCGTAGCTGGCGGGCACGCCTCCGGTGATCACCTGCACTTCTTCAATGGCGCTCTTGGGCAGGCCGATGCCGGCCCCCGCGGGCACCTTCACTCCATCAATATAGTAATAGGTGTTCTCGGTACGTGAACCGCGGATGCTTACCCCGCCCCCTGTGCCGGCGGTGCTGGCCCCGGCCACGGTGGTGGCGATGCCGGTGGCCGAGCGCGTGGGCATTTTGGCGATCTGGTCGCGGGTAACGGTGGCACCGGTTGCACCGCCGTCCTTATCGATCAAGGGCACCTTGTAGCGGATCACTTCCACGTCGCCCAGTTCCACGCCGCTGTGGATGGAGAAATTCTGGAAGGTGATCTTGTTGCTGTTGATCACTACCCCGGTCACCTTCTGGGGCTGGTAGCCCACCATGCTCACCGTAACATCATAGGTGCCCGGTTCAATGGGACTGATCTTGTAGTTGCCATCGAAGTCGGACTGGCCGGCCGCCACGCGGGTTCCCCTGTTCTCCACCACGATGGAGACAAAGGGAAGTGCTTCAGCGGTGGTCTTGTCCTTGATGGTTCCTTGGAGGGTGCCGGCGCCCACTTGGGCGTTCAGACTGAGCGCACTGCAAACGAATATGACAGCGGCCGAGCATAGTTTTCTCAGCATCAACGGATGGTTGTTACGTTGTTGTAGGATAGGCAACGAGGGGGCGTAAAGATAGAAAAGTCCCCAATTGCGCAAACCGCTGCAATCCCTTGATGGGCGCGGGAAACACCTTTTCAGGCGCTGAGGTGGGGTGCTGGAACGCGGGTCCATTGCGGCTTTGCTTCGCTGATGCGACAGCTAAACTAAACCGCGTTCAGGGCACGCATGCCATACGAGCCTGCCCGATCGCAGCGCCGATATACACGTCCGCCGCTAATGCTTGCCGTGGAAGAGCCTCCGCAACCAGGGGTCGCGGTGGCCGGGCTGCCCTTGGTTGCCCGCCCGGCGCTTGTGGCGCTTCATGCGTTTGCGCGTGGCCTTGTCCTGGTTGGCCAAATGCTGCTTGGCCAGGCGCTTTTCCTCGCGCTTCACTTCCTTCACATCGTTGCGCTCCTTTTTGCGCTGGATCTTTTCCTGCTGCTTACGGCCTATGCCGGTCTGTGCCGAAACGGGCGGTGCCGCCACGAACGCCAGCGTGGCCAACAGGAGCAGGAAGCGGATCGGACGGAGCATGGTATTGCGCGCTGCCAATTTCATGCCTTGGCCCCTTGCGTACTTTTGCATGGCCGGCCTTCGGCGCACGATCGAATGTTGAAGAAACCCGCTTCCCTGCTTTTTATTGCCCTGCTCGCCGGGGTGGCCCTCTCCTGCCGAAAGGACCGCGAAGTGGCGGTACCCCTGGTTCCGGTTGACATTCAAGTGAACCTGAACCTGCCCGAATACAATGCCTTGCAGGTGGTGGGCGGCTGGGCCTACATCATTGGCGGTTCAGAGGGCCTGCTGGTGTACCGCAAAAGCCAGGATGAATTCGTGGCGCTGGACCGCCATTGCACCTTCCAAACCACTGAGCAATGCCGGGTGACGGTTGACGACAGCGGCGTGCTGGCGCGCGACACCACGTGCTGCCACAGTGCTTTCCTGATGCTGGACGGCAGTGTGACCGAAGGACCCGCCGTGCTTCCCTTGAAACAGTACCACACCATGTTCAACGGTACCGTGCTTCGGATATTCAATTGAGGGATGGTTCGGGGGGTCTACGCCAGGGCGTATGACCCGTCCCGAAAAAAGCTGCACCAGCTCCTTCCATCTCTTGCGGCCCGCGCCCGGCGTGCTTGCGGTGCGCTCACCTACCTGCGCCAAGTAACGCGTTCGCACCGACCGATCTTGTACTCCTTGATCGCGGCGCCCTTGCGAACAGTGAACGGATCCCGGCTCAGTACCGGTACTCGTTGCTCTTGTAGGGTCCCTCCTTGGGCACGCCGATGTATTTGGCCTGCTTGTCGTTGAGTTCCTCCAGTTCCACGCCGATCTTTTCCAGGTGCAGGCGCGCCACCATTTCGTCGAGGTGCTTGGGCAGCACGTACACTTTGTTGGCGTACTTGTCGGTATGGTTCCACAGCTCCAACTGTGCGAGGGTCTGGTTGGTGAAGCTGTTGCTCATCACAAAGCTGGGGTGGCCGGTGGCGCATCCCAGGTTCACCAAACGTCCTTCGGCCAGCACGATCACATCTTTGCCGTTGATGGTGTACTTGTCCACCTGTGGCTTGATCTCCACTTTGCTCTTGCCGTGGTTCTTGTTCAGCCAGGCCATATCGATCTCGTTGTCGAAGTGGCCGATGTTGCACACGATGGCCTTGTCCTTCATGGCCTCGAAGTGCTCGGCGCGCACGATATCGCAGTTGCCTGTGGTGGTAATGATGATGTCGGCACGGCCCACCACATGGGCCAGCTTCTTTACCTCATAGCCGTCCATGGCGGCCTGCAGCGCGCAAATGGGGTCGATCTCGGTAACCACCACGCGGGCGCCTGCGCCGCGCAACGATGCCGCGGTGCCCTTGCCCACATCGCCGTAGCCGCACACCACGGCCACCTTGCCAGCCATCATGATGTCGGTGGCCCGGCGGATGGCGTCCACCGCGCTTTCCTTGCAGCCGTACTTGTTGTCGAACTTGCTCTTGGTCACGCTGTCGTTCACATTGATCGCAGGCATGGGCAAGGTGCCGTTCTTCTCGCGCTCGATCAGGCGATGAACGCCGGTGGTGGTCTCCTCACTCAATCCTTTGATGCCGGGCACCAGCTCGGGATAGCGGTCGAGCACCATGTTGGTGAGGTCGCCGCCGTCGTCCAGGATCATATTCAACGGCTCGCCACCGGGGAAGGCGTGCAGCGTTTGCTCAATGCACCAATCGAATTCCTGCTCGTTCATGCCCTTCCAGGCAAAAACCGGAATGCCCGCCTTGGCTATGGCCGCCGCGGCGTGGTCCTGCGTACTGAAGATGTTGCAGCTGCTCCAGCTCACCTCGGCGCCCAGCTCCTTCAAGGTTTCGATCAGCACCGCGGTTTGGATGGTCATGTGCAGGCAGCCGGCGATGCGTGCCCCCTTCAGCGGCTTGTCCTTTCCGTATTGCTCGCGAAGGGCCATCAAACCGGGCATTTCGGCCTCGGCCAGCTCAATCTCCTTGCGGCCCCATTCGGCCAGGGAGAGGTCTTTTACCTTGTACTGCAGCTGTTCTTGGGTCTGGGGCATCTTCGTCTTGCTTTTTAAGGGTGCAAAGGTACGGATTTAGGGTGAGCGGATTTGACGATATCGGCATCCTTGGTGGATCGCGTTTCTTCATTTCTCTCCTTCGTCTCTCTCCGCTCCTTTTTCTATCCCCTCTCCTTCTTCTCTCTCATTTTCCTTCATTTCGTAGTGGGGTGGGTAAGGAGAGTGAGGAAGGAAAGGAAGGCAAGGAAGGAAAGGAGGGTAAGGAACACGCGCCCTCATCTCCTTCTTCTCTTTCATCTCCTTCTTCTCCTTCTTCTCCTTCTTCTCTCTCATTTCCTTCATTTCGTGGTGAGGTGGGTAAGGAAGGTAAGGAAGGTGAGGAGGGTAAGGAGAGTAAGGAAGGTATGGAGGGTAAGGAAGGAATGTGCTGTTGGATCCGTTAAGTTCGCCCCCATGAGCGTACTGGCCCTGTTGGATGCTGCGAAGGCCGAACGGCGCAAATTATTGGCCGTGCTCATCGACCCCGATTTCGGGCAGGATGAAACCGTGCTGGAGCGCACCGTGCAAAACGCATGCATGGCCAAGGCCGACCTGATCTTTGTGGGCGGCAGCCTGCTCACCTCCACTACGTTCAATCACTGTGTAAAACGTGTACGGGAGCTCAGCGACCGGCCTGTGGTGCTCTTTCCGGGAAGCCCGGCACAACTGAGTGAACATGCCGATGCGGTGCTCTTCCTTTCGCTGATCAGCGGCCGCAATCCGGAATTGCTGATCGGCCACCACGTGGCGGCGGCGCCCACCATAAAAGGCATGGGGCTGGAGGCGATCCCCACCGGTTACATGCTTGTGGACGGTGGCAAGCCCACCACGGTAAGCTATGTAAGCCAAACGGTGCCCATTCCGCACGACAAGCCCGGCATTGCTGCCGCCACGGCCTTGGCCGGTGAGTTGCTGGGCCTGCGCACCATTTACATGGATACCGGCAGCGGTGCGCAGCGCACGGTTTCGCCGGAGATGATCGCCGCCGTACGCGCCAACGTGTCCTTGCCCATCATTGTGGGGGGCGGCATCCGCGATGCGGCCATGGCCCGTGTGTTATGCCAGGCCGGTGCCGATGTGTTGGTGGTGGGCACCGCTTTTGAAGAGGATCCCGAGCACATCTTCGCGATGAGCAGTGCGGTGCACGGGTGATGGCCGGTGTTCTTCGTAAACACACGATCGGCTTCACGGACTCAGGGTGCCAACACCACGCGGCCCCGCCATTGGCCACCAAGGTCCAGCACGTAGCTTCCTGCGGCCAAACCGGCCAAACTGAAAGGCTCCGTACCACTTGGCCCCGTGTGCAGCAACAGCACGCGTTGCAACCGGCCCGATGCATCGAACACACGCAGCTCGCGCCCGGTCACTTCACCAGCTACACGGTACTGTCCATTTCCAAGGTTGGCCAAATAAGCGGGATCGTACTTGTTGGGCGGCGGGGCCATGCCTATCCCAATATCCCCCATGGGAACACTGCATGAATCACCCCATTCTTCACCGATGTAACGCGCCAGATGGTTCACCGGCTGACCATCGGCCAGGATACCGGAACTAACGAACAGGGTATCTCCATAAAAGCCCAATGAAAAGGCCCCTACCCAACTGTCCAATGCCCCCCCTAATCCGCACCATCGGTCCCCATCCCAAGTGGCTGTACATGCCGCAGGCACATTGCCAGCATAGCTGAACCCCCCGCACGCAAAAAGCAGATCATCCTTTACCATTAATCCAGTGACACCAATTGCATATTGATATCCACCGGTTCCATCCTGAACGCTGGTGCCCACCGGATGCCATGCTTGCCCATTCCAGCGCATGATGCAATGGCCCACATTGCCTTCGCTAAGCTTGAAGATCCCGCCCACATAGAGTTCATTGTGGTACACCGCCAAGCAGCCACCACCGCCCATGCCGGTATGGATACCCTGCCCAAGCGTCACCCAATTCTGCCCGTCAAATTGGATGATGTGCTTGAACGGCAAGTCCTCGAACGTTGCCGTTCCGGTCACAACCAAATTCCCTTGATAGAGCGTGATGTCCGTCCATAACGGGAAAGCATGAATGGTTGGCATGATCCCCACCGGCACCCAATGGCCACCTTCCCGTTTGGCCACGCCGCCGCAAAGGGCACCATCCACTTCCGTAAAAGAGCCCACGGCATAAAGTGACCCGCCCAATACACGGAGGGCACGGACCACATTATTAAATTCCCCATATGGAATCCACTGGTCGTTTGCATACGCCGCAATGTACCGGATCGGTTGCCCCCCGGTCTGGTTCAAAGGTTCACCTCCAATGTAGGTGAAGTGACCTCCCACGATCAAGGTGTCATTGTATTTACGCGCCGTTTGCACATTGTAATTGAACGGTTCTGAAGCAGTCCAACTTCCATTCTGGTACATCTGGAAAACATACGGCTGGTTACTTCCCAGTTGAAGCGCCCCCAAACAGTACATCGTATTCGTGGCAGTGTCCTCGTAAATTTCCTGAACCGCGTCAACGAGTCCAGGTAAGCCAACCCCTTCCCACCATTGGGCGGGTGCATGAACGGCAACCATGGTTGCCGCCCATGCCAACATCAACTTGCACCTCATTGGGGAATGATGATGCGCTGTGCGGGGATGCCAGGGAAGCGTACGATATATATGCCCGCAGGTAGCTCCGCCAAATTGATCGTGCCGGCACTGCCATCCCCTCCGGGCAAGTAGCTCGTGTGCACCACCTGACCGACCATGTTCATGACCTCCAACCTTCCTGCCCCGCTCACCCCAGTAATCCGATATTCATGTCCCCCTGCCCAAACCATCGGATTACCATTTTGTTCACCAATGTTCGCACCTTCCTTCTGCAGTGGCAGTGCGCCGGAACAAAAGCGGGTAATGAAGCAATCACCCCCACCGGGTCCAGAATTGAACGTTGGGTCATAGTAGGCTAAGGGAAACGCTGATGGCTGCAAGGGAAAGAACGAATAAATGTTCAAGTCCTTATTTGTGTGGCCATAGGCCAAAACTGTTTGGCTATACTTTGGGCACGACAGTGAAGTGATATTTTCGTTCTGATGGGCTTCACCTCCAAAATATGTAGACCATTGGAGCACATTGTTCTTGTCAAACCGGCAAATGAATGGATCTTGATAGTACGTGCCAGGCCCGTTCTGATTTGGGTATATGGAAGGCTGATAGTACCAACTACCATAACCGGCGACAAGAGGGATAGGCCCATTCTCCACTTCACCCCCGACAAACAAACCGGCCATGCCTTTTGAAGAAGAGATAGAAACGGCCGATGAATTACCTCCATCTCCAATAAAAGTAGACCATTCAAGAGCTTGTGTTATACGGTTGAACCGGCTAATGAAACCTTGAGTGTTACCACTGTGCGACCCATCGAAGAATGCACCCGGATAAGCTGTTGCAAGCAACGGGAAAGAAGGTGAATCAGTCGCCCCCACCATGTACACATCGCCAGTCCAATCCACTTCCAAGCCTTCCATGCTAACATATTCATCCTGCGGCCCACCAAAACAGGTGGCCCATTTTAGTTTACAAAAAGGGTCAAACCGCAACAGGATATGGTCAGCCCCCCCAAAATAGCCATGGTTGTAGGCGCCAACCTTGACCAATTGCGGAAAATTGCTGCTGTTCGTATATCCGGCAATATAGAACACGCCCTTCTCTATCGGAGAACAGGCAATGTCCAACCCGACGTCAGCGCTTGATCCACCGTAATATGTTCTCCATGCCAATTGATCAGACGCATTAAGCATCGCAGCAAATAAATCCTTGCCACCGCTATGCGCATAATGGGAGGAGCCTGTAGGGGGTGTAACCTGCTCATTGGGTAAATTACTGGAATACCCGGTAAGCATCACCTCCTTGGAGCCGCCAACGGCAGCTCCGTATACTTCGGTACTCTGCTCGCCAAAATACGTCGCCCAAACCCTAAGCCCATTGCCATTCACTTTGAAAATGAACCCCTGGTTCACACCTGCAACACCGATGCCGTCAAAATATGCCGAAGCTGCTGATTGGACCGGAAAGTTGGCACTATTGGTATAACCAACCACGTATGACATCGGGTTCCCATCACCCAAGTCCTTCACCGCCACATCGTATGCCATGGTACGGGTAGGGTATAACCCGCCGAACAAGGTAGTCCTAAGAAGTTCATCAGTATCGGTAAACCGGCTAACAAAGGAGTTCATAGTCGCTGTGTTGATTGGCGCGGGAGAGCCGACTGTTTGTGGGAAAGATGCCCAACTTGAATTCATCCAACCAGCCGGGAAATGGTGATCTTTGCGATCCAAGCTACTGCCTCTAACACTCTCACCAAAATCGCCTCCGAAATAGGTGCTCCAGCAAAGCCCATTGTTCCCGCTTTGCGCATTGGCTTCCCTTTCCTCATGGCCTATGAACAACACCAATGGCAGGGCCGGATCATATCCACCGAGGCTGAAGTGTACTACGGTACCATCCAACACAAACCCGAAATCTTCTTGGGGCAAGTTCAGGATATTTGATCCTTCATACTGGTAGGCCAATGGTTCCGCTAGTGTGATCACCTGCGCCATTACCGGAAACTGCAGACCACCGTCAGCGGTGATGCTGAGTCCTGAGGCCCCTTCAAAAAGCATACGGATGCTGGCCGGATCACTTCCGGGCTGGCATACAAGGGCCAGCTTCTGCCCACCAGCCCCTTGATAGAGGTGGAGGTCGATACCCGGATAGATGCCCGAATACACCACGCGTTCGAAGCGGCGAACATTCGTGATGCCCTGTTCCCCACAATGTGGAAAGTAAAAGTTACGATAATCTGAATGCGGTGCTGAACCCACCGGGTTCACCTGCTGCATCCCATCACCAATGAACTGCATATCCCAACGCAACAAGGTGTCGGGAACTAGGCTATCGTTACTGCTTTGGTAAGCTGTATAAGAAACGCGACTACCATTAACCGGGAATCCCACAGGATAGCATCCTTCCGAGTAGAATGCAGCTTCGAAAGTTTGATTTCCTTCCGGATCGGTCAACTGCCCCAGGTTCTCCCAATAGCCCATGTCCATTGGAATGGGTTCATTGAAGGGATCGGGGGGGGGGGGGATTGTGCGAAGGCTGCAAAGGCAGTGGCTGTAAGCGCAACTAAGGAGAGTGGATACCGCATTGTAAAGAGAGTCTAAGCGTGTTATGCCATCGCAAGGTATAGAGTTTTACGAATATCTCAAAATTTAGCAATGCAGAAAATAAAGCACCTCCTGATCCGATCACCGGCGGACCGAGTTCGAAGCGGCTGTGTGGCACATTAAATCCCGAGCACATCTTCGCGATGAGCAGTGCGGTGCACGGGTGATCGGCTAGCGCGTTGAGCCCACCCGCGCACGACGAGATCCGCCTGAATTACGCCCGGCGTTGCCGGTCAACGGCTGGCCCGCGCTGCTGCCTCCGCCATCAACTGCCCGATCAATCCGGCGCCTTCCTCGATCATCAGGGCAAACGGGTCTTCTTCATCCCCGCTGCCGGTCCAGGGCACATCGAATTCCTGTGCATCCTCTTCTTCCTCTGTTGCCTGCACCAACCACCAAGTGGCCGCCGCAGCGAGCGCAAGGAAGCCCAACGCCAGTACATAACGCGGTTTCATTCGGTCAGGATTCTTGTTGTTCACCCTTTGTGCGAAGATACAGGGCGGCGCTGATCGGTACCGTGGCGCACCTGCCCTGCCCTCCCGCTTCAATTTTCACGGGAGAGGCGGTCGCGCACCTCTGCGGTCAGGCGCAAGGAGTGCAGGCGTGCCTGCTGGTCGTGAAAATGTCCGCTGACCATCAGTTCATCGGGTGCAAATTGGTGCAGGAAGGCGCGCAGGCCCTCAGCCACCGTGTCCGCATTGCCCACGAAAGAGCGGGCCAATTTGGCACTGACCCATTTTTTCTCCTCGGGGGTCCAAATGGCCTCGATGTCCTCCACCGGCGGTTGCACCTTGCCCCGGTTGTCGCGCAGCATGTTGATAAAGGCCTGCTGCATGCTGGTGAACAGCCGCTTGGCCTCCTTGTCGGAGTCGGCCGCTATGATGTTAACGGTGAGCATGGCGTGGGGATCTTTGCCATGTCGGCCGGGGGTGAACCGCTTTCGGTAAAGCTCAAGGGCCTGCTCCATCAGCTCGGGCGCGAAGTGCGATGCAAAGGCAAAAGGCAATCCCAGGGCGGCCGCCAGCTGTGCGCTGTACAGGCTTGAGCCCAAGAGCCAAATGGGCACCTGTTGGCCCTCGCCGGGCACGGCCTTGATCTTCTGCCCCGGTTGTGCCGGTTCGAAGAAGTATTGCAGCTCCTGCACATCATGCGGGAACTGCTCGGCCGCCGCGTGGATGTCGCGGCGCAATGCGCGCATGGTGTGGTGATCGGTGCCCGGCGCGCGGCCCAGGCCCAGGTCGATGCGCCCAGGGTACATGGCATTAAGGGTGCCGAACTGCTCGGCGATCACTAATGGCGCATGGTTGGGCAGCATTACGCCACCGGCGCCCACACGTATGGCGCTGGTGGCGCCCGCCACATGCCCGATCACCACCGCCGTGGCCGCGCTGGCGATGCCCGCCATGCCATGGTGCTCGGCAAGCCAAACCCGTTTGAAGCCAAGCCGTTCGGCCTCCTGCGCCAGTTGTACCGAATTGCGGAAGGCATCGCTGGCCGTGCTGCCTTCGGCAATGGGGGCCAGATCAAGGATGGAGAAAGGGATCATGTGCCGCATTTTCTGCAAATAACATGCTGTACCGCGCTTGCCGACGAAGTGGCATGGATCCGGTTGAAATCCTCGGGCGAAGGGTCGAGCACAATAGCTCTCCCACAATAGTCAAGGGGGCCACGAGCGGAAGAAGTCGCAGAATTGATCAACGATCCATCTCCCTGTCAAGCATGGCCCCTTGATCGACACATCACCTCCTCCGCCGCATCAATTCACCATGATCTTCCCGTGCCCGATCGATCTGCCGTTGACATGCACTTCAAACACGTACTGCCCACAGGGCAGGGCATCACGGTCCAGTATAAAGCGGTCCGTATGGAGTGCGGTTTGGCGTTTCACGATGCGGCCCGAAACATCCGTCACTGTGAGGGTGAGCGGGCCATACGCACCTTTCACTTCGATCACCGCGCTTTCGGTGAAGGGGTTCGGATAGGCGCGCAGTGCGATACGGGTATCCACCGGTGAGATGATCGCGGTGATCAACGGAAAGCCCACCGTTACCATGGCAGTATTGGTGATCACGGGTGGGTTGAAATCGAAATAGATGCCCACGTTGTTGTTGATCACGGTCCCCATTGGATTGCCACGGCGCTGTTCGATGCGGAAGCGGACGAAGCCATGGCTTTCGGCTTCGTTGGTGGTGCTGTCCGGCAGGTGAATGCCTTCGAAAAGGAACTCTACAACGTTAGCTGCCAGAAAACGCCACGTGTACGGATGGCTGGACGCTCCTGGCAGGAAGGTGGCGGGGTCGAGGTGCGTGGTCAGCGTGTCCACCAAGCGCACCACGTATGCTTCCGCCGTTCCGGTGTTCTGGAACTCCAGTGTGTATTCCAGCGTGGCCGTGCTGTCCACGAAGCGGTCGGCTCCCATGCCTTCAGGCACCACGGTCTTACGGTTTGGGTCGTAGGAGTTCAGCATGGGATTGCAAGCCGTGTGGTGGAAGGCATATTGCCCATAGAGCGGGTAGTCATCCACAAAGCCAAGGCTGATGCTGCCGTCGGGATGTGTGCCGGCCCCCTCCAAGGCCGCGGTGGCGAATGCAGAATTGGGGTTGCCCGGCGTTTGCGTGATGGTGCCGCGCCAAGTGGAGCCGTTAGCCGGGACGTAGTGCGTGATCAATGTGGCCGCAGCGAGTTGTACAGGGATCGTGGCGTACAGGGTGCTGTCCTCATGGATCAGCAGGTCCTGTGCAGCTAACATCGCCTCCCCGGTGTTGAGCACGCTGATGTATACGCTGTCGGCAGCGGGGTTTGTGCCCACCACGACCGTCAGGTTCGAAGAGTCCCACGTGGGTCCCGGCAGGTACATGTCATTGGCGTATGCGTCCGCTTGAATGCAGAAGGTGCGCCCCATCAGGTCCATGTCGCACGGCCGGCTGAAATACACTTTGACCGTCCGGCACTGCCCCACCCCCAGGTCGCTCACCGCAAATGTTACGCTGCCATTGGAGTTGTTCACCCAAGCCACGGAGGCGGAATCCACGGTGGCATTGGCACCCATTTTCACGGCCAGCACACCGGTGAACGACGCGGTGCCGTTGTTGCAATACCGCAAGGTGTACGTGTTGGACATGCACAGCCGCTCGCGGGCGTAGCCGTCCATCACGATGTACGGCGCGCTCACCAATGGTTGGAAACCGAATGAAACGATGGTATCGCCAGAAGCGGGGAGCGCTACGCTGGCAGGGTTGCAAGCGCCCCATGCCCAATAGGGCGAGATCGGCGTTGCCTCTACCGCGTAGTGGCCATGGCCCAAACCCACCATGTAGTTGTCGGCAGCCACCACACCATGGAATTCATCAGCGCCGTTGCTGAAGGAAAGGATGGTACCGTTCAACACGGTTCCGGTGCTGTCCTGTTCGCAATTGGCATCAGGGTCTGCGAAGGCCGTACCGCCCAGCAGGCCTGGATACACATGGCCCTGGGCATCCATTTTGATCAGGAAACCCGAGCCGGGGAGGGGCGATGTGCCGGGGTCGTAATGGATCCGGCCTCCGCAGAGGAAGCCACCGTCGCTGGTGCGGATGAATCCTTTCTGGTTGAGGAAAAGGCTATTGGTGAGGCCCAGCCCCAGGTTCGCCAAGGGCAGCGGTTGCTGGAGCAGGATGTTCCCTGCATCGTCCAACCGGACCAAGGACATGGCCGTGCCACCCTCGTAACGGACCCCGAGGCCGGCGAATTCATTGGGTGCCACTTCCAGCAAAAAGGTCAATCGCAGGTTGCCATCAAAGGCCGGGTAGGTGCTGGACCAAAGTTCAACGCCGTTCTGGTCCAGCTTCCGTACCACGCTGCCACCCGCGCTCAGCGGACCGAACAACAGGATGTTGCCATCCATGGCGATGAAGGCTTGAAGAAAGCCGTCGTCCGCATCGGCGGAATAGGTCCAAACCTCCTCACCTGCGGCATCGACCTTGATAAAACGGGCGTGGGCCGTGCCCGCAGTGACCACATGGACCAGTGCACCGCCATCCGCCGTGCAGTGTACCTCGAACGCATAGGTGGTGGAGTCCTCCTCAAAATAGTTCCGCTGCCACAGGGTATTCCCGTCCGCGTCCGTCCGGGCCAACCGCACATAAGGCTGGTTGGATGTATCATCCTCCAAGTTCAGTATACTGAAGAAGCCGCCGTCCGGCGCGAGGTCGATGGCGAGGTTGCCCACGCTGCCCGCGGGAAGGGTGTCGATGTGCTGATGCCACAGCTTCTGTCCATCTGCATCCACGCGAAGCAGGGAATGGCCAGCCCATACTGTGCCTGTGCCCGCCTTGGCGGACCCCAGGATCGCGAATCCGCCATCGCTGGTGCTCGCCGCATAGGTCACGGAGTACAGCGAATCATGATCGGTCGCGCCCAATACGGTGCCATTGGCGCTGATCACCATGGTCCGGAGGCCATCTTCTGCTTGCCCCAAATTGAATCCGGTAACGAGGAAACTGCCGTCCGCACGCTCTTGCATGCCATTGATGCTCATCATCCGGTCCGGCGAATAGGTGCCAACCCATCCTTGGGCCTGGGCCATGGTGTGGGAGAGCAAGGCAAGGCAAAAAGCAGAAATGGGGAGCGGTTTATTCATGGATCGAAGTCAATTGTTGGAGAGGTGGGCAAGATAGGCCTGGGGTGCGGGACCATCCCGGGCAAGGCGGGGCTTCACGCCCCAACGTCAGGCCCACCAAGGGAAATCGTGCGTCCCAGTTCGAAAGACCACCGGGGTGGCGTGATCAACATATCTCCAACCTTCCTGTTCGTTACTCTTCCCGAATGCCGGTTCCCCAGTGTCTGCCCTCCCTATTTTCACACCCCCATGGCCACCAAGCAAGAAGCCCAGGCCGAACTGCAAAAACTCGTGGACCGGTTCCGCGAGCAATACCACAGCTACAAGCAAAGCACGTACAGCGAAGCATTGGTGCGCAGGGACTTCATCGATCCCTTCTTCCGCCTGCTGGGCTGGGACATGGACAACAGCCAGGGCTACGCCTAGGCCTACCGCGAGGTGATCCATGAGGAAGGTGAAGGTGGGCGGCGCGCTGATAGCCTGAACAGCCCCGCCCTCAAAACCGCACGCTCACCCCGCCCAGCATATTGATCGGTGCTTGCGGGAAGAGGTTCACCTGGTCCTGTCTCCTGCCCTCGTTGATGTAGCTGTACACCCAGCCATTGCTCTCGTACAGTTCGCTGAGGATGTTGCGCACGGTGATGTTCAGGTCCACGCTCTTGGTTCCCTTCAGGCCCACCAGCGCCACGTTCAGGCGCAGGTCGTTCACCACATAGGCGTCCAGCATGCGGGCGGCATCGGTCGTATTGTCGAGGTATTGGCTGCCCACGTACTTGGTGACCAGTGCCAGGTGTGCCTGGCCCCGGCCCTGCCGCTGCCACACCCGTAGGTCGATCTCACTGGCCGCGATCACCGCTGGGGAATAGGCCAGGTCGCCGGCTTCCGTTGGGATGGCCACTTGCCCGCCCTGGTCCCAATCCTCCACATAGGCGGTGAATGGGCCGATCCTATTGCGGCTGAAGGTAGCGTTGGCTTTCCATACGAGCGGCCGGGCCAGCTGCACGGCGCCCATCAGTTCCACGCCTGCCCGGTGGCTCTTGGGTGCATTGGTGCGCAACGCGGCGCCGGTGTCGCCCAATTCGCCGGTGAGCACCAGTTGGTCCTGGTAATCCATATAGAACAGGTTGACGGCTCCATTCCATCGCCCGGTGCGGTGCTCGTAGCCGAGCTCATAGTCGAGCAGGCGCTCGGGGCGCGGCCATTCCGCTGGCGTTCCCTCGGTAAGGTCCTTGCGGTTGGGTTCGCGGTTGGCCACGGCGAACGAGGCATGGGCCCTGCTGCCCGGTGCCAGGCGCCAAAGCACCCCGGCCTTGGGATTGAGGAAGGTCCACTCCAACCGCTGGGTGATGTCGCGCAGGTCGTTGTTCACCCCGAGAAAGGTGTAGCCCACGTGGCGTACTTGGGCATCGCCGTACAGGTCCACATGGGCGCCCGCCGCGTAGGTGAGCTTGGCGAAGCCGTTGGCATCGGTCTTATGGGCGTTGTTGTCGTAGTACCTGTCGCGGATATCGAGGTTGCCGGCGTAGCGCGCCCAGATCACCTCGCCGAAGTGGTCGCCGGTGTAATCGCTGTAGCTTCCCCCCACCACCAATGCGTGCCGCCCCAGCTTGATGTCCGCGCTGAGGTTTGCGCCGGTGAGCGTGTTGCGCAGCCACCGCCTGCGTATGATGTCGGTACGCTTGAGGGTGTCGCCGTTGATCACCACCGGGGAGGCGATGCCGTAGGTGGTGAGCTTGTCGTTGGGCCTCCATTGCTCGTAATAGCCGGCCCCCAGCACACGGAAAAGGGTAAGGTTCACCGTTGTGCTGCTGCCGATCTTCTGGTCCAAATGAAGTTGGTAGTGGGTTTGGTCATAGTCGTCCACCTGGTTGTTGTAGGTGAAGCTGTTGTAGGTGCGGTTGGTGTCGAGCACTTCCCTTGGCACGCCGTCCCAGGCCTGATAGGTGGTTTCCTTACCGCGGAAGGTGATGAAGCGCAACGAGCGGGTGTTGCCGATCCAAGCGCCTTGCACGAAGTAGCTCTTGAGGTCGGCCGTGGCGCGATCGATGAATCCGTCGCTGGTGATGGAGGACAGGCGCATGTCGAGGCTGAAGCGTTCGTTGATCAGGCCGGTGCCGGCGCTGGCGGCAAAGCGCTGTGTGTTGAAGGACCCCGCCCCTGCGCTTACCAGGCCCCATGGGTCTTTTTTCACCGCGGTGGTGCGCAGGTTCACGGTGGCCCCAAAGGCGCCGGGCCCGTTGGTGCTGGTTCCCACGCCGCGCTGCACCTCAATGTCCTCGGCGCTGGCGGCCAGGTCGGGCAGGTTCACCAGGAAGGCGCCCTGGCTTTCGGCATCGTTGAAGGGCACGCCGTTGAGGGTGATGTTGGTGCGCGTGGCGTCGCTTCCGCGTATGCGCATGGCGGTGTAGCCTATGCCGGTGCCGCCGTCGCTGGTGCTCACCACGCTGGGCTGCATGTCGAGCAGGTAGGGCAGGTCAACGCCGGTATTGATGCGCTGTATGTCCTCGGCGGAAACCACGGTCCTGGCAAAAGGTGCGCGCTCCCCGGCCCGCAGCGCGGTCACCTCGGCCGCCGCCAGTTCCCGCACCCACTGCCGCAGCACGAACCGCACGCTGTTCTGGCCGTCGGCCAGGTTCAGTGCGGTGTCGAGGGGCGTAAAGCCCATGGCGGCCACCCGCACGCGCAGGGGTCCTGGGAACAGGCCCGTGGCGCGGAAAGCGCCATCGGCATCGGCCACCAGCCCCAGCCCGGGATCGCCAAGGGTGATGGCGGCGAAGGCCACGGGCCTGCCCCCGGTATCGTGCACGGTGCCGTGCAGGCCCACCTGGGCAGCGGCCGCGGTGGCGGTGTATAGCAGGACAAGGGTGGCCGCGCACTGCAACGGCCGTAGCGCCCGGCACGGAATGCGCAGGGCCAGCGTCATGTTTTTCATGGATCCTCCGTGTGTTATGCCTTTCACGGAGGTGCACACTTGTGTGCGGGTCCCTTCGCAGCATTACCTGCGCAGGTTCTATGGGTATGATCTCAGCTCGCACAAATGGCGGGCACCCCAGTGAAGACGCGGCAAAGATAATCATGCCCGGTGCTTTGAATTGAATTGCCGCCTGTTCACCTTTGTTCGACCAAGCCCACGCCACGGCACAACCCGCAATTGTTCAGCCGATGAAAGCCCTGCTGCCCGCCTTGCTTCTCTGCCCGATGATGCTGCACGCACAGCCGACGATCCCCGACTGGTCCGCGTTGAACGGCGGCGCCAACGGCGAAGTGACGGCCATGGCGATCGGCGGGGATGGCACCGTGGTGGTTGCCGGCAATTTTACCCAGGCGGGCGGCGTTGCCGCGAACCATTATTGCAATCTGGAACGGCAACGATTTCCAGCCGTTGGGCGCGGGCATCAACGCCACCATTTCAAGCGTGGCCGTGCTGAACGGCAACATCTACGCCGGTGGCGCGGCGCTCAGCGGGAACTACACGGATGTTGGCGTATGGAACGGAACGCAATGGGTCTTCGAGAACGCCTTTAGCGGGAATGCACCGGCGCTCAATGTACTGTTCGCGCACGGCGGGGTATTGTACGCCGCGGGCGTAACCATGGGCTTTGCCGGATCGATGCACCACGTGATGATGCGCGGACCCGGCGGCGAATGGCAATCCATTGGCAACACGTTGAACGGCCCGGTACGCGCGCTCGCCTGGCACAATGGGCACCTGGTGGCCGGTGGTGCATTCACGGCCATGCAGAACGCTGGGGGCACCAACCTGAACCACGTGGCGCTGTTCGACGGAAGCGATTGGGCACCGTTGGGCGTGGGCCTGCCCGATGCCGTGAACACGCTGCTTGATTTCAATGATGTCCTCTACGCCGGTGGGCATATCCGGGAGGATGGCACGCCGCGTTTCGGCCTGGCCCGCTTCGGGGCCGCGAACACTTGGGACATGTTGATGCCCAACGCGAACGATTACATCGGCGCGGGCCCCTTGAGCGTTGAGGTGAACACCCTGGCGCAGAACGGCACGGACCTCTTCCTGGGCGGGGACTTCCAGATCACGCAGGATGGCGCAACCGGCATGGGCGTTGCGAAATTCACCGGCACGGCAGACGGCTTCGTGCCTTATGCAAACCTGGACGGGCCTGTGCGGGCCTTGGTGTGCAGGGGTGCGTTCGAGTTGATCGCCGGCGGCGCGTTCCAGGGGAATGGCAATGGATCGGTGCCGCACATCGGGTACACCATCCTAGCAACGGGCATGGAAAAGCCCGCTTCTCCCCTTCAGTTCGGGCTGTACCCGAATCCGGCAGGGTATCGATTGACGATCGCTACCGAAGGCCTCGCGGCCGGCATGCGCATTGAATTGGTGGATGCCAGCGGCGCCCTCGTTTCCGCGGCCGTCAGCGGGCCAGCGGCCAAGCCCGCGGTGCTGGACATTTCGGATTTATCGCCGGGCAGGTACGTTGTGCGCCTCCTCACCCCGGATGGGCCGGCCACGCGGCCGTTCGTCAAGCAGTAGGCACAACAGGCGACTTCGTTCACCGCGCAAGAACCGCGAGGCGCCTCCTTTGGTGGCCCACCGGTGGCCAATTTGTTTTCAGCGGCCCAGCTGGTTCCGATCCCGATCCGGGGATGAGGCCCTCCATGTTCCACGGTTATTGCTGCATGGGCTTATCCCCGGTATGTTCCAGGGCCTGCCGCAGCCGCTCTTCCTCCTCGCCGCCCACCACGGCGTAGGGCTTGCCCAATTCCTGCAGCGTGCGTTCATACACGGAGAACAGGCGGTCGCGATCGTGCGGATTCTCCCGTTGTGGATCGTACTCCCATGGAATGTCCGGCTTGCACAAGAGCCACAGGTCGTACGGCCGTGTTCGAGTTTGCGCCACGATCCACGGATCGGAACGGCCGAATTTCTCCTCGCCCCAAATACGGATGGTGATCAGGTCGGTATCGATGAACAGCATGCCGGCCGCGGCGTTGGAGAGGGCGGCTTCTTCCGCTTCCAGTTGCATCCTTGCGATCGCCAGCAGATCGTCCTCGGTGTAGGGCCGGGCAATGCTGTCCAGGTAGAAACGCGCCATTTCCGGCACCCAGGCCACGTGGTAGTGCGCCGCCAGATTCCTTGCCAGCGTTGATTTACCGCTGCACTCGGGGCCGGTGATGACGATCTTGCGCATGGGGCAAAGTAACTTCGCATGGCGGCGCACGGAACCACCCCTGCGGCCGACCCATCCCTGACCCATGAACTACCTGCTCGCCCTCGCCATCGCATGCGGTGCTGCCCTCAGCGTGCCGGCCCCTGTTGGTACCGGCTTGCCGGCCGTCCCTCCTCCACCCGGCACCTACAATTGGTCCCCGGTAGGCGGTGGCACCAACGGGCCGGTAACGGTCCTGCTGAACGAAGCGGCCCCCATGCTGTGGCTTGCGGGGAGTTTCACCCAGGCGGGCAGCCTCACCACACAGCACGTGGCGGGTTATACGGATGAATACTTCCCGTTCGGCAACGGCCTTTCAGGCACGGTCACCTGCGGGGTACTGTTTGGCGAAGAGCTTTACCTCGGCGGCTCGGGCCTGGGCGGCAACAGCGACCTGGCGCATTGGGACGGCAACCAATGGACCTACAGCACCGTGTTCCAGGGCAATTTACCGCAGATCACGGCGCTGCATGTGCACCAGGGCCAGCTGTACGCGGCAGGAGTTTCCTACGGCTTTGGGGGCACTGATCATTTTGTGCAGGCCCTCTCCGGCGGCAATTGGCAGCAAGTGGGGAATAAGTTCGACAACACGGTGAAAACGCTGGGATCCTTCGGCACACGGCTGGTGGCCGGCGGCGACTTTACCGGCACCATTGGACCGGGCGGCGTTGGGGCGGCGCATGTGGCCGTGCTGGAGGATGCAGGGTGGGAGCAGCTGGGCGATGGACTGGACGGGTACGTGAACGTGCTTACGGAGGGCACCGATGGTGCCTTGTGCGCCGGGGGTGCCATGTACCAGGACGGCACCGCCCGCTTTGGCTTGGCCCTGCTATACCCCGGCAATGCCACTTGGGCACACATGCTGCCCGACCTGGCCGAATACATCACGCCCTCTACTGCACCGGTGGAAGTGCGGGCGCTTCTCGCCATGAACCCCGGATTCATCGTGGGCGGTGCCTTCCATTACCATCAGGGCACCACGGAAGGCCAAGGCCTCGCCGCGTTCACCGGCGCGCCCAACACACTGGTGCCGATGGCTTCATTCAACGGGCCGGTGAATGCCATTGCCCTTGACCATGGCATCGTGGATGCGTTTGCCCTGTTCGCGGCCGGCGATTTCACGCAGCAGGAATCAGAGGCCGTGCCCTACATCGCCCATTTTTTCTCCGCGCCCCTGGGCATGGCCGGGCCGAATACCACCTTGGGCATGGAGCTGCACCCCAACCCGGCCGGTCACCAAATACAGGTCGCGTGGCAGGGAGCCGCCACCGGTCATGGCCAGATCGACATACTGGACAGCCGGGGACGGGCCGTGCATTCCCAAGCCACCAAGGGCCAGCGGGCAACAGTGGACCTTTCCGCATTGGCCCCGGGCACCTATTATGTCCAATTGACGATCAACGGCCATGGCCAGGTGCGGCCGTTCATCAAGCGTTGAGCGCTTACTGTGCGCGCAACTGCCTGCGCCATTTCACCAGGCCCAGCACCGAAAGCGCCAGGTACATGGCGAAGAGCGCTGCGTAGGCCTTGTAGCCGATGCGCCAATTGAGCCAAATGCCCACGCTGTCGGCGAGGATGAAGTAGAGCCAATTTGAAATGTACTTGCGCGCCATCAGCCAGGTGGCGAGGAAGCTGAAGACGGTCACGAAGGCATCGAGACGGGGGAAGTTGCCATTGAGGTATTGGCCCAGCACCGATGCGGTGAGGTAGCTGAGCAGCAGGCCGCTTGGCACGGCCACCGCATGGAATAGCAGGCCCTGGTCGCGCACACGCTCCTTTTCCCCCGCCCTGCCCCAGCTCCACCAGCCGTACACCGCCATGCCCACGTAGTAGGCGTTCAGCACGCTCATGGCCCAGGTCTGCGCCAGCACGTACAGCCCCACGGCAATTACACTGGCCACAAAACCAAACAGCCAGCCCACGCGCTTCTGGTAGGCAATGCATAGCGTATAGGCCACGTTCAGCACCACCGACACCATTTCCAGGGCGAAGAGGAATTGTGGACCGTGCATGCCCATGCCGCCGCGTGCTATCGGGCCTTGGGCGCCACGCGTCGCAGCTGGAAGTTCTGTCCCAGGTACACTTTCCTCACTTGTTCATCGGCGGCCAGCTCCTCGGCCGTTCCCTGCTTCAGGATCTTGCCCTCGAACAACAGGTAGGCGCGATCGGTGATGCTGAGCGTTTCCTGCACATTGTGGTCGGTGATGAGCACGCCGATGTTGCGCTCCTTCAGGTGCGACACAATGCCCTGTATGTCCTCCACGGCAATGGGGTCCACACCGGCGAAGGGCTCGTCCAGCAGGATGAATTTGGGTTCGGTGGCCAGGCTGCGGGCGATCTCGGTCCGCCGCCTTTCGCCCCCGCTCAGCACATCGCCAATGTTCTTGCGCACATGGCCCAGGCTGAATTCCTCCAGCAGCTTTTCCAGGCGGTGCTCCTGCTCGGCCTTGGTCAGCTTGGTCATTTCCAGGATCGCGCGGATGTTGTCCTCCACGCTCAACTTGCGGAACACGCTGGCCTCCTGCGGCAGGTAGCCGATGCCCAGCTTGGCGCGCTTGTACATGGGCAGGTCGGTGATGTCGGTCTCATCGAGGAATACACGGCCTTCGTTGGGCTTGATCAGCCCCACGATCATGTAGAAGCTGGTGGTTTTGCCGGCACCGTTGGGGCCGAGCAGCCCCACGATCTCGCCCTGGGCCACTTGCACGCTCACGCCCGCCACCACGGTGCGGCGCTTGTAGCGTTTCACGATATGGTCGGCCCGCAGGATCATTCAGAAGGATATGGCCAGGTTGAGACGCAGGGCAAAGGAACTGGTTCCGGGGTGATCGTTGTAGGTGAGGCGCCAAACACCGTCCACGCGCAGCACCTTCAAAATGTTCTCCACCCCGGCACTCACTTCCACGAAGGGGCCCTTGTCCAACGAGTACATGCCGGGCAGCAGCAGCATCTGCCTGCTGGTGCGGGCCAGGTCCAGCGCACCCACCACCGCCTTTGCCCCTACCACCTCGCGCCATTTCAGCCGCCGCATCAGCGGTATGCGGTTCAGGAACAGGCCCTCGAAATGGTGCTCGGCGAACAGTTGCGCGTACCGGTCGCTGATGAACTCGAAGTAGTTCATGGTGTTGAAGGCGAGGTCGTCGTTGTAGAACGTTTCGTTGCCGCTGTGCAGCACCAGGAGCGGGTACGGGAGGTCGCCCCAAACGCGGCCGGCCTCGGCGTTCAGCCGCATCCAGCCCAAGCTGCCCAGTTGCAGCCTTTGGTACACATGGGCCATCAATTTCTGGTAGCCGTACTCGCTGCGGGCCAAGCTGGGCAGGCCGGTGGCGAGGTGGAGTTCCACGGTGGGATAGCGGGTACCCAGGCTCATGCGGCTGAAATCGCCGCTCACGTATTTCTCGCGGAAGGCGAAGCGCGTGTTCAGGGCCACCTCGGCGGTTTGTATGGCGTTGAGCGCGGTGGGCAGCCCGCCTTCGCGGGCCGGGCGCAGGTATTTGAGGTCGCCGCGGGGGAACAGGGCGCGGTAGCGCAGCAGCAGCGTATTGTCCAGCCCGGTGAACCATTCGCGCTGGTAGCTGGCGCGGGTTTCTTCCACCAGGGTGAGCTTGGTGTTGGGCGTGCGCCGGAACACGCTGCTGAGGATATTGTCCTGCCGGAAGGCGTTCACGCTCTCGCCCAGCTGCTCAAGGTCCTGCTTGTAGTTCAGCTCCACGATCTGCCGCGACGTGCGGCTCACGAAGGTCTTTCCGCCCACGCCGAACTTGAAACGGCCATCGCGCGTGCCATAGGCGGTGTAGCCGCTGAACTCGGTACGGGTGCTGAAGTTGCTGCTGGTGCGCCCGCCGATGCGGAAGCGGTTGCCTTCCACCGGGTTGAAGCTGTAGGTGGTGAAGTAGGGACCGATATCGATCTTGCCCCGGGTGTAATAGCCGGTGAAAATGGTGGTGACAATGTCCACGTAGGTGCGGAAACGCGGGATGGTCTTCATGGTGTCCACCATGTGGTAGATGGCCACTTCCTGCTTGGTGAGGTTCTCGTGGCGGTTCTCATCCCAATAGGCCGCGCCCAGGCTTAGCGGGTCAATGTCCATCACCACTTCATCCGCCCCGGAATAGAAATCCGGGGGCTTGGGCCGGTTGATCACAAAGTCGCGGTAGCTGGCGGTGCGCCGGCCGTAGAAGCCCTGCACCGGGTGCTTGGGGTCCTTGCCCTGATTCTTCACCACGTTCAGGTCCACCACCAACTTGTCGTGGGTGAGCATCCATACCTCGGGCTGTACTTGGCTGTACTCCTGCTCCACTTGGAAGCTTTGCACGAAGTTGAGGTTGGCCCCGGGCGCTATGGTGGCCTGTATGCGCTTCACGGCGTAGCTGGTATCATTCACCCACATGGTGCCGGTGAAGGCCAGTTCCTGCACGCGCTTGGGGCTGAAATCGATCCGGTAGCACCAGTTGTTGCCCACCCAGTTGCTGTCGAGCAGGTAATAGTTGTAGTAGCCCCGCCCGCCATCGGCTATGGGGCTGATGAAGTTCTTGCCGAAGATCACCAGGAAGTTGTCGTAGATGTTCACGTTCTGGTACATGTCGCCCATGAACTGTGAAATGCTGGGATTCTCCAGCCCGCTCACCTTGGTGCCGTGTATGAATTCCTTTGTGGCCTTGGGCTTTTGCCGGTAGAACACCTCGCTCAGGGTCTCGGTCATGAAGATCGGCAGGAAGGGTTTGCCGCCGGTGGTGTCCACATGCTCGAAGATGAACGCGAAGTCCTTGAAGAGCTTCCGGTTCTCAAATTCCTCGGTGATGTTGTTGAGGTCGAATTCCACCTTGTTGTAGGCCTCGTACTGGTAGGCCTCCAGCTTTTCGCGGTTGTTCACCGGCTTGTTGGCCACCAAGCGGCGCAGGATGGGGTACGCCGGATTGCCCTGGTAGGTGATCACCACGTTCTCCAATTCCTCGGTCCGTGGCTTCAGCATGATATCGATGCGCTGGGCCTGGTCGCGTTTCACCTTGGCCATGAAGGGCATGTACCCCACGCTCATGGCGCGTATGCTGTCGGTGGCGTAGTAGGTGTCCAAGGAATAGTGGCCATCGAGGTCGCTATTGGTGGACACGCGGCTATCGATGAAGGCCACATTCACGAAGGGCAACGGTTCGCCGGTAACGGCATCGGTCACCGTGCCGGTGATGCGGGTGGTCTGGGCCTGCCCCGCCGCGGCCAGCAACGCACCGCACAGGGCGAGCAGCGTACGGCCCCACTTCATGCCAGGGCTGCTTTTTCCGCTTTTTCGCGGCGTTTCTGCGTGCGCGCGGCCAGCATGATGCTGCCCTCGTAGAGGATGATCAACGGAAAGGAGACGATCAACTGGCTGGTTACATCGGGCGGGGTGATGATGCCGGCAATGATGAGAATGACCACATAGGCGTGGCGGCGGTAGGTGCGCAGGAAGCCCGGCCCCACAATGCCCGTGCGCGCCAGGAAGTACACTACCATAGGCAGCTCGAACACCACGCCGGTCCACAGGGTGAGCGAGGTGATGGTGCCGATGTAGCTGTTGAGGTCCACCAGGTTGGGCACGCTGTCGCTAACGGTGTAGGTGCCCAGGAACTGGATGCTCATGGGTGCCAGCACGTAGTACCCGAACACCACGCCGGCGAGAAAGAGCAGGCTGGCAAAAACCACCACGCCGCGCACGGCATGCTGCTCGGTTTCCTTCAGGCCGGGTTTCACAAAGCGCCACACCTCCCACAGGATGTAGGGCATGGCCAGTATGATGCCCACCACGAACGAGACCATGATGTGCACCATGAACTGCCCGGCCATGGTGGTGTTCATGAGGGTGAAGCCGCTGCCGTCCATGCAGAACGAACGGTCGAGCCCGAGCTTGAGGGCCAGCCAGCAGAAGACGCGGTAGGTGAAGAAGTCGGGGCGTTGTGGCGCGAGGATCACGGCATCGAACACAATGTCCTTGTAGATGAAGGCGAGCACCATGCCCACCATCACGGCCGCGGCGGACCGCATAAGGGTCCAACGCAGCGCCTCGAGGTGGTCCAGGAAAGTAAGGTCCTTGCGGGTTCCGGCCATTCACAGCGGGCCCCTTGGGGCCGGGCCAAATATAGCGGCGCGGGCAGGGCGGCCCCGGCGGTGCGGCCCGGTTTCCGGTCCATTCGCCAGGCCGGATCCGTTATAAACGCTGAAGGTTTCCAAGGCAAGGCCGCCGAATGCCTTGCGCATTGGGCGGATCGCCCTACTTTTAAGCGATCAATCCGCAGCGGCATCTCCGCCGACCAAACTCCGCTATGACCAACGTAGACATTTCCCCCAAGGAAGCACTTGAACAGTTTTTCGGCTTCAAATCCTTCAAAGGCGAACAGGAAGCCATCGTGCAAAGCGTGATCGATGGCAAGGACACCTTCGTGATCATGCCCACCGGTGGTGGCAAAAGCCTGTGCTACCAATTGCCGGCGCTGATGAGCGAGGGCACCGCCATTGTGGTAAGCCCGCTGATCGCGCTGATGAAGAACCAAGTGGACCTGCTGCGCAGCTTCGGCGGCGATAACGGCGTGGCCCACTTCCTCAACAGCTCACTTACACGCAGCCAGGCACAGCAGGTGCGCGAGGACATCCTTTCCGGGGTGACCAAACTGCTTTACGTGGCCCCGGAATCGCTGACCAAGAAGGAGAACGTGGAATTCCTCTCCGAGATCAAGATCAGCTTCTTCGCCATCGACGAGGCGCACTGCATCAGCGAATGGGGCCATGACTTCCGCCCGGAGTACCGGCGGTTGCGCACCATTTTCGACGAGATCAAGCGCGTGCCCATGATCGCGCTCACCGCCACCGCCACCGAAAAGGTGCAGGAGGACATCCTGAAGAACCTCGACATACCGGGGGCGAACGTCTTCAAGGATTCATTCAATCGCCCCAACCTGTATTATGAAGTGCGGCCGAAAAAGGACGTGGTGCGCGATATCATCCGCTATGTAAAGCAGAACCCCGGCCGCAGCGGCATCATCTATTGCCTCAGCCGCAAGAAGGTGGAAGAGATCGCCGAAACCCTGCAGGTGAACGGCATCAAGGCCCTGCCCTACCACGCCGGCATGGACGCCTCGCAACGCGCGAGCTTCCAGGACCGCTTCCTGATGGAGGACGTGGACGTGATCGTGGCCACCATTGCCTTTGGCATGGGCATCGACAAGCCCGACGTGCGCTTCGTGATCCACCACGACATACCCAAAAGCCTGGAGAGCTACTACCAGGAAACCGGCCGTGCCGGGCGCGATGGCGGCGAGGGCAAATGCGTGACCTTTTACAGCTACAAGGACATTGAGAAGCTGGAAAAGTTCCTGCAGGGCAAGCCCGTGGCCGAACAAGAGATCGGCAAGCAATTGCTGGCGGACACCGTGAGCTATGCGGAGACCGGCATGTGCCGGCGCAAGTACCTGCTGCACTACTTCGGCGAGGAACTGCCCGGCGACAACTGCGGGGCCTGCGACAACTGCCTGAACCCAAAGGAATACTTCGAGGCCAAGGACGATTTGAAAATGGTGCTGGAGGCCGTGAAGGAAAGCAAGGAACGCCACAAGGCGCGCTTCATCTGCGACCTGCTCACCGGCCAGGAAACCAGTGAGATCAAGAACTACAAGGGCGACAAGCTGAAGGCATACGGCAGCGGCAGCGACCGCAACACCCAGCATTGGATGACGGTGATCCGCCAGGCCAACGTGGGCGGTTTCCTGCACAAGGACATTGAGACCTATGGCAACCTGAGCGTTACCGAGGCGGGCAAGGCCTTTTTGAAAAAGCCTGTCCCCATCACCTTCACCGCCGAGCGTGAACGGGTGGACGAGGACAGCGCAGATGACGATATCGTGATGAACGGGCGCGGCGGCGGCGCCGCCGATGAACGCCTGATGGCCATGCTGAAGGACCTGCGGCATTCCATGGCCAAAAAGCATAAGCTCGCACCATACGTCATTTTCCAGGATCCCTCCCTGGAGGAAATGACCATGCGCTACCCGATCACCGTGGAGGAACTCACCCAGATCACCGGCGTGGGCGCGGGCAAGGCCCAGAAGTTCGGCAAGCCCTTCGTGGAGCTGATCGCCGATTACGTGGAGGAGAACGAGATCGAAAGGCCGGAAGAGGAAACCGTGGTGCGCTCGGTGGTGAAGAAGAGCAGCAACAAGGTGCACATCATCCAGAACATCGATAAGCGCCTGGCACTGGAATCGATCGCCAAGGCGAAGAACCTGACCATGGATGCGTTGATCGAGGAGATGGAGACCATTGTAAGCAGCGGTACCCGCCTGGACATCAACTACCACTTGGACGACATCCTGGACGAGGACGCGCAGGAAGAGATCATGGATTACTTCCGCGAGGCTGAAACGGACAGCATCGACGAGGCCTCCAAGGAATTCCGCGGTGATTTCAGCGAAGAGGAACTCCGCCTGGTGCGCCTGAAGTTCATGAGCGAAGTGGCCAACTAACGGAACAGGCCATGGGCACACGGATAGGAATGGTGATCGGCCTGGCGCTGCTGTTCGCGGGTTGGATCTTTTACCGCGGCATGATCAAGCGCGACCTGGCCGCACACCGCAGCACGCTGGCCATAGGCATGCTGTTCGCGGGCATTTGGGCCGTGCTGTACTGCGTGTTTTCCTGAAACGATCCGGCAAAGGGCCGTACGGCGTGGGCGCGCGGTACGGCCCTTTCCGTTGGGCCTATCGGTACACCAGGCCACCGTCAATGATCACGGACTGGCCGGTCATGTAATCCGAATCGGGGCCGGCCAGGTAGGAAACGAATGCGGCCACATCCTCCGGCGTTTGCGCCCGGCCCAAGGCAATGCCCTCCACGTATTTTTCATAGGTGGCCCCCTCTGGCGCCCCGGTGATCTCGGCCATGCGCTTGTCGATCTCAACCCACATATCGGTGCCCACAATGCCCGGGCAATAGGCATTTACCGTAATGCCGCTGCTGGCCAATTCCTTGGCCGCCGCCTGGGTAAGGCCGCGCACCGCGAATTTGGTGGCCGAGTAGATCCCCAGCAACTCAAAGCCATCGTGCCCCGCCACCGAGGCCGCATTGATGATCTTGCCCTTCTGTTCACGTGCCTGGAATTTCCTGCCTGCCGCCTGGATGCCCCAAAGCACGCCTTCCACATTCACCTTCAGGATCTTCTCCGCCTCCGCTGCGGTCACCTCCAACATGGGCTTGATGTTCGCGATGCCAGCGTTGTTCACGATGATGTCGAAGCCTCCCAGTTCTTTTTCGGCATGCTCCACCGCCGCAAACACCTGTTCCCGGTCCGATACATCCGCCTTGAACGTGGTGGCCTTCCGGCCTATTGCCCTGACCTCATCGGCCACCTTGCGCATCTTGTCCTCATCCATGTCAACCACGGCGATATGCGCGCCATCCTTGGCCAAGCGCAATGCGATGCCCCGGCCTATGCCTTGGGCAGCACCCGTGACCAGTGCCACCTTTCCATCGATCTTTCCCATGTAAAATGTGTTGTGGCCCCAGCGTTGCCGCAAGGACCCGGTTTATCTGCGAACAGCCTTGGTCGCCAATTGGTTCCGCATTGCCAATTGTTGGCTATCGGTGCAGGGGTTCCTGGTGCGTGGCCGGTGCGCGGGCGCGACCTATGCCCTACCGCCCAGCCCAAGGGCCACGCAACTCCTGCAGGGCTGCCCAAACCATCATGGCCACGCCTATGCCCAAGCTTTCCTCGGGCAGGTCGAAGCGGGCATTGTGCAATCCGGGGGAAGGCCCCTTCTTGGGTTGGCCCGTGCCCAACCGGTGGAATGAACCGGGCATGACCTGTGTGTAGAAGGCAAAATCCTCACTGCCCATGCGTTGTGGCATCTCCACCACTTGCTCTTCGCCCAGCAGTTCGCTGGCGGCCTTGCGCAACCGATCGGTCAGCGGCCCATCATTCACCAGCACGGGGTAGCCTTTCCGCAGGTCAAACCGGCAATCGCCGCCCAGCCCCGTGCAGATCTCCTTCGCCCTTCGGGGCAACCAGGCGTGCAGCTCCCCGCGCAGGCCTTCATCGAAGGTGCGCAGCGTACCGGCGATCTCTACTTCATCGGGCACCACGTTGGTGGCACCCTCGGCCATGAAGCGCCCGAACGCCAGCAACAGCGGGCGGCCTTGGCGCCAGGCTTCAAACTCCTCCTTGAGCTGCAACAGCAACTTCGCGGCGATCACAATGGGGTCCACCAAGGTTTCGGGTCGCGCGGCATGGCCCCCCTTGCCCTGCACGGTGATGTACAATTCATCGCTGCTGGCCATGAACGGCCCGGCGCAAAAACCCACCTTGCCCAGCTCCAGCTCCGGTGTAACATGCTGTCCGATGATCACCGCTGGTGCGGGATCGCGCAGCGCGCCCGCGCCTAACACCAGCGATGCGCCGCCGGGCACCTTTTCCTCCCCCGGTTGGAACAGCAGCAACACGGTGCCGTTCCAGCGGTTGCGCAAGCGGTGCAGAATGCGCCCCGCGCCCAGCACCATGGCCGTGTGTGCATCGTGCCCGCAGGCATGCATCACACCGGCACGGCGGGAGCTCCACGGCAGCCCGGTGGCCTCCTGCACGGGCAGGGCGTCCATATCGGCACGCAGGCACACCACCGGCCCGGGGGCATGGCCCTGCACGGTGCCGATCACGCCGGTGCCGGCCACGCCGGTGCGCACCGCTATGCCCGCCGCCCGCAAGGCATCCGCCACATAGCGCGCCGTGCCATGTTCCTCGAAGCTCAGCTCCGGATTCGCGTGCAGGTGCCGGCGCACGGCAATGGTGTCCAAATGGCCTTCCTGCACCAGGGCCTTCACTTCGTCCGCCGTCACTTCCCCTTTCGCCATGCTCAAATATCCAGGCTGAGGGAGAATTGGAAGATCCCCTTCAGGATCACGCCATCATCCACGCCCCAGGCCCAATCGCCGCGCATATAGTAGCCCAGCAACCGGGCCCGCAGGCCGAAGCCGTAGCCCCAAATGATCGGCTCGCGCTGGTTGCGCAGGGTAATGGTGAGCGGATTGCGCTGGATCACCTGCCGGTTGAAGAAGTTGTCCTCGCCGTAGGGATCGTTGCCGGTCCATGCAGTGCCGGCATCGGCGAAGGCCACCACCTGGAAGTTCTGCAGGAAGTCGCTTTGCATGGGCCGGTCGAAGAAGTAGCGGAACACCGGCAGGCGCAGCTCGCTGTTGAGCACCGCGAAGGCACTGCCGTTGCGGGCGTTGTAGTAGAACCCGCGCATGGGCACGGCCAAGCTCTGGTAGTAGTAGTTCTGGGAAAAGTCGATGGGCGTGCTGTTGTCGGTCTTCGCGAAGAGCCAATTGTCCACCCCGCCCATGAAGAAGACCACCTTGCGGCTGCCCATGGCGGCCGATCCGGCCAGGCGGTTCACCCAAGTGAGCTCGCGGTGTATGCTCAATCCGTTGCGCACATCGAAGCCGAACACCTGCATGTCGGTGCGCTGGCCGTCCGGCTGGATGTAGTATTCGCCGAAGGCCTTTGCCTTCCAGCCGTTGTACAGGTTGAGCCCGCGTGGGCGGCTGCTGTCGTACACGTACTCCAGCTTGGCGCTGGCGGTCTGGTCGCTGGTATTGGGCATGGCCAGGCTGAACTGGTCGATGCTTTGGGTGATGTACTGGTCGTGGCGGTAGCTCACCGCGCCGCGCAGCGAGGTAAGTTCATCGAATGGCCACGAAAGGCGGAAGGTGGCCGAATGGGTGTACAGTTTTTCCACCCCCAGGTTGGTAAGGCCCTGCGTGGCCTGCCGCTGGAAGATGAGTTCCTTGTCCAGCCGCCGCTTCAGGTTCTGGAATTGCAGCAGGTAGGTGTTGTTGTTCAGGTCCAGCGCCAGGCGCAGCCCGCCGGTGATCTTGTAGTCCTCGAACAGGTCGCTGGCGGCCATGCGCATCAATCCGCTCAGGCCCGGGTTCAACGCCTGCGGGCCCACCAACGGCTGGTAAAATTCGGAGGAATAGCTGTTGTCCAGTTGCGTCAGCACTTCGTCCGTGGCGAAGTTGACGTTGTAGTTGCGCTGCTCGGGGAACACGAGCGGCGCCATGCGTGTGGTATCGGGCGCGGCTGGGGCCACGGCCTGCTGTGCGGTTGGCTCGGGCGGTTCATTCCCCGCCGGCTTGGCGGGCGGTGCGGCCTGTTCGTCCTTGAAGCGGTAATTGCGGATGTCCACCGCGTTGCCCGTGGTGTCGCGGGCCTGCCGCAGGTCCACTTTCACTACCCGGCCCAGCTCTTCGGTCACGTTGCCCACTGCAGTGTCCGCGGCCAGTTCGGGTGTGTTGCCGCCCTGTTGCTGGCCCCGCAGGCCGGTATTGCGCGTGCTGCCGGTCCAGAACCGGTACTTGCCGTTCTCGAAGATCAGCTGGGCATACCGCCCCGAGGCGGCGTCCACATCCTGCGAGAGGATGCTCCTGCGCAGGTTGCCCATGGGTTCGGCCACGGTGAAGTAGCGGTAATGCACGGTGGTGTCCACCGCCACCACGGCGCTGTCGTAATGCGCCAACCAGCGCTCCTGCAGGCCGCTGGCATCGCTTAGCCAGGTGTAATGCGTGCTGTCCCAGGCGGCGGGCTGCCGCTCGTTCACGCCGGGCGTGTCGGTCAACCGCGTCAGCACGCGCCCGCGGTTGGCCAGGTCATAGCGGAAGATGTCCTTGCCGTTGGGCAGCCAGGCCGGTTCGGTGTTGGCGCGCAGCGTGTCGTCGGGCCGGTTGCTGCTGAACAAGATCGACCGCCCGTTGTCGGCGAAGGCGGGGTCGAGGTCGTCGTACTGGTCGTCGGTGAGCTGTTCCTGCCGGTTGCCGATCACATAGTACAGGTACAGGTCGGTGCGGCCCTCGCGCACCCCGCTGAACACCATGTTGCGGCCATCGGGGCTGTACTGCATCGAAAGGATCTTGTCGAGCATGAACACCGGCTTGCGCGTCACTTTCCGGTCGTCGGTGGTCCAGGTGTTCAACAGCAGCTCGCCCTTCCGCTCGGTGGTCCAGGTGAGTGCGCCTCCCGTGGGGTGCCAGGCCAGCACCGCGTAGCTGTTGTCGATGATCCGGTCGATCTTTTTTTCGCCCTTGGCGATCTTCTTCACTTTGCCCGTCCCCAGGTCCTTCAGCCACACCTTGTATTGGCCCAGCTCGTTGCTCACCCAGGCGGCACGAGCGCCATCGGGGCTTAGCCTGAATTGGGAGTAGGTGCGCGCCTTGCGCGTCCTAACGGCCAATTCCTTCCCGGCCGTTTCCGTGCGCAGGCGTTCCTGCTCGGCAAAGCGCGCACGATAATGGTCGAAGCATTCCTTGATCAGCGCTTTCAGCGGTACGCCCAGCACGTACATGAAGCCGCTTTCGGCATTGCGGCTCACGCGTGTCATGTAAAGCACATTGGGGATCACCGATGGCCCGTACACATCGGCCACGTAGCTCCAAAGCGCCTGCCCGGCCAGTTCGGCATCCTTGCCTTCCAGCCGGTTGAATTTGGCATAGCGCCCACCCAGCACTCCGTCGCGAACACGGCTTTCGCCCTCGGGGCCCCACGCACCGGAGGCATAGGCCACAATGCCCTTGGTGTACCAGGCGGGCAGGTTCATGGTGGCGCTGTTGCGCAACACTTCACGCCAGTTGCCGCCGAACATCATTTGGTCCAGCAGCACCTGTGCAATGCCCGATCGCACCTGGCGGTCCAGCTTGGCGCGGTCGCCCTCGTTGTACACGAACACCTTGGTGCCCACAATGCGGGTTACGCCCCCGATGTTGTACTGCTCGTCGTCGGTAAGGCCGATGTTGCTCTGGCGGAAATCGCCCTGGGTGTTGTACACCACGAATTGGAGCCGCTCGTTCAGGTTGTAGTCGAAGAACTTCTCCAGCTCGGCCTTGTTGCGCATGGCGCTGATGGTGGTATAGCGGGCCACGTCGCGCCCTTCCTTGTAGAAGAAGGTCTCGATCTGGGGGAACCGGTAGCTCTGCCAGAGGAATTCCCGGTATTGTACCCTGTTCTTCCCGAATTGCTGCTGGCTGCCATTGTAGAACTGGGCACCGGCCTGCAGTGCGGCCATCAGGGCCATCAAGGCGAGGGATATGCGGCGCATGTGGTTCAGGGCGACCAAGGGTACCTTTGCGGGAAGTTGCGAAGTTCACGCTTTTTCCGCCGGCATGCACGTACAAAAATTCACGTTCAACCCATTCCAGGAGAACACCTATGTGCTGCACGCCGAGGGTGAAGGTATGGTGATCGATCCCGGCTGCAGCGATCGGCACGAGCAACGGCAGTTGGAGCAATGGCTGGAAGCCAACGGTGTAAGGCCGGTGCGCCTGCTGCTCACCCATGCGCACATCGATCATGTGCTGGGTTGTGCCTGGGTGAATGAGCGATACGGCCTGCTGCCCGAAATGCACCGCGCGGACCTGCCCACCTTGGCCATGGCGCCGCAGAGCGCCCTGCTTTTCGGCGTGCCCGCGCCGGAGGTGCCCCAACCGGTGCATTTCCTGCAGGAGGGCCAGCTGATCGCCTTGGGCCATGGGCAGCTGGAGGTGCTGCACGTGCCGGGCCACGCGCCGGGGCATGTGGCCTTTTTCAACCGGCAACAGCGCATTTTGATCGGCGGCGACGTACTGTTCCAGCGCAGCATCGGGCGCACCGACCTGCCCGGCGGCGATTTCGGCACCTTGGCCCGCAGCATACGGGAAAAGCTGTACCCGTTGGGCGATGATGTGCGCGTGTATTGCGGACATGGCCCGGAAACGAGCATCGGCGAAGAGCGGCGGGAGAATCCGTTCGTGCCCGGCATTTAGCCACAACTGCCGCAGGCCAACCGGACAGCGCTCAGCGTGTGGCTTCCGCCCCGCGCACAAAGAACACGAAGCCGTTCTTGCGGTACAGCTCCCTTAACCCAGGGAGGGCGGCCACATCCTCAGCAGCCGTCACTTTGCAGGCCACGTACACAGGGCGGTCCACTTCGCCGTGCAGCAGCCAGTCCTCGTTGTGCGCACGCGGATCGCCAATGGGCGGCATTCGGCTGTAGAACCATTGGGCGTAGCTCTTGTAGTTCTTCGTCATCACGTAGCATTGTTCGCCTTGGCGCTGCCGGAAGAACTCCACCGCCGCCCGCTGCGAATAGCCCTCGATGCGGTTGATGAAGAAGAACAGGGTTGCCGAAACGAAGACCGCCGTGCCGCCGAACACCGCGATGATGCCCTTGCGGTATTGCGCCGAGGCGAAGTAGCGGTGTCCGAGGAAGAGCACCACGCACATCCATACGCCGGCCAATGCTTCCAGCCCGCTCCAATGCACCTCCGCCTGCAGATTGGCCTGGGCAAAGGGATCATTCTTCATCAAGGGCGCCAGCAACTCCGGCCGCATGCCCAGAAACGGCAACGCCAGGGTGACCAGCGCGAAAAGCGTACCGATGCCGCCCATGAGCACCCGCGACCACATGGTGGCCCTACCGCCGTGCCACAGCCGTTGCAGCTGCAGGGCGGCCAGGTAGGTAAGGGGGAAGTAGCTCAAACTGCTGTAGTGAACGATCTTGGTCTTCACCAAGCTGAAGAGGATGAGCACGACCCAGAAGAGGATGAGGAGCCACTTACGGTAGCCGTCCGCTGTTGGTTGTTGGTTGTCCGGCTGCTGTTTTGTGGCATTTGCGCTCCCCTTGGGATCGGGGCCGATGGGGCCACGGAGCATTTCCTGCAGGGCGAAGACCGATGCCGGGAAACAACCGATGAGCAATACCACGAAATGGTAGCCGAAGAAGCCTCCGTGGCCAGCGTCCTCGGTGGTGAGCATGGCCACCTGCCGCCAGAAGAAGGCGGTGATGAACGTGGGCCCATTTCGCAGCAGGTCGGCACCGAACCACAGTCCGGGCACCAGCAGCAGCACGGCCAGCATAAGCAGCACGCGCGGGATGGACACATAGAGGCGGAAGCGGTTCAGCGCCCAGTACACCGCAGCACACAGGGCCGGTATGAGCACGCCCACCGGGCCCTTGGTAAGCACGGCCAGCCCCAGCCACAGGCCCGCCCATGCCGCCGCGCGGTTCTTCTCCCGCTGGCCCAGCCCGGCCGCCGCGGCCGTATCCGTGCTGCGGATGAACGCCAGGAAGCCAAGGAAGATGAAGAGGTTGAACCAGGGATCGATGATGCCGCTGCGGAAATAGAGGTTCGGAAGGATGGAGCCGATATACGCCAGCGCCCACAGCAGCCCGAAGCTGCGCTTGCGCCACCGCGTGCCGATGCGGAACAGCACCACCAGCGTGGCCACGCCACACAAGACATTGGGCAGCCGCGCCGCAAACTCGCCCACGCCGAACACGGCCATGCTGATTGCCTGCATCCACATGAAGAGCGGCGGCTTCTCATAGAACGGCACATAGCCGATCTGCGGCTGCAGCCAGTTGCCCGTGGCCAGCATCTCCCGCGCGATCTCCGCGAAGTTGATCTCGTCCCAATCGAAAAGGTGTACCGCGCCCAGGCCGGGCACAAAGAGCAGCAGCGCCACGATGGCGATCAGCCACGGGATGCTGCGGTTTGACAGGGCCTTCATGCGGCGCCGAAGGTAGCGGCGCAAACCGCGTTGCACATGGGGGCGAGCGTGGTCACTTGTGCCAGCGATGGACCCCGTCACCTTTTCCCCAACAGTCCCCAGCTGAGCAGGCCCGTACGCGCCAGGAAATAGCGCCAGCTTACATGCAGCACCCCGAAGCCATAGGTCATGCTGCGGCGGAAGTTGATGCTACTGGCCTCATCGAAGTACTTGGTGGGGCAGGTGACCTCGGCGATCTCGAAGCGGTTCCAGAAGATTTGGCCGATCATTTGGTTGTCGAAGACGAAATCGTTGGAGCAGCGGTGGTATTCGCACTTGCGCAACACCTCGGCGGCGTAGGCGCGGTAGCCGGTGTGGTATTCGCTCAGCTTTTCGCCCATGAGCATGTTCTGCGTGAGGGTAAGCAGGCGGTTGGCGATGTACTTGTACAGGGGCATGCCGCCCTTGAGCGCGCCGCCGCCCAGGATGCGTGAGCCGAACACCACCGGGTAAACGCCATTGCCGATCACGGCCACCATGGCCATGATGAGCTTGGGGGTGTACTGGTAATCGGGGTGCAGCATCACCACGATGTCGGCCCCCAGCTCCAGCGCTTTATCGTAGCAGCTTTTCTGGTTGCCGCCGTACCCGGTGTTCTTCTCATGCACCACAATGTGGCGGATGCCGATGCGCTTGGCCTCTTCCACGGTGTGGTCGGGGCTTTTGTCATCCACCAGCACCACCTCGTCCACAATATCGAACGGAATTTCCTGGTAGGTCTTTTCCAACGTATGCTGCGCCTTATAGGCGGGCAGCACCACAACTACTTTTTTCCCGTTGTACATTAAATCCGCTTCAACGATGCGCAACTTACGCCGGTCCGGCCCTCCTGAACAAATTGACCATTTGGCAAATTCAATTCCGCGCCCCGGCATTCACCAGATATACGCCCAACAGGATCACAGCCATCATGGCCAATTGCAAGGGCAAAAGCGTTTCCCCATCGAACAGGCCCCACGCAATGGCCACAATGGGCATGAGGTAGGTGACCGACGAGGCCCATACCGCGGATGTGAGCTTGATGAGCATGTTCCAGAGCACCAAGGAGAGGCCCGTGCCGAGCACCGCCAGAATGGCCACGTAACCGAGCGCACCCCAAGCACCGGGCACCGTGGCCAAGGTGTTCGGCAGGCCGGTGGCGAAAATGCCCACAAGCCCCATGGGCCCCACGATGCTGATCGCGAGCACGGCAATGGCGGAGGCGGGCACCATGTACAGCCATTGCTTCACAATGTTGCCGCTGAAGCCGTAGCAGACCGTGCCGAGGATGGGCAATACCGCGTAGCCGGACCATGCAGGCGCGCCTTCGTGCTGCCGGAAATAGATGGTGCCGATGGCCCCGGCCAGGCCAAGCACCACCC
This sequence comes from Flavobacteriales bacterium, assembly GCA_044507815.1. Lineage (GTDB taxonomy): Bacteria > Bacteroidota > Bacteroidia > Flavobacteriales_F > PHOS-HE28 > PHOS-HE28. The sequence goes on along the minus strand of JBIQIX010000001.1, from coordinate 352,719 downwards.
CGGCCACATTGATGGCCCGGGTGCGTACGCCGAAGAACAGGGCACCGGCCAGCAGGGTGAACAACGGCGCCAAGCTGTTCAGCATGCCGGAGAGGGATGAATCGATGCGGGTTTGCGCAAGGGCGAACAGGAAGGCCGGGAGGCCATTGCCCAGGAGCGCGGTGCCCATCAAGGGTTTCCAATGGGCGCGCAAAAGCCTGAAATGCCTGATGAGCAAAGGGCTGAGCACCAACCATGCGATGCACAACCGCGCGCTGGCCACCTGGGTTGCGCTGAGCGCCGGCACGCCGTGCTGATACAGGCCGCGCTTCATCAGGATGAACGAGCTGCCCCAGATCAGGGCGAGCAGGGCCAACAAGAACCATTTGGCCTGCGGCCGGGCGATGGCTGGTTCCATGGAAAGCGGCCGCGAAAGTAGAGCGGCTTTGATCTTCGGTCGAAGGTGCGCATTTGCCCGCCCCGATGGCATACCTTTGGCACAAGTACCGTTGCCATGAAAAAGCATCCCCTTCTTCTTTCCCTTTTGTTGATCGCCGCCTGTGGCCAAGGCCCAACGGCAAGCGAACAAGCCGTGGTGGCCGACCGCACCGTGCAAGAGGTGCAGATCAGCGAGGGAGAACCCATGGCCCAGGCCGACCTGACCATTACGGGCATGAGCTGCTCGATGATGTGCGGCAACATGATCAAGAGCGCCTTGGCCAAGGTGCCGGGCGTTTCCACCGCGGAGGTGGAATACACCGAGGGCAGCGAGGCCGGCCATGCCAAAGTGACCTACGACCCCACCCAGGTGGACGATGGGCAACTTGTGGCGGCGGTGCGTGCATTGGCCGATGGCCAATATGGCGTTACGGCCATTTCGATCGTAAAGGAGGTGAAGGCCGGAAGCCCTTCGGCGCAGATGAAGGGCCCGAAGCGCGAAAAAGAGATCGCCTCATTGATCCCCGATGTGCACATGCCCAACCTGGTGGGCATGCTGATGGCCCTGGTGCGGATCTAGGCCGGATCAATCGGCCGCTGCGCGCCGGGCGCTGTCGTTCATGGCCTCGAAGCGCTGGATGAGTTCCTCGTCGGTGTACTTGAGGTTCTCGATCATTTGCCTGCTTTCCTGGGCGAAACGGTGCTGGGGGAATTTCTCGATGACCAGCTGGTATGCCTTCTCTGCTTCCCCGCGCTGGTGCAGGCCGTTGTCAATGGTGAAAGCCTTCAGGTAATACGCATCGGCCAGTTTCCGCCAGGCTGGATAATCGCGGATGATGCGGTCGTACAGCTCAATGCCGCCCTGCGGGTCGCCCAAGGTGGACCTAAGGCCGGCACCGCGGAAGATGTATTCCGGGGTGAGCGAGTCCAGCGGGTTCTGGCGTGCGTACAGCAGGTAAACGTCCAATAGCGCCTGGGCGCCCTTGCGGTCCACGCCGGGCTTGGCATAGAGGGAATCCTCCATGGCGCGGATACGCGCATGCGCCTCCGCGGCCGGGGTCTCCGGCGCTGCGCCCTTTTCGTTGCTGCCACAGGCGGCCAGCAGCCCCGCAAAGGCCGTGGCCAAGATCCATTTCGGTCTGATCATCACTACTATGCTTTTGGTGGTGCCGTGGCCGGCCCCGGCCGAAGATCGCTTATTTCACCGGTGTGAACCGCATCTTGTACTTGGCATCGGTCCTGCCCTGGCTGATGTCGCGCAGCTTCCCCTTCAGCATGCGCTTGCGCAATGGCGGCAGCAGATCGGTGAACAGGATCCCGTCCAGGTGATCGTGTTCATGCTGAAGCACCCGGGCTGCATAGCCATCGAATTCCTCTTCGTGCTCGTTGAAATCCTCGTCCATGTACTGCATCACGATCCGCGGTTGCCGCTGCACGTCCTCGCGGATCCCCGGAATGCTCAGGCAACCTTCCTCGAACGCCCATTTTTCCCCCTCCTCCTCCACGATGTACGGATTGATGAACACCTTTTTGAAATCCTTCAGGTGGGCATCCTCCGTGGGGTTGCCTTCCTCATCCTCGGCAAAGGGCGAACAATCCACCACGAACAGCCGGATGCTTTCGCCGATCTGTGGCGCGGCCAGGCCCACACCGTTCGCAGCGTACATGGTCTCGTACATGTTGGCGATCAACTCCTTCAGGCCGGGGTGGCCGGGTTCGATGTCCTGTGCCACTTTTTTCAGCACGGGATCGCCGTAGGATCGGATGGGTAGGATCATGTTTTGAAGGATGCAAAATTACGGTGAAGCTCGCAGGGTGCAGTGTGGGGGCGTGGTTCGCAGGACACAGGCGGCACCTGGTGCGCAGCCACTCTTCCCCAGGGACCACGAACTATTCCCTCCTTCTTCCCATCCAACCCTGTAGGATCAGCACTGCGCTGATGCGGTCCAGGGTGCCCTTGTCGCGCCTCGCTTTTTTGCCGGCCCCGCTGGCCATGAGCACCTGCTGGGCCATGCTGCTGGTAAAGCGCTCATCCGTGGTTTCCACCCATTGCCGGGGGAATTGGCGCCTCAACGCCTGCACGAACAGGTGCACATTCGCCGTGATGTCCGTAGGCGTGCCATCCAAGTTCACCGGCAGGCCCACCACAAAGCCTTCCACGGTTTCCTTCGCCAGGTACCGTTTGAGGTAGTCCATCAGTGCTTCGGTGGGCACGGTGTCCAGCGCAGTGGCGATGATCCCCGCGCTGTCCGTCACCGCCAGGCCGGTGCGCTTCAGGCCGAAGTCGATGGCGAGGATGCGCATGCGGCAAAGTTGCGCCATAACCTCCGGGCAATGGCTAATTCCCGGCGGCGCATACATTTACAAAGAACGGATCTTGTGCCGATCGGACCTAATGCCGCAACGTGGGGATCAATGATGAGGTCAGGATATGCGATAATACTGGCGCTCTTGTTCGCGCCTTGCGCCCATGCGCAAAACCAACGGAAAATCGATAGCCTGACGATCGAGCTTGAGCAATACCAGGCGCAAAAGCGGGAGCTGGGCCATTTCGGGCCATCCGCCGCGGACACCACCGCGATCCTGCTCCTGCACCAGCTTAGCGCAACTTGCCAAACGGACGATATCGAAAAGGCCAAGGAATACGCCGATCGATGCTACAGCTTGTCCATGGACCTCGCCGATACGAACAAACGGACGGTTGCCTACCTTACCATGGGCAGCCTATTGATCTACACCGGCGAGCATGCTGCGGCGATGAACGAGTATCGCAAGCTGCTCAACCTTGCCGAGGCCAGAGGCTCGAAAAGGCATGGGAAGACCGCTCGTGAATGGCCGGTCCCGTATCGTGGCCAACTTTGCCCCATGCAGGAACTGATCGAAAAGGCCTGGGAGGACCGCTCCCTGTTGAAGGATCCCGAAGTGATCCGCGCCATTGAAAACGTGGTAGGCCTATTGGACCGCGGCGAACTGCGGGTCGCCGCCCCTTCAGCCGATGTTGGTCCAACTGTCGTGCCGGGCGGAGCCGAAGCATGGCAGGTGAACGAATGGGTGAAGAAGGCGGTGCTGCTCTATTTCCCCATCCGCAAAATGGAGGTGCTGGAAGCGGGCCCGCTGGAATGGCACGACAAGATCCCCCTGAAGCGCGACTATGCCAAGCTGGGTGTGCGCGTGGTGCCCCATGCCATTGCACGGCACGGCAGCTACTTGGCGCCGGGCGTGATCATGATGCCCAGTTACGTGAACATTGGCGCCTACGTGGACGAAGGCACCATGGTGGACACCTGGGCCACCGTGGGCAGTTGCGCGCAGATCGGCAAGGGTGTGCACCTGAGCGGCGGCGTGGGCATCGGCGGGGTGCTGGAGCCGGTGCAGGCCGCACCGGTGATCATTGGCGACGGTGCCTTCATCGGCAGCCGCGCCATTGTGGTGGAAGGCGTGCACGTGGGCCGCGAGGCGGTGCTGGGCGCCAACGTGGTGCTTACCACCAGCACACGGATCATCGACATTACAGGACCCCAACCCCGTGAAATGAGGGGCCACGTGCCGCCGCGCAGCGTGGTGATCCCGGGAACGGTGCCCAAACAGTTCCCGGCCGGGGAATACGGCGTACCCTGCGCACTGATCATAGGGCAGCGCAAGGAAAGCACGGACCGAAAGACGAGCCTGAACGAGGTGCTGAGGGAATTCAGCGTGGCGGTGTGACGCTGGTGTTGCCAGAAGGAAAAATGCCAGTCCCGATCGCGCGCACCATCCTGGTGGTGGAGGATGACCCCCGCCTCTCACGCTCGCTGTGTGAACAACTCGAGGCCGCCGGCTTCAAGGCGCTGCCGGTGTTCGACGGCAAGATGGCCCAGCGCGCCATCCGCAACAGCGCGTTCGACCTGGTGCTGCTGGACCTGAGCCTGCCGGAGATGGACGGCTTCAAGCTGACCGAGGAGATCCGGCGACGGGACGGCAATACGCCCGTGATCATCCTTACCGCCTTCGGGGACATGGACAGCAAGCTGAACGCATTCCAGCTGGGCGCCGATGACTACCTGGTGAAGCCGGTCCATTTCCAGGAATTGCTCGCCAAGGTGAAAGTGTTCCTGAAACGCGCCGAAAGCCACCCGTTGGAAGTGGAGCACATTGAAGTGGCCGACCTGCGTATCGACCTGCAGCGCAAAACGGTGGAGCGCGCAGGGCAGGCGATCGAACTCACCCCCAAGGAATTCAACCTGCTGGCCTGCCTTGCCCGCAACAAGGGCCGGGTGCTGAGCAAGGACGACCTGGCCGAGCAGGTGTGGGACAATGCCTATGGCGTTTCCGGCAACACGATCGAGGTGTACATCAGTTTCCTGCGCAGCAAGGTGGACAAAGGGCACGACCAGCCGCTGATCCACACCAAGCATGGCTTCGGCTACACGCTTGACGACCGATCGCGATGACCACAAGGGTGCGCCTATCGCTGTTGTTCGCCGGTTTTTCGCTGGTGCTGCTGGTGGGCACGCTGGGGGCCATCTACTACTCCCATTCGCAAAGCCGGCAGCACGAATTTTTTGAGCGGCTGCGCACCCAATGCTACCGCACGGCCAGCCTGTTGGGCGACGTGCGCGCCGCCGACCGCGACCTGCTGCGGGTGCTGGACCGCAACAGCATCCACCGCATGTACGACGAGAAGGTGCTGCTCTTCAACGCGGACGACGAACTGCTGTACAGCAGCCTGGACGATGAACCCATCCCCTACTCACAGGCCCTGCTGGACCGCATAAGGACCGGTGGCGACATGCAATGGCGCGACAATGACGGCGACGAGGTGGTGGGCGTGCATTACACCGACGACGGCGCCGACTATGTGGTACTGGCCTCGGCCTATGACAAATACGGGCGCCGCGAACTGCAGAACCTGTTGCGCACCTTGGGCGTGGCGCTGGTGCTGGGCGCGGTGTTCATCTTCGGGGCGGGTTACTTCTTCATCGGCATGGCCTTCCGGCCCTTGGAGCGCCTGGCAACGGCCATCGGCAACATCAACATCGACCGGCTGGACCAGCAGCTGCCGGTGCGCAACACCAAGGACGAGATCGACAGGCTGGCCGCCGGTTACAACGATATGCTGATCCGCCTGCGCCAATCCTTCGACCTGCAGAAGGCCTTTGTGGGCAACGCCAGCCACGAGCTGCGCACACCGCTGGCGCGCATGAACGCCTTGGTGGAGCGGGCGCTGGCACTTCCGCCGGGCAGCCCGGAAATGCAGCCCATGCTGGCCACCCTGCAGGCCGACGTGGCCGGCCAAGGGCAATTGATCGAATCGTTGTTGTTGCTGCAACAACTGCAGGCGCACATCCCCATGTCGGTGTCCGCCGTGCGGGTGGACGACGCCATCTTTGCCGGCCTTGCCGAGGTGCAGGCCGGCCATCCGGCCCTGCAGGTGCAGGTGGACCTGGCGCGTTCAATCCGCTCCGATGCGCAATTGACGGTGCACACCAATGCCCTGCTGCTGCGCACGGCGTTCCGCAACCTGCTTGTGAACGCGGCGCTATATGCCCCCGACGGGAAGCTTGCGATAACGCTGGAATCGGTGCCGGGCCGATCGCTGGCGCATTTTACCAATGCTGGGACCGAACCGCTGCCCACCGACCGCCTTTTCCAACCCTTTTTCCGGGGTCCCGGCAGCACCGAGGCCCCTGGCAGCGGCCTCGGTCTTTCCATTGTGCGGCAAATTGCCGAATACGCCGGCGGCTCGCTGCTGTACAGTTTCAACGGGCAGCACGTCTTCACCGTGGAACTGCCCCTGGCCGATGCGGGCATGGCCCCGGCAGCCTGACCGGGCACTGTGCACCTTTAAGCCTTCTTTAAGCCCGCCCCCAAGGAAAGGTTAAGCACATGGGCGTGCCTTTGCACCATGCGCACCCTGGCCGCACTGCTGCTTGCCTGTTTGTTGCCCCTGTCGGCCATGGCCGAAACGGACACCCTGCGCGTGAGCATACGCGAGGCGGACAGCCTGCTCATTGGCCGTTCGTTGGCGTTGCTGGTGCAAGAGCTGCAGATCGACCAGGCCGAAGCGGAACGTGTGGAGGCCAAGCTGTTCCGCAACCCGGAGTTCAGCAGCTCGTGGGTGGTGGGCGGCCAACGCCCGCCCTACCTGCAGGTGGGCCCGCATGGCGAACAGGTGCTTGCCGTGCAGCAACGGTTCCGCATTGCAGGGCAGCGCTCACTGGCGGTACGTGCCGCCCAGCACCGCAAACAGGCCAGCGCGGCGGAATATGGCGAGTTGGCCGCCGCCTTGCGGCTGCAATTGCACACGGCGCTTTACGACCAGTACTACACCCGACGGTCCCTGGCGGCCATAGGCTCGCAACTGGCACTGCTCAAGCAGCTGCAACAGGCCTACGGCCAGCAATACGAACAGGGCAACGTGTCGCTGAAGGAAGTAACGCGGCTGCGCACGGCCTTCTTCGCGCTGAACGAGCAGCGCACGGCGCTGCACCGCGAGCTGAACAGCACCCAGCAACAGCTGCGCGACCTGCTCGCGGAAACACGGCCGATCCTGGCCACCCCAACCACCACCGAACTTGAGCTGCCGACCGGCATTACGCTGCCGGCGGACACGTTGGTGGCCATGGCACAGCGAACCCGGCCCGCAACGCAAGCCGCCCAGGCCGCAATGGCCGCCGCGGAGGCCGACCTGCTGCTGCAGCGCCGCATGGCCGTGCCGGACCTGGCCTTGGGCGCAGAGTACGACCAGCGCGGCAACCTGCACGACAAACAAACCTCGCTGACCGTGGGCTTCTCCATCCCCCTTTTCGACCGCAACCAAGGACGGATCAAATGGGCCGAGGCCGCAAACCTGCAGGCCAAGGCCGAAACAGCGCGTGTGCAACTATCGGTACGCAACGAGGTACTGCACGCGCTGGACAACCTGGCCATACTGCAGGCCCAGTACAACGACATAAGCCCCGGCCTGGGCGAGCAACTGGACCAACTGAGCGACAAACTGGTGGACAACTACGTGCGCAGCAACATCAAGCTGCTCGAGTTCACCGACCTGTTCGAATCGTACAACAGCACGATCATCGCCCTGAACCAATTGAAGGCCGAGCTGCACAATGCCCATGAAGAACTTGAATTCGCGACCGGCCAACGGCTATTCGACCGGTAGGCCCGCCTGGTACGCCTCCTTTGCACTGCTGGTGCTGCTGGCCGCAGGCTGTGGCGGCCATGAAACGCCCGTGCCCGACGCGCACGCCTTTGTGCTGAGCGACACGATGATGAAGCGCATACGGTTGGACACCGTGCGGCTGGCCCAGGTGGAGGGCGTGATCAACCTGAACGGGCGCATAGCTGCCGATGAGAACCGGATGGCCTCGGTGTTCGCCATCATGAGCGGCCAAGTGGAAAACGTGGACGTGGAACTGGGCGACCACGTGCAAAAGGGGCAAGTACTGGCAAAGATCCGCAGTGGTGAGGTGGCCAAAATGGAGCGCAAGCTGATCGAGGCCCGAAGCAACAAGGAGGTGGCCGAGAAAAACCTGGCCGTGAAACAGGACCTGTTCAACTCGAGCCTGCTGAGCGAACGCAAGCTGGTGGAGGCGCGATACGACCTGGAAAAGGCCAACGCGGAACTAAAACGGATGACCGAGGTGTTCTCGATCTACACTTTCGAGGGCGGATCACGCTTTGTGCTGCGCGCGCCTGTAAGCGGGTACGTGATCCGCAAGGACATAGCCCGCGATGTGACCCTGCCGGAGGACAACCACGACCCCGTGTTCACCATAGCCGAACTGGACAAGGTGTGGGTGCTGGCGGATGTGTATGAAAGCGACATTGCGCGGGTGAAGGAGGGAATGAACGCCGAGGTGACCACGCTGAGCTACCCGGGCAAGGTGATGCGCGGCAAGGTGGACCGCATCTTCAATATCCTCGACCCTGAAACGCGCACCATGCGCATACGCATTACCCTGGACAATCCGAATGTGCTGTTGAAGCCCGAGATGATCGCGCGTGTACAGCTGACCTTCCAGGAAAACGAGAACCTGCCAGCGATACCCGCGGATGCGGTGATCCAGGACGCCGGGAAGCATTTCGTGATGATCTTCAAGGATCGCCGCAACATTGCCGTGCGCGAGATCGTGCCGGCCCGTACCACCGCCAACACGCTGTGGGTTTCCGAAGGGCTGCAGCCCGGTGAAGTGGTGATCAGCCGCGAGCAGTTGTTCGTTTACGATGCCCTGAATGAGCGGTAGGCCCGCTGCGGTCCAGGGCTCCGTTGCCGCCTTTGCGGCCTTACTTCCCTTATCAACTTTACCTCCTTTGCCTGCATTACCGGGAGCGTGGTCGCGCGCTGGAGATGGAGGAGATGCAAGAGATGGAGGAGATGGATGAGAGGAAGGCGAAGAAGGAGATGGAGGAAATGATGGAAAAGAAGGAGAAGAAGGAAAAGAAGGAGAAGAAGGAAAGGAAGGAGATGGAGGAGATGAAGGAGAAGAACCTTGCGTGAGCGGGCGCAGCGGCAGCTTGCCGCGGCCCTGGCCCAGCAGCACACGCAGCGAGGAGGCCGCCGCCATGCGGCGGACCCCGCAGCGCGATGTGGTGCGGGACCGGGCAAGGCAACTACAGCGGAGCACGCGGCCCCGGCCCGCCGCTTGCCACGGCACACCGGCCGGGGACACGCCCCCTTAAGCCCTTTTTAAGCAGGCCTTCAAGCCGGGCTTAAGCTCCAAGCTTTCCCTTCGCCCGCATGAGCTTCATCCGCGCTGTGATCAGCTTCTCGCTGAAGAACCGCTTCTTCACTTTTTTCTGGGTGACCGTGCTGGTGATCGCGGGCATTGTGGGCTTCCGGCAAACACCGATCGAGGCTTTTCCGGATGTGACAAACACACAGATCATCATTATTACCCAGTGGCCGGGACGCAGTGCGCAGGAGGTGGAGCGCTTTGTTACGGTGCCGCTTGAAGTAGCCATGAACAGCGTGCAGCGCAAAACGAACGTGCGCTCCATAAGCATGTTCGGGCTAAGCGTGATCAAGATCATTTTCGAGGACGATGTGGAGGACTTTTTCGCGCGGCAGCAGGTGAACAACCAGTTGGGCGGTGTGGACCTGCCCGAGGGCGCCGACCCCGGCGTGGAACCACCCTACGGGCCCACGGGCGAGATCTTCCGCTACACCCTGCACAGCCCCAAGCGCGACTCGCGCGAGCTGCTTACCCTGCAGAACTGGGTGATCGACAGGCGGCTGAGGCAAGTGCCCGGCGTGGCCGACATCGCGGCGTTCGGCGGCCGCGAAAAGATCTACGAGATCGAGGCCGACCCGGGGCGGCTGATCCAATACGACCTTACCCCGCTGGAGGTGTACGAGGCCGTGGCGCGAAGCAACGTGAACGTGGGCGGCGATGTGATCGAGAAGAACGGGCAGGCCTTCGTGGTGCGCGGCATCGGCCTGCTTTCGTCAATCGGCGACATCGGCAACATCATCATCGAGGACCGCAAGGGAGTGCCCGTGCTGGTGAAGAACGTGGCCACCGTGCGCGAGGGCGACCTGCCGCGCGTGGGCCAGGTGGGGCTGAACGAAAACGACGACGTGGTGGAAGGGATCATTGTGATGCGCAAGGGCGAAAACCCCGGCGAGGTGCTGGCCCGGGTGAAGGAGCGCATAGCGGAGATAAATGCGCAGGACCTGCCGAAGGATGTGCAGATGGTGACCTTTTACGACCGCGACGACCTGATGCAATACACCACGCGCACGGTGATGCACAACCTGACCGAGGGGATCGTGCTGGTAACCGCCATTGTGCTGCTGTTCATGGCCGACTGGCGCACCACGCTCATCGTTTCCATCATCATTCCCCTGGCGCTGTTGTTCGCCTTTTTCATGCTGCGGCTGAAGGGCATGAACGCGAACCTGATCTCGCTGGGCGCGATCGACTTCGGCATCATCATAGACGGCGCCGTGGTGATGGTGGAAGGGATCTTCGTGGCGCTGGACAACCTGGCGCGCCGCGTGGGCATGGCCCGCTTCAACCGCATGAGCAAGCTGGGGCTGATCCGCCGCACGGCCACGCGCATGGGCGTACCGGTGTTCTTCAGCAAGCTCATCATCATTACCGCGCTCATCCCCATCTTCAGCTTCGAGAAGGTGGAGGGCAAGATGTTCGCGCCCTTGGCCTGGACACTGGGCTTCGCGCTGCTGGGCGCGCTGCTCTTCACCCTTACGCTGGTGCCCGTGCTAAGCGCGGCCCTGCTGCGCAAGGATGTGAAGGAAAAGCACAGTTTCGCCGCCCGCTTCTTCGACAAGTGGGTGTTCCGCGGCTTCCAATGGTGCTGGCACCGCCCCCGCACGGCCTTCCTCGGCGCGCTGGGCGTGCTTGGCATCTCGTTGCTCTCCTTGAAATGGATGGGCACCGAATTCCTGCCCGAGCTGAACGAGGGCGCCCTGTGGGTGACCGCCGAACTGCCCATGAGCATGAGCCTGCCCGAAAGCGTGAAAATGGCCGCACAGCTCCGCCAGGACCTGCTTTCATTCCCCGAGGTGGAAAAAGTGCTCTCCCAAACCGGGCGCAGCAACGATGGCACGGACCCCAACGGCTTCTACTTCCTGCAATTCCAGGTGGACCTTTACCCGAAGAAGGAATGGCCGGAAAAGATCAACCAGGAGCAATTGGTGAACCGCATGGACCAGCGCTTGCGGCAATACCAGGGCATCTTGTACAACTACAGCCAACCGGTGAGCGACAATGTGGCGGAGGCGGCTGCCGGCATGAAGGCCAACAACGCCGTGAAGATCGTGGGGCCGGACCTGTCGGTGCTGGACTCGTTGGCCAAGCAGGTGCTGGCCACCCTTACGCCGGTGGAAGGCGTGCACGACGCGGGCATACTGCGCAACCTGGGCCAGCCCGAAATACAGATCAGGCTGAGCGACACCAAGATGGCGCTGTATGGCGTGAGCACAGCCGACGCACAGGCGGTGATAGAAATGGCGATCGGCGGCAAAACCGCCAACATGATGTACGAGGGCGAGCGCAAATTCCCGATACGCCTGCGCTTTCCGCAGGAGCACCGGCGCAACGAGGACGACATACGCGCCTTGCAGGTGCCCACCCTCAGCGGCTCGCGTGTGGCCTTGGGCGAAATAGCCACCGTGGGCACCACCACGGGGCCGGCCTTCATTTACCGCGACAACAACACGCGCTTCATCGGGGTGAAATTCACCGTGCGCGACCGCGACCTGGGCAGCACCATGGCCGAGGCACAGAAGAACGTGAAGGCGGCCCTGGTGCTGCCACCCGGCTACAGCCTGCAATGGACCGGCGAATTTGAGAACCAGGTGCGGGCGGGCAAGCGCCTTTCGCAAGTGGTGCCCATCAGCCTGGCGGCCATCTTCGTCATCCTGTTCATCGCCCTGGGCAACAGCAGCAACGCGGGACTGGTGCTGATCAACGTGCCGTTCGCCCTGGTGGGCGGCATTTTCGCGCTGCACATCGCGGGCATCAACTTCGGCATCAGTGCCGGCGTGGGCTTCATTGCGCTGTTCGGCATTTGCATACAGAACGGCGTGATCCTGGTGCAGGAATTCAACGACAACCTGCACAACAGGCTGCCGCTGGACGAGGCCGTGATCAGCGGCGTGAAAAAACGCATACGCCCCGTGGTGATGACCGCCCTGATGGCCGGCCTGGGCCTGTTGCCGGCGGCCACCAGCACCGGCATTGGCAGCGAGGCACAGAAGCCCCTGGCCGTGGTGATCGTGGGCGGCCTGGTCACCGCTACGGTCTTTATCCTGCTGGTTTTCCCCGTTGTGTTCAGGTGGCTCCGCGGGCCAACGTGGCAGCGGAAGGCACGGCTGGCGTGAAGAGCGGCGGGCAATCCATCGCTGCCAGCGTCCACCCCCTCGGGCATGATCCGTTCACATTAGCCCTGCCCCCCCGATGTGGATGCAAACGATCAACCCAACATTCCCATGCGAAACCGAATTTCCACCTTGCTTTTCTGCGGCACATGGGCCATCGCCTCATCGGCACAGCCCCCCATGCTGGTCAAGGACATAAACCCTTCTGGGGGTGCGAGCATAGCCTACCTTACATGCGTAGGCGATGTGGTGTACTTCCGGGCCTCGGATAATGTACATGGTCCCGAACTTTGGCGAACGGATGGCACGGAGGCCGGTACCTTTATGGTGAAGGAGATCAATCCCGGTTTGGGTGGGGACATAAGATACCTCATGGACCTCAACGCGATGCTTCATTTCATCAGTGTCGATACCGATAACGGCAGACGCCTTTGGCGTACCGACGGCACCGAAGCCGGCACCGAAATGCTCCTCAGCCTCGATGACCTGCCTGCATTGAACAATTGGAATGGTTTCGCGGCGATGGGCGATCGCATTTTTTTCACAGGAACGGATACCCAGAACAGTACCAAACTATGGTCCACCGATGGAACTTCTGCTGGCACCCAGCTTGTCGCGGGCGAGGGGCCGGGCAATATCTTCACCGGGATCGAACACCTCACGGCTTATCAGGGCAACCTCTACTTCAGGGCCTACGACCCGGTGCATGGCGCGGAGCCTTGGATCAGTGATGGCACCGAGGCCGGCACCCGCATGCTTACGGAAACCTATCCTGGATCTGCTTCCCCGGGTCCATGGGTACCGTATTTCACGGGAGTGGGCGACCTGGTGTTCTTCGGCGCCCACACAACGATGGGCGGCCAGGAATTGTGGGTGACAGACGGGACCGGACCCGGTACGTACTTGGTGAAGGATATCTACCCCGGTCCCCAAAGCAGCGTACCTTCCAACCTGATCGAGCACAATGGCAAGCTTCTCCTGCGTGTGTACCCTACGACGAGCAGCTACGGGGAGATCTGGCAAAGCGATGGCACCGAGGCCGGAACGGTGCCTTGGGGCACCTTCGGCTACACCCACCCGGGTAATCTCTGTAGCCATGATGGTGCGGTGTTCATGTCGGCCAAAGGGAGTCCAAGCTTGGTAGAGCTTTGGCGCACGGACAATACTGCCGCCGGGACCTATGAGATCAGCATGCCGGGCGCTGACTACCCTACGCCGCTCGGGAATGGGTACTTCATGTCGAGCTGCAACGGAATGCTGTTCTATCGCGCCCATTACCATTTCGCCATCGGTGAGGAACTGTACGTATTGGGCCAGCCCACGGGAGTTGAAGAGCAGGAGCGCGGTGGTATTCGCATCCATCCGAACCCGGCGACGGACCATGCGTGGATCGTACCGGCGGAGGCTCCTTCAGGGCCTGCAACGCTGGTCGTGCGAGACCTGCTGGGCAGGGTCATTGCATCGCATAAGGCGGTGGCCCCCGACGGCAGCGGTCGTTATCAGGTGGATATGGCGGCCATCGCCCCGGGACCATATACCCTGGAACTGTACATGGGCGGTGCGCGCTGGAGCACCCGTTTCCTGAAAGGTTGACCGGGGGGCGGTCCATTCAAGGGCCTTTCGTATGTAGGGCGGCCAGGTTCAAGCCCATGCATGCGGATGTGGCCAGTGGAATGCTTCGCTACCGATGTCCGATAACCCCATCACTTGCCGCTCCCTTCCATGCGCTGTCAGCGAGGACGGGCGCGCGTCGGACTGCCCACCGCCACCCTCTTCATCCTGCTGGGGTTCCGCTTGGGGTTCCGCTGGTTCCGGGCATGCACCCTGCGCAGGAGGCAAAGGCGGGCCAGCCTGTGGGGATCAGCGCTCTTAACAGCATCTTTGCGGCACCCGCGCCGTGAAGCAGTTCCTCCTCATACAGACCGCCTTCCTCGGTGATGCCGTGCTGGCCTCGGGCCTGTTGGAGAAATTGCATGAATTCTTCCCCGACGCGGACCTGGACATGGTGGTGCGGAAGGGGAACGAGGGCCTCTTTAAGGGCCACCCCTACCTGCGCGAACTGTACGTGTGGGACAAGGGCCAGGGCAAGACCCGCACCCTGTTCCGGTTGATCCGCAGCATCCGCAAGCAGCGGTACGACCATGTGATCAACGCGCAGCGCTTCTTCAGCACCGGTTTGATGACCGCGTTTTCCGCCGGGAAGGAAACCATCGGCTACGACAAGAATCCGCTCAGCTTCCTCTTTTCCCGCAAGGTGAAGCATGTGATCCCCGAGTGGAATACCTTGCGCGGCACCCATGCGGCCATGGAAATGGAGGGCAAGCACGAGATGGACCGCCTGAACGACCTGATCGCGCACCTGACCGATGCCACACGGCCCCTGCCGCGCCTGTACCCGGCCGAGGAGGACCGCAGGCAGGCGCGGCAAGCGCTACAGGAACCCGGCGTGCCAAGCAGCCTGCAACAAGACCTGCCGAAACCCGGGCAAGGTTACGCCACCATTGCCCCGGCATCGGTTTGGCACACCAAGCAATGGCCTGCGGAAAAATGGATCGGCCTGGTGAAGGCGCTGCCCCGGGGCATGCGGGTGTTGCTGATCGGTGGGCCGGGCGATGCTGAGCTGTGCGGGCGCATTGCGCGGGAAGCGGGCCGCGGCGAGGTGCTGGCCGGCCGGCTTGGCCTGTTGGCCACGGCCGCCCTGATGGAAGGCGCCGGCATGAACTACGTGAACGACAGCGCCCCGCTGCACATCGCCAGCGCCATGCGCGCGCCCGTCACCGCCATCTTCTGCAGCACGGTGCCTGCCTTCGGCTTTGGCCCGCTGCACGCCAATGGGCGCGTGGTGCAGCGTGAAGAACCGCTGTACTGCCGCCCCTGCGGGCTGCATGGCCACCGAGCCTGCCCAGAGGGCCATTTCAAATGCGCGTTGGAGATCCGCATCGCGCAAGCGGCCACCAAAAGCGATGGCCAACCGATGCCCGGGTGAACGGCTTGCGCCCGCCTGGGGTACATTGCAGCCACTAAAACGGCTATACCATGTGGCATCCATCCAACAATAAAACCATTGTCATGGCGGTGATCGGCACGTTCCTGATCGCTTCCACCTTCGCATTCGGCACCGGCCAACAGCCGCAGCAGCCCAAGGAAAACAACCTGAAGATCCTGCCCAAGGACATCAGCCACGATGAACTGATGCAGGTGATGCACAGCTTTGAAGTGGCCCTGGGCATGGGCTGCGGCGATTGCCACGCCAGGTCGGCAACCGACCCGAACAAGCTGGATTTTGCCGCTGATGCCAAGCATAAGCAAGTGGCCCTGGACATGATGAAGATGGTGCAGGAGATCAATGCCGACCACTTCGACGTGAAGGGCGACTTCAAGGACAATTACCTCACCTCAGCCTATGAGGTGAGCTGCATCAGCTGCCACAACGGCCACCACCACCCGGTAAAGAAGATCGCGATCCCCCTACCCGATCCGCGGTGGGCCAAGTGAGTCTTCGGCGCATCGTGTGCAAGCGTGGTTCGTGGTGCGTGGGCACGGTCCTGTGCGCATTGCGCCCTACTCGCCGATGTCCTCGTTCCACAGCGCTGGCTTGGCCTTGATGAATCCGGCCATCATCTCCACGCACTCGGGCAGGTCAAGGTCCACCACTTCCACGCCGTGCTCTTCCATGAATTGGCGTGCCCCTGGAAAGGTCCGGCTCTCGCCCACCACCACTTTGGGGATCTTGAATTGCACGATGGTGCCGGCGCACATGTAGCACGGCATCAGGGTGGAGTACATCACCGTGTGGCGGTAGCTGCCGATGCGGCCCGCATTGTTCAGGCAATCCATTTCGCCATGCAGGATGGGGTTTCCCTCCTGCACGCGCTTGTTGCGGCCCGTGGCCACCAGCTTGCCGTCCCTTACCAGCGCTGAGCCGATCGGTATGCCGCCCTCCGCAAGGCCCTTGCGCGCCTCCGCCATGGCGGCCTGCATGAACTCGTCCATGCCTGCAAAGGAATGCACGCGCAACACAAAGCCACCCGGCCAGCCGCCCTATTTTCGCGCCCCGTTAAAGAAAAACAGCCGTGCAGGGCAGTTTGCAACATACCGTGGACGAAAGCCGCCTGGAAGGCGTGCTGGAGCAACCGTTGTTCCGCGCGGCCACAGCGGTGGCCGGGCGCATGGGCGTAAAGGCCTTCGCCATCGGCGGCTATGTGCGCGACCTGCTGCTGGCCAGGCCCTCCACCGATATCGACATTGTGTGCGAGGGCAACGGCATCGCCTATGCCGAGGCCGTGGCCGCGGAATTGGGGGCCGGGAAGGTGCACGTCTTCAAGAATTTCGGCACCGCCATGTTCACCTATCGCGCCCAAAACGAGCAGGAACGGCCCGGGGAGGAAACCCTTCAGGTGGAGTTCGTGGGCGCGCGAAAAGAGAGTTACAACCGCAACAGCCGCAAGCCCGAGGTGGCGCCGGGCAGCCTTCAGGACGACCAGGAGCGGCGCGACTTCACCATCAACGCCTTGGCCATTTCGCTCAACGCCGCGGACCGTGGCCGGTTGGTGGACCCCTTCCAGGGCATGGACGACCTGCGCAAGGGCATCATCCGCACGCCCCTCGCGCCGGATGTCACCTTCAGCGATGACCCCTTGCGCATGCTGCGGGCCATCCGGTTCGCCACCCAGCTCGGTTTCTTCATCGACGCGCCCACGTTCGAGGCCATCCGCCGCAATGCCGCGCGGCTCGACATCATCAGCGCCGAACGCATCCACACCGAGCTGAACAAGATCATCATGGCGCCCGTGCCCAGCATCGGCTTCAAGATGCTGCTGAACACCGGCCTGCTGGAACGCTTCTTCCCCGAAATGGTGGACCTGCTGGGCGCCGAGGAAAAATCGGGCGTCGGCCACAAGGACAACTTCTACCACACCATACAGGTGTTGGACAATGTGGCGCAGAGCAGCAACAACCTGTGGTTGCGCTGGGCCGCCATCCTGCACGACATCGCCAAGCCGCGCACCAAGCGCTTCGAACCGGGCCACGGCTGGACCTTCCATGGCCACGAGGACAAAGGGGCCCGCATGGTACCGGGCATCTTCCGCAGGCTGAAGCTGCCGCTGGACGAGCAGATGCGCTACGTGAAAAAGCTGGTGGCCCTGCACCTGCGGCCCATCGCCCTTACCAAGGAGGAGGTGACCGACAGCGCCGTGCGCCGGCTGCTGTTCGATGCCGGCGACGATGTGGACGACCTCATGATCCTGTGCAAGGCCGACATCACCAGCAAGAACGAAGCCCGGAAAAAACGCTACCTCACCAACTACGAAGTGGTGATGCGCAAGCTGAAGGAGGTGGAGGAAAAGGACCGCGTGCGCAACTTCCAGCCGCCGATCACCGGTGAGGACATCATGCGCGCATTCAATATTCCGCCCTGCAAGGCCATCGGCGACATCAAGACCGTGATCAAGGACGCGATCCTCGACGGAAAGATCCACAACGACAAGGCCGCCGCCTGGCCGCTGATGGTGGAGGAAGGCCGGAAATTGGGCCTGGCCGTGGTGCCGGGCATGGAAACGGCCCCGGCGGGGTAGGTCCGCGCCGTGCCTGCGGCGTGCAAGCACACTTACCTTCGCATCTCCGTTCACATCCCATGCTCATATACCGTTTCCGCGTATTGATCGATGATGCCAGTGAGGCATTCCGCGACATTGAGATCGGCTCGGGCCAAACCTTCCTTGAGTTCCACCAGGCGATCAAGGAGGCCTTCGGTTTCACCGGGCAGGAAATGGCGTGTTTTTATGTGAGCGACGCCGAATGGGGAAAGGGCATCGAGATCCCCTTGGCGGACCTGGGCTTCGGGGAAGATGGGAAAGTGCCCCTGATGATGGACGAAGTGGAAGTGGGCGACCATGTGCGCGAACCCGACCAGCGCTTCGTGTACGCCTTCGACTTCCTGAACATGTGGATGTTCCTGGTGGAACGCATCGGCACGGGCGATCCCGACCCGGAGCTGACCTACCCACGCGTTTCGCTCAGCGTGGGCGATGCCCCCTCCCAGAGCTCGCGGAACAACAGCCTTGCAGAAGAACCGGAATACGGTGACAACGGCGAATGGAACGACCCCGACCCCGACCATGACGAGGATGAGAACGACCATTACGGCGGAAGCGTGGACGACCTGGGCGAGGAATACCTATGAGCGGGGACCGGCTGCTGGTGGTGATCGGCGGCCCTACGGCCAGTGGCAAAACGGCGGCGGCCGCAACGTTGGCCAAGCATTTCGGCACCGAGGTCATCAGCGGTGATTCACGCCAGTTCTACCAGGCCATGCGCATCGGCACTGCACGGCCCACCCCAGAGGAATTGCTGGGCGTAAAGCACCACTTCCTGGGGCACTTGGGGCTGGAGCAAACCTGGAGCGCCGGCGAATTCGCACGGCAGGCGGAACCTGTCCTGCAGGAGATCCTGGCCAAACACGGCATCGCGATCCTCGTGGGCGGCAGCGGACTGTACCTGGATGCCCTCACCCACGGGCTGGACCCCATGCCCTTGGTGGACCATGCCGTGCGCGAGCGGCTGCAACACCGCTTTCAACAAAGGGGCCTAAAGGACCTTTTGCAGGAACTGGACCGCCTGGACCCCGGCATCTCCAAGGTGATCGACCGCAGCAACCCCCACCGCGTGATCCGCGCCCTCGAAGTGTGCATTGCCAGCGGAAGGCCGTACAGCGCCCAGCGCATCGGACCCCGGCAGCGCGAGGACCTGCGAACCCTGCCCATCGCCTTGGACCTGCCACGCGCGGAACTTTATGGCCGCATCGATGCCCGCGTGGACCGCATGATCGCTGAGGGATTGGAGCAGGAAGCACGTTCCCTCCTCCCCTTCCGCCAATTGAACGCGTTGCGCACTGTTGGCTACCGCGAGTTTTTTGATCACTTCGACGGAAAGATCAGCCGCGCGGATGCCATCGGCCTGATCAAGCAGCATACGCGCAACTATGCCAAGCGGCAGCTGACCTGGTTGCGGCGGGGGGATCGGCATTGGTTGGACCCGCGCGACCCGCATTCATTGCTCCAGGCCGTGGAGAACAGCTTGCGGAAGCACAGCTAAGTTTGCCCTGCTTGTCCATGCCCACAGACCGCCTTCTCCAATTGCAGGCCATGCTGGCCGAAGAACCCGGGGACAAATTCCTGCGCTACGCCATCGCGCTGGAGCACAAGCGCGGCGGCCATGCGCAACAGGCCGCAGAGGCCATGAAAGCCCTGATCGACGAGGACCCGAAGTACATTCCGCCCTACTACCAATTGGCGCTGCTGCTGGGGGAAATGGGCCGTATTGAAGAGGCCGTGGCCGCTTGTGAGGCCGGCTCGCTGCAAAGCCTGGCCATGGGCGACCGGAAAGCGCGGGGCGAACTGCTTGCGCTGAAGGAAGAACTGCAGGACGGCTGATGCACAACAGGCCTTGGAGGCATCGCTTGTGGTGGGCCGCGGCCCTGCTCCCCCTCATTTGGTTCGTGCTGCTGTGGCGCGCCTACCCCTACTTGGCGATCACCGAAACCTCCGGCGCGAAGGTGCTGGTGGTGGAAGGCTGGATGGACCCTGCCGCCATGCGCGAAGCGGCACAGTTGATCACCGACAGCGGCTACACACGCGTGTACACCACCGGAACGGTGCGCCCTTTCGCCTACTTGCTGGGCGGGGGAGAGGGCATATCGGTGCTGCTGGAGGAACCCATACAGGGCGAGCTGCGCATGGATGCCATAGGCGTGCCCGGCGCGGGGATTTTGGTGCTGGCCGACGGCGACACGGTGCTCCGTGAACCCTTGACCGCCGAGATGTACCACTTCCACACCAAGTTGGAAAAACCCTGCCGCAGGCTGTTGGTGTTGGCCTGGAACCATAAGGGCGACAATCGGGCGGGTCAAGCATTCATCCAATCGCTTACGGTGAACGGCCAGAACATCAACTTCTTCCAGCGCAGGTCCTGGTTCACGCGTCCGGGCGAGGCCTCCCTTCCTGCGTGGCCCACCTACGCGCATTCCGCGCGCAGCGAATTGATCGGCCTGGGGATCGACCCCGGCGTCATGCTGGCCGTGCCCGCGTACGGCAAACCGCGCAGCCGCAGTTGGGGCAACGCCCATGCCTTCGGCCAACAGGCACGCATCGATGGCATCACGGCCTTCGACGTGGCCACGCAGGGCGTGCATGCCCGGCGCTCGCGATCGCTCTTCCGCACCGCCGTGGGCCCCGGCGTGCAGGTGGGCGTGGTGGCCCTGCACGACCCGTACACCACCCGCAGCAACTGGTGGCGCAGCCTGCGCGGATGGATCACCATGGCCAAGGAAATGATCGGGGCGCCCGAAGCGGATGTGGTGCAGCTGAAAAAGCTCGCAGCCCCCGACCCATGAATGCATGCCGGCGGCAGGCGCATTCCGTAACTTCGGGGACCATGAAAAACATATCCAGACCCCAGGACGGAGATTATCCGGCCTACCATAAAGCATACCTATTGGCCGCCAAGGGCGATACGCTGGCCCAGGCCCTGCAACATGCCTCGGAGGAGGAAAGCCGCACCCATGGCCTGATACCGGCAGATAAATGGGAATACCGCTACGCCCCCGGAAAATGGAGCGTGAAGGAAGTATTCCAACACATCATCGACACGGAACGGGTATTCGCGTACCGTGCGTTGGCCATTGCCCGCGGCGACCGGGCGGACCTGCCGGGCATGGACGAGGATGCCTATCAGGCCGAAGCGCGCACGGACGCCCGTGCCGTGGAGGACATCATGCGTGAACTGCGCGCCGTCCGGCAGGGCACCGTGGAGTTGTTCAACGGGCTCGATGACAAGGCCCTGGCACAAGAGGGCACCGCCAACGGCAAGCACGTTACGGTGCCGGCGCTGGGCTGGATCATCGCCGGGCACAGCGAGCACCATTTGCGCATCATCCGCGAGCGCTATCTTGCCTGAAATACCCGCCGCATGGCCAAACGCCTGCAACGCTTGTTCGAAGAGTACAGCGAGAGCCATCAACATCCGGTGAACGTGAAGGTGCATTGGGTGGCCGTACCGGTGATCTTCTTCTCCATACTCGGCCTGTTGCATGAAATACCGGGCGTACCGGTGCCGGGCCTTGGTGAGGATGGCCTGCGCGCCGTTACCGTGGCGGTGGTGGCGGTGCTGCTCTACTACGTGGTGCACTCCTTCAGCCTGGCCCTGGGCATGGGCCTGTTCACCTTCGCCTGCCTGCTGCTCGCACACGAGATCGGCGCCCATTCCCCACTGCCGCTGTGGGCGGTTTGCGCAGCCTTGTTCGCGTTGGCCTGGGTCGCGCAGTTCCTTGGCCATGGCGTGGAAGGGAAGAAGCCCAGCTTCCTGAAGGACCTGCAATTCCTGCTGATCGGCCCCGCCTGGCTATTGGCCAAGATCTACCGCCGCCTGGGCATTCCTTACTGAACCGGCCTGAAGTACACCGGCGTGTGGCCGTGCGCTGGGGCGGGATGGAAAATGGAGACCAGGTCCTGCAGTACAACATCGGGTTCCAGCGCAGCTTTCCCGAACAGGTCGCTTTCGGCGCTGCTGGCATAGAAGCACCCCTTGCCACGGAAGGCCGGCAGCGCCAATAACCGGGCATCGCCCCCGGCCACATCGGCGGCCGTTATCGGCCCGGGCTGGTCGAGCACCCGCCCCCAAAATCGCGCGCCGGCCCCCACGGCCAGCACTTTTTCCAGGGAGATGTCGAAGTTGCCCGTGGAGGGTTGATCGGCAAACAGATAGCGCCCCCCGGCATCAGCGATCAACTGCGCCATATAACTGTTGCCGGCCGGCACCGACCACACGCCCCGCCAGGCGCTGCCGAAGAATACGGCCGGTTTTACGGCTGAAGCGGGCACGGCCTGGGCCGTTTTGCGATAGCGGTCCTCGATCGCTTCGAACAGGGCCGCGGCCAGGCTGTCCTGGCCCGTCATGGCACCGAAGGCCAGCAGCCATTCCGCACGGCCCAACGGGTGCGGCTCCAGGTATTCGGTCACGGGCACGACAGCCAAGGTGCGCGGCAGCGCCGCCCCTTGCTGCCCATAAGGGTAGCTGAAGAGCACATCGGGCCGCAACGCGAGGATCTTCTCCCGGTCAACCCCCTCGGCGCTGCCGATCTCGGTCACTTTGCCTTTCCGCGCCAAGGAATCAACAGCAGGATCGCGCAAGCGGCCCAAATGTGCGCAACCCACCACCTGCCCGGCCATGCCCAATGCGGACAGGTAAGAGGCGTGCGTGGTGCTCAGGAGCGCCAGCCGCAGCGGGCCTTCCGGCAATTGAACGGTTCCCGGCGGGAACACTGCACCGCCCTGCGAGGCCAGGCCGATACGCCCGGTGGTGTCCCTATCACCCCCGGGGCCGAAGGTCAAGAGCACCGTGGCACCGTCCTTCTTCAGCAATTGGAAATAGCGGGCATATTGCACTGGAGTGCGGTCCCACCCTTTCCAGCCCACCTCGGCGGCCGGCGGACGGCAAGCGCCCAGCAGCAATAGCAGCGGCAACACCGTGCGGCATCGCCAGGGGCGGCTCATAGCAATTCCTCAATGAGGTTGAGCAGGGCCTCGCGCACGGTGTCCTTTCCCCTCGCCAGGTCGGCGGCGCGCTTGGGCACTTGGTAGCTCGGTCTTTCACCGCGGTCCTGTGCGCCGGAAGCATTCCCCTCGGGCACATAGCGCATCAGCGGCACGCGCAGCAGGCAACCCGTGTGCGGCAAGGTGATCTCCAAGGCCCTTCCCCCGCAAAAGCTCCATGCGTTGGATCCCAGCTCCTCGCCCACGGTGCGCGCCCGCCCGGTGCGTTTCGCCATCATGGCAAAGGCCGCCGCGGCGCCGGTGGTGGCCCCGTCGCATACCACATAGACCTTCCCTGCGAAAGCCTTGGCCAAGGGTTGCAAGGGCAGCAACCGCGGGTCATCGGGCCTCAGCTCACGGCGCCCGTTCACTTCTTCTGCATAGGCACCGCCCACCGCAGCAAAAAACTCGGGCTCGGGCTTGGCATAGCGATAGGAATCGGGCACCCGGCCATTGCGGATGGATACCGAGCGCACCACGCGGAACGGCTTCTGCGCGATCAGGCCGAACACCTGCTCGGCCACCCCCAGGTCATCGCCATGCGCACCGCGCACATCGATCACCAGCGTGGTGGCCTCCGATTTCCGCAGGGCGTTCATCACGCTGCCCAGGAAACGGTCCGGATTCACCTTGTTGCGCTCCAGCTCCTTCAGGTCGAAGGTGGCCAAGGTGAGCCAGGCCGACCGGCTCGCAGGCATCTCCTCCAAACGCCATGGCTGCAGGTCGATCCCCTTGGACCGGAACGTGCGCCGCATTTCATCCTTGGTCAACGCCATTATCTCGGCGCTGCCCAGGCTGCCATCGGTCTTTCTGTATTCCACGGTAAACCGGTCGGCGGCCTCCACATGGCGCCGGTACATGAGGGGGAAATCGGCCTCTATCCGGCGGTCGAGCAACGTGGTGTCGGCGCCCTCCGGCACCAGGCCGCCGCGCAATTTGGCCATGATCTCGGCCGCATCGTGCTGGTTGATGCGCAGGATCTCACACGCGGCCGGCAGGCTGCGGAAGCCCTTCAGCTCTTCATCCAGGTAAAGCTTGTCGCCGATCACCGCAACACTGATCGGTATCAACGGCGCGGTGTGCTCATAAAGCGCCATCAGGTCGGCGGGAGGCGCCAGTCGGGTGCCCGCATCGCCGATGGCACGCAGCACGGGCATCACTTCGGCCATGAACATCTCGGCGGACATGGGTTCGTCCAAGGCCGCGGACACCTGGTTGAACATCACCTCCATTTCGGACCGCGGATGGTACCGGTAGGGGTCCGGGTGCGCCTGCTCCACCGTTTGACGGATGATCTCCAGGTCCTCCCTCAATTCCTCGGGCCGCGTGGTACGCGCCAAGGGATCGCCCTGCGCCCACGCCGCAAAGGCTTGCGTGGCCAGCATCAAGGCTATGAGCATCCTGTTTTTCATCGCATTCTCTCTCGGGGCCTAACCGGCGATGCCCGCGCAGGTGCGCGGGCATCCAAAAGCCGGGCCGCAGATCTTCAGGCCTTCACCCGTGCGTTGGGTTCGGCCTGCAACGTTTCTTCATTCGCCGTTGGGCGGTACTTGTCGAAATTCTTCTGGAAGGCCTTGGCAAGCTGGTCGGCCTGTGCATCGTAGGCAGCCTTGTCCTTCCATGTGTTGCGCGGATCCAGGATCTCGGCGGGAACATTCGCACAGCTTTGGGGCACCAATACCCCAAATACCGGGTCGGCCTTGTATTCCACGTTATCCAGGCCGCCGTGCAGGGCTTCGCTGATCATGGCCCTGGTATGGCGCAGCTTCATGCGTTCGCCGGTGCCGTAGGCGCCGCCGCTCCAGCCGGTGTTCACCAGCCAAACATTCACCTGGTGTTTTTTCATCCGTTCGCCCAGCATTTGGGCGTAGGTGGTGGGGGCCAGCGGCAGGAAGGGTGCGCCGAAGCACGCGCTGAACACGGTCTTGGGTTCGGTGATGCCCGCCTCGGTGCCCGCCACTTTCGCGGTATAGCCACTGAGGAACCAGTACATGGCCTGGCCTGCGTTGAGCTTGCTGATCGGTGGCAGCACGCCGTAGGCATCGCAAGTGAGGAAGAAGATGTTGCGCGGGTGCGCGCCGGTGCTTGGCACCGCATGGTTGGCGATATGCTCCAGTGGATAGCTCACCCGCGTGTTCTCCGTGCGGCTCTTATCGCTGAAATCCACCTCGCACTGGCTATCGTCCTTGAAGCCGATGTTCTCCAGCAACGCGCCGAAGCGCACGGCATCCCAGATCTCGGGTTCTTTTTCCTTGGAAAGGTCGATCGCCTTGGCGTAGCAGCCTCCTTCGAAATTGAAGATGCCGTTCTTGCCCCAGCCGTGCTCATCGTCGCCGATCAATTGGCGCTGCGGGTCGGCGCTGAGGGTGGTTTTGCCCGTACCGCTCAGGCCGAAGAATACCGCGGTATCACCGTCCTTGCCCACGTTGGCCGAGCAATGCATGCTCAGCACATCATGCTGTTGGGGCAGGATGAAATTCAATACGCCGAAGATTCCTTTTTTGATCTCGCCGGTGTAGGCCGTGCCGCCGATTAGGATCATTTTACGGCTGTAATCCACCGCGGCAAAGTTGTGCTGGCGCGTGCCATCCACCTTGGGGTCGGCCATGAAGCCCGGTGCACAGATGATGTTCCACTCGGGATCGAAATTGGCCAGTTCGGAACGCTCGGGGCGCAGGAACATGTTGTGGCCAAACAGGGCGCTCCAGGGGTACTCGGCCACCAGGCGCAGGTTCAGCCTGAAGGCAGGGTCGGCACATGCGTATGCATCCTGCACATACACCTCGCGGCCCATCAGGTATGCGGCCATGCGCTCGCGCAGCCGCTCGAAGGTGGCCGGCTCCATGGCGATGTTGATGTCGCCCCATGCGATGGACCCTTCAGTAACGGGGTCCTTCACCTGGAATTTGTCCTTGGGGCTGCGCCCGGTGAATTCTCCGGTATCCACTGCCAAGGCCCCGGTGCTGGTGAGCATGCCCAGGCCGTTCACCACGGTGTGCTCCACCAGTTCGGCGGGTTCCAGGTTCCAATAAATATCACCAAGGTTGCTCAGGCCGATCTTTGAAAGGTCTGCGTGTTTCGGTTTTGATCCGAATTCGTTCATGATCGTGAGGTTCGCTTTTTAGAAGCGCAAATGTACGACCCCGGCATGTTGGGTGCCGAACGCGCGGGCTACTGCGGGGTTGCGCGCATAGCTAGGCCCCACGGCGAAGTGAACCGGCGAAAATGGCTGCCCATCCCCCGATGAACATCAGCCCGCCCAGGGGCGTGATGGGCCCCAGGATGCGTACCATGCCCTGCAGGCCCAACAGTTCGCGTACCGAAAGCAGATAAAGCGAACCGCAGAAACACAGGATACCCAATAGGAAAAGGATGCGGGCAAAGGCCACGGTGCGGGTGGCCAGGCGCCCCTCCACCGCGGCCAGCCCCAACAGCGCCAGCCCGTGGTAGAATTGGTATTGCGCCGCTGTGCCCCAATTGTGGTAGGCCTGTGCATCAACCCGGCCCTGTATGCCGTGCGCACCGAAAGCCCCGAGCGCCACGGCCAGCATAAGGATGATCGAGGCCCAAACGAGGGTACGGCCGTTGGTTCCTGGTTCCATGGTGCAAAGATGTGCCACGGCCGCGTGCTCAGCGGTTGCGCTGCCGGCGCAGGCGCTCCTTGTCGGGTGCCTCGTGGAAAAAATACCGCAGGTCCACCGTGAGGTAGCTCCCGCTGAGGCGCGTGATCATCTTATACGGCTTGTACCCGGCGAAACGGTCAAGCCAGGTGGCGTCCGCCTGCACCATGTCGCCGAACGGCCGGTGGTAGGTAAGGCCGAGATAGAAATACCCCGATTTCTCCGTCCGGTATTCCACGCCGATGTTGCCCACCACGCCCACCTGCGCCCAGCTGCGGCGGAAGAGGTAGGCCTGTGCATTGGCGAATTCCTTGTGCACGTCGCTGGGATAAAAATCCATGCTCGCCCCCAGGGCGTTGTTCATCCACATATTCTCGCCCAGGCGGATGTAGACCAGGCACATCACCGGCAGCTCATAGCCCGTGTAGCGCAATTGGCCGCCATCGGCATAGCCGTTGGTATCGTTGGCCAAGTTGAAATCGAAGCGGCGCGTGATCTGGTCGAGGCCCACCTCCAGTGAAATGGACCGGGTGAGCCCATGCCGCACCAGCATGCCCATGGCCATGCCGCCATTGAGGCGGAAATCGGCGGTAAGATGCGGTTGTTGAAGGCTTTTGGAACCCTCGAAGAAGCCGAACGGGATCACCGGCTTCACCTGCAGGCCGAAGGTGGTTACCCCTTGTTGGCCGAAAACGCCGGGCACGGCAAGACCGGTCAACAACGGAAGCAACAGCAGGCGCAGGCGCATGGGCCAAAGTTCGTCGAAACCCCGGTTCTTCGGCCCCCGGCCACAGGAACAGTATCCAGCGGCCCGCAAACCCAATGCACGGCATGCGCTGCCCGCATGTAGCTTGCGCCATGCGCCGGAAGCTTTTGCCATTCGTGCTGCTGCTCTTGGTTGCGGCCCAAGGGTGCGCGGTGTTCAAGGCCCCGCCCATGGGCCAGGCCCAGTACCGATGGATGGAGAAACGCGGGGAGCCCCAGCTGTCCGCACCGGATCAAACAATGGCCCGGGCGAACAGGGAAGCCCGCGAGGCAGAACCCGCATGGGCACAGCCCGGCCCGGAGGTTCATGCGGATAATGGCCCCGCCCGACCCACGACCAGGAAGGAGGACAGATCAAGGGAGCCCGTGCCGTTCGCACCGTGCGTGGAACCTGCCACGGCGGCCCAGGATACCGGCGATTATTACAGCGAACAATTCCGCCACGTGAATGCCAAGGCCGTGGTGGCGGCACCTGTTGGCGTGGCCACCGTGGTAACGGGCATCGGGCTGCACAGCATCCCCATCCTGCTGGTTGGCGGTGTGATCGCCTTCACCCTCGGGCTGGTCGCCAGCAGGCAATGCCGCGACCGGGGCGACAAGGGCAAGGGCTGGGCCTTGGTGGGCATGATCTTGGGCGCAGCGGCCCTGTTCCTGGGGCTGATGGTGTTGCTGCGCACCGCCTGACAGCCTAGTTGTTGGCCGGGTCGGCGAGCGCCTGCCGCAGTAGCTCGGCAGCAAGGCGGTGCACCACTTGGGGGTCGTCGCCGCGGGCGCGCGCCTGGTGCAGGCAGAATGCCCCTTCCGATTTGGAAAGCTTGTGCCCTGCGGGGTCAAGCACCAGCGGATGATGCAGGAAACGTGCCCGCCGGAACGATCCCAGGCCAAGCACTTCCGCCATATGCACCTGCATGGCCGTGGAGGGCAACAGGTCAGCGCCGCGCACGATCAGATCCACGCCGAAGGCCACATCATCGGTAAGTGAAGCGATCTGGTAGGACGGGCGTCCATTGCGCTGGCGCACCACAGGGTCCGGCATGTCCAGTGCGGCCTTGTGCGCCCGCCCGGCCGGCCAAGTGGCCCAATGCACATTTTCGTCGCTGGGCAGGCGCAACCGCCAGGCTACACCTGGCCCATCCAGCGGCAGGCCCCGCTCCCGGCAATGGCCATCGTAGCCGCCGTGGCCATTGCGTTCCTGCACGGACCTGCGCGTGCAATCGCACGCGTACAACCGGCCCGCCAAGCGCAACTTCTCCAAAGTGGCGCGGTACTCCGGCATGCGTTGGTGCTGCGTCCATCGGGACTCCAGCGCCGCCGCATCATCCGGCCCTTCATCCCAATCCAGGCCCAGCCAGTGCAGCATATCGAAAATATCCTCGGTGTAGGCTGAACGCGCGCGTTCCGCATCCAGGTCATCGATGCGCAGCAGCACATGGCCACCGGCATCGCGGGCCAGGCGCCAGGCCATAACGAAGGATGCCCCGTTGCCGAGGTGCAGAAAGCCGCTGGGGGTTGGCGCGATGCGCGTTTTCATGGCCGGCACGTGCCACGGCACCAATTTTAGCCGCAGCGCCGCCGCGGCGAGGCATCTGCGGCGGCGGTACCCGGGGCGGGACTCGAACCCGCACGGCCCTTACGGACCAAGGGATTTTAAGTCCCTCGTGTCTACCATTCCACCACCCGGGCGATTTTGCAAATGAACGGCATCAGGGCGCTTCCCCGTCGGAAGGACCATTTCGGCCCACCATTTCCTGCAGTCGGCGCACCTCAGTGGTCAGGGCATCGATCTTGGCCTCCAGCGCGTCGTTGTTGTCGGCCACCATCGCATCCACAAAGATCGAGTTCACCAGTGAAAGGCCGAAAATGCCCCCGCCCATGAGAATGGCGATGAACCACAAGCGGGCCAGCATGCGCGGCCCGGCGGGCAGGTCCGCCACCACCTCATCGGGTATGTCGAACCAGCCTTCCACGGTAAAAATCTTGAACACCGAATAGAGCGCCCGCACAGGGTCGCCGAAATGATCGGGCGATACCGTGGCAAAGATCCGTTGGGTGAACAACGCCACGATGAACAGGGCGATCGCGAAGGCCACGACCACCACGAATGAGGCCTTCACGGCACGCTCAACACCTTTTACCAGGCCGTTGATGTTGGGGAAGAACCGGATCGTGCGCAGCAGCTTCACCACGCGCACCGCGCGAAGCACCAGGAATGTGCCGTATGCATCCATGTCCACGTGCATGAACAGGTCGGCCAGGGAGGGCAGTGCCAGGGTCACCAGGGCCAGGTCGAAGCGGTTCCAGCCATCGCGGAAATAGCCCCGGACGCCGAAGCGGCGCATTTTCACCACTGCCTCCAGCACGAAGAGGATGGTGATGAGGTCATCCACCCCGTGCAACAGCATGCGCACACCTGCCGGCAGGCCGGGAAAACCCACGGCAAAAAGGGCCGCCGCATTGATGGCGATCAGCGCCAGGATCACCTTGTCATTCAGCAGTAGCCGGCCAAGCATCAGGCGAAAAATAACGGGAAAAGAAAATGCCTCCCGGATGGGGAGGCATTCCGAGCGAGAAACGGGACTCGAACCCGCGACCCCGACCTTGGCAAGGTCGTGCTCTACCAACTGAGCTACTCTCGCTTATGCTTTTCCGCTTTCGGCGGCGAAGCGGGCGCAAATATAACGGGTATCCCGATCCCGGCAACCACGCCGATGAAAAACACATCACCAGCGTTCCAGGTCACGTTGCATCCGCTGCACGCGCCAGCCGGCCACCTCCACCCGGCCCGCACCCTTGTTCCACATATAAATGCCGAGTTCATCGCGCCGGTCCCTGAATTCCGTCAGGTTCTGCACCCAACTGGCCGTCAACACCCCTTCGCCCTTCGCCAATGGCACACTTTCATACCCGGTAATGGTGCCATTCCTCCGCGTTTCGATCACCAGCATGGGTTCGGCGCCAGCGCCGGCGGTGTATTCGGCGGATATCAGCAGCGCGCCGCGCAGCGGGGCCAGTTGTTCCAACGGCACGCGGAATGCAGGGGTCCACGGCCGATCCGGGCCCAGCGATGCCGGGGCCTCATCGGTATGCAGCAGCACCCCGGGCAGGGCATCCGTTGCAGGTTCCAGTAGCAGGGCACGGCAACCGTTCCGCTGTATTTGCATGGCCACGCGGTAGCGCGAAAGCAGATAGGCGCGCAGCCCGGCCGGCGTCGCCAGTCCGGCCTCCATCCACCAGAACGGACCTTCGCCCACCCGTTTCACCAACTGGGCCGCCTGGCCCATGTTGCCCGGCCCGGTGGCCCGGAGCCAATGCACCGCGCCCTTCTGGAAATAAGTGCCCAGCACCGGAGCGCGGTCCGTGTTCACCAGCACGGGCAATGCCCCACGGCCAGTGCCGTCCATCTCGGTCACAAGGGCCGAAACGCCCGCTGGAACTTCCACGGCCTTGGCCTGATGACCGAAAAGCGACCAGCCCAGGGCCAGGGCCAATACCCCCCAGCCCACCAATGCCCATGGCCGATAGGCGCTTGCAAGCCCAGAGGCCAGCCACGCCGTACAGCCCATGAAAACCAGCAGCGATACCGCGAGCAGCCACGGCACGGCAGGCTTGGAGAACCGGAAGGCCACCTCGTGCAATCCGGCAGGCAGCCGCACACCCATGAAGGCATAATTGGCATGGAGCAACTCCGCGCGTGCGCCATCCACCTCCACGGCCCAACCGGGGTACCATGCCTGTTGCAGCACCGCTACCACCGGCGTATCCGCCCGCACCTGCACCGCAATGGAATGATGATCGAAACCGGCCATGGCCACCTTTCCCGTGTCCAACGCATGCAGCACTGTGGGTGCCGCCCCGCGACCATCCGGCTCCCCGGCCAGATAGACCAACGGCCGGGCGAGCATTTCCGCGAACAACCGCGGATGTTCCCGCGGCATGTTGTTGCTAGCCTTCAGCCAGAACGAATTGAAGCCATCGTGCGAAGGGCCGCCCACAAAATCGTTCACGTTGCGCCAGACGTATTTCAACGGGAAGGAACCGTCCGAATTCCTCTCCATGGCATGCAATTCAGGCCACACGGGCCCTTGCGCCTGGCGATCGATCCGGGCCTGCAACGCCTTCGGCGCATAATCGCCCACGGCCGTGTTCCACTGCGCCAGTGTGGTGGACCAGCCCATTTCCAGGAGCACCAAAAGCGGCAGCAACCAACCGGCGCGCGGCGCCTTCAAGACCCACCAGCAGAAGCCCGCAAAGGCCGGCAGCACCACAAGGGCCGTTGCCAGTACGCGGTGCCAACGCCATGCGCCGGTGAGCAAGGTATAAAGCGGTCCGTCCCATTCCAGCGCCGGTTCATGGGTTTTGTGGGCCCACGCCCACAGTGTAAAGAACAGCAGCAGTGCACCGCATGCGCCAAGCACGGCCTTCGGCGCCCACGCACTGCGCCCACGCCGGTCAGGCCAACCGGCCAGTACACCAGCGGCCAGGTACAGCAGCGCAAACGCCGTAAACCACTGGTAATAGCTGGGAAAACGGAACAGGTCGAGGCCCGGCACCGCGGACCACAACCAACGATGCACCGGCGTATGCGCACCCAAGGAGGCCAAGGCACATACCAGGCCGAAAGCGGCGATGATGTTGGCCGTTCGGCCACGTTTGCCGAAGAGCGAAAGCACCGCCAGCACCAACACCAGCACACCGGTGTAGCCGTTTGCCATCGTGGGGTCGGTGCCCAACCGATCGATATCGGCACCGGTGGCGTAGGGGAAGAAGAACGAGGGCCAGGCTCGCGGGCTGAAGGGCATTACCGCGGCATCGGCATACGGCATGCCCCCGGCCCGATCGATGTGCGGGGAAACCTCCACCCAGGCGAAAAAGGTGCCGCACGCCATCAGCACCGCCAGCCCAGCGAAAAGCAGCTGGAAACGCAATAAGCGCCACATCGCCGCCATTTCGCCCCTGCCCAACAACGACACTGATCGGGCCGCGATCAACGCCAGCAGCAACCAGGTTCCGATAAGGGTGAACGTGTGGTTGCCCCCCGTGAGCAACAGTGCCTGCACCACGGCAGCAGCCACCGCAGGCCGCCAGCCCGGGGAAGCGATCAATTTCAGTTGCGCCGCGAACAACCACGGCAGCCAGGCCGCGCTGATCACCGCATAGAAATGCATTTGGTGCGCGGTGAAAAAGCCTCCGAGGCCGTAAGCCAGGCCCACCACAAGCGCCGCATGCGGGTCGCGGTACTGCTGCTGCACCAAATGCCGCATGCCCAATGCGCCCAGGCACACATAGCCCAGAAAAAGAAGCTGTAGCGTATAGATGTTGTGGCCGATCGTGCCGCCCAATGCAATGGACAGCGGGTACCACGCCGGCCCCTGCAGATCGGCATAAATGGGATATCCCGATTGTGCGTAGGGGTCCCACAGCGGGAAATGGCCATCGCGCAGCGCCCCGGCGATGAACCAGCGCCACGGCAGCCAGCAATCGAGGGTATCGCCATGCACCACGCCATACAACATGGTGGAAAGGGGCCAATACACCAGCAGCACGGCCAACACGATCAGCAGGCCGCCCCACCGTTGCATGTCGCGCAAGGGACCCGGCCCCGCCGGGATCATGCCTTCTTCAGCTTGGGCCTGCCGCCGGCCATCCGTTTGATCTCGCCCAGTTTCAACAGCGCCTCAACCGGCGTAAGGTTGTTTATGTCCACCTCTTCCAGCTTCTCCCGGATCCCCTCCAAGGCCGGGTCGTCCAACTGGAAAAAGCTCAACTGCGGCTCGCGGCCCATGCCTTGCAGCTCCACCGGCGTCAGCCGCGGGGCAGCACGTTCCACGCTTTCCGCGCCCCCCAGGTTGCCCGCATGGGAGCGCTCCAGGTGGCGCAGCACCTTTTCGGCCCGTTCCACCACCTTGTGCGGCATGCCCGCCATGCGCGCCACATGGATGCCGAAACTGCGGTCGCTGCCGCCCGGCACCAATTTCCGCAGGAAAAGCACCTTGCCATCGGCCTCGCGCACGGCCACATTGGCATTGCGCACCCGCCCGAAGGTGTCGGCCATGCTGTTAAGCTCATGGTAGTGCGTGGCGAAGAGCGTTTTTGGCCGCAGGGGGTGCTCGTGCAAAAACTCCGCGATGCTCCAGGCGATGGAGATGCCGTCGTAAGTGCTGGTGCCGCGCCCGATCTCGTCCATCAGCAACAAACTGCGCGCACTGAGGTTGTTTAGTATGCTGGCCGTTTCGTTCATTTCCACCATGAAGGTGCTTTCGCCGGTGGCCAGGTTGTCGCTGGCACCCACCCGGGTGAAGATCCGGTCCACAAGGCCAATGCGCGCCTCGCGTGCCGGCACAAAGCTGCCGCACTGGGCCATGAGCACGATCAGGGCGGTCTGGCGCAGCAGCGCCGATTTCCCGCTCATGTTCGGCCCGGTGATCACGATCAGTTGGGCGCCATCGGGATCCAGGTCGAGGTCGTTGGCCACATACTCTTCACCTGCCGGCAGCTGTTGTTCAATGACCGGGTGCCTGCCCGCCCGCACTGCCAGTGCGGCACCGTTGTTCATGGCGGGCCGGGCGTAGCCCCAGCGCTGTGCATTTATCGCGAAGCCGCGCAACACATCGAGTTGGGCCACGCCAGCGGCCAACTGTTGCAGGGCAGCCATGCTGGCGCACACCTCGGCAACAGTGGCCTCGTACAGCTGCGCTTCCAGGGCCAAGATCTGCTCCTCCGCACTGAGGATCCGCTCCTCCAACGCCTTCAATTCATCGGTGATGTAGCGCTCGGCACCTGTAAGGGTCTGCTTGCGCACCCAGGCGGCGGGCACTTTTTCGCGGTGGGTATGCCTCACCTCCAGGTAGTAGCCGAACACATTGTTATAGCCCACCTTCAAGGAGGAAATGCCGGTTTCTTTGGCTTCGCGCTGCTGCACATCAAGCAACAGGTCCTTGGCATGCACGGTGATGTGGCGCAACTCATCGAGTTCGGCATTGGCCCCAGCTTTGATCACGCCACCCTTCTGCATGTTCACCGGCGCCTCCGCCTCGATCCCCTCCTCAATGCAACGCGCCACTTGGTGCGGCACCACCCATGCACCGGCCGTTCCGGCCCACGGACCTTCGCCCTGCAGCAATTCTTGCTGCAACTGCCCACCCGCCCTGACGGCCCGGGCCAGTTGCAGCAATTCGCGCGGATTGATACGGCCCGTTGCCGCCTTGGCCGAAAGGCGCTCCAGGTCGCCCATGGCCTTCAGTCCTTCCTCCAGTTTGCCGCGCAGGGAATCTTGCTCCAACAGTTGGCCCACCCGATCGTGGCGCCAGGCAATGGCCTCCTGGTCAACCAGTGGCGCCAACACCCACCGGCGCAACAGGCGGGCGCCCATGGGTGTTTCGCAACGGTCCATGGCCGCCAGCAACGTGCGGCCGCCTTCGTTCACCGGCGCCACCAATTCCAGGTTGCGCACCGTGAAACGGTCAAGCCACACTTGGCCCTCGGTGGCCAGTTTACTGATCGACCGCACATGGCCAAGCCGATCATGGCGGGTTTCGCCCAAATAATGGAGCACCGCCCCGGCCGCGCGCTGCGCCAAGGACAGGCCATCCAGTCCAAAGCCCTTCAGGCTGCCGGTACCGAACTGGCGAAGTAGCCTTTCCATGGCGAAATCATCGGTAAAGGCCCATGGCTCAAGGGCATAACCGCGCCAACGCTTCGACTCCTCCGCGATGAAATCGTGACGCGCGGCCCGGTCGTACAGCAGCTCGCTGGGGGCATGGCTTTCCAGCACCTTGGCCATGGCCGCGCGCGACCCTTCCCCTGCCATGAACTCGCCGGTGGTAACATCCAGGAAAGCGGTGCCGAAACGCTCGCCATCGCCGCAAAGGGCGGCCAGCCAATTGTTGCGCCGCCCGTCCAGCACGGCCTCTGAAAATGAAACGCCCGGGGTGGCCACCTCGGTAACGCCCCGCTTCACCACGCCCTTGGCCTGCTTGGGGTCCTCGAGCTGGTCGCAAATGGCCACCCGGTGCCCGGCCCGCACCAACTTCGGCAGGTAGGTGTCCAGCGCATGATGGGGAAAGCCGGCCAATTCCTGGTCGGCGCCACCGTTGTTGCGCTTGGTGAGGGTGATACCCAGCACTGCCGCGGCGACCACGGCGTCGCCCATGAAGGTCTCGTAGAAATCCCCCACCCTGAACAGCAACAGCGCATCGGGGTATTGGCCCTTGATGCGCATGTACTGTTTCATCAAGGGGGTTTCCGCGGGGCTGGCCTTGCTCATTGGCGCGAAGATGGGCGATCTGTTCGGGGCAGCCCGAAAAATACCAACTCTTTTGCGTCCTTTGCCCACAGGTTTTCAACATCACCCGCCAGACCGTGACTTTATGCACAACGCATGAAAACCGACCGCAAGCTGACCATGGACGAGCTGGGCCGTATCGGCCCGGATGAATACCGGGCGACGCCCAAGCGGCGGCTACGCTTTGTGCTGGACGATGTGCGCAGCCGGCACAACACCGGCAGTCTCTTCCGCACCGCCGACGCCTTCGGCATGGAAGGCCTGGACCTGTGCGGTTTCACGCCCCTGCCCCCGCACCGCGAGATCGAGAAGACCGCCCTGGGGGCCACCGCCTCGGTGCCCTGGCTGCACCATGCCCGGGCGGAGGACGCCGTGCGCACCCTGCTTCGGCAAGGCTGGCAGGTATGGGCAGTGGAACAGACCGTGCAGGCGGTGCCGCTGACCCAGTGGCGGCCTGACCTGCGCACGGGCGTGGCCCTGGTGATGGGCAATGAGCTGCATGGCGTATCCGATGCCGTGATCGCCCTGTGCCACGGTGCCGTGGTGGTACCGCAGAACGGCACCAAACATTCGCTGAATGTTTCGGTATGCGGCGGCATTGTGGCCGCTTGGGCCGTTTTCAATGGCACCCCCGGGCAACCGATCAACAACCCGACCGTTAAAGGAATGTCAACGAGCAGTTGATCCACGAATTGACCTTCTTCTATATTTGGCACAGATCACCACCGCAGTGCGCCACCCCAATACCCTATCCCTCCTTCTTGTGTTGTCCGGCATGGCGTGCTTTTCCACGGCAGGCGCGCAATATTTCCGCGACTCCAATTATTGGAAAACCCACCGCAAGGAAGTGTCGGCCGGGTTGGGCATCTCCAACTTCCTGGGTGAACTGGGCGGACGCAACCAGATCGGCTCGCCCTTCATCTGGGACCTTGAGTTCAGCCAGACCAAGCCGGCCATCAGTTTGGATTACCGGTATTTCCTGGGCCAAAACCTCTCGGTGCGGGGAGCGGCCACATACGGTGTATTGGCCGGCAACGACAACCTCACCAAGGAACCCTTCCGTGAGAACCGCAACCTCAGCTTCCGGTCCAACGTGCTGGAGGCGCAATTGGTGCTGGAATTCCACCCGTTCCTGGAACAGCTGGGCCATTTGTACGACCTCCGGGGCGTGAAGGGCATGTCCTCCAGCCGGCTTGGCCTGTACTTCTTTGCCGGAGTGGGCGGATTCCATTTCAATCCCAAGACCTTGTTCGATGGCGCTTGGGTGGAGCTGCGTCCCTTGGGCACGGAGGGGCAGGGACTGCCCGACGGCGCGGAGGAATACAGCCTTACGCAGATCTGCATACCCATGGGCGTGGGCGTGCGCAAGGCGCTGACCAAAACGTTGAGCGCAGGGCTTGAGCTGCAATACACCAAGACCTTCACCGATTATATCGATGATGTAAGCGGCTCCTACTATGATAAGCAGGCGTTGAAGGAAGCACGCGGCGAGCTGGCCGCTTACCTGAGCGACCCCAGCCTGGGCGCCATCCCTGGCCAAACGGCCACCGGGCAACAGCGCGGGTACCCTGACCACAACGATGCGTACCTGTTCCTGAAGGCGAAACTGCACTACAAGATCTACAAGTACCGCTCCAGCAACAAGAAGTTCCGGACGCGGATCCGCAGGCAGAAGATCGTGTTCTGATCGGCTTGCGAGCCCTTGGGAAAGCCCGGCCTTTCCGGGCTTTTCGCCTTCAGCCCCCCAATTGCCCGGCGATGAAACCGGTGCTCCAGGCCGCTTGGAAGTTGAAGCCCCCTGTAACACCATCGATGTCGAGCACCTCACCCGCGAAATACAGGCCCGGCACCTTCCTGCTCTGCATGGTCCGCGGGTCCACCTCTTCCAGGGAAACCCCGCCCGCCGTAACAAACTCCTCCTTGAAGGTGGTTTTGCCCGAAACGGGATAGCGGTCGTTGGTGAGCAGGTCCACCAACCGGTTCCGCTCCTTTTTCCCCACTTGGCCCCAGGGCCTGTCCGCCTCCACGCCCCCCTTGGCCAACAGAAAGTCCCACAACCGGTGTGGCAAACCGAACGGGTCCGCATTGCGCGCAAGCTTGCGCCCTAAGGCTTCATCAACCAATGCCGCATGCACCCGATCCTCTGGCAACCCGCCCAGCCAATTCAATTGCAATGTGAAACGGTAGCCCATGGCCTGCACCTCGCGTGCGCCCCAGGCACTGAGCTTCAGTATGGCCGGACCGCTCATCCCCCAATGCGTGATCAACAGCGGGCCCGTGCTTTCCAGGCGGGTGCCGGCAATGCGCGCCCGCACCGGGTTCGCCACCACGCCCATCAGGCCCCGCACGGGTTCGCCGGGCATATTGAAAGTGAATAGCGAGGCCACCGGCTGAATGATCGCATGGCCCAGCACCCCCAACCACGCATAGCCTTCCGGTTTGGGATGTCCGCCGGTGGTAACGATCACCCGGTCGGCCTGCAGTGCCTGGTTGCCGAAATGCACAGTGAAACCTCCTTGGGCCGCTTGATCGATCCGCTCCACTCCGCATCCCATTTTGATCCCCACGCGCAATTGGCCCGCCTCCCGCATCAAGCATGCGGCAATGCTCGCGGAATCATCGCTTGCGGGGAACATGCGCCCATCCGCTTCCGCCTTTAGCGGCACACCCCGCTGCTCGTACCAATCCACGGTATCCTTCACGCCGAACCGCTCGAAGACCTTCCGCAGGAAACGACCGCCACGCGGGTAATTCGTGGCCAGCTTGCGGATGTTCAACTGGTTGTGGGTGACGTTGCAGCGGCCGCCCCCACTGATGCGCACCTTGGAAAGCAGTTTGTTGCTTTTCTCGAGCAGGAGAACATCTGCCCCAGGGTGATTGATGCGCGCATGGATGGCCGCGAAAAAACCGGCCGCTCCCCCGCCGACCACGATCACGCGCATAAGGACCTTGGTGAAGCCATGCAGCAAAGATGGAAGCTAGGCCCTCTCCACGAACCACATGGCCAATTCGCCTTTCCCTTTCACCTTCACCGGTCCGCGCGGGATGAAGGCCAGCCCTTCCACATCCTTCACCCATGCGTAGGTGGCCTCGCTGATGTTCACCCGGCCCACGGCCCCGCTGCTTTCCATGCGGCTGGCGGTGTTCACCGTATCGCCCCAGATGTCGTACTGGAACTTTTTCACGCCCACGATACCGGCCACCACCGGTCCGGTATGCACGCCGATCCGCACCTCGAAGAAGGGTTCGCCCGCGGCTTGTTTACCCGCTTTCCGCGCGGCGATGAACTCCTGCACCTCCAGCGCCGCCAATACCGCATCACGCGCGTGCGTACCGTTGGGCACGGGCAATCCGCCCGCGGCCATGTATGCATCACCAATGGTCTTGATCTTTTCCACCCCGTGCCGCCCCATGATCGCATCAAACGCGGAAAAGCATTCATGGATATCGGCCACCAGCCGCTCGGGCGCCATGTGTGCACTAAGCGCGGTGAAGCCTTGGAAATCCGTGAACAGCACGGTCACCTGCTCGAGCGATCGTGCGTCCGCCGCGCCCTTGTTCTTCAATTCCTCCGCCACCTGCGCCGGCAAAATGTTCAAGAGCAGTTCCTCGCTGCGCTCCTTCTCCGCGCTCAGCTCCGCCGTGCGCTCCTGCACCTCTTGGTCAAGCTCATCGCGCTGCCTTGCCACCAAGCGGTTATTGTGTGCCGAGCGCGCCGCCAAAAACACCGCCACTGCAATAGGAAGGGCGGCATTGCCCGCGTAATTCCCGGCCAGTTGAAGCCACTGTGCGAATTCCCCGGCCGAGAATTGGGCCCCCAGGTTCAGCATGAAGGCGAGCAGCAGCGACACCACCACGCCCATGCCCACCCAGCGCACATGGTCCTTCCGCACGGAAAGCCTGATGCCCCTGGAAATAGCGGTGACCAGGAACCAGCCCACGGCCAGGCCATAGAGCGCCAAGGCCCCGATGCCGATGCCCAGCCACACCCATTGTGACGGGGTATCGATCGTTACGTTTTCCCGGAAGGGGTTGGCCATTGCGCCGACCACCGCCACCACCGTGCAGAACAGCACCGCAATGGTTTGCCAGCGCAGGAATCTGATGCGTCCGAGCAGCATGCCCATCAACAACATCATCAGATATAGCTGCCATGGGGCCAAGAGCAATTTCAGGCCTGGCACCAGGAGCTCGCGCGCGGCGGTGGGCAGTTGTGCCCAAAGCCCGGCATCGGTCAGCGTATCGAGCGCGGCCGCCAAGGAGAGAAATACCAGCAGCAGCCATGTACGCTCCCGGGCCTCACTGCGCCACATGATGAAGGCGAACAGCAGGATGACCAGGTTGATGCCGATGAACAGCCCGGTATGCACCATGCGCCGTTGCTGGCCCAGGAAAACATCGCCGGTGCGCAGCGCCATGTCGAATCCGGTATCCTTGAAGCTGCCGCCGGGGGTGCCACTGATGCGCACGGCGATCACTTCCGGCGCACCGTCGCACATGAACGTGAACGGGGCCACCACGCGCTGCAGCGCACGGCCCTGCCATTCCACGCCGATCGGCGGCGAGGCATTTTCACCGGCCGACCGCACCAGGAACTTGCCGTTCAGGTAAACTTCGAAATTCACCTTGGCCCGCGCGTCCAATAGCATGGGCATTCCTTTCAATGCATCCTCCGGCCGCACGGGTATGCGGACCCAATGCAGGCCCAGGCCCTGCACCACGGAATCGCGGCTGGCACGCAGCAGGGCCCAACTGCTGTCGGCCGATTCCCGGCCCGCGGGATCACTGGCCGGGCCGATGAAGTGCCGGGCTTTGCGGAAACCCTTCAATTCCACCCCGGGCACCGCCTCGCCCAGTCCGGCCACCTTGTCCTCATTATCACGCAACTCCTGCAGCGTAAGCCGGTCGGAAGAGGGGCCCAACTTCACCGTCACTTGCGCGGCCGAACCGGCCCACAACAGCATGGCAAGCAAAAGCAGCGGCAAACGGCCCATGCAGCAAATATGGAAGCAAACCGCATTTCGGGCTATGCCAGTGGGCCGCCCAAGGCCAACTCCGGATAGTCGAACGCGTCCGATGCCCACGGTGCATTGCCGCAGCCCGTTTTCCCCAACAGCGCCCGGACGGCATGGGCCTCCATGGCCCCGGCGGGATATGGCCGCACCAGCCCCTGCAGGTGCGCACGGTCGGCATCGCTGTTTGCCGGTGCAAGCCACTGTTCCTCCTCCTCGGGCGCCAGGATCAAAGGCATGCGCGGTTCCCCCGATTTCGGGTTGTTGTGGATGCGCCGCAGCAGATCGTTGGCCCTGCTGGTCACCACGCTGAACGTTCGCAAGGGCGGTCCGCCGGCACCGGGCCATTCCTCCCACAAGGCGGCCAAGGCAAAATGCGGGCGGCCGCGCAACCTGATGAAGAACGGATAGGTCCGGCCGCCCAGGTGGAAGTGCTCATAGAAACCCTCCACATACAAAAGGGCGCGTCGGGCCCGGGCAGCCCCGCGGAAGGCCGCCTTCTCAAAGATCGTTTCCCCGCGCGCATTCAGCGTTTGGTTCCAAAGCTTGCGCTGCTGGTCCGCGCTCTTCACCCAGGCGGGCACCAGGCCCCAGATGAAGAGTTGTGGCTCGCGGGGCGCGGCATCGGTATACAACACCAGCTGGGGATGATCGAACGCATTGGCAAAATTGTGCTCGATCCCGGCATCGGCCAGCAACATCCGCAGCCGTGCAACCGCCGCCTCATCGCCCCGCACCTTTGCAATGCGCAGCGACATCTCGGTACGCGCTTTCACCCCGTAGCACATGCCACAAAGGTCGTGGGTGCGCCAGAACGGGCGCTTGGGCCATGTGGCCCTCCTGAAGTACAAGGGCCGCCTGTTGTGCTCCAAGGCCCGCGGTCGACCGGGCCTCGTCATTCCTTGCGGCAGGCCTTGATCACAAGCTTTCCCGGCAATAGCTTTGGCCGCGACAAATGAAGGAGGTGCGCGTTGTGGAGCTCTTCGCCGGTGTAGGCGGGTTCCGTGTGGGACTGGAACGTGCCTCAAAGGCCTTCCGCGTGGTATGGAGCAACCAATGGGAACCATCGCGGAAGAAGCAGGAAGCCTCCGACATCTATGTTGCCCGATTCGGCGGCCAAGGCCACAGCAACCAGGACATTTCCACCATTCCCGCCAAGGACATCCCTGACCATGACCTGCTCGTGGGCGGTTTCCCCTGCCAGGACTATTCGGTGGCCCGTACGGCCTACCAGGCCAATGGCCTGCAAGGAGCGAAAGGTGTGCTCTGGTGGGAGATCCACCGGATCCTGGGCGAGAAAAAACCCGGCTATTTCTTCCTTGAGAACGTGGACAGGCTGCTGAAGTCACCCACCAAGCAGCGTGGGCGTGATTTCGCGGTGATGCTGGCCTCCCTGGCCGACCTGGGCTATACCGTTGAATGGCGCGTGATCAATGCGGCGGACTACGGCATGCCGCAACGCCGGCGGCGGGTGTTTTTCCTGGGCTATCGCGAAAACCCGGCCTCACCTGAAACACTCGCTGATCCGGCGCGGCAGCTGACCGCGCATAGCGTGTTCGCACAAGCTTTCCCGGTAAGGGCCACGTCGGATGGCCCGCGCCACTTCCGGCTGGAGGGCGATCTCGCCCAGTTGACCGATTCATTCAATGCCGGCGCGGGGTCTGGCTTGAGCCCGTTCGCAAACACGGGTGTGCTGCGCGGGCGCGGCGTATGGACCCTGGGCACGCAGCCCGTGTACGAGGGTCCGCGCACCATGCTGGGCGATGTATTGCAGCCGCACGGCGAAGTGCCCGAACAATTCATGCTGAACACGGGTCAATTGCCACAATGGGAGTACCTCAAGGGCGAGAAACGTGAAATGAGGACCGGAAAGGCCAGCGGGCATACCTACCGCTATTCCGAGGGCCGCATGGTATTCCCCGACGCACCTGAC
This sequence comes from Flavobacteriales bacterium, assembly GCA_044507815.1. Lineage (GTDB taxonomy): Bacteria > Bacteroidota > Bacteroidia > Flavobacteriales_F > PHOS-HE28 > PHOS-HE28. The sequence continues at coordinate 310,278 of JBIQIX010000001.1, read as the reverse complement.
CGGCCTTCGCGCACCATCATTACCGCCGAAGGAGGAAGCGCGCCCTCGCGTTTCAAGCATGTGGTCCACACTCACGACGGGCGCCTTCGCCGCCTTACTCCGATCGAGCTCGAACGATTGAACATGTTCCCCGATGACCACACCAAGGGCTTGCCCGACACACGGCGTGCTTTTCTGATGGGCAATGCGCTGGTGGTGGGCATTGTGGAGCGGGTGGGCCGCGAGTTGGCCGCACGGATCAGCGACCGCCAACGCGGCACCGTGCCCGGGACGGCAGGCCCAACGTTGCCCCCGCTTAAATCATAAGTAGCCAAATGTGGGTAAAAAAACCCACATTTGGCTACTTATACATCAACGAAGAGGTCATCCATGGTCAGTTCGTTCTGCACCAATTGCGTGGCATGCACGTTGCCCGCAACCCCGTAGGTAGTGATGAAGGTGAGCAGCAGGCTCTTGCGTGTCCGCGTTGCCCTGCGGAACGCCTTCAACCTTTGGGTGAGTTCCTTGGCATAGGCCGCATCGATGGTGTAGACCCCTTCGGAAAACTTCATCTCACAGATATTCACCACATGGTCGTCGCGATCGATCAAGAGGTCGATCTGTACGCCTGGTTGCTTGGCCGTCCATGCCCCCTCCGCGCTATGTATGCCCGAAATGCCCAGCGCATGCTTGATCTGATCCACATGTTTCAGGCAAATGGCCTCGAAGGAGAAACCGGCCCAGGCCCGCCCTGTGGGCTTGCCCTGCAATTGCGCCCAGTAGGCCCCTTTTGCAGGCCGGCTTGGGGCGATGTACTTCAGGTGAAAAAGCGATAGTTCATCGCTGAGCCGGTACAACGGGTCCTTTACGCCGGAATAGGGCGTATAGCGCTGTATGAAACCCGATGCCTCCAATTCATCCAAGGTCTTGGTCAAGGTACCCCCCGAACCGATGCGGCTATGCCGAGCGACCTCATTCCGGGTCATGCCCTTGCGGACCTGTGCCAGGCTGCGCACCACCATTCCATGGTTCTCGCTGTGATCAAAAAGTGATGCGAACACCTGGTTGAACTCATCGCGCAGCGCGCCATCCTTGCGGAAACAAAGCCTGTCGATGGCCTGGGCCGTGCTTTCACCCGGCCTTACCATTTGCAGGTAATAGGGCACCCCGCCCAGCACCATGTATAATCGCAGGATGTCATAACGGGTCAGCCTGATGCCGTTGTGCTTGAGCAGTTGTTCGGTCTCGGCCAGGTTGAAGGGTTCCAGCCTCACCTGCCGGGTGATCCGGTTGTGCAGCCCACCCCGGTCCTTGATGATCTTCGACACCATGTACGAAGCAGCTGAACCGCAAATGACCACGATCAGGTCATCGCGCCTGCTTGCAAATGCATTCCAGAAATTGGTGAAGGCCGGCAGGAACCTTGACCGTCTTCCATCCAGCCACGGGAATTCGTCGATGAAAATGACCTTCTTGGCCTTTCCGCGCATCGAGGCGACATGGTCCGCCAGTTGCTGGAATGCCTCGAGCCAATCCGTAGGCTGTGGGAAGCCCTTGCGGTGGCGTGAGAGCACCAAGTGGAAATTGCGCAACTGCTCCTTCAATGTGGCCCGGTGCATGCCCGTGATCTCAAATCGGATGTGCTTTGCGAAGACGTGCCGGGCAAGGAAGGTCTTGCCTATCCGGCGCCTGCCCAGCAAGATCACCAGCTCAGCACGCTTGCTGGCCAAGGCCCCTCGCAGCACCTCCATTTCATACTTGCGGCCAACAACCATGGCGTATAGCTTATAAGTAGCCAAGCGTAGGGGAAAAACATACATTTTGGCTACTTATGATTACCTTCCCGCCACCTGCGCCCGTCACCCTTGCAACGATGCCCAATGCCTTTCGGCGTGGGCACCGGTCGCCCGTCAAACCCCTTCAGCCCGCTCATCCAGTTTGCGCGGGCCTGTTACCTTTGGCCCGCTGATGATCCCCCTCGGGGGTTAAAAGGGAACCGGGTGCGAATCCCGGGCTTTTCCTGAAGCTGTGAGCCTCACAAGGCCGATCCGGCACCAAGCCACTGTCCCGTAGGGATGGGAAGGCGCCGGGGAGGGAGGCAAGCCAGAAGACCTGTCGCAGCGCATTGGGTAGTTTGCTTTCAGGAGAAAAGCAGGCCCGTGGCGCAAGCACCATGCGCTGCATCCGGCCCCTTCATCCTGGAAGCTGTTTGAACGAACAGCGAATTCAAAAAAACAAACAGGATGAAGACCTTCATACGCACGCTTTCCGCATTGGCATTGGCCGGCACCACGGTTGCCCACGCCCAAACATTCACCGCGGCCGATGTACTGTTCTGGGTGGGCACCGGGAGCGACTCCACGGTATTGGTGATCGACTTCCAGGATGGAACGAACGACCCTAGTTATGCTTGGGGCTGGCTGCACAATGGTGGCACCGCTGCGCAAATGCTCGACGCCGTGGTTGCAGCCGACCCCAACCTATGGGCCGATGTGGCCAACGGATTCCTTTCCAGCCTCACCTACGGCGATCATGCGGGCCTCGGGGGCGATCCCGATTGGTGGAGCACATGGAGCGGCACCTCCATGGATGACATGACGATGAACATGGGGATTTCAGAGGAACTGGCCAACGGCAGCTGGTTCGCTTTGAGCTACACCGATTTTGAACCGGCCCTGGAACCGGGCATTCCCGTGGCCGCATTCGACCCCCTCGCGTTCACAGCGGCCGACGTGCAATTTTGGGTGGGCTCAGGCCCCGATACCACCCTGCTGGTGATCGATTTCCAGGACGGCACCGGCAATTCCTCGTTCGCCTGGGGATATCTGCACCCCGGCGGCACCACGGCGGAAGAAATGCTGAACGACGTGGCCGCCGCCGACCCCCGTTTGCAAGTGGTGATCCCGGGCGGTTTCCTGAGCGATGCCAGTTTCGATGGCCACGAGGGCATTGGCGGACAGCCCGATTGGTGGAGCACCTGGGGCGCCACGAACTTGGGCAACTGGACTATGAACATGGGGCTTGCCACCGAGCTGGGCAATGGCGACCTGTTCGGCTTATCCTACACCGATTTTTCACCGGCGCTGCGTCCGGGTATCCCTACGGCGGTCGGGATACCCACCGGGCTGGCCACGTACAGCCCCGCCGGCCTGCGCGTTTGGCCACAGCCCGCCACCACCGTGCTATATGTTGAACATGCCATGGCCAGCAAGCAACCACTTCATGTGTACAACATGGCCGGTGAACGCGTGATCGCCAGCACTGCCCATGCGCCGTTGGCCACCGTGCAGGTGAAGGAATTGGCCCCGGGCATGTATGTGCTGCATGTGGGCCAATCGAGGCAACTGATCGCCGTGCAATAGCAAGGCCATGTGTTGGCGGTGGTTGCTGGTGCCTGCATGGGCCGTGGCTTGCACCGCGGCCGCCCAAGAATATCCTGACACGGTACGACTGGACGATGTGGTCATCAGCGCCGAACGCGCAACCAGTTTTGGGGCGGGGGCAAAACTGCAAGCATTGGACAGCTTGGCATTGCTCCGGAATCGATTCGGGGGCCTGGGCGACCTACTGCGCGATGCGGGCCCGATGTTCGTGAAGAGCTATGCACCAGGTGGGCTGGCCACCACATCCTTCAGGGGCGGGGCAGCCGGGCATACCGCGGTGGTGTGGAACGGATTCAACCTGAACAGCACCATGAACGGCCAGTTGGACCTTTCGCTGATACCGTCCTTCCTGGCGGATGAGGTGGCCGTGCAATATGGTGGCGCAGCAGCCTTATGGGGAAGCGGTGCGGTGGGCGGTGCCGTGCTGCTCAACTCAAAACCTGCATATGGCCAGGGGTTATCCGTGGAAGCCGGTGTTTCCGTGGGGAGCTTCAGCGACCTGCGCCAACAATTGGGCATCACATTCGGCACAGCGAAATGGAGCGGAACGCTGAAGGCCTACCGCGCCACCGCCCAGAACGACTTCCCTTTCCGCACAAGCGCCCCCGGCGAGAACCACATGGCGCGCATGCCCAATGCGGCCTTCAGCCAACATGGCATCATTGCAGGGAATCATTTCCGGATCGGCCAATGCCAGCGTTTGAACGTGATGATCTGGCTGGACGATGCCGAACGGCAAGTGCCACCCACCCTGATGCAGTCCAACACCGGGGATCACCAGCATGATCACAGCATCCGCGCCACATCCGAATGGCAGCGCACTGGGGCAAGGACCAACCTCTTCGCCCGGGCCGGTTGGTTTGATGAGAGGCTTTGGTGGTACGGGCAGGAAAGCGATAGCGGGGCATTTAGCCGCGCCCGGACGTTGACGGCCGAGACCGAGGCGCGTTTCAGCCCCGGTGCGGGCCAGTTGTTGGCCTTGGGGCTGAACCATGTGCATGCTGAAGCGTTGGCCGATGGATATCCGCATGGCCCTTCCGAGGAACGCTCCGCTCTTTTTGCGGCCTACCGCTACCGTTCCGCAACCGCGAAGTGGAATGCAGGCGCCTCCATACGGCAAGAAGCAGTGCAGGGCGCATGGGTGCCCTTCACGTGGACCCTGGGCGCGGACCACGCATTGCTGCGCAGCCTGAAGGCCAAGGTGAACCTGGCCCGCGTGTACCGCAATCCCACGTTCAACGACCGATATTGGCAACCAGGCGGCAACCCGCAGCTGCAACCCGAAAGCGGCTACAGCGGTGAGGTGGGCGCCGCATTCGCCACCCGCTGGCGTAACCTGCACCTCAGCGGGGAGGCCACGTGGTTCCAGCGGAGAATGGACCATTGGATCATTTGGCTGCCCGAGAGTGGATATTGGACGCCGCAAAACCTGATGCTCGTGTGGAGCCGCGGGGTTGAAACCCAAGCAGCCTTGCGATGGACCCTCGGGCAAAGCCGGCTTAGCCTTACCGCCATGACCAACTACGTGGTGAGCACGAACGAAAGGGCCAAGGGCACGAACGACGCCTCGGTGGGCAAGCAATTGATCTATGTACCCATGTACAGTGGCCACGGCAGGCTTGGGCTGCAACGGAAGAAGTTGGCGGCCGCATTAGGCATTCATTACACCGGCTACCGCTATGTAAGCGCGGACAACCGGCAGTTCCTGCCGCCCTACACCCTTGTGGACGCATCCGCGTCATATCGTGTGCACACCGGGAACCGGACCTCTTGGACCGTTGCGCTACAAGCGGATAATCTCTTGGCCGAACAATACCAGGTCATGCATTCCCGGCCCATGCCACTACGCAGCGTTCGCCTCAGCTTATCCATGCATTTCCATCAACCGATAAAGAGCGAGGAACAGCCATGAAAAGCCGCTTCCTTTTCTGGGTCCTTGTTCTGCCAATTTTTGCCGGATGCCGGAAGGACAAACCTGCCCCGCCGGATAAAACGACGGCCGACCTGGCCGGGGCGCATGGCGTATACATCACCAATGAAGGCAATTTCCAGTGGGGAAACGCCACGGTAAGCTGGTTCGACCCCGCTACGGGTGAAGCGGTGGAGGACCTGTACGCCCCAGCAAATGGCACCGGCGTGGGCGACGTGTGCCAATCCATGTTCCTGCACAACGGCAAGGCCTATCTGGTGGTGAACAATTCCGGCAAGGTGGTAGTGGTGAACAAGGACAACTTCGCGGAACAGGCCACGATCACGGGCCTCACATCGCCACGCTACTTTTTGCCCGTTGGCAGCAATAAGGGGTACGTCACCGAGCTATTCGGCAACAAGATCAGGGTGCTCGACCTGGATGTGAACGCGATCGCCGCGAACATTGCTTTCCCCGGTGTTGGCCAAGAATTGGTGATGGCCGGCGGCAAGGTGTTCGTGACCAACGAGAGCAAGCGGTACCTGTACGTTGTGGATCCCGTCGCCGATGTCATCACCGACAGTGTGGCGGTGAGCCGCGGCGGCAACTCCCTCGCCCTTGGCGCCCATGGCAAGGTTTGGCTGGCATGCTCCGGCGGTGGCGGCACATCGGCCGCCATTTACCGGATCGACCCCGGTTCATTGCAGGTGGAGGCCAGCTTCAACATTCCCTCTCCCGGCAAACCGTGGCGCTTGCGCGCGAACGCTGCGGGCGATACGCTGTATTACCTCAATGGCGGCGTTTACCAAATGCCCGCCGATGCCACCACCCTGCCCACCGCACCATTCAGCGCTGCGGCAGGCCGCAACCTGTACGCGCTCGGCGTTGCGCCGGACGGTGCCGTATACGTGGCCGATGCGGTGGACCATGTACAACGCGCCGTGGTGTACCGCTACCGGCCGGACGGCACGGAGATAGGCACATTCCACGCGGGCACCAATCCTTCGTGGTTCTGCTTCCGTTGACCCATGCCCGTGCCATGGGGGTCCTGCCTTGGGTAACTTTACCCACATGGCCGAAAACAAGCAGGAACACCGGCCCGGTACCACGCCGGGCAAACCGCCCGGCAAATCGGCGCCGCCCAAGCTGCCGCGCGCCGTTTGGTTCTGGTTCATCGTCATCCTAGCCCTCAACTTCGGGCTGGTACGCGGTCTTTTCGGCAGCGGTGAACCGGTGGTGAATGTGCCCTACACGTTGTTCAAGTCAGAAGTGGAACGCGGCAACGTGAAGGCCGTGTACGGCAGAGGCGAAAAGATCAGCGGCGAATTTGATGAGGCGGTCACCTGGCCCCAGGACACCGCCGGGCAACTGCTGCATCAGCGCGGCCCGGCATCGGTAAAGCGCTTCAAAACCGTACTGCCCGCCTTTGCCAATACGGGCCTGGAAGACCTGTTGCTCGAGAACAACGTGGAGATCAGCGCCGAGCCCATTGCCGAGGAACCCAACCCGTTCCTGAGTTTCCTGTACATGTTCGGGCCCGCCTTGCTGATCATTGGCCTATATGTGTGGTTCTTCCGGCGGATGCGGCGCAACGCCATGGGCGGTTTGGGCGGCAGCATGGGAGGCTTGGGTGCGATGGGCAAAAGCAACGTGCGCCGGTTCGACAAGGAAACCGACATACGGGTAACCTTCGATGATGTGGCCGGCATTGATGATGCCGAGGGCGAGCTGGTGGAGATCGTGGACTTTCTGAAGAACCCTGGCAAGTACACCCGGCTTGGCGGCGCCGCCCCCAAGGGGGTATTGCTGGTGGGTGCCCCAGGCACCGGCAAAACCCTGCTGGCACGGGCCGTTGCGGGCGAGGCCAACGTACCCTTCTTCAGCATGGCTGGATCGGAATTCGTGGAAATGATCGTCGGCGTTGGTGCGGCGCGTGTACGCGACCTGTTCAAGCAAGCCCGGGAGCATGCCCCTTCGATCATCTTCATCGACGAGATCGATTCCATCGGAAGAGCACGCGGGATCAGCGCCATGGGCGGTGTACAAGAGCAGGAGCAGACCTTGAACCAGATCTTGGCCGAGATGGATGGCTTCTCCAGCACCAGCGGCGTGATCGTGCTTGCCGCCACCAACCAGCCCGACGTGCTGGACAAGGCCTTGCTGCGCGCCGGGCGGTTCGACCGGCGGGTGGTGGTGAACCTGCCTGACCGCGCGGGCAGAAAGGCCATCCTGGAGGTGCACACCCGCAAAGTGCCCCTGGAGACCAAGGCCATACTGGATGAAGTGGCCGCCATAACGCCTGGCCTTAGCGGTGCCGACCTGAAGAACTTGGTGAACGAGGCGGCACTATTGGCGGCCCGCCGCGGGCAGGATACCGTGCGCCAACTGGATTTCACCGATGCGCTCGAGAAAGTGCTGCTGGGGCCGGCACGCGCCATGCTGCTGACCGGCGCCGACCGGGAGCGGATAGCCTACCACGAGGGTGGCCACGCCATATTGGGCATTGTGATACCCGGCAGCGATCCCGTGAAGCGGGTGACCATTGTACCGCGCGGACAGGCCCTTGGCGTTACCTACCAACAGCCCGAGGAGGACCGATACAACTACACCGACCGATTCCTGATGGGGCGCATCATAGGCATGCTGGGCGGGCGAGTGGCCGAGCAGATCGTGTACGGCGACCGCACCACCGGCGCCGAAAACGATATCGAACAGGCCACCGGCCTTGCCCGCCGCATGGTGACACGCTGGGGCATGAGCGATAAACTGGGCATGGTGGAGCTCGCCGCCCGCGAAAATCCATACCTCAGCGGGCACGGCATGCTGCCGAACAAGGACATCAGCGAGCATACGGCCCGCATGATCGATGAAGAAGTGCGGCGCATCATAGATGAGTGCCACCGTGAGGCAAGGCGGCTGTTGACCAAATACCGCCCCGCGCTCGACAAGCTGACCAAGGCCTTGCTCGAGCGGGAAACACTCGATGAAAAAGAGATCCTTGAAGTAACCGGCTTGGTGCCCGGCGCGGAGGCGAATGCCGCGGCCAGCGTTTTGGAATGATCGCCCAAACAGGTCCCATGCACCCGTATCTCATTCCATTATATCAGGAACTGCGGCTACAGGCCGACCCGGAACGGGCGCGTACCATGCGTGCATACATGAAGGATCATTTCCCCTTCCTGGGCATCGGCGCCCCGGTGCGCAGGTCGCTGCTGGCGGCCCATGTGCGTGCGCATGGCCGGCCCACCGTGGAAGAAGCCGGACCGATCGCCGAGGCCGCATTCGCGCTGCCTGAAAGGGAAATGCATTACTGTGCCGTGGACCTGCTGGTGCGCCAGGCCAGGAAGCTGGACATCGGGCATTTGCCACTGGTCGAGCGGCTGATCACCAAAAAAAGCTGGTGGGACACGGTTGATTCCCTGGCCATCAATGTGGCTGGCATGATCACCGTTGACCGGCCCGCTGCAGCGGAAATTTTGAATGACCGCTGGATCAACAGCGACAACCTCTGGCTTGTGCGCTCCGCAATTCTGCTGCAGAACCGCTGGTGCACGCATACCAATCCGCGCCTGCTCTACATGAACATCAAGAAACACGCGGGCCATAAGGACTTTTTCGTGCGCAAGGCAATTGGTTGGGCCTTGCGCGAGTACAGCAAGACCGATCCAGGTGCCGTTCGTGCATTCGTGCGCATGAACAGGCTATCGCCGCTGAGCCTTCGCGAGGCCACGAAGCTCCTTTGAGCACCCTCTGCTACGATACAGGGATGGCACACTCCACCGCATCGAATGGCAGCACAAGGCGCCCGAAGCCCCTGAGGAAGGCCAAGGCCGTGCTTCCCTGGTCGCCCCGGAGGACAGCGCGTGCGGGCATGATCACGTGCGGGTCAAGCAGTTCAATATCGGCGGCAACGAATGCTTGCGATGCCCGCCAACCCTCATCGCCCCCGAGTTCATTCTTCAACAAGCCACCCACCGCCATGGTTTCCAGGAAGGAGGCCAGGCTGCCGACCGCTATGGGCCCTGCCCCGGCAACGAAAAGCGCGCGGCGCACTTCCATGAGCAATTTGGCGCAATTGCGTGGCAATGCATCCACGGAACGGTCCGGGCGGAATGCCGTGGCGGGTCCCCCGGAATACACCAGCACGCGCTGCATGGCCGTGCCATAATCCTGGCCGATCCGCGGAATGCGCGGAGTGACCATTGCGGGTATGTTGAAGAAATCGCGCTGGCCGGCAACGATCGCCTCGTACCGCGCGCGAACGGCATATTGAAGCAGGGCCTGTTCCTTGTGGGACATGGTATGGGGGAATATTTCGACAAACCTTGAAAACCATCACGACAGAACATGTCATCGCCACCTTGATCGGTGGATCATGTTCAACCCACGGCCACACGAAGTGTAGTCCTATTGGGTAGCATGCCGATCATTTCCTCAAGTGCTGCCGGGCCAATGGACCCCTCGGCCACGAGCCGGCCACACCATTGGTCCAACAGGTCGCGGTTGGTGCGCAGCGTGTTGGTGGCCAATTCCTGGGCTGCTTCTATCCATTCCTTGGCCTGCCTCTCGGCCGAGCCGAGCATCTTGCGGAAACCGGCCCTGTGGACTGATGCGGGTTCGGTGATGAAAAAAGGTCCCTCGCCCATGCCACATTCCTTTACCATGGCCAAGGCAAGGGCAGATGCTTTGCGCAGATCATCCTCGCAGCCATAGGAAAGCCCATCGGGCCCGTACACCATCCGCTCGGCGGCCCACCCGCCAAGCATGCCCGCCAAGCGCGGCACGATGTCCGAGCGCAAGAAAGGCAGATCGCCGCTGTCCTCCCAGATCACGAAGCCGGCCGTTTCAGGATCCCGGGTTTGCACGCATACCTGCAATGGTTTCCTGCCCTCGAGCAGCATGCCGCATAACAAGTGGCCGACCTCGTGCACGGCAACCCGCTCCAGCAATTCATGCTGCACTGCGTTAGCATTTGCCGCTGCGGGCCAAACAAGGGTATGGTCCTGCTGGCGGAATCCCCGCGTAAGGGTGGCGCATGGTTCCTTGCCCACCATGGCCAAGCGCACCGTGCTGGCCTTGAACGCCACGGCCTTTTGCTGCACTTGCGACAGCAGCAGGGGCACGATATTCTGTATGGCCTGCACCACCGGCCTGGCGCCAAGCACGGCAATGGTGGAGGTGGCCGCTATGTGCTCAACAAGGCTGGTGTCCACCTCCACATCGCGGCCGCAAATGCGGGACAAACGCGTGGTGAGGTCGTTCACCGCATCCTGCACAAGCACGTTCACCGTGGCCCTGCCGATGGGCGGGAACACGATGTGCGACGCACCCAGGCGCCCCACTTGTTCAATGCGGAACAGCTTGCACAGCGCGTGTTGCACGCCCGAAGTGCCGATGTCGCGGTGGCGCAACAACAGCACATCGGGATCGATCTCGGCGATCGGTTCCTTGTCGTTCACGTACAGCTCGTCCAGGTTGCCCAGTACGATCACCAACATCTTGCTTGCATCCACCACACGGTTGTGCGACATGGTGGTGTGCACGTCCTCCAGCCATTTCACAACGCCTGGGCCATCGAGTTTTGAAAGGATGTCTCCTATGGCCCCTGCCGTCGGTTTCGGGCTGGGGTGGAGATCGGCCAGGTCGCCCCAGTACCGCATGTGAACGGCCCATTTCAGCTTGTCCTGTGGCTTGTATTTCACGGGCATATGCTCGTTGTACACTTCGGTGCCCGCCACCAACCGGCCCTGCAGTACCTCGGCACCGTTGGCCAAGGCGGCTGAAAGATTTTGGGCCAGGTCGCTCGTATGCCTGCCCAATCGCCCGTAGCCCGAGGGCCACGTGATGATCCGGCCCGAATCCAGCATTTCCCAGAATTGCCGGAGCATGCCCGATTCGATGCGCTCCTCCATGCCCCGGACCGTGCGCGCGTGCTGGAACTCATCCACCACCACAATGAAAGGCTGCCCGTTCAGGTCCTCCTCCACCCGGTCAAAGGCCCTGTCCAGCCAGCTGTTGCCGCGGCTTTCACCGGCATCGAGCCAGAACGTCCGGTCCTCCAGGCCCATTTCCTTCACCAGGGCGCGTACCAAGCTGCTTTTGCCGGTCCCCGTCATGCCCCACAGCCCGATGGTGCGCGGCCGCGTTTGCGCCTCGGCAAAGCAGAACCATGGTGCGAAAGCATCGAGCAGGCGTTGGATCTCGGCGTCGATGCCGAAGTGGTGCTTGCACAAGCGTTGATGCAGGCCCTTCAAGCGCAGGCTGCGCTCATTCAGGTCGGACGGGAAGGAAGATGTACTCATAAGCGGATAATTTTTCGGTTACCCGCAAATGTTCAAAAACCACCATGCCATAACATGTCATGGTGCTTGAAAAATTATTCGCCGTACTGTGCGGCCGCCTGCCGGTGTGCATCGCGCAAGGCGTTCGCCAGATGCTCCGGCTCCAGCACCTTCACGGCCGGCCCCATGCCCAGCAGCAATTGGCGCAGTTCGTAATTGGGCATTACGTATAATTGGAAAACTGCGCCATTTTCATCCTCGGACAACAATGTCTGGCTTGGGTGTAGCGGCAGGGCCCTTACATAAGGCACCTGTTGGCGCGTAAAATGCAGGGAGATAAGTTCGGCCTCTCCAGGGCTTGTATCAACGCCTATGGTGTTATCATAAAGTTCCTTCACTGGCTTGTCCTTGCGCTTGAACCGGGTGAGGAGCCTGCTGATCTGTGTTATGCGGTCCAACCCCAGTGCGATGGGCTTCTGATGCTTGTCCGAGTAACAGATCAAATACCAGCGGCCACGGAACTCTTTGATCAAATGGGGCTGCACGGTATGGACCTCGGGCTTTTCGGTACCGAATTTCCTGTAGGTCACGTCCACCTCGCAACGGTCCCTTGCCGCCTCGAACAATGGGGCGATGAAGTTCATGCCCAGAATCTGGCCGAATCCATCCGAGTGCAGATATGCACGAAACTCATTAATCCCCTTGTCATTCACTTGCAGGAACTCGCTGAGCTGTGCCCGTTCAAGCATGTTGATGTAGAATCGCCTTTCGTCCTCCTTTCCTTCGAGAAAATAACAATTACTGCTCCGGTCGTACACCCAATCAAAGCCAAATTCATCGCGAAGCGCTTCAAGGTCGCGCTTAACCGTGCGCTCACTCACGTTGAACCCATGGCCTTCAAGGTACTTCATCAATTGCTTCATGCTGGGTTGGTAGTCAAGCTTCTCCACGATCAGCATGTAACGTTTGAGCATTCCACGGTTTGGCATGGGGTGAATATAATTTGCCCGTGGCATCTTCGGCGTATGGAGTAAGGTTGCCCGAATGAGTTGGGGAGGCGGCTGCCACCAATTAACGGGCGGGCGCATTGCACACATCGGGTATTGCTTGAACTCGACAGTACATTGCGCATGTTGATCAATGGCGGCCACGGTCATAGTCAAATCCTACCGTTCACCCTTCGGCGAACTGCTGCTCGGATCGTACAACGATGAACTGTGCCTGTGCGACTGGCGTCATCGCAAAATGCGGCAAGCGGTGGATACCCGCATTCAACTGGGATTGCAGGCTGATTATGTGGAAGGTGACTCACGGACGATCAATGAGGCCATCGCGCAGATGAACGGCTACTTCGCAAGAAAGCTGAAGGTCTTCGATCTGCCGTTGCGATTCGTTGGCACTGAATTCCAGCAGCGCGTGTGGAATGCTTTGTTGCAGTTACCGTACGGGACCACTTCAAGCTACGCCGCGCTCACAGCGCGGGTTGCAGAGCCGGGGGCCATTCGTGCCGTGGCCTCGGCAAACGGGGCGAATGCCCTGTCCATCATCGTGCCGTGCCACCGCGTCATTGGCAGTAATGGTGAATTGACGGGCTATGCCGGCGGCTTGCCTGCGAAGCGGAAGCTGCTGGAATTGGAAGGGGCACTGGCACAGGGAGAGTTGTTCGGGTGAACATGATGTAAGCAACCGCAAGCTGGAACGCATTGGCGGCCGGGCCGTTTCCACCTTAATGGGCTCATCCCGCCTTTGGCATTGGTGCAGAAGCGGCCAATACGGCAAGTCCGACGACGATGAACAACCCTTGCCGGAGTCAGCCGTTCACTACCTCGCCACCGTTCACGTGAATGGTTTGCCCGGTGATATAGGCGGCATCGCTGCTGGCCAGGAAAACGTAGGCCGGTGCCACTTCCCCCGGTTCGCCGGCCCTTTTCATGGGCGTGTCCGAACCGAATTTTTCCACTTCCCTTTCGTCGAACGTGGACGGGATCAGCGGCGTCCATATTGGGCCGGGGGCCACGGCGTTCACGCGGATGCCCTTGTCCACCAAGGCACCCGAGAGGGACCGCGTGAAGGCGACCATGGCGCCCTTGGTGGCGGAATAGTCCACCAGATGGGGGCTACCGCGGTAGGCCGTAATGGAGGCCGTGTTCACGATGCAGCTTCCCTTGGGCATGTGCTTCAATGCAGCCTGGGTGAGGTGGAACGCCGCGAAGATGTTCACCGAGAAAGTGCGCAATAATTGCTTCTCAGTGATCTTCAGGAAATCGTCCTGCGGCACTTGCACGCCTGCGTTGTTCACCAGCACATCGATCTGCCCGAGTTCCTTCACCGTAGTGCGCGCCACTTGTTGGCAGTGCTTGCGGTCGCCGAGATCGCCGGGGATAAGCATGCACTTGCGCCCTTCACCCTGGACCAGTTCCTGCGTTTTGCGCGCATCGGCGTGCTCCTTCAGGTAGGAAATGGCCACATCGCATCCCTCTTGCGCGAAGGCCCACGCCACGGCCCGGCCAATACCGCTATCTCCCCCGCTGATCAGTGCCACCTTGCCCTGCATGCGGGGCGTGGCCTTGGGCGGACCGCTATCCGGTCTCGGCTTCATATTGGTCTGCTTGCCCGGCGGATCCTGATGTTGCGCCGGCCGCTGCTTTTTCTTTTTCTGTTCCTCCGCCATCTTCTGTCTTTTTTTATGGTTCAATCCAGTTTCGGGGCATTGCCTTCGCTGTGGGGCCGTGCCGGTGTACCACCCAGTTCCCCGCGCAGGCCGCGCATTTCGTCGCGGATGTCCGTGAGCAGCCGGTCCGTATGGTCAAGTTCCTCACCCGAGGATTTCTTTTCATCGTGCTTTTTCCGTCTGCCGTGCAACAGGCTTACCACGCCGAACATTACCACGGCCACAATGAAGAAATTGACCATGGTGCCGAGCAGGCTGCCCACTTTAACCCCGGGGCCGATGACCCAATCCCGCCATTGGCCCTTTGGCATCAGTGGATTGAGCAGCGGCATGGTGACGTCCTCCACCAAGGAGCTGACGATCTTGCCAAATGCCCCGCCGATGATCACGCCAATGGCCAGATCGGCCATATTGCCCTTGATCGCAAAGTCCTTGAAGTCCTTGAAAATGGACATGCTGCCTTAGATCTTCGGGTCGATGGGGTCGGGTTCCACTTGCTGGTCGTTGCCGGGCTGGGCCACATCATCCATACCGAAGGTGCCGGCCCTATGATCAGCATAGCGGCCAGCGCCGGTGCTGGGGTCGGTGGAATAGGACCCGCGCGTTGTTTGGCCGGTTTGTATGCCTGTGGGGATCACCCCGCTGCTGAAGTCGGGGATCACGGGATCCACCGGCGGATCTCCGGGCAGGATACTATCCTTTAGCGGTTGATCGGCGTTGAGGCCACCCTCAGCGCGGGGCGAAGCGGCCGCCTCGGGTTTCTCATTCTTTCCTTTCTTTTCGGGATCGCTGGTTTTCATGGGATGTGATTTTTAAGCGGCAGGCCACCGGGCATCATTTCCCCGATCGCAGAAAATTCCACCACACCCGCCCCGTGGGGGAAAGCGTGCCTCAAGCCGGGAAATACTCCTGCCCGCGCGGTGAGGAAGCCTCGAATGCATGGCCAGCCTGGTCATTAGGTCCCGGGGATGGACCAAATGGCGGGCCATATGCCTGCGCCGGGCACGCTGCTCACCCAGCGGCGGTGAATAGTAAGTTGACAACGCTTGGCAGCTACTGTAACATGATGGAGCCACCCTGGCGCCCCGATGCTCAAAGGAGGATCGGTGTAGCTCTGGTCATTGATTGCAACCGTGGAAATGTGCACTGAACAGCGTTACCACCTTGGGCAAAGAGCCGAACGGCATTGAGGTTGCACCCAACCCGGCCTCGCACACCGTTGCCGTGCGGCTATCGGACCAGCGCGCCTACCCGTGCGTGATGCGTGTATACAACAGCTTGGGCGCGTTGGTGCGGATGATGGAACTCGCCCCAGGTGACAATCAACTATTGGTGGCCGACCTGAGCGAGGGCCTGTATATACTGGAAACGGGGACCGGACCGCAGGCAAGGCGCCAGAAGTTGATGGTGCGGCATGAATGAGCCCGTTGCGCCGTCGGTGCGTTGCCCGGCAATTCCGCCAGGGATGGCAGCGGCAGCCTGCTGAAGGCGCGCCGTTGGCAGGTGGCGGGCGAGGAAGCGACGCAGGAGCTACCGCAGCCGCACACCTGCCCGGCAAGCCGAAGCAGCTATAGCGGACAGCCCGCCCGGGCGGCCAACTGATCGCCATGCCCACGGCCCGCCCTGAGCGGCCCTGCATCTTCCGCGGCGCACCGGTATTTTCGCGCCATGGCACATCCAGCAGTTGTTCCCTACCAGCCCAAGCACAAGATCCGCATCGTCACCGCCGCCTCGCTTTTCGACGGCCACGATGTGGCGATCAACATCATGCGGCGGATCATACAGAGCACCGGCGCCGAGGTGATACACCTGGGGCACGACCGCAGCGTGGAGGACGTGGTGAACACGGCGATACAGGAAGATGCGAACGCCATTGCCATGACCAGTTACCAGGGCGGGCACATGGAGTACTTCAAGTACATGTTCGACCTGCTGAAGGAACGGGGCGCCGGCCATATAAAGATCTTCGGCGGCGGCGGCGGCACCATACTGCCCGAGGAGATCAAGGAGCTTGAAGCGTACGGCATTGCGCGCATTTACCACCCCGACGACGGCCGGGCGCTGGGCCTGCAAGGCATGATCAACGATGTGCTGCAGCAATGCGACGTGGATTTCAGCGATACCCTGCACCACGAAGTAGCAGACCTGTCAACGGCGAACCGGCCGGCCATTGCGCGCCTGATCAGCATGGCCGAGAACCACCCTGCGCTGTTTGCCCAGGTGGAGGGCGACGTGCACGCCAAGGCAGCGGCCAGCAAGGCCCCGGTGCTGGGCATAACGGGCACGGGCGGCGCGGGAAAAAGCAGCATGGTGGACGAGTTGATCCGCCGTTTTTTGCTGGACCAGCCCGGCAAGACCCTTGGCATTGTGAGCGTGGACCCCAGCAAGCGCAAGAGCGGCGGCGCTTTGCTGGGGGACCGGATCCGCATGAACAGCGTGAACAACCCACGGGTGTACATGCGCAGCATGGCCACGCGGCAGAGCAACCTGGCGCTGAGCAAGCAAGTGGACGAGGCCATACAGGTACTGAAGGCCGCCGGCTTCGACCTGATCATTATTGAAACGAGCGGCATAGGCCAAAGCGACACGGAGATCACCGACCACAGCGATGTGAGCCTGTACGTGATGACGCCCGAATTCGGCGCGGCCAGCCAGCTGGAAAAGATCGACATGCTCGACTTTGCGGACGTGGTGGCCATAAACAAATTCGACAAGCGTGGTGCGGCCGATGCCCTGCGCGACGTGAAGAAACAGTACCGGCGGAACCACCAACTGTTCGAAGCCCCCGACACAGACATACCCGTGGTGGGCACCATCGCCAGCCAGTTCAACGACCCCGGCACCAACAAGCTGTACGCGCTGCTGATGCAGAAGATCGCCGAGAAAACGGCAACGGAGCTACATAGCCATTTCCACGGCGAGCACGAAATGAGCGAAAAGGTGTGGGTGATCCCCCCGGCCAAAAGCCGCTACCTGAGCGAGATCAGCGAAAGCAACCGGCGGTATGACGCGAAGGTGGAGGCCCAAGCCGAGATCGCTGACCAACTGTACGGGTTGTATTCGGCGGTACGCACCTTCGGTGGCACGGATCTGTTAGTCGGAAGTCCTGAAGTCGGAAGTCCTGAAGTCTTGAGTCCTGAAGTCGGGAGTCGTGAGTCCAAGGCGTCACAGACTGACGACTCACGACTTGATTTCCTTTACAGAAGGTTCGAAGAACTGAAAAAAGACCTCGACCCGCACCTCTGGAGCATGCTCACTGGCTGGAAGCGCGAGGAGGAGAAGTACAGCGGCGAGTTTTACACCTACACCGTGCGCGGCAAGGAGATCAAGGTACCCAACCACACCGAAAGCCTTTCGCACCTGAAGATCCCGAAAGTGGCACTGCCGAAATTCCGCAGCTGGGGCGATAAGGTGCGCTGGGCCATGCAGGAGAATACCCCCGGCTACTTCCCCTACACCGCCGGCATCTATCCCTTCAAGCGCACCGGCGAGGATCCCGCGCGCATGTTCGCCGGCGAGGGCGGCCCCGAGCGCACCAACAAGCGCTTCCACTACGTTAGCCAGGGCCTGCCCGCCAAGCGCCTCAGCACCGCCTTCGACAGTGTAACGCTCTATGGGCACGACCCCGGGCGCAGGCCGGATATCTACGGCAAGGTGGGCAACAGCGGCGTGAGCATCTGCTGCTTGGACGATGCCAAGAAGCTCTATAGCGGCTTCGACCTCAGCGACCCGAGGACCAGCGTGAGCATGACCATCAACGGCCCGGCCCCCATGCTGCTCGGCTTTTTCATGAATGCGGCCATCGACCAGAATTGCGAGAAGTACATACGCGAGCACGGGTTGGAGAAAGAAGTGGAGAAGAAGATCGCTGCAATTTGGGATCAGCGGGGGCTGGCGCGGCCGAAATACGCCCTCACCCCCACCCCCCTCGCCCAAGGAGATGGCCCAGATGAGGGCGCACTCCCCGAAGGCAACAACGGTCTCGGCCTCCTCCTGCTAGGCATCACCGGCGACCAGGTATTGCCCGCCGACGTTTATGCCAAGATCAAGGCCGATACCCTCGCGCAAGTGCGCGGCACCGTGCAGGCCGACATCCTCAAGGAAGACCAGGCGCAGAACACCTGCATCTTCAGCACCGAGTTTGCCCTGCGCCTGATGGGCGACGTACAGCAGTACTTCATCGACAAGAAGGTGCGCAACTTCTACAGCGTAAGCATCAGCGGCTACCACATAGCGGAGGCCGGCGCCAACCCCATCAGCCAGCTCGCCTTCACCCTGGCCAACGGCTTCACCTACGTGGAGTACTACCTGAGCCGGGGCATGGACATCAACGCCTTCGCGCCCAACCTCAGCTTCTTCTTCAGCAACGGCATGGACCCCGAGTACGCCGTGATGGGCCGCGTGGCGCGCCGCCTTTGGGCCAAAGCGCTCAAATATCGCTACGGCGCCGATGAGCGCAGCCAGATGCTCAAATACCACATCCAGACCAGCGGGCGCAGCCTCCACGCGCAGGAGATCGACTTCAACGACATCCGCACCACCCTGCAGGCGCTCTACGCCATCTACGACAACTGCAACAGCCTGCACACCAACGCCTACGACGAGGCCATCACCACGCCCACCGAGGAAAGCGTGCGCCGCGCCATGGCCATCCAGCTCATCATCAACAAGGAGCTCGGCCTGGCCAAGAACGAGAACCCGCTGCAAGGCTCCTTCATCATCGAAGAGCTCACCGACCTGGTGGAAGAAGCCGTGCTGAAGGAGTTCGACCGCATCACTGAACGCGGCGGCGTGCTCGGCGCCATGGAGACAATGTACCAGCGCGGCAAGATCCAAGAGGAAAGCCTCTACTACGAAACGCTGAAACACAACGGGGACTATCCCGTCATCGGCGTGAACACCTTCCTCAGCTCGAAGGGCTCACCCACGATCCTGCCGAAGGAAGTGATCCGCGCCACCGAGGAGGAGAAGGAAGCGCAGATCCACACCGTGGAAAACCTGAAGGCGGCCTACGCCGAGGAAAGTAAAAAGGCGATCAAGGACCTTCAGCAGGCCGCCATCCGCAATGAGAATATGTTCGAGGTGCTGATGGAGGCGACGAAGTATTGTTCGCTGGGCCAGCTTACGGCGGCGATGTTCGAGGTGGGGGGGCAGTACCGGCGGAATATGTGACCCGCGAAGGGCCCGATACTCCATTCACTCTCGGACACGGTGATCGCACTATCGATCACACGGCAAAGGTGTCATTGAGTATCGCTGCTAGGTCGTCTGGTAACGCCAGCGGCTTCAGCGCCGGCACATTCGCTCCGCCCGTATTCCCGATCGGCACCGTGCCCACGAAGCTCTTCACCCCACCGAAGACCAGACGCGGCAACTGTCCGATGATCTCGCGCATGTTCTTGGTACGGAACCCGAACTTCAGCATGCGCCAATGCACCGCGTTGTGCTCCAAGGGCCAACGCTGGCCGAGAATATGGGCCCGCTCGAGATGGTGCCATTCGAGTTGCAGATCGCCGAGCGTGCGAGCCTCTTCGCTCTTGCGCAACTCTGCTACGTAGTATGGCCGCACCTGCGTCGGCATGGCCCAATGAAGCTTGATTGCTTCACCGGCAACTTGCCGCAGCCTTCATTCTGGCAGCACTGGGGCAATTTGGCAAAGGCGGCTGCATCACCGGGTGTGCCATCGGCGGAGTACCCCAGCTTGGTGAGCGCTGCACGCAATTTGTCCGCGTCGGTCTTGCGCGGATCGTAGGTCACGCTCACGGCAGCGGTGCTGAGGTCCACATCCACCTTCTTCACGCCCTTGGTATAGACGAGTTCGGTCTCGATGGTCTTCTCGCACATATCGCAGATGCCAGTGCTCTGGATGGCGATGGTGGCGGTCTTCTTGCCTTTGGCGGGCGGGGAAACTGCACCGGTTTGTGCAGATAGGCCTAGTGTGCAAAAGGCAAAGAGCAGGGTGGTCAGCTGTTTCATGTTCGTAGCCACGCAAGTTATGTTCCAGAACCCTCACCGCATCCTGCTCGCGTTAAGTATCGCCAACAGCGCCACACCCACATCGGCGAACACCGCTTCCCATAGGGTGGCCAATCCTCCCGCGCCGAGGATCAGGACGATCGCCTTCACGCCGAAAGCGAGTACGATGTTCTGCGTGACCACCCGCTTGGTGGCCCGGCCGATGCGGATGGCTTCGGCGATCCGCGAGGGCTGGTCGTTCTGGATCACCACATCAGCGGTCTCGATGGCCGCATCGCTGCCCAGGCCGCCCATGGCGATACCCACATCGCTGAGCGCGAGCACCGGCGCATCATTGATGCCGTCGCCCACGAAGGCCACCACGGCGGTAGGGTCCTTCTTCACCTGCTGCATCTTCGATACTTTATCTTCCGGCAGCAGATCGCCGAAGGCCTTGTGGATACCCAGCTTGGCCGCGACGCGCTGCGTGATGGCCGTCTTGTCGCCGCTGAGCATCACGATCTCGCGCACGCCCGATGCACGCAGTTCGTTCACCGCCTGCTGTGCGTCCGCTTTCACCTTATCGGCAACGGTGATGTAGCCCGCGTAGCTGCCGCCGATCGCACACACCACGATGGTATCCTCGACGGTATCCACGTCCGCAGGATAGGACACGTTGAACTTCTTCAAGAGGCGCGCATTGCCCACCAGCACCTCCTTGCCCTGCACCGTACCGCGCATACCGTGGCCGCTGATCTCCTCCACGTTCGTGGCCTCGCCCACGGCATCGCCTTGCGGATGTTCCAACACGGCCTTTGCGATGGGGTGCGTGCTGTGCGCTTCCATGGCCTTCACCACGCCGAGCAGTTGTTCCGCGCTTGCACTTTCCGCAGGCTTCACCTCCTGAACAGCGAACACGCCCTCGGTGAGCGTACCGGTCTTGTCCATCACCACGGTGTTCACCTTGGTGAGCACATCGAGGTAGTTGCCACCCTTCAGCAGGATGCCCTTGCGGCTGGCTGCGCCGATGCCACCGAAGTAGCCCAGCGGAATGCTGATGACCAGTGCGCATGGGCAGGAGATCACTAGGAAGATGAGGGCACGGTATAGCCAACTGTTGAAGTCGTAGGACTCCACAACCAACATGGGCACCAGCACGATGCCCACGGCGAGCGCCACCACGATGGGTGTGTAGATGCGGGCGAAGCGGCGGATGAAGAGCTCCGTTGGTGCCTTGCTCTTGGCGGCGTTCTGCACCAGATCCAGTATGCGTGCGAGGCTGCTCTCGCCAAAGGGTTTGGTCACTTCCATGTCCACCACCTTGTCCGCAGCGATCATGCCAGCAAGCACCGGCGCATCGTTCACGATGGTGCGCGGCACGCTCTCACCGGTGAGCGCGGCGGTATCGAACGACGCTTTTTCACTCAGGAGTTTTCCGTCCAACGGCACGCGATCGCCCACGCGGATGCGGAGGATGTCACCGACCTTCACCTCAGCAGCGGGCGTTTCCACCGGGATGCCGTCGCGCAGCACGTTCGCGGTATCCGGACGTACATCCAGCAAGGCCTGGATATTGCGCTTGGCCCGATCAACGGCGGCGTTCTGGAACAGTTCACCCACGGCATAGAACAGCATCACCGCCACGCCCTCGGGGTACTCGCCGATGTAGAACGCGCCGATGGTGGCCAAACTCATCAGGAAGAACTCGCTGAAGACCGCGCCCTTCGCGATGGTACGTACCGCATTCACCAGCACCGGCCAGCCTACCGGCAGGTACGCGGCCAAGTACCAGGCGAAACGCCACCATGCCTGTTGCCAGAGCTGCGGTGCCAGCTGGTCGATGGCGATGCCGCTGAGGAGCAGGATGAACGAAACAATAGCAGGCAGGTAGGTCCGCCAGGTGGAACGAGCAGCGAGGGAATGATGGGTGCTCATGATCTTAATGCTCGTGTCCTTCACTCGTGTTCATCATCGCGATCAGGTAGTAGGCGCCACCGGTCACCACTTCGGCGTCCGGGTCCACCGGTTGCAGGAAGGTTACTGCTGTGTACGCGCCATCGGTCGTTCCACGCTTCACTTCGATGCGTTGGAAGCTCATGCTGCCGGTTGCGGCCTCGTGCGCATGTTCATCGCTATGGTCATGTTCGTGCACCTCACCTTGTGCATGGGTTGCCTTGTTCTCCTTCGCGTGATCGTGTGCTTCCCCTTCGGTGTGTTTGTGCGCCGGTTCCTCCTTGTGCGCGGGCTCTTCATCATGCCCGTGCCCATGCTCCTCTTCACCTTCGGTCCTGATGAACACGTAGTCCTTGCCTTCCATGTTCACGATGGCCTCGGTGAGCACGGCGGTGGTGGTGGCGTTGCCTACGCTGATGCGCCCGGTAACGCCCATGCCGTCGATCAGGCCCACTTTGTCGCCGGTGATCTCCGCGTGCACCGGGATCGTCTTCGTCTCGCGTTCGAAGGCACTGCCGATGGCGAAGACCACGGCCGTGTAGTTCTTGCCCGGCAGGTTGGTGAGGCTGAGGTCGATGGTCTGGCCCACCTTCACGGAGGCGATGTCCTGTTCGTAGAGGAAGAGGTCCACGTGGAGCTTGCTGTTGTTCACCACGCGGAACATTGTGGCATCGTTGCTCACCTTGCTTCCCACGTTCACCGCGATGTGCGCCACGGTGCCATCGATGGGGCTTACGATGCCCGCGGCTGAGCGCAGTGCATTGGCAGTGAGCTTCTCGGGGTCGATGTTGATCAGGCGCAACTGCTCGGCATGGGCGTTCACGCTGGCCCGCAAGGAGGCGTGTTCCGCCGTGACCTGTTGCAGGGTCTTCTGCGCGCTCACGTTGGCGCGGGCCAGTTCGGTCTGGCGTTCCAATTCCGTTTCGGCGTACACCAGTCGTGCTTTCGCATCGAGGTAGTCGCGTTGCAGTTGGATGATCGAAGGGTCGGTGACCGTAGCGAGCACCTGCCCCTTGTTCACATGGTCGCCTTCCTGCACCAGCACTTCGCGCACGGTGCCTCCCATGGCCACGGTGATGTCGGCGACGTTCTGCGGCGGCACTTTCAAAAAGCCGACGGCCTTGAGGGCGGTGGTGAGGTCCTTCATCTCCACCTTGCCAAGCTTGCCCTCGATGGCGGCGAATTGTTGCGGCGAAACGGTGACGGTGCTCCCACCGCCGTGGCCCTCCTCTTCGCCGTGGCCATGGCCTTCTTCTTCGCCGGAGGCCGCGCCACCGCCACAGGCGGCCAGTGCGATGGTGAGCAGGAGCAGAAAGAGCGTATTCGGCATGCGCTGAAGAGCGCTGTTGATCGGTTGCGTTTTCATGTCTATGCGGTCTTAGAGCCCATTGAGGGCACGGAGGTGGAGGACGGTAAGTGCGAGCTCGTAACGCACGCGCAAGTGCTCGGCGTTGAGTTGAAAGGCCTGCTCGATGCCTTGAGTGAATTGGAAGTAGTCGGCTTCGCCCGCGCGATAGGCACGCAGGGCATCGTCGCGCAGGGTAGCACCCAGCGCGGCACCGGTGCTTTCATAGAAGGCGAGGCTCTCGCGCAATTGAGTGAGCTGCGCCTGCGTGGTGGCGCGCTCGCTGCTGCGCTGTCGGCGTGCGGCTTCCAGTTCCTGCGCGGCGATCTCGCTGCGCAAACGTGCCGCCGAGGTGCGACCGCCCTGGCCGCTGCCGGGCAGGGGGATCGAAGCACCGATGAGGAAGCCCGAAAAGGGCGACGTGCCATCGAAGGTCTGGTAGAAGCCGCCGCCCTGCAGGCTGGGTGCCCATTGGCTGCGTTGCAGTTTCCATTCGGCCTCGGCCACCTGCGTGCGCTGCTGCAAGGAGAGCAGGAGCGGGTCGTTGCCGCCGCCGGGATCCGGCGCTCGTGCGGTGTTGAGCAATTCCTCGGGCACCGGCACGGCACCACTGAGCGGGCCCGTCCAGCGTTCTACTTCCACCTGGTAGGCCACCAGATCAGCCTGTGCCTGGCGCAAGCGCACCTTCACCTGCTCGGCGCGGCTTTGCGCACTGGTGCTTTCCAAGCGGCCGGTCTCACCGAGCTCGAAGCGCTGCAGCGCGAAGGCCGCCATGGATGCGTACGCGCTGTCCAGCTGTTGCAGGATACGCACCTGTTCAAGGCCCATGGCCCATTGCAGGTAGGCCCCTCCCGCGCTCTCCTTCACGTAGGCCGCCGTGTTCAGCTTTTCGTTCTCCGCAAGGTGCAGGCTTTCCTTCAGGTAGGCCGCGCGTCGGGCAATGGTGGTGGGAAATGCGAACCCGGTATTGGCTTCCAGGATAATGTCCTTGGGATACGGCCCCTGGGTCTGGCCATGGGAGAATTGCGCGTTGAGCGGCTGCAGCCCGAAGGCCGTGCCACGCAGGGCATCCTGTTCCTGCACACGCAGTTCCGCAGCGGTCATGCTCGGATGGGTGCGCAAGGCGCGTGCGATCGCCGTGTCCATCGGCATCGGTTCCTGTGCGCTGCTGGTGCCGCCGATCATGATCAACAGCACGGTCGCGACGATCAGCGGTGCGTTCGCCTTGCCGCCATTGGCATCGTTGCGCCTCCTGCCTCCGCCCATGAAGAGCAGATAGAGCACCGGCAGCACCATGAGGGTGAGGGCCGTGGCGGTGATGAGGCCACCGATCACCACCGTGGCCAGGGGGCGTTGCACTTCCGCGCCCGCGTTGCCGCTCAAGGCCATGGGCAGGAAACCGAGCGAGGCCACCGCCGCCGTCATCAGCACGGGACGCAGCCGTGTGCGGGTACCTTTCAACACGCGCTCCTTCAGGTCGCTGATGCCTTCCTTTTCCAGTTGGTCGAAGGTGGCGATGAGGACGATGCCGTTGAGCACCGCCACGCCGAAGAGCGCGATGAAGCCCACGCCCGCGCTGATGCTGAAGGGCATGCCGCGCGCCATGAGCGCAAGCACACCGCCGATGGCGCTCATGGGGATGGCGGTGTAGATCAGCAGGGCGCGCTTCACGCTGTTGAAGGTGAAGAAGAGCAGCAGGAAGATGAGGGCCAGCGCGATGGGCACCGCCAGCATCAGGCGTTTGCTAGCTGCCTGCAGGTTCTCGAAGGTGCCGCCGAAGGTGTAGTAGTAGGCCGCGGGCATTGGCACTTCGGCATCGATGCGGCCTTGGAGCTCTTCCACGAAGCTTTCCACGTCACGGCCACGGATGTTCACGCCCACGGCGATGCGGCGCTTGGCATCCTCCCGGCTGATCTGGGCCGGGCCGGGTGTCAAGGACACATCGGCCACCTGCTGCAACTGGATCTGTCCGCCACCGGGCAGCGCCACGAAGAGGGTGCGCACATCGTCGATGCTCTGCCGCTGTTGGTCACCGAGGCGCACCACCAGATCGAAGCGGCGCTCGTTCTCGTAGATGACGCCGGTGGCCTCGCCCGCGAAGGCCGTGCGCACGGTGCGGTTCAGTTCGCGGATGTTGAGGCCGTACTGCGCTACCCGTGCACGATCATAGGTGATGGTGATCTGTGGCAGGCCCACCACCTTTTCCACCTGCGGTTCACCCGCACCTTGCACTTCGCCGATGATCGCCGCCACCTTGTTCGCGATCACCGCGAGGGTGTCCATGTTCTCACCGTAGATCTTCACGGCCACGTCCTGCCGTATGCCGGTCATCAATTCGTTGAAGCGCATCTGGATGGGTTGGGTGGCTTCGTAGAACACGCCGGGTACCTGCCTCAAGGCTTGCAGCATGGTGTCCTGCAAAGCCTCGCGGTCGTGCGCGGTGGTCCATTCGTCCTTGTCCTTCAAGATGATCATGAGGTCCGTGGCTTCGGGGGGCATGGGGTCCGTGGGGATCTCGGCGCTGCCGGTGCGTCCCACCACCTGCTTCACCTCCGGGAATTGCAGCAGGATCTTCTCCACCTTGGCGTTGTTGGCGATGCTCTGGCTGAGCGATGCGCCCTGCGGCAGGATGCTGTGGAAGGCGAAGTCGCCCTCTTCCAAGGTGGGAATGAACTCGCCGCCCATGCGTGCGAACAGGAAGACCGAGCTGATGAAGAGCGCCACGGCCACACCCACGGTCTTGATCCGGTTGCGCAAGGCGAAGCCGATGATGGGATCGTACCACTTCTGGAAACGGTCCATCATGCGGTCGCTGAAGTTGGGTTTGTGCGCCGTGTTGCGCGGCAGCACCAGCGCGCTCATCATGGGCACATAGGTGAGCGAGAGCAACAGGGCACCCAGGATGGCGAAGCTGACGGTGATGGCCATGGGGCGGAACATCTTGCCCTCGATGCCCACCAGTGTGAGGATGGGGATGTACACGATCAGGATGATGATCTCGCCGAAGGCCGCGCTCGTCCGGATCTTGCTGGCGCTCACGAAAACCTCGCGGTCCATCTCCTCGCGGGTAAGGATCCTTCCCTTGAAGCGCGCATGCAGGTGGTGCAGGGTGGCCTCCACGATGATCACGGCGCCGTCCACGATCAATCCGAAATCGATGGCACCAAGCGACATCAAATTGCCGCTGACGCCGAAGGCGTTCATGAGGATGATGGCGAAGAGCATGCACAGTGGGATCACCGAGGCCACGATGAGGCCCGCGCGCCAATTTCCTAGAAAGAGCACCAGCACGAAGATCACGATCAACGCGCCCTCGATCAGGTTCGTCTTCACCGTGCCGATGGCCCGCCCCACCAGTTCGCTGCGCACCAGATAGGGTTCGATCATCAGCCCTTCCGGCAGGGCCTTCTGCACGTTCGGTATGCGCGCTTCAATAGCCTTCACCACTTCGGCGCTGTTGCCACCCTTCAGCATCATCACCGTGCCGCCCACCGCTTCGCCTTCGCCATTGCGGGTGAGCGCACCGTAGCGCGGGGCCGCACCGAAGCCCACCTCGGCCACATCGCCCACCAGGAGCGGCACACCGCCGGGCGGGATCTTCACCACCACCTTGCGGATGTCGTCCAGCGTGCGCAGCAGTCCTTCGCCCCGGATGCTGTAGCTGTTGGGCCGTTTCTCGATGTAGGCGCCGCCGGTGTTCTCGTTGTTGCTCTCCAACGCGAGCAGTAGCTCACCGATGGTGACGCCCATGCTTTGCAAGCGCTTGGGGTCCACGCTCACCTCGTACTGCTTCACCTCGCCGCCGTAGCTGTTCACCTCGGCCACACCGGGTGTGCCCAACAGCTGCCGCACTACGATCCATTCCTGGATGGTGCGCAGCTCGCTGGGGCTGAAGGTGCCCTCGTACCCTTCCTTGGGGTGCAGCACGTATTGGTACACCTCGCCCAACCCGGTGCTTACCGGGGCCATGGTCGGTGTGCCCACCCCGGGCGGTATCAGTGCGGCGGCCTCGCCCAGGCGCTGGTCCACCAAGGTGCGGGCGAAGTACACGTCCACGTCCTCATCGAATACGATGGTCACAAGACTTAGCCCGAAGCGGCTGATGGAGCGGATCTCCACCAGATCGGGCAGGCTGGCCATGGCCCGCTCGATGGGCGCGGTAACGAACTGTTCCACCTCCTGCGCGGCCAGCGTAGGCGTGGTGGTGATCACCTGCACCTGGTTGTTGGTGATGTCGGGTACCGCATCGATCGGCAATTGCGTGAGCGAGTACGCCCCGTAAAGCACCAGCACGAGCGTGAAGAGCCCGATGATGGCCTTGTTGTGTATGGAGAACCGGATGATCCTGTCGATCATGGATGGAAAAACTTGGGAATGGAAGGAAGGACGAATGCGGAACGCGGGTACACAATGGCCCCGGACCGTGCCGAAGCACGGTGCGTTCCCGTTCCGCCGAAGGGCGGATCAACTCAAGCCTTGGGAGGGATCCACACGTTGCCCGTGAAACCACTGGGCGCAACGTTGAGGAATTGCGCACCCACCTTGGTGGTGAGCGGCTGTAGGGAGATCAGGAGAGACCTGTTCACCGGTGAAAGCGCGACCAGGCCACTGCACGCGCAGAACTCGCCGTGGCAATCCTCGCTGAACGGATCGTGGTCGTGCTCATCGTGTTGCTGATCGTCGGTGTGCTCGTTGTGGAAGAGGTCGTGGAAGTCCTCACTGGTATGCTGCTCCAGAAAGTGCATCACCACTTGCGGCACATGCAGCCACTCGTGCAGTTCCAGGGCACTGAAGCCATAGACCGTAAGGGTGAGCAGGAAAAGGAGGCGACGCATTTTCCGGGACGAATGTAGGCTTCAACGGTTGAGATCGCAAGCGTGTTCTCCGCGTGAGCGGGCGAAGCGGCAGCCCGGCGCAGGAAGGGCATTGCGGATGCGAGCAACGAGGCGGCACGACGCAGGCGTGACCCCGCAGTGCCGCAGCCGCTGGCCCTGACAAGACCGGCTAAAGCGCAGCACGCGACCCGGCTGCATTTGAGCCGGGGCACGCCCAAAGAACCACCAGGCGCAGAACAACGATCTTCAGCACCGAGTTCGCGCTGCGCCTCATGGGCGACGTGCAGCAGTACTTCATCGACAAGAAGGTCCGCAACTTCTACAGCGTCAGCATCAGCGGCTACCACATCGCGGAGGCCGGCGCCAACCCCATCAGCCAGCTCGCCTTCACCCTGGCCAACGGCTTCACCTACGTGGAGTACTACCTGAGCCGGGGCATGGACATCAACGCCTTCGCGCCCAACCTCAGCTTCTTCTTCAGCAACGGCATGGACCCCGAGTACGCCGTGATGGGCCGCGTGGCACGCTGCCTCTGGGCCAAGGCGATGAAGCATCGCTACGGCGCCGACGAGCGCAGCCAGATGCTGAAGTACCACATCCAGACCAGCGGCCGCAGCCTGCACGCGCAGGAGATCGACTTCAACGACATCCGCACCACGCTGCAAGCGCTCTACGCCATCTACGACAACTGCAACAGCCTGCACACCAACGCCTACGACGAGGCCATCACCACGCCCACCGAGGAAAGCGTGCGCCGCGCCATGGCCTCAGGGTACCACGCCGTGCCTCGAACGGATGCCACGGGCGATGATCGTTCGGCCAGGCAAGGCGCGAGGAAGGGAGGCTACCACGAGGTAGCCGACCGCCGAGCAACGCAGCATGGGCGGACGAGCGCGCCCGCCCGAAGGGTGGCGGCTGTGCCGCCATGGCGCCGGAACGGGGTGCGGTGTGGTACCCGAGAGCTCATCATCAACAAGGAGCTCGGCCTGGCCAAGAACGAGAACCCGCTGCAAGGCTCCTTCATCATCGAAGAGCTCACCGACCTGGTGGAAGAAGCCGTGCTGAAGGAGTTCGACCGCATCACTGAACGCGGCGGCGTGCTCGGCGCCATGGAGACAATGTACCAGCGCGGCAAGATCCAAGAGGAAAGCCTCTACTACGAAACGCTGAAACACAACGGGGACTATCCCGTCATCGGCGTGAACACCTTCCTCAGCTCGAAGGGCTCACCCACGATCCTGCCGAAGGAAGTGATCCGCGCCACTGAGGAGGAGAAGGAGGCGCAGATCCACACCGTGGAGAATTTGAGAACGGCCTATGCCGAGGAAAGCAAAAAAGCGATCCACGATCTGCAACAGGCAGCGATCAAGAATGAGAACATGTTCGCGGTGCTGATGGAGGCGACGAAGTATTGCTCGCTTGGACAGCTGACGGAGGCGATGTTTGAAGTCGGAGGGCAGTATAGAAGGAACATGTGATGCGCTTTTGAAGGACCGCATGGATCGTGTTCTGCATCTGCGGTGCGATCTTGTTGCTCTTTCAGTGCATGGCTCCAGTTGTTTCTTCGGATCGCACCTGCGGTTTCATCACATTGATCGGTACCATTGCCTTGGTCCTTGGTTCGGTCGTGGGTGCCTATTTGCCGGAGGCGGGAGGCCTCGAAGCATTCCTTGATGCGCCATCCCTCGCACACCATTGCACACGCGCTTCAATACGTAACCGCTACACCCACCCCGAAGCCCATGTCGCTATCGTAGTGCGTGCGTACCGCCCAGGTCTTGTCGAATACATAGCGCAAGCCGGCCATGTACTCCAGGTCGGTGTTGCCCATGAGGTCCAATCGCAGGCGGGGTGTCAGGGGGATGTCCTCCCGCATCAACTGGGAGCGGAGCTGGCCATCGGTATCGATGCGCAGGTCGAAGACCAAGAGCATCGGCAGGGTGTACTGGAACCCGATGTGCCCTACACTGCGGCTGTTCTTGGTGTTGGTCTGCCCGAAGAGATTGTCCTCTAGATCGCCGCCGCCATGTGCATCTCGCGTGCGCCAGTCCAAGCCCGCGTTCACGAAGAGCCATTGCATCTTGCCGAAGTAGCGTCCGAAGTGGGTCTCCACCTCCTGGCCGTGTTCCGCCATGTAGCCCAGGCGCCATTCGCTCTGCAGGTTCCAGCGCTTGTTCATGTACATGGCCTCGCCATCGAGCCCATTCGTGGCGAAGTCGTTCTGCACCATGAAGTGCCATTCCTTGTCGTCGCGGGCGAAGTTGCGTGCGGCCTTCTTCGCATCAGGTAGTGCCGGGTTGGGGGCCGTTCCTTCGTAGGTGAAGACGCGGCCCATGCCGCTCATCATGTGGTAGAGGATGTGGCAGTGGAAGAACCAGTCACCCGTTTCGGTGGCGGCGAACTCGATGGTGTCGGTCTCCATGGGCATGATGTCCAGCACGTTCTTCAGCGGTGCGTGGTCGCCCTGGCCATTCACCACGCGGAAGAAGTGGCCGTGCAGGTGCATGGGGTGGCGCATCATGCTGTTGTTGTAAAGAATGATACGCACGTTCTCGCCCTTGCGGATGAGGATGCGATCGGTCTCCGAAACGGTCTTGTTGTCGATGGCCCAGAGGTAGCGGTTCATGTTGCCAGTGAGTTCGAAGCGCATCTCCTTCACGGGCCCCGGCGGCAGCGCGGTGGAGGTCGGTGAACGCAACATGGCGTAGTTGAGCGTGACGATGTCGGACAACGCATTGCTGTTGTACCGGTCATTGCCATGATCCTCGTGCGCGTTCTCCTTCGCGCCGGTGATCTCCGGGTACATCACCACGTTCATGTCCATCTGCTGGAGACTCATGTTCATGCCCATGTCATCCAGGTCGCCGTTCATCTTCATCATGTCGTTCATCATCTGCATCCCTTCGAAGTATTTCAGTGGCTGGAGCGGCGCGGCCAGTTGCCGGATACCGCTGCCCAGCCACAGGGAGGTGGAGCGTACGCGGTCCTCGCTGGTGGCGACCAGTTCATAGGCCGTGCTGTCCGCCGGGATGGTCACGATGATGTCGTAGGTCTCGGCGATGCCCATGATGAAACGATCGACCTCCACGGGTTCCACATCGATGCCGTCGCTGGCCACCACGGTCATCTTCCCGCCGGCATAGGTGATCCAGAAGTAGCTGCTCGCGCCCCCGTTGATCAGCCGTACCCGTACCCGCTCGCCGGCCTTGAACTGCGGCGCCTCGTCCATGGGTTTGCCGTTGGCGAAGAGGAGGTCGTAGTACACATCGCTCACGTCCATGGCGTTCATGCGCTTCCATTCGTTGGTGAGCTTCACACCGAGCGCACCGTCCTTGATGGCGTCGCTGTAGCTCTGCACGGTGCCCGGACGGATCCGGTGCTTCTTGATGGCGCTCCAGTCGTTCGCGCTGTGCAGGCGGCGATGCACCTCGAAGGGCTTCATGTCCGTCCACTCGCTCAGGATCAGCACCTGCTCAGGCATCGGTTCCTCGTTCCGCTTGTGGATGATGAGCGCGCCGTGCATGCCGTTCTGCTCCTGGAGCTTGGTGTGCGAGTGGTACCAATAGGTGCCGCTTTGAACCAATGGGAACTTGTACACCTGTGTTTCACCGGCCTTGATGGGCGCGGTGGTGAGGTAGGGAACACCGTCAAGCGCATAAGGAAGGATGAGGCCATGCCAGTGCAGGGAGGTCTCCTCCTTCTCCATGGCATTGTGCACCACGATCTCGGCCGTGTCGCCCTCGGTGAAGGTGAGCGTGGGCATGGGCATCCGCCCGTTCACCGTGAAGGCCTTGCGCGCCTTGCCGGTGTAGTTGACGATGGTGTCCCGCACGGTGAGCTCGTAACGGGTCGTGCGCGGTGTTAAGCTGCCATCCGGTGTGCTTGTCCCCAGCGCATGTCCGGGGATGCCGCTCTGTGCGAAAACACCACCGGTGAGCACCAGGTACAGGAGCGTGGCCAGGATCGCGAGCGTGCGGATCATTCGAAGGAGGTCCATGGTGGCTGTCGGTCCGATGTTCTATTTCACGATGGTCTCCTTCACGCTGCCGCAGCTCATCATCTGCGCACCGTAGAAGGGATTCCGGATGGCCTTGTCGCGGCTGAGCCAGTCGGCTCCGCCCTCGTACATGGGGCAATGGTCCAGGTAGGTCGGTGTGGAACCGGGCCGGGCCTTCACCAGCGCATACATCGGCTCCGTCAGTTCGGAGAAGGACTTGCGCTGCGCCTCGATGTCCTTCTTCGAAGCGATACCCGCACTGATGTTCGCGAGCGGTTCCATCACCTGCATCCAAACCGTATGGAGGCTCGCGTCCATGCCTTCCATCGTCACGGTCTTCACCACGGCTGACAAGGCTGTGGACCGCTCGGCCGCCATCTGCGCATCCGAGGCCACCAGCGCATCCTTCAGGGCAAAGTAGGCATCGAACACGGGACCGATCACTTCACCTGCGGTCTGGGGTGCAGCGGTCGCCGGGGCATCGTGACCATAATCATGAGCACTATGATCCGTGGTGGCACCAGGTGTGGTCATGGCCTTCCGCTGGAACGTGCGCTCATACTGGCAACAGCCGGGCAGCGCGGAGTAAGCCGCATCCGGGGCCAGGTAGCGCTCGTTGTCGTAGCCCGCATGGGCGATCCGTAGTAGCACGGTGTCCATATCGGTGCGCGAGCTGTCGATGGTGATGCGTGCGGTCTTTGCGTCCACATCCCAGTCGGCCTCGGCTTCGCCCTTCACGTAGGCGGCCTTCTCGATCGTCTTCTCGCACATCGGGCAATCGCCGTCTATGCGCACGGTGGCAGTGTGAGCGTTCTTCAATTGGGCGCTGCAACTGCTGAAGGCAAGCAGCGCTGGCAGTGCGATGAGGGACAGGAGGGTTTTCATGGGTTCGTTGTATCGGGATTTGTTGGTCGATCTAGTTCTCCAGCTTCGCCCACTTCAAGCGCAGGCTGTTGCTCACCACGCTCACGCTGCTCAGGGCCATGGCCGCACCGGCGATCATGGGGTCGAGCAGGAAACCGTTGATCGGGTATAGCACCCCAGCGGCGATGGGGATGCCGAGTACGTTGTAGATGAAGGCCCAGAAGAGGTTCTGGCGGATGAGGCTCACGGTCTTCCGCGAGAGCGTGATGGCCCGCGGGATGGTGTTTAGGTCGGTGCTGATGAGCGTCATGCGCGCCACGTCCATGGCGATATCGCTGCCCTGGCCCATGGCGATGCTCACGTCGGCCTTGGCCAGCGCCTCGCTGTCGTTGATGCCGTCGCCCACCATGGCCACCACGTGCCCTTGCTGCTGCAGGCCAGTGACGAATGCGGCCTTGTCCTTGGGCAGCACCTCACTGCGGAAGTCATCGATGCCCACGGCCTTGGCCACGGCCTGGGCGGTGCGCCGGGAATCGCCGGTCTGCATATAGACCTTGATACCGGCATCCTTCAGGCGCGCAATGGCTCCCGCAGCGGAGGGCTTGATGCGGTCCGCGATGGCGATGGCAGCCCGCACGGCCTGGGCATCAGCGAACCAGATCACGGTGTGCGCGGCCTCCTGCCAGCGCTTCTCGTGTTCACGCCATTCTCCGGTGATGGCCACACCACTCTCCTCAAGCAGGCGGCGGCTGCCGACGAGCCAGGTGATACCGTTCACCTGCGCCTTGGCGCCCTTGCCCGTCAAGCTTTCGAATCTCTCAACGATGCCATTCTTCCCGAATCGATCATCCGGAACGATATTCAGGATATGCTGCACCACCGCGTCCGCAAGTGGATGCTCCGAGCGTGATTCAATAGAGAGTAATGCCAAGGCCACTATCCGGTTTTCCAAGCCTATTTCCTCCACCACATATGGTTTGCCTTCGGTGATGGTGCCGGTCTTGTCCAGCACGATGGCGGTGATGTTGCGCGCGCGCTCCAGGCTCTCGGCATCCTTGATCAGGATGCCGTTCTCCGCGCCCTTGCCCATGCCGGCCATGATGGCGGTGGGTGTGGCCAGGCCCAGGGCGCAGGGGCAGGCGATCACCAGTACGGTGACCATGGCCAAGAGCCCCTGAGTGAACGCATGTTCGCCACCGAAGATCCACCACACGATCGCGCTGACGATGGCTATGCCGATGACGATGGGAACGAACACGCCCGCGATCTTGTCCACCAGCTTCTGCACAGGTGCCTTGCTGCCCTGCGCGTCCTGCACGGTGCGCACGATCTGCGCCAGCAGGGTCGCCGCGCCCACTTTCTGCGCCTTCATGCGCAAGCTGCCTTTCTGGTTGATGGTGCCGGCCAGCACCTGTGCGCCCACGAGCTTTGCAACCGGCACCGGTTCGCCGCTGAGCATGCTCTCGTCCACATAACTCTCGCCGCCGATCACCTCGCCGTCCACCGCGATGCTTTCGCCCGGGCGCACCACCAGGATGTCGTCCACGTTCACATCGGCGATGGGCACTTCACTGGTCTGACCGTTGCTCCCTTCGCGCAGCACGGTGCTGGGGCGCAGGCCCATCAGCTTCTTGATGGCGCTGCTGGTGCCCGCCTTCGCGCGCTCCTCCAGGAACTTGCCCAGCAGGATGAAGGTGATGACCACCGCCGCCGCCTCGAAGTAGACGTGGGGCATGAGCCCGCGACTGGTCCAGAACGAAGGATAGGTGGTGTTGAAGACGCTGAAGACGTAAGCCACGCCGGTGCTCAGGGCGACCAGCGTGTCCATGTTGGCGCTGCGGTGCTTCGCCTGCTTCCACGCGTTGATGAAGAAGGAGCGGCCGAAGACCAGCACCACCGGCGTGCTCAGGGCCCACATCACGAAGTTGGCCCAGGGCTCGTGCATCATGAACATGCCGATGACCACCAGCGGTGTGCTCAGTGCGATGGAGGCCCATAGGCGTTGCTTCAGCGTTGTCATGCGTGCGCGCTGGATCTCCTCCAGATCGGCGGTGGCCTCGTGCTCTTCGCTGATGAGCAGGTCGTAGCCGATGCTCTGCACCACTGCGCGCATGCGGCGCTCATCGATCACACCGGGTACGTATTCCACCTGCACGGTATTGGTGGCCAGGTTCACGGCGGCGTTCAGCACACCGGGCTGGGCCAGCAGCATGCTCTCCACACTGCTCACGCAGCTCGCGCAGGTCATACCGGTGACGGGGAAGGTGCGCCTCAGGGTGGGCACATCGTACCCGTTGTCCCGGATGGCCTTCACCACATCGCGGACCGCCTCCACGGGCGTGGTGCTCTCGATCACCGCGCTGCGGTTGTTGAGTTCGACGTGGTGCGCGCCCACCGAGGCAACGGTGCCCAGGGCCTCGTCCACGATCAGCGCGCAGTGTTCGCTGTCCATGTTCTCCACGGGCAGTACCAGGGTGCTTTTCTCAGTGCTCATGGCGTTGGTGTTCTAAACGGCCTGGGGCAACAGGCGATAGCCGGTGGGCATCAATGCGGCCGCCAGCGATTCGTCAGACACAGTTCCTTTCACCACTTCCACGGTCGCCGTGTTGTTCGGCACGTCCACGTCCACGGCCAGCACGCCGGGCAATGCGCTAAGGACGGTGGTCACGCTCTTTGCGCACCCGCCGCAGGTGATGCCCGTGGTACTGAAGTGGCGCTGGTCGGTATCCACTTGGTAGCCCGCCTGGCGGACGGCGGCAACCGCCTCCTTCACAGCCTGCGCTGGCTCGCTGCTGGTGAGGTGTGCCACATGGGCATCGCTGTCCACATCAACGGCCGTGATCACAGGTATGGTGCGGATGGCCTTCTCCACGCGTGATGCGCATTGGGGGCTGTGCACTTCCAGCAGTGGGAGGGTGATGGTCGTGTTGTCCATGGTCGTTCGTGTTTGACGGTACAAAGCACGTGCGACACAGCACCGAAGCTCTTACATCCTCGCCGATAAGCGTTACATCGGCCTCAGCCCACATGGTCCAAGGGCAGCCGGCCACCACCGATCTCCTTGAAGGCGGTGGGCGTCATGCCCGTGAGCTTCTTGAACTGGGTGCTCAGGTGCGCCACGCTGCTGAAGCCCGCGCGGTCCGCGATCTCGCTCATCGTCAGCTCGCCGTACTTGATCAGCTCCTTCACGCGCTCCAGGCGCTGCAGCAGGAAGTACTGCTCGATGGTGATGCCCTCCACCTGTGTGAAGAGTGCCGAGAGGCCAGAGTATTCCTTGTGCAGTAGCGCGCTCAAGTGTTCACCCAACTTCACACGTCCCTTCAGCTCACCATCGTGGTGCACCAACTTCACGATCGCCACCTTGATGCGGGCGATGATCACCGCTTCGCGGTCGTCCACCAGGTCGAAGCCCTCCTTCTGCAAGGCCACGCGTAAGACCTCTCGCTCGGTGTCCGCCACCGCGTGCTGCAGTTCCACCTCCCCCAACTCGATGCGCTGCACCGGCAGGCCCTGCGCCTCCAGCACGCGCTGCACGGCCGTTTTGCAACGGTCACAGACCATGTTGCGGATAGTGAGCTTCATTAGGTACAAAGGTATCGGCATGATCCCGCCGGGCTTATTCTACGTGCCCTATCGAACGCATGCCATTGAACCCGTACCTGCATTTGGTCATCTACTTTTACTTTAGAACGAATGCTGCGTCAGCTGGCGTAGCGGCAGCCCGGCGCAGGCAGGGCCTTGCGGATGCCAGCAACGAGGAGGCACGACGCAGGAGTGACCCTGCAGTGCCGCAGCCGCTGGCCCTGACAAGTCCGGCTAAAGCGTAGCACGCGACCCGGCTGCATTTGAGCCGGGGCACGCCCAGCCCTTCGACAAGCTCAGGGCGGGCGAAACCACCAGGCGCAGAACACCTGCATCTTCAGCACCGAGTTCGCGCTGCGCTTGATGGGCGACGTGCAGCAGTACTTTATCGACAAGAAGGTCCGCAACTTCTACAGCGTCAGCATCAGCGGCTACCACCCCGGCTCGGCGGCCGGGGCAGGCGCTGCGGAGGCCGGCGCCAACCCCATCTCGCAGCTCGCGTTCACGCTCGCCAACGGCTTCACCTACGTGGAGTACTACCTGAGCCGGGGCATGGACATCAACGCCTTCGCGCCCAACCTCAGCTTCTTCTTCAGCAACGGCATGGACCCCGAGTACGCCGTGATGGGCCGCGTGGCGCGCCGCCGGGGTGCCTCGGAGTTCGCCGGGCAGATGCCATGAGTGACGATCGTTCGGCCAGACAAGGCGCGACGAAGGGAGGCTACCCATAGGTAGCTGACCGAGGAAGCAACGAAGTATGGGCGGGCGAGCGGCGCTCACCCGAAGGGATGCGGCTCCGCCGCAGTGGCGCTGCTCGGTGGACTTCGTGGCACCCACAGGGCCAAGGCGCTCAAGCACCGCTACGGCGCCGACGAGCGCAGCCAGATGCCATGGTGCCTCTGTGGGCCTCGAACGGCAAGCACGAGCGATGATCCTTGTGCCAGACAAGGCGCGACGAGGGAGGCTACCGTAACCGGTAGCTGACCGAGGATGCAACGCCGTATGGCGCAAGGAGCGCGCTCGCCCGAAGGGCCGCCGAAGGCGGTGATGCCGGAGCGAGGCCCGCAGTGGCACCCACGGTACCACATCCAGACCAGCGGCCGCAGCCTACACGCGCAGGAGATCGACTTCAACGACATCCGCACCACGCTGCAGGCGCTCTACGCCATCTACGACAACTGCAACAGCCTGCACACCAACGCCTACGACGAGGCCATCACCACGCCCACCGAGGAAAGCGTGCGCCGCGCCATGGCCATCCAGCTCATCATCAACAAGGAGCTCGGCCTGGCCAAGAACGAGAACCCGCTGCAAGGCAGCTTCATCATCGAAGAGCTCACCGACCTGGTGGAGGAGGCGGTATTGGCGGAGTTCGATCGGATCACGGAAAGGGGCGGTGTCCTTGGAGCGATGGAAACGATGTACCAACGCTCCAGGATCCAGGAAGAGAGCTTGTACTACGAGACCCTCAAGCACACGGGCGAGTATCCCATCATTGGCGTGAACACGTTCCTGAGCTCGAAAGGATCACCGACCATTCTTCCGAAGGAGGTGATCCGGGCCACCGAGGAGGAGAAGGAGGCGCAGATCGCCACGGTGGAGAACCTGCGCGCGGCCTACAGCGCGGAAGCGGCGAAGGCGATCAAGGACCTGCAGCAGGCGGCCATACGGAACGAGAACATGTTCGAGGTGCTGATGGAGGCGACGAAGTATTGCAGCCTGGGGCAGCTGACGGCGGCGATGTTCGAGGTGGGGGGGCAGTATCGGAGGAATATGTAAGGCCCGGCGGGGCGTGTTACCTTTGGTTCAATGCCCAAGCTGTACGAATACTTCGGCCTCATCTTTCTATTCTACAGCGACGACCATGACCCCATGCACCTGCATGTACAACATGGCGATCGCGAAGGCATCGTCATGCTCATCATCGTGGAAGGCAAGCTGGTGGAACTGCGCTGGCGGGCCAAGCGGGGCGCCGACATGCTGAACGAGAAGGAGCAGCGTGAGGCTGAGACCTTCGTCCGGGCCATGAAGGACGACATCGTGGCCAAGTGGACCGCCTTCTATGTCGAACACAAGCGCATCACCCCCGAGCGCATCACCCGCCGCATCAAATGACCATCCCCGCCGACATCCGCATCAAGAAAGCCACCTACGTGGGTGACTATACCATCCGCTTCACCTTCACCGATGGGCACGTGAGCGAGATCGACTTCCATCCCTTCCTGAGCGCAGCAGGCCAGAATCCCATGAACAGCCAGTACCTGGATGTGCTGCGCTTCCGGCAGTTCAAGCTGCACCGCAACGTGGATGTGTACTGGGACGACTGGGAGATGTGTTTCCGCTTCGAGACGCTCTACACGGGGAAGCTCCCGAAGATGCCCAAGCCATTGCGGATACGAGCGAAAGGATCGGCAACCCGCGTGGTCGCCCATGCGAAACCGGGAGCTCGGAAATGAACAGGTGCGCGGTGCTGATGGAGGCGACGGAGTAAACTTGAGTGAGCAACACCCGTCCAACTTCGCCATCAAGTTGAAAGTGTGATCCGAGCTCAACAGGCCTCCATCACACACCACCCCGCCACTATCTTTTCCGAACGTGGTTGACGAAAAGTGCGTCGGTCGCGGGGAGCAGGAGCAAAGTTGAATTGTTGATCGACCAAGGCAAGGAGGACCACACGTACGCCCTCACCCCAGCCCCTCCATTCCCTTCAGCAAAGGCACCAACTGCAGCGCGAGCGGCGTGAGCGTGTACTCCACGTGCAACGGCTTCAGGCGGATCACCACGCGATCCAGCAGGCCATCTTCCTCCAGCTCGCGCAGGGCCGTGGTGATGGACTGCTTGTTGCTGCCTTCCAGCTTGCGCAGCAGCTGGCTGAAACGCACGGGGCCCTGCGAGGCGAGCAGGATGATGCCCGGTTTCCACTTGCCCGAAACGCTTTGCAGCAGGGCTTCCGCCGGGCAGTCCGCGGTGCGTAGGGGAGTGGTCAGCTTTTTCTGACTTATTGATATGCCGGACATGGAGGGCGACCTTTGTGGGCAAGTTAACGAAATGGCACGCCATATCCCCTTTCTTCTTCTGCTCACCACGTTCGGCGCATGCGCCCAAACACCTGATAAGACCATGAAAAGCGAGAATCCCCTGATCTGTGATATCGAGACCGGAACCTGTGATGTCGCCGGTGCCGCCACGCAAGAGGCGGTGAACGAGGCCCCCGTGCAGCCCACCGCCGGCAGCACCGTCACCATCCAATACTTCACCGATCCCATCTGCTCCAGCTGCTGGGGCATCGAGCCGCAACTGCGCCGCCTGGCGGTGGAGTACGGTGCGGCCGTGGATATGCAATACCACATGGGCGGCCTGCTGCCCGGCTGGGATGGCTTCAACGGCGGCGGCATCAGCAAGCCCGGCGACGTGGCCACCCATTGGGATGAAATGAGCCAGCACTACAAGATGCCCATCATCGGCGATGTGTGGTTGGAGGATCCCCTGGCCAGCAGCTACCCGCCCAGCATCGCCTTCAAGGCCGCGGAACTGCAGGACAAGGACCTGGCCCATGCCTTCATGCGCCGCATGCGCGAAATGGTCTTCATGGAGAAGCGCAACATCGCGCGACAGGATGTGATCAATGAGGCAGCGGCCCAAGTGGGGCTGGACCCCGTGCGCCTGGAAAGCGATATGAAGGGCGCGGGCGATGCCCTCTTCAAGGCCGACCTCGCCTTGGCACGCGCCTCCGGTGTACGCGGCTTCCCGACCATGCTCTTCAGCAACGCGGAAGGCCAGCGGCAGGTGGTGTACGGTGCCCGCTCCTATGAGCAGATGGAGCAGGCCCTGAAGCAGCTCGCGCCGGGCGTTCAAGCCGCCGCGCTGCCCACCACGGTGGATGCGCTCTTCGCCCTGCACCCCAGCTGGTGCGCGCAGGAGGCCGCCCTGATGTTGGCCACCACGCCGGAAGCGGTCACGGCCGAGCTCAACGGCCAAGTGAAGGAAGGCAAGCTGGAGCGCCTCGATACGCGCAACGGCTCCATCTGGCGCAAGGCCCGCGCCTAAGCGGTGGCCGAGGGCTTACAACTACCAAAAACGGATCCCGTCTGCAGGCTGCAGGCGGGATCCGTTGGTTGAGGGAGCGCTATCCATCGGGCGCTCGCACCAGACCGAGGAAGGCCAACTGAGGTGGAACGAGATGGCCGCTGCCCCGGCTAGAAGGTATACCGCACGCCCAACCCGCCTTGCAGGCTGAAGAGGAAGGGCTGGTCGTACAGTTCCATGAAGAGGGTGCCATCGAGGAACATGGCC
Organism: Flavobacteriales bacterium; assembly: GCA_044507815.1. Taxonomy (GTDB): domain Bacteria; phylum Bacteroidota; class Bacteroidia; order Flavobacteriales_F; family PHOS-HE28; genus PHOS-HE28. The sequence continues at coordinate 269,231 of JBIQIX010000001.1, read as the reverse complement.
AACGGGGCATTCTTGAATTTGTATTCCAAGCCGAGCACGCCGTCCAAGCCCAAGTTCGTTTCCTGCACGGACGCATCGTTCACCACCACCCAGTCCGGACCATTCTTCACCTTGTACCGGTAGGTGTAGGAGACCCGCTGCGTGCGGACCTGCCCACCAAATCCCCAGTACCATTGAAGGCCCTCGGCATTCTTCACCGGCTTCTGGAAGAGGTAATGCACCTGCAGGCCCAAGGGTACAGAGGCACTATAGCCGATGAATTCATGCTCCTTATGATCGAAGTGTTGATGGTCATACCAATAAGCATAGCGGTTGTTGAAGTAGCGATGCCCATTGAAGAGGTGGGTTCGACCCAAGTTGAATTCCCAGGCATGGCCCTCGCCGTATTTCTTCACGGAAATGCCGCTGGGGTCGCCCAAGCGGACGCCCAGGCCCCACTTCTGTGCGGTGGCGCTGGTGGCGATAAGGGAAAGGAGGAGCAGTGCGAGATGGTGATGGCGCATGTGATCGGTCAATTGATGGTCGGTCCCATCGCAAGGGCGGGGCCATGGCACCAACCTCTTGCACCTCAACCAGGTGACCGGGCCAGAAGGGTGGGGCTGTGGGGCGTGCGTGCCCCCGATCGGGGCCGAATGCCAGCAACGCGGTGCCGGTTGCAGAGGGCGCATGAAGCCACGCGCCAACTCGACGGCCAAGTGAAGGAAGGCAAGCAGGAGCACATCCGCGACATCCGCACCAGCGAGCGGCAGTTCTACCGGAAGGTGACGGACATCTACGCCACCAGTATTGACTACGCTTGAAGAAGAACTCTTGATGGGGTTGCCACCGAAGTTCGCAAGGCGTGCAGCGATGCCGGCGAAGCGGCCTGCGATCATGCTTTCGGTATGAACAGCATGATCGGCCCGGCCTGGGAGCGTAATGCGCGTCCGAGGATAACTCCCTCACGCGTTACACATATCTGACAACTTCCCTAGTTCCTCGATCGGCCTCTTGAGGCGCTTCAGCCGCTCGCGCCAATCGGCGCAAAGGACAGCGCCACCAGGTCTTGCCCGTCCAACCAGTGGAATTCTATTCGACCGCCCATAGGTCCGGGCAATGGACCACATCCACCCCGAATGTTACCACATCGCGAAACCATGTCCGGTCATATTCAGTGGGAAAGCGCACAGGGATCAGTTCCTTGTCAGGTCCGATCACATGGTGCGCCAAGGCGGTGCCGCAATACGTAGCGATCAGGAAGAGGCAGGTTTCGTCGGCGAGGATGTCCGGCTTGTTTGCGCCGAGCACTTCTACCGCGATGTCGCGCCATCGCCTTCCAAGTGTTGGCCATAATTCCTTTGGTGGCCGCCAACGGCACAGGATCGTATAGTGGTGCTCCTCCGGAATCGGAAAGCCGTATTTCAAGTAAGCAGCGCGCACGTATTCTTTCATGGCTGGTCCTGTTGAGTCAACTGTTCCTTCATCAATGCAAGGATCTGTTCGTAATGTCCGGCAAGCTCCCGGAATTCTGCTCCCTCATTGCATACTCACCACGAAGTCCGGGTTGAAGGCTTCGCCGGTTTCGAGGTAGGCGGCGGTGTGTTGCCATGCGTCGGCACGCACCTCCAGCCCATCGATCACTTGGGCAAGGTCGAGGCCATTCAGGCGAATGATGTATTCCTTGTCGTGGTTCATTCGGCCAGGTTAACGATATTGTGGCGGAAAAGCCAGGCATTTTGATGGCCACCACCCGCAGATCATGGACCCGGGAAGAGTTGTTGATCCTTCTCAACCTGTACGAGAAGATCCCCTTTGGGCTTTACCATCAGGGCAATCCGGTGTTGATCAACGTCGCGCAGCGCATGGGGCGTACGCCCGGTAGTGTGGCGATGAAGTTGAGCAACCTGGCCTCGTTGGATGAACGACTGGCTGCTCGCGGGATCAAGGGCTTGTCTGGGGCCAGTGCATTGGACCGCACGGTGTGGCACGAATTCCATCAGCAATACGGCACGCTGGCGGCGGAGAGCGAAGGCCTGCTGGCCGAATTGCTCACTGGGGATGCGGATAGCCCAATAGAAGTGCAGCCGGAGAAAATTGCTCCGCTGACCATGCCTGAAGGTCCCACAGAAAGTACGGCCGCCGTGCAGATCCGCCGGGGCCAACGCTTTTTCCGCCAGGCCGTTTTGAACGCGTACGATGGCCGGTGTGCGGTCACCGGCATGGCCGTGCGCGAGCTGCTGATCGCTTCCCATATTATTCCCTGGAACGCTGTGGAAGAACATCGACTGGACCCCCGGAACGGCATCGCCCTCAATGCCCTCCACGACCGTGCCTTCGACCGCGGCCTCATCACGTTCGACCAGCACTTCCGCCTTGTCTGCTCCCCTACCCTGCGCGATCATTTCGTTCATGCCACCATCGCCCAGCAATTCAAGGCCTATGAAGGCAGGCCGTTGGCCATTCCTTCTGGGTCCCACGGCCCCAAACCCGAGTACTTGGCCTACCATCGCCAACGGGTGTTCGGCAAGTGATCGGGGCTTGAACGGCTTGCAGCAAAGCGGTTTGCACCGGCCTACAATCCCCACCTTTCCCGGTGTTTGGCCAGGTTCCGCCGATCGGGCCAATGGCGGTTGTTGCGGGGCAGGTACAATTTTTGTCCGTGCAACGGGCGTATGGCATGCGGGCTGTCCGTTTCGCGGAGGTCATGGGCCACGATCACGGAGTAATCGTCCGCTATGCCGATCATTCCGCGGTCAAATGCACGGTGCAGCGTGGGTGAAAGGGCAATGCCGTTGGTGACCGTATCATCGAACGAATCGGCCCAGGGCACAATGTGGCAGGCATCCACCAGGCGGGTGTTCCGCGCGTTGCTCACGTGCAGCCCTGTAAAGGCACAGGTGTAGGTGTACAGCTCGGGCACCTTGCGCTTGAATGCCGCGCCGCGCAGCACTTGTTCCTCCTCCTCATCATGCTGCAGCAACTGCAGTTGCCGCGCCACATACGTCTCGGGGCTATCGTGCTGTACCTGCTGCTCGAACAGCCCGATCTGGCTGGGCAGCTCGTGCGGCAATGACTGGCCGGGGAAATAGCGCGCCATGATGAGCAAGCGGTCCGCCGCGCGATTTTCCGGCACCAGCCACCGTTGGTATACGTCGGGCCGCAGTTCCGCCCAGGCTTGGAATGCGAGAAGCGCCCCGAGGCTTTTGATCGAGCGTGCGCGTGTTAAGGCGTGCGTTTCGAAGCCCGGCATGGCATGCAGCTTCCATAGCCCGGACCTTTCGCTGCGCAGATGGAAGAACGGCAGGAAAAAGCGGCGCTGATAGCGGCCTTCCGGTACCAATCGCGCCCAATGGCCGATGAACAGATCGATCAACTCCGCGCTGGGCTCGATCCGGTTCTCTATGATCAGTCCCCGGTCAAATGCACGCAATACCGCCAACAACAGGATCGGTTTGTGCGGTGCGCTCCCGTTGCCAAGCTTCAGGCGCAGGAAATCGGTTTCGGCAAGGTTCGGCACGGGGCCAAGGTACCGTGTTCACCGTTCGCCCGGCAGTTCCCACGGTTCATTGAATTGCCCAAGCAGACGGTCCGGCCAGTGGCGCACCCTCATCTGCGCTCCAGGCTGTCCAATTGCAATTTCGTGGTGTCCATGGGCAAGGTGGTATCCCGTGTTGTGGCCATGTAGCCCCGGCTGTTCAGCTGGTCGGTTACGGAAGGCCCGGTAAGCGTAACCTCCTCCACGTTGCTGCAAGCGCAGAGGAGAGCGCAGATGGCCACCATGCAGGGAACGAATATTGCGTGGCGCATGGCCCGGCGGTTCCAAAAACCGCGCCCAAACAGCCCTGGCCAATGCAACGCGTCTCCGCCGGGCGCCCGGCTGGCCGGCTCCGCAAACAGCTGCTTCCGCGGCCCGCATTCCCGGGCGCCCCCTTTATCTTGGCCCCATGGCACTAAAGCGCATCGCCCTCGGCCTGTTCGTGGTCATCGCCTCGGTGATCATTCTCCGCTACACCTCGGCGGTGCTCATCCCGTTCGCCATGGCCCTGGTGGTGTGGTACATGATCCGCCTTGTGCAGGTGCGGTTCAAGCGCATCACCTTCAAGGGGCGCATGCTGCCGCGCTGGTTGCGGGGCACGCTGGCGTTCATCACCATTTCGCTGGTGCTGGCGTTCTTCACCAGCCTGCTCATCTCCAACATCAACGGCGTGGCCGAGGTACTGCCGCAGTACGAGCGCAACCTGTCGGCCATGCGTGGGCAGCTGGAGGAGGTCACCGGCTTCGACCTGGGCCGCCAGTTCGACAAGTTCCTGCAGGGCATGGATGTGGGCACGGTGCTCACCATGGTGCTCAACGCGCTTACCAGTGTGCTGGGCAACGGTACGCTGGTGCTGATCTACGTGGCGTTCATCATGCTGGAGGAGCGGCACGCCCGCCGCAAGCTGCTGGCCATGCACAACGGCGGCGGCGTGCAACGCACGCGCGAAATGCTCGAACGCGTGGATGCCTCGCTCAGCCATTACGTAACCCTCAAGACCGCCATGAGCCTGCTCACCGGTGTGCTCAGCTACGTGGCGCTGTTGATCATCGGCGTGGATTTCGCCTTCTTCTGGGCCATGCTCATTTTCCTGCTCAACTACATCCCCACCGTGGGTTCGCTGCTGGCCACGTTGTTCCCGGCGGTGGTGGCCGGCGTGCAATTCGCCGCGTTCGGCCCGGCCTTGTGGGTGCTGGGCAGCGTGGGTGCGGTGCAGCTGCTGGTGGGCAACGTGCTGGAGCCGCGCCTCATGGGCAACTCACTCAACGTAAGCCCGCTGGTGGTCCTTCTCACCCTTGCCTTCTGGGGCTGGCTTTGGGGCGTTGTGGGCATGTTCCTTTCGGTGCCCATCACCGTGGTCATGGTGCTGGTCATGGCCCAATTCCCGGGCACGCACTGGGCGGCGGTATTGCTGAGCGAGAAGGGCACGCTGGAGGGTGGTGATTGAGGGGCGTATCCCCACCACCCACAGGGCTGCGCACGGGGCCGGGCCATCCGCTGTGGCCGTTTTGCCGCGGCCGGCGTGCGCGGCGCTGCAGGGGTTCCCTCCGGTCACCTCCTCGCTGCACGCGCACGCAGGGCCGCGCCCGCACCGGGCCGCCGCTGCTGTCCCTTACGCGGGGCCCGTGGTTCGTACCCGCATGCACCCCGGGTTGGCCGGCGGTGCGTGCGGTGCCTGGGCATTGCACGCAAGCGCGGTCCTCACTTGCCCTCTTCCAGCGTTACCCGCATCCGGTTGTCCTCCGGGTGCCGGTCAAAGAAGAGGTGGTCCGGGTCGATGGTAACGGCCGAGGGTTTGCGGCCCACGGTAAAGGTGAACATGTTCTCGCCGGTGTGCAGCTTCACGCGTTGCTGCACCAGGGGCACATCGTTCAGTTCCTTTTCCTTGCCGAAGGATGGCCACCGCTCCACGGCCAGGTCGATCCAATCGTCCATCAGCACGGGCGTTCCCTTGCCCAGCGAATCGGCGTGCTCCTTCTCGGCGGTCAGCTTCATGGTCACGGTCCAGGTGCTGTCCGCGTTCATGGCGCCCTTGGCCTCGATCACCTTGTTGTTGTACAGCGTAATGTACTTGATGCCGTCCTCCAGCAGGTATTTCAGGCTGTCGGGCGTCACCTTGTCCACGGCGCTGTACCAATCCAGCGAGGTGGGCCAGGGTGGATCGGCATATCCGAAGGTGTCCACTAACGAGCGGAAGGCCTTGTTCAGGCTGTCCTCGCCCAGGTACGCGCGCAGGCCGTACAGCACCACGCTGGCCTTGTTGTAGTGTATGTAGCCCTGGTTCTCCACGTTCAACAACGGCTTTTCGGCCAGGCTCTCCGACCCACGGGCATTCTGGTATTTGTCGCCCTCGTATTTCAGGAATTTGCGCATGTGGGCCTTGCCGTATTCCTTTTCCATCACCATCAGGGCGGAGTACTGCGCCATGCTTTCGCTCAGCAGGGTGCTGCCCTGCATGGCGGCACCGATCACCTGGTGTGCCCACCATTGGTGCCCTGTTTCGTGCGCTACCACGTAGAACACCATGTCGATGTCCTTTTCGGCCGTAAGATCGGTGATGAAGCCGATGGCCTCTGAGTACGGCATGGTGCCGGGGAAGGCCTGGGCGAATGAGGCGTAGCGCGGGAATTCGATGATGCGGGCCTGCTTTTGCCGGTACGGGCCGAAATTGGCGGTGAAGTAGTCCAGCGAGCGGTGCAGGCTGTTGAGCATGCGGGGCACGTTCACGCCGTGTTCCTTCTGGTAGTACACCTCCAGCGCCACATCGGGTTCCTTGCCCAGCGGGTCTATCCAGGTTTCCCGGGCCACCTCGTAGCGGGCGCTGAGGAAGGAGTAGAAATTGAGGGCCTTGTAGTCGAGCTGGTAGGTGAACCAGCGCTTGCCCCCTTCGGTCCACTCCTTTCGCAGCGAGCCGGGGGCCACTGCAATTTGGTCGGGCGCGGTGCCGATGGTGGTGCGCACGCTCACCCAATCGCTGTTGCGCATCAGGTAGTTGTCCATGCGCTTGGCCGGGTCGCTGGCCAGTTTGGGCATGCGCTCGTTGGGCGGCAGGCCATGCTTGCGGCGCTTTTCGCGGTCCATGATCTCGTTTCCGGGGTCGTAGCCGATGCGGGGGATCAGCTGCATATTGTTCAGGAAGGTGCCGTTATCGACGATGGAGGTCATTTCCACGGCATTGCTTATGCCCTTGGGGGCCCAGCCGCCCTTTGCGGTGAAGCGCAGGCTGTCGCCCGGTTGCAGGGGCGGCTCCAGCCTGTAGATGCGTTGGTACAGTGCGCTGTCATCCACCACCAGTTGCGCGCCCGGTATGTCCAGTTGCACGTTCATGTACTGGGGCAGGTCCAACAGCAGCGTGTCGATGGGCGCTTGATGCTTGTTCTGCACGGTGATCTTCACCTCGTACTGCAGCTTGCGCCCGGCTGGATCGAGGTCGATGAAGTATTCGAGCCCGGTGAAGTGGGGTTGGGCGAGGTTGATGTATTTGCGGTAGCCCCGTTCGTAGGCCACTTGCCGTTCCTCCATCTGGTCGCTGGTGCGGTAGGTGTTGATCACCTTGGTGTTGTACCAGCCCAAGGCCGCCAGCACCACGAACACGCCCGCCAGCGCCGCGCCCAGCGGCCACGAGCCGCGCATGCGCTGCCCAGCGGCGCGCAGCCGCATGCGCATGCCGGTGTCGTTGCCGCGCAGCACGAACAGGTAGCCCGCCCACAGCATCAGGGCCGCGAACACCAGCCAATAGGCCTTGAAGAAAAGCCAATTGCCCAGGTACGGCCCGAAACCGTTCATGTCGGAATACACCAGGCCGCTGGACCCGTTCAGGCGCACCAGGTTCGATTGCACGTCCAGCGCTGTCCAAACGAAGGCGTTGAGCACGAACACCAGGATGAACGCGAACCACCCCATGTACTTGTTGTTCACCAACACATGCACCAATAGCGACACCACGCCCCAGAACAGGCAGAAGATGAATTGGGGCAGTATGAAGTAGCTGAGGTACACCCCGGGCTGCAAGCGCGTGTAGCCGTTGATGAGCTGGGTAACGATGCCGGCCAGCGTAGCGAACAGGAGCACGGCCAGCAGTACAGCGGCCAAGGCCGAAAGCTTGGCCAGGAAGTTGGTGCGCGTGGCCATGGGCAGCGCGTTGATGATGCCGTCCATGCGCGGGTCGCGCTCCTTCCACACCAGCTGGCCGCCGTAGTAGGCCACAATGATCAACAGGTAAATGGTGAGCACGCCGGCCATCATGTCGGCCACGTTGTAGGTTACCGGGTACGTGGTGTTGCCGTACATGCTGGTAACGAAGGAGAGCGCGAAGAAGAGCTGGATCAGCCCCAACGCCATGATGATGATGAAGGGTGTGCTCTTGAGCATGCCCAGCAGGTCGCGGCGGAAGAGCGTGGCGTATTGCTTCCATGCGCTGGCGGCTCCGTAGTGCAGCCCCACTTGGGGCAATGCCACCGGCGCGGCATAGGCCGGCGGCGCCTCGGGCCCGGCCGCTGGCTTGCCCTTGCGGGCACGATCGGTGAAGCGGAAGCGCACATAGCCGAAAAGGAAGATAACGGCCGACACGCCGATCCACAGCAAGCGGTTCCAAAGCAGCACGCCGTTGAGGGGCAGCAGGGCGGTGTTCCGGTCGTCCACCGACCAGTACTTGGTCACCAGGTCCACCGTTGCGCCGGCGAAGGGATCGAGCAGGGCGGCCAGCTGCTGGTTCTCGATGTCGCTCATGAAGCTGGCCGCCACGCTGTAGCCCACGAACAAGGCGATGGCACTGATGAACGAGGCCATGGTGGAGCGCACCAGGATGGCCACGGCGAAAACGATTGCGGCCGCGAAAAGCACGTTGGGCAGGCCGATCACCAGAAAGGCCTCCATGTGCGGGAGCACCTTATTGGGCCCCAACCGCAGGGGATCGATGCCCGGCCACCAGCTGCCCAGCACCAGGCCCAGCGAAACACCCACCAAGGGCAGCGCGGCAATGAAGGTGCTCCCGAGGAATTTCCCCAGCAGGTAGCTGCGCTTGCCCACGGGGGTGGAGAAGATGATCTGCGCGGTGTCGCTGGCGAAGTCGCGGATGGCCGTGCCATTCACGAAGGCGGTCACCATCAGGATGGCCAAGAAGCTCATGGCGCCGTAGAACTGGTACACCACGTAGGGCGCATTGCGGTACACATTGCCCATGCCCCCGCCCAGGGTCACCTTGTCCGATATGGTGGCGAAGAAGGGCAGCAGGCCCAGGATGAGCAGGAAGATGTACACCATGGGCTGGCGCAGCCAATAGCGCACCTCGAAACGGAAGAATCGGCGTGTCATGCGGTGGGCACTGTGGTGTTGCTTTGGCTGATGGCCCCGAAGAACACATCCTCCAGGCCCGGTTCCACCTGCACGAAACCTTCCCCGGGCCGTTCATCGCTCAACAGGTGCACCACGGGCGTACCGGCCACCAGGCGGTGGCTGATCAGTTTCCCGCTTCGTGCAAATCCTTCCAGTTCGGCCTTTACAATGGTCTTCTCCCACACCTTGCCGTGCATGGCGCGCAGTGCATCGTCCGGCGGGCCGGCATAAAGCACGCGGCCCTTGTTGATGATGGCCATGTTGCTGCACAGCTCCTTCACGTCCTGCACGATGTGGGTGCTGAGGATCACCACCACATTCTCCCCGATCTCGGTAAGCAGGTTGTAGAACCTGTTGCGCTCGCCGGGGTCCAGGCCGGCGGTGGGTTCATCCACAATGATCAGTTTGGGATCGCCGATCAGGCATTGTGCAATGCCGAAGCGTTGCTTCATGCCGCCGCTGAACCCGCTGAGCCGCCGCTTGCGCTGGTCCCATAGGTTCACCCGGTGCAGCAGGGCCTCCACCAGGTCCTTTCTTTCGGAGCGCACCGTTACTCCCTTCAGCAGCGCGATGTGGTCCAGCATTTCGTGGGCGCCCACCTTGGGGTACACGCCGAACTCCTGTGGCAGGTAGCCCAGCACGCGCCGCACGGCATCCTTGTCCTTCAATACATCGATATCACCCAGCATGGCGCTGCCGGCATCGGCCTCCTGCAAGGTGGCGAGAATGCGCATGAGCGTGCTTTTGCCCGCGCCGTTGGGCCCCAGCAAACCGAACATGCCGGTGGGGATATGCAGGTCAACGGCATCCAGCGCCTTCACGCCGTTCGCATAGGTTTTGCTCAATCCTTTTATGATCAGGTCCATGGGGGCTTGGTTTGGAAGGGGCAAGATGCGAAACGATACGGGTTTCGCGGCGGGGATCACATGAACGGTCCGCAAGCGGGCCGCCTGGTACGCTGGCATCCCCAACGCATTGTTGATCATTCTTGGGGCCAATGCCAGGGCACTTGCATGGCATGGGTAACTTGCGCCGCTATGGCCGGTGTGCGAACTGCATGCGCCCTGGCCATGTTACTGTTACAAACCTTAAACCCGAACGACCATGAAGAAACCATTACTCTATTCCCTCATGTCCGCGTTGCCCTTGCTGGGCACGGCGCAGGCGCTGCAGGAAAGCTTCGAGGACATCACCACCCTGGATGCCGCCGGCTGGATCATGACCAACCAAAGCAACCCTGTGGGCTCCACGGGTTGGATCCAGGGCAGCACCACGGTGTTCCCGGCACACAGCGGCCCCGCCACGGCTTTTATCGGCGCGAACTTCAACAACACCTCCGGGGCCGGCGATATCAGCAACTGGCTCATCACCCCGGAGGTGAACGTGCAGGATGGCGACATCTTGTCGTTCTGGACCCGTGTACCCACGGGCACGGAGTGGAATGACCACCTTGAGGTGCGCAGCAGCACCGGCACGTTGCAGCAACCCGTGGGTTCGGCCGATGTGGGCTCGTTCACTAACCTGCTCATCTCGATCAACGAGAACTATGACCTCAGCTACCCCGAGACATGGACACGCTATGCATGGACCGTGGCTGACGTAGGGAGCACCCCGGTGGCCATGCGTTTCGCCTTCCGCTACAATGTGATCAACGGAGGACCGGGCGGGGATGACTCGAACTACATTGGCATTGACGATGTGTACGTGGGCCCCGCCGATGACGAACCCGGGGAGGAACCCTGCGTGCCATCGCTGGATTGCACCGATGGCGATGTGATCCTCAATGTCACCTTCCTGGATATCAACAACAGCAGCGACTGCGGCGACGGCGGTTACAGCGACTACACCGACATGTCGGCCGTGATCACCCCCGGCTCCAGCCATCCCATTTCAGTAACCGTGGGTGACGGTTGGACAGAACATGTAGGCGTTTGGATCGACTTCAACAACGACGGCCTTTTCAGCGCAGATGAATACATGGGCGAGGTTGGCGAAGGCGGGCAAGGCGTGACCTTGGACGGCACCTTGGACATACCCGCAGACCTGGGCGTGGGAAGCTACACCATGCGCTTACTCTTGGTGGCAGGCCCCGTGTCCGCGGAGGACGCCTGCATGAGCGCAAACTATGGCGAAGGCGAGGATTACACCCTGGTGGTGGGCAACGTTGGAATAGCGGGCCAGCACAACGCCAGCTTCAGCTTCCACCCGAACCCCGTGAAGGACTTCCTCTCCATCACCACGGAGAAATCCATTAAGGAACTGGAAGGCTACAACATGGTGGGCCAACAAGTGTTCGGCAGCGGAAACCTTACCGCGGGCCAAGTGGACCTTTCCGCACTGCCCACCGGCGTGTATGTGTTCAAGGCCACCTTCACCGATGGCAGCCTGAAGACCTTCAAGCTGACCAAGGACTAAGCGCAAAGCGCATCACAGGGAAAGGGCCGTTCCGTGAAGGAGCGGCCCTTTTTCCATTCTCGGGCAGTGGGGCGTGCATGCGCTGCTAAGCCGCTCATCCGAAAAAATCGAAAAAATAGAAGCTGAAGCAGGGCAACGCGCGCCGTGCTGGCTTGCCACACTTTCCTTTGCGCGGCCGATCTGCGAGGGCACGTGCCCACCGGTGATCACCGGCCAGTTCCGACCACATATGCGCCATACGATCGCCTGCTGCATGATCGCCGCTCTTGGCGGCACTGCTTTCGGCCAGGGTACGCTATGGCGCAGGCATACGCCTGGCGCTGAAGGCCGGCGTGAACCTGCGCTTGGACTACGGTGTAGGGCACGACCAGCAAGGCTAGTTCTTCACCTTCGGCGAGGCCTTTTGAGCGCGCCCCACCGGCTGGCGCGATATTCGACCGTTTCTTGACATTGGCCGAAAGCGGGAACCGTAGCATTGCAACATGCCCACACCACGCACCTTCCCCGGCACTCTTCGGCTCACCGGCCACAAGGGCCCCGTGTACGCGCTCTGCGCCGATGCCCGCCAACGCTGCTTCCACAGTGCCAGCGGCGATGGTTCCGTGGTGCGGTGGAACCTTGACGAGCCCGGCACGGGCCAGGCGGAGGCACGCTCAGGGCGCGCCATTTTCTCGATTTGCCGCTGGGATGGGAACTGGATGTTCCTGGGCGATGAGGACGGCGGGCTGCACGTGGTGCAATTGGAACAGCGCCAGGAAACACAGCTCGAGCGCGCGCACGTGAAAGGCATATTCGCCATGGCCAAGCTGCCCGATGGCCGATTGGCCGTGGCCGCGGGCGATGGGCACATTTCGATCTGGGACACCGCGCGCGAGGCGGAACTGTTACGCATTACGTTGCAGCGCAAGATCCCGTTGACCGATGAAAAGGTGCGCGGCCTCGCCTTGTCGCCGGACGGGTCGCTATTGGCCGTGGCCTGTGGCGATGGACGCATCCGCGTGCTCAACAGCACCACGCTGGATGAGCGGTTCACGTTGGCCGGGCACGACATCGGCGCCAATTCCCTGGCGTGGCACCCCACCAAGCCGATCCTGGTGAGCGGCGGCAAGGATGGCCACATCCGCCTGTGGAATGCCGGCGGGCAATATGAGCAGGTGCACGCCTTCGCGGCCCACCGCGACACCATCTACCAGATCGCCTTCAGCCCCGATGGCCGCCGCATGGCCTCCGCCTCCCGCGACAAAACGGCCAAATTGTGGAGCGCGGGCAGCTTCGACCCCCTCGCCCGGCTCGACCGCGCACGCGGCGGCCATGCCTATTCGGTGAATGCCCTGCTTTGGCTGGACAGGGCAACGCTGCTCACCGCCAGCGACGATAAGGCCATCGTGGCCTGGACCGTCTGACGCCGGCCAGTGACCCTACACCATGCCCTTGCGCAGGCTTTCCAAGGTTGCCTGCGGCACCTTGGTCAGGTCAAGCACCACCAGGCCATCGAGCGAATCATTGAAATGCGGGTCGCGGTTGAAGCCGATGATCTTGGCGTTCAGCGATAGGTAGCGCTTCAACAGCACTGGCACCGTAGAACCATTCTTTTCCACCTCGGCGATCACCTGGTCCAGTTTCTTGATGTCCTCGCCGGAGGCTTCCAGCAGGGCTGTTCCATCGAGCTTGTCTATGCCGATATGGAAGCGGTTGCGGGGCTTCACGTGCTTGGCCATTTCAGCGTCGTAGTGGTACTTGTGAACGAACTCAATGATCATGCGCCGTGAATAGCGCGTGTAGTCGCCGCTGATGCTGACCGGGCCTATGAGGTAGCGGTGGCCGGGGTGCGAGGTCACGTGCAGCATCAATCCGCGCCACAGCATGTAAAGCGGCAGCCGATGCCTTTGGTATTCGGCCGCCACGAATGACCGGCCCAGTTCGAAGCTGGCGGCCAGCACCTCGCGCATGGGTCGGCCCAGCTTGAACAAGGTGGTGATGTAGAAGCCGCGCTTGCCGTAGCGCTCCATGATCACCTTGCCATCGCCCACGCGGTAGGCCCCCGCGATCCGCCGCTTCTCGCGGTCCCACACGAAAAGGTGCTCGTAATAATGATCGAACTCATCGAGGTCGATGGCCTTGTTGGTGCCTTCGCCCACGGCCCGGAAGGTGATCTCGCGCAATCTGCCGATCTCGCGCAGGATGTTCGGGATGCGCCCGCTGGGGCTGAGGTACAGGTCGAACTCGCCCTGGGTGTTCAGTTTTTTGTCGGCCAACGCGGCAAGTTCGCGCTCCATGGCCCCCACGTCCACCGGGGGCACCACTTCCTTGGGCTTGCGCGGGAAGAACAGCGGCCTGAAATGCTCGCGGCGCACATGAACCCCGCTGCCGATGGAATAGGTTTTGGCGCGCAGGTACCGGGCCAGGTCGTCCATGGAGCCGAACCGCGCCAATTCCTTGGTGGGAATGGGGTTGCCGATGCGCATGCGCACGCTGCGGCCGTGCATGCGCAGCATTTCGCGGGGCAGTTGCAGGGTGCGCAGGCCGGGGTGCACCATGCCCAAAATCTGGAACACGAGGCTGTTGGCGCCATCGAACCACAGCGGCACCACGGGCACATCGGCGTGCCGGATCAACTTGATCACCGGTGTTTTCCAGCGCGGGTCGGCCACGGCATCGAGGTCGTTGCGGTAGCTGCTTACCTCCCCTGCCGGAAAAACGCCCAGCGCCTTGCCATCGGCCAAATGCTGGCGCGCCTGGCGCATGCCCTGGAAGCTGCTGCGCTCGGTGAGCTGCTCAAAGGGGTTCACACCGATGAAGCGGTCGCGCAGCGGCTCGAGCTGCTGCAGCATGAAGTTGGCCATCACCTTCAGGTCGGGACGCCGGTGGCGCAGCACGTGCAGCATGGCCAGCCCATCGATGGCGCCGTAGGGGTGATTGGCCACAATGGCCACGCCGCCCTCCTGCGGCACGCGCTCCACCTCGGCCGGGTCCACCTCAAGATGCATGTCGAGGTTGGCGAACAGGGCCTCGATGAAATCGCCGCCCGGCCTGAGCTCGATCTCGTTGTAGAAACGCTCCAGCCGTTTCAGGCCGCTCACCTCCGCGAGCACCGCAATGCGTGGATCGCCGGGCCGCATGTGGCTGGCCTTGGCCAGGTCGGCCGGATGCACCAATTTTTTCTCTGGGGGCATTCGGCCAAAAGTAGCTCAACCGCTGTTGCGGGCCGGTCGGATCGGCACCCCTCAAACGTGCAGTATGCCGATGATCTTCTCGTTCATCACAGGCCCGCCGGGGTAATGGCGAGTGTAGTCGAGGTTGATCCAGCGGTCGCCGTTGGCATCGGTGTGGTAGTACAGGTCGGCATAGCGGGCCTCGTCGGGGAAGAGCACGTTGCGGATGAGGTAGGCGGCCCGTTGCATGGATTGCGCGTTGCCCACGCACAATTCAGGGTAGATGTGGCCGGTGGTGCGCACCAGGCGCACCTTGCCGCCGATGGCCTTTATGCAGGCGGCCATCAACACGGCATGGTCGTCGCAATCACCGGCCAGCAGGGGCACGCTTTCACTGGCCTTGGCGAAATATTCGCCCTCGGCGGGGTCGCTCACATACACCCACGAGGAGTTGATCACCTTGAAAATGCTGAAGGCCTGTATGAGCGTGTGGTCGCCCTCGCTGGCTTCTTCCCTGAACCACGTGGTGGCGGCGCGCACGGCGAAGGAGCGCACCTCGGGGTCCATGTAGTTCATGGCCGTTTTCAGCTCCTCGGCCCCCGCGAACGGCTTGAGGCCGCCCACTTCGGGCAGCGCCGTGGTGTTTTGCTTGAGCGCTGCCAGCGATTGCCCGTACGACATGAAGAGCTCGCGCATGCCGTAGCCCCCGCTGAAGCTTTTCCACGTGAGCACGGCCAGGGCCACCACCAGCGCGCCGTAGCTCACCACGGGAAAACGGCGCAGCAACAGCATCACCAGCGCCAGCACCGCCACAAACGCCACCAACCGGTCCAGGCCCATGCCCCAAAGGGCGGGCACCCGTAGCAATGGCAGATGCGGCCATAGCCACATGCACAGCGGCAGCGCCACCACCATGGCCAGCAGGAAGCGCAGCGACCACGGCAGCAGCGTCAATTGCTTTTCAGGGGCCACCGGTGGATGCTCCTCGCCCGCCATGCTTATGCGTTCTTCATTTTTCGCCCAGGCCAAGCACGTGCAATCCTTGTTCAAACACCACGTCCACGGGGATCTTGGCCTTTTCCAAACGGCCCAGGTCCTGTTGTAGTTCATTGCCGATACCACCTTGCCGTGCCATGAGTTCCTGCACGCCCTGCCTGTCGCCATCTCCTTGCAGGCGCAGGATCAGCGCGGCCAGGTCGCTGATGGCCTGGTGCATTTTGTCGGCGTCCACGCGGTAGTTTCCGGTGGGGTCGCGCTGGAACGCCCCGGCCTCCATGAAGAAATTGAAGCGCAGCATATTGGCACGGCCATGCGCCGAACCTGCGCCGAAGCGGACCGAGCGGAACACGCTGGCCATGAACGTGACGTAGTTGTCCATCAGCGTGCCTTCGTTGATCTCGCCCTTCGCGCGCAATTGCTCCACCATGTACAGGCCCAGGATGTCGGCCTTCCCTTCCTCCAGCGCGGCCGCCTCATCAAGCAGGGCTTGTCGCACGGTGCCCTTGCCGTTCACGGTGTGCTTGATGCCCAGGCCATGCGCCACTTCGTGGAACATCACATTCTGGAAAAAGGCGTCGAAAGTGATGTGGGCGCGCTGGTCGGCCGCAATGAGTTCGGCCGCGATGGGCACCACGATCTTCTCGAACTTGGCCTGCATGGCGTTCTTGAGCTGCAGGCGGCGCGTGCCTTTTTTCAGTTGGATGGACTCGTTGTTCGGGAGGTTCACGGCTATGGTCTTGCCGCCCGCGTTGCAATCCCCCGCGTAGTACAGCACATCGTATGCACCCAATTGGCCATCGCTTCCGGGGCGCTCCTTTTTATAGGCCGCGGGCACCGGCAAGGCCCGTTGCAGCTCGGGCAACAGCTTGGCGAAACGTTCCAGCCGCCGCGTCCACTCCTTGTCCTTCACCAGCACATAGCTCTCATACGCCGCCTTTTGCCCGAAGCGCTGGTCCTCGTAGGTTTCTATCGGCCCTATCACCAGGTCCAGGTTGTTGCTGCGCATGTCCATCCAGGCCATGTCGCTGGCGGCGTACTGGTCGGTGCGCAGCGCGTTGGCCCGCGCAAGCAGGTAGGTGCGCAGACCGGGGTCCTTGGCCAGCGCGGCCGCACTGTCCAGCAGGGCTGCGGCGCGTTGTACCGGGCCCATGAAATACTGGTGGTAGGGTACCGCCACCAGTTTGCCCGCGGCATCGCGGCGTACCATGGTGTACATGCCGCTCTTCGCGGGATCGCCCCATGCATCGTATTCCCCGGCATCCATATCGGCCGGGTAGAAGCGTGCACCCTTGGGCTTTTCGCCCACACCGTCGATGAAGGGCCTGTTCCCAGCGAGCCGGTCCCAGGGTCCGTAATTCATGGCGAAGAAGCGCTTGACCTCAGGTGAAGGGTGCTTGGCCGGCAGGCTGTCCGGCGGCCCCCATGCCTGCTGCCAGAACAGGCTGTCCATCACCTGTGCGGCCTGTACCATCAGCACGATCATGCCACGCTCTTCCGCGGAGAGCTGGGACAGGTCCGCGGTAAGCTTCACCGGCTCGTACACCTGTGGGCGCACGCGTGCATCCATGCTCGCACGATCCACACCGAGGCTGTCCTGGTCGCCGCCAGGGGCATCGGGCTGGGCGCAAGCGAGGAAGAGCAGGGTGAAGAGCAAGGGGAAGAGGCGCGGAGTGGGCATGCTTAACGATCCTTAACCGGGGGCACAAAGATGGTGGGCGGCCCTGGATCGTGCGTGGATAAAGGGAAAGTTCACACAGTGATAAAAATCAGGCGGAGTTGTTGACGATCAATGGGTATGCCCGGTTGCAAGGTTCGGCCTCGCGGATAGTTTTGCGCGCCATGACGGAAAAAACCATTTCCATCGCATGCTCGCTGTTGCTGTGGGCGGCGATGTTGCAGCCCGTTCTGGGGCAAGTGGACACCACCGCCATCGGCGGGCCCGAGGACAGCAGCAGTTACGAGGAGGCTGGCTCGGGATTGGTGATGGATGACCTGCATGAGGAGGCCATGGAATGGAGCGCCGCCGACTCGGCATTTTTCATTCCTGCCTACGGCACCTACGGCGATTGGAACACGGACCAGATCTTCGGCCGTCGCTCGTCGGTGACCGACACGGTGGACCTTCGCTTGGCCTGGGCCGCCTGTGATCACGCCATGCCGATCTTGGGGCATGTAACCTCGCCCTTCGGCATGCGGCACGGCCGGCACCATTATGGTACTGACATCAAGCTGCAAACGGGGGATACGGTAATGAGCGCCTTCGCGGGCAAGGTGCGCATTTCACGCTACCACCGCGACTTTGGGCATGTGGTGGTGGTGCGCCACCCCAATGGACTGGAAACGCTTTACGGGCACTTGAGCAAGCGGTTGGTTGATGTGGGCGATGACGTTGAGGCAGGCGATGTGCTTGGGCTCGGCGGCTCCACGGGCCGGTCCACGGGCAGCCACCTTCATTTTGAAACGCGCTACCTGGGGCACCCCATCAACCCCGAACAGATCTTTGACCTGGCCGCAGGCACCCTGCATTGCGACACTTACTCGGTAACACCGCGCAGCTTCCAGATCCCGGCCGGCAACCGTGCGGGCCATTACAGGGTGCGCAAGGGCGATACGCTGTACGCCATATCGCGGCGCACGGGCATTGCGGTGAACCGCCTGTGCAAGATGAACCGCATTTCGGCCAGCAGTACGCTGCGCGTGGGCCAAACCCTGCGCTTGCAGTAGCCACCCACGAATTGGCGAATCCGTCCATTCGTCCTATTGCCAAACTGGCCAGTTCCTGATCGGGCGAGATCGGTATTGGGCCGGCCGTACGCAGGTACCGGAAACAACAAAGCGGCTTGCGCCGCTCTGCTGGTACCGGAGAAGGGAGTCGAACCCTTACAACCTTTCGGTCACACGCCCCTGAAACGTGCGCGTCTACCAATTCCGCCACTCCGGTATGTCACCCCTCGGTTTCCCTACGGGGGCGCAAATATAGTTGCCTGTTCGATCGCTCGGCACGCTGCACCGATTTTTCGCGGCCGGGCTAGTTGTCGTTCGGCAGAAAGCTGAAGCGCTTGCCGTAATCGAGCATTTGCTTGAGGAAGTCCGTGGGGTATTCCAGCTTGATGTCGGTGATCTCGCCGTTGGCATTGGTCACGGGCACCAGTTCTGGTTGAATGAACCCGGCATACGGCGCGGTCTTGATGTTCTCGGCGCGCTTGAGCACCTCGGCATGCAGCGCCGGGTCCACCTTTACCCCATAGTTCTCCACCAGGTCGTGCGCGGCCTGGAAATCTCCTTGGCTCTTGATGCGCTGCACTTCCCGCAGCAGTTCCCCGAAAATGGCGCGGAGCTTATCAAAGTCGCGCACCCTGTAATAGGTGTTGCCATCGCGCACGGTCTTCACGATCACGCTGTCGGCCATGCCGCGCTCGTAGGCCCAAGCGCTCACCCATTGGCGGTTGCGCATGTGCGACTCCTCCACCTGGTCGCCCAGTTTCAACCTGCGCAACTGCACCATCAGGCCGTTACGGATGTAGCTTTCGTATTCGGCCTTGCCCACCTCCAAGGAAGGCATGAGGCCCAATTCCACCATGTGGGGGTCCATGAGGAAGTAGAGCGCCACCAGGTCTGCTCGCCCTTCCTCCATGGTGCTGGCGTAGCTTTTCAGCGTGGCGTCGGGCCCGGCCACGCCGGGTTCGATCTGGCCGCTGGCATGGCCCACCACCTCGTGCAGGGCGGTGTGCAGGTTGTCGCCCAGGGTGCCGTACTTGCGGGCCCGGTCGATCTCGGCCTGATCATAGCAGAACTCCTTCAAGGCACCCATGCCGCTGCTTTTGTTGTAGGCATCGATGATGTTGCCCAGGCTGATGCTCTTGCTGCCATGGTCCTTGCGGATCCAGTCGGCGTTTGGCAGGTTCACCCCGATCGGGGTGGCGGGTGCGGCATCGCCTGCCTCGCCCACGGCATTGATGAAGCGGTAGCTGATGCCCACCACTTTTTTCTTGCGGTGCTCGGGCATCAGGGGCGCATGGTCCTCGAACCATTGGGCATTTTTCTGGATCACTTCCATGTTCTTGGTGGCCACCGGGTCGATCACCTCCACGATGCTTTCAAATGAGCCGCGCTTGCCCAGCGGATCGTTGTACACTTCCACGAAGCCGTGTATGAAGTCCACCGTGCTCAGGGTATCCTGCACCCAGGCCACGTTGAACTCGTCCCAGATCTTCAGGTCGCCGGAGCGGTAGTATTCGGCCAGCAGGCCAATGGCCTTGCGCTGCTGCTCATTCCCGGCCACGCCCTGGGCCAGTTCCAGCCATTTCACGCATTCGGCCAGGGCTGCACCGTACATGCCGCCCACGCGCCAAGGTTCTTCCTTCAGCTTGCCGTTGGCGCCGCGCACCAACTTGCTGTTCAGCCCGTAGCTCACCGGCGTTGTGTCCCCTTTCACTTCCATGGCCTTGTAGAATGCCTCCACTTCCTTGGCGTTGATGTCGTCGCCATAGAAATTGACCGCCGAGGCCAGCACCAGGTCCTTGTCCTTGTCCAGGCTTACTTTCTTGGCATCCACGGCGGGGTCGAAGAGGATGTCCACCACGTTGGGGTCAATGGTGGCCCCGCTGCCCTGCACCAGGGAATCGAAATAACCCCTGGGGAAGGCCGGGGTGAACTTCTGCATGCCATAGTGATGGTGGATGCCGTTGGCGAAGAAAATTTCCTTGGCGTACACCAGGAAGGCGTCCCAGTCGTTGCCGCTTCGCTCGCCCTTGTAGTCGTTCAGGATCTTCTCCAGCGCCCGGCGCACCTGCAGGTTGTGGCGGTAGTTCTGGTCCCACATGATGTCGCGGCCGCTAAGGCCTGCCATGGTGAGGTAATAGGCCAGCTTCTTTTGCTGCAGGTCCAGCTGTTCCCAGCCGGGCACTTGGTAGCGCAGAATGCGCACATCACTGAATTGCTCGGTTTCCCACCGGAAGGTGTCCGCGGCCGTGGTATCGGCCTGCTGGCCCTTCTTTTTTCCGTCCGGTGTGCTGCAGGCGGACACCAGCGTTACGGCCATTGCGGCCAGGAGAATACGTTGCATGTGCGGTTTTGAATGGGAGGCGAATATAACGGCGCGGTCCACGGGCGGGTGGCTCAAATGCCGGACGGTCCGGCGGCCGAAAGCCGGTGGAAGGCGGTCAGTTGCCGGTTGAAGCGCTTGATGTCGGCCGGCTCCAGCGCGGGCATTTGCTGCAGGTCCATCTTGTCCGCCAGGTCGTGCAGCTTCACGCGCCGCGCCAGGTCGTTCCGGGCCACGCGTTCAATGTAGCCGGCGTAGTCCTCGTCGCTGCGGCGTGAAATGTGGTCCAGTGCAACCAGTACATGCGGCGGAATGCCTTTTTCAAGCAGGTCGTCCGGGGTCAACTCACTGCGCTCGAGCACATCGTGCAGCACGCCCAACAGCTGTTCCTCCAGGTCCCTGCCGCGCGCCATTACACGCAGCACATGCAAAATGAAGGGCTTGTGGAAACGGTCCTTCTGCCCCTTGTGCACCTTCACCGCCAGCCGTATGCCGCGTTCCAGCGCAAGTTCATCGACCGGGTTGCTCATTCGGCCAAGGTGATGCGCATATCCAATGCCCTGGGGTTGCCGCTGAGCACAGACCAATCGGTGGCAAGTTCCAAGGTTTTGGGTTTCGGGTCTTCCCGCGTTATGCCTTCCGCCAAGGTCACCTCGCCCACGGGCTTGGCGAAGGCAAAGCTGAACTTGTACTTCATGTTCGAGAGAAGATCGGCCTGCATGGCGGAATCGGCATCCGTGGTGAGCTCCTGGGCCAACTGGTTGGCGTAGCTGTTGCCCTTGCGCACCAAAGCATTCCCTTCCCAGCGGAAAAATTCCTGGTGGGGGTTGAGGCTGTCCGGCATCAGCACGTTCAGCGCGCGGTTCAGCGCCGGCAAGTCGGCAAAGGCAAAGCTCACCCGTTCCACGTAGCCGTCCTGTTCCTCCTTCAATTTCACCTTCTTGATGCCGGCCAGTTGTTTCAGTGTTTTCACCTTATCGGACAATGCGGAACCGACGCGGGGCAGGTCGTCCTTGCCGCCGTTCTTTTCCGCCTCGCCCGTGGGAAGCGATTTCATCAGCTCGCGGAAGGCGCTCATGTCCATCACGTATTCCATGGTGCCCGAGCCGTTCTTTTTGAACGTGTAGTGTTCCTCAATGGTAATGCAGCCCGTGGCCAGCACCACCAATGCGATGATCGTCAATTTGAGAAGGCTTCCGTGGGCGCGGGCCGATGCGTTGGGCATTCGCGGTGATTTCCCCCAAAGGTAGAACGCCGCGTTGGGCCGCATGCATGGCCGTGGATCGTGGCCGTGCGTGGTACTTAGGCCAGTTTGTAATAGGCTGTCTTCAGGTAGGCTCCTTCGGGAAAACCGATGGGGTGATCGATGTCGTGGCCGGTAACCTCCAATAGGTGAGTGCTGATGCGTTGCTCGTGAAAGGCCCTGGCATGGGCGTCCAGGAATGCTTCCGTGGCCACCCGCGAGGAGCAAGAGGCGAGCACCAACAGTCCGCCCGGTGCGGCCAAGCGTGCGCCCAGCACCGCCAGGTCGGCGTATTTCTCCAGCGCGCCCGGTGCCTCTGCACGGCTTTTGGCGAATGCGGGCGGATCGATCACCACCATGTCGTATCGTCGGCCCTCCGCCACCATTTCACGCAGGCGCTGGAAGGCATCGCCCTGCACCGTGCGCAGCCTTTCCCCCACCCCGTTCAGCGTGGCGTTATCCGCTGCGGCCTGCAGGGCCGGTAAGCTGATGTCCACGCTTGTGGCCTCCACGGCGCCGCCGCAAAGCGCATGCACGGCAAAGCCCCCGGCGTAGCTAAACACATCGAGCACGCGCTTGCCACGGGCCATGTGCCCCACCTTGTGCCGGTTGGCCCTGTGATCCAGGAAAAAACCGGTCTTGTGGCCGTGCAGCAGGTCTGCCTTCAAGCGCACGCCGTGCTCATGAAAAACGACCTCGGGCGAGGGCAGGGTGCCGATCAGCACGGTGCCTTCGGGCACGGGCGGGCCGGCGGCAAGCGCCATGCGCGAGAAACGCACCACCACCGCGCCGCTGCCGGCCACCGCGGCCACTTCATGCGCCAGCAGCCCCAAGCGGGTGAACCAGATCGGGGAATAGACCTTCATCACGGCCACATGGTCATAAATGTCCACCACCAGTGCCGGGAACCCGTCGTTTTCGCCGAAAAGCATGCGGTAGGCATTGGTAACGCTGAACACGGGCCTGCGGCGCTCCCATGCACGTTGCAGGCCCGCGCGGAAAAAGTCTGCGTCGATGCGCTGCGGGCCACCATGGTGCAGCACTTTTATGCGCATGGGCGAGCCCGGGTCGAACAGCCCTATGGCCATCAACTTGTTGGTGCCCCGGCTAAAGATCATGGCCAGGTCGCCGGCGCGGCCTTGGGGGCTCAATTTTTCAATTCCATCGGAGAATACCCACGGATGCCCGCTACGCACGGCGCGTTCGGCCGCAGGCTGCAGCTTCACGGCCAAGTGCTGTGTCCCGGGTGTGCTCACGGCCAGTTATTCAACATGAAGAGCACCAAGGCAAGGGCTGCGGCGAAGATGGACAGTGAACCGAAGCAGCCCTTGGTCGCCATGCGGCCGATCTTTTGGTTGCGCCCGCTGCGGGTGAGCGGTATGCCGATCTTCCGTGAGACGTTCGACTTCACCCGTGAAATGCCGATGAGCCGCTTCCAGGAAAAGCCTCCCCTGTTCATGGCTGGTGCTGCTTACCCATTGGCGGCCAAGGTATGCACCGCCCCAAGGCTTGCTGCCACGGCTGCATCACAGTGCCAAGCGGCCCTGCTTCTCCATGGCCATGCGCAATTGGCCCACTTCCTTGCGCAGGTCCATCACGCTGCGCGAAAGTTCATCGCGGCTGAGGTTGGGCTCGGGCAGCTCGCTGCTGATGAAGTTGACGAACTTCCACACCTCGAACACATCGGCGATGGGCACCTCGTAGGGCGGATAGGCCGGGTTGGTGCTGCACAGCAACAGCCCTCCGGTGGTCTTCAGCTGGTTGTACACCACTTTGAACACGATGCCGTCCTCCTTGGTAACAATGATGTAGGGCTGGCCATCGCGGATGGTCTGCCAGTTCTGCACATACTCCCCGGTCACCCACGAGCCTTCGCCCACCGGTGGCATGCTGTCGCCACTGATCTGGAAGGTGCGGTACTTGCGGTCGCGGCTGAGGAAGGGCATTTGGAAGGTGGGCAGCACGCTGATGTACTCGGGATCGGCATAGCCGAGGGCGTACCCCGCTTTCGCCTTTTCGTGCACCACCTCGATGTTCTCGCGGTCGGCCTGGTCCACGGTACTGGCCAGCACGCGAAGGCGCCTGCCGCTGAGGTCCACATCGCCACCGCGCTCCAAGATGCTGAGCTGGCTTTCGCTCAGTTGGGTAAGGTCGTCCTTCAGCAGGCGGTCGAGTCCCACGCGGAAGTAGCTGCTGATGCGCACCAGCAGGTCCAACGAGGGCTCGGCGCTGCCGTTCTCATAGCCGCTCCAGCTGGAGCGTTTCACGTCCAGTCCGGTGGCGGTTTCTTCCTGCGAGCGGCCGCGGCGTGTGCGCAGCAGCTTGATGTTGGGGCCGAAGTAGGGATGTGCACTCATGGTGTGAATGGGTATTGACAGAGCAAAGTTATGACACTTTCCCCGACCTTGCACTGACGGATTATCCGGCAGTTGGTGGTGCATGGTTCCAGCATAGCTCCTAAATGCAACACAAGGCGTTGGCCGCCGTGCCTAGGCCCAATACCGGGAAGGGGTTCGCGCAACCGCTGATTCGAGCTGCATTGTAAGCTCCCCCGAAATCAGGTGCGTGGATAAGTAGGATCCACACCAACACCTGAACTTTGGAACAATGAAGAAGAGCAAATGGACGGAAGCGCAGATCGTGGCGATGCTGCGCGAACATGAACAAGGCCGCAAGGTGGCCGAGATCTGCAGGGAACATGGCGTGAGCCAGCCCACCTTCTACCAGTGGAAGGCCAAGTATGGCGGCATGGGCGTGAGCGAACTCAAGGAGCTGCGCGCCTTGCGGGAGGAGAACACCAAGTTGAAGCTGAAGGTGGCCGACCTCACCCTGGACAAGGCCATCCTAAAGGAGATCCTGGGAAAAAAGCCCTAGGGCTCGTCGAGAAGCGGGAATGGCACATTGGCTTGTGACGCAGTGCAAGCACAGTGTTCGGCGGGTCTGCAAACTGCTGGGGTTGAGCCAAAGCGTATACCGCTATGTGCCCAGCCCCAAGGACGACATAGAGGTGATCGAGCACATGAATGCCTGGGTGACGAAGAAGCCCAGTTGGGGCTTTTGGAAGGTGTACAAGCGCATGCGCAAGGATGGCCGCGTGGTGAACCACAAACGGCTGCACCGGCTCTACACCACGGCCGGGCTCAACCTGCGCCGGCCCACCAAAAGACGCGTGCCGGAGCGAGTGAAGCAACCACTGTGCCTTCCCATCGGTCCGAACATCACTTGGAGCATGGATTTCATGGCCGACCGGCTTTTGAACGCCACCAACGTGCGCACCTTCAACGTGATCGACGACTTCGGCCGCGAGGCCCTGAACATCACGGTGGACACCTCGATCCGGTCGCAGTACGTGATCCGTGCACTGGACAAGCTGATCGAGTGGCGTGGCAAGCCCGAACGTTTGCGCGTGGACAATGGCCCGGAGTTCATTGCCCATGAATTGGAACTCTGGGCAGAGCGCAATGGCATCGGGCTGACCTTCATCGAGAAGGGGCGTCCCATGCAGAACGGTCTGGTCGAGCGCTTCAACAGGACCTACCGGGAGGAAGTGCTTGATGCCTACCTGTTCGAGGACCTTGAGCAACTGCACGCCCTTACGGCACAGTTCATCTGGAGCTACAACCAAGAACGACCACACGATTCCCTGCTTGACCTCACCCCGCGGGAGTTCCTGATGAAGTACGGGGCGATGCTGGCCGCATTTACCGGGAGCCGGACGCACTTTCCAACCTTCCTGCTGGACCAGCCTGCCGCGTAATGAGTTTTTCAAGGCATTGGACCAAAGGACGGGGCAGGGCAAATCGCCCATACCCATGTTCATCCTCCGGTCACCGGCCTATCCCTGGCAGGTTGCTCTCCAGCAGTGCCTGCTTCCGTTATCACCGGTACAGCAAAGATCGAGAAACTACCAAACAAACATCCCGGCGAAATGCCGACCTTTACCAACCCGTGTACCTGATCAGGGGGAGCTTACATTGAGGCTGGGGAAGGGATCGATTGACCTGCACATCATTGAAGCCTCATTCTGGGTTTTTATGGAAGTTGTCATGCAACAATCTGGAACATTACCGGTTAATCTTTCCGCTGGTAGTACCCGGCCTCCCATGCACTACCATCAACCAGCCCTCGGCCATGCTCGCGAAGTGCTTGGGCATTCAAGCGGATGACCTCCTCGAATGCTCGGACCAGGTCACTCTCTGAGCGCTTGATAACGGGAAGGTCCGTGGAACCGGTGTTCCAACGCGCTTCTTCATATACATCTGAAAGTCGAGATAGTCGTTGAGGGTACGATACTCGTTTTGTAACAGAGAGAGTTGTATACTACCCTCATCCTGCTTAAGGAACAGGGAAACACAGCAATTTCGATTAAGAGAAGGAGCCGCGTAGTTTAAGTCGATCCAAGAGACAAAGAAGGCCGATTCTTGCCACTCAATGGTTGGTTCAGCGTAGCCTATGTCCCTAAGGAAGGCGAAGTAGTGTCGCACCAACTTCACGAACTCGGTTTCCAAATACACTACATCCTTGGCCTTACTGACCATCAATGATTTGACGTTCCATGTTGCAGAAGCTCAAAGGGGCAGCGCCTTCTTTTGCGCCCATGTCGATGGTATACAACCCTCATCCTTGACCTTGGGAATCCAAACCTGATTCTCCAGGCGATATGGGCTCGATAACATAGGCGGCTATTGGCATGTCACTATCCCCATTGAACAGGTGTAGTCTGCCACATCGGGAACACTTCCAGAATGAGAGTTCGGGCCATTCGATATCGACTAATGGGTCGTTAATCTTCGATGCCATTAGCCTATGCCATTCGGCATCATTAAATACCTGATACTCAACCTCCGGATGATTTGAGTTACTTAATGCTCGACCGCACCGGCAAGTGATTCTAGCCATGGTAGCTCATTGTCCAGTAAATGTTGAAGGGCCATCTGATCTCCCAAAATGGGACACGAGGATAGGCACTGCATGCTCATGGGTATTCAGGGCGATAGATTTCGACCCGGTTATCCAAATTCTGATCGAAGAAATGGAGCCGACGGCACTTTGGGCATTGCCAATAGAAAAATCGTGGCCATTTGATATCGCGAGCAGGGTCTTCGATTTGCGTATCCATCAATGCAATCCACTCATCATCCGAAAACACCTTGTACTGTATTTCAGGATTGTTGGAGTTGCTCATTACTTCTCCACATATACAGGTCCAGCGTGCCATGGCTTAATGTTTAGTCCCGAAGCTTACCAACCCATCTTGTGTTGCAATGCGTACTTCCCCGCCTCCACCAAGGAATGACTTCCCTTGGTCGGTACCTGAAAACCGATCATAGATAGTCGTTGCGTCATTTGAAGTCCCCCCTGGAGTGCGGATGTCTAAGTCTATCACCTGAACGCCTGGTTTTTTTGTAGCTTCTTGAAGTCGCCCCAGCCCAGTTGTATGATTTACTGATTCTCCTTGCAGGGATTTGAACTCCGACAGCTTTCCATCAATCCTGAAGTCAGCCCCCCCAGTACCTGGGATATCAGTGCGCTCCAACACACTACCACCTTGCAGATACTCAGCAGCACGTTGCCGCTCATGTGGCTTGAGGTCTGCAAGGTTGCCGATGAACTTACTTCCTTTTCGAGCCGCCCGTAACATATCCATCGGCGATACGACCAATGGAATGCCCGTAACATTCTGAAACGCTCGGCTGACCCCTTCCTCTACTAATTCCTTTGTTGTCACACCCAATAGGGCACGCCAGCCACCAACGGCCCATGCACCACGCATTGCAACCCCTGCAGGAGATACGGTAGCTGCCATGAAAAGCCCATCTGCAAATGGCCCATAGGTCCGATCCGTAAACTCCTTGCGTTGCGCTGGGCTCATCCTCTGATAGTTGGGATCGCGCGAGTTCAAGTCCCATGCGGATTCCATGCCCTCCAATTCAGGGGCATGAATAGGTTGGTTCGACGAAAAGTGGTACGGCGAATACATCGGATACTTCGCCGCCAGCGGGTCAATGCTCCACGCGAAGGCCACCGGGTCTATCAGGAGCTCCTCTTGGGCATTGGGACGGAACTCCGTGATCCGCTTCGCTTCGGTATCCAATGTCACCCGGCCATACTCCTCTACCCTTTTCTGCTCATGCACTTCCTCAAACCGCCCGAGCGAGAGCGTGGAGTACCGCTTGTCCTCGGGGGGCGCGTTCTTGAGGCTGGGGAAGGGATCGGGCGTGCGGTTCTTGGTGATATACGGCCCCCTGTCGCTGTGCCCCAATTCAGCCAGGATGATCTCCTGCATGTAGCGCGGCATCGGGTGGTAGCCCAGTGCGTTCAACTGCACCACTTGCTCTTCCAGTTGCGGGAAAGCAGGAGTCTTCCGCAGCTGCTCAACCTTCGTGAGGTTCTTCCCCGCAGCATACACGGCCACCCGCTCTTCCAGCACCTGCTGGCGCAGCAGCATGGCGTTGAGGTTCTTCGGGTCGTGCTTCAGTGCAAGGTCGGCGCATTGCAGCGCGAACGCATCGCCTTGCTTGGCAAATTTGTGCTGATGGCCCATGCCCAGGTTCACCAAGCACAATGCAATGTTCTGCCTCTCCTCCTTGAGCCGCCGCAGGGCGATGCCGCTCGTGATGCCCTCGTTCCACGTGTAGGTCAGGGTCTTGATGGATCCGTCGCCGGGGTGCGTGCCGGTGGCCAGTTCCACGTTGTACCAGTCGCCCTTATGGTCCTGGTGCTGGATGTAGATGTGCTGCGGCGCCGTGCAGATATAGGCCCCGCTGTGCAGGCGGTCCGCAAGGATCTTGTACAGCGCCACCAGCGCGAAGCAGTTGCCCTTGCGCTCCTTGCCGAAAAGGAGGTTGGTCACCTGTGAATTGCGCCAGTCCCGCATGCCGAAGGGGTCGGCATACTGGTAGCCGAGGGGCAGGTGCTCAAAGCCCCAGAACCGGGTGGTGTCGGTGAGGAAGGCGAAGATGGCCCAGTTGTGCAGCACGTTGCGGTAGAGCGCCCGCTTCTCCCCCTCGGTATGCTTCAAGGTGCGGATGTCCAAGCGGCCGGTGCGGGGTACCGGCACGCGGAAGTCCATGGTGTCCGAGCCGTCGTTCGCCTTGGCCAACTGCCCGATGAAGTACTGGTAGGCATCCAGCGTGGACCGGAAATTGTCATATCCGATCGTGTCGTCCAAGTAGGCGGCCTCGGATATGTACACCGCCCGCTCAAAGCTGGCGGGTTGGTTGCCTTCCAGCATGCCCTGCAGTTCGGCATAGGCCTGTTGGAAAAGCGTGTCCGGGCCCGCGAATGTGGCGGTGGTGGCCAGCAGGGCGAGACACAGGAGCGGGGCGCGGACGGCCTTCATCGGTGGGCGGGGTTTGTTGCAGGAATGAAAAGGGAACGGGCGGCTTTTGTATCTATTCCTTGGGCTTGTTGTAATCGCCCCCGCGCATCATGCTCTTCCAGCATGACATTGTACACCTCTTCCGGAAAATCCTGGATGCCGAGCTCGGATATACGATCCGCGCTCGCGCGGAAAGCGCGGTATGCGCGTTCCGCCTCCGGGTTCCCCGCGATCTGCCCCAGGTCAACTATGCCCTGCTTCTGCAGCACCCTGTCCAACTGCGAGGCCCGCACGAGATTGCGGAGCAACAATCCCTCCCGGTTGCCTTCGCCGTTCTTGAACCAAGGCATGGCATGGTCGATGCACTGCTCCATGAAGGCACCGTCGGCCACCCAATGTTCCCGGTAATAGCAATCCGCGAGGTCGATCATCATGGATGCAACGGTTTGCTCCCTGCTCAGGGGTTGAAGATAGATCCCTTTGGCCAGTGCGGATGACATCACGGGCATCCTTTCCATGTACTCATTGTCGCTCATGTGCCAGTCCACCGTAGTCTCGTAGTTCTCCATGACGCCCTTGCTGTTGCGGTACTTGATGAAGGCATGCTGCGGCATGAAGGAAAGGTGGGCCTCAACGCCCAGGGCCTCGGCCAGGACGAGGTAGACATAGGGCAGGGTGAGGCACTGGCCGGTGCCGGTGGCCAGGGTCTTGGTGAGGAAATGGTTGTGCAGGTCCTCAACGGCCCGGCAGTCGATGTAGTCGTACTTGAAAGGCACGTGCATCGTGGGAAGCCCCGCCGTCCGCGAGCGGTCCATGCCTTTGCCGTTCCGAATGGTGAGGCTATCGCCCATGAATTTCTGGATGGCCAGGTTGACGGCATCAGGGTTCCGGCCGTCCATGCCGTTCTCGTGCATCCATTGCCGGATGAAGTTGGCGGAGCGATCGATCTCGGCCTTGTACGCCTGATGGTCCATGGGCAGGCCGCCATAGGCCGACTCCACGATGTAGCGGGCATCGGCAATGGACAGGGCCGCCCGGCCTTCCAGCATGTCCTGCAGTTGGTTGAAGGCGGCCTGGTACCGTTGGAGGTCTTCCTTGTACGCTTGCGTGGCGTAGTAACCCGAGCGGTCCATGCGGTCATTGACCGTGGCCACCGCGTTGAGGTTTGCGGCCAGTTCCCGCAGTTCGTCGTTCGGGTTCCGCAGGGCTTGGGTGTTCCACGGGTTCCGGCTGGCGTTGGTGGCATTGGGGTCCGCCGGTTGCGGCGGGAAGGCGGCTTGCTGCTGCCGTTGAGCGACCTCTTCGGCCATGGTGGGCTTGCGGGGACGCATGAGCTGCTCTTTCAAGGAAGTGACCGCCGGGTTTTCCTGCCAGCCGAACGGGGTGAGCGTGGGGCTAAACAATGCCTGCTGCTGATGCAGCATGTATACCTCGGGCCAGTTGGCATATCGTTCCAAGAGACTTTGTCCATGCGTGGGTGTGACTATGCCAGCACCGGTCTGCGCGGTGCATTGAACCAAACAGAGGTTCAAGATCCAACTCAATATGGTATAACGCATGGCAGCCATCACAAGACGCAAGATAGGAATTGGAGGGTACCAATCAAGGCTGGTCCATACAATGTATCGGATACCGTGTGAATTAGTTCAAATAGCACAAGGGCCAGTTACGATCATAAAGCCGCCTGCACAGGGGGAAGCTCCCCTACATCTTTCCTGTGCCACACACCAAGTATTACGGGAAAACCGTCCCCGCCTCGGACACGCTCCTCCGCAACCGTTCTAGGTCCAGCCCGGTACGCACACCGCGTTGCTCCAGATCCTTCACAAAAGCTTCCATCGCCAAGTTGCCCACCAGGTCGTCCTCGGCCATGGGGCAGCCGCCGTAGCCCTTGAGCGCACCGTCGAACCGGCGGCAGCCCGCATCCCAGGCCGCATCGGTCTTGGGCTTCCAGTTGTTCGGGCGGGCGTGCAAATGCGCACCGAACTCCACCTGGGGCATGGCGGGGATCAGCGCGCTGAACATGGCAGAAATGTCTTCCGGCCTGGCCACGCCCACGGTGTCGCTGAGGGCGATGATGCGCACGCCGAGCTCATTCACCAGGCGGTCGGTCCATTGCATGGCGATGTCCTCATTCCATGGATCGCCGTACGGGTTGCCGAAGGCCATGCTGATGTACACCACCAGCTCCTTTCCCGCCTTGCGCGCGGTTTCCGCGATGTGCGCGGTGCGCGCCCAACTGCCCTCGATGCTGGTGTTGGTGTTGCGCTGCTGGAAGGTTTCGCTGATGCTGAACGGATAACCGAGATAGGCCACGTTTTCATGCTTCACGGCCTCTTCCGCGCCGCGTTCGTTGGCCACGATCACCAGCAACTTGCTCTTGGTGGCCGACATGTCGATGCGTGCAAGCACCTCGGCCGTGTCCGCCAGTTGAGGAATGGCCTTGGGACTTACAAAGCTGCCGATATCAATGGTGTCGAAGCCCACGCGCAGCAGGCCATTGAGGTAATCCACCTTCACGTGGGTGGGGATGAATGGGTGGATGCCCTGCATGGCATCGCGGGGGCATTCGATGAGTTTCACTTCAGTCATGGCAACCACGGATTTTTATTTGGCTTGTCGAATTTATCCGCCTGGCGGCGGATTGAGTGCGAACCACGGATACCCACCGATGACCACGGATCTTTTAGCCGCTTGGCGGCGAATGGATGCCAACCACGGATCCGTGTCCATCCATGTTCATCCATGGTAAAACCCTGGAATCCGTGTTCATCCATGTTCATCCGTGGTTCCCCTTTGTTAGCCGTAGCGCAGCGTAGGCCGCATTGATCCGCTCCAGCAGCCCCGGCCCTTCATAGACCAATCCGGTGTACACCTGCAGCAGGTCCGCGCCCGCATCCAGTTTTTCCATGGCGGCTTCTGCGCTATCGATGCCGCCCACGCCGATGATGACCACGGGCTTGGGCAGCCGAGCCCGCAGGTACCTCACCACCTCGGTGCTTCGTGCCCGCACCGGCGGGCCGCTCAATCCACCTGCCCCAATAGCGTCCAATTCCGGCTTTGGCATCTTCAACCTTGCACGCGCGATGGTGGTGTTGGTGGCGATCACGCCGGCAATGCCGCTTTCCTTCACCACGGCAACAATGTCGTCCAACTGTTCATCCGTCAGGTCCGGGGCGATCTTCAGCAGGATGGGGCGTTGCACGGTCTTCGAGGCATCGCGCCTTTTCAGTTCCTGCAGGATCTCCAGCAGCGGCCCTTTCTCCTGCAAGGCGCGCAGGCCGGGGGTATTGGGGCTGCTCACGTTCACCGTGAAATAGTCCACCACCGGGTGCAGTGCTTCGAAGCACTTCACGTAATCGTCGATGGCCCGCTCATTCGGCGTCACTTTGTTCTTGCCGATGTTGCCCCCCACCACAATGCCGGGGGCGCGTTTCCGCAAGCGTTGTACCGCGGCCTGCACGCCGCCGTTGTTGAAGCCCATGCGGTTGATCAGGGCATGGTCGGCCTTGAGGCGGAAGAGGCGGGGACGCTCATTCCCTGGCTGTGCCACGGGCGTTAGGGTGCCCACTTCCACATGGCCGAAACCGATGCGTGCCAAGGCATCCACATGCTTGGCGTCCTTGTCCATGCCGGCCGCCAGGCCCACCGGCCCGGGAAAGTGCAGTCCCATGACCTGTACCGCCGCATGCGCCTGGGGCCGTTTCCCGCCCACAAGCGCCAGCGCCCCGGGAATTCGCTTGGCGGCTTCGAGGAGGTTGAAGGTGAAATGGTGGGCACGCTCGGGCGAAAGGCTGAATAACAGCGGGCGGAGCAGCTTGTACATGGCGGCCAAAAGTACCTTCGGCGCCCCTGCCGCATGCCGAAGCAAACGGGTTCACCATCGTTCATGGGCGCACCGCTGCTGGCGGCGGGCACGTTGCTCATCGCCTTCAACCTGCGCGCTTCCATGGCTGCGCTGGGCCCATTGGCCGATACCGTGCGCGAGGATCTGGGGCTTTCCAGCGCGCTGCTTGGCCTGCTCACCACCCTGCCCCTGCTGGCGTTTGCCGGCATTTCCACCCTCACCCCCGTGCTTACCCGGCGCATTGGCACGGGCGCCACCTTGAGCTGGGCCATGGCGCTGCTGGCCACGGGCATCCTGCTGCGCTCGGGGCCCACGGTGGCCATGCTGCTTACCGGCACCCTGCTGCTGGGCATTGCCATCGCGCTGGCCAATGTGCTGATGCCCAGTTTGGTGAAGGAGAATTTCGGAAGGCATTACGGCACCATGACCAGCCTTTACTCCAGCGCCATGAGCGTAGGGGCCTCATTGGCAGCGGGCTTCAGCGTTCCCTTGGCCGCTTGGGCCTGGGGTTGGCGCGGCTCATTGGCCAGTTGGGCGCTGCTGGCCGCGGCGGCCTGGCTGCTTTGGCTGCCCCAGCTCAAGCGACTGCCCCGCACCGGCGCCGGGCGGAGCTTCATGGCCGCCATGCGCCATGTGGGGCGCTCGCGCATCGCATGGGCCGTGGCGCTGTTCATGGGCCTGCAATCGCTTACCTTCTACGTTTTCCTGGCCTGGCTGCCCGATATGGTGCAGGCCGCCGGGCATACTGCACATTATGCGGGATGGATGCTTTCCCTTTCCCAGATCACCAGTGCGATGGGCTCATTGGCCATTCCGCTGTGGGCCGCCAAACGCCGCGACCAACGGACGATCGTGCGCACCGTGGTGGCCATGGAGGCGGTGGCCCTGCTGGGCCTGGCGTTGCCCGGCATGGGCGGAATGGCCGTGTGGATCACGCTGTTGGGGCTGAGCCTGGGCGGTGCCTTCAGCCTGTCGCTGTTCATGATCGGTGCGCGCGCGGCCGATGCGGCCACCGCCACCGAACTCTCGGGCATGGTGCAGTCGGTGGGGTACTTGATCGCGGCCGCAGGGCCCTTCATCGCCGGCAGCCTGTTCGACCTTGGCGGATCGTGGCTTCCCGTGCTGGGCATGCTGGCCACGGTGCTGGTGGTGAAGCTGATGGTAGGCAGCACCGCCGCCCGGCCGCGTACCATCGGCTAATGTGGAAGGGCTTCTTTATCGGTCCAGGACCCATCGCACGCCCACGAAGCCCCTTATACCCTGCAAGGGCGCATAGGAATACGATGGGTCAAACACGTGGCCATGTGGATTCGCGACCGGATCATCCACCTGCTTGTCGAAGGGGTCGAACGGGCGCATCAGGGGATCGGCCGGCACGAAGTCCAACAGGTTCTTCACGCCACCGTACACTTCCCATTGCGTGTTCAACCGATGCTTGAGCTGAATATTGAGCAGGGCATGCCGCGGGGAATACTCCGGACGATGGTCGAACGGCTGTACCGGAAGCCGCATCGGCCCCACCATTTGGCCGGTCAGGTCCACGGACCATTCCTTCGGCAGGCTATAGCTGATCGCATAATTCCCTGACCAACGGGGGGCGAAGTAGAGCTGCTGCCGCTGGCCCTCCCGCCTGCTGTATCCTTCCAGCACGGTGGCGCCTGCCAACATGTTCAAGCGGCCCCCGGCACGGACCTCCACGTTCAGGCTCGCACCCCGTGAAACAGCATGCCCATTCAGGTTGGAATAGATGATCAGCGCTTGGTCCGTGGTATAGTCGGGCAGGATCTGGTTGTGGTAATAGGAATGAAAGACCGAACCGTCCAGCCCGAGGAACCATTTCTCCCCCGGCCATTTGCGCACAACATTCAACATCCCGTTCAACGACCGTTCCGGCCTGAGGCGTTCGACGACCACCACCTGCCGCGAACCGGACAGCGCGGCATGTTCCTCGGTGAACAGGTTCACCACACGGAAGCCCGTGCCGAAGTTGGCCCGCACCGCCCACCGGCCACTTGGGTTCCATTTGTAGGCCAGCCTTGGCGAAGCCACCCAACCATGGTCGCGGTCATGATCCGCGCGCATGCCCAAAAGCAGCTTGTGCGCTTCGGACAGCGTCCATTCATCCTGCACGAAAACACCCGGCAACAGGCGCGTTGAAGGGGCATTGCGGCCGGTACGGGCATCAAAGGTTGCAGGCGTATCATCATCATACCGAGTATACCGGATGGACAGGCCGCTGAGCAAACTGTGCCGCATGCCCACGCGCTTGTTCCAATGCAGTTGCCCGAAATGGACGTGCTGTCCGGCATTGTAGGCCGTTTCACCATAGAACGAACGTTGTTCGTGCCCATTGGCGCTGAACTGGAGGACCACTTCTGCCTTGGTGGGCAGTTGATATTGCCCGATCACCTCCCAACGGCGCGTTCGTATGTACTCCCCGTAAATGCTGTCGCTTCCGGCAAAGCCGGGGTTCCATTCCATTTGGCCGCCCCAACGGTCTTCGTGCACGTACCGGCCTGCCACATCCGCCACACGGCGCATCGGTCGCCTGAACCGTAGTTTGTTGAATACGGAAAAGCGTTCCTGCAACGTGGCATCCGTGAATCCATCCCCGTTGTTGTCGCGCGGGTCACCATATTGGAACAAGCTTATGCCCAACAGGTCCGCAACCTTCTCGTTCCCCAGCCTCGCGCCGAGGTCCATGCTGTACTCATTCCATGTGGTTGCCATCAGGTCGGCAGCGGCTTTAGGAGCGAGGGCCGGATCCTGGGTGACCACATTGATCACCCCGCCCATGGCCTCGCTGCCGTACAGCGCGGAACCCGGCCCCTTCACCACTTCCACCTGCTCGATCAAGCTGGTGGGGATGCCACTGAGGCCGTAGACCGAACTGAGCCCGCTTACGATGGGCATGCCATCGATCAGCACCAAAGTATAGGGGCCTTCCATGCCGTTGATATGAATATCGCCCGTACTGCAAACGCTGCAATTGATCTGGGGCCGCACACCATTCACCATGCCCAAGGCATCAAGTAGCGTGGGCACCGGATTCTTGCGGAACAGGGCCGGCGTGATCACTTCCACGGCAATTGGGCTATCGGACCGGCGCATGGGCCTGGGGCCGCCCGTTACCACGACCGCGTCGAGGGCCCGTGTGTTGGACCCGATCCCCAACTGGCCAAGCTCCTTGCGCTCACCGTCGGCAACCGTGAACTGCTTGGTGTACCGTTCATGCGCCAAGGATGCGACAACAAGCGTATAGGTGCCGGGAGCATCCAGCGCCAGGACGAACCTGCCCTCCCCATCGCTGGCCGTGGCCGCACGTGTGCCCTCCACGGCCACGTTGGCAAAGGAAACCGGGCCATTCCCATCCATTACCTGCCCGGCCACCCAAGCCTGTTGCGCCGTTGCCGGCACCGACCAGGCAAGCATCACGGCGAAAGCGGTGAACGCTGCTTTTTCCATGGCGCAAAGAAAGTATTTTTTAGTCGGCCCTAATTTTCATTTGAAAGGTGGTTAACTTTGCCCCGTGCCGGGAAAGAGCTTCACCCGGCCTGCCGACGTGGGCATGAGGATGCCCGATATTTGGATATGCCCAATTTGAATTTTGCCCCATGTTGAGCCGTAGCGAGGAGGACCACATAAAGGCCGTGCACCGGCTGCAAGATGAGGGTGCCCCCGCCGGCACCAAGGACGTGGCCGACCGCCTGGGCATACGCCCCAGCAGCGTAACGGTGATGTTGAAGAAGCTGGCTGAAAAGGGCTTGTTGAAGCACGAGCCGTACTATGGCGTGAAGCTCACGCCCAAAGGCCGGGCCGAGGCATTGAAACTCGTGCGCAAGCACCGGTTGTGGGAAACCTTCCTGGTACAGCACCTGCAGTTCGGCTGGGATGAAGTGCACGAGCTGGCCGAGCAGCTCGAGCATGTGCAAAGCGCCGTGCTCACCGACCGTTTGGCCCATTTCCTCGGCGACCCGCTGTTCGACCCGCACGGCGACCCCATACCCGACCGCCGCGGCCGGCTGCCCGAACGTGCGGCCGGGCCGCTGGGCGAGGTGGCCACCGGGAAAACGGTGCGCCTGGTGGCGGTGCACCAAGGGAACGACCAATTGCTGCAATTGCTGGACCGCAAGGGCATGCGCATAGGCGATGTGTACACGGTGGAGGCGGTGCATGCCTTTGACGGCAGCATGGAGCTGCGCGGTGCGGGCCATGCATTGGTGCTGCTTTCGGCACAGGTTGCGGGCCATTTGCTGGTTGAACCCGCGAAAAAACCAACGCCACATGCCGTATAGCCGTTCGCTGGGCGAGGTGCACTCCAGCGTGGAGATCCCGAAGGCCAAGGGTTGGCGGCGCATTTTCGCCTTCCTCGGCCCGGCGTACCTGATCAGCGTGGGCTACATGGACCCCGGCAACTGGGCCACCGACATTGCCGGGGGCAGCGCCTTCGGTTACAAGCTGCTGTGGGTGCTGCTGATGAGCAACCTTATGGCGCTGTTGCTGCAAAGCCTCAGCGCGCGCCTGGGCATCGTGCGCGGCCTCGATCTGGCGCAGGCCAGCCGCCACACCTACCCCGCCGTGGTAAACATGCCGTTGTACGTGCTGGCCGAGATCGCCATCGCCGCCTGCGACCTGGCCGAGGTGATCGGGTTGGCCATCGGCCTCAACCTGCTGCTTGGCCTGCCCCTGGCCTGGGGCGTGATCATCTCCGGGCTGGATACGCTGCTGATCCTGTTGCTCCTGAACAAGGGCATGCGGTGGATGGAGGCTTTCATCGTGGGCATGGTGGGCCTGATCGGCACGGCCTTCCTGGTGGAAATGTTCATTGCCCAGCCGCGGCCGGCGGAAGTGTTGGCGGGCCTGGTGCCCTCGGCCTTGTCCGGCAAGGAACTGTACATCGCCATCGGCATCATCGGTGCCACGGTAATGCCGCACAACCTGTACCTGCACAGCTCGCTGGTGCAAACGCGGCGTTACGAGCGCACGCGGGCGGGCATGCGCGAGGCCATCCGCTTCAACTTCTTCGATACCGCCATCGCGCTCAACCTTGCGTTCTTCGTCAATGCCGCCATCTTGGTGCTGGCCGCTGCGGCTTTCCACACCGCAGGCCATTTCGATGTGGTGGAGATCGATCAGGCGCACCAATTGCTGGGCGAGATCTTCGGCGACCTGGCCCCCGCGCTGTTCGCCCTGGCCCTGATCGGCGCCGGCCAGAGCAGCACCATAACCGGCACCCTGGCCGGGCAGATCGTCATGGAGGGCTACCTCAACCTGCGCATCCGGCCATGGCTGCGGCGGCTGATCACCCGGCTTTTGGC
The DNA here is from genome assembly GCA_044507815.1 of Flavobacteriales bacterium. GTDB lineage: Bacteria > Bacteroidota > Bacteroidia > Flavobacteriales_F > PHOS-HE28 > PHOS-HE28. The sequence goes on along the minus strand of JBIQIX010000001.1, from coordinate 231,044 downwards.
CATTGTGCCCGCCATCATCAGCATTCTCTGGTTCGGTGAGGAATCCTTGGGCCAGCTGCTCGTGTTCAGCCAAGTGGTGCTGAGCCTTCAGCTCGGCTTTGCCGTGATCCCGCTGATCCATTTCACCTCGGACAAGCACCGCATGGGCGAATGGGTGATCAAGCCGTGGACACAGGCATTGGCGTGGGGCGTGGCACTCATGATCGTGCTGCTGAACGCCATGCTGGTGGTGGATGAGATCGGTGGCTGGCTGCATAGTGGGGGCCCGCATGTGCCCTGGGTGAAATACCTGGCCATACCGGTGACGGTGCTGGCGGCGGTACTGCTGGCGTACATCACCATAAAACCCTTCTTCGCCCGCTGGAAGGCCGCGCATGGCCACATCGATGCCGAAATGCCCGACCTGCGGCTGAGCGCCGTGGCACCGCCCAAGCTCATCGCCATTACCGTGGAATTCAGGCCGCTGGATGAAAAGGTGATCAACGCCGCCATTGCCCAGGGCGGCAGGCAGGCGGCGTACCTGTTGTTGCACGTGACCGAAAGCGCCGCAGCGCGGTACCTGGGCAAATTAACCGGCGACCGCGAGGCCGTGGACGATGCGAACAACCTGGAGCAGTATGCCGGTAAGCTCCGCGACGCGGGTTACGATGCACGGGCGGCCATCGGCCACGGCAGCCCCGTGGTGGCCATACCCGAACTGGTGAACAAGAGCGGCGCCGGGCTGCTGGTGATGGGCTCGCATGGCCACCGCGGGTTGAAGGACCTTTTCCTCGGTGCCACCGTGGATGCCGTGCGCCACCGCGTGAACGTGCCCGTGCTGGTGGTGAAGTGACGGCGCACACCCGTATCTTCACGATTATTTCCATGGAACGACACAAATTCTTAAGGCTGATGGCCCTGGCGCCATTGGCAGCAAAAACAATGAACCTGCACGCCCTGGCCAAGTTCGCCGGCTCCTTGGGCAACACAAGCAAAATGCCGGTGCTTTTCCTCGGCCATGGAAGTCCCATGAACGCCATCGAGGACAATGCATTCACCAAAAGTTTCAAGCGGCTGGGCAACGAGCTGGAAAAGCCGAAGGCCATCCTCTGCATCTCGGCCCACTGGGAAACCCGCGGCACCATGGTGACAGCGATGCCGCAACCGCCCACCATACACGATTTCCGGGGTTTCCCGAAGGCGCTCTCAGAGGTGCAATACCCCGCGCCCGGCAGTCCCGAGTTGGCTGGGGCGCTGAAACAAATGGTGCGCACCAGCGATGTGGCGCTTGACCACAAATGGGGCCTGGACCATGGGGCCTGGAGCGTGATCAGGCACCTGTACCCCGATGCGGACGTGCCCGTGGTGCAGCTCAGCCTCGACCACACCTTGCCTCCACACCGCCATTTTGGGCTGGCGCAGGAATTGGCGGCCCTACGCAATAAAGGGGTGCTGATCATCGGAAGCGGGAACATCGTGCACAACCTGGGCCTGGTGGCCTGGGACAAGCTGCACGGCGAGCCCTTTGCCTTCGACTGGGCCGAGGAAGCCAACGAACGCATGAAACAGCTCGTACTTGCCGGCGACAGCCGGCCCCTGATCGATTTCAGGGCGCAAGGCCGCGCCTTTGACCTGGCCATACCCACTCCGGAACATTTCCTGCCGCTGTTGTACACTATGGCATTGAAGGATGCCCGAGACGAAGTGGCCGTGTTCAACGACAAGTCCGTGGCCGGCTCGCTTACCATGACCTCCTTCAAATTCGGATAGGCCCGGCAGGGCGATGCTGGATCGCGGGGCCAGGGCACATGACGAGTACATTCGGTGCACAAAAACGCAACCGGAACATGCAGGTATTGGACAACACGAAGCTGCTTGAAGTATTGAAAAGGCGATTCACCGCGCACGCCGCCAGGCATCCGCGCACCGAATGGAAAACGGTGGAAGGCCGGTTGAAGGCCCACCCGGCCAAGCTGCATGCCTTATTGGCCATGGAGCAAAGCGGCGGCGAACCCGATGTGGTGGAGCTGGACGGGCACGAAGGGCAGGTCGTGTACATCGATTGCTCGCCGGAATCGCCTGCGGGCCGCCGGAGCCTTTGCTACGACCACGCGGGCTGGCTTTCGCGCAAGGAGCACCGGCCTGCCGGCAATGCCGTGGAACAGGCAGCGGCCATAGGCATCGAACTGCTCACCGAGGACCAGTACTACCAGCTTCAGCAGTATGGCATGTTCGACCAAAAGACCTCCAGTTGGTTGAAAACACCGGACGAGGTCCGGGCCCAGGGCGGGGCCATTTTCGGCGATCGCCGCTATGGCCGCGTTTTCGTGTACCACAACGGCGCGCAATCGTACTACGCGGCCCGTGGCTTCCGCGGTTGCCTTTCCCTTTAGGCCCGCCGGCAGCGGCCCATCCGGCCAAGAGGCCCAAAAGGGCCAAACTATATTTACACCCCTAAGCACGCCATCCCCGCCGCGGCCTTGGCGCAACCCAACATACCTCCCCGATCGTGAGTGAATACCTCGACCCCATCCTGCGCCATTTCCATTTGCCGCTGCAGAACCCGGTGCTTGTTTTCGCGTTGATCCTGACGATCATCCTGCTCTCGCCGATCCTGCTCAAGCGTTTGAACATCCCGGGCATTATCGGCCTGATCATTTCCGGGGTGATCATCGGCCCCTATGGCATACACCTGTTGGACAAGAACTCGGCGATCGACCTCTTCTCCACCATCGGCCTGCTCTACATCATGTTCATCGCGGGCCTGGAGCTGGACCTCAACGAGTTCAAGGCCAACCGCAACAAAAGCCTGGTCTTCGGCCTGTTCACCTTCGCCATCCCGTTGGCGGTGGGCTATCCGGTGTGCCACTTCCTGCTCGGCTACGATTTCAATGCGGCCTTCCTTACCGCCAGCATGTTCGCCACGCACACCTTGGTGGCCTACCCCATTGTAAGCCGGCTGGGCGTTTCGAAGAACCAGGCCGTGGCGGTGACCGTTGGGGGCACCATCCTCACGGACACGGCCGTGCTGATCATCCTGGCGGTGATCATCGGCAGCAGCCAGGGCACGCTGGATGGCGATTTCTGGGTGAAGCTGGGCATTTCACTGGCGGTATTCTCCGCCATCATGTTCCTGGTGATCCCGCCGGTGGCGAAGTGGTTCTTCCGCAAGCTGGAGAATGAGAAGCACTCGCACTACATCTTCGTGCTCACCGTGGTGTTCCTCGCGGCCTTCCTGGCGGAGCTGGCGGGGGTGGAGGCCATCATCGGCGCCTTCGTGGCGGGCCTTGCCCTGAACAAGTTGATCCCACATTCCTCGGCCCTGATGAACCGCATTGAGTTCATCGGCAATTCGCTTTTCATCCCCTTCTTCCTGATCAGCGTGGGCATGCTGGTGGACGTGAGCGTGCTTACCCACGGCCCCATGGCCCTGATCGTGGCCGGCACGCTTTCGGTGGTGGCCATCACCGGCAAATGGCTGGCCGCCTGGCTCACCCAGGTCACCTTCAAATTCAGCAACGCGCAGCGCGGGTTGATCTTCGGCCTCAGCGGCGCCCACGCCGCCGCCACCCTGGCCGTGATCCTGGTGGGCTACCGCGAGAACATCCTCGACGACGCCATCCTCAACGGCACCATCCTGCTGATCCTCATCACCTGCATGGTGGCCTCGTTCGCCACGGAAAAAGCGGCCAAGAAGATCATTCAGGAAACACCCGACGACGGCTCGGACCTGGTGCCCGCCAATGGCCAGCCCACCGAGCACATCCTGGTGCCCAGCCCCACCACGGCCATGATGGAGAAACTCATGGAGTTCGCCATCTACATCAAGGACAAGCGTTCGCCCAACCCCATCTCCGTGCTCACCGTGGTGTCCAACAACGCCGAGGCGGAAATGAACATCCTGAAGGCGCGCAACAAGCTCGATGCCTACGTGCGCCAGGCCGCCGCCTCGGAAACGAAGCTGAAAGTGGTGACGACCATAGACCACAACGTGGCCAGCGGCATACTGCGCATGTCACGCGAGCTCATGTCCGACATCATCGTGCTGGGCTGGCCGCAAAAAACAGGCTTCTTCGACCGCTACCTCGGCGACAAGCTCGATGTGATCCTCCAGAACGTGGACAAGACCGTGTTCGTGGGGCATTTCGAGCAGCCCCTGGTGGCCCACAAGCGGATCGTTTGTGCCGTGCCGCCCTTGGCCGAGTACGAAAAAGGCTTCGAGCTGTGGGTGGCCAAGGTGGCGCAGTTGGCGCAGGAACTCACCGTGCCGCTGATCATGCACTGCAACGCCACCACCGGCAAGGCCGTGATGAAGGCCATGGAGCGCCTGAAGTCCACCGCACCGCTGTCGGTGGTGCCGTTCGATGAATGGGAGGATTTCCTGATCCTTTCGCGCAGCGTCCGCGAAACGGATGTCTTCATCCTTGTGTCCGCCCGCCGCGGTGCCGCCTCCTTCATGAGCGAGCTGGAAAAGGTGCCGCCCAAGCTGGAGAAGTATTTCGCCACCAACAACCGCGTGGTGGTGTACCCGCAACAGTACAGCGACTACCACGGTATTGAGGATTACTCCGGCATTTCTGCCGAACCGCTCCACATCGGCATCGATGCCGTGCAGAAGATCGGCAAGACCATCGGCAGTATTTTCAAGAAGGAAACCACCGACGGGCAGGAAGAAGAGGAAAGCACCGCAGAAAAGTGATCAGGACCGGCCACATACAAACCCTTGCGGTGCGGCGCCAGGCGCCCATGGGCCTGTACCTGGCCGATGCTGACGGCAACGAGGTGCTGTTGCCCAACAAATACGTTCCGCCCGACTTCCGCATCGGCGACCCCATGGAAGTGTTCGTTTACCGCGACTCCGAGGATCGGCAGGTGGCCACCACCCAGCGGCCGGCCTTGCTGCCGGGCCAACTGGCCCTGTTGCCCATTACCGCCGTCAACCGCACCGGCGCCTTCGCCCGGATCGGCCTGGAAAAGGACCTGCTGGTTCCCTTCGCCGAGCAACAGGAGCGCATGCAGGCAGGCCGCAGCTACGTGGTGTACATGGCGCTGGACCGCAAGACCGACCGGCTCTACGGCAGTTCGCGCATCGACCGCTTCCTGGACAACAGCGAATTGCAGGTGGCCGAAGGCGACGAAGTGCAGGTGATCCCCTACCACCGCAGCGAACTAGGCTGGTCGGTGGCGGTGAACGGCAAGCACCGGGGGCTGCTGCACCACAGCGACGTGCACCGCGACATCCGCGCGGGCGACCGGTTCAACGCCTACATCAAGCACATACGGCCCGACCATAAGCTGGACATCAGCGTGCAGCCCTTGGGCTACCAGCACTACAACGATGCCAACGTGCAATTGCTGGCGGAAAAACTGCAAGCCAGCGGCGGCAGGCTTCCCTACACCGACAAAAGCAGCCCGCAGGAAATCCGGTCCGCTTTCGGGTTGAGCAAGAAGGCCTTCAAACAGGCCGTGGGCGCCTTGTACAAGGCGCGCCGCATAAAGCTGTTGCCCGACGCGATCGAATGGACCGGCGGGCCGGGCGCGAACAGTTGAGGCGCATCGTTCGCATCTTCGCACCATGGCCGCACCCGTCATGCCCGAGATCAAGAACCGCCGGGCCGCGTTCGATTATTTCTTCCTTGAAACGTTCGAGTGCGGTGTGGTGCTGGTGGGCAGCGAGGTGAAAAGCATCCGCGCGGGGAATGCCAGCATCACCGAGGCGTTCTGCACCTTCATCGGCGAGGAGCTGTATCTGCGAAACATGGCCATCCAGCCTTACGAAAAGGCCAAGAACTTCGCCCATGAACCGGTGCGCGACCGCAAGCTGCTGCTGCACCGCAAGGAAATGAACAAGCTCCAGCGCAAGCTGAAGGACCAAGGCATAACGCTGGTGCCGGTACGCGCCTACTTCGCGAAGAATGGCATGGTGAAGGTGGAGATCGCGCTGGCCAAGGGGAAAAAGACCTACGACAAGCGCGAGAGCATTAAGGCCAAGGACCTGAAACGTGACATGGACCGCGGGCGATGAACAACGCGGATTGGCGCTCCAGGCTCGCCGCGGCCGCGGAAAGCGGGCTGCCCGGCACGCCCATTGAACGCACCGCCCTGGCCCTGCTGATGTTGCTGGCCCTGGTGCTGCGGGCGTGGAAACTCCCCGAGATCCCATACACCCACGACGAACTCAGTGCGCTGATCCGCATCTATCCCGGCCTGGGCGAGACCCTACGCACGGGCGTGGCAGCACTGGACACGCACCCACCGGGCGTGCAGGTGTTCGAATGGCTGTGGACCCGGCTCTTCGGCATGGGCGAGGCAGCGGTGAAGCTCCCCTTCCTGGTGATGTCGGTGGCCGCCTTGTTCTTCCTTTACCGTTTCGCCCATGCATGGGCCGGAGCACAGGTTGCCCTGATCACCACCGCGCTGCTGGCCACCATGCAGTACATGGTCATGTACGGGCAGATCGCCCGGCCGTACGCCGCGGGCCTTTTCACCACGGCGCTACTGGCCGACCAACTGACACGCTATGTGGGCAAGGGCGGCCTAAAACCCTTGGCCGGCGTGGTCATCGGGGCCGTGCTTTCCGCCTACACGCACCATTTCGCGCTGATGCTCGCCTTCATCATGTGCAGCACCGGTTTCTTTCTGCTGGAAAAAGAGCGGCGCAAACCATTCCTGCTGGCCTGCGGCCTGGTGGTGCTCCTGTACCTGCCCAACGTGCCGCTGTTCCTGGGGCAGCTCGGGCAAAGGGGCCTGGACCTCTGGTTGGCCGCCCCCACCGCCCGGTGGATCCCGGAATACCTGTGGTGGCTGGCCCACTGCACCTGGCTTTTCGCCGCGGTATGGCTTCTGCTGGCCGCTGTTTCCGCCGCGCTGCGCATCCGCCACAAGGGCAGCATGGCACCGGTATGGGCCATCACCCTGGCGTGGGGCCTGCTCCCCTTGGCCGTGGGCTACGCCTATTCCATTTGGCGCTCCCCGGTGCTCCAATATTCCACCGTCCTGTTCTCCTTCCCCTACCTGCTGATCGGCCTGTTCGCCGGGTTGCGCCATTTGCCGAAGATCTGGGCCTGGCCGGTGGTGGTGGGCATCAGCGCTGTGTCGGTCCTCACCTTGATCACCGATCGTGCGCATTACGAGATCTTCTACCGATCGAAGTACGAGGCCATTGCGCGCGGGATCTTGCAGGCCCAACAAGATCCCGGTCAACTCGCCATCACCGATGCGCCGGACAATGTGATGGCCTTCTATTTCAACCATTGGGGCGCCCGGCCGGCCGATGTGCGGTACTTGAACCTACGGAACCGGCCAGCGGCTTGGGTGGACAGTGTGCTGCGCGACCCGCGGCTGTCCAGCGTTTTCCTCGGCACCACGCCTTCGCCCGACCCCGAGCGCATGGCACAGGTGCAGGCCTATTTCCCCTTCCTTGCGGAAAGGCACGACATGGACGAGGGCCAGACCTGGCTGTTCACCAGCGCGCCACCGGTGGTGTTGCACGACCACCGGTGGAAAAGCCTGGCCGCACCAGAAGCCATTCGGGGGGAAGGTTGGAAGCTGGACGAAAACCTGCCCTTGTGGCGCGATAACCTTGCCGCCAACGGCACGGCGCAGTGGGACCTCACCGGCAGGGAATACGGCCTGCTGCTGGAGAAGCCCTTATATGCCATTACCGGCAACGACAACGACGTGATCGAGGCGATCATGCACGTGGCATCGGCGGAGGGGCAGGGCCTGAAGCTGATCACCGAGTTGCGCCAAGGCGAGGAAAGCATCTTTTACCGTGGCCAATCCTATTCCGGCAGTGGTGCCGTAACCGTGGTCTCCGCGATCGCCCTGGCAGACATACCGGGCCATGGGCACGGTGCCAACCTGCGCGTGTACGCATGGAACGAAGGCGGCAACCAGGCGCGGATCAGCTCTTTGGAAGTGAAGGTACGGAAAGGCAACCCGTGGCTTTACGGCTTTTTTCAACCGCTGAAAGGCGCGTTGGAGTTTCCGTGAACGCCGGGTTCCTGCATGCCGCTCCGCGCACCCGGCCGGGCATTGGGCTCACTTCTTCTTCAGCTCCGGCAGCATGTGCTCCGCGAAATAATCGGCGAAGTCGCGCATTTGGGCCGCCATCTTGTCCTCGTTTGTGGCCCGCTCGAACGTATCGGCCATGGTGAGGATGTTCTGGTGGAAAAAGGCCTTCATCTCGTCCAGGGTCATGTCCTTCGCCCAAAGGTCTATGCGCAGGGTGTTCAGCTCCTCTGCGTCCCACAGGCTCAGCAGCATGGCCTTGGCCGTTCCCTTGTTCTCCCCTTCCTGGGCAGACCAAGCGATGCCCTCGGGCACATGATTCTCGTCCGTGGTTACACTGATCACGATATCGGATTCCTTCATTGTGCTTAGCGCGGCTTGTATGTTTTCAAAATGGCCTGCGGGTCGTGTATGGCCAACAATTCAGCGAAGTCCACCCCCGGGTTGGCCTTCAGGTAGCTTTCCACCATCCTGTACCCGATCCAGGCGCCGATGTTGCCGGGGCTTTCGCGTGGAAGGCCCGGCGTAAAGGGCCCGTCATCCATGAAACGGCCCACCACCTTGGCATCCGTTGAGTACAGCATTTCCTTGGCCACTATTTCGCGCCAGATGTTGAACTCCTGTTCCTGGCACCATTTCAATTGCTCTGCGGTGAACCCGAACTTGAGCGGGGCCGGCACATCGGGCAGCAGCGCGTCCAACAAGGCCATGGTCTTGCCCACGGACACCAGGTTGTTCAGCAGGTCCTCGCCGCGGGTATCACGCGTGTAATGCGCCAGCAGCCAGCCCTTCACCACGCTGGGCAGCAGCAGTTCGGGGCGCATGCGTTCCTTGCGGTACTGCGGAAAGATCTCGGGCGAGAGGTACTTCACCACCGGGCTTTGTTGCCCCACGAACCACTCCACGCCAAAGCCCAGCACGCTGTCCGTGGGCAGCACCCCATAGTTGAAGCCCGAATTGTACGCCACGATCCGCGGCACCAGGCTATCGGGGAAAAAGGCCTTCAACCGGCCGAAGGCGGCATTGAAACCGGCCTGCTGCGGGGCCAGGTCCCCCAGCACGCTGTCCGCCAGTTCCTGCACCGCCGCCCAATCGGGGTCATGGGTGAATTGGATCAGCGCCAAGGGCAGCCGCGGATCGTTGTACGGTGCGGCCTGCAGCACATCCTCCACATAGATCCTGTAGAACTCCCCGTATTTGGCGTAAAGCCCCATGCTGAAATTGCCCCCGGTGGAACTCGCGCTGCGGAACAGGTCCTGATCGAGCCGCTCAATGGAGATGTTCACCGGTACCGGGGCAACGGTGCGCTTGCCGCCCTTTTGCCCGCAACCGGCCGTGGCCAGCAGCAAAATGGCGATGGCAACAAAGCCGGCCTTGCCCGGACCACGCTTACTTTTGGCCTTCATCCTAACGCCGCAAACCTATGAAGAAGCTCTACGCCGTGGTCTTTCTGCTCGCATTGGGCACCTCTGCAGCCAACGCCCAGGACAAATCGATCCGTTTTGGGTTGAAGGCCGCGCCCAACCTGGGCTTCATCAAGCCCAACACCAAGAACCTGAAGAACGACGGCGCACGCATGGGCTATTCCTACGGCCTGATGGCGGATTTCCTCTTCGGCGTAAGCCACAACTACGCCTTTGCCACCGGCCTCTACCTCAACAATACCGGCACCAAAAGCACCTATCCGTACGGGGACAGGAACCTGGAAAGGATCACGCGCTACCAGTACATCGAGCTGCCCCTTACGCTGAAGCTGAAAACGAACGAGATCGGCTACATGACCTATTACGGGCAGATCGGTTTCGGCACGGCCTTCAACATTTCTGCCAAAGGCGACATTGACCAAGTGAATGCCGACGACCCCAAGAAAGTGGACCGCCTCACCGATGAGAACCTCCTTGACCACGCGCAGTTTTTCAAGGCCTCGTTGATCCTGGGGGCCGGGTTGGAATTCAATTTCAGCGGCAATACCTCGGCCATGGTGGGCATCACCTACAACAATGGCTTCAGCAACATCCTCAAAAAGGTGGAAATACCCGACGGCGCGGGCAACACCACCAAGCTGGACGCCAACCTGAAATACTTCGAGCTCTCACTCGGCGTCTTCTTCTGACCGCACCGGCCAACGTGCCCAAAAGGCGCGCACAGCATGCTCAACGCACAGGGCATTATTGACCACATCACCGCGTGGTTGGGTGACTACTGCAAGCGCGCCGGGCAGCAGGGGTTCGTGATCGGCATCAGCGGCGGGGTGGACAGCGCCGTGGTGAGCACGCTGTGCGCCCGCACCGGCCTGCCGCTGCTCTGCCTGGAAATGCCGATCCACCAGCCGCCGGCGCACGTGGGCCGCGCACAGGAGCACATCGCTTGGCTGAAACAGCATTACCCGGCGGTAAGCTCGCGCACGGTGGACCTCAGCGCCACTTTCGACCAATTGGCCAAGGTCCTTCCCCCGGGCAACGATCCGGCGCAACACGCCTTGGCGTTGGCGAACACGCGTTCGCGCCTGCGCATGGCCACGCTTTACTACTTCGCCGGCCTGCAGCGGCTGCTGGTGGCCGGCACCGGCAACAAGATCGAGGACTTCGGCGTGGGCTTTTTCACCAAGTACGGCGATGGCGGCGTGGACCTCTCCCCCATCGGCGACCTCACCAAAACCGATGTGTTCGCCCTTGCGCAGCAGCTTGGCATCGTCCAAAGCATACGGCAGGCCGTACCCAGCGATGGCCTGTTCACCGACGACCGCAGCGATGAGGCCCAGCTTGGTGCCAGCTACCCCGAATTGGAATGGGCCATGGCGCTGCGCGATAGCGGGGCCGAAGTGGACGAAAGCGGACTGGACGCCCGGCAACGCGAGGTGCTGCAGATCTACGACCGGTTGCACAGGGCCAACTCGCACAAATGGCTGCCGGTGCCGGTATGCGTACTGCCGGGGAAGTTGCGCAAGTAACGCCGTGCGCCGCTCGATCAAAACAGGCGATTGCTCAACACGCGCGGGCGTTCCAGGCCGTGGAGGTAGGTTTGCCCACCCCTGCCCGCATGCCGCCGACCCGCCTCCTGCCGATCATTTTTGCCGCGCTGCTGGCGGCTTGCAGCCGGCCGGAAGCACCGCCAAGTGGCAACGGACATGGCGCGGACAGTAGCCGGTTCATTCTTGCGCTTGATTCCGCGCGGCTGCTATTGGCCGAGGGCAACGACACCGGTGCCGAAACACGCGTGCGCGGCCTGATCCAAGCATCGGCGGGCAGGGTAAAGCCAAACGCCATGGCCGTGGGGCTATTGGGCAACATCCTGCAACGGCGCAACCTGTTGGACAGTGCCGCCAGTTGCCAACGCATGGCGATCGCCATGGCCCAACAGCATGGGCTTGCCGACGTGGAATCCACCGCGCGGATCAACCTGGGCGTTGTACTGGAACTATTGGGCAACCCCGCGGCCGCGCTGGAACAACAACTGCTGGCGCTGCGGCTGAAGGAGCAGCTGGCGGACAGCACCGGCATGGCGCGCACATTGAACAACGTGGGCATGCTCTACGCCCGTACCAACGACACGCTAAAGGCGCGCGATCATTTCCGGCAGGCCATCGCGATCAACCAGCTGGTGGCCACGGGGCGGCCCACCGGCGACAGCGCATCGTGGCACCGCAGCCTGATGAACCTGGCGGTTGTGGAAATGGACCTCGGGCGGTACGATACGGCCTTGACGCTGCTGCAGCGCGCCGGCGAAGTGAGCCCGCAGCGCATGTTCAACCGCAACATCCCGGCGTTGCTTACCAACCAGGCGTTGGCCTACGAGGGGTTGGGAAACCTCGGAATGGCGCGCACCTATTACGAGCAGGCGCTCAGCCTGGCCCGCCAGCAACGCGATGAATGGTCGTTGGGTGAGTTGAGGCCCTACCTGGCGGACCTGCTCGTGCGCACCGGGCAGCCTGCCGCCGCATTGGCGCATTTGGACACGGCGTTGGCCATCACACGCGCGCTGGGCGACCGCAGGTCCGAGCAGGATGTGCTGCTCTCGCGCGCCCGCACCTGGGCCGCCATGGGCCGCCACAAGGAAGCCTACGAGGCGCATTTGGCCCATACCGCATTGGCCGATTCGCTGATGAACGCCGGGAAGGATGCCGTGATGCGCGAACTGCACGTGAAATACGAAGTGGAGAAGAAGGAAAACGAAAACCAGAGGCTGCTCGCCAACGCCCAACTGGCCGAGGCGCGCGGGCAAAAGTTGCGGTGGATGCTGGTGGCGGCCCTGCTGATGGCCGTGGCGGTGGGCATGGCCTCCTGGCTGGTGCTGCAACGCGCACGCGGCCGCGCCCGGCAGCGCGAGGCGCAACTGGAGCAGCAGGCCCTGCGCGCGCAAATGGACCCGCACTTCCTCTTCAACTCGCTCAACACCATTCCGGGGCTGTACGCCGAAACCGACCCCCGCACGGCCACCGCCTACGTGGGCCACCTCTCCAACCTGTTGCGCCTGATCCTTGAAAGCTCGCGCCAGGTCACTGTGCCCCTGCGGCAGGAACTGGACCTGATCACGCACTACCTGCATGTGGGCGCCGCACGCTACCCGGGTGTGTTCACCTACGCCGTAACGGTGCACCCCAACGTTGACCCCGATGCGGTGGAGATGCTGCCCATGCTGCTGCAGCCACTGGTGGAGAACGCCATTGTGCACGGGCTGGTGCCCCGGCGCAGCGGGGGCCATTTGCAGGTTACCGTGGCGCGGCACAACGGCCTGCTCGAATGCACCGTGCACGACAATGGCGTGGGCCGCAGGGGCGGCCCTGCCTTCGGCGCGGGGCAGGCACTTCCTTCGCGCGGGCTGCAGATCACCACCGAGCGCCTTCGGCACTTCAACCGCGGCGCGCGCAACTTTGCCGGGCTGGAGATCGTGGACCTTGAAGACGGACAAGGCAGGGCGCAGGGCACGAAAGTGACCGTGCGCACCGTGCTGAACAGTGTATGGGCATGAAACTGCGGTTGTTGATCGTGGACGATGAGGCGCCGGCGCGCGCCGCACTGCGCGATGCCCTACAGACCTGCGAAGTACCGCATGAGGTCATCGGGCAGGCCGATGGGCGCGATGCGGCCGTTGCCCTGATCGACCGCCTGCGCCCCGATGTGGTGCTGCTCGACATTCGGTTGGGTGACGGCACCGGCTTCGAGGTGCTCGATCGCGCCGCCTGGAAACAGGCCAAGATCATCTTCATCACGGCCTACGACCAATACGCCATCCGCGCATTCCGCTTCGCGGCCGTGGATTACCTCCTCAAGCCCGCCGATCCCGGCCTTTTGGCCAGTGCCCTGCGCCGCGCGTTGCCCACCGCCCGATCGCCGCAGATGGAAACGTTGCTCCGCAACATGGCCGCCCCGGGAGAGGAACGCGTGGTGGTGCCCTGCGCCGAGGGCCTGCATGTGCTCGACCCCCGCGACATCGCACGCTGCGAGGCCGATGGCAACTACACACGACTTTACACCACCACCGGGGAGCGCATCGTGGCGGCACGCACACTGAAGGACTTCGAGGAACTGCTCGCACCACACCGCTTTGAGCGCGTGCACATGAGCCATTTGGTGAACCTGCTCCAGGTGCGCAAATTCCTCAACCGCGACGGCGGTGTACTGGTGCTGGCCGATGGCTCCACGGTGCCTGTTTCGCAGCGCAAACGGCAGCAGGTCATGGAAGCCATCGGCAAGCTTTAGCACCCTGCGGCCCTTCGCCAAGGCGATGGACCCCGGCGCTTGCTCGATGCCCAAGGGCAACGGCACTGCCCGCAAGCGCCCAATGCTTTATTGATCCATCTTGCACCCCCAACAAATTAAGACCAGCATGAATTTGTTACGCACCGGCCTTGTTCTCGCACTGTTGTCCGGGCCACTTCTCCACGCCCAACAGCTCAATCCGCTCACCAATGAATACCGGGTGAACCAGCAGATCGAGGGGCCACAAGGCCTCCCCCATGTGGCCAGCGATGCCGATGGCAGCTACGTGATCGTTTGGACCAGCGGCACCAATACCATCATGGCGCGCCGGTACGGTGCCGATCATCAGGCGCTCACCGATGAAATGGTGGTGGCCAGCGGCGAACGCGCCTTCGTGTACCACTGGGGCCAAGGCCGGTTCCTGATCGGTTGGAAAGGCTTCCCCTCCGGCCTGAAGGTGCTGCAGGCGGACAACACCCTGAGCGCGACCTACCCGGTGGGCAGCAGCCCCGAGATGGACCTGGATGTGCAGGGCGATGTATTGTTGGTGGCCTATAGTTCCAGCCCGCACATCTACCTGCGCAAATGGGACCTGCTTGCACACGCATGGATGGGGCCCGCAGTACAGGCCAGCGAAACCGCTTCCAACAACTACAAACTGCCGCAGGTACGGTGGACCAGCGATGGCAACATCGTGGCCGTGTACTCCAACGGATCGGGCACGCGCAACATCTACCGCAAGACCTTCAATGCCGACCTGCTCGCGCAAACACCCGAGACCATCCTGCTCAGCAGCAGCGGTGGGGTGAACGTGATCAACGTATCCATCAATGTACACGACCAACTCCTGATCTATGCGAAGCTCGGCGTGAACGGGACCGATCACTTCTGGGGCAAGTTGCTGGACGCGGATGGCAATGAATTGGCCGAGGGCCTGGGGGACATGGCCGCACCGTATGCGCAATACCATAGCGATTGCGAATTGTACGACGATGGCGCCATGGTGCTCACCAACAATTACATGACCGGCCTGAACGATCCAGAGAATTACAACGTGCGGGCCAACTACATCGCGGCACCGGACGGGCCACAGACCGGCTGGCAGGTGGCCAGCAATACCGTTGGCGGCGAGCAGCGCAACCCCGCTGTGGCCAAGCTGCCGAACGGGGGGTTCATCATGGTGTGGGGCGGGAACGGCATGCAGGGTGATAGCGACGGTGTGTATGCGCGTGCCTTCGGCAGGGCATTCTTCCCCGGCGTGGCCACCACCGCCCCACTGCCCTTGGTGGTGGATGAGACCGGTACCACGCAAATGCTGGCGCTGCGCCTGGGTTCGCAGCCCACGGGTGATGTGGTGGTGGACCTTTCCATGAGCGACCCCGACGAGGCCGCCCTGGGCACCACCCAGCTCACCTTCACCACCAGCACTTGGGACCAGGTGCAACAGGTGGCCGTGACCGGCCTTGACGATACCGAGGACGATGGCGACATCAACCTGTACGTGATCGCTGCCATGAACCCGGCCACGGCAGACCCCGCCTACGCGGCCATGCCGCCAGCACACTTCGCCGTGGTGAACCGCGACGATGATGCCACCTTCACCTTGCCCACAGGCACAAGCTTCTGCCGTACGGCGGGTGCGGCGATCACCCTGAAAGCCACCAACAACGGTGATGCCATCGGCCAGCCTGCCCTGGCCAGCAGCAACCAGGCCGTGCTCCCGGACACCGCCTTGCATGTGGTGCAGGTCAACGACAGCCTTTTCCAGGCCACCATCAGCGCAGTGCCTGGCCGTCCGGTCGGCACGGCAACCATGACCCTCACCGTAACCGACGGCTCTTTCACGTACAGCGATGCCTTTGATGTGACCACGCTTGGCACCACGCCGGAGATCACCTGGGTGAACATGGAATTGGTGAGCTCACCGGCCGTGGCCTACCAATGGCTCCTGGACGGTTCGGAACTGGCCGGCGCCATTCAGCAGCAATGGACACCCGCCGCCAACGGGCAGTACACCGTGCGCACCACCGATGCTGACGGCTGCATTGAGGAAAGCGAGGACCATTTCTTCGGCACCCTGGGCATGCAGCCTATAGATCAGGCCAACGGGCCGCAGCTCTATCCCATGCCGGTGCAGGGCACGCTCACCGTGACCAATGCCGGCCTGGGCCAAACCTTCCGGCTGCACGCGGCCAATGGCCAGCAGGTCGCGGAGTACGTGGTGCGTTCGCAGCCCGCGCAATTCGATCTTTCCGGCCTACCCGCGGGCCTGTACCTGCTCCGCCCCTTGGACCACCCCGCCGGTGGAATGCCCGTAATGGTGCAGTGAGGCTGACGGTTCATCACACAAAAGCCGAAACGCGCCTATGCATGCTTCGGCTTTTGTTCTTGTGGGCCCGACCCGGAAGGGTACCTTCAATTGATCGTCCAAACGTTCTCACCCCTCAACAGCGCGTCCAGGTCGCCGGGGCCTTTATTCTGCTTGGCCATGGCCACTTGTGCGTTCAATTTGGTTTCGTGCGTGTGGCGGTCGGCCACATAAAAAACGCCGAAAGGCCGGGGGAGCGCACCCTCCACGCGGGGGTCGTCGAACAGGCGCACCAGTATGCTGGCCTTGAAGCTGTCCCGCTCATTGTGCACCCACACGTCGTCCACGGTGTGGATGCCGTCCGTCAGGTCCACGATCACAGGTGTAAAGCCATCGAGCTTGATCCCCTTGGTGCCGTTGGCGAAGAGCAAAGGCTTGCCATGTTCCACGAATACGGTATGCTGGGCCTTGCTGGCCTTTTCGGTGAACACCTCAAAGGCGCCGTCATTGAAGACGTTGCAATTCTGGTAGATCTCCACCAGGCTGGTGCCCCGGTGGGCATCGGCGCGCAGGAGCACTTCGCGCAAATGCTTGGGGTCACGGTCCATGCTGCGGGCGATAAAGGTGGCATCGGCACCTTTGCACAGGGCGAGCGGGTTGAACGGGTGGTCCGTGCTGCCCATGGGGGTGCTGCGCGTAACGGCGCCTTCGGGCGAGGTGGGCGAATACTGGCCCTTGGTCAGCCCGTAGATCTCGTTGTTGAACAGCAGTACGTTCAGGTCCACGTTGCGGCGCAGCAGGTGGATCAAATGGTTGCCACCGATGCTCAACGAATCCCCATCACCGGTGATCAGCCATACGCTGAGGTCCGGCTGCACGCTTCGCAGGCCGCTGGCAATGGCCGGCGCACGACCATGTATGCTGTGCATGCCATAGGTGTCCAGGTAGTACGGGAAGCGTGAGGAGCAGCCGATGCCGCTGATAAAGACGATCTCTTCCTTGGGCCTCCCCTTCTGCTGCAGCACGGTCTCCACCTGCTTCAGTATGGAGTAGTCGCCGCAACCTGGGCACCAGCGCACCTGTTGGTCGCTGCTGTACTTCTCGGCTACGCCCGGAGTGACAGCAGCTCCCGCCCCGGCTACGCCCGAAGTGACAGCTCCGTTCTGTTTGGTATTCATTTCCTTCATTGTGTCAACAAGTTGAGCACCCCGGTGCGGATCTCGTCGCTGGTGAAGGGCAGCCCCTGCACCTTGTTCAGGCCCTGCGCGTCCACTAAGTATTCGGCGCGCAGCATCTGCAGCAGCTGTCCATTGTTCATTTCGGGCACCAGCACCTTGTTGTAGCGCTTCAGCAGGCCGCCCAGGCCCGGGTTGAAGGGGAACATGTGGCGCAGGTGCACATGCGCCACGCTGAAACCTTCCTGTTGCAGCTCCAGCACGGCCGTGCGTATGGCCCCGTATGTGGAACCCCAGCCCACCACCAGCAGTTCGCCGTTGGGCGGGCCGCTGTCCAGCCGGATCGGCCGGTAGGTATCCGCGATCCGCGCCACTTTCCCGGCGCGCAGCCGCACCATCAACTGGTGGTTCTGCGGGTCGTAGCTGATGTTGCCTGTCTTGTCCTCCTTTTCAATGCCGCCGATCCGGTGCTGCAAGCCGCGCATGCCGGGTACGGCCCAGGGCCGAACCCCGCGCCCATCGCGCTCGTAGGGCAGGAAGGGCGCCTCCTCGCCGCCCTCGTGCGGCCTGGCGTAGGGCGGCTTGATCGCCGGCAGGTCCTTCGCCTCGGGAAAGCGCCATGGCTCCGCCCCGTTCGCTATGTAGCCGTCCGTCAGCAGCATCACCGGCGTCATGTGCTCCACGGCCAGCTTGGCCGCCTCAAACACCATTTCAAAGCAATCGGTGGGGCTGCTGGCCGCCAGCACCGGCATGGGTGCCTCGCCATTGCGGCCGTGCACCGCCTGCCAAAGGTCGGCCTGCTCGGTCTTGGTGGGCATGCCCGTGCTGGGCCCGCCCCGCTGCACGTTCACCACCACCAAGGGTATCTCCAGCATCACCGCCAGGCCCAGGGCCTCGGTCTTCAGCGCAATGCCGGGGCCGCTGCTGGCGGTGGCGCCCAAGGCCCCGCCGTAGCTCGCACCGATGGAGGAACATACCGCCGCGATCTCATCCTCCGCCTGGAAGGTCTTCACCCCGAAATGCTTGTTGCGCGACAATTCGTGCAGGATGTCGCTGGCCGGGGTGATCGGGTAGCTGCCGTAGAACAGCTCCAGCCCCGCCTTCTGCGCCGCGGCGATCAGCCCGATCGCCACGCCCTGGTTGCCCGTTATGTTGCGGTAGTGCCCTTTGGGCATGGGTGCGGGCTTCACCTCGTACCGCGTGGTGAAGGTCTCGCTCGTATCGCCGAAGTTGTAGCCCGCCTGTAGTACCGCCAGGTTCGCCTCCAGCAGCTCGGGCCGGCTCTTGAATTTGCGCTCCAGGAAAAGCTTCGGCCGGTCCAGCTTGCGCCCGTACATCCAATGCACGAAACCCAGCACGAACATGTTCTTGCTGCGGTCCTTTTCCTTCATGCCCAGGCTGGTGCCCTCCAGGGCGTTGCGCGTCAGCTTCGTTACATCCACCGTGTGCAGCACGTAGTTGTCCAGGCTGTGGTCCGTCAGCGGGTTCGCCTCCTCGGCGTAGCCCGCCAAGCGCAGGTTCTTGCTGTCAAAGCCATCGCTGTTCGCAATGATCGTCCCGCCCTTCTTCAGTTTGGCCAGGTTGGCCTTCAGCGCGGCCGCGTTCATCACCACCAGCGTATCGCACTGGTCGCCGGGGGTGAATACGTCAACACTGCCGAAGTGCAGCTGGTAGCCGCTAACACCGGCAATGGTGCCCTGTGGCGCGCGGATCTCCGCCGGGTAATTGGGGAACGTGCTTACATCGTTGCCGAAAAGTGCGTTCGTATCCGTGAACTGGCTCCCCGTCAACTGGATCCCGTCGCCACTGTCGCCGGCAAACAGGATCACCACTTTTTCGCGTACTTCAGTGGTCTTCCCACTGGTCGGTTGGATCGTATCCATTTCAAGGTGCAAAGGTACGGGACCGATAGGCCCGCTTTTCTGATGCAGGTCATCGCTGTGCCCGTGCTGCGGCACCCGGCGCAACAGGGGGTCAGGCGGTATTTGGGCGTGCCCGCTTGCTTGCCGGCCCGGCGTACCGGGGCAGGCCGGCGGTGGCCGTCAAGCAAGCGGTCGGGCCATCCGCTGTGGCGGCCCCGGCCTGCCGGGCGTGCATGCGGCTGCGGGGTCTGCTCCTGCGTCGCAGCCTCCTCGCACGCTGCACGCCTTGCGGCACGCCAGTGGCCGGCCGCCGCTCCTGTCCCTCACGCGGGAGCGGTGCCGCAGGCGCCAGGAAGGTTCACCACTTCCAGCGCCTACCGGCCACCGGCATGGCCAAGCAGGCCCGTGCCCAGCCCGGTGCCTTACTTTGCCTGGCGTTCAACGCTCTTGCATGCACCATAAAACACATCTCCCCCTCGTTGCGGTGGCCGCCCTGTCCATTGTTTCCTGCCGCACCCCGGCCCCCGTGGCGCAAGGGACTTCCGGGGCGGATGCCCATGCCATCCTCGCCCAACAGAACGTGGATGCCGTCATCTATCAGCACTATTCCGCAGAGGTGCACCGCCTCTTCCAGCAGGGCTATGAGCTGGCCCGCATCCGGCTGGACCAGGCCCTGCAGCGCACCTACCCGCTGCCGCCGGCCGTGGTGGTGGACATCGATGAAACCGTGCTCGACAACAGCCCCTATCAGGTGACCAACGCCGTGCTGGGCCGCACCTACACGCCCGAGGGCTGGAAGGCATGGACCGCCAAGGGCGCGGCAAGGGCCCTGCCCGGCGCGGTGGAATTCCTCCAGTATGCCGCGGCCAAGGGCTGCGCCGTGTTCTACATCTCCAACCGCGAGGTGGATGAGCTGGCGCCCACCCTGCGCAACCTCGCCGCACTGGGCTTTCCCATGGCCGATGAGCAGCACGTGCTGCTGATGGACGGCACCAGCGACAAGACCGCGCGGCGTGCCGTGGTGCAGCGCACGCACACCATCGTGCTCCAGGCCGGCGACCAGCTCACCGATTTCGATCAGCGCCTCAAGGACCGTGGCACCACGGACGGCAAGCCCTTGGTGGATGCCCTGGCCGATACGCTGCGGGGCCACTTCATCATGCTGCCCAACCCCATGTACGGCGTTTGGCTCGATGCCATCACCGGCCGGCCCTTGGAACAGCGGGCCGCCGGCAAGGCCGCCGCGCTGAAGAAGGACGCTTACTGATGCGTGCCGTGGTGCAGCGCGTATCCCATGCCGCCGTGCACATCGGCGGGGCGGAGCATGCGCGCATCGGCAAGGGGCTGTTGGTGTTGCTGGGCATTGAGGCCGGCGACACCCTGCAGGAGGTCGAATGGATCTGCGGCAAACTGGCCCGCCTGCGCATTTTCGCCGATGCCCAGGGCCAGATGAACCTGGATGTGGACGAGGTGCGCGGCGAAGTGCTGCTGGTAAGCCAGTTCACCCTGCACGCCAGCACCCGCAAGGGCAACCGGCCCAGTTATATCCGCGCCGCACGGCCCGGGGAGGCCATACCGCTTTACCTGCGCGCCAAGCAACTGCTCAGCACCATGGTGGCAGGGGCCGTGCGCAGCGGCGAGTTCGGCGCCGATATGCAGGTATCGCTCGTGAACGACGGCCCTGTTACCATTGTGATCGACAGCCGACTGAAGGAATGAACAAACGACCCGCCCCGGCCCCAATGCCGGCAGAAAAACACGTGGCCGCCTTGCAGGCCGAGGTGGATGCATGGATCCAGCAAGTGGGCGTGCGCTACTTCAACGAGCTTACCAACATGGCCATGCTTGCCGAAGAGGTGGGCGAGGTGGGCCGGATCATGGCGCGCCGCTACGGCGAGCAAAGCGAAAAGGAAAGCGACAAGGCCAAGGACCTCGGCGAGGAACTGGCGGATGTGCTTTTCGTGGTGCTATGCTTGGCCAACCAGACCGGCACCGACCTGGGAGCATCATGGGCGAAGAAGATGGAAACACGCACCCGGCGCGATGCCCTGCGGCACGGGCAAAATCCGAAGTTGAGGTAGCGGGACCCCATTACGCAGCCTTTCACATGGCCGCCAACACCGCGCCTGCCACCCGCCCGGCGCCCCCCTTCCGCTCATTCACAAAGCGGGCCGCCGCGTCGGAAGCTTTCCTGAGCGCCTGCGGATCCCCCAGCCATCGGCCCAGGGATGCTTGCAGCTCCGCTGCGTTACGCACCTCCTGCCCTGCCCCTGCATCGATCAGCCCTTGCACTTCAGGAAACTTTTTGTGGCGGGGCCCCACGATCACCGGCACGCCCCAGGCCGCCGCTTCCAGCACACTGTGGATGCCGTCCGTGAAGCCACCGCCTATGTAGGCCACACGGCCGTAGCGGTACAAGCGTGCCAGCAGCCCCATGCGGTCCACCAGCAAGGTGCCATGGCGCCCTGCGCCCAGCAGGGCTTCCACGCTTTGCACCGGGCTGTGCTCCAGTTCGCCCCAGCGGGCCAAGGGCTTGGGGAAATCACGCTCGATCGCGGCCAACTGCGCGGCACGCAGCTCATGCGGAACGACGATGCACTTGGGCGCATCCGAGGCCAAACCCCGCAGGGCCACGGCGATGGCCTCCTCGTCCTGTGGCCACGTGCTGCCGCATACCAGCACCGGGCCATTCCCCGCGAAAGCGCGTGCCGGCGGCAACTCTTCGTTGTTCGCGGCAATGGCCGCCACCCGGTCAAAACGTGGGTCGCCGCTTGCCTCGGCGTGTTCCAGACCAAGCCCTTCCTCCAGCAGTTTCAAGGATGCTTCATCCTGCGTGAAGATCCGCTTGTAAAAACCCAACATGCGTCGCCATGCGCGCCCGTACCACCGGAAAAAAGGTTGATCCCTGCGGAACAGCGCGGCGATGAGGAACACGGGCACGTTGTGTCGGCAAAGCGCATGCAGATGGTGGTACCAGAACTCATACTTCACGAACACGGCGGCGGCCGGCTTCACCAACAACAACAGGCGCTCGGCATTGGCGCGGCTGTCCGGCGGCAGGTACTCCACATGCGTGGCCATCGGTTCATTTTTCCGCGCCTCATAGCCGCTGGGGCTGAAGAAGGTCAGCAGCACCGGCAGCTCCGGGCGCTGGGCCTTGATCGCCTCCAGCACAGGCCTCCCCTGCTCAAACTCGCCCACGCTGGCACAGTGCATCCATAGGCAACCTTGCAGTTGCGGGGCCACCTGTTCCAGCCGGTCCCAGCTTTTCTTCCTGCCCTGCACCCATGCCTTGGCCTTCGGGTTCCATGCGGCCACCAAGCGGATGCCAGCCTGGTACGCACCGATGCCCAGGTCGTACAGCAACGGCATCAGCGGTAGTACTCGCGGTTGTCGCGGCGCTTGTAGATCGGGAAGGTCCAGCCGAAGCGCAGCCCGTTCAATCCGTCCACATGCTGGCCCTCATCGGCCCGGCCCTGGTCGAAGTTCCACGGCCGCAGCGCATGCGTGAAGGCCACATTCACCTCGAAACCCACGGTGAAATTGATCAGCCGGTTGTTCCCCAGGTGCTGGTAGCCCGCGAACAGCATGGCCATGGGGCCCGCCGCAAGGCGGTCATAACCCTTCAGGTATTCGCCCTCCAACGCGGGCAAAACATCGTTCTGGTGTTGCACCAGCAGTTTGTGGAACATCCAGCCCGCGCCCAACTTCAGCAAAATGCCGCTGTTCGGGTTGGGGCCCGCCACGGGGATCACCTTGCCCGCAAAGGCCAGCACGGTATAGCCGCGTTCAAACAGCAGGATGCCCGCCGGCCGGCCGTCCTGGTTCACCACCACACCGTTGCTCGTGGTCATCTCGCGCAGTATGCTGCGGTCCACCACCTTGTTGCCGAAGATGTAGCTCCCTTCCAGCCCCAGCGAATAATTGTTCTTGAATTTCACCGAGGCGCTGAAGCCCAGGTTGCTGTTGGCCCCGAATTGCTGCGCCAGGTCGCCCCCCGGCAGTTGGTAGGCATAACTGATGGTGAGCGGCACCAGGGTGATGCTGGTATCCTGGATACCGCTTTGGGCCTGTGCCGGCCGCGCCGCGAAAAGCAGAAGCCCCGCCAAGGGCCATACGGGCAGTTTCATGGGTTCGCGAAGGTAGCTGGCGGGCGGGCTGGGGCAACGATGATGCGGCATCCAAGGCCAACTTCCAACCCGCCGCATTACGCGTTTGCCCCTCCCCGGGCCTCTGTGCCTGCGTTTGCACCGCTCATTACCTTCGCCCCTTGCTTTTTCCATGGAAAGCGCACGTTGATGCTTACAGTGCCCATGAAACCCATTCACATGGTCGACCTGCTCGGCCAATACGAGAAGATCAAGCCGGAGGTGGACGCCGCCATTCAGGAGGTGCTCAATTCCACGGCCTTCATCAATGGGCCGCAGGTAAAGGAATTTGAGAAGGAATTGGCCGCCTACCTGGGCGTGAAGCACGTGATCGGGTGCGGCAATGGCACCGATGCGCTGCAGATCGCCATGATGGCGCTGGGCCTGCGGCCCGGCGATGAGGTCATCACCGCTTCCTTCACCTTCGCCGCCACGGTGGAGGTGCTGGTGCTGCTGGGCCTGGTGCCCGTATTTGCCGATGTGCTGCCCGGCACCTTCAACCTCGACCCGGCCGACGTGGCCCGAAAGGTTACCCCCCGCACCAAGGCCATTGTGCCCGTGCACCTGTTCGGGCAGAATGCGGACATGGACGCCATGCTGGCCATTGCCCGCGAATACAACCTGTACGTGGTGGAGGATGCCTGCCAGTCCATCGGCTCCACCCACAGCGGCACCAACGGCAAGCGCAAAAGCGGAACCCTGGGCGATATCGGCGTCACCAGCTTCTTCCCCAGCAAGAACCTGGGCTGCTACGGCGATGGCGGCGCCCTGTTCACCAACGACGATGAGTTGGCGCGCAAGATCCGCCGCGTATGCAACCACGGCAGTGATGTGCGCTACTACCACGAGGTGGTTGGGGTGAACAGCCGCCTTGATGCCATACAGGCCGCCGTGCTGCGCGTGAAGCTCAAGCGCCTGGACAGCTATGCGGCCGCCCGCAATGCCGCGGCCGCGGTATACGACCAGGCCTTCTCCGCCATACACGGGCTTGCCATCCCGGAACGGTGCAACTTCAGCAACCACGTATTCCACCAATACACCTTGCGGGTGGACAACGGCAAGCGCGATGCGCTGAAGAAGCACTTGGAGGCGAAGGGCATTCCCGCCATGGTGTACTACCCCGTGCCCTGCCACCTGCAGCAGGCCTACCGCAGCGAAAATTTCCCGGCCGGCTCGTTGCCCGTTACCGAGGCGCTCACCACCGCGGTGATCTCGCTGCCCATGAGCACTGAACTGGACGAACAGCAATTGGAATACATCACCCGCACGGTGGTGGAATTCTTCAACCCATAATAGACATACTGCGGCAAAGGCCGCACCACCGGAAAATGAACATAGCAGTAGTAGGAACAGGATACGTGGGCCTGGTAACGGGCACGTGCTTCGCCGAGACCGGCAACAACGTGGTTTGCGTCGACATCGATCAGGAGAAGGTGAAGAAGTTGAAGGCGGGGCAGGTGCCCATCTACGAGCCGCATCTCGATGTGCTGTTCGAGCGCAACATCCGCCAAGGTCGGCTGCATTTCACCACCGACCTGAAAGAGGCCGTGGACCAGGCCCAGATCATCTTCCTTGCGCTGCCCACCCCGCCCGGCGAGGATGGCAGCGCCGACCTGAAGTACGTGCTGGGCGTGGCCACCGAACTGGGCAAGATCCTCACCGAGTACAAGGTGATCGTGGACAAAAGCACCGTGCCCGTGGGCACCGCCGAAAAGGTGCGGCACGCCGTGGCCGCCAACGCCCGCGAGCCGTTCGATGTGGTGAGCAACCCCGAGTTCCTGCGCGAGGGCTTCGCCGTGGATGACTTCCTGAAGCCCGACCGCGTGGTGGTGGGCACCAGCAGCGCACGCGCCCGCAAGCTGATGGAGGACCTGTACAAGCCCTTCGTGCGCCAGGGCAACCCCATCATCTTCATGGATGAGCGCAGCGCCGAGCTCACCAAGTACGCCGCCAACGCCTTCCTGGCCATGAAGATCACCTTCATGAACGAGATCGCCAACTTCTGCGATGCCGTGGGCGCCGACGTGGACAAGGTGCGCATGGGCATCGGCAGCGACAGCCGCATCGGCAAGCGATTCCTGTTCCCGGGCATCGGCTACGGCGGCTCCTGCTTCCCCAAGGATGTGCAGGCCCTGGCCCAAAGCGGGCATGAGGCCGGCTACAAGTTCGAGATCATCGACAGCGTGATGCAGGTGAACGAGCGCCAGAAGACCATACTGGTGGAAAAGCTGGCCAAGCATTTCGGCAACGATCTCCGCGGCAGGCATTTCGCCCTGTGGGGACTGGCCTTCAAGCCCGACACGGACGACATACGCGAGGCGCCGGCCCTGTACATGATCGATGCCCTCACCGCTGCCGGGGCCACCATCACAGGCTTCGATCCCGAGGCCATGGAAAACGTGCGCAGGACCATTGGTGACAAGATCGAGTACGCCAACGACGAGTACAGCGCACTGGAAAATGCCGACGCGCTGATCATCGCCACCGAATGGGCGCTCTTCCGCAACCCCGAAATGGAACGCGTGGAAAAACTGCTGAAGGAAAAGAACATCTTCGACGGGCGCAACCTGTACGACCTCGAGGAGATGCGCAACCTCGGATTCCACTACGTGAGCATAGGCAGGCAAGCCGTTAACGTGCCCGTAAAGACCAAGGCCTGATCATGGCGAAAAAGACAACGGCCGCCAAGAAGGCCGCACCCAAGCGGAAGCAGCCCGCAACGAAGGCCGCGCCCGGTGCCGCCAAGGAGCGCGTGCTCATCACCGGGGCCGCCGGTTTCCTGGGCTCACACCTCTGCGACCGTTTCCTGGCGGAAGGCTTCCACGTGATCGCCATGGACAATCTGATCACCGGCCGCTTGAAGAACATCGAACACCTGTTCCAAAGCAAGGATTTCGAGTTCCACCACCACGATGTCACCAAGTTCGTGCACGTGCCGGGCAAGTTGAAGTACATCCTGCATTTCGCCTCGCCCGCCTCACCCATCGACTACCTGAAGATCCCGATCCAAACGCTGAAGGTGAGCTCGCTGGGCACGCACAACCTGTTGGGCCTTGCGCTGGAAAAGAAGGCCCGCATACTCGTGGCCAGCACCAGCGAGGTGTACGGCGACCCGCAGGTGCACCCGCAAACCGAGGATTACTGGGGCCACGTGAACACGGTGGGGCCACGCGGGGTGTACGATGAGGCCAAGCGCTTCCAGGAAGCGATCACCATGGCCTACCACACCTACCATGGCCTGGAAACGAGGATCGTGCGCATCTTCAACACCTATGGCCCACGCATGCGGCTGAACGATGGGCGCGTATTGCCGGCCTTCATCGGACAGGCACTCCGCGGCGAGGACCTCACCATTTTCGGCAAGGGCAACCAGACCCGCAGCTTCTGTTACGTGGACGACCTGATCGAGGGCATCTACCGGCTGTTGCTGAGCGACTACGCAGGCCCGGTGAACATCGGCAACCCGGCGGAGATCACCATCAAGGAATTCGCGCAGGAGATCGTAAAACTCACCGGAACGAAGCAAAAACTCGTGTACAAACCGCTGCCCCAGGACGACCCCATGCAACGCCGCCCGGACATCACCCTGGCCAAGAAACTGCTGAAATGGGAGCCCAAAGTGACGCGTGCCAAGGGGTTGAAGCTCACGTATGAATACTTCAAGGGGCTATCCAAGGACGAGTTGCGCGAAAAAGAGCACAATACTTTCGAGGGGTACGTTCGGAAGTGATCCGTGCAATCAGTGGAAAAGGTGCATCCACCGATTACACAGATTAAACCCAGAGTCGGTGGAATCGGTGTAATCGGTGGACAAAGACATCACCCATCGAACCAAGAATCGGTGCAATCGGTGGACAAGCCACTACCCTGCCACGAACACCCATACGCCCACTCCCACCAACACCACCCCCACGGCGCGGAACAGGTTGTGTAGCGTGGAGCCCGCCATGCGCGCGCGCAGGTGCTCGCCCATGCGCACCAGCAGCATCAGCAGCGCCAGCGCCCCGAGGAACGCGCCCAGGCTGAATCCCAGCATCGCACCCCAGCCCTGCAGTTCCATTCCCAGCGACTCCATGCCCAGGCGCACGCCGCACCAGAACAGGATCAATTGCGGGTTCATCAGCGCCAGCACCATGCCCCGCCTGAAACCGCCCCCGGCATTCGTGCCATCCTTTACATGGAACGGCTTCAACAATAGCGCGATGTACAGGCCAAGCCCCACCATCACCAGCCCGGATACATGCGCCGGCCGGATCCCCCATTGCTGCGTATAGGCCAGCACCCGGTTGGCCGCCACAAAGGCAAGCCCCGCATACAAAAGTTCAGGCAGGGCGCCGCCCCAGGCGGTGCTCCGCGCCACGGTGCGCCCATGCCGCAAGGTGGCCGCCAGCACGGCCGTATTCACCAGCCCGGCCTGCAGTGACCCAATGAAACTGGCCACCGTGGCAACGACCAAGGCAAGAAGTACGCTCATGGGGGCGGCCAAGGTAGCCCGCGCACCGTGGCAGCACACAACGCCATCATGGCATTAGCACAGGGCATCCTTGCCGGTTGTCAGCGCAGGGGTCTCCCGAAGGGGATCCTGCAGGCCAACGCAGCGCCAGCAAGGCCGCTTACATTCGCCGCGCATGCAACTGTTGCGCATAGCAGGGGTGCCGGAACCCTACAATCTGCCCTGGCATTTGGCCCGGGAAAAAGGCCTGTTCCGCAAGGCGGGCATTGAGTTGGAATGGCACGATGTGCATGAGGGCACCGGCCGCATGTGCCAGATGCTGCGCGACAACGAGCTGGACATGGCCGTGCTGGTGACCGAAGGCGCGCAGCGCGACATCCTGCTGGGCGGGCCGCACCGCATGGTGGCCACCTTCGTGGAAAGCCCGTTGCCCTGGGGCGTGCATGTGCCCGCAAACTCAGGCCTGTACAAGCCAACTGACCTGAAGGGCGTGCCCTACGCCATCAGCCGCATGGGCAGCGGCAGCCACATCATGGCCATGCTGCACGCGCAACGGCTGGGCTGGCAACCCCGCGCACAGGACCTGGAGGTGGTGCACAACATGCGCGGCGCGGCCGATCGCATGGGCCATGAACCGCCGGTGATCTTCCTGTGGGAAACCTATGTCACCCGCCAATGGGTGGAAGCCGGCATCATGCGCTGGGTGGAGGAGATCCGTGCCCCGTGGCCGGCCTTCGTCATCACCGCGCGCGAAAGCTTCCTGCAACAACATGCAACGGTGGTGGAACATGCCCTGGATGTGCTTCGGGCCAAGGCCCATGGTCTGCCGGAAGGGCCGCATACGGTGGAATTAGTGATGCAGAACGCGGGATTCAGCGAGGCGTTGGCCCGCGAATGGTTGCGCCATGTGCGCTGGAAAGTGGCCACCCCGGAACCGGGGATGCTGGAAGAGCTGACCCGCACCTTGCAGGCCTACGTGCCGGCGTGAGCGGTGGATCAGCGTACCACCGTCAACGGGTTCACCGTAATGCCCTGCGCCAATCCCACGCGAACAAAGTACGTTCCTCCGGCCAAGACCTTTGGTAATTCGAAGGCCATGGTCACATGGGCCGGACCCGTGCGGCCCGCCATGCGCTCCCGCATGTGCCCGCCCAAGCGGACCGACAGGAGCAGTAGGATCATGGCCCCCAGGAATGCCCCCAGGCTGAACCCGGACATGGCCCCCACAGCCATGCAGTTGCAGGCCCAGCACCTCCATGCCAAGGCGCACCCCGCACCAGAACAGCACCAGTTGCGGGTTCATCAGGGCCAGCAGGAAGCCCTTGCGGAAACCGCTGTGTGCCGATGCTTCCTCCTTGATGTGGAACGGTCGCATCACCAGGGCGATGTACAGCCCCAGCCCGATGAGCACCACGGCGGTAATGCGGTGCGGGGTGATGCCCCATTGCTCCGTCCCCGCCAAGACCCGGTCGGCTGCGAGGAAGGCCAGTCCGGCATACAGGATCTCCGGCAAGGCGCCGCCCAGGGCGGTCTGGCGGGCAGGTGCCTTCCCATGGCGCAGGGTGTCGGCCAGCACGGCGGTGTTCACCAGGCCGGCCTGCAACGAGCCGATGAAACTGGCCACGGTGGCGATCAGCAGGGCAAGCAGGGCGTCCATGGGGCAAGCGGCCGCCAAGGCAGGGCACCGCAGGAGCGGATAAGATTCCCAGCACGGAGTTACTTTCGCGCTCCGTTTCGATGTCGTACACCGCCCACCCCACCGCCGTCATCGACGCGGGCGCCACCATTGGTGCCGGCACCCGCATTTGGCATTTCAGCCACATCATGGAGGGGTGTGAGATCGGCGAGGGCTGCAACATCGGGCAGAACGTGGTGGTAAGCCCGGGCGTGAAGCTGGGCCGCAACGTGAAGGTGCAGAACAACGTGAGCATATACACCGGCGTGGAATGCGAGGACGACGTGTTCCTCGGGCCCAGCTGCGTGTTCACCAACGTGATCAATCCGCGCAGCGCGGTGAACCGCCGGGGCGAATACATGCGCACCGTGGTGAAGCAGGGCGCCTCCATCGGCGCGAACGCCACCATTGTGTGCGGGCACAACATCGGCCGCTACGCCTTTATCGCCGCCGGTGCGGTGGTGACCAGGGAGGTGCCGGATTTTGCGCTTGTGATGGGCAACCCGGCCCGCCAAAAGGGCTGGATGAGTGAATTCGGCCACAAATTGCAATTCGACGCGCAGGGCGAGGCAAGCTGCCCCGAAAGCGGGCAACGATACCAACTCAAGAACAACATAGTGAGCCGGACCGCATGAACAAAGTGAACTTCGCCGTGGTCGGCTGTGGCCATATCGGCAAGCGCCACGCGGAAATGATCAGCCGCAACAACGACAGCCGGTTGGTGGCCCTGTGCGACATAAAGCCCAAGGAGGAACTGGGGCTCGACCAGTTCGACGCACCGTATTTCACGGACATCCAGGGCATGTTCCAGGCGGTGGCCCAGATCGACGTGGTGAACGTGTGCACCCCCAACGGCCTGCACATTCCGTTGAGCATGGCCGCGCTGGACCACGGCAAGCACGTGGTGTGCGAAAAGCCCATGGGGCTGAACAAGTCCGATTGCGAGGACCTGCTTTCCAAGGCCCTGCAGAAGCACCGCTACGTGTTCGGCGTGATGCAGAACCGGTACAGCCCGCCCAGCCAATGGATCAAGGAAATGGTGGAGCAGAAGCGCCTGGGCGATATCTACCTGGTGCAGGTGAACTGCTATTGGAACCGCGACGAACGCTATTACAAGCCCGGCGGCTGGAAAGGCACCGCCGACCTGGACGGCGGCACGCTATTCACCCAGTTCAGCCACTTCGTGGACATCATGTACTGGCTTTTCGGCGACATTACCGACATACAGGGGCGCTTCGCCGACTTCAACCACAAGGGACTCACCGCCTTTGAGGACAGCGGGCTGGTCACCTTCCGGTTCAACAAGGGCGGCATGGGCTGCCTCAACTATTCCACCAGCGTGTGGGACAAGAACCTGGAAAGCAGCCTCACCGTGATCGGCAGCAAGGGCAGCGTGAAGATCGGTGGCCAGTACATGGACCAGGTGGAGGTATGCCATGTGCAGGATTATACCATGCCGGTGCTGCCGCCCACCAATCCGGCCAACGATTACGGCGCATACAAGGGCAGCGCCAGCAACCACCATTACATCATCGAGAACGTAGTGGATACCCTGAAGGGCGGCAAACCCATGACCACCAACGCGCTGGAAGGACTGAAGGTAGTGGACATCATTGAACGCATTTACCAGAAGAGGGATGAGCGAGCTGTATGAGCGGCTGAAGCGGAAAGAGGCGAAGATGGCCGTGATCGGGCTGGGCTATGTGGGCCTGCCCATTGCCTTGGCCTTTGCCCGCAAGATCAAGGTGGTTGGCTTCGACATCAACGCCAAGCGCGTGGAGATGATGCGCAACAGCGTCGACCCCAGCGAGGAATTGACCAAGGAAGCCTTCCAGGGCGCCGACATCCATTTCACGGCCGATATCGGTGACCTGCGCGATGTGGAATTCTTCGTGGTGGCCGTGCCCACGCCCATCGACCAGCAGAACATCCCCGACCTGGGGCCGCTGCTGGCGGCCACGCGCACCGTGGGCCAGGTGCTGAAAAAAGGCGACCACGTGGTGTTCGAAAGCACCGTGTACCCCGGCTGCACCGAGGAGGACTGCGTGCCCGTGCTTGAGCAGCTCAGCGGCCTCAGGTACATCACCGATTTCAAGGTGGGCTACTCACCCGAACGGATCAACCCCGGCGACAAGGTGCACACCCTGGAAAGCATTGTGAAGGTGACCAGCGGCTGCGATGCGCAAAGCGCCGAAACCGTGGCCAAGGTGTATGAAATGGTGGTGACGGCCGGCGTGCACCGCGCACCGGGCATCAAGGTGGCCGAGGCCGCCAAGATCATCGAGAACACCCAGCGCGATGTGAACATCGCCCTCACCAACGAGCTCTCGATCATCTTCAACCGCATGGGCATCAATACCTTCGATGTGCTGGAGGCCGCCGGCACCAAATGGAACTTCCTCAAGTTCCAGCCCGGACTGGTGGGTGGCCACTGCATTGGGGTGGACCCCTATTACTTGGTGTACAAGGCCCAGCAACTGGGCTACCACCCGCAGATCATCGACAGCGGCCGCTTCGTGAACGACAGCATGGGCGGTTATGTGGCCAAGCAGGCCGTGAAAAAGATCATCGCCACCGGCACCAACCCCTCCGATGCACGCGTGCTGGTGATGGGCGCCACCTTCAAGGAGAACGTGAGCGACATACGCAACAGCAAGGTGGCCGATGTGGTGCGCGAACTCCGCAGCTTCAGCGTACAGGTGGAAGTGGCCGACCCCCACGCCGACGGCGACGAACTGAAGCACGAGTACGGTTACGGCCTGGTGCCGCAGATCACAGGGCCCTACGACGCGATCATCGTGGCCGTGAACCACAGCGAATACAGCGGATTCGATGGCCAGTGGTTCGCCCAGCACCTCAAGCCCAAGGGCATATTGGTGGACCTGAAGGGAACCTACCGCACCAAGGCCGACGGGCTGAACTACTGGAGCTTGTAGCCCATGGGGCTGGAACGCCGGTTGAAGGACGCAGGCCGCAAGGAAACGGACCCGCGTACCTTCGTCTTCGACCCCGTGGCCATGCCGGCCGACCGGGAATTGAAAAATGTGGCCGACATCATGCAAGAAAGGACGATCCTGATCACGGGCGGGGCCGGTTTCATCGGAAGCCACCTGGTACGGCTCTTCGTGAACAAGTACCCGCGCTACCGCATCATCAACCTCGACGCCCTGACCTACGCCGGCAACCTGGAGAACCTGCGCGACGTGGAAGAAGCACCGAACTACCGTTTCGTGAAGGCCGACATCCGCGATGCCGCGGCCATGCAGGCCGTTTTCGCCGAACACCGGCCGCACGGCGTGATCCATTTGGCCGCCGAAAGCCATGTTGACCGCAGCATCAGCGACCCCATGGCCTTTGTTGCCACCAACGTGACCGGAACGGTGAACCTGCTGAACGCGGCCCGCGAAGCATGGAAGGACGACCTGCAAGGGAAGCGATTCTACCATGTGAGCACCGATGAGGTATACGGGTCGCTGCACGATGGCGGCTTCTTTGTGGAAACCACCCCCTACGACCCGCAAAGCCCGTACAGCGCAAGCAAGGCCGCCAGCGACCATTTCGTGCGCGCCTACGGCAACACCTACAAGCTGCCTTTCGTGGTCAGCAATTGCAGCAACAATTACGGCAGCCACCAATTCCCCGAGAAATTGATCCCGCTGATGATCCACAACCTGCGCGAGGGCAAGCCCCTGCCCGTGTACGGCAAGGGCGAGAACGTGCGCGACTGGCTTTGGGTGGAGGACCATGCGCGCGCCATAGACACCGTGTTCCACAAGGGCGTGGACGGTGAAACGTACAACATCGGCGGGCACAACGAGTGGCGCAACATCGACCTGGTGCACCTGTTGTGCAGCATCATGGACCGCAAGCTCGGCCGCCCGGCGGGCACCAGCGCCAAGCAGATCACCTTTGTGACCGACCGTGCCGGCCACGACCTGCGCTACGCCATCGACGCCAGCAAGATCGAGCGCGAATTGGGCTGGCGGCCCGGCATCACCTTCGAACAGGGACTGGAACACACCGTGGACTGGTACCTGGCGAACGATGCATGGCTGAAGGCCGTTACTTCGGGTGCCTACCGCGCGTATTACGCAAGCCAGTACGGCAACGATTGATGGCACTTTTCCGCAACCTGTTCAGCAAACGCGGTGCGGCACCGCCCCCGCTCGACCTGGGCGTGCTGAAATGCGACGTGCATTCGCACTTCATCCCCGGCATCGACGATGGCGCGCCCACCATTGAGGCCAGCCTGGAAATGCTGCATGCCATGCACGAGCTTGGTTTCCGCAAGGTGATCACCACCCCGCACAGCATGGCCGATGGCTACAAGAACCCGCCGGAGGTGATCTTGGGCGGGCTGGAAAAGTTGCGCCGCGCCGTGAAGGAGCATTCGCTGCCCATGGAGGTTGATGCCGCCGCGGAATATTACCTCGACCACGCCCTGCAGGAGAAAGCCGCCAAGCAGCAACTGCTCACCATCGGGCCCGAAATGGTGCTGTTCGAATTGCCCTTCCTCAGCGAGCCGGCCGTGCTGATGACCATGGTGTTCGAAATGCAGACCCAGGGCTACGTGCCCGTGCTGGCCCACCCCGAGCGGTACCAATTCTGGTACGGGAACATGGCCACCATGGAGCAGCTGAAGGACCGCGGCGTGCTTTTTCAACTGAATATGATCGCCCTTGGCGGCGCATACGGCCCCGCAGCCCGTAAACAGGCCGAAAAGATCGTGGACAAGGGCTGGTACGAACTGATCGGCAGCGATTGCCATAGCATGAAGCACATTGCCGCCATGGAGGCCACCCGCACCGAGCCCTACCTGCACAAGGTGGTGGAAAGCGGAAGGCTGCTGAACCCGGGGTTGTAGGCCTGGCGAGGCACGCGCCCGCTCAGGTGCGCCATGCACGCGCACCTTTCAGCCTGAAACCCTATGATGCACTGAACAGCGCGGGCCCTTACGCCGCGCCCACGGCCAGTTCCCTGT
Source organism: Flavobacteriales bacterium (assembly GCA_044507815.1). Taxonomy (GTDB): domain Bacteria; phylum Bacteroidota; class Bacteroidia; order Flavobacteriales_F; family PHOS-HE28; genus PHOS-HE28. The sequence continues at coordinate 196,751 of JBIQIX010000001.1, read as the reverse complement.
CCAACTGCGAAGGAGTCCCGGCACCATCCGAAAGTATGCGGACAGCTCAATGATCAACCACCAATTTGGCCAGAGCCCGACCGCTTGTTGAGCGCACTTCGAGGAAATAGGTCCCGGGCGAAAGTTGCCCGCGCAACTGTAACTGTACCGGTGTAGCGGTGGTCAGGGTCCGCTCTTCATGGTACATGGTCCGGCCCGATACATCGCGCAAAGTGATCGTCGCGTTGGAAACGGCGTGTTCCAACATGAAAGTGAAGTCCCCGTTGCTCGGGTTCGGATGGATCCCCAAGTCAAAATAAGATGGGCTTCGCACGCCGGTCGGTCGATCCAACGTGACGTGTAAAACATAAACATCGCCCAAGTCCCGCGCAGCCAAACTGAACACGCGGACCAAGTATGTTCCGGCGTTCGCGATCGCGAAAGAAATGGGCGAGCCATCATTGGTGCAGGCCAGGGCGGTATCGGAGCACGCTCCTGCCTTCACTTCCATACCCACGGCCGCCGCCGTGTCCAAGTCCAAGCTGAGCTCCAAATGATCGCCCGCAAGAGCACTCAGGCTATACCAATTATCCACCCATTCATAGCTGGCTGAATCCACACAGGCAGGAGCAGGTAGCGAAGTGGTGGCATGCTCCAGATCACCGGTCACGGAAGTGCTGAACAGTTCGCCCATCTGGTCCAGTTGCAATTGCGCCGCATTCTGGCACAGGTCATTGAGAGGCGCGCAGAAACCGGAGACGTAGAATGAATTCACAAGCATGGTGCCATCGATCATGCTGGCGTACGCATACGTGCCGGCACCAATGAATGCAATGGTGGCGCTGTCCAGCGTGGTCAGGGTGTCCCCTACCAAGGCGGCCCCATTGTGGTACCATTGGCCATGTTCTGCGCCATCCGGAACATCAGCCACCAGCGTAAGGGACCCATTGCAGAATGAACCACTGCGGGATATGTAGATGCCCCGTTGCTCGTCGCTCCCGGTGAGCAAAAGGTCATCTATCAGGTAATAGGGCGACAATATTTTCCCTGTAAGCGTGATTGGATTTGTTACGTAGCGCCGACCAAGCTCTTGGGGAACTTCACATCCGCCGCCGATCGCAATGACATTGATGTCCGACTGCGGGGTGAACGCGATGGTCGCGCGTGACCAATCCCAATTCAGCGATACCTGTGTAGAACCCAACAATTGCCAATCCGGGGCCAAGCCCAAACACGCATAGTTAGAGGGAAATGTATCCTGCACTCCGGTGAAGCCATAGATGGCAAGAGGCACTTGTGCAGTAAAGGGATCGATGTTCCGGCCTTCTTCCTGCGATTGATCGAACTGGTCGGACGCAGCCGCACTCGACACGAGGAAGGAGAGTATGTAGCTGCTGTCTGCTTTCAAGAATGAAGGTTCGTCGGGAAGTGAGAGCACACGGCCGAGGTATTCAAAATAGTGCTCATCGGGAATGGCATAGAGACCGACAGCACCGTCCCCTGCCGGAGAGGGCAGGTTGAAGCCAGCCGGCGAATAGCCGCACTCATTGAAATAATCGGTGGTGCCGATGTTTGCCGGACGCCAGCCTGATGCACAGGACAACCACGGCGGGCTAATAGGTGAGACAAATCCACCAGGGCAACAGATGCGCTCTTCAAACGAATGGTTCGGCAGCAGGCTTATTATGCCAGGCTGGAGCAACACCGAACTGAATTGGCAGCCAGGATCATTGAGGTCCACCAAACCATTGCCATCATCATCGATCCCGTTGTTGCAGATCTCCTGCGCGTTCAACAGCATCGGTATGGCCAAGTTGACCAGGATCAAACACAGCATTCTCATTTTGAAGAAAAGCATTAAACAACGATTTGTGTGGACCGCGATCCAGTTAATCCCTTGCTCCAAATGGATGGGCCTGTGCTGTGCCGCTGGTCTCAAGCCGCGCCCACGGCCAGTTCCCTGTCCACTTTCTTGAACAACCCCTGCAGCACGTTGCCGGGTCCGCATTCCACCACGTTGGTGGCCCCATCGGCCAGCATGTTGCGCATGGTCTGTGTCCAGCGCACCGGTGCCGTGAGCTGGGCGATCAGGTTGGCCTTGATGCGTGCCGGGTCCTTGCGTCCGATGGCGTCCACGTTCTGGTAAATGGGGCAGCGCGGATCGTGGATGGGCGTGTATGCGATGGCCGTTGCCAGTTCGGCGCGGGCGGGTTCCATTAATGGGCTGTGGAAGGCACCGCCCACGGGCAGCAGCAGCGCCCGTTTGGCGCCGGCGGCCTTCAGTGCTTCGCAGGCGGCATTCACCGCCTCCACCGAGCCGCTGATCACCAACTGGCCGGGGCAGTTGTAATTGGCCGGCACCACCACGCCGTCGATGCCGGCGCATATCTCCTCCACTTTTTCATCCTCCAGCCCCAATATGGCGGCCATGGTGCCCGGTTGCAATTCGCAGGCCTTTTGCATGGCATCGGCGCGCGCGGCCACCAGCTTCAGCCCATCGCTGAACTCCATGGCGCCGGCGGCCACCAGCGCACTGAACTCGCCCAGGGAATGGCCCGCCACCATGTCCGGCCGGAAGGCCTCACCCAGTACCTTGGCCTTGATCACGCTGTGCAGGAAGATCGCGGGCTGGGTCACATTGGTGCGCTTGAGGTCATCCGCGCTTCCGTTGAACATCACATCGGTGATGTTGAAGCCCAGGATATTGTTGGCATGCTCAAAGAAGACGCGCGCGTTGGCGTCCGAATCGTAAAGGTCCTTGCCCATGCCCGGGAACTGGCTGCCCTGGCCGGGGAATACGTAAGCGTTCATGGCGCGGTATTGTGGGGCTGAATTTAATACCATCCCGCAATAGCAAACCATCCGATCCACTTGCTCTTCCCGCAAACGGGATGAAGCATTTTTCCGCCCGCTTCCCCCAGGGGAACGGCCCCATGACCTCGCCAAGACGCTTGGAGATCCGTGGTTGTACGGGCACCGGGTGGCCAATGGGAGGCCCCGGAAAAGCGGCAACCGGCAGCGGATCACGCACCACAGGCGCAGCCACGCACCACGGACAAGGAACTATGCGGGACAAGCCCTCAATCCCTACGCCCGAACAAGCGCAGCAGGGCGAGGAAAAGGTTGAGGAAGTCCAGGTAGAGGCTCAGGGCGCCCATGAGGGCCATCTTCTGGGCCATTTCGGTGCCGCTGATCACGGTGCCGCCCAAATGCTTCAACCGTTGCATGTCGTAGGCGGTAAGGCCTGTGAAGATGATCACACTGATCACGCTGACCACATAGCTCATGGCATCGCTTTTCAGGAACATGTTCACCAGCATGGCGATCACAATGCCGATCAGTCCGATGAACAGGATGCTGCCGAGCTTGGTAAGGTCGGTTTTGGTGGTGTAGCCGGCCACCGCCATCAGGGCGAACACCCCAGCGGTGATGAAGAAGACCGTGGCGATGGACGTTGTGGTGTACGCGAGGAAGATGAAGGACAAGCTTGCGCCGGTGAGGGCGGAATAGGCCACGAACACGGTAAGCAGCATGGAACCGCTGAGGCGGTTGATCATGGTGCCCATGATGAGCACCAGCGCCAGCGGCGAAAGCATGACCACCCAGCCCAGGCCGGTCATGCCACCGGTTTGCAAATTGAGCAGTCGGCCGATCAGGGCCATATCATGGCCAAACCACCAGGCAACGCCCCCGCTGATCGCCAGGGCCATGGTCATGTATGTGAACACCTTGGCCAAGAAGGCGCGGACATCATCCGGATTGGACACGATGGCGGCCTGCGGCGGATGCTCGGGTGTAAGGTTGGACAAAGAGCTGCGGAACATGTTTCGTTTTTGTTTAGTGCAGTTTGGAAGCGATCAGCTTGATGAACTCCTCCCGCGTGCGGTGGTCACTCAGGAAAATGCCGGTGAACGCAGAGGTGGTGGTCACGCTGTTCTGTTTTTGGATCCCGCGCATTTGCATGCACAGGTGCGAGGCCTCGATCACCACGGCCACGCCCAAGGGTTGCAAGGTTTCCTGTATGCAGTCGCGGATCTCGTTGGTAAGCCGCTCCTGCACCTGCAAACGCCGTGCAAAGGCATCCACCACGCGCGGAACCTTGCTCAACCCGACAATTTGTCCGTCGGGTATATAGGCCACATGGGCCTTGCCGAAGAAGGGCAGCATGTGGTGCTCGCACAGGCTGTACACTTCAATGTCCTTCACCAGCACCATTTGGCTGTAATCCTCGCGGAACATGGCGCTGCGCAGGATGGCCGCGGGATCCACCTCGTAGCCGTGGGTAAGGTATTGTATGCTCTTGGCCACGCGTTCCGGCGTTTTCAGCAGGCCCTCCCGTTGCGGGTCCTCCCCAATTTCCTTCAGCACCTCCAGGTAATGGCCACTGATGCGCTCGATGGCGGCCGGGTCGAATTTTTCGATCCGGCGGTAACCATCCATGGGCGCTTGGATGTCCATGTTGTTCCCCACCCTGATCGTGTGGGCCTGTTCCGTTTTTTCACTCATGCCTTATTCCCCGTAATATTCAACGCTGTTGTTCTCTGTTTCCTGCAATTTCACGCAGTGCAGGATGCCGCCGATCCGCCGCACCGGTTCCTCCAGCTGCCGCCAGATGGCCACGGCCAAATTTTCGGTGGTACTGTTCAGCCCGGCCATGAATGGAACATCGAGGTCGAGGTTCTTATGGTCCACCAGGTTGATCACGTGCTCGTGCATCACCTTGCCCAGGTCGGAAAGGTTGATCACGAAACCCGTTTCCCGGTCGGTTTCGCCCTTCACGGTCACCCACAGTTCATAATTGTGTCCGTGCCAATTGGGGTTCGCGCATTTGCCGAAGGTGGCCAGGTTGCGCTCGGCGTTCCATTCCGGCCTGCCCAACCGGTGGGCGGCACTGAACCGCTCGCGGCGCGTGATGTGTACAATGGGCATGGCGTTAATGTGATGCACAAAGGTAAGCCGGGTTACACCGTGGCTTCCGTGGGCGGGCGTGCACGGGATCCCGGGGCGGCCGCATGCCGTTCCGCGCCCATCGGTCCAGGTCCCATCCAAAATAACCTCAACGTGGTGCGGCCTGTTGGCGGCATGTGATCTCGACCATCCCCGACCGTGGGAACCGTGGCCGGGGCTTTCGCATGAGCGGAGCCCCGCTGCCATTTCGTCCTTGCTCCGCGGCCATGCACGGGATGCGGCCCTTCACGGCCAAAATGCCCATGCCGCAGGTGCTTACCTTCGCGCGTTCCTACCACAAGCACCTATGCTGGAGACCGCCTACCTGCGCAGCAAACCCGAAGAAGCCCGCGCCCGCCTGGGCAAGCGGAACGTGGACGCCAACGCCCTGCTGGCCAAGGCCGATGAGCTCGATGAGCACCGCCGCCACAACCAGAACACCTTGGATGCCAGGTTGGCCGAAATGAACAATCTGGCCCGCTCCATCGGTGAACTGCTGAAGGCCGGGAAAAAGAACGAGGCCGAAGAGGCCAAGGGCCGCACCAGCGCCCTGAAACAGGAGATCGCCGAACTGAAGGACGCCCTGGGGGACGCCGAGCGCGCGCTGAACGAGCACCTTTGGACCATTCCCAATACCCCGCAACAGCGTGTGCCCGCGGGCAAAAGCGCCGAGGACAATGTGGTGGTGCACGAGCACGGCGCGAGGCCGGAACTGCCGGTGGGCGCCAAGCCCCATTGGGAGCTGGCCGCCGAATACGGCCTGTTCAGCCTGGAGCTGGGCGTGAAGCTTACCGGGGCAGGCTTTCCGGTGTACACCGGCCAAGGCGCCAAACTGGAGCGCGCCCTGATCAGCTTCTTCCTGGACCGCGCCACCATGGCCGGGTACCTGGAGGTGATCCCGCCCTTGCTGGTGAACGCCGATTCAGCATACGCCACCGGGCAATTGCCCGACAAGGAGGGCCAGATGTACCATGCCACGGCCGACGACCTGTACCTGATCCCCACCGCCGAGGTGCCGATCACCAACCTGTTCCGCGACGAGATCCTGGAGGCCGGCCAGCTGCCCGTGAAGCGCGTGGGCTACACCCCCTGTTTCCGCCGCGAGGCCGGCAGCTACGGCAAGGACGTGCGCGGCCTGAACCGCGTGCACCAGTTCGACAAGGTGGAGATCGTGCGGATCGAAAAACCGGCCGACAGCGATGCCGCACTGGAGGAGATGGTGCATCATGTGCGCGGCCTGCTCGAGGCCCTGGAACTACCCTACCGCCAATTGCTGCTATGCGGCGGCGACATGGGCTTCACCAGCGCCATCACCTACGACATGGAGGTGTGGTCCGCGGCACAAAAGCGCTGGCTGGAGGTGAGCTCCATCAGCAACTTCGAGACCTACCAGAGCAACCGGCTGAAGCTGCGGTACCGCGGCGAGGACAAGAAACCGCACTTGGCGCACACGCTCAATGGCAGCGCCCTGGCACTGGCCCGGATCGTGGCGGCCCTGCTGGAGAACAACCAAACGCCGGAAGGCATCCGCATACCAGCGGCACTGCAGCCCTACACGGGCTTCCGGCTTATCGGCAAAGGATGATGTGCAGGACCGCAGCTGCCTGGTTCGCACTGGCGGGCTGCACCCTGGCGGCCTCCTGCACGCGCCCGGCCAGCGCCCCGGAAATGGAGGCCGTGGAAACCTTGATCCAGCAGAACATGGCCATGGCCAGCGAACTGCGCGGACAGGATACCGCTGCCCTGCGCCACATGGCCACCTTATTCGCCGCCGAGCGCCCCGCCATTGAGCTGCGCTTCCGCGACACCCTGGACCCCCGCGAGGCCGAGGTGCTGGGCAATTACCACCGCGCCATGGCCGGCCGGTTGCCGGAGCTGCTGGCCCAGCGCGCCATCCAACGCGCGCAGCTCGACAGTGCCGCCATGCGCCTGCGCAACCTGCGCCACGACATGGAACAGGGTTTGCTGTCACCGGGCCGCCGGCAAGAGGCCCTGCGCATGGAAACAGCGTGGAACAACATCCTGAAAGCGCGCATGGACACCATAAAGGCACGCCAAAGCGCGTTGGAGGAAGAACGAAAATCCTACCGCGCGGCGATCGACCCACTGCTGCACCCATGAACCAGGTCCGCACCTCCCGCATCCGCCTGCTGGCGCTGCTGCCTGCACTGTTGTGCTGCATGCTGGCCGCCGCACAACCCGGCACCGACGAACAGTTGGCCGCCGAGTACATGCGGCAGGGCGATCTCGAAAAAGCCGTGCTCTATTACGAAAAGCTGTACAACCGCCAGCCGAATAACCTGTATTACGAACAGCTGCTGAAGGCCTACATGGGGCTGAAGGAATACGGACGTGCTGCAAAGCTGGCCAAGGAACGCATGCAGCGCCAAGGCGGCGACCCGGCATACTTGGTGGACATGGGCATGGTGCTGAAAGCGCAGGGCGACACCGCCAAGGCGGGGCAGCAATTCGATAAGGCCCTGAAGGCCCTGCGCGCCGATCAGGGCGCCATACGCAACCTGGCCAACGCCTTCACCCGCAACAACGAGGTGGACCGCGCCCTGCAGACCTACGAAAAAGGCCGTAAGCTGCTCAAGAGCAGCACCGACTTCTTCTACGAAACCGCCAACCTGCGCGCCGCCAAGGGCGATGTACCCGGCATGGTGGGCGACTACCTCGACCTGCTGCAGACCAATCCGGGCTACCTGCAAGCGGTGCAGAACGGGCTTGGCCGCTTCATCGACTTCACCGCCAAGGACGAGCGCAGCGACCTGTTGCGCACCGAACTGCTCAAGCGCATGCAGAAACAGGCGGACAACACGCTATACCCCGAAATGCTCATCTGGCTGTTCATCCAGCAAAAGGACCTCAACAGCGCATTCGTGCAAAGCCGGGCCATGGACAAACGCTTCAACGAGGGCGGGCAACGGTTGATGGCCTTGGGCGACATGGCGGTGAACAACCAGGACTGGCCCGCCGCGTCGAAAAGTTACGGGTACGTGGTGGCGCTGGGCGCCGACAGGCCGTGGTACAGCGCGGCAAAAGCGGGCCTGGTGCGCGCCTTGGATGCCCAGGTAAAAAGCCGGCAGAACCCCTCGCCCGAGGAATTGGCCCGGTTGCGCCAGCTCTACGAAAGCACCATAGAGGAACTGGGCAGGTCGCCGGCCCACGTGAAGCTGCTCAGCGGCCTGGCGGAATTGAAGGCCTACTACCTCAACGATGCACCCGGTGCCATCACCCTGCTGCAGGAGGCGATCAACCTGCCCGGGCTGGCCCGCAATGAACAGGCCCAATTGAAACTGCAGTTGGGCGATATTTACGTGTTGCAGGGCGACATCTGGGAAGCCTCGCTGCTCTACTCGCAGGTGGACCTCAACTTCAAGCAGGACGTGCTGGGGCATGAGGCCCGCATGCGCAACGCGCAGGTAAGCTTCTATGCCGGTGACTTCCTGTGGGCCAAGGCCCAATTGGACGTGCTGAAGGCCAGCACCAGCAAGCTGATCGCCAACGACGCCATGGAGCTTTCACTGCTGATCACCGACAACCTCGGGCAGGACACCGTGAGCGAATCCCTGGGCCTGTACGCACAAAGCCAACTGCTCACCGCACAGCACCGCTACCCCGAGGCGGTGGCCCTGCTGGACACCATCACCGCGCGCTTCCCGTTCTCCGGCCTGGCGGATGATGTGCTCTACGCCCGGTACCGCATCGCATTCGCACAGCGCGATTATGCCCGCGCCGCAACCTACCTTGAAAAAGTGGTGGAACTGCACCCGAACGAGATCCTCGTGGACAACGCCATGCTGGACCTGGGCAAACTGTACGAGAACCAATTGAACAACAAGGAGCAGGCGATGAAGTGGTACGAAAAACTGCTCTTCGAACAACCCGGCAGCATCTATGTGGCCGAGGCCCGCGACCGCTACCGGCGGCTGCGCGGCGACCACGACAACCTGCAAACGCCCGAACAACGCTTCCTGCTTGGCCCCACACCATGATCATCTACAACGTAACCGTTAATGTGGACAGCGAGGTACACGAAATGTGGCTCGCCTGGATGCGGAACACCCACCTGCCGGACGTGATGGCCACCGGCCATTTCACCGATGCGCGGATCTGCCGCGTGCTCAGCGATGGCGATTCCGGGGTGACCTATGCCGTGCAGTACACGCTGGAAAACATGCAGCAGTACGAGCAGTACGTGGCCCGGCACGCGGCGCGCCTGCAGGCCGAGAGCGAGAAATACTACGGCGTGAAGGCCGTGGCCTTCCGCACCCTGCTGGAGGTGATCCACAACGCATGAACCCGGTAAGGGCGAAAAAGCACCTGGGCCAGCATTTCCTGAAGGAGGACGCCAAGGCCCAACAGATCGCTGAAAGCCTTACCGGCTTTGGCGGGTACAGGCACGTGCTGGAGGTGGGCCCCGGCACCGGCGCCCTCACCAAGCACCTGGTGCAACAGCGGCAATTCGAACTGGCGTGCATAGAGCTGGACGAAGAATCCGTGGCCTACCTGGCACAAGCCTTCCCGCAGTTGAACGTGATCCAGGGCGACCTGCTGCACATGCCGCTCCAGGCCATTACCACCGGCCCTTTGGCCATCATCGGCAACTTCCCATACAACATCAGCACGCAGATCATCTTCAAGGTGCTGGAGAACCGCGACCAGGTGCCCGAGGTGGTGGGCATGTTCCAGAAGGAAGTGGCGGACCGCTTCGCCGCCGGGCCGGGCAGCCGCATTTACGGCATCACCAGTGTGCTGGCGCAGCTTTGGTACAACATCGAAACCCTGTTCCATGTTGAACCGGGGGCCTTTCATCCGCCGCCCAAGGTGCGCAGTTCGGTGATCCGCCTGCAGCGCAACGGCCGCACGGCGCTGCCCGTGGGGGAAAAACTGCTCACGGCGCTGGTGAAGAATGCCTTCGGGCAGCGGCGCAAAACGCTGCACAACGCGCTGAAGGGCTTTGCCCCCCTGGGTGGCCGTGTACCCGAGGAATACGCCGGCAAGCGCGCCGAGCAGCTCTCCGTGGAGGACTTCATCCGTTTGGCGCAAGCCTGCGCACCGTTGTAGGCCCGGCCGGGGCCAAAGCGGCCCCACGATCCGGCGTGCCCTTGCAGCCTGTCGCGCATCTTCCCCCCGCCGACCGTAGTTTCGCAGGCTGTTCCGCGCCCGGTGGCGCACATTCCGGCGCCCATGACCTTCACCCTCAGCAGAGCCAACCTGGAGCGCATCCAGGAGCACATCGCGCAGCAGCGCGACACCGATCTGCTGGAGGCCGTGAACGACCTGCACCCGGCCGACATCGCGGAAATACTGGTGGAGCTCAACCTCAAGGAGTCGCAGTACCTCTTTGAGCGCCTCGAACCTTCCCTGGCCGCCGAGGTGGTGCTGGAAGTGCCCGAGGACCGGCGCGACAAGCTGCTGGGCAACTACACCGGCAAGGAGATCGCCGAGGAGCTTATTGAGCACATCGATTCCGACGATGCCGCCGACGTGATCGCCGAGCTGCCCGAGGAGATGCGCGCCGAGGTGCTGGCCAACATCGAGGACGATGAGCACCGCAAGGAGATCAGCGAGCTGCTCACCTACGACGAGAACACCGCCGGCGGCCTGATGGCCAAGGAGCTGGTGAAGGTGCAGGCCGACAGCAGCATGCTGGAATGCGTAAGGCAACTGCGCAGCCAGGCGGACCATTTGGATGACGTGTACGTGATCCTGGTAGTGGACGAGCACGACCGGCTGGTGGGCTCCATCCCCATCAAGGCCCTGCTCACCACCTCCCTGCGCACACCGGTGCGCGACGTGTACGACCCCGACGTGATCAGCATACGCCCCCACGAGGACGTGGAAGAGGCCAGCCGGATCATGGAGAAATACGACCTGGTGATCCTGCCCGTGGTGGATGACCGCGGCCGGTTGCTGGGCCGCATCACCATTGACGACGTGGTGGACGCGATACGCGAGGAGGAGACCGAGGACGCCCACCGCATGGCCGGCATGGAGGCCCTGGAATACTCCTACAGCAGCAGCAAGCTGTGGGACATGGTGAAGAAGCGCATCGGCTGGCTGGTGATCCTGTTCATCGGCGAAAGCTTCACCGCCACCGCCATGGGCTTCTACATGGACGAGATCGAGAAGGCCGTGGTGCTGGCGCTCTTCGTACCGCTGATCATTTCCAGCGGCGGCAACACCGGCTCGCAGGCCAGCACGCTCATCATCCGTGCACTCGCCCTGGGCGACATCACCATCCGCGAATGGTGGCGCATCTTCAAGCGCGAGCTCAGCGTGGGCATCATCCTGGGCGTGATCCTGGCCATCGTGGGCTTCACGCGGGTGGCCATCTGGAGCCAGTTCGTCACCCTCTACGGTCCGCATTGGCTGCTTGTGGGCATTGTGGTGGCCCTGGCCCTGGTGGGCGTGGTGGTATGGGGCAACCTGGTGGGTTCACTGTTCCCGCTGCTGCTCAAGCGCCTCGGCATGGACCCCGCCTCGGCCTCGGCACCGTTCGTGGCCACGCTGGTCGACGTTACCGGCCTGGTGATCTACTTCTCCATCGCCTCCATGTTCCTGCGCCAGATCATTGCATGAAGATCAACTTCATCGACAGCGTGCACCCCGTGCTCAGCACGCGCCTCACCGTGGCGGGCCACACCTGCGAGGATCTGGGCGAGTACAGCGGGAAGGAGCTGCTCGGCCAGCTGAAGGATTCCGAGGGCCTGGTGGTGCGCAGCCGGCTGATGATCGACGCGCCGCTCCTGGCGCACATGCCCAAGCTGCGGTTCATCGCGCGCTGCGGGGCCGGCATGGAGAACATTGACCAAGCGGCCTGCGCCGGCCGCGGTATCGTGCTGTACAACTCGCCCGAGGGCAACCGCGATTCCGTGGCCGAGCACGCCGTGGGCATGTTGCTGGGGCTGATGAACAAGCTGCCCAAGGCCGATCATGAAGTGCGGCACGGCATCTGGGACCGCGTATCCAATTCCGGCAATGAGCTGCAGGGTAGCACGGTGGGCATCATCGGCTTCGGCCACATGGGCGCCGCCTTCGCACAGCGGCTCAACGGCTTCGGCGTGAAGGTGGTGGCGCACGATAAATACCGCACCGGTTTCGCCAACAGCACGGTAGAGGAAGTGCCCCTGGAGGAATTGCAGGAGCGCAGCGATGTGATCAGCCTGCACCTGCCCCTCACCCCCGAAACGGCCCATTACGCCGACCGCCGCTTCTTCGATCGTTGCGCAAAACCCTGCTGGTTCATCAACACCGCCCGTGGGCCCCTTGTGGACACCGCCGCGCTGCTGGATGCGATCGATGCCGGCAAGGTGCGCGGTGCCTGCCTGGATGTGCTGGAATTCGAGGAACGCTCACTGGCCGGGCTGCGCACCGTGCAGGACAACGCCACCCTGCAACGCCTGTACGGGCATGCACAAGTGCTGCTCAGCCCGCATGTGGCCGGCATCACCGAAGAGAGCTATTTCAAGCTGGCCAACGTGCTTGCGGACAAGATCCTGCGGGACATAGCAGCCGGCAAGTATGCCTGAATCCACGCCAAACCGGTCCATTCCGCTGGTGCATGGCCACCGCGGCTGCAATGCCGGCGTGCCGCCCAACACCATACCGGCCTTCCTGAAGGCCACCGCCATGGGCTGCCACTGGCTGGAGATGGACGTGGTGATCACCGGCGACGATCATGTGCTGGTGAGCCACGAACCCTGGATGGACCACGCCACGTGCCTGGATCCGCAAGGCCTCGCACTAACGGAAGCGCAGGGGCGCGCGCTGAACCTGTACCGCATGCCGCTGGCCGAGATCCAGCAGTACCGGGCCATGTGCGCGGCACCGGCCGGTGCCGCCGCCCCCAAGCCCACGCTCGCCGAAGTGGTGGGCGCGGTGCGCCGCTTTGCACACGATGCCGGCCTGCCCGTGCCAGGCTTCAACATTGAAATAAAAAGCGCCCCCCCCCACTACGGCGCCTTCCAACCCCCGGCGGACCAACTGGCGCGGCGCGTGCTGCAAGAGGTCCACGCGCTCGGCATCGGCCAGCAATGCCTGGTACAGTGCTTCGATCCCGCCGTGCTGGCCGTCCTGCACCAACAGGCCCCTGCCCTGCCCACCGCCTTCCTGCTGGAACAACCGTTCACCGTGCAACTTGGCCTGCGCGTGCTCGGCTTCCGGCCGGCCTTCTTCAGCCCGTCCTTCCGCCTCATCGATCAAGCAATGGCCAACGAGCTGCGGGAGAACGGCATCGGCCTGTTGGCATGGACCGTGAACGACGGGCGGGACATGGAGCGCATGATCCGGCTGGGCGTGCAAGGGCTGATCACTGACAAACCCGCGGAGGCCCTGGCTCTGTTGGCCCTGCTTCAGTGAAGAGGCCCGCCCTCCAGCAGGTCCACCACGCCCGCCTCCAGCTCATCAAGGTCCTTGTTCCATTGCAGCTGGTCGGCTGCGGCCGCAGGTGCCTTCAGGCGGGTGATCAACGGCCCGAAGCGCGGCGCGTTGAAGTTGAGCAACAGCGGCTTCAGCGAAGCCACCACGCGCACGATCTTGTCCGTATCGCCGCGCCGCCTGGCCTCGCGCAAGGTGGCCAACCGCTCCGGGGCACCCTTGCCGAACATGCCCGCCACCACGGGCTTCATCGCCTCATCCACGGCGTGCCCGGCCTGCACCTCCTCCTTCTTTACCGCCCCTTTGGCATCGGTTGGCGGGCGCTCCTTCATCGCCGCCAGCTCGGTGCGCAATGCATCGATGGTGGCCTGCATGCGTGTGGTGGCGCGCCCGGCCCTGTACAGCAGGCCCAGCACCAGGGCAAGCCCCAACAGCAGCAGCGCCCCCGCGGCATAGGCCCACGTGTGCACGTTCTCCTGCAACGCAGCTATCGCGCGGGCCATGCCCAGCTCGCGTGCCTGCCCCTGGGCCAGTAAGCTGTCACGCTCGGCCAACTGGGCCTGCACCAGTGAATCCTGTTCCTCCAACTCATTCCACTCGCGTTGGCCGTCCAGTGAATCGCTCACCAGCTGTGCGGCATAGGCGGCCTCAAACTGGCCCATGGCCGCCGCCCGCGCGGCCAGCAGCCTGCTGGCCATGGCCCCCAGGTCGGGCCGCTGCAGGCTGTCCGCATACCGCACCGCTAGGCCCAGCAAGGCCACGCCTTCACGGGCCGGGGCCAGGGGCGCCAGCTCCATCGTTGCGTCGAACCGTTCGGCCCATGTACCACCGGAATCCGCGGCGTGCATGCGTTGCCGGGCCGATTCCAGCGCGTTGCGCAGGCTGTCCTTCGCTGTGCCCTGCGCCAGCACCAGCGGTGGCAGCACCAGGCCTGCCAGCAGCGCCGCCAGCGGCCTGATCAAGCGGAAACGCCTGCACGGTGATGCTGCCTTCATGCTCCTGCTATTTCACCACAAATCTGGCCGTATTCCGCGAACGTTGCTCCACCAAGGGCTCCCTTCCTTTCAACAAGGCCTGCAGCAAAGGTTCATCGTAATGCCGCACGGTGAGCAATTCGCAGCCCTCGTTGTAACGCACCTCATACCACCGCTGCAGCTCGGCGATCAGGGCGCGGCTGCGCGGCGTATCGTCCACTACCACGCTGAAGGCCAGCGCGCTGTTCTGCATCAGGTCTATGCGCACCCCGGCGCCGGCGAACAGGCCGAAGATGTGGTGCAGGTTGCCTTCCACCACGAAGCTGAGGTCGCGCGGGGTAATGCTCACCAGCAATTGCCCCGGCTTAACGATGTAGGAAGGCACTGCCGATCCCGCCTCGCGCCCATCGATGGTGGTGCCGGGCAGCTCCGGCTGCAGGAATGAGCGCACATACAGCGGAATGTTCTTCTGCCGCAGCGGCTGCAAGGTGCGCGGGTGGATCACACTGGCACCGAAATAGCTCAATTCGATGGCCTCGCGGTAGCTGATGTGCTCCAGCAGGCGCGTGTCCGGAAAACGGTTGGGGTCGGCGTTGAACATGCCGCGCACATCCTTCCAGATCGTTACGTCCGTGGCCTCAAGCAAATAGGCGAAAATGGCTGCTGAAAAATCGGAACCCTCGCGCCCCAGGGTGGTGGTGTGCCCATCGGCGCTGCGGCCAATGAAACCCTGGGTGACCACGCGGGCGGGCGTTGCCGACAGCAAGGGGACCAGGTACGCCGCACAGGCCTGCTTGCTGCGCTCCCAATCCACCCGTGCAGCGCGGTGCAGCGAATCGGTGATGATCACCTCGCGTGCATCGGCCCACCGCGCGGCAAGGCCAACGGCATTCAAATGCGCCGCCACCACCAATGTGCTCCAAACCTCGCCAAAGGAAACGATGTGATCATAGTCCTGGTCGGCGGAGCCACTTGGCGGCCGGGCCACCAAAGCCCCCAGTTCCGCGAACGAGGCCAACAGTGCCCTTTCCGCATCGGCATTCCCCGGCGCCGTATCCCGCAGGGCCTGCATGTGCACATCCCGCAGGGCGAGCAGCACCGGCTGTGTGTCCCTCCCCTCGCGGTGCGCGTTCACCACCTCCTCCAGCGCGTTGGTGGTCTTGCCCATGGCGCTCACCACCACCAGCAGGTCCTTATTCACGTAGCGGCGCAGCACCGTGGCCACATTGCGCACCCCGGCCGCATCCTTCACACTCGCCCCCCCGAATTTGAACACGTTCATCCCCCCGATCGCATTTGTCGGCGCGAAGATGGGGTCGGTGGGGGAATTGTGCGGTAAGCTGGAGCGTATGCGCTGTGCCCGACGGTTCCTTCTGTTCCGGGTCCGGTTGTCCACCCCAAATACCGGGGCTCCCTGAGTGGTCATCCAGGGGCATATCTTTCCCCCCATGCCCCTCCCTGCGTTTTCGCACAATTCGATCAAGGGCCGCGTGGCCGAAACCATTATCCAAGAGCTGTTCCTGGCACACGGCTTCAACGTGTTCCACTATGGCATGGAACGCAGCATACCCGGCATTGCGAAGCTGACGCGCAAAACCAACGGGCCCGTGAACCTACAGATCCGCAGCATGCCCGATTTCGTGGTGCAGGACCCGCGCAACAACCGGCTGCATTTTGTTGAGGTGAAGTACCGCGCCAGCGGAAAATTCAGCATGGAGGACCTCAAGGGCGAATACCCGTGGCCGCACGCATTCTTTATCGTGGTGAGCAAAAAGCACATCAAGTGCCTTACCTACAAGCAGCTGGCGGCGGGCAAGGCGATCACCCCGGAGTGCAATAACCTGCTCATCGTGCGCAAGGACCTGGACCTGGACCGCAAGCTGATCGTGGAATTCGGGCAGCTGGCCAGCAGATTCTTTGAAGGCGTGTAGGGTGTTGGCTGCTGGGAATTACCCCACCAAATCCACATTCACCCAGCCATTGTCGAATTGGGCACCGAAGCGTTGGTAGAAACGTATCGCATCCGTGTTCCAGTCCAGCACTTGCCACCGCATGAGGGCATAGCCGTGTTGGCGGGCGTGGGCGATGCAGGTGCGCATCAAGGCTTCCCCGATCCCCTTTCCGCGGGACTTTTCGGTTACAACAATGTCCTCCAAATAGAGGCAGCGTCCTTTCCAGGTGCTGTACCGGTCGTAGCAAATGGCCATGCCCTTTATGGGTGGTTGTGGGCCACCGGTTACCACGGGCGACGCAGCGTCCTCCATTGGACCCGATGCCACCCAGCCGAACCAAACGGGGTTGGGGCCAAAGCCCGCGTCGTGCATTTCCTCCTCGGTCACGGTAACGGCGTGGGGTTCTTTCTCGAACACGGCCAGCTCCTTCACCAATTCGAGCATGGCGGGCACGTCTTGTGGTTGGGCGGGACGGATATGGATGCTCATGTTATGCAAAGGAAAGGACATCGACTTTGCTGCAAGGTGTTCACGAACTACATCAATCGGTTTCATCCACCGATTACACGGATCACACCGATGAATTGCAGGGTGAACACGATCGCACCGAACATAGCGATGGTCCTTCCCGTGGCTTGGTGGCCGCAGCTGGGCGATATTTGCGGCGACATGGCGAACATCACCACCCTTTCCGAATTCATTGTTTCGCGGGAGAAGGATTTCCCGTATGCTACCGGCGATCTTTCGCAGTTGCTCACGAGCATCCGCTTGGCGGCCAAGCTGGTGAACCGCGAGGTGAACAAGGCCGGGCTGGTGAATGAGATCTTGGGCGAGACCGACCAGCATAGCGTGAACGTGCAGGGCGAACGGCAGCAGAAGCTGGACGTGTACGCCAATGATCGCTTCATAAACGCGATGCGCAACCAGGGGGCGGTGTGCGCGGTGGCCAGCGAGGAGAATGACGATCACATCGTGTTCAACAACCCCACCTCGGCCAGCGGCAAGTACGTGGTGGCCATCGACCCGCTGGACGGCAGCAGCAACATTGATGTGAACGTGAGCATCGGGACGATCTTCAGCATTTACCGACGGCTGAATGACCATGAGGTGACGGTGGACGACTTTCTGCAGCCGGGCAGCCAGCAGGTGGCCGCGGGCTATGTGGTGTACGGCAGCAGCACCATGCTGGTGTACACCACGGGCAACGGCGTGAACGGCTTCACCCTGGACCCCAGCATCGGCGTGTTCTGCCTGAGCCACCCCAACATGCAGATCCCCGCTGACGGCAACATCTACTCGGTGAACGAGGGCAATTATTTTGATTTCCCGGAGCGGGCGCGCACCTACATCGATGCCTGCAAAAGGCGCAAGATGAGCGCACGCTACATCGGCAGCTTGGTGGCGGATTTCCACCGCAACCTGCTGAAGGGGGGCATTTACATGTACCCCGGCACCACGGGCAAGCCCGAGGGCAAGTTGCGCCTGGTGTACGAAGGCAATCCGCTGGCCCTGTTGATCGAACAGGCGGGCGGCGCCGCCACGGATGGCAAGCAGCGCATCCTGGACATCAAGCCGCACAAACTGCACCAGCGCACGCCGCTGTTCATCGGCAGCCCGGCGATGGTGGAAGAGGTGATGAAAGGGGTGATATGATGAATTGGTATCTCTGGTGCTCAACGGGATATCATGGCCAAGAATACTTCCATCCTTTTAGGTGACCATTTCGACAAGTTCATCGGCTAACAGGTGGAATCGGGGCGCTTTTCCTCCACCAGCGAAGTGATCCGGGCCGCTCTGCGCCTGTTCGAGCAGGAGGAAAATAAGAAGCGTGCCTTGGTGGCTGAATTGCGCAAGGGGGAACAATCCGGCTTCTTGCAGGACATGGACCGGCACAAATTCCTGAAAAGCCTGCACAAGAAGCACGGCACCCATGGAGTATAGGATCACCGCCAAGGCTGCGGAAGATCTGGAAAGGGATCTGGCTATACACCCGGGCGTGCTGGTCCACCGACCAGGCCGACCGTTACTTGGGCCTGATCTTCGATGAGCTTGAACATCTCTCCATGGATCCATTGTCCGGCTTTGAGCGGGGCCACATCCGGCTTGGGTATCGCTGTTCCTTCGTGAAATCACACGTGATCTTCTTTTCGTGTGGCGGAAAGCGATGGCCAAGTGGAAGTGGTCCGTGTGCTTCATCAGCGCATGGACATGTAGGCTCAACTCGGGGAAGGGTCCCTGTAACATGCCTACTCCACCACCATCCGCGCCAGCAGTGCCCGCACGCGCACCCGGTCCGCTACGCCGGTAAGGCGGTATTCGGTGCGGGCGGTGAAGTTGACCACCAGGTCCAGGTCGTCCATTACACCCAGGGTGAAGGGCCTGCCGCCGCTCCAGGCCATGGCCAGCTTGTACAGCGCGGGCAACGGGCGGGAGGTGTGGCGGCCCGGCCGGTAGCTTTCCATGGCCTGCCGCGCAGTGGCCATGCGCGCGCCGTTTACCAGCGTATAGGGCGCGCGGGCGCGGTGCAGTTGCCACGCCATGGCATTGGCCGAGGCGGAAGTGTAAGCCCCGGGCGGCAGTTGCTTGAAGACATGGATGCTATCGATGCGCTGGGCGCCGGCTGGCCGCGCAAGCAGCAGCATGAGCGGAAAAATCAAGCCGCGGCGGGACAAAATTGACATGGGAGACGAAGGTACTGCGCCGGCCCGTGGATCATGGCCGGGATCCAGGCCGGCCGGCTTCAAGGACCCAACCCGCCTGTCAATGATCGTGTTTGGCCCACTACATACCGCCCATCCGCACCATCTTTGGCCAAGCCATGAGAACACACCTTACCCTGCTCCTTTCCGTCCTCGCCCTTTCCGCCAGCGCCCAGCAATGGGAGTTGATGACCCCGATCAAGAACACCAGCGAATACGAGGACATCGTGATGGTGAACGAGCTGGTGGGCTATGCAGCCGACCGGCCCACAGGCACGATCATCGCCACGGAAGATGGCGGCAACAAGTGGGTGCGCAGGCAACATCTATTGAGCAACAACCCCTTGGCGATCCACATGTGGGATGAGCAGCGCGGTGTGTGCGTGGGCCAGACGGGCAGCGTACTGCGCACCACCGACGGTTTCCGCACGGTACAATCCTCTTGGAACGCCGGGTACGGGCACCTCAACTGCGTGTTCTTCATCAACGATACGCTGGGCTGGGTGGGCACACAAAGCGGGCGCATCTACCGCAGCACCGACGCGGGTGCTACCTGGAGCCTGATGCAAAGCGGCCAAAGCAGCACCAACTACATTACTTCCATCTATTTCGTGGACGAACACATCGGCTATGCCAGCTGCTACGGCGGCGGCAAGATCCTGAAGAGCGTGGATGGCGGCCTGACTTGGCAGAACCTCGCATCGGAGATGTCGGTATTCCTCCGCGACCTGCACTTCTTCGATGCACTCACCGGCGTGGGCGTGGGCAGCGCCGGCCATGTGGTGCGTACCACCGACGGAGGCGCCACTTGGGCCTTCATGCCCAGCAACACCACGTACAGCCTGCAAGACCTCGCGGTGCAAGGCGACCACCTGGTGGCCTGCGGCTGGTGGGGGCGCACCATCCGCAGCAGCGATGGCGGCCTCACGTGGAGCGAACAGTATTTCGGGCAGGATCATACGGCGGTCACCCTCACCCCGAGCGGCTTCGGGTTGATGGGCAGCATCGGCAAGATCTACCGCACCAACGATTTCGGTGCCACGTGGGAGCTGTTCAAGGATGGCACCTCGTCGGCCAGCATCAACAAGATCAGCTTCGCGGGCACGACCGGCATCACGGCCAACGCCCTGCGCACCACCGATGGCGGCGCCACCTGGGCAGACTCCGGCGCGGGCGGCGGGCTGGGCGTTCACATCAACGCCAATGGCAGCGGATCCCGGGGTGGCGGCAGCGGCACCTTCGCACGCACCACCGACCTCTTCGCGACCTACGACCCGGTCTTCACCGGCCCCAGCGTGGCTATCCGATGCACCTGGAGCTTGAACGCATCCACGCACTTGGTGGGCGGCGGTCCCGTGAACGGCGGCATTTACCGCACCACCGACTACGGCAGCACATGGACGCTTGTTCTGGACCAAGGGAACATCCTCATCAACGACCTCTGGTTCGTGAACGACACGCTGGGCTTCGCCGTGGGCGAGAACGGCAACAGCCACCGTACCACCGATGGCGGCATCACTTGGCAGAACATGGGCGGCAGTGGCGGGCACACCATCTTCTTCACCGATGAAGAATACGGCTGGACACGTGTAGGCCGCACCACCGATGGCGGCGACACCTGGACGATGATGGGCGGCACACCGCAGAGCACCATCAGCATCTTCTTCACCGGGCGCGATACCGGCTATGCGGTGGGCACCGGGGGGCAGGTGGTGCGCTCGCTGGACGGCGGCATCACCTGGGCCAACTTCCTGCCTGCGATCTTCAACGCGAGCATACACGATGCGGCATACGTTGATGGCTACATCATCATCGCGGGCGGCACCGGCGACATCTTCCGCGCACAGATGGACTGCCCTGCCCCGTGGGAGCCCGTGGTGAACGAAAGCAACGGCCTGCTGTGTGCAGACGGCCCGGGCAGTGCGCAATGGTACTTCAATGGCTTGCCGATCGCAGGGGCGACCGAAAGCTGTTTTGCCCCGGCCATGCCCGGCGATTACCACGTGGTGCTCACCGATGCGATGGGCTGTGCCTCGGGTCCCTCCCTGCTCTACACGGTGGAGTGCGAAGCGTTGCCAGCCGCGGAGGTGACGCAGGAAGGAAATGAACTGTGTACCACCACCACGGGCCAGCCGCAGTGGTATTGGAACGGCGATCCCATTGCGGGTGCCACCACGCCCTGCATCACACCGGAGACGCCGGGCCTGTACCACGTGGTGGTCGCCGACCCGTTCGGCTGTGCATCGGCACCATCGGAAGTGTTCGAGGTGGAATGCCCGCTGATCCCTGCCCCGGAGATCACCGTGGAGGCCGATGGCCAGCTATGCACGCCGGAAATGTGGTTCATCTACTGGTACCATAACAACGAGCTGATCATCGACGGCGGAGGCATGCCTTGCCTCGTACCCGAAGCGTCCGGCACCTATTACGTGGTGGTGGAGACGGAGCATGGCTGTGTTTCCGGACCTTCTCTGCCGGTGGAAGTGATCGGCACCGGAGTGGAAGCGCTCCTGGGCGCCCCGGCGTTCTCGCTCGCGCCCAACCCGGCCACGGACCACATCGTGATCGCTGCTGCCAATGGCGCGCTCATCCAAAACATCGAAGTGTTCGCATCCAACGGCGCGTTGATGCACCACTCGGCCACACCCGGCGCAAGAGCTTCCATTGAGGTGAGCGCATGGCCACACGGTCTGTACGCCGTACAGGTGCGCACTGCGGAAGGCATGAGCTCGCAACGCTTCGTCAAGGATTGATCGCGTGGTATGTGGAAGTACCATTGAACCATCGGCCATCACACGTGTACCGGATGCACATTCCAACTTCATTCAGCCCATGAGAACACTCCCAACCCTGCTTCTGACCGCCATTGCCATCGGTGCCAGTGCGCAGCAATGGGAACTCACCACGGCC
This sequence comes from Flavobacteriales bacterium, assembly GCA_044507815.1. Classification (GTDB taxonomy): domain Bacteria; phylum Bacteroidota; class Bacteroidia; order Flavobacteriales_F; family PHOS-HE28; genus PHOS-HE28. The sequence continues at coordinate 174,905 of JBIQIX010000001.1, read as the reverse complement.
ATCAAGACCCGCAGCAAGTTCCCGGCGGCGCACATGGTGAACGGCCAACGTGGATACGCACTGGACAATATGATGAATGCGATCCTGCGCACCAACGATGGCGGACGTACTTGGGAGCGCATGACCACCCTGGCGATCAACACACCCAATGCCTTGCACATGTGGGACGATCAGCGGGGAATCGTGGTGGGCAGCGGTGGCAGCCTGCATGTGACCCAGGATGGTTTCAGCACTTTCATCTCCACCAACTCGAGCACCTTGGGCGTTTTGTACAGTGTGGCCTTCGCCAACGATACGCTGGGCCTGGTGGGCACCGGTGCCGGAGCCATACGCCGCACCACCGATGGCGGCGCCACCTGGACCACCATGGCCAGTGGGGTTGGCACGAGCTACACGATCACCGACCTCGCCATGCCCAGCGTGGATACGGCCTTTGCCGTGGCGTATGGCGTGGGCGTGCTGCGCAGTACCGATGGCGGCCTTACCTGGGTGAACACCGGCACACCCACGGGTATACGTGCATTGCATTTCACCGATGCCCTGAACGGGATCGTGGTGGGCAATGGTGGTGCGATCCTGCGCACGGCCGATGCGGGGAGTACCTGGGAAGTAATGGCATCCGGGGTGACGCAGAACCTGTTGGCGATCGATCGCAGCGGGGACGTGGTGCTGGCCGCAGGAAGCAGTGGGCGGGTGACCCGGAGCAGCGATGGTGGCACCACCTGGACCGCAATGACCGTGGGCTCCAATTTGATGACCCATCAGAGCATCGCCATCGCCGCTGACGGCAACGGATTCATCGGGACCGATGGGCGCATCTTCGGCACCACCGACCATGGCGTCACATGGGAGCTCGTCCGCCCCGGCACCTACCACACTTTCCTGAACAAAGTGAGCTTCGCCAATGGCGACACCGGGGTGGCCGTAGGCTATGAAACCAGTGGTGGTATCGAGAACGGCCTGTTGCGCACGGTGGATGGCGGCCGCACCTGGCTCAACGCCAACGGCCTCGGCGGTCTGGGTGTGCATCTTCGGTCCGATGGCCTGGGCCTGCAAGGTGGAAGCGTGGGCGCCAACGCCCGCACAAACGACTTTTTCGCAACCCGGCAAACACAGGGCGCACCCAATGTGGCGATCCGGGCCACGTGGTGTTTCGGGGAGTACGACCACCTGGTGGCAGGCGGATATGTGAACGGTGGTTTCTACCGCACCACCAACGGCGGGGCCACTTGGCAGCACACGCCCAATGGCTCATCCAGCATCTTCGACCTTTACTTCATCAACGAACAGGTCGGGTTCGGCGTGGGCGGGGGCGGCCAGATATGGAAGAGCAGCGATGCCGGCCACACCTGGCAGCAGCTGCCCCATAGCACGGCCAACGACCAGTTCTCCGTGTTCTTCTTGAATGAACAGGTCGGCTGGACCGTGGGGGCCAACAGCGGGGCACGCACCACCGACGGTGGACAAACGTGGACCAACATGCCCGATATTCCCGGTTACGCCATGATGGTGCATTTCACCGGCCCGGACACGGGATATGTAGTGGGCAATTCCGGACAGACCGTGCGTAGCGTGGATGGCGGTGCCACTTGGCAGAACTTGATGCCGGGCATCATCAATGCCCAGATCAACGATGCCGCATACTTGGATGGTGAGCTGGTATTGGTGGGACGCTTCGGCGACATCTACCGCGGACGTGTGGCCTGCCCAAGCATTGCGGACGTTCCGCTCATCACATCAAGCGGCGAAAGCCTCTGCACCAGCACCACCGGAACCGTGCAGTGGTACTTCAACGGCGATCCCATTCCCGGTGGCGACTCACCTTGCATCGAAGCTGCGCAAGAAGGTTCCTATACCGTGATCGCTACCGATGCACTTGGATGTAACTCGACGATCTCCGCGCCTTTCCAAGTGATCCACACCGGCGTGACTACCATCGAGACCCGAAGCAGCCGCCTCGTGCCCAATCCCGCAAGCGATCAGGTACGCATCGAACGTGCGGACCACTCACCAGCAATGCTGACGATCACCGATGTCCAGGGGCGGATCGTCCGCGAGGAAACCATCAGCGGCAGCAGCCACAACGTGGAACTGGCCGGCTTGAAAGCAGGCATCTATCTGCTGCGCATCGCCACGGCGAGCGAATTAGAAACGCTGCGTTTGGTGAAGGACTAGATCTAAACTCCTTCAGCATGGGCAACGATCAGCGGCGGACGGCCATAGGGTCGTATCCACTGAGATCCCGCTCCAAGTTGTAGAACTGCCATTCATAGATCTGGATCATGATCGAGCACAAGGGCATGGGCCAACAGGTTTCCACCACCTCGGCAGCGGTGCAGGTGATCCATACGGGCATTGATGCTCAAAGTGAAAAGACCTCGTTCCACTTGGTGCCGAATCCGGCCAGCGGCATGGTGCGGGTGGAACGCGCGGATGCCTCACCCGCCTGGCTTACACTGCTGGACGTACAAGGGCGGGTGGTGATGGGGATCCCGATCAATGGAGCTTCCGCTGCGGTTGATGTTTCCGGGTTGAAGCGCGGGTTCTATTTGGTGCAGATCACTTCAGTAGATAAAGCGGAGGTGATGCGCTTGGTGCTGGAATAGGGAGTCCTGCGGATCGGCCCGATAATTGGATCGAACCTTTGTCAACTCCGCGTGTACCAACCGATCATACCATCTTTGACCAACGCATGAGGACACACTTTATCCTGCTCCTTTCCGCCGTTGCCCTTTCCGCCCACGCCCAGCAATGGGAGCTCACCACGCCGATCAAAACGCGCAGCGAGTTCACCGCCATCCGCATGTTGGATGATCAGCTGGCCTTCGCCGTGGACAAGCCCATGGGCGCGATCCTGCACACCACGGACGGCGGAACCACTTGGGAACGCCGCAGTGTGAACACGCTCAACAAGCCGGTGGCGCTGTGGATGTGGGACGACCAGCGCGGCATCGCGGTGTGCGAGAGCAGCCGTTTCATGCGCAGCACGGACGGCTTTGCGACCGCCACCACCACCAGCCACCTCGGCTACGGCAATTTCAGCTGCGTCTTCTTCGTGAACGACACGCTCGGCTGGGTGGGATCCGACAGCGGGAAGATCTTGCGTACCACCGATGGCGGAGCCAGCTGGGCGCCCACCACCACGGGGCTTACCACGTACCAGTATGTAACGGCCATCCAGTTCCTGGACAGCGACACCGGATATGCCAGCAGCTATGGCGGCAAAATGCTGAAGAGCGTGGACGGCGGGTTGACATGGCAGGGCGTAGGCCCCTTCGACCAGCAGGTGCTCATGCAGGACCTCCATTTCTACAACACCCAAGAAGGCGTTGCGGTGGGCAATGGCGGCGAGGTGATCCGCACCACCGATGGCGGCACCACCTGGGATTCCATCCCCTCGCCCACCACGTACAGCATGTTCGACCTCGCCGTACAGGGCAACACGCTGGTGGCCTGCGGTGCATGGGGCCGTGTGATGCGCAGCACCGATGCGGGCCTCACGTGGAGCGTGCAGCAAGTAGGCAACACGGACCACCAAAGCGTGGCACTATCTCCCGGCGGGCGCGGCATCCTCGGCACCGATGGGCGCATCCAATGCAGCAATGATATGGGCGTTACCTGGTCCATCACCAATGAAGGCACTTGGCACACCGTGCTGAACAAAGTAGCTTTCCAGAATGACCAAGTGGGGGTGGCCGTGGGCTGGGCCACTTCCGGCGGCATGGAAAGCGGCCTGCTTCGCAGCACCGACGGCGGGCGCCACTGGAGCAAGGCCGGCGGCGGCGGGCTGGGCGTACACCTCACCCCCACCGGTGCAGGATGCCTTGGCGGCAGCAGCGGCAGCTTCTCCAAAACCACCGACGGCTTTGCCACGCGCACACAAGCCAACGGCCCCACGGTGGCCATCCGCTGCACGTGGAGCTTCGATGCGCTCACGCACATTGTGGCGGGCGGGGCGGTGTATGGCGGCATCTACCGCACGGCCAACGGGGGCGCCACCTGGACGCATGTGCTGAACGTGGGCAACATCACCATCAGCGACCTGTGGTTCAGCAATGCGCAGAACGGCTATGCCGTGGGCGAATATGGCGACAACTACCGCAGTACGGACGGCGGCCTCACCTGGCAGCCCATGACCGGCACGCCCGGCGGCCACACCGTCTTTTTCCTGGACACCCTGCACGGGTGGATGCGGAACTTCCGCACCATGGACGGTGGCGATACATGGATCCCGATCAACAGCCCGCAAGGCACCATGAGCCTGTTCTTCACCAATGTGGACACAGGCTACGCCGTTACCGGTGGCGGACAGACCGAGCGCACCACCGACGGCGGCCTCACGTGGAGCACCGTGTTGCCGAACATCACCAATGCCCAGATCGGCGATGCGGCCTACGTGGACGGGTACATCGTCGCCGTGAGCCGCTGGGGCGACATCTACCGGGGGCAGGTGGGTTGCCCGCTATCAGCCTTCACGCCGGTGATCACCGACCAGGTCGATACGCTCTGTGCCAGCGGCAGCGGCAGCTTCCAGTGGTACCGCAACGGTGATCCACTGAGCGGAACCACGGCATGCATCGATGCTTCCGAAGAAGGCAGCTACACGGTGGTGGTGACGGATGCGTTCGGCTGCACCTCCAACACCTCGGCCCCGCTGCAGGTGATCCACACGGGCATGGCCGCTTCGGCCGGACCAGCTTCGTTCCGCTTGGTGCCGAACCCGGCCTCGGGTATGGTGCGGGTGGAACGTGCGGAGGGATCCGCGGCACTACTAACGGTGTTGGATGCACAAGGGCGGGGGGTATTGGAAACGCTGATCACCGGGGCCACGGCCGGAATTGATGTTTCCGTGTGGAACCGCGGGATGTACCTGGTCCGGATCGCTTCGGCGCATGCCGTTGAGGTGAATAGGCTGATGGTGGAGTGAGGGCCCCACCGGCATCTTTGTGTTCAACATCCGTGTTCATCGGTGTCCATCCGTGGTTTCATCACGATGCCCCCCACCACCTTCCTCCTCCTCTTCCGCGGCGTAGGCGGCCCCGTGCAATTGCCCGTAGCAGAACTTCGCGCCGCGCTCACCAGGGCCGGCTTCAAGCAGGCCACCACCTACATCAATAGCGGTAACGCCTTGGTACGTAGTTCGCTTTCGCGCGAGGAAACTTTGGCCAAGGTGGCGGAGATCTGCCTCAAGAAATTCAAGTACGACCGGCCCATCTTCGCACCCACCGCTGCGGAATGGGCCACGGTGATCCAGCAGGACCCATTTCCGAAGAAGGCTGAGGGAAAGCACGTGCATGCAGTGCTGCTGGCGGAAAAGCCGAAGGCGGAAGCCGTGGTGAAATTGCAGGCATTGGCGGTGGACGGTGAGTCGCTGACGGCGCTGCCCTCATCCATCGGCGCGTACCACGTTTGCTACCTCCACACCCCGCACGGCTTCGGCACCAGCAAACTGGCGGAGAAATTCGACAAGGGCATCGGGGTGGTGAACACGGCGCGCAACTGGAATACCGTGTTGAAGTTGCTGGAATTGGCGCGGGGAATGGAAAAGCAATAAAGCGCGGCGCGCGCCCAGCGGGCAGATCGGATTTGGATTTTGCGGGTGCGATAGCTTGGGAACCCGGCATGGTCCGGTACCCTGGCCGAATGCGGACCGGGAAATTACCAGAGGCACCTGGATCAGTGCTGGGCGCGGCGGTCCGAAATGCGCGGCCTGCGGTCGGCAGCCGATTGCTCCCAAACCCGCTCCGGGAGTGGCACACGTTCCATCAAACGGCAACAAGGAAACACATTCAGCTAGGCCGAACTGCCACTGTAGCGAGCTTCGTTCCGGAACGGCCTAACGTACCTTTGCACCCGTCCCCGAACCCCGATCCGGAATTGCCGGAATCGGGTTTCGGGCATTGTTGATTGCATGAACGCTACCACGACCGCCATCGGCAGTTTGGCCGACCTTCTTTCGCTTTACCGCAACGACGAACGCATAGGCGAGGCCGCCAACGCCCTGGCACACCCCGGCGCCCGTGTGCAGATCACCGGCACCATCGGCTCCGCCAAAGCCTTGATCGCTACGGCCGTGGTGCATAAGCTGGGCGGCACCCACCTCTTCGTGCTGCACGACCGCGATGAGGCCGCGTATTTCCTGAATGACCTGGAATCGCTGGCCGCAACCCCAAAGCAGGGCCGCAATGAGCCTACCGGGGCGGCGCAGACGGATGGATCCGGGGCAACAACGCTCTTTTTCCCAGCCCCAACGCGCACGCCCTACGACCCGGACGGCCACCACGACGGAGAGCGCGTGACCCGCACCGAGGTACTGGAGAAAGTATCCGGCCTCGCCGGTGCAGCACGGCCAGTGCCCGCCAGGCCGGGGGCCACAGCGCCGCTGATCATCGTCACCTACCCGGAGGCCCTCGTACCGTTGGTGGTGGCCAAGGAAACCATGGCCCGGAACACACTGGCCATCAAGCGCGGCGAGGAATTGCCGATCGACACACTGGAGGAATGGCTGGGCACCACGGGCTTCCAGCGCGTGGAATTCGTGTACGGGCCGGGCCAGTTCAGCATACGCGGCGGCATTGTGGACATCTTCAGCTATGGCAAAGACATGCCCTACCGCATCGAGCTGTACGGCGATACCGTGGAAAGCGTGCGCCGCTTCGATCCGCAGGACCAGCTCACCATCGAATTCCTGAAGGAGGCCGTGATCGTGCCCGACCTGCAGGAAGAAGAGTCCTCCAGCAGCCAACTCTTCCTGGAGCAGCTGCCGGAGGATGCCGTGATCTGGATCGAGAACCTGCAGGCCATCGGCGACGCCGCCAACACGCGCCTGAAGCGCCTTGCCGAGGCCTGGGAGCGCTCCCCGGAAAAGGACCAGCATGTGCCCCCCGAAAAACTGCTGGCCACCGATAGCGCGTTGATCAAGGGGCTGCTGGGATTCAGAAAGGTGTTTTGGGGACCAGGGCCCGCAGGGCGTGGTCCGCACGGCGCGGGCGTGCATGCGCCCAACAACCATGAACAGCGGCCCACCACCAACACGGTCAACTTCGCCCTCGAGCCCCAACCCTCCTTCGCCAAGGATTTCAAGCTCCTCAGCGGCGACCTGCACAACAAGCGCAACGCTGGTTACAGCAGCATCATCGCCTGTACCGGCGCCAAACAGGTGGAACGCCTCTACACCATCTTCAAGGACCTCGAGCACGACGCCAGCTTCACACCCTTGGTGCTCGACCTGCACGAGGGCTTCATCGACCCCGGGCTAAAACTGGCGCTGTACACGGACCACCAGCTGTTCGAGCGCTACCATCGCTACCGCCTCAAGGAAGGGTTCCGCAAGAACGCACAGGCGCTCACCCTCAAGGAGCTCACCCTGCTCAAGCCCGGCGACCTGGTGGTGCACATCGACCACGGCATCGGCGTGTTCAGTGGCCTGGAAACCATTGAAACGCCGCGCGGGCCCGGCGAACCGCCGGTGCGGCAGGAGGCCATCCGGCTGAAGTACCGCGACAACGACATCCTCTACGTGGGCATACACAGCCTGCACCGCGTGAGCAAGTACAGCGGCGAGGAAGGCGGCAAGGCGCCAAACATCAGCAAACTCGGCAGCCCCGCCTGGAAAAACCTCAAGGAAAAAACCAAGGCCAAGGTGAAGGCCCTCGCCTTCGACCTGATCAAGCTCTACGCCAAGCGCAAGGAAAACCCAGGCCATGCATTCCCGCCGGACAGTTACCTGCAGCACGAACTGGAGGCCAGCTTCATCTACGAGGACACGCCCGACCAGGAAAAGGCCACCGCCGACGTGAAGCGCGACATGGAAAGGCCCGTGCCCATGGACCGCCTGGTCTGCGGCGATGTGGGCTTCGGCAAGACCGAAGTGGCCGTGCGCGCCGCCTTCAAGGCCGCGGCCGACGGCAAGCAGGTGGCCGTGCTGGTGCCCACCACCATACTCGCGCTACAGCACTGGAAAACCTTCCGCGACAGGCTCAAGGACCTGCCCGTGCGCGTGGATTACATCAACCGCTTCCGCACCGCCAGCGCCACCAAGGAGATCCTCAAGGACCTCAAGGAAGGCAAGATCGACATCCTTATCGGCACGCACCGCCTGGTAAGCAAGGATGTGCAGTACAAGGACCTCGGCCTGCTGATCATCGACGAGGAACAGAAATTCGGCGTGAACGTGAAGGACAAGCTGAAGACCTTGCGCGCCACGGTGGACACGCTCACCCTCACGGCCACGCCCATCCCGCGCACGCTGCAGTTCAGCCTCATGGGCGCACGCGACCTCAGCATCATCAGCACCCCGCCGCCCAACCGCTACCCCATCACCACCATCCTGCAGCCCTACGATGAGGTCACCATCCGCGGCGCCATCGAGTACGAACTCGCCCGCGGCGGCCAGGTGTACTTCCTGCACGACAAGGTGAAGAACATCGAGCACATCGCCGACATGATCCGCAAGCTGGTGCCCGGCGTAAAGGTGGGCGTGGGCCACGGACAGCTCGAAGGCCACAAGCTCGAAGAAGTGATGATGGATTTCATCGAAGGCAACACCGACGTACTCGTCTGCACCACCATCGTGGAGAACGGCTTGGACATCCCCAACGCCAACACCATCATCATCAACGAAGCGCACCACTTCGGCCTCAGCGACCTGCACCAAATGCGCGGACGTGTGGGCCGCAGCAACAAAAAGGCCTACTGCTACCTGCTGGCACCCAGCCCGCACCTGCTGCCCGACCTCAGCCGCAAGCGCCTGCAGGCCATCGAACAGTTCAGCGACCTCGGCAGCGGCATCCACATCGCCATGAAGGACCTGGACATCCGAGGCGCGGGCGACCTGTTGGGCGCCGAACAAAGCGGCTTCGTGAACGACATCGGTTTTGAGACCTACCACAAGATCCTCGAAGAAGCCGTGCGCGAGCTGAAGGACGAGCACTTCAAGGAACTCTTCGCCGACGCCCAGGCCAGCGGCCAACTCGCCCGCGGATCCCGCCGCGACCAAAGCGACGATTGCATCATCGAGACGGACCTCACGATGCTGATCCCCGCCAGTTACGTGAGCGAAACGGCCGAGCGCTTGGCTTTGTACCGAAGGCTGGACGACATCAAGGACGAGACCGGACTGCAAGCCTTCGCCACGGAGGTGCAGGACCGCTTCGGGCCCATCCCCCACGAGCTGAACGAGCTGATGGAAGGCATCCGCCTCCGCTGGCTGGGCCAACGCATGGGCTTAGAGAAAATGATCCTCAAAAAAGGCGACCTGCGCGGCACCTTCATCGCGGACCAGAAGCACGCGTTCTTCTCCGGCGATACGTTCAACGCGGTGCTGCGCGCGGTACAGGCGCAACCCAAACGCTTCAAGGTGTACGAGAAGAATGGGACGTTGCGGATCTCCGTGGCGGCGGTAAAGAACATCGGGGAGGCTAAGCGGGCGCTGGAGGGGGTGGTGGGAACGTCACTTGATACTATCGCAGCTCGTTAGGACATCATGCGAGGCATGATCAAGCCGTTCGGGTCGAAGCAGACGGAGGCGGTATGGAATGGCGAGGTCGTGCGCAAGCTGTCAACCACGACCCAGGAGGTAGCCAGAAGAAAACTCAGGATGATCAACAACGCACAAGACATCGCAGACCTCCGCATTCCTCCGGCCAATAGGCTGGAGAAGCTGGCAGGGCGCCTGAAGGACTTCCACAGCATCCGTATCAACGACCAGTGGCGCATCATCTTCAAGTGGCACAACGGCAATGCCAGCGACGTTGAGATCATCGACCACCATTGAACATGCAACACATGAAGACGTCCTCGTCCAGCCGTAGCGGGAAGCTCCCCAACATCCATCCCGGCACCGTGCTCCAAGAAGAGTTCCTGTTGCCTATGGGCATCAGTGCGTACCGCCTGGCGAAGGACATCGGCATTCCGCAAACGCGCATTTCGCAGGTCATCAAAGGCGAGCGGCGCGTAACTGCGGATACCGCCCTACGCCTATCCAAGTACTTCGGCAACTCGGCCAAGTTCTGGTTGGGGCTTCAGAATGATTTTGACCTGGAGGAGGAGCTGGTCGGTAAGGGAATGGAGTTGGCGGGGATTCCTTTGGCACAGGGGCGCGCGGCTTGATCTTGCCTGCAGATCCGGTGGCCCGTGAAGAACATTGGGGAGGCGAAGCGACGGTGTGAGGTAACCGCTGTACCCCATCCGGTCCGTGATCGTGCCCGGCCCCATACCGGCCATATGGTTGTTACCCGTTACCTCGAGTTGGCGCAATTCCACCCCATCAATGGTCCCTTGGCTTACCACACGGTATGCAAGGTCACAGCCCCTCCACCACCCGCTTCAGCTTGGCCCGCACATCGCCCGCTATCGCGCCGAGCTGCCCGTTCTCCACGGCCATCATGCTGGCCACGGGATCCACGGCGGAAACCTCGGCCATGCCGGGCGCGGTTTCCTGCACCACCACATTGCAGGGCAGCATGGTGCCGATGTGCGGCTCGGCGGTTACGGCCTTGTGCGCGAACGCCGGGTTGCACGCGCCAAGGATCTTGTACCTGCGGAAATCCACGCCCAACTTCTCTTTCAGCGCGGCTTGCATATCGATCTGCGTCAGGATGCCGAATCCTTCCTTCTTCAGCTCCTCCGTTACGCGGGCGACCGCTTCCTCGAACCCGGCCTCTACGGTTTTGGTGAAATGGTAGCTCATGGTCTAATTTTCGTTGTTGCAAAGGTCTGGCCGGGGCCCGGATGCTTCGGTGTGCTTTGTCACGCCGCCGCTGGTACGGGCTGCCGGTAACTTTGCACGTATGAAGCTGGTGATCCGCAACATGGTGTGCGATCGCTGCAAGGCGGCCGTGGCGCAGATCCTGTGCGAGTTCGGGCTTCAGGTGCGCCGGCTCGACCTGGGCGAGGCCGACCTTGGGGAAACCCCTTCACCCCTGCTGCTCGCCCGCTTGGGCGAACGCCTGGAACAGGCCGGCTTTGGCCTGGTGGACGGCCGTAACGCCGCCCTGATCACGCGCATAAAAGCCGCCGTGGTGAAACTGGTGCACCACGACGGCACCGGCATGGGCGCGGCCAAGCTCAGCGATCACCTATCGGCCGCGCTGCACCGTGAATACTCCGGCCTCTCGCAATTATTCTCGCAGGTGGAGGGCATCACCATCGAACAATACTTTCTGCTGCAACGCCTGGAGCGCGTAAAGGAGCTGATCCGCTACGACGAAATGACCTTGAGCGAGATCGCCGACCGCACCGGCTTCAGCAGCGTGGCCCACCTCAGCGCGCAGTTCAAGAAGCTCACCGGCATGACGCCCACGGCATTCAAGGGGATGGGGAGCGGGAGAACGGGGTTGGATCGGGTGGGGTGAGGGGGAATGTCTCCATTACCTCCTCTACCTCCTTTACCTACCTCCCGGCATTCCCGGCGCAGCCTATCTTTGGGCAACACTAGGCTCCATGAAAACCACACGTGAACTCACCGCCATCATTGAGCGTGAAGGCAACGGCTACGTGAGCCTGTGCCCCGAACTGGACGTAGCCAGCCAGGGCGATACCATCGAAGAAGCACGCGCGAACCTGGTGGAGGCGCTTGAGTTGTTCTTCGAAACCGCCTCGCCCGGCGAGGTGCGCGAGCGCTTGCATGAGGAAGTGCTGGTGACCCGTGTCCGTATCGCGGTGTGATGCGTACATTGAGCGGGAAGGAAGTGTGCGCGATCTTGAAGAAGCACGGCTTCGAGCAGGTGCGCCAGCGCGGCAGCCACATCATCATGCAGAAGCAGGTGCCAGGTTCCACGATCACCGTGCCGGTGCCGGACCACAAGGAACTGCGGATCGGAACCTTGATGTCCATCATCCGCCAAAGCCAGTTGGACCGTTCGTTGTTCGCGTGAGCGGCGACATGGCCCTCCTCCGCGCGCAGCGCCTGTCCCGCACGGACGGTTCAAGAAGCTCACGGGGATGACGCCCTCGGCGTTCAAGGGGATGGGGAGCGGGAGAACGGGGTTGGACCGGTTGGAATGAATGCACACAGCAACCGGATCCACCACCTGGCTTAAACTTACGCTCCGATAGCAGACATGCACCCTGACGACGGATAGATATGACAGAGACCGAATTGCCAGTTGACCAACCGCCCAAGACAAATGGCCGAAAGTCCCCCGCCAAGACTACGGCGGGCAGGAAAGCCACCACCGAAGAGCCTATCGAAAAGCAGCTTTGGCGCTCCGCCGACAAGCTCCGCAAGAACATCGATGCCGCCGAGTACAAGCACATCGTGCTCGGCCTCGTTTTCCTCAAGTACATCAGCGATGCCTTCGTGGAACTGCACACCAAGCTGCTCGCTGAAAAAGACTCCGGTGCCGATCCCGAGGACAAGGACGAGTACAAGGCCGAGAACGTCTTCTTCGTGCCGCCCGGTGCGCGCTGGGGTTTTCTGCAAAGCCATGCCAAACAGCCCACCATCGGCAAAACCGTGGATGCCGCCATGGACGCCATCGAGCAGGAGAACCCCTCGCTGAAAGGCGTACTGCCCAAGGTCTACGCCCGGCAGAACCTGGACCCCACCAGCCTCGGCGGCCTCATCGACCTGATCGGCAACATCGCGTTGGGTGACGCGAAGAGCCGCAGCGCCGACGTGCTGGGCCATGTGTTCGAGTACTTCCTCGGCGAATTCGCGCTGGCCGAAGGCAAGAAGGGCGGCCAGTTCTACACCCCGCGCAGCGTGGTGGAACTGCTGGTGAAGATGCTGGAACCCTACAAGGGCCGCGTGTTCGACCCCTGCTGCGGCAGCGGCGGCATGTTCGTGCAGAGCGAAAAATTCGTCACCGAGCACCAGGGCAAGGTCAATGACATCAGCATCTACGGGCAGGAGAGCAACCAGACCACCTGGCGGCTGGCCAAGATGAACCTCGCCATCCGCGGCATCGACAGCTCGCAGGTGAAGTGGAACAGCGAGGGCTCCTTCCTCAACGATGCCCACCCCGACCTGAAGGCCGATTACATCATTGCCAACCCGCCCTTCAACGTGAGCGACTGGAGCGGCGACCTCCTGCGCACCGACGGCCGCTGGCAATACGGTGTGCCGCCCGTGGGCATGGCGATGGTTTGGGCGTGCCCCGCCTCAAATGCAGGCGGGTCGGGCTTTCCCCTCCAAGTCCTCACGCCGAAGACGGCGCTCCGGGCTTTCCGGTACAATCCCTCACGCGAAATGCGGGATCACGTTTCCACCTTTGATCGTGCATGAGCCTCACTCCCTACCACGCCAAGTACTACGCACACGAACTCACACGCCGCTGGCCTAGCGACAGCGTGGAAAAGTTCGCAGCAGCGTTGGTGGATGCGCGGGTGGACCTCAATCCGCACCAAGTCGCCGCTGCCTTGTTTGCGTTCAAATCGCCACTGAGCAAAGGGGCATTGCTGGCCGATGAGGTAGGCTTGGGAAAGACCATTGAAGCAGGTTTGCTCATAAGCCAACGCTGGGCCGAACGCAAGCGCCGCATCCTTGTGATCGCACCGGCGAACCTGCGCAAGCAGTGGTTCCAGGAGATGAGCGAGAAGTTCTTCCTTCCCTGTCACATTCTGGAGGCGAAGAGTTTCAATGCGGCGGTCAAAGCGGGCAAGCTGAACCCGTTCGATACGAAGGGGAATGAGATCGTGATCTGCTCCTATCAGTTCGCCGCAGGCAAGGATGCACAGCTCAGCAGCATACCGTGGGATCTGGTCGTGATCGACGAAGCACACCGGTTGCGGAATGTGTGGAAGCCTGACAACAAGACCGCCAACAGGCTGAAGAACGCCTTGGTCGGTTGCGACAAGGTGTTGCTTACAGCTACACCCTTGCAGAACTCATTACTGGAGTTGTATGGTCTGGTGAGCTTCATCGATGACCAAGCCTTCGGCGATGCCAAGAGCTTCAGGGATCAATATGGCCTGCTGCGCGATGAAGAGACGTTCACTGCGCTCAAGGCACGCCTTGCTCCGATCTGTCACCGCACCCTGCGGAGGCAGGTATTGAACGTGAAGTTCACCGCGCGGCATCCGTTGGTGGAGGACTTCATCACCTCGCAAGAGGAAACAGATCTGTACGACCACGTCACGGAATACCTGCAACGCGAGCATTTAGCCGCGCTTCCCAAAGGGCAGCGAGCGCTGATCACCATGGTGTTGCGCAAGCTGCTGGCATCGTCCACCTTCGCCATCGCGGGTGCATTGGAGAAGTTGATCGCCCGCCTGCAAGGCATACTGGATGCCAGCCCATTGCCTGACCTGGAAGAAGAACTCGATGAGGACTACGAAACACTGGACGAGGCACAGGAGGAGTGGCCGGAGGTAGAAGCGCCCAATTCGATCAGCGCGGAGGATCGGGCATTCATCCAAGCGGAGATCAACGACCTGAAGTCGTTCCGGGATCTTGCGGTCTCCATCACGCATAATGCCAAAGGCAAAGCGCTACTGGCCGCCTTGGATCGCGCTTTTGCCGAGACCGAGAAGCTCGGTGGTGCACGCAAGGCCATCATCTTCACGGAGAGCCGACGCACCCAGGACTACCTCGTTGACCTGCTGGCAAACCACGGGCATGCGGATGGATTGCTGCTCTTCAATGGGAGCAATACTGATGAGCGCAGCAAGCGCATCTACAACGATTGGATCGCCGAACACAAGGGTACCGACCGGGTGACAGGCAGCCGCACCGCAGACATGCGGAGCGCCTTGGTGGACTACTTCCGCGACAAAGGCAGCATCATGATTGCCACCGAGGCAGGTGCGGAGGGCATCAACCTGCAGTTCTGTTCGCTGATCATCAACTACGACCTGCCTTGGAACCCGCAGCGCATCGAGCAGCGCATCGGACGCTGCCACCGTTACGGGCAACAGCACGATGTAGTGGTGCTCAACTTCGTGAACCGCTCCAACGAAGCGGACCGCCGGGTCTTCGAGTTGCTAAGCGAGAAGTTCAAACTGTTCGATGGCGTATTCGGTGCCAGCGATGAGGTGCTCGGTGCCTTGGAAAGCGGCGTGGACATCGAGCGGCGCATCGCGGACATCTATCAGAAGTGCCGGAACAAGGACGAGATCAAGGAGCACTTCGACAAGCTGCAGCTCGAACTGGACTTCGAGATCAAGCAGCAGATGGACAAGGCGCACAAGCAGCTGATCGAGAACTTCGATGACGAGGTGCGCGAGAAGCTGCAAGTGAGCGGCACACGAAGCAAGGCCAACCTGGACCGCTACCAGCGCATGCTCATGCGCCTCAGCAGCTATGAGCTTGCCGAGTACGCGACCTTCAATGACGACCGCAGCTTTACGCTGCGGGCCAAACCCTTTGGCCTGGATATTCCCCTCGGCGATTATGAACTGCCGCAGTTGGACCCCAAGGCCCACGACTACCGCTTGGGTACGGAGCTGGCCAAAGCCGTGCTCGAAAGGGCGAAGGAGCGACCGACTGAAGTGGCCGATGTGGTCTTTGACCTGAGCGGCCACAACGGCAACATCAGTGTGCTCAAGCCCTTTAAAGGTCAACAGGGCGTGATGGCGCTGCGCCTGCTTTCCATTGAAGGTGCGCGGGCCTCGGAAGATCACTTGCTGCTCGCGGGGCATACGGCCATTGGTGAAACGATCCCGCCGGAAGTCCTGCGCGAGTTCTTCCGGGTGGATGGGAAAGTGGTGGCCAACACTGCGCGGGCAACGGCGAGCGAGCTTTTGACCAAGGAACTGGCTGCGCGGAAGGCTGCTATCCAAGCCGAAGTCCAGGAACGCAATGTGACCTTCTATGAAACCGAGGCCAGCAAGCTGGACGCTTGGGCCGATGACCAGAAAGTGGCCTTGGAGCGCGCGATCAAAGAGTATGACCGGCAGATCAAGGAAGTGCGCCGCGCGGCCATGACCGCCCCAACGTTGGCGGAGAAGATCGCCCTGCAAGAGCAGATCGGCAAGCTGGAGCGCGAGCGCAGCAATAGAAGGCGGGCCTTGTTCCTGGCGCAGGACGAGATCGACCAAAGGCGCGATGAGCTCATAGCCGCCATCGCCGGGCGCTTGAGCCAGGAGGAGCGCGAGCAGGACCTGTTCACCATTCACTGGTCCATCGTGTAGCCATGCCGCCTTTGGAACTTGACCAATTGATCCGGCGCCTGTATGCCGACTACGGGACCCGCATTCCGGTGCCTGCGAGTCGCAATGCCCATCAGGCACGCACCGGTTTCCTGACCCGTGCATTGGCAGCGTTCACCATCCAGCAACTGAGCGGATGCACCTTGGATGAAGCGGCTGCTGCTGTGGTGGATGCCGGCGGGGATGGCGGAATAGATGCGGTGCATTACTCCGCTGCCCTTCACCAGCTGTTCCTTGTGCAGGCCAAGGTGATGCTGGACGGCGAAGGGGAACCGAGCAGTGGCGACATCCTGAAGTTCCAACAAGGCGTGGAGGCACTACTTAATGGGCGCTTGGAACATTTCACGGGTGCGCTTTGGCAGGCCAAGAAGCCCGGCATTGAGCTTTGCCTGAAGGACGAAGCTTTGGAAGTGGTGGCTGTACTGGCCTTCACGACCGAACGTGTCATTGCGCCCAACCGCTTGGTCGGTTTCAGGGATCTACAGGGCCGAATTTCCGCGAACAACGCCTTCTTCACCTTCCGGCCCTACAACCTCACTTCCCTCACCGATTGGGTGATCGGCGATCCGGCTGGTGGCTTGGATGTGGAGTTGGTGTTCCACGATCCCGGTTGGCCTCAGGATCCCTTCGAGACCATCTACGGGCAGGTGAAGGCCAAGGACCTGGCCGAGCTCTACACCCGCCACGGCTTGCGGTTAGTGGACCGCAACATCCGGGTGTTCAAGGGCAAGACCGACGTGAACGAGGGGATCAAGGACACCTTGACCAACGAACCACAGAAACTGTTCTACTTCAACAACGGCCTTACGGCCCATTGCGATCGCTTCCATGTGGAGCACGTGGACCGGGGCAATGTGAGGATGAAGCGCGTGAAGGCGTATGGCTTCTCCGTGGTGAACGGGGCGCAGACCTTGGGCTCGCTGGGACATGTGGCCCATGTGGCGGGTGATATCAGTGAGGAGGCTACCGTGCTTGTGCGTTTGATCTCCTTGATGAATTGCGTGGACGACGTCGCTTTCGGGGAGCAGATCACCCGCAACTCCAACTTCCAGAACCAGATCGGGCCAAGGGACTTCGTGACCCTGCGCCCGGAACATGCACGCTGGAAGAGCCAGCTCGCCTTGGAAGGTATCCATTACCACTACCAGGACGGTGACGACGACTTTGATGCGGATGAGGCCAACTTCTCCTTGCCGGAGGCCCTCACCGCACGCGCTTCATTGTGTGCTGACCATGGCTGCGACCTGGTGGGCAAGGTGCTGGGCGATCGCAAGGCCATCTGGTCGTTGGAGAAGTCCTTGCCAAACGCTGCGCCGGTGGATTCACGGTATGAAGTGGTGTTCCGGCCCGGTCTTTCCGCCCGTGCGCTATGGCGGTCCGTGTTGCTGCAACGGCACGTCATCGCCACCATGAAGACCAGCACATCCGCCGAAATGGGCCGCCGGAAGGAGTTCTACCAGCATGCCCGCTTCCTGGTGCTGCACCTCGTGAACATCAAGTCCGGCTTCGACCTGGAGGGCGGCATGGCCCTACCCCCCGACGAAGAGACGCGGCTCACGGCCTGCACGCAACAAGTGGCTGAAGCACTTTGGACCGTTGCGCGTTTGGATACCGACCTTCGCCATTGCAAGACCGTTTTCTCCAACGCTGCGGATTGCCAGCGATTGAAGGGAGCCACCCTTGCTGCGCTTGCCGCGAACCCCTGACCTGAAGAAGTACGATGACCGTGAAGAAGACCAAACTCGAACTCACCTGGATCGGCAAGGACCAGCGCCCTAAGCTGGAGCCCCGCATCCTGCTGGAAGACCCCAGCTTGAGCTACCACGCAAAGCAGCGCGTTACCGACCAAGACAAGTTCGACAACCGCCTCATCTTCGGCGACAACCTGCTGGCCCTTAAAGCACTCGAACACGAGTTTGCGGGAAAGGTCAAGTGCGTCTACATCGACCCGCCATACAATACGGGTTCAGCTTTCGAACACTACGATGATGGTCTTGAGCATTCGATATGGCTGGGACTTATGCGAGAGCGGTTCGAATTTTTGCGCAGACTGCTAACACCTGATGGCGCATTGTTCGTTCATCTTGATGATCATGAATCGGCGTATTGCAAGGTGCTGTTGGACGAAGTCTTCGGTCGCGCACAGTACGTCAACACAATCATCTTCGAAACGAACAAAGCCTTTGGATTCAAGGGTACATCTCAGGGATTATTCAAGCAAGCCAATCACGTCTTCTTCTACGCGAAGGATAAGAATCAGCTTAGCCTCAATGAGCAAGCAATGATTGTTGAAAAAGGCTACGATAAGGCATACGGAATGATCTTCACAATAAGGGAAGGGGCAGAAGCAACATGGGCTTGGGAACCAATCCAAACGGTGGTTGCGAAGCACTTGGGCTTTGAGGATTCACGCGCTGCCAGAAAGGAACTTGGTTCAATTGAGTTCGAGGAGAGAATCGCCGAGTACGCCATTAGCAACGCAAAAGACGTATTCCAGCTTGCCTCGGTCACGGGCGGTGCCCTCGCAAAGCGGCGGTCAACAATTACGAAGTCCAAAGCGCGCCCTAAAGAAATTGTCAGGCATCCCAACGATGACATGGACTATATGTTCATTGGAGGCCGCCGTGTTCTGCCATATATAGAGCGCTTTGACCTCATTGATGGAAGAATGGTTCCCGTGGAACGAATCACTGATATTTGGGATGACATTGCACTGGAAGGCTTGGCCAAAGAGGGAGGAGTAGATTTCCCCAGAGGGAAAAAGCCCGAGGGCCTAGTAGCGAGAATAATTGCACTTACTACAAAGCCAGGGGATATTGTACTCGACAGCTTTGGCGGCAGCGGCACCACCGGCGCCGTCGCGCACAAGATGGGCCGTCGCTGGATCATGGTGGAGTTGGGCGAGCACTGCCACACGCACATCATACCCCGCTTGCAGAAGGTCGTTGACGGCACTGACCAAAGCGGCATTAGCAAGGCAGTAGGCTGGCAAGGCGGAGGCGGCTTCCGCTACTTCAAGTTGGCGCCCAGCTTGTTGGAAACGGACAAGTGGGGCAACCTGGTGATCAACAAGACCTACAACCCCCACATGCTGGCCGAGGCCCTGTGCAAGCTGGAAGGCTTCACCTATGCGCCCAGCACCACGCACTTCTGGATGCAGGGGCACAGCACCGAGCGCGATTTCCTCTACGTGACCACGCAGCACCTCACCAGCGAGCAGCTGCAACGCCTCAGCGATGAGGTGGGCGAGGAACGCTCGCTACTGGTGTTGTGTACCGCCTTCAAGGGCAAGGCGGAGCGCTGGCCCAACCTTACCGTGAAGAAGATCCCCATGGCCGTGCTGAAGCAATGCGAGTGGGGCCACGATGACTACAGCCTGAACGTGGAGAACCTGCCCATGGCCCAGAAGCCGAAGAAGACCAAGGCTCAAGCCACCCTCGAATTCGAAAACGACCCCGAAGCATGAACCGGCACGTGAACGCCATCGCGGGCCGCTTGAGCCTGCGCAAACCTCAGCGCGAGGCGCTGGAGATCCTAGATCGGGTTACCGAGATCGCCCCGCCGGGTAAGGATGTGGACCTGCAGGCCGCCCTGGAGGTGATCCGCAGCGAATACCCCACCGTCACCGATTTTGAGCGCGACTTTCCCTCGCTGTGCTTCGCCCTCGCCACCGGCGTGGGCAAGACCCGGCTCATGGGCGCCTTCATCGCCTACCTGCACCTGGCCCACGGCATCCGCAACTTCTTCGTGCTGGCACCGGGCCTCACCATCTACAACAAGCTCATCACCGACTTCACGCCCAACACGCCCAAGTACGTGTTCAAGGGCATCTCGGAGTTCGCCATCAACCCGCCGGACCTGATCACTGGGGATAACTACGAGCAACGGGGCACAGAACTGTTCGATGAGTTGGCCCGTGTACGCGTCAACATCTTCAACATCGGCAAGATCAACAGTGAGGTGCGCGGTGGCAAAGCGCCGAAGATCAAGCGGCTCAGCGAGTACATCGGCGATAGCTATTTCAACTACCTGAGCTCCCTTCCGGACCTGGTGCTCCTGATGGACGAAAGCCATCGGTACCGCGCCTCGGCAGGTATCCGCGCCATCAACGAATTGAAGCCGGTGCTGGGCTTGGAGCTCACCGCCACCCCGATGGTGGAAAGCGGCAAGGGTCCGGTCTACTTCAAGAACGTCATCCAGCAGTACATGCTGTCCGCCGCCATGGCCGATGGTTTCGTGAAGGAGCCCGCCGTGGCCACCCAGGAGAACTTCAACCCCAAACAGTTCAGCGCCGAGCAATTGGAGCGCATCAAGCTGGAGGATGGCATCCGGCTGCACGAGACCACCAAAGTGGAGCTGGAGATTTACGGCCGCGAAACGGATCAGCGGGTGGTGAAGCCTTTCATGCTCATCATTGCCCGCGATACCACCCATGCGGGTCAGCTGCTGAAGCTTATCCAAAGTGAGGAGTTCTTCGAGGGCCGCTACAAGGACAAGGTGCTACAAGTGGACAGCAGCCAGACCGGTGAGGAAGAGCAGCAGATGATCGAAAAGCTCCTGAAGGTCGAAAGCCCGGACGAGCCCACCGAGATCGTGATCCACGTGAACATGCTGAAGGAAGGTTGGGACGTGACCAACCTCTACACCATCGTTCCGCTGCGTGCCGCCAACGCGCGGGTGCTCATTGAGCAGAGCATCGGCCGTGGCCTTCGCCTACCATACGGCAAACGTACCGGTGTGGAAGCGGTGGATATGCTCAGCATTGTGGCCCACGACAAGTTCCAGGAGATCGTGGATGAGGCGAAGAAGGAAGGTTCGGTGATCCAGATGAAACAGATCATCCTTCCGCCATCCGGTACAGCGGAACGCATGACCGCCGTTGTGGCCCAGAGCAACGTGGACGCCATGGTAGCGCCGGTTGTGCCAGCTGCTCCCGGCCAGCCGCAAGTACAGCCCGTTGCTCCTTCACCCTTCAAGAACGAAGTAGAGCGCCGTGTGGCCGAAGCAACCCTGAAAGTGTTGCGCAAGCGCACCGCTCAAGCAGGCTCCAAAACACTCTTGACCAAGGAGGAACAGAAAGCGATCGTGGAGGAAGTGAAGGAAAGCCTTGCGCCCAAGCAATTGGAGATCGAAGGGCTCGAGTTCAAGCCGAACATCGCCGAACTCGTCATGACCACCACACAGTTGATGGTGGACCAGACCATCGACATCCCGCGCATCGTGTTGGTTCCTAAGGGCGAGGTGACCACAGGGTTCAATGCCTTTCAGCTCGACCTGTCGTCCGTCCATTTCCAGCCCGTAGACCGCGACCTGATCCGCCAGAAGCTGCGCACCGGTGAGCGGGAGCGCTTGTCCGTTGGCTCCAACGGGCAGCACGAGGCACGGCTCGAGGACTACGTCGTTCGTGAGTTGATGAACTTCAACGATGTTTCCTACGACGAGCACAGCGACCTGCTCTATGATCTGGCAAGCCAGGTGGTAACGCACTTGAAGAGCTACCTGAAGGAGGAGAAGGATGTGGAGAACGTCCTCATCTACTTCCAGCGCCAGACCGCGGACCTGATCCACACGCAGATGCTGGACCATCAGTGGGAGAAGAACAGCGGCTTCGAGGCCCAGGTGACCATGGGCTTCCAGAAGCTGAAGGAACCCGCCTACGCAGCCGCATACGGCGTCGCGCCCAAGGACTTCAAACTACCGGTGGAGAAGAAGAGCGACATCGGCAAGTACCTCTTCGCTGGCTTCAAGCGTTGCCTCTACGGCCTGCAGAAGTTCCATTCCGATACGGAACGGAAGCTGGCTGTCATTGCAGACCGCGACGGGCTGAAGTGGTTCCGTCCCGCTGCTGGTCAGTTCCAGATCTACTACAAGCTCAACCACCACGAACACGACTACCAGCCGGATTTCGTTGTAGAGGGCAAAGAAGCCATTTACATGGTTGAGACGAAAGCAAAGAATGACATTCCGTCAGAGGAAGTACAGAAGAAGAAGGAAGCTGGCGTTGATTGGTGCAGGCATGCAACTGCGCACACATCCAAGCATGGTGGCAAACCTTGGAGGTACTTGCTCATTCCGCACGACAGCGTGGATGAGAACATGACGTTGGAGGGGTTGGCGAAGCAGTTTCATGTGAAGGGATAAACTCTCATGTTTGAAAAGCGGCGACCCTTGGCGTTGAAAGAGAAGTCGATTGACACCAGAACCGAAACACTGAAGCATGATGCTCAAAGACCGGATCCTAAAGCTGAAGCAAGACACGAGTTCCATCACGGAGAACCCAGTGTTGAATGCCTTTGAGCTGAGTGAGTGCGAGTCCATAGACGTGCATGCGTCAACGGACAAGTTTGTTGAAGAGAAGCGCAAGCTTTGTTTGAACAATCTCTCTGAGCTTCTGGTGGACTTCGCATCGAAGTACAAGCAAGCCTATGAAGAGTACAACGAGGCCGTCATCTACATCGCGCTTACCAAGAAGTTCACCAAGGTGGAGCGTGTTCCTGAGGGAGCCACGAAAACACCGGATCTGCAGATCCGCGATGATGGTGAATTCCCTTTTCAGGTTTATGCTGAGGTGAAGGCGCTTTCTTTCCTGGACGGCGATCTGAACTACAAGGAAGCGCAACAAAGCGGAGTTGCCGCCAGAATTGACATCGAGCAACAACTCGCGAAGGGGAAGCGAATAGCCTTCGGCACAACGGTCATTTCACCATTCTTGAAGAACAAGAAGGCACCAACGACCCGTGAGTTGATCGAAATCTATATTAACAAGATCACCCAGAACATCAAACGAGACCAATATTCTCTTGGCGAAACTGTCCTCATCGTTGATATCAAGCAACTCCTGTTGGGGAGCAATTGGGATGACAGCGCTGTAAGCATCTATATGGAATATCAATTCCATTCCATTGCCAGTGGAGTTCTTTGGAATGCGGCATTCGGCAAGGTAGGTCATCCAGTCTACCGCCCAATTGAGTTTGAGGGCAAGCCGAACACAGATGGAGAACTGGCGAAGAATGGCGTTCTCGTCGAGAATGATTGCATCAAGGCCTTGGTCTTTGTCACATACAAGAACTTCACAGAGCCCAGGTACATTGGTTTCATTCGCACCAAGGACATTGACACCCCAGCGGGCATCTTCACCAGCAAGCTCTGTTCGTTCTACAACGACGAAGAGAACAGCGAAGCTTGGCGGGTCTTGGGTGGTGGGTTGAACTAGGGAAAGCATTTACAAGGTGTTGTATATCGCCCAGCATCAACAAGCCCTTGGGCTTCTGCTTCGTAGTGGCGGCTCAGTCCCCAAGCCCGGCGGCCTGGTGGTGGACTACCTCGGCATCGCCGCTGACCTGAAGAAGGCGCTCTCGTTCTATTCCGATGCCGGCGGCAAAGGCGACCCCACCATCGCACAGGATCAGGCAGTGGCCCTGATGCTGGAGAAGCTGGAAGTGGTCGCGAACATGTACAGCGGCTTCCCCTACGAGGAGTACTTCCAAGCGGACACCGCGAAGAAGCTCTCCCTGATCCTCGGGGCCGAGGAACATGTGCTCGGTCTGGAGGACGGCAAGCGCCGTTACATCAACGAGGTCACTGCACTGTCCAAGTCCTTCGCCATCGCCATCCCGCACGACCAGGCGATGGATGTGAAGGACGAGGTCGGCTTCTTCCAAGCCGTGAAAGCCCGCCTCGTGAAGTTCGACGGCACGGGTAGTGGCCGCACCGATGATGAGTTGGAGACCACCATCCGGCAGGTGATCGACCATGCGTTGGTGAGTGACAAGGTGATCGACGTGTACGACGCGGCGGGCATCAAAAAGCCGGACATCTCCGTGCTCTCCGAGGAGTTCATGCTGGAACTGAAGGGCATGGCGCATAAGAACGTTGCCATCGAGGTGCTGAAGAAACTCTTGAACGACGAGATCAAGGCCCGCGCCCGCACCAACCTCGTCCAGGCACGTTCGCTGATGGACATGCTGGAGGACAGCATCAAGCGGTACCACAACAAGATACTCAGTGCCGCCGAGGTGATCGAAGAGCTGATCAAGGTGAGCAAGGAGATCACCGCCGGCGACAAGCAGGCCGCCGACATGGGCCTCAGCGAGTACGAGTACGCCTTCTACACGGCAGTGGCCAACAATGACAGCGCCAAGGAGCTGATGCAACAGGAGAAGCTCCGCGAACTGGCCGTGGTCCTCACCGAACGCGTGCGCCAGAACGCCAGCATCGACTGGACGATCAAGGAGAGCGTGAAGGCGAAGCTGAAGGTGATAGTAAAGCGGACCTTGCGCCACTTTGGTTATCCGCCGGATATGCAGAAGCTGGCGACTGAGCTGGTGTTGCGGCAGGCGGAGATGTTGGCGGGGGAATTCAACGGGCGGTAGCCCGATACAAACCTTTTCCATCAGCCTATAACACGCTACCGGCCCGCGGGCCGGACCTTTGCATCGTGCCTGAAAAACGAAGACGATGAACACCACGACCACCAAGATCTTTCGCTTCACCACCACGGGCATCACCTGCGGTGGCTGCGCCAACAGTGTGCGCACCATCCTTGGCCGCTTGCCGGGCGTGGTGTCGGTTGCTGTTGATGTGGAGGCCCGCACCGCCACGGTGGAGGCGCGACCCGGGATAACCGGCGACGAGCTGGCCGAGGCCGTGCGCCCGGCGGGTTACGGACTTACCCTGCTGCAGCCATGAGCACCGCGGTGAACGGCGCCCAGGAGCTGTTCATTCCCGTGGAGGGCATGGACAGCGAGCACTGCGCCCTGGCGGTGGACAAGGCGTTGGCCACCGTGCCCGGCGTAAGCGGCCACCGCGTGGAATTGAACAACAGGCGTGCGGTGATCAAGAGCGGGCGGCCGGTGGAGGCGGTCCGTGGCGCGGTGAAAGCGATCCGCGGGCACGGATATGCGGTGCCGGTGGCCAAGCGCAGTTTTCCCGTCACCGGCATGACCTGCGCCAGCTGCGTGGGCAGCGTGGAAAGCATGCTGCGCGAAACGCCCGGCGTGCTGGGCGTGGCCGTGAACCTGGCCACCAACACGGCCCAGGTGGAATACGTGCCGGGCATGATCGACGAGCTGGGCCTGCAGGCCGTGGTGCGCTCCATCGGCTACGACCTGCTGACCGAAACCGGCGAGGAGGCCGGCGACGAACTGGAGCGCATGCAACAACAAAGCTTGAGGGCCTTGAAGCGCCGCATGATCGCCGCACTGGTGTTCAGCGTTCCGCTGATGGTGGTGGGCATGGGCTTCATGGATGCGCCGTGGTCGCCATGGGTGCAGTGGGCACTGGCCACCCCGGTGCTGATGCTCTTCGGGCGCCAGTTCTTCATCAACGCATGGAAACAGGCCATGCACCGCAGTGCCAACATGGACACGCTGGTGGCACTGAGCACCGGCACGGCGTACCTGTTCAGCGTGTTCAACACCGTCAGGCCCTCCTTTTGGACCAGCCGCGGGCTGGAGCCGCACGTGTACTTCGAGGCGGCGGCCGTGATCATCGCCTTCATCCTGCTGGGGCGCTACCTGGAGGAGCGGGCCAAGGCCGGCACCGGCACCGCCATCAGGAAGCTGATGGGCCTTCGCCCCAACACCGTGCTGCGCGAGGGCATCGATGGCAACACGCAGGAAGTGCCGTTGGCCCAGGTGAACGTGGGCGATATACTGGTGGTGCGCCCGGGCGAAAGCATCGCGGTGGACGGTGAGGTGACCGATGGGGAGAGCTACGTGGACGAAAGCATGCTCAGCGGGGAGCCGCTGCCGGTGCCCAAGCTGCCCGGGGCGCTTCTGCTGGCGGGCACCATCAACCAGAAAGGCAGCCTGCGCATGCGTGCAAGCAAGGTGGGCGCCGCCACGCTGCTGGCCCAAATCGTGCGCACCGTGCAGGATGCCCAGGGCAGCAAGGCGCCCGTGCAGGACCTGGTGGACAAGGTGGCCGCCGTTTTCGTGCCCGTCATCATGGCCATTGCCTTGTTGAGCGCGGTGGTATGGTGGACCGTGGGCGCCGACCATGCCTTCACGCACGGGCTGCTGGCCATGGTCACCGTGCTGGTGATCGCCTGCCCCTGTGCGCTGGGCCTGGCCACCCCCACCGCCATTATGGCCGGCATGGGCAAGGGCGCCGAGAACGGCATACTGATCAAGGACGCCGAAAGCCTGGAACGGGCACGCCAGGTTACCGCCATGGTGCTGGACAAGACCGGCACCATAACCACCGGCAAGCCGGAAGTGGTGGATAGTGCCGGCCTGGATGATGCGGAGGCCGCACAGGCCCTGCTGGCGCTGGAGGTGCGTTCCGAGCACCCCTTGGCCGATGCCGTGGCGCGCTTCCTGAAAGCGGGCGGCACCCGCGCCACAGCGGCGGTATCGGGCTACGAAAGCCTTACGGGCAAGGGCGTGAAGGCCCTGGTGGACGGCCGGCCATGGATCACCGGCAACCGCAGGCTGCTGGAGGAAAATGGTGTGATGATCGGCCCCGGGTGGCGCGACCGCGAAACAACCTGGCAGCAGGAGGCCCGGACGGTGATCTGGCTTTCCGACGGCACCTCGGTGCGCGCCGCCCTGGCCATCGCCGACCAGATCAAGCCCGGCGCGGCCGCGGCCATTGCACGCATGAAAAAGGCCGGCATCAAGGTGTACATGCAAACCGGCGATTCGCGGCGCACCGCACAGGCCGTGGCCAACGCCGTGGGCATCGAGGACTTCCGCAGCGAGGTGCTGCCGCGCGACAAAGGCGCGTTCGTGGAGGGCCTGCAGCAACAAGGCCACGTGGTGGCCATGGTGGGCGACGGCATCAACGACAGCGAAGCACTGGCCAAGGCCGATGTGAGCATTGCCATGGGCCACGGCAGCGACATCGCCATGGACGTGGCCCGCATGACCTTGATCGGCACCGACCTCAACGCGTTGCCCAAGGCGCTCACGCTTTCGCGGCGCACGGTGGCCGTGATCCACCAGAACCTGTTCTGGGCGTTCATCTACAACGTGATCGGTGTGCCCATTGCCGCTGGCGTGCTCTACCCCTTCACGGGTTTCCTGCTGGACCCCATGATCGCCGGGGCCGCCATGGCCCTGAGCAGCGTGAGCGTGGTGGCCAACAGCCTGCGGCTGCGCTGGGCCAGGTTGTAGCCGCCCCACCGCTGCATTTCGAACCGGCCTACTTTCGCGCCATGCGCAGAATACCTGGCGATCGTTCCCGGATCGACCTCAGCTTCCTCAGCGGCCCACGTTCGCGCTGGAAGGAACTGATGACCCAGTTCAAGATCGCCCAACAATTCTTCTATGGCTTCCGCAAGCTCCATTTCGTGGGGCCCTGCGTCACCTTCTTCGGCAGTGCCCGCTTTCCGGAGGACCATGAGTACTACAAGGCCACCCGCTCAATTGCAAGGCGTGTAGGCCGCGTGGGCTTCACCGTAATGACCGGCGGCGGACCGGGGGTAATGGAGGCCGCCAACCGCGGCGCGCGCGACGTGGGCGCCACCAGCGTGGGCTGCAACATCGTGCTCCCCATGGAACAGTATGCCAATCCATACCTCGATGTCAGCCTCACCTTCGACCACTTCTTCGTGCGAAAGGTGCTCCTGCTCAAGTACAGCATCTGCTTCGTGGTGATGCCAGGTGGCGCCGGCACCCTGGATGAACTCTTCGAAACGGCCACGCTCATCCAGACCGGAAAGGTCAAAAGTTTCCCCATCATCCTGTACGGAAAGGAATTCTGGGCCAGCACCCTCAAGCAGATCGACCATATGATGGAAAAGGGCACCATCGGCCGCGATGAACTCCCCTTCCTGCACGTGGTGGACAGTGTGGAAGAGGCCACGGAAGTGCTGCAGGATGAACTGGTGGACATGTGGCACCAGCGCAAGGGCAAGGGCGCACACATACCCGAATGGTGGTTCCTGGAAGAACCGATCAAGGGCAAGACCTTCCGGGAGAGGAGGTCGGACGGGCAGGAATAACACAAGCTTAACCAGGCGCCAAGAACCGGTTAAGGTTGCCGGGGGTGCTTTGCCGCCGTGATCCAGAGCATCAAAACTGGCACGGCTTCAATGAACCGGTTCCTGCTTTCTGTCCTGTTCCTTCCACTTGTGTTGAACTCCATGGCCCAATCGGGGCACCTCACCGGCACAGTGACCGCGTCCGAGGATGGCGTACAACTTCCGCAGCCGTTCGCCAGCGTGGCCTTGAAAGGAACGAACATCGTTACCAGCACCGGCCCCGACGGCCGCTTCAGCCTGGTCGTCCCCCCCGGTACCCACGTGCTTGTGGCCAGCCTGGTCGGCCATGCCAACATCGAGCGCGAGGTCACCCTGGGCATCGCATCCACGGTGCACGTGGAACTGGCCTTTGAAGACGGCGGCGTGCAGATGGACGTGGTGCAGGTGGTGCGCGAACGCCGCGTGAACTCCGAGGCTGCCGTGATGATGGCCATACGCAACAGCGATCAGCTGGCCAACGGCGTGGGGCGCGAACAGATCGCCAAGGGGCAGGACCGCACCGCCGCCGATGTGGTAAAGCGCGTGCCCGGCATCACCCTGCAGGGCGAACGCTTCGTGCTGGTGCGCGGCCTGGCAGAACGCTACAACACCGTACTGCTCAACGGCGTGGCCGCCCCGAGCCTGGAGCCCGACCGCAAGGCGTTCAGTTTCGACCTGCTGCCCAGTGGCGCGCTGGACCGCATGATGGTGTACAAAAGCGGCGCGCCCGAACGGCCGGGTGAATTCGCCGGCGGCATCATCGACCTCTCCACCATGGGCGTGCCAAGCCGCAATGAAGTAAAGGTGACCTACGGCATGGGGGTCCGGTCCGGGACCACCTTTCATGACATGCAGACGGACCAGGCCGGCAAGACGGACTTCCTCGGTTTCGACGATGGCTCGCGCAGCCTCCCCGCGGATTTTCCCGCACACCTGAACACGGTGTCCAACCCTGCACAGCTTGCTGCCTTGGGCCGCCAGCTCCCGAACACCTGGAGTACCAGCACCAACACGGCCGGCCCGGACCAGCGTTTCGGCATCCTCATCGCCCGCCGCTTCGGCAAGGAAAACGCACGCAACCACTTCGGCACCGTTACTTCCATCGACTTTTCCAACACAAGCTTCTCCTACACGGCCCAAAACCTCAACTACAACTCCTTTGATGCGGCCACCGGAAAGAACGACACCATCTACCACTACACCGACCGGGAGCACATCCGCACGGCCCGCTTGGGCGTTATGCACAATTGGAGTGCGCTGATCGGCACGGGCACCAAGCTGGAGTTCCGCAACCTGTTCAACCAATTGGGCCAAAACCAGACCACCGTACGCACCGGGCAGAACATGGAGGCCGGTTTCGAGGCGCGCGACCTTGCATTCCGGTACACGCAACGCACGCTGTACAGTGGCCAGCTGCGAGGCATGCATGACCTGATGGGGGACCGCACGCACCTGGATTGGACCCTCGGCTACGGCCTGGCCTTGGGCAAGGAGCCCGATTACCGCCGCATACGCACCGTGCGCAACATCGGCGAAACCGACGCGCCCTTCCACGTGGTGATCGCGCCCACCGCCTCCACCTTGGATGCCGGGCGCTTCTACAGTACACTTGACGAAACCACCTGGACCGGTAAACTGGGCCTGGTGAGGGACTTGAGGAACCCCGATGATGGCAAGCTCAGCGCCGTGGTGCGCATGGGCGGCCTGGCAGAACGCAAAGACCGCGGCTTCAGCGCCCGCTGGATGAGCTTCCGCAAAGCCAATTCAGCGCAGTTCGATCCGGCATTGGGCACCTTGCCGCTCACCTCCATCTTCGACGCGGCCAACATCAACGGCACGGACGGCTTCAAGCTGGAGGAAGGCACCAACCCGAGCGATGCCTACACGGCCGCGAACACCTTGGTCGCCGGCTATGCGGGCACCACCGTGAAGTGGGCCAAGCTGTTCGTGTTGAGCGGCGGTATGCGCGTGGAGCACAACCGGCAGGAATTGAACGGCGCCACGTACGGCGGTGCCAAAGTGCAGGTGAACAATCCCGTGCTCAGCGTGCTCCCTGCGGTGAACGCCTCATGGAACATCACCGAAAAATCCTTGGTGCGCGTGGCCTGGAGCAACTCCGTGAACCGCCCCGAATTCCGCGAGCTGGCGCCGTTCTCCTTCTACGACTTCAGCAGCAACAACGTGCTCTACGGCAATCCCGCGCTCACTACGGCCACCATCACCAACCTGGATGCGCGTTGGGAAGTTTATCCCGGCCTGGGCGAAGTGTTCAATGTGGGCGTGTTCCGCAAGGACTTCACCAACCCCATTGAAATGTTCTTCGTGCCCGGTGCGGGATCAGGTGGCACGCGCAACTTCACCTTCAAGAATGCGCAGGGAGCCACCAGCATGGGTGCCGAAGTGGAACTGCGCCGCTCCATGGCATCGATCATGGGGAACAAGTTCCTCCAACGCATGGGCGTGCTGTTCAATGGCACGGTGATCAACAGCACGGTAACGCTGGGCGCACAGGCCGTGGGCCAGGAGCAAAACCGGCCCATGATGGGGCAAAGCCCCTACGTGCTGAACGCCGGCCTCTTCTATGCCGACACCGCGTCGAAATTCCAGGTGAACATGGTGTACAACACCTTCGGAAAGCGGCTCTACGCCGTGGGCAGCACCGGCACGCCGGACATCTATGAGATGCCTTCCCAAGGATTGGACATCACGTTGGGCAAGGAGTTCGGCAAGCACTTCGCCCTGAAGGCCGGCTTGCAGAACATGCTCAATCCCCTCTTCCTCCTCAAGCAGGACAGCGATGGAAATGGCCGCATCGATGGAAGCGATGCCGTGATCACCAGCTTCCGGCGCGGCGTGTACTTCAGCGTAGCGTTGACCTATACCCTTTGACCCGGAGCGATCTCCCGTGGCTCAATTTTCCCGGTTGTCAAGAGCGGGTCGGCCGTGCCTTTGAGGTGATCTATGGAAGAGGTGAAGCGGAGAGTGAACCCTCTCTTCCTCTCACACCATTGCGTTTTTCTCATCCTACGCCGCATTAACCTCCGCATAATATCCCGGAACGATCTCATAAGGTCCGGTGTACGTTGAAGTAACGTTGGAAAGGTCCCTTTGCGGCATCAAACAAAACCTCATAAGGACAGATGAATTTTCCGAACCAACAGCAGATCTCAGCCACACTTCTTGGTGTGGCTTTGATCGCCTTCGCGGCCTGCAAGAAGGATGAAACCGCAGAACCCTCGGCACCCGCGCCCTCCGGCAGCTCCTTCACCATCACCGACATCGGCAACAACACCAACAAGGTGGAGGGCACCACCACGGCCAACTTCACCTTCACCAGCAACAAGCAGTGGTTGTTGCAAGGCTTTGTGTATGTGGAAAACGGTGCCACGCTCACCATTGAGCCCGGCACGGTGATCAAGGGCGACAAGAACAGCAAGGGCACGCTGATCATCAAGCGCGGCGCGAAGATCAATGCGGCGGGCACCAGCAGCCAGCCCATCGTATTCACCAGCAACCAGCCCGCAGGCAGCCGTGACTACGGCGACTGGGGCGGCGTGGTCATTTGCGGGCGCGCCAGCAACAACCAGCCCGGCGGCGAGGCCATTGTTGAAGGTGGCCCCGATGCCTGGTACGGCGGAGGAAGCAGCCCGAACGATGCGGACAACAGCGGCATCATGCAATACGTGCGCATTGAATTCCCCGGCATCGCGCTGCAACCCAACCAGGAGATCAACGGCCTCACGCTCGGTGCCGTGGGCAGCGGCACCACCATCGACCACATCCAGGTAAGCTACAGCGGCGACGACAGCTTTGAATGGTTCGGCGGAACTGTGAACGCCAAGCACATCGTGGCCTTCCGTGGCTGGGATGATGACTTCGACACGGACAACGGTTTCCGCGGAAAGGTTCAATTTGCCTTGGCCTTGCGCGACCCGGCCATTGCCGATCAAAGCGGCAGCAACGGCTTTGAGAGCGACAACGACGCCAGCGGCTCCACCACCTCGCCCTACACCATGCCCATCTTCAGCAACGTCACCTTCTTCGGCCCGCTTGCAGTATCCGGAGGTACCCCGAACACCCAGTTCAAGCGTGCGGCACACATCCGCCGCAACAGCCGCCTGAATGCGTACAACACCGTATTTGCAGGCTATCCCACGGGCATTTTGCTGGACGGTGCGCCCACCGAGGCTGCCGCCACCGACAATACCCTGAAGATCCGCGCCAGCGTGGTGCTCGGCTGTACCACGCCCCTGGCGGTAAACTCGGGAAGCACCTTTGACATCAACTCCTGGTTCAACACATCGGGCTGGAACAACAGCGTGACCAGCGACGCCACCACGCTCGGCCTGGCCCTGCCGATGAGCCTCACCGCCCCGGTCCTGCTGCCCACCGGTGGATCGCCTTTGCTCAACGGAGCGGATTTCAGCGGCAATGCAGCGGATGCCTTCTTCCAGCAGGTGTCCTTCCGCGGTGCTTTCGGCACGGAGGATTGGACCGCGAACTGGTGCAACTGGTACCCGCAGAACACCGTGTACTGAATCCTTGTCCGATCATGTGGGAAGGCTGCCCGGAAGGGTGGCCTTTTTCATTGGGACGGTCAATCTTTCATCCGTCAGCACGGGGCAACGTGAATGAGAAGACGGTCCCGCTGCCCTCGGTACTGTGCACGCTGATGGTGCCCTGGTGCGCTTCCACGATGTGCTTTGCAATGGCCAAGCCCAGGCCGCTGCCCCCCTCGTGGCGGGCGCGGCTGGCACCAACGCGGTAAAAACGCTCAAACAGCCGCGGCAAATGTTCCGCAGCAATGCCCGGCCCGTCATCTTCCACTTCAACAAGTACCTGCCCCCCAAGATCGTGCGCACGTACCGTGCACATCCCACCTTCACGCCCATAATGGACCGCGTTGCCCAACAAATTGGAAAAAACCTGGGCCAGCCGGTCGGGGTCGGCATCCACAAGTAGGCCTTCGGCCACCCCGTTGTCCAACTGTATGCCACGTGCCGCAACAGCCTTGCGCAGGTCATGGATCACGTTCTCCACCACGTCCCTCAATTCCGTGGCCCTCGTTTCCACGGCCAGAACGCCGCTCTCCAGTCGCGCGATCACGTCCAGGTCTTCTACAATACGGATCATACGGTCGGTGCCGGCATTTGCCCTTTCAAGGAATGTGCGGTTCACTTTGGGGTCCTCCAAGCCGCCCTCGAGCAAGGTGAGGATATAGCCCTGCACGCTGAAAATGGGCGTGCGCAGCTCATGTGCGAGGTTGCCGATAAACTCCCTCCTGAAGCGTTCCCGCTCGCGTAGATCAGCAACCTCTTTTCCCTTTTGCCGCGCCCAGGATTCCACCACTTCCGCGGCACCGTACAGTCCATCCTTCACTAATTGCCGGTCCTGCGGCCGGCCGCCGGGCACTTGGTTCACCATGTGCTGGATCAACATCAGCCGCCGGTGCACGTGGCGCCCCACCAACCACCACGCCGCAGCACCTACGCATAGACCAACAACAGCAGCAACAGACAACAATTGCAAGGCCGACACCATCCCGCCGGATACCAGGAAGGCCATTGACCCGGCCACGGTTGCCGAACCTACGGCCAAGGCCCACGCGATACCGGATACGGGGCGTTGGCGCATGCAGCAAAGCTAACGGCGCGCCCGCTGCGCCTTGCG
Organism: Flavobacteriales bacterium; assembly: GCA_044507815.1. Taxonomy (GTDB): domain Bacteria; phylum Bacteroidota; class Bacteroidia; order Flavobacteriales_F; family PHOS-HE28; genus PHOS-HE28. The sequence continues at coordinate 141,178 of JBIQIX010000001.1, read as the reverse complement.
CGCAACTGGCCGGTGCGCATGGCATTTCATACAAGCTTAACGTTCCGGCAATACGGGCACAATAGCTTCGCCGCCCCTGTGCCATGATGGACCTCGGCTTATTGCGCCTATTGACGGTGGCCGGCTCGGTGGGCCTGCTCATTTTCGGCATGAAGCTGATGAGCGAAAGCCTGCAACAAGTGGCGGGCCGGCGCATGCAGCGCGTGGTGGGGCGCATGACCGCCGATCGGGCGAGGGGCGCGCTTACCGGCTTCATGGCCACCTTGGTGGTGCAGTATTCATCGGTCGTTTCGGTCCTGGTGGTCAGTTTCGTCAATTCAGGGCTCATCAGCCTGCGCAAGGCCATACCTGTGCTCATCGGTGCGAACCTCGGCACCACGGTAAAGCTGCTGCTGTTCGCGGCCATCGGCTTTTCAGCGATCGACCTGCACCTGATCGCGGGCCCCCTGCTTGCCGCGGCCTTGCCGTTGCTGCTGCTGCGCCATCAAACGGCCAGGGCCACAAGCCATCTGCTGGTGGGCATTGCATTGCTCTTCCTTGCCCTTTCCTTGTTGAAGGGGAACTTGGATACCGATGTGGGGGCCCTGGAATTCCTGGGCCGATTGCAGGCCACCGCCCTACCGGGGCGGTTGGCGTTCGTGGCCATGGGCGTCGTGCTTGCCGTGTTCATCCAAAGCTCCAGTGTGGCCATGGTGCTTACGCTGGCGTTGTGCACGAGCGGCACCCTCGATTTCGCCGCAGGAGCTGCCTTGGCCCTGGGCGAGAACATCGGCACCACCTTCACCGCGAATTTCGCGGCCCTGGGCGGCAATGCATGGGCGAAACGCGCCGCACGCGCACACCTGATCATCAAGCTCTTTGGCGCAACATGGGCCTTCATCCTTTTCCGGCCCGTTCTGCTTGGCGTGGCCTGGCTTACGATGCAGCTCCACGGGGCCGACCCGTTCACCGATGCGGCCGTGCTCAAATGGTCACTGGCCTACTTCCACTTCGGGTTCAACCTGATCAATGGCCTGGTCCTGCTCAACCTCATCCCTTGGCTGGAACGGGCCGCCAGCCGGCTGGTGCCCGTGCGCGGGCGGAACCAGGAGGGGTTCAGGTTGAATTACATGGCCGACCCCCTGGCCGCCATTTCCCCATCGATCTCGTTGATGGAAACCCGTAAGGAGATCGCCAAGCTGGCGGGCCTGTGCCGCCGCATGCTGAGCATGGTGCGCACCTTGCTGATGGCAAATGACAATGAGGCGCGCGGCAAATTGCTCGGCCGGATCACCAAGTACGGAACGATCATTGGCCGTGTGGAGCGGGAGGTGGCGCATTTTCTGGCCCGAACGGCCATGGTGGCCCGCGACGACGTAACGGTCGGCCGCATCCTAGGCTTCCAAAGGGCAGCCAAGGAATTGGAACTGGCGGGGGACGCTGCCATCCGCATGGCGCAGATCCTTGAACGCAAGGCCGGGCAACGTCTTTGGTTCTCCCCGGCCCAACGCCAGTCCCTGCTCGATGGCCTTACGGCGGCAGAGCAGGGGTTGAAAGCCCTGCAGGACCGCATGGATGCACGGACCGGCAATACGCGCGGGCCCTTAACGCAAGGTGTGAATGACCAAATGGGCCCAGCTGTGGAGAACGAACAGGATGCCCGCGCCAGCATGATGTTCCATGAACTGATGGAAGCTTGCCGCGATCTTTCGGCCCACGTGGAAAATGCGGACCGCGCAGCAAGTGGGGCGGCCTGACGGGATCAGGCCTGGAACCGGTAACCCATGCCCTTCACCGTACCGATGCGCTGCTCGCCGATCTTCTCGCGCAGCTTGCGGATGTGCACATCAATGGTCCTCTCGCCAACAATGATGTCGTTGCCCCACACATGCGCGTAGATCTCGTCACGCAGGAACACCTTGCCCGGCCGCCCCATCAATAAGGCAAGCAGTTCAAATTCCTTTTTCGGCAATTGCAGCGCTTCACCCTCGACCGTAACGATCACCCGGTCCAGGTCCATGCTCACACCGTTCGCCTCCAGCACACGTTTCGGGGGCTGCCCCCCGCCCGCTCTTTTCAGCAACGCCTGCACCTTTGAAACGAAGACCTTCGGCCTTACCGGCTTGTTGATGTAATCATCGGCACCGGCATGGTAGCCCGCGATGTGCGAGTATTCCTCGGTGCGCGCCGTAAGGAATATGATGAGTGCATGCTGCATGCCGGGCGAATTGCGCAGCACACCACAAACTTCCACACCGTCCATGCCCGGCATCATGATGTCCAGCACGACCATGTCGGGCCGCTCCCGCAGCGCCACCTCCACCGCTTGCCGCCCGTTGCTTGCGGTAAGCACTTCCAGCCCTTCCTTGTCCAAATGGTATTTCAGCAGGTCCAGTATGTCCTGTTCATCATCCACCAACAAAACCTTGTTCCTCATCTCCTGGCCGTTTCGTATTGCAAAGAGAGGGCAAAGCGCCCGCACCAGTGTTAAGCGAATATGAACAAGCTCCCGCCCCCGGCTACAACAGGCCGCGCATGGCACCGATCACCACCGCGTAGCGCACCGCCTTGCCGATGAACATGAGCACCGACACGGGCAGGAAACGCACCCTGAACAGCCCCAAGGCAACGGCGATCGGGTCGCCCACCACAGGAAGCCAGCAGAGCAGCGCGGACCAACTGCCGTAACGCTGCACCAGCCCCTGCCACTTTTCCGCCTTGGCCGGGTCCACCCGCAGCAGCCGCATCAACCGTCCTTGGGGCACCCAGCGGCCGATGCCGTAATTGGTGAGCCCGCCCAGGGTATTGCCCGCACTGGCCACCGCCAACAGCGAAAGGCTGCTCCACGGCCCGAAGCTCATGGCCGCAAGCAGCGCCTCCGAACTGAACGGCAGGATGGTCGCTGCCAGAAAGCTGGCCATGAAAAGTGCCGGCAGCCCGGCCCCCGCGAAATCGGCGGAAAGCTCCATGGGGCGCGAAGTTCAGCACTTCGGCACGGGATCCGCAAAAGCCGGGGAAATTCCACTTCCCATGCGCAGCACCACCCTTCTTCTTGCGCTGGCCCTTGCCGGCCTGCAGGCCATGGCCCAGCGCACCGGATACCAAGGCACCATCGGCGGCACCATTGGCGCGGCCGTGCCGCAAGGCGAATTTGCCGACACCTGGGGCCATGAAATGTTCACCTTCGGCGGGGTGCTCGTGCTGCCCTCGCAGCGGCTGCCGCTGCAATGGGGCTTCGATTTCGGGTATGCCGCCATGGGCCGCGAGGTAATGACGGTGCCGGTGAGCGACCCGGCACTGGCCGTGGATGAGGGACGCCTTTCGGTGAACGCGAAAACATTGAATTACAACGCACTGCTTCGCCTCAGCCCTTCCAAGGGCAAGGTGCGGCCCTACCTGGACGGCCTGGCCGGTTTCCGCCAGTTCACCACCAAAAGCAGCATCACGGTGCAGGGGCTGCACGAACCACTCCGGAAGGAAAGGAACGCAAACGACCTTGTGCTGAATGCCGGATGGGCTGCCGGCCTCATGGTAACCCTGGGCGGAACCGGCTACATCGAGGCGCGGGTAGAGCGTTTCCATAGCGGGCAGGCCAGCTATGTGGACGGCCGCTCGATCGCACTGGACCCGGACGGCAACCTGGGCTTCAACACGCTGGAGAGCGGCACCGGAACGCTGAACGTCTTGCTGGGCGCGGGTTTCCGCTTTTGACCAAGATGTCCGGTGCCCGGCCGCCGGGCGCTGCACGGCCCGCCGTTCACCCCCCGTTGGGCACAACTTGTTGGTAACCGGGCTGAAAAGCCGTGCGCAACAAAGCCGGAAATCGCCATTTCACCGGTAAACTTGCGCAACCCAAGCCAGGCATGGTTGAGTCCACGAAGCGCATCGAACGGGCGCTGATCTCCGTATTCGACAAGGACGGCCTTGAGCCGCTGGTCCGCGAACTGCATCGTTTGCACGTGAAGCTGTACAGCACCGGGGGCACACAGGCCTTCATTGAGGGGCTGGGCATACCGGTGACGGCCGTGGAGGAGCTCACATCATTCCCGAGCATATTCGGCGGCCGGGTAAAAACCCTTCACCCCAAGGTTTTCGGGGGCATCCTTGCCCGGCGTGAAAACCCGGCGGACCGGGCTGAAATGGCCGGGCACGCCATACCGCCGATCGATATGGTGGTGGTTGACCTGTACCCCTTCGAGGCCACCGTGGCCGCGGGCGGAAGCGAGGCCGAGGTGATCGAAAAGATCGATATCGGCGGCGTATCGCTGATCCGGGCGGCCGCCAAGAACCATGCCCATGTGCTGGTGGTGCCGGCACAACGCCACTATGGCGAGGTGTTGCGCCTGCTGGCGGGCCAGGACGGGGCCACCAGGCTGGAACAGCGCAAGGCCTTCGCCATTTATGCCTTCGCCGAAACCGCGCATTACGACCGGGCCATCCACGCATGGTTCGCCGAATTCGACATGCACGCCGCGGACCGGCCCGTGCTGGCGGCACAGCCCATTACCGCCCTGCGCTACGGCGAGAACCCGCACCAGCCCGCCAGTTTCAGCGGCGACCTGGATGCCGTGCTCGAGCGCCTGAACGGCAAGGAGCTCAGCTACAACAACCTGCTCGACCTCGATGCCGCATTGGCCCTGATCGACGACCTCGACAAGCTGCCCGGCGTGCCCTTCGCGGTGATCAAGCACAACAACGCCTGCGGCGCCGCCGTGCGAGGCACCGTGGCCGGGGCATGGGAAGCGGCCCTGGCCGGCGACCCCGTGAGCGCCTTCGGCGGCGTACTGGTAACCACCGGCATCATCGACCAGGCCACGGCCACGGAGATCGACAAGCTGTTCTTTGAGATCATCGTGGCGCCGGACTATGAGCCCGGGGCCTTGGAGCTGCTTTCGCGGAAGAAGAACCGCATCATCCTGCGCAGGCGTAAGCACCTGGTGCCACGCAGGCTTTTCCGATCGGCCCTCAACGGCATACTCTCGCAACTGCCCGACCAGTTGGTGGAATTGCCCACGGACCTGAAAGCAGTGACGAAAAAGCAGGCCGGGCAACGCGAGGTGGACGACCTGGTCTTCGCCAACATCTTGGTGAAGCACACCAAAAGCAACGCGATCACCCTGGCCAAGGACCGCCAGCTACTGGCCAGCGGCACCGGGCAGACCAGCCGCGTGGACGCGCTGGAGCAGGCCATAGCCAAGGCGCGCAAGTTCAATTTCGACCTGCAGGGCGCGGTAATGGCCAGCGACGCCTTCTTCCCGTTCCCCGATTGCGTGACCATAGCGGCGAACGCAGGCATATCGGCCATCGTACAACCGGGTGGCAGCATCCGCGACCAGGACAGCATCGACGCCTGCAACCAATTGGACGTGGCCATGTGCACCACCGGCATCCGACACTTCAAACACTGACGACCCTGATGGGCTGGTTCAATAATTTCTTCACCCAGGAAATCGCCATCGACCTTGGCACGGCGAACACCCTCATCATCCACAACGACAAGGTCGTGGTGGATGAACCCAGCATCGTGGCCAAGGACCGCACCACCGGAAAAGTGATCGCCATCGGCCGCCAGGCCCAGCAAATGCATGGCAAGACGCACGAGAACATCAAGACCGTGCGCCCCTTGAAGGACGGGGTGATCGCCGATTTCCAGGCCGCGGAGGAAATGATCAAGGGCATGATCAAAATGATCAACCCCGGCCGGCAGCTCTTCACACCCAACATCCGCATGGTGATCTGCATACCCAGCGGCATAACCGAAGTGGAAAAACGCGCGGTGAAGGACAGTGCCGAGCATGCCGGCGCCAAGGAGGTGTACCTGATCCACGAACCCATGGCCGCGGCCATCGGCATCGGCATTGATGTGGAGGAACCCATGGGCAACATGATCATCGACATCGGCGGGGGAACCTCGGAGATCGCGGTGATCGCGCTGGGCGGCATCGTATGCGACAAGAACATACGCGTGGCCGGCGACGAATTCACCAACGACATTGAGGAGTACATGCGGCGCCAGCACAACATACTGGTGGGCGAGCGCACGGCCGAGCAGATCAAGATCGAGGTGGGCAGTGCCCTGGTGGAGCTTGAGGAACCACCGGCCGATTACGCCGTGCGCGGCCGCGACCTGATGACGGGCATCCCCAAGGAGATCACCGTCACCTATTCAGAGATCGCCCAGGCGCTGGACAAGAGCATCAGCAAGATCGAGGAGGCCATACTGAGCGCACTGGAAAGCACGCCGCCCGAGCTGAGCGCCGACATTTACCGCACCGGCATTTACCTGGCCGGCGGCGGTGCCCTGTTGCGCGGGCTGGACAAGCGGATCAGCATTAAGACCAAGCTGCCCGTGCACGTGAGCGAGGACCCGCTGCGCGCCGTGGCCCGCGGCACAGGCATCGCCCTGCGCAACATCGACAGGTTCCAGTTCCTCATGCGCGAATAAGCCGCACCGCGGCAAGGCCATGGAGCATACACCGGTGACCGATACCCCGTGACGGCCCATGCGCGACCTCTTCCGCTTCCTCTTCCGCCAACGGCACAACCTGTTGTTCCTGGCCCTGATGGTCCTTTCCATGTTCCTGCTGGTGAACGGCAACATGCACCAGCGGGCACAGGCCATCAGCAGCAGCAACGCCCTGGTGGGCCAACTCTACGCCTGGCGCCAAGAGGTGACCAGCTATGCCGAATTGCGCACGGTGAACCGTCAATTGGCCGAGGCCCTGGCCCAAGAGCGCGGGCGCCAGTACCATGGGCACGCGGCCGACGCCGACAGCATTCCCTTCGACAGTGCCATGCAGGCGCGGTACAGCTTCATCGCCGCACAGGTGATCAACGCCACGGCGCACAAGGAGCGCAACTACATTACCCTGGGCAGCGGCGCGCAGGAAGGCATCCGGCCCGATATGGGCGTGATCGGCTCACACGGCATCGTGGGCATCGTGCGCGAGACCAGCCCCCATTTCGCGTTGGTCACCAGCGTGCTCAGCAACGAGTACCGCATCAGTGTGAAGCTCAAGCGCACCGGCCATTTCGGCCTGCTCAGCTGGGACACCGGCTCGCCCTCCACCGCATCGCTGATCGATGTGGCCAACCACGTGCCCGTGGTGGTGGGCGATACCGTGGTCACCCGCGGCAACGACGGCATGTTCCCACCGGGCATACCCGTGGGCATGGTAACGGAGGTGAACGAGGACCCCGGCAGCAACTTCCACGATATACGCCTGCGGCTTAGCGAGGACCTCACCCGCACGGCCTTCGTATTCGTGGTGCACGACCTGCTGCGGGCCGAACGCGACACGTTGGAGGCCAAGGCGAACAACCCATGATCACCATAGTGCGCAATTACGTCCTGGGCTTCCTGTTCCTGTTGCTGCTGCAGGCCATGGTGCTCGACCACCTCGACCTGGCGCATGGCTGGGTGGTGCCCTACCTCTATGTGCTCTTCATCATCGCCCTGCCCTTCAACACCCCGCCCTGGGCCACGTTGCTGCTGGGCTTCGCCCTGGGCATGGCCATGGATTTCCTCAGCAGCACACCCGGCATGCACGCCAGCGCCTGCGTGCTCATGGCCTGGGTGCGCCTGTTCCTGTTGCGCGTGCTGGCCCCCCGCGATGGCTACGACCCCACCAAACGCGCCACCGTGCAGGACATGGGGATCACCTGGTACATGACCTTCGCGGGTATTTTGGTGGCGGTACACCATCTCTGGCTTTTTTACGTTGAAGTGTACCGTTTCGACGACTTCCTCTCCACTTTCCTCCGTGCATTGATGAGCGCTGCCGCCACCCTGCTGCTATGCCTGTTGGCCCAGGCACTCACCACGCGCGGTGCCCGGCAGACATGAATTTCGACGACCGCAAGTACGTCCTGATCACCGCGGTGCTCTTCATCTGCGTGGTCTTCATCCTGCGCCTGTTCTGGCTGCAGGTGGTGGACCAAAGCTGGGCCGCGCGGGCCGCCGACATCAGCGAGCGCAAGGTCACCGTCTTCCCGTCGCGCGGGCTCATCCTCGACCGGCACGGCGAACTGCTTGTGGCCAACACCCCGGTATACGACATCATGGTGGTGCCGCGCGAAGTGAAGAACCTCGACACCCTTGGCCTTTCCACCCTGCTGAACGTGCCCATGGAGCAAGTGCGCGAGCGGCTGCGCAAGGCCCGCGAATACTCCGTGTGGAAACCCAGTGAATTCGAGCGCCAGATCACCTCCGAGCAGTATGCCGCCGTTTCCGTGCACCTGTACAAATACCCTGGCTTCTATGGCCAAAGCCGAACGTTGCGCACCTACCCGCCCCATGTGGGCGCCCACATGCTGGGCTACCTCAGCGAGGTAAGCGCCCGTAAGGTGGAGCAGGACCCCTACTACAAGCCCGGCGATGTGATCGGTGTGGGCGGCCTGGAGAGCTACTACGAAAAGGACCTGCGCGGCAAGCGGGGCGTGAAATACGTGGTGGTGGACGTGCACAACAATGTACAGGGCCCTTTCAAGGAAGGCCAGTACGACACCTTGGCGCACGCCGGCAAGAACCTGTACACCAGCATCGACCTGCAGTTGCAGAAACTGGGCGAGCAGCTGATGCGCAACAAAAAGGGCAGCATTGTTGCGCTGGACCCGCGTACCGGCGAAGTACTGGCCTTGGTGAGCTCGCCCACCTACGATCCCGAATTGCTGGTGGGTCGGGTGCGCAACACCAACTACCGCGCGCTCCAACAAGATCCGCTCACCCCCCTGTTCGACCGCGCCCTGCAGGCACAATACCCGCCGGGGTCCATCTTCAAGCTGGCACAGGCGGCCATTGCCTTGCAGGAGGGAGTGATCAACCTCAACACCGGCTTCGTGTGCAACAGGGCCTTGGTGGGCTGCCACAACCACCCCACCGCCAGCAATGTGGAACAGGCCGTGCAGTTCTCGTGCAACCCCTATTTCTACCAGGTATTCAAGCGGCTGGTGGAGCGCGGTGAAACACCCAACCGTTTCAAGGATGCCGCCTTGGGCCTGGGGATCTGGAAAACCGATATCGAAAGCTTCGGCATGGGGTATCCGCCCAAGCTCGACCTGCCCGCCGTAAAGGGCGGAAGCGTGCCGGGCGTGAACTTCTACAACAAGGTGTACGGCGAGAATGCCTGGTCATTCAGCACCATATTCTCCCTCAGCATCGGGCAGGGCGAATTGCTGGTGGCACCCATACAAATGGCCAACCTCGCCGCCATCTTCGCCAACCGCGGCTATTACTACGACCCCCACGTGGTGCGCGCCATCGGCTCGCCCGACAGCCTGAACCGGAATGTGCAACGCCACCAGACCGTTGTTGACGACAAATGGTTCCCGCCGCTGGTGGAAGGCATGCGCAAAGTGGTGAACGAACCCGGCGGCACCGCGCGCCAGGCCCGCATACCCGGCATTACCGTGTGCGGAAAAACCGGCACGGCCCAGAATCCACACGGAAAGGACCACGCCGTATTCATCGCCTTTGCACCCATGGAGGACCCGAAGATCGCCATCGCCGTATATGTGGAGAACTCCGGCTTCGGGGGCACCTGGGCCGCACCCATCGCCAGCCTGTGCATGGAGCAGTACCTCACCGATACCATCACCCGGCCGGATGTGATGCAGCGCATGCTCGATGCGGACCTGATCGCCACCGAGGGCAACTACACCAAATTCGTGAGCAAACGCCGCAGGCAATGAGCCAACGCGATTCCATAGCACGCAACTTGGACTGGCCGCTGGTGACCATGTACCTGCTGCTGATGGCCATGGGCTGGGCCAACATCTACAGCGCGGCGTACGACCCCGACCATGCGAACCTGTTCGACCGGGCACGCGAGTACGGCGCGCAAAGCGTGTGGATCGTGTTCTCCTTGCTCCTGGGGGCGGGCATGCTGCTGGTGCGGGGCGAATTCATCCGCAACCTGGCCTATCCCATCTACGGCGCCGTGCTGCTGTTGCTGGTGCTGGTCCTGTTGGTGGGGCGCGAGGTGAATGGCGCCAAGGCATGGTTCGGCGTGGGCGGTTTCGGCATACAGCCGGCCGAGTTCAGCAAGTTTGCCACGGCCCTCGCCCTCAGCAAGTACCTCAGCGGCCTGAAAGCGTTCAACAACATGCGGTCGCGCGTGGTGGCGGCCATATTGATCCTGCTGCCCGTGGCGCTGATCATGCTGCAGCCGGACACGGGCACCGCATTGGTGAGCGGGGCCTTTGTGCTGGTGCTGTACCGCGAGGGCCTCTCGGGCAACATCCTGCTCAGCGCCATCATGGCCGCCATTTTGGTGGTGCTTTCCCTGATCATGAAGGAAGGGATCTACACCCTGCCGTTCACCGATATCGAGTTCCATGGGCAATACCTGCTGATCTTCCTCTTGGGCGTGTTCACCGTCCTGGCATTCCTGTTCGTGCGCAAGTTCGTGCTGAAGCACCGCCGCAAGCGCATCCATGCGTACCTGCTCATCGCCTTCCTCGGCTCATCGGTCTTCATCAGCAGCGTGGACTACCTGATCGACCGCATGCCCATGCACCAGCAAACGCGCATCCGTGTGCTGTTGGGGCTGGAATATGACCCGAGGGGGTACGGCTACAACGTGGAGCAGAGCAAGACGGCCATTGGCAGCGGGGGCCTGCTGGGCAAGGGTTTCCTGCAGGGCACCTTCACCAAGTACAAGTATGTGCCCATGCAAAGCACCGATTTCATCTTCTGCACCGTGGGCGAGGAATGGGGTTTCGCGGGCTCGGCGGTGGTGGTGCTGCTGTTCGGCGCGCTGATCCTGCGCTGCATACAGATCAGCGACCGCCAGCGATCGCGGTTCGCCCGGATCTATGCCTACTGCGTGGCCAGCATTTTTTTCCTGCACCTGATGATCAACGTGGGCATGGCCATCGGCCTGGCCCCGGTGATCGGCATACCCCTTCCCTTCTTCAGCTACGGCGGCAGTTCGCTGATCGGCTTCACGGTGCTGCTGGCCATTCTGGTGCGGCTTGACGCCGAGCGGCTGGAGCACTTGCGATGACCAGCAAAAAGGGCCGACCCGGCTTGCGAATCGGCCCTCTGGCCAGCCTGCCGGGGCAGGTCAGTAGTACATCGAACGGTTGTCCTTCACATTGGCGGCCTCTTTCAGCGCATTGAAGGCCTGCCCTTGCGCGCGGCCGCGCACACGGTCCGTAAAGGCCTTGGCATCCTCGGCACCGGCAGGCATTTCCCCGGCGGGCTCCAGCTTTTCCATGTGCGCCATGTACACCGCCATGTCGCCCTTCAGCGGTCCTGCGGTTTGGCCTTGGGCAATGCCGAAGATGCTGCCGATCACGGCCGCATCGCTGAAGCCGCCCGGCAGGGTGTTGGCACTGAACGTGAGCGCATTGGCCTGCTGCACGCTGGTGCCCAGTTCCTGCGCCAAGGCTGAAAGGTCGGTCTTGCCGTTCATTTTGGCGGCCAAGGCATCGGCTTTCTTTTCCTTCCGCACCTCTTGGGTGAACCGCTCGCGCACATCGTTCAACTTGGGGGCGCCTTCCTCGCGGATGCCGAGCAGGGAGCACACCACATAGCTGTCGCCACTGGTGAGCGGTTCGCTGCTCTTGGCCTTGGCGGCGGCGTGGTTCACCCAGCGGATCACTTCATCGGCTTCCTGCAGGCCCGGTACAAAGCGTTGTTCCGGCCGCAGCTCATCCACCGGCGTGTACACCAGGCCCGCTTCCTCCGCGGCCTTGCGGAATGAGGCCGTGTCCGGATTGTTCAGCGAGAACTCGTTCGCCTGCTTCCATGTGGCCTTCATGGCCTGCACCGGTGCGATCTTGCGGTCGATCTTCAACACCCGGCGCTCCTTGCGGCTGCGTTGGCCCAGCACCTCCACGATATGGTAGCCATAGGTGGTCTTCACCAAGGTGATGGCCCCCTGCTTTTCATCGAAGCTGGCCTTGGTGAACTCGGGCACCATGCGCTGCCGGTCGAACCATTCGTAAACGCCACCGGTGTTCTTGCTGCCCGGGTCGTCTGAGAATTTATCCACCATGGCGGGGAATTTCGAACGGTCCTTGCGCACCACGGCCAACAGGCTGTCCGCACGGTCCTTCACCGCCTTTTCATCATCGCCGGTCTTGCCCTGGGTGGAAAGCAGGATGTGGCGCACGCGCGCCTCTTCCACATCGGCCAGTTCAACCACCTTCACCAGTTCCCATTTGTTGCCTTCGCGGAACGGGCCCACCACGGTGCCCACTTCGGCATGCGTGATCAGGGAATCGTTCAGGCGGTCGGCGGTTTCCGGCACATAGGCCACCGGTTCGGGTGAGCGGCTATCGGCGGCGCTCATCACCAGGGCGCTGTCCTGCGCAGGGGTGGTGGCGGCCTCAAAGTCGGCCTTCAGGCCCATCATATCCTCGCGCGTGGCATCAATGTCCTCCTGGCTGGGATTGGCGGTGAAGCGCACATAGGCGAAGCTGCGCGAGGCAGCCTGACGGTATTTGCGGTCGTTCTTATGGGCATCGAAGAAGCGGCGCAGCTCGGTCCCGCTCACCGGGTACAGGCTATCGGGCTCGGCATCCATGCGCTGGGCCACGAACTGGAAATCGGCACGGGTGTTCTTCCCGGCCCATTCATCCTGCAGCTGGGCGGAGTTCACGAAACAGCTTTTCTTCACCAGCTCGTTGTACTTGGCCTGTATGCGTTGCGGCACGAAGGTGCGGCGCTGCATCTCCATCAGCGGCAGGTTGTTGTCCTGCACGTACTTGAAGTACTGGCGCAGGCGTTCCTTGCTCACTTGGCCGGTTTGCGGGTCCGTGAAGTTCTGGTTGTTGCGGAAATCCGGCAATACGTTGTTGCCGAAACGGATATCATCGTACTCGTCGCGGCTGAGGGTGGTGCCGAACCCGGCCTTGGCGGCCTGTACGCCCAGGGTCTGCGCGCGCACCAGGTCGTTCCACACCCCGTTGCGCACCTGCTCCTGCAACTGGTTGTCCACGGTGGTGCCGTTCTGCCGGTAAAGGTCGAGCTGCTCATCCACCAGTGCCGAGAACTGCTGCATGCTGATGTCCTCGCCATCGATGGTGCCCACGTTGTAATCGCGTCCGCTGGAGCGGTTGCCGATGAAATCGCCCACCACAAAGAGCACGAGTGCGCCGCCCACCACGATCCCCAGCAGCGTGCCACGCTCGCGGATCTTTCCGATAACTGCCATTTACTTGTTCTTAAAAGGGTGGCAAATATAGGCGGGTGCCCCGAACGCCGGATGGAATTCCATACGGACGGCCGAAGTAGCTTGGATGGGCATTTCCGCGTCGCCAATGGCCGAGGGCCGCAGCATGCGCTGCCACTTTGGCACAAAACCCGTGCGCGATACCTTTGCGCTCCTTTCCCATGGCCAAAAAAGTGTACATCGAAAGCTACGGCTGCCAGATGAACGTGAGCGACAGCGAGGTGGTCGCGCGCATTCTGGCCAATGAAGGCTATACCGCCGCGGCCAGCGCCGAGGAAGCGGACCTGATCCTGTTGAACACCTGCAGTGTGCGCGAAAAAGCCGAGTACACGGTGATGCAGCGCATCAACGAAATGAACCGGCTGAAACAGGCCAACAAGGAATTGAAGGTGGGCGTGCTGGGCTGCATGGCCGAGCGCATGAAGGAGAACCTGTTGGTGGAGAAAAAAGTGCTGGACCTGGTGGTGGGCCCCGATGCCTACCGCAGCCTGCCCCGCCTGTTGGAGGAAGTGGGCAGCGGCCAAAAAGCCGTGAATGTGCTTCTGAGCCGCGAGGAGACCTATGGCGAGATCGAGCCCGTGCGCCTCAACACCAATGGGGTCACCGCCTTCGTTACCATCATGCGGGGCTGCGACAACATGTGCGCCTTTTGCGTGGTGCCCTTCACCCGCGGCCGCGAACGCAGCCGCGACCCGCACACCATCGTGGCCGAATGCCTGAAACTGGTGGCCGATGGCTACAAGGAAGTAACCCTGCTCGGCCAAAATGTGGATTCCTACAAATGGAGGCCGCGTGCAGCGGAGGGTGATGGCGGCACCTTAGCACAGGAAACGCCGGCGGTGGATTTCGCCGACCTGCTCGAGCAGGTGGCCGTGGCCTGCCCCGGCCTGAGGATCAGGTACAGCACGAGCCACCCCAAGGACATGACCGACAAGGTGCTGCAGGTAATGGCGCAGCATGCCAACATCTGCAAGTACATCCACCTGCCCGTGCAAAGCGGCAGCAGTGCCGTGCTCAAGCGCATGAACCGCGGCTATGACCGCGAATGGTACCTGGAACGCGTGGCCAGCATTCGCCGCCACATGCCCGACTGCGCCCTTAGCACCGACATCATATCGGGCTTCTGCGGGGAAACCGAGGAAGATCACCAGGCCACCCTGGACCTGCTGGAACAGGTGGGGTACGAAATGGCCTTCATGTTCAAGTACAGCGAACGGCCCAAAACCCTTGCGGCGCGCAAGCTTGAGGACGATGTGCCCGAGGAGGTGAAAAGCAGGCGGCTATCGGAGATCATCGCCATGCAGCGCAGCAACTCCGTGCGGCGCCTGGCCACCTACGTGGGCCAGGTGCAGGAAGTGCTGGTGGAAGGCGTAAGCAAACGGAGCGACCAGCAAATGCAGGGGCGCAACACGCAGAACGCCGTGGTGATCATGCCGCGTTTCGGCACGGCCGTGGCCCCCGGCGAGCGTGGCATCAGGCCCGGCGACATGGTGCAGGTGCACATCACTTCATCCACCGCCGGATCACTGCAGGGCGAACCACTGGCCCTGATCGACCAAACCCAGGCCGTGGCATGAAAGTGCAGCCCATCAAACAACGTTTCGGCATCATCGGCGCATCGACGCTGCTGGACCGTGCCATTGAGATCGCGGCACAGGTGGCGCCCACCGACCTCAGCGTGCTCATCAGCGGGGAAAGCGGCAGCGGCAAGGAGGTGATGCCGCAGATCATCCACGCGTTCAGCGCGCGCAAGCATGGCCCGTACATAGCGGTGAACTGCGGCGCCATTCCCGAGGGAACCATTGACAGCGAACTGTTCGGCCACGAAAAAGGAGCGTTCACCGGGGCGCACGAGGCCCGCAAAGGCTATTTCGAAGTGGCAAACGGCGGCACCATCTTCCTGGATGAAGTGGGCGAATTGCCCTTGAGCACACAAGTGCGACTGCTGCGCGTGCTGGAAACCGGCGAATTCATAAGGGTGGGCAGCAGCAAGGCCCAAAAGACCGATGTACGTGTGACGGCGGCCACCAATGTGGACATGCTGCAAGCGGTGCAGCGCGGCCGTTTCCGCGAGGACCTTTACTACCGGCTGAATACCGTGCCCATCCACGTGCCGGCACTGCGCGAGCGCCCCGAGGACATCCATCTGCTCTTCCGCTTCTTCGCCCAGGAGGCCGCCTCGCGCTACCGCGCGCCCGTGATCACCCTTACGGAAGAGGCCCGCATGATGCTGGTGGCCTACCGCTGGCCGGGCAACGTGCGGCAACTGCGCAACCTGGTGGAACAGCTCAGCGTGATCGAGCAGACCCGCGAGATCAGTGCACAAACCCTGGCCAAGTACCTGCCGCGCGAAAATGTTGCGCTGGTGCCAGCCGGTAAAATGGACGGGGCGCAGCCCGGCGACGCGATCAACGAACGGGAATTGATCTTCAAGTTCCTGTTCGACATGAAGAACGACCTGAACGCATTGAAGGAACAAGTACGCCTGCTCAGCGGCGGTGCACCCCCCATGGCCGGCGGCGCGGCACCCTTCCATGAAAACCTGCTCTACCCCCATGTTGGCGAGTCCGGCATGAGCATACACCTGCCCCAGCGCGGGAATGAGGATGTGGAGCACACCGAAGTGGAGGAATCGCTGAGCTTGGAGGAAAAGGAGCGCGAATTGATCAAAAAGGCCCTGCAGAAGCACCGGGGCCGCAGGCGCATGGCGGCACAGGAACTGGGCATCAGCGAACGCACGCTTTACCGCAAGATCAAGGAGTGGAACATCGATTGATATCGATCGTGGCGGGCGCCCTGCTGCTGGGCTCCTGCACCGTGAACTACTCGCTGAGCGGTGGCACCGTGCCCGCATCGGCCAAAACCCTGAGCGTGGCCGCCCTGGAGGCCCGTGCACCGCTGTGCACGCCGCAATCCGCACAGGCCGTAACAGAGGCCGTCCGCAACCTGATGCAGGCCCAAACGCCGCTGAACCTGGCCTCAAGCGACGGCGACATTGCCTACGAGGGCGCCATCACCGGCTACGATGTGCAGCCCGTGGCCATACAGGCCAACGAAACCGCGGCCCTTAACAGGCTCACCATCACCGTCTCCATACAATACACCAACAAGGCCGATAGCAAGGCCGACAGCGACTTTACCGTATCGCGCTTCGCCGATTACCCCAGCAACCAGGACCTTTCCGCCGTGGAAGGCGCGCTGGTGGAGGAGATCGGGAAACAGCTGGCACAGGATATCTTCGACCGTACGCTGGGCAACTGGTGAAACCATGGAAAGGGCACGCTTGACCGAACTTCTGAAGGATCCCGGCAGCACGGACCGGTCCGACATGGCCGCCTTGCGATCCATGGCCGAGCGCTTCCCCTGGTTCGGCGGTGCACGCTTGTTGCAGGCCGTGGGCGGCCACAACGTGGACGACCTGCTGGCCAACGATGGAAAGGGCGTGCCGGGCGCCGTGCTCCCCTCCCGGGCGGTGCTGTTCGACCTGGTGCACAAGCACGAGGCCGTGCCAGCGCCCATGCCCTCCGTAGCCCCAGCGGCAATGGTGACCACCGAACCTCCGCAGGTACCCACCGTTGCGCCCGTTACGGAGGTGGCCGCTTTGCCCCATCCCCTGCCTGCCGCGCCACCACCGCCCCCCTTGCCGGAAACAGGACTGGCCTTGCCGCAACCCGGCCCGGAACCCAAGTCCGCAGCGCCGGACCACGTGGACCCGGCCGCTCAAGCTGCGCCGCCTGCAACGGATGGAACGCCGGCGCAGGAAGCGCCGGAAACCACTGAGGCCCAAATGCAGCCAGCATCTTCCATTCCACCTGCCACGGGTGCCGATGAAGAACTCGGCCGCATGTACGCGGAAGCGCTCCACGCCAGTGTATATGACCTTTCCGCATGGGAAACCCCGGCACCGGCCCCCCCTCCCGCCCCTGCACCCAGCCCGTACCAATTACCGGAACCTGTTGCGGCGGTGGGCAAAAAGCCGGCTTCAGGCCATACAAGGCGCAGTTTCACGGATTGGCTCGACTCCGCCGGCAAGGAGGATACAACGCTCAATTTCCCGTCCACAAGCGCAGCCGCCGCCCCGCTCCGTGCGGAAACCCTTGACCAACGGCAGATCATGGACCGGTTCATCCAACAGGAAACACCACCGCCGCCCAAGCAGCGCGCCGAATTCTTCAAGCCGCAGTCCACGGCCAAGCGCAGCCTGCAGGACGCTGGGCTGGTGAGCGAAACCTTGGCCCGCATACACGAAAAACAGGGCAATTTTGCCAAGGCGATCGAAGTATATGATCGATTGGCAGTGAAGCATCCGGAGAAAAGCGTTTACTTCGCAGCCCTTTCAGAGGCCCTTCGGGCCCGATCGAACAAATAGCCATGATCGCGATCTCCATCATCATCATCATCCTGGCCGTGTTGCTGGGCTTGGTCGTATTGGCCCAAAACCCCAAGGGGGGCGGGCTGGCGGCAGGGTTTACCGGCGCCCAGCAGATCGGTGGCGTGCAGCGCACGGCCGATTTCATGGAGAAAGCCACTTGGACATTGGCCACCGCCCTGATGGTGCTTTGCCTGGTGTCCGCCTCCATGCAGGGCACCACCGTGGCCGGCGACGACCTCGACGCCCCCATTGTGCTGGACGAGCAGCCCAACCCGGCCGGCGCCACGTTGCCCACCGATGAGCCCCAGGGCGGCCCGGCCCCCGTGGCCGTACCGGGTTCTCCCGAGTGATCGCCCATCACGCCCGTTCTCCGTTGGCGGGCTGGCCGTTACGGCCCGATCCACACCCTGCCATTAGGCCAGCATGTCAGCCCACCACTGACATACCCGTCACACCTGCCAGGCGCATGGCAAGTTTTGTCAGCCATTGGCCGAATGGCATGGTGATCGCTAAGCGCGCAACCGCAAATCAATCCAATCCCACATAAAACATGGCGACCAAAGTGAAGCCCCTGGCCGATCGCGTGCTCGTAGAAGCCGCAGCCGCTGAAGAAACCACCAAAGGCGGAATCATTATTCCGGACACTGCGAAAGAGAAGCCACAACGTGGCAAGGTCATCGCCATTGGCAATGGCCGCGTTGCCGAGGATGGCAAGGTTACCCCGCTCAGCGTGAAGGTGGGCGACGAGGTGCTTTACGGAAAGTACAGCGGTACCGAGCTCACCCTGGAAGGCAAGGATTACATGATCATGCGCGAAAGCGACATCTACGCGGTGCTCAACTAAACAACCAGTACAGGGCGGTTTCCGCCCACAACCCTTTCCAACAAAAAAATGGCAGCAAAGAACATTCAATTTGAAGTGGACGCCCGCGACCGCCTGAAGCGCGGCGTGGACCAATTGGCCAATGCCGTAAAGGTGACCCTGGGACCCAAGGGCCGCAACGTGATCATCGACAAGAAATTCGGTGCACCCCAAGTGACCAAGGACGGCGTGTCCGTGGCCAAGGAGATCGAACTGAAGGACGCCGTGGAGAACATGGGCGCCCAGATGGTGAAGGAGGTGGCCAGCAAGACCGCCGACATCGCCGGTGACGGCACCACCACGGCCACCGTGCTGGCCCAGGTCATTGTTACCACCGGGCTGAAGAACGTGGCCGCCGGCGCCAACCCCATGGACCTCAAGCGCGGCATCGACAAGGCCGTGGGAACCGTGGTGGGCGAACTGAAGAAAATGAGCAAGGCCGTTGGCGACGACAACGCGAAGATCAAGCAGGTTGCCAGCATCAGCGCCAATAACGACGAGGCCATCGGCAGCCTGATCGCCGAGGCCATGGCCAAGGTGAAGAAAGAAGGCGTGATCACCGTGGAGGAAGCAAAAGGCACCGACACCACCGTGGAAGTGGTGGAAGGCATGCAATTCGACCGCGGCTACCTCAGCCCCTACTTCGTTACCAACGCCGAGAAGATGGAGGCCGAACTGGAGAACCCCCACATCCTGATCTACGACAAGAAGATCAGCACCATGAAGGAGTTGCTCCCGATCCTGGAAAAAAGCGCACAGACCGGCCGTTCACTGCTGATCATCAGCGAGGATGTTGATGGCGAGGCCCTGGCCACCCTGGTGGTGAACAAGATCCGCGGCGCCCTGAAAGTGGTTGCCGTGAAGGCACCCGGCTTCGGCGACCGCCGCAAGGCCATGCTGGAGGACATTGCGATCCTTACCGGTGGCACGGTGATCAGCGAGGAGCGCGGCTTCAAGCTCGAAAATGCCGACCTGAAGATGCTGGGCACCGCCGAGAAGGTGAGCATTGACAAGGACAACACCACCATCGTGAACGGTGCGGGCAAAAAGGCCGACATCACTGCGCGCGTATCGCAGATCAAGGCCCAGATCGAATCCACCACCAGCGATTATGACAAGGAGAAGCTGCAGGAGCGCTTGGCCAAGCTGGCCGGCGGCGTGGCCGTGCTGTACATCGGCGCAGCCACCGAGGTGGAAATGAAGGAGAAGAAGGACCGCGTTGACGACGCGCTGCACGCCACCCGTGCGGCCGTGGAGGAAGGCATCGTGCCGGGCGGCGGCGTGGCCTACATCCGCGCCCAAAAGGCCCTGGAGAACCTCGAAGGTGCACACGCGGACGAAACCACCGGCATTGCCATCGTGCGCCGCGCCCTGGAAGAGCCCCTGCGCCAGATCGTGGCCAACGCGGGCATGGAGGGCAGCATCGTGGTGCAAAAAGTGCGCGAGGGCAAGGGTGACTTCGGCTTCAACGCCCGCACCGAGGCGTATGAGAACCTGTTCAGCACGGGCGTGATCGACCCCACCAAAGTAGCCCGTGTGGCACTGGAGAACGCGGCTTCCATCGCCAGCATGTTGCTCACCACCGAGTGCGTGATCAGCGAGGAGAAGGAGGAGAAGGCAGCCCCGGCAATGCCCGACATGGGCGGCATGGGCGGCATGATGTAAGCCTTCTGCAAGCAAACAACAAAAAGCCCCGGCCGCAACGGTCGGGGCTTTTTCGTGGCCGAAGGGCCCTAGGCGCCTTTTGCAATTAGCCGGCCACAACACGCCCACACTTCGAGCCCCTGCAATGAAGAATGTAGCCTGGACCGCGCCGGGCATACCACAGGACCGGAATTGGCCGACAGCTTGGGTGAATGGGTTCCTGAACGGCAGGCCAGCATCGCACCGCGAAGGTGGGCCAGGCATGCCGGCCATCAACAAAAAGAAAGGGGCCGCCTGCATTGAGACGGCCCCTCCCCATAAAATGAAGTGGATTACTTCATTGCATTGGCTTCACGGTCGTTGACATAGCCGCGCCACCAGGCCCGTACTTCATCAACTTCCTTCAACTGTGTATTCCTCATTTCGGCCCATGTGGCATCGGTTGCGCCGCCCATGGCCTTCAGGGTACGGTCCACGCGCTCCAGGCCCTGGGCCAGGTCAGCCGCGCGCTTTTTGTCCGCAGCGGCGTGTTCAGCGTCCAGCGTGCCGTCCTTCAGGTGTGAGCGCACCTCATCGAGGTCGGCCACCAGGGTGGCGCGGATCCCGTTCATGCGCATCATCGCGTCCGAACGTTCCTCGGTTGGGGTGAGCACTACTCCCGGGGCCAAGCTGCCATCGTGGGTATAGCGGCCCGTGGGATCCAGTTTGCCGGTGGCGTCGTACCGATCGGCCGTGGCGGTGCTGGTGGCCCCGTCGGTGGTGGTGGCTGCCGCATCCGCGCCCGCCGCGCCTTGGGGCGGAGTGGCGGTCAAGTCGGTGGTGGTGCCGGTGTTCGTGGTGGTTGCGTCGCCATCGTTGCTGCTTCCGCAGCCCCAGGCCAGCATGGTGGCGGCCAGCACGGGAAGAAGGTGCTTACGCTCGAACAAGTTGTGCCCTATCATCTCTTTACGGTATTGGTTTGCCTTGGCATACCAGTATCCGTGCCATGTGCGCCGCAAGGCGGACCAGGCCGAATGATCGGGGAAATTCCGCCCCGCAACGCCCCAGCCGGTCACCTTCCAAGCTGGCCCCGAATGTCCCGGGCGCGCTCACCATACAGGGGATCTTGTTCCATTTGCAGGCTGTCCATACCTGCGAAGTCGCCCTGGCGCAATAGCGCAAGGTACAGGTACCAGCGCGCTTTTGCCCGGAAGACCGAGCTGCTGTCGGCGGCCACAACGGCAAAGCCCTGCCCTGCCGCAGCGGCATCGCCTAATTGCAATTCGGCCTGTGCGATGAAGTAGATCAGCGTATCGTTGGCCGGCCCCAATGCCAGGATCGAGCGCCATTTGTCCGCGGCTTCCTTGGCTTCCCCCAGTTTGTACGCCACCATGGCATCCTGGAAGAGCGGATCTTTCGTGATGTGCATGGGCACCGGCAGGCCCGGGTCGGGCCAATGGTGTTCGGCGAAAGCGCGCTCTGTGGCAGATGGCCTGGTGGCCCACCACACACCTCCGGCCAGCAACAGTACCACGGCAGCGGCGTACTTCAGCCATCGGCCCGGTCCGGGCCCACCGGATCGCTTTGCTTCCGGTTCCGCTGCCATTTCGCGAAGCAGCGCCTCCATGCCCGCTAGTTCAAGGGCCAGCATGTGTTCACGCTGCATCTCGTACGCTGCGCGCAGCACGGGGTCCTGTTCAAGCATGGTTTCGAAACGCGCCTTTTCCGCCGCCTCCATACGGTGAAGGATATACGCCTCCAGTTGCTCGAACTGTTGTTGGGTGATCGTTCTTCCGCTCATGGTTCCCCTTGTCGATCAGCGCGAATGGAATGGCGGGCCGCCCGCAATTTCATCATGCAGCGGTATTTGATAGTGCGTATGCTCTCCGTGTCCACGTGAAGTTCCGAGGCAATGCTGGCGAGGTCCTGCCGTACGAAATAGAACAGGTGCAACACGCGTTTGCATCGTTCGTCCAAGTGTTGGTATATGTCGCGCAAGGCCTCGAGCTGTTTCTCCAGCTCGGCCCGTTCCTGCTGGCCAGTTGCCGGTTGTGCGGCCAAGTTCCCCTGCTGCACCACATGCAAGTGCCTGCGCGCGGCAGAACGCAGCACGTCCAGCCATTTGTTCTTGGCCACCTGGTACAGGAAGCCACCGGGATCGGTGCCCAAGGGCGCCTGTGCGTTCTGCTTCACTTTCAGCCATAGCGCAAGGAAGGCCTCCTGGTACATGTCGCGGGCATCTTCCACGGTGCCGCTGTTCTTCAGCACATAGGCCTTTACCGCCTGGAAATGTGCGTGGTACAACGCCTTGGTAACCGCCGGGTCGTTTCGCAGCAATCCTTCGGCCCAATCGGGCAGCTCGCGCAGGGGTTCTATGGCCGGCTTCTGTGCCACTGCAGCAGCGGAATGCGCAGCGATAATACGACAGTTGGCCGAAGCGGTCCATGTTTTCCTTCTTGGTTCACCCCCCATATCGTCATGACCGTGGAATGTGAACATGCCGGCCTTGGAGAACGGAAGTCCTGAAATGGAATGGCGTTGTTCACATCCGGGCGCATCCCCGATAAGGGGGAAACATTCCACCATGCAATTGACCGATACAGCGATGGGGCAGCACGAGTTGATGTTCGTGATCTTGAGGGTTCCCGCCGAAACCGACCTTGGACATGGGCCCGCCCGGGCCGAGGGCGTAATGCTGCGCGCGAATACCACCGGCAGCATATTGCGCGCCATTGAAGAGCAGCGCAACGGATGCGACCCCGAAGAGGCGATGGGCATGCCCGTGCGGGTGACCTTGCATGAGCAGGCCGATCGTGCCCAGGACATGGGCCTAACGCGCCGCGAACGCGAGGTGCTTTGCGCACTGGCCAAGGGCATGAGCTACAAAATGATCGCGGACACGCTGGGCATCAGCTTTGAAACCGTGCGCAGCCATTTGAAGGGCGTTTACCTGAAGATGAGCGTGAACAACAATACGGCGGCCGTGGCCAAGGCGATCCATTTCGGCTTGGTGGCGGCCTAGTTGTTCGTGTCGCTCCCCCGTAAGGGCGGCGGTGTACCGTTCACGAAACCCTGCTCCAGGTCCTTCACCAGCAGGTTCACCAGGTCCACGCGGCCATGCGACACGTTGGTGACGGTGAAACGGAACGGTCCATGGTCCACGATCTCACCTGCCTCGGGCACACGGCCGGTGCAATCCATGATGAAGCCGGCCAGGGTATCATAATCGGGGCTTACCTCCAGGTTCAGCTGGTATTCCTCCACCAGGTGTTCCACCTCCACACGGCCGCTGAACAGGAATTCAGCTTCGCTTATGCGTTCCTCCACGGTATCCTCATCGTCATGCTCGTCCTCGATGTCGCCCACGATCGTTTCCACCACGTCCTCAATGGTGAGCATGCCGGCGGTGCCCCCGAATTCGTCCACCACCACGGCAATGTGCGTTCGCTGGCGGGTGAACATGCGCAGCACTTCATCGGCGGGCATGGTACCGGGGACGAAGTTGACCGCGTGCAGGATCGACCGGATGCTGCGCGGGCGCTTGAACATCTCATAGCTGTGCACGTAGCCGATGATGTTGTCGATGCCGTCCTTGTGCACCAGCAATTTGGTGAGCCCGGTGGCCTGGAACTTGGCCGCCAGCGCCGCAATGGACTCCTCCACGTCCAGGGCCTCGATCTCGGCCCGCGGCACCATCAGGTCGCGCACCTTGGTATGGCTCAGTTCCAGCGTATTCTTGAAATACTCCACCTCGGCCTCCACTTCCTCCTCCGGTGATGCGGCCTCGCTTACTTCCGCCAGGAAAGCATCCAGATCGATCCGCCCGAAGCCGGCCTTGCCCATGGTGGTCTTTACGCCCACCAAGCGCAAAAAGGCCTCGCTCAGCGTGGTGAGCAGCATGGTGGGCAACCAGAGCAGGATGTACACCATGGCCAGTGGCACGGCAAAAACGGAGAGGATGCCATTGGGGTCGATGCGGAACAGCGCTTTGGGCAAAAACTCGCCGAGCACCAGGATCAACAGGGTGCTCAGCACGGTCTGCATCACCAGGATGAATCCTTCATTGGGGACCAATCCGCGCAACCACGGCTCCATCCATTGGGCCATGAGAATACCGTAGATCACCAGCGCGATGGTGTTGCCCACCAGCAGGGCACTGATCACCCTGGCGGGCTTTTTCATCAGGAAGGCCACGATCCGCGCCCAGATCGCACCCTGTTGGCGCTGCAGCTCGATGTAGAGCTTATTGCTGCTCACCAGTGCGATCTCAAGGCCCGAACAGAACCCGGAGGTCAGCACGGCGAGCACCAAGGCGGTAAGGTCACCCGAGCCCATGCGCGAGTGTTCGTGTTCCGGTTATGGTTCCCCGTGCTCCCTGGTCACCGTCCATCGCGTTGTTCTTCCGTGCGTTGACGTTCGGCCCATTGCGCCATTTTCCGGCGCATGAACCGGCGGTAGCCCCACATGGCAAAGGCCACGGACGGGAACAGCAACCACACCTTCCCTGTTGCCCAACCCCGTTCGATCAGGATGTACAAGGCCCCGGCCGCACTCAAAATGGCAAGCACAAGCCAGAATGTTTCCATGATCCGTGCGATCCGCTCCATCAACGTTCCAGGTTATCAGGTGCCAAGGTATCGCTTGGACCGATGAAAAGCGTGCCCGTGATCCGCCTTATGGTGTACCGGCTGAAATCCTCGGCCGCATCCAGGCCTTGGCCGTAGATGATGTCGCGCGCCCGGGTCACGCGCACCGGCCTGTCCGTGTAAACGCGCCCGCTGTCCTGGCTCCAGGCCAAATACTCCGTCTCCAGCTTTTCCCCCCGCGTGTTCACGAATACCACTTCCTCTTCCACGGTCATGTTGCGCGTTTGCGGATCGATGTGGCCGCGCCGGGCGGTCAGCCGGCTTCCGGGGTGGCCGTCCGCATTGAAGAACGAAAGTTCCACCCCTGCGGCAAGTTCGGTGCGCGGCCGGGCGCCGTTGTACTCCAGGATCTGCCCGGCGCGGAGCCGGTTGCGCACCACGCCGCTATCGGAATAGATGTATTCCGCATGGGTGGCCACCCGCGCGGGCCCGTCATGCCCCACCTCGATCGCGGCCACGCGGTCCAGATCATTCTTGCATGCAGGCAGGCAGGCGAGCAGTACGAGTGGCCATGCCGCAACGGTCTTTCTCATAGGATCTTGGCCGGCACGAACCATCGTTCGCCCCGCCATGGCGTAAAAGATACGCCCAACCACAGCATGCCGTAGCGCTCTTGCAGCAGTCCGTTGGCCGTTGTGCCACGCTGCCCGAATTCGCCCCCAATGTGTACCCAGCTGTTGGTCTGCACTGCATTCAACGGCAACGACAGCCCTATGCTGGCCACTTGGGCCTCCAGCGCGGTACCCTTCACCTGTTGCCCCAAACGCTCGGTGCGCAGGCCCACCCGGTAAACCGCGCGATTGAATGCGCCCCCTTCATTACTGGGCCTGAAACGGGCCGCCACCGCATAGGTGCTGGCCATGCCCAAAGGTGCCGCCAGGGCATATTCCGGAACGGAAAGCACGGTGGAACCCCAATCCTGTTGGCGCACTTCCGCCGTGAATGCCCACCTGGGGTTCTGCACGCCGGCACCGAACCTCAAGGCCAGCGGGAATTGCACCGAACCCTTCACATTGAAGCGGCCTTCCACCGTGTCACGCGGTGTTTCAATGGCCGCGTTGCTCACGAAGGTGGATACTTGGCGGGTGTGTCGCGCGGCAAATTCCACCGGCGGCGCAACCGACAGGGCCACCGACCAACGCCAATTGTCCTGGTCGCGGTGCACGCGCCGGGTCAGGTCGCCCTGCCAGATCAGGCTGGCCGACCCCGCAGGGGCCCGCAACACCAGGGCATCAAAGGCCCGCACGCTGGAAAAGCCGGCGTCACGCGGGTAAAGGGCCTCCCGTGTTTGGTTCACACTGCCGAAATAGAAGTTGAAGTCCGCGCCGAGGCTGAGGCGGCCACCCACATTGCCCAGGCTATCGGGCGTTTGGGCGTAGAGCACGCGGCCCAGCCCGAAATAGGCCTTGTTGACCCCGCCACTGCCGGTATAGCGGTAGGTTACCGGGAAGCCGTCCTGCACCGCTTGGCTGGTGAGGTTGTAGTCCACGTGGCTGTAGGGTGAAAGGCCCAGCGCCAAGCCCCATTTGCCGGCAAAGGGCACGCCCAGGGCGAATCCCATGAAGCGTGCATCCTTCCCGCTGGAGGATGCATTGGCCGATCGGCTCTGGGTGGCCCTGAACGTGGCGGCCACGTCGAACACGGGGCGTGCCAGGAACGCATACCCCGCAGGGTTGCCGGTGGGAACGCTGTAAGGCTCGGTAATGGCCAGGCCGGTGCCCGCCATCATGACCTGCACGGGTTGCGCGGTGGGCAGCATGTCGCCAAATCCGTAGGCGCTGTAGGGTGAATTGCCGCCCGCTTGGGCCAGCACCGCCAAAACCCCTGTCTCAACGGCCAAGGCCAGTGCGATGATCCGTTTCATAATGTGCAAGTGCGTGTAGGCCGATAAGGGTGAGCGCCGGGTGTGCAAAGATGTTGCTTTTCAGGGCAGGGACCATGCGCAAGGCATCGCCGCCGGTTAGCACGGTGACCAGCCCGAGGTATTGCTGGCGGAACGATTCGATGTGGCCGCGGAGTTCATTCAGCACGCCATGGTACACGCCTGCCGCCAGGCTGGATGCGGTATCGGTGCCCGGCCATGGTACCTCGGCGGGCAATTCCACCTCGGGCAGCCGCGCACTGAAAGCGTGCATGGCCCTTGCCCGCATGCGCAGGCCCGGCGAGATCATGCCGCCCCGGTGCAGCGCCAATTCGTCCACCAGGTCGAAGGTGATGCAAGTACCCATGCTGATGGCCAGTACCGGCCTGCGGGGAAATAAGGCCGCCGCGGCTACCGCGTTGGCCAAACGATCCACACCCAAGGTTTCACGGGTAGTGTACAGGCTGCGGACAGGCGAGGGCGAATCGCCGCGGAGCACCACCACCGGGGCCAACCGCGACAGCTCAGCCATCAAGGCCGGATCCTCCTCCGCCACCGAACCGACCACGAACCTGCGCACGCCCTCCGGCGCCAGCGCTGCCAAGGCATCGGCCAGCCCGGCCCTACCGGCCACGCGCGCCTCAAGCAGCCGCGCCCCCTGGAAAAGGCCCAGCTTCACCCGGGTATTCCCGATATCGAGTACCAGTTCCGGTGCACTTTTTTCTGGCATATGGGCGCTTCGGCTATATTTGCCGCCCCTCCGCGGGCAAAGGCCTGCAAAGATGGTGAGGAACAGTTTGGTGCCTTAGCTCAGCTGGTAGAGCAATGGATTGAAAATCCATGTGTCCCCAGTTCGATTCTGGGAGGCACCACCACCGGAAGCCCCTGCAACCTGCGGGGGCTTTCCTGTTTTCAGGCATGCCCGGCGAGCCACGCGCGGATCTCCGCCAAGTGTTGCTGCTTGCGGGGTTCGCGCAGCCGGCGGCACGTATCGGTGTAGTATAAATGGCGCGAGATGAAATTTTCCTGCAGCCTGTTCCATTGCAGGCGGTCGGCAATATCCCCTTGCATGCGCAGCTCGTGGAACAGGCGCTCGCCGATGATGAAGAAATCATCGCGGCCCAGGTAGTCAAGGTCGGCGTCGCACAGAATGCGCCCCAGCTCATCCGCGGGTGCTTGTGGCACAATGGTGGCCATGATCAAGGCGCAGATGTGCGCCACCTGTTCCTGCCCGTACCGGAAGCGCGGCAGGTGCTCCCGTGCAAGCAGGCAGCTGCCCGCCTCATGGTGCGACGGCCGTACCATGAACCCCGAATCGTGGAACAGCGCCGCCGTCTCCAGCAGTTGCAGGCCCTCACCGTCCACCCCTTCGGCCTTGGCGATCCGCACGGCGGATGCATGTACATCCAGGGTGTGCTCCAAGGAATGATAGGTGCGAAACCCCGGCAAGCCGGTGATCAACTCACCTATTATGAAGTTGCGGGCCGCTTCAATGTCCATTGCAGGGCAGGTTGCAAGAATAATGGAACCCGGCGGAATATTCTTCATCCCGGGAAGATGCCGTTCGGTACCGCGCGGTCAACGTGGGCAGCGGTTCATTATTTCGCAGGTGCCGGGCCGGGGGCAGTAAGTTTGCGCCATGGCGCGCCACACCGCACGCACGCCCGTGCTGCTCTTCGGTTTTCTGGCGGTGTACATCCTGCTGCAATCGGCCTGGTGGATGTGGTTGCTGGTGAGCAAGGACCGCGACGTACTGGCCTTGCAGCAGCAATTGCTTTCCGCGGGCATTCTTCCCCACTTGCCCGTGCGCATGCCCAAGCATACGCTTTGGATGGTGCTGGGTGAAGGCCTGGTTTTCCTGGTGCTGTTGCTGTTGGCCTTATGGATCACCTTCCGCACCCTGCGGCAGGAGCTTTCCCTGGCACGCCAACAGCGCGATTTCCTCATGGCCGCCAGCCATGAGCTGCGTACGCCCATCGCCGCCCTGAAACTGCACCTCCAAACCTTGCAGCGCAAGGGCCTCGCCGATGACCTGCGCAACGAATTGGCTGAGAACGCCAGGGCGGATGTGGAGCGCCTGCACGGGCTGGCCGAACAGGTACTGCTGGCCAGCAGGCTCGATGAGCATGCCGGCACTCCCCAGCCTACCGAAGTGGATGCCGCAGCGATCTTGGGCACCGTGATCGGCGAGGCGCGGGCCACCTACGCCCGGGAGCACCGGCTGCTGGTGCGGTCACCCGACAAACTCCAGCTGCGCACCGACCCGCATTACCTGCGCACCGTTGCGGCCAACCTGTTGGAGAATGCCTGTAAATACTCCCCCGCCGGCACCGAGGTGCTGGTAACACTGGAGCGCGTGGCGCATGGAGTACGCGTGCAGGTGCAGGACCAGGGCAACGGGGTGGCCGAAGAGGACCTGCCCCGGATCTTCAACAAATTTTACCGCGGCGGCAACGAGGGCACCCGCGTGGCCAAGGGCACGGGCCTTGGTCTTTTCATCGTACGCCGCCTGCTGGAGGACCTTGGCGGCAGGATCGAATACCGCCGCGCCTCTTCCGGCGGTTCTACCTTCACCGCACTATTCCCGGACCGCAGATGAAACCAAGCAGAACGGCGCTGATCATTTTGGACGGCTGGGGCATCGGCGCCGGCGATCATACCGACGCGATCGCCCAGGCCCGCACCCCCTTCATCGATTCATTGCAGGCCACGCGGCCGCATGCACGCCTGCGCACCGATGGTGGCAACGTGGGCCTGCCCGAAGGGCAAATGGGCAATAGCGAGGTGGGACACCTCAACATTGGCGCCGGCCGCATCGTGTACCAGGACCTGGTGCGCATCGATCGTGCCGTGGCCGATGGGTCGTTCGCGCGCAACCCGGTGCTGCAACGGGCCTTCCGCGCAGCCTCGGGTGCGGGCACAAGGCTGCATCTGCTCGGGCTGGTGGGCGCTGGAGGCGTGCACGCCTCCAGCGCCCACCTGGTGGCGCTTTGCCAGGCCGCAGCCCAAGCCGGCCTGAAGGAGATCTTCATCCACGCATTCACCGATGGGCGCGACACCGACCCGAAAAGCGGCCTGGGTTTCATCCGCGGCCTGGAGCGCGACATTGCAGGCACACCGGCACGCATAGCCACCGTTTCGGGGAGGTATTATGCCATGGACCGCGACAAGCGCTGGGAGCGGGTCAAGAAAGCCTACGATGTAATGGTGCACGGCATCGGGGAACAGGCCCCCAGCGCCACATGGGCCATGGAAGCCAGCTATGCCAAGGGCATCACCGATGAATTCGTACTGCCGTGCGCCATCCTGGGCACCGATCAGCGGCCCTTGGCGCGCATACGGCCCGGCGATGTGGCCATCTGCTTCAACTTCCGCACCGACCGTTGCCGCGAAATAACTCAGGCCCTGACCCAGCAAGCTTATCCGGAACATGGCATGGTGCCCCTGGACCTGCACTACGTGACCATGACCATCTATGACCACCGGTACAAGGGGGTTGAAGTGCTTTTCGGCAAAGAAGACCTGCCCAACACCTTGGGCGAAGTGGTTTCGGCCCAGGGGGCGGCCCAGGTGAGGTTGGCCGAAACTGAAAAGTATCCGCATGTCACCTTCTTCTTCAACGGTGGGCGGGAAGAGCCTTTCCCCGGCGAACGGCGCATCATGGTGCCCTCGCCCAAGGTGGCCACGTACGATCTGCAGCCCACCATGAGCGCGGCCGAGGTAGCGGACCGCGCGGTGGAGGAATTGACGAACGGCGATGCACGGCTGATGGTGCTGAACTTCGCCAACCCGGACATGGTGGGGCACACGGGCGTTTTCCCGGCGATTGTGCAGGCGGTGGAGGCCACCGATGCCGCCGCACGGCGGGTGGTGGAGGCCGGCTTGGCCAACGGCTGGTCCTTCGTGATCCTGGCCGATCACGGCAATGCAGACAAGGCGGTGAACCCCGACGGTTCCCCGAACACGGCCCATACCTTGAATCCCGTGCCTGTTTTCGTGCTTTGCAACAGCCCGATCAGCGTGCGCAACGGTGTATTGGCCGATGTGGCGCCCACCCTGCTGCAATTGATGGGCCTGCCCCAACCACCGGACATGACGGGCACCACCCTGTTGGGGGCGGCGGCGGCGGTTGACCCGAGGGCCTAACGGCCGCCCAACACCAGCACGTGGCCGGTGTATTCCTGTTCCAGCACCTTGATGTGGTAGAAGTACACACCGTCCGACAGGCCCTTGGGCGAAAAGTTGTTCTGGTAGTTCACCGTGTTGAGCACTTCACGGCCCCAGCGGTCCCAGAGCTGCACGCGGTTCTCGCGACCGCTGATGCCCTCCACCACGAAATGATCGTTATGCCCGTCGCCATTGGGGGTGATCACATTCGGGATGACCACCTGGCAACCGGCATCCACAACAATGGTGGTTGAAGCGCTCTTGGGGCACTGGTCGTGCGCGTAGATCGTGTAGTTGCCGTTCTCCTTGCCAGGCACGTAAATGTGGTCGGTGGCCAGCGTATCGCCCCACAACATTTCGGTAAGGCCGAATCCGCCGCTGATGCTGGCGTACAAAGGCACCGAATCCTGGTCGCAGCTCAGCACCATGGGGTTTGTGGTGTGGAACTCTATCGGCGGATAATCCACGATCACCAGCACGGTGGAATTGGTGATGGTATCGCCGCAATTGTTCACCATGAACACGTTCATGATCGCGGTCTCGATCCCCTCCGCTATGCCATCATCGATCGCCAGGAACGGCACTTCCACCGAACTCTGTCCGGCGGTGATGTACACCGGGCTGGATGGTATTTCATAGTCCACGCCGGGGGTGGCCGTACCCGTAAAGTAGAAGTGGACGGCCAGGGTGCTGTCGGCATTGGCGGGCCGGTGAATAATGAAGTTCGTGCCGGTGCAGCCCTCTGCGGTCGTGCCATCCACAAGGCTGCTTGCCGAAATGGTGGGCAGCACATTGGACTGGAAACTGCCCGCTTGCAGGAACACGGCTGAATTGTAATTGTCATCACCAGCATCGCCGATGGCCAGCTTAATGTGGTAGGTAACCCCGCAGGTAACTGCTGCTTCAGCGCGCAACACCGTGGTGAAGCCGTTCAGCGAGATGCTGGTGCCGTTGGCGTTGTCCACATAGTACTGGGCGTTGGCCGGCCCGCATGACCCCCCCGGGCCATGTATGTTCTGTATGCCCACGGGCAGCGTGGTACCCGGCACCAAAGCGATGTTGATCGCCTGGTTGGTATATGGACCGTTGATGCCTGGGCCGCTCAGGAAGAAGCCGAACACATCATTGTAATTCGGACTGCAATTGAACCCCGGGTACTCTTCCGAGCCGAACACGAAATTGAAGCGCAACGAATCACCGGTGGGGATGAAATCAAACTCCAATATGCTCTTATCCTGGATCGTGTTGCCCGGGGTGGTAATGGCCAATAGGTCGGGATCGGAACCAGTGCCCAGTTGATCACTACCGAAATAACTCGCCGGCCCGGCCAGGTTGGGGGCCAAACCGGAGGAGAGGATCACGCCCGCATCGAGCCCCAGGTTGGTGGCCGCCCCGTTGGTGAATGACCCCGAGCCGTCCTGTGGCGTGTTCACCACCGAGCCGTTGAATTTCACACTGGATACCGTAACGCCCTCGCCCACCAGCACATTCTCCACCAACTGTTGGGGAGTTAACGCGGTATTCACCACCAGCTGCGCGCTCACGCCTAAAGTACCGGCCGATGCCACGGCCGCAAGTAGTAATCGTTTCATGGGTTTTGGGGTCAGGGTTTTTTCGAACCGCGGAGCAAGGTAACGTGGCCGAATTTCTGGTTGGCCTCAAAGTAATATCCTTTTGCCCTGTACTTGTACACGTACACGCCAGTGGTTGCTTCGCCACCGCCCATCACCGTGCCATCCCAATGCTTGGCGATGTCATCCGTTTCAAATACCAAATGGTTCCAGCGGTCATAGATCACCAAGTGGTATTCATCTACTGAATCGTACACGGGGCCGAAGGTGTCGTTCACCCCATCGCCATCCGGCGTGAAGGCGTTGGGGAAGAAGAGCGTGGCCCGCGGCTTTACCAACAGGCTGTCCTCGGCCCTGCATCCGGCATCGCTCACCGTATGCAGCTTCACCCAATGGTCATCCAGGTTATGGTAGGAATGGTAGACCGAGGTGGCCTTCACGCGCCTTCCGTCACCCATGTCCCAGATCATTACCGGTACAACATACGGGTAGGTGGAGGCTTGGAAGAGCCAATCGTCCTGTCCACGGTTCTCCGGCAGGATGCGTGCAGTTGGGTGCTCCACCACAACCTTGGTGGTGGCGGAGTTGAATTCGCCGCATTCATCCATCACATCCACGGTGAAAAGCGCGTCCTCATCACCGGCGTACCGGTATTTCGGGTCGCTCCACGCCAACCCTTGCCAATCGATGGTGTATGTGCCTGAGCCCCCTGCCACCTTGGCCCAAAGCAGAATGGAGTCGCCACTGCAAATGGTGCTGTCGCGCGTGAGGTCAATGGTCAGCGGCAGGTAACGCGGGTACAGCGTGCGGAAGAGGCTATCGGCCTCTGTGCCGCATTGGTCCTGTACGCGCAGTATGTAGTCGGCGTCGGCCGGCACGGTTACCCCCAATGCCTCGGCAGTTCCCAAGAGCATTCCACCGGCATCGAACCACTGGAAGCTGTACACCCCATTGCCGCCGGTTACCCCACGTGGGAAAAGCACCACGCTATCCCCCGTGCAGAATACGGTGGTGTCCCAGGAAAGGATCTCGATGCCCGGCAACGGAACGGTGCTCACGCGCACGGAATCCACGTCCCAGTCGCCACAGGCATCCGTCAGTTTCAGTACGTACCAAACGGTGTCGCTGGCGGGTACGGTAAGCGTGGGTCCGTTGCCCATTACCGCGCCGTTCAGGGTCCATTGGTAACTGTAGTTGCCATCGCCTCCGGTTGTGCTGGCCGCCGAAATGGCCGCTTGGCCCAGGCAGGGGATCTGAATGTCGGGGCTGGTTGCCACTTCCACCGGCGGGTACACCGGTATGTTCACCGTTATGGTGCCCAGTACGGAAGGCACGCTGCAGGTATCGCTCACGGTAACGGTATAGGTGGTGGTGCCGAGGGGCGAAACCGTTATGGTGGCCGTGGTGTCCCCGGTGTTCCACAGGTACCTGTACAGGCCCGTACCACCGGCCACCTGGGGCCCAAGGGTGTACTGCTGGCCGCATTGGCCGTCCACATCCGCCGTGACCACATCAAGCACGGGATATTGGTCGATGTAGAAAGTGTACGTTTCCATGACCTGCATGCCGCTGCACACAATATTCTGGCGCACGGTAACGACAATGGTCTCCAGCCCATCGGCATCGTAGGGCACCGTGAGCGGGAAGGTGATCATGGTATCGCCGGGTTGGAAAATGACCTGCGAGGGAAGCGGCGGATAATAATCCACCCCTGGCGTGGCCGTGCCGGCAACGGTGAGGAACACGGTATCCACATTGGTCGTATCGCCCAAGCGGTGGAAGCTGAACGGAACGACCCCGCAACCCTCGAACATGGTACTGTCATTCATGGCAATGCTGCCCGCCATGCTCAACGACGGCACCACCTGCCCAGTGCTGGCAAAGCTGCCCGCCTGCAGAAAAACGGCGGAATTGTAACTGCCGTCACCCGCATCGCCAATGGCCAGTTTAATGTGGTAGGTAAGCCCACAGGTAACCGCGGCCTCAGCACGCAACACCGTGGTGAAGCCGTTCAAGGCAATGGTGGTGCCGTTCGCGTTGTTCACATAGTATTGGGCGTTGGCCGGCCCGCATGAGCCCTCCGGCCCATGTATGTTCTGTATGCCCACGGGCAGCGTGGTGCCCGGCACCAACGCGATGTTGATCGCCTGATTCGTGTATGGCCCGCTGATCCCCGGCCCGCTCAGGAAGAAGCCGAACACATCATTGTAATTCGCGCTGCAATTGAAGGTGGGGTATTCCTCCGAGCCGAACACATAACTGAACTTGAGCGAATCCCCCGTGGGGATGAAATCGAATTCGATAATGGCCTTGTCCTCGATGGTGTTCCCGGGGGTGGTAATGGCCAATAGGTCCGGATCACTGCCCGTGCCCAACTGGTCGCTTCCGAAATCGCTGGCGGGGCCGACCACGGAGGTGGCATAACCCGAGGAGAGGATCACACCGGCATCGAGCCCCAAGTTGGTGCTGTTGCCGTTGGTGAACGAGCCTGAACCATCCTGTGGCGTGTTCATCACCATGCCGTTGAAGGTGACGTTCGTAACGGTGACACCGCCGCCCAGGAGCACGTTCTCCACCAACTGCTGCGGGGTCATGGCCGTGCTCACATTCAACTGGGCATGCATCTGGTGCATACAAACGCCCGATATGGCAAAAAGCAAAACCCTCGCAAACTTCATGTCGGTGAACTGTGATCGATCGTTGATTGTCAAGATATAGACCCTGAGCGACCGGCCAAGGTTGCCCGCGACCAAATTTCATCCCAAGCCCCGCTTTGGGTGATCCTATCTTTGGCCATCCCTAAACTCCTAATGCAAAACATGCCTTCCGTGGACGCCTATATCGAAAAGAACAAGGAACGTTTTTTGAATGAGCTCATGGACCTGCTTCGGATCCCCAGCGTTAGCGCGGACCCCAAGTACCGGGCGGATGTGGCCCGCTGCGCGGAAAAGGTAAAGGAGCGCATGGAGCAGGCAGGGCTTGAGCGGGTGGAAGTGTGCCCCACCAAGGGAAATCCGATCGTGTATGGCGAAAAAATTGTGGGCCCGGCCAAGCCCACCGTTTTGGTTTACGGCCATTACGATGTGCAACCCCCCGACCCCTTGGAGCTTTGGGACAGCCCGCCCTTTGAGCCGGTGGTGAAGGAGGGCATGATCTACGCCCGCGGCAGTGCCGATGACAAAGGCCAATTCTACATGCACGTAAAGGCCGTGGAGGCCATGCTGGCCACGGGCAAGCTGGACTGCAATGTGAAGATGATGATCGAGGGCGAGGAAGAAGTGGGTTCGGAGAACCTGGGCACCTTCGTGAAGGAGAACAGCGACCGCCTGAAGGCCGATGTGGTGCTGATCAGCGACACCTCCATGATCGCCAACGATGTGCCGAGTATCAATACCGGGCTGCGGGGCCTGAGCTATGTGGAAGTGGAGGTGACCGGGCCCGACCGTGACCTGCACAGCGGCGTTTACGGCGGTGCCGTGGCCAACCCCATCAATGTGCTGTGCAACATGATCAGCAGCCTGCACGATGCCGACGGCCGCATTGCCATACCGGGGTTTTACGATGCCGTGCGCGAGCTAAGCGCAGCCGAAAGGGCAGAGTTGGCCCGCGCCCCTTTTGATGAAAAGGCCTACATGGAGGACCTTGGCGTAAAGGCCTTGACGGGTGAAAAGGGTTACAGTGCGCCGGAGCGCGCCTCCATACGCCCAACGCTGGACGTGAACGGCATTTGGGGCGGGTACACGGGTGAGGGCGCCAAAACCGTGCTGCCTTCCAAGGCCCACGCCAAGATCAGCATGCGCCTGGTGCCGGATCAACAGAACGAGCGCATTTCCGCCCTGTTCAAGGAACACTTCGAGCGTATGGCACCGCCGTATGTGCGGGTGAAGGTGCAATTGCTGCATGGCGGCGAGGCCGCAGTAACCCCTACCGACAGCGCAGCATACCGCGCCGCCAGCGCGGCCATGGAGGAAACATTCGGCAAAAAACCCATCCCCACCCGCGGCGGGGGCAGCATACCCATTGTGGCCCTGTTCGAAAAAGAACTGGGAGTGAAGACCATCCTATTCGGCTTCGGGCTCGATAGCGACAACATCCACAGCCCCAATGAGCGTTACGGCATCTTCAATTACATGAAGGGCATTGCAACGATCCCCAGGTTTTATGCCCATTTCGCCAAGGAAAGCGGAAAACAGTGATGGATGCCCGTCATTCAGTCCTTGCGGCCCTGGGCCTGGCAGCCCTGTTGTTGCAGGGCTGCATGCGCTACAGCGAAGTGGAACTGGTGGGCGTGCGCGATGCCCGGCTGACCCGCTTCGACGGCAAGGGCATTTCCGCGGTGATCGCGGTTGAGGTGTACAACCCCAACAGCTACCGGATCCAATTAAGCGAGCCAGATGTGGACTTGTTGCTGAACGGCATGCCGTTGGGCAAGGCCGTAATGGACAGCGCCCTGGTGCTGGTGCCCAACTCCACCCAAGTGTACCAGATCCCCCTGCATGCCACGGTCAACCCCGGCACCAACTGGATGCCGTTGCTGTTGGGCACCGCCATGGGCGGCACGCTGCACCTGCAGGCCAAGGGCACGGTGCTGGCGAAGGCCAAAATGGTGCGCAAGCGGTTCCCGTTCGAACTGGAGCAGGACCTTGACCTGCGCTGAGCGGCCTCTCTTGCGTGGCCCCACCACCACGCTGTGGCGGGATAGCACCACCCATCGGCCAAGGCAACCTTTGGACAAACGGAATACCATGGCCGGCTCCAACTCCTGCAAGCGGTAGGACAATTCCTCATGCGCCATCGGCCAGTCCTCGTGCGGCGGCAACTCGCGGTGCGCGGTCCAATAGGCGTCGAGGTCGAAATGCGCCGGATCGAGCACGAGTATCGTTTGTTCCGGGCCCCTGATGATTGAGTTGGCGGCAAGCCCGGCGCTCATCAACAAAGGCCCGACCGCCAGCAGGTTGAACCAGAACCATTCGCCGCGATCCATGGCCAAGGGCTTGGTATACAATCGCTTGGGCGCCAGGTTGCCAATGAAGGCCAGCAGCCCGAACCACCGGGCCAGCTCATTCAACCCCACCACGGTGTGCGGGCCCAAGGCCACCAAGGAGAACACCAGGGCGAAAATGCCGGCCAACATGAGGTATACAGGCCACTGTGGGCCATCCGCGCCGCGATCAACGGGCCGCTGTTGACGAGCACGCTCCCACGGCGGCCGAAGCCGCCAACCGGTACCCGTACCTTTATCCATTCGCGGCGGGAATGCTATGGGCACGCGGTGGCCGGCGCCAAGCCAGGCTGCCGGCACAAGCTGCCACGGCCGCTCGTGAAGTTACCATGGCCGAACATACGAACCTTCTTTCCACTGAAACCAGCCCCTACCTGCTGCAACATGCGCACAACCCCGTGAACTGGCGGCCATGGGGCGAAAAGGCGTTTGAAGCGGCCCGCGCGGGAAATAAGCTTGTACTGGTGAGCATTGGCTACAGTACATGCCATTGGTGCCACGTAATGGAGCGTGAGAGCTTCGAGGATGAGGAGCTGGCCCGCGTGATGAACGAACACTTCGTTTGCATCAAGGTGGACCGCGAGGAGCGGCCGGATATCGATCAAGTGTACATGACCGCCGTGCAATTGATGACCGGGCACGGCGGCTGGCCGCTCAACTGTTTCACCCTGCCCGATGGGCGGCCGGTGTATGGCGGCACCTATTTCCACAGGGAACAATGGCTGCACGTGCTGCAACAACTCCAACATACGTGGCAACAGGAGCCGGACAAGGTGGCCGGATACGCGGATCGGCTCCACGCCGGTATCGTGCAGGCCGAACTGGTGGAATTGAACGCCGGACCGCAGGAATTCACGCGCAAGGATGTGCAGCGCATGGCGAACGGGCTGGAAAAGCATTTCGACACCACTTGGGGCGGGCCTGATCGCGCACCCAAGTTCCCCATGCCCTGCAATTATGCCTTTTTGCTCCGGTACGCGGCCATCACCGGCAACAAGCGCGTGGCACGGCAAGTGCGCCTTACGCTGGATAAAATGGCCCAAGGCGGCATCTTCGACCAGATCGGCGGCGGCTTTGCCCGGTACAGCACCGACATTCAATGGAAGGTGCCCCACTTTGAGAAGATGCTGTACGACAATGCCCAGCTCATTTCATTGTACAGCAAGGCCTATAGCCATTTTGGCGAGGAGGAATACCGCGGCACGGCACAGCGCACCCTGGCCTGGGCACGCCGTGAAATGCGCTCGCCCGAAGGCGGCTGGTACAGCGCCCTGGACGCCGACACCGAAGGGCAGGAAGGCTTGTTCTACCTGTGGAATGAGGACCAAATAGCGAAACACACCGGGCCGGATGCCGACTTCGCCATGGTCTATTACAACGTGGACGGCGCGGGGTACTGGGAGAACGGCGAAAGCATATTGCTGCGCACGCGTCCGGATGAGGCGATGGCCAAGGAACTGGACCTGGACCTGTCCGAATTGAAAGCGAAGCGGGAAGCAATCGATGCCAGGCTGCTCGCCGCGCGTGAAGAACGTGCACGGCCCTCCCTGGATGACAAAGTGTTGACCTCGTGGAACGCCATGATGGTGACGGCGCTATGCGATGCGCACGATGCTTTCGGCGGACCGGAGAACCTGCAGGAGGCGGAACAAACGATGCGCTTGCTGCTCGGTGTTTGCCGCCGTGAGGATGGCGGTCTATGGCACAGTTACACCAAGGGCACCACCGCGGTGAACGGCTACCTGGAGGATTATTCCTTCATGCTGGAGGCCTTGGCCGCCCTGTACCAATGCACATTCAACGAGGAGTGGCTGAAACACGCGGAAAACCTGGCCGATCATGCCATCGAACATTTTCTGGACCGGCCCAGCGGCATGTTCATGTTCACCAGCAAGCTCGATCCCCCGCTGATCGCACGGAAAATGGAAGTGGCGGACAATGTGATCCCCTCGTCCAATTCAAGCATGGCCAAAGCGCTGTTCCTGTTGGGGCATTTGCTGGGCAACGAGCGTTACTTGGCGATCTCGCGGCAACAGTTGCACAACGTAATGCCCATGATGGCCGACTACCCGGGCGGTTATGCCAACTGGGCCTTGCTGCTCATGGACCATGCGTATCCTTGGTACGAAGTGGCGATCACCGGGCCGAAGGCCATGGACCTGCGCCGCGGGTTCGGCACACACTACATACCCGGCCGGCTCTTTGTTGGCACTACCGGCACCAGCACGTTACCGCTTCTGGAGGACAAAGCGTCCACCGGGGAAACCACCATTCATGTATGCGAGAACAATGTATGCAGCCTGCCCGTGACCACCGTGGAAGAGGCTTTGGCCCAAATGCGGTGAGCATGCGCCACCTGCTGCGCCCGGGGCTTTGCGCGGCGCTGCTGCTGTGCGCGCTGGGTGGTGCCCGGGCCCAGATGTTGCGCGTGGAAGCCGGTGCCGCGGACCCCGATGTGCTGCGCTTCAATCCGGAATTCATTGCCCGGAACAATGTGGTGAGCGTAGCGGGCCAGGCCTGGGTGAAACGGGAGAACAAGCCCATGGTGGCGCTGGACCGCCATTTCCTGTACCGGTTCGCCGCTGACGGCAAATTGGGCTATGCCAACAACTCGTTCGGCAAGCCCGGATCCGGCATGGACACCGCCTCTGTGCGGTACAGCTACAACGCAAAGGGGCAATTGATCCAGGAACTGCGCAACGACGTGCACGGCTTCTTCGCGCTGCGCATGCAATACGATGCACAGGGGCGCCCGGACCATGTGGAGCACGTGCGCATGGAGAATGCCGCAAGCGGACGCTACCAGTTCATTGAAGGACCGGCCACCGTGATCAGCGATGAGCGCTTTGAATACGCCCAATTGAACGATACCACGTTGCGCAAGACCTGGCTGAACGACCAGGGGCGGGCCTATCAGGAGGAAGTGTACACGCATGACAAACTCGGTTACCTGCGGTCGATCGACCGGCGTAACCTGATCACGCAGCGGCGTGGCCGGATCAGCTTCACCTACAATGAACAGGGGCGTCTTTCAGAGCGCAGCGAACAACCCGACCTTGGGCAGCAGCATTGGACCAGCATGCAATGGACCTACGACGGCGCCGGCAACCCGCTCACGCGCGACCTGCTGCGCGATGGCCTGTTGATGCAGCACACCGAATACCTCTACGCGGAAGGCTCGATGTTGCTGAAGGCCCTGATCACGAAGAACAACGAGACCGGCGCCATTGATGTGGTGCGCTATGAAGTGGTGCGCCAATAGGCCGGCTGCCTAGCCGACCACGCCCAGCTCCTTGCCCACCTTGGCAAACGCCGCCAGGGCCTTATCGATCTGCTCCGGGCTGTGTGCGGCGCTCAATTGCACCCGTATGCGTGCCTCACCTTTGGGCACCACCGGGAAGAAGAAGCCGATCACATAAATGCCTTCCTCCAAAAGTTTATCGGCCATGACCTGGCTCAGCTTGGCGTCGCCCAGCATCACGGGAACGATAGCGGCACCTGCCCCCCGCGTTTTGAATCCGAGCTTTTCAATGCCTTCGCGGAATTGCTTCACGTTGCGCTCGAGCTTATCGTGCAGTTCCGTGGAGGAACTCAAGAGATCGATCACACGGATGGAGGCCCCCACGATGGCGGGCGCCAATGAGTTGCTGAACAGGTAGGGCCGCGAACGCTGGCGCAGCATGTCGATGATCTCCTTGCGCCCGGTGGTATATCCGCCCATGGCGCCGCCCAGCGCCTTGCCCAAGGTGCCCGTAATGATATCGATGCGGCCCATCACGCCACAATGCTCGGCCGTGCCGCGGCCGGTTTTGCCAATGAAACCGGCCGCATGGCAATCATCCACCATCACCAGGGCCTCGTACTTGTCCGCCAGGTCGCAAATGGAGGCCAGGTCGGCGATGATCCCATCCATGCTGAATACACCATCGGTAACGATCACGATGTACCGCGCCCCATCGGCGCGTGCCGTGCGCAACTGGGCCTCAAGGTCGGCCATGTCGTTGTTGGCATACCGGTAGCGCTTCGCCTTGCACAGGCGCACCCCGTCAATGATGCTTGCATGGTTCAAGGAATCCGAGATGATGGCATCCTCCTGGCCGAGCAACGGCTCGAACACCCCGCCGTTCGCATCGAAACAGGCCGCATACAGGATGGTATCCTCAGTACCGTGGAACTCGGCCAATTTGCGCTCCAGCTCCTTGTGTATGTCCTGCGTGCCGCAGATGAACCGCACGCTGCTCATGCCATAGCCATGGCTGTCCAAGGTTTCATGCGCGGCCTTCACCACTTCGGGGTGCGAGCTCAGCCCCAGGTAATTGTTTGCGCAGAAGTTCAACACCTGCTTGCCGTTGACCGTGATCTCGGCATTCTGTTCGCTGGTGATGATGCGCTCGCGCTTGTAAAGGCCGGCCTCTTCAATGGCCGTCAATTCCTTCGCCAAATGTTCCTTGAATGTTCCGTACATCGGTTCTTGTTATTTCGCGTTCCGCGCCGATCACTGCCCAACAACCTTGGGCACCTTGAAATAATCACTGTCCTTTACCGGGGCATTGGCCAGGGCCTGCTCACGGCTTAGGCCGGGCGCCGCCACATCAGGCCGTAACCGGTCGTGTTCTTCGGTCATGAAGATCAGTGGTTCCACCCCTGTGGTGTCCACCTGTGCCAGTACTTCAACGAAATTGATCACACGCTGCATGTCCTGCAGCATCGAATCGCGCACCTCGCGGTCCGATAGGTCTAGGCGGGCCAGTTCGGCCACATGGTCCAATGTTGCTTCGTCGATCTTCATTTTGCGGGATATGCCTGCTGCAAAGGTGCCTCGATCTGCCGGAATATCCGCTCGCGCAGCGCGGCCGCATCGTTGGCGGCAAGCCCCCGGGTGGGTACTGCGGCATGCACAATGGCCCTCGAAATACCGGGCCTTCCCGCGCTCAGCGGCTTTTCCGGATCGCCGAACATGTACCAATTGTCCAACAAGGTCACCGGCACGATGGGCACCTGCTTCCGTATCGCCAGCCGGAAGGCACCGTCCTTGAAAGGCAGCAGGCGCGGGGCCTGCGCCGAAATGGTGCCTTCGGGGAAAATGCTCACGCACGCACCGGCCTCCAGCGCGTCGCCGGCCTTTTTCAGCGCACGGGCGGCCTCCATGCCGTTGGACCGGTTCACCGCAATGTGCATGTCGTGGAAAAAGATGTTGAACAGGGGCCATCGCAGCAACTCATGCTTGCCCATGAAAAGAAAGTAGTGCGGAACCAGGCAGAACGTGTGCACGATATCGATGTAGCTGCTGTGGTTGATGCATACCACATAGGGCGGATCGGGCCAGGGTGAACGTTGCTCCACCCGCAGGGGCACCAGCCCGCCATAGGCCAAAAAATAGCCCCAGCCCTGCATGAGGCGGAATGCCGCCTTATAGCCCGAGGGATCCCGCAGCAATAGCCGGAAGGGCACGTACAGCACCAGCAGCGACAGGCCGAAGATGAAGGCGAACCACAATTTGAAAAGCAGGCGCAAGGGCAGGAAAAGCCATTTCCATAGCGGGCGGCGCAGTTCATTGCCCGCGGCCACGCGATCGGTACTTGCGTTCGGCTGTTCCTTCACGTCGTTGAAAAGCAAGGGGCGAAGCTACCGCTCTATCTTCGGCCCCCGTTCATGCCATACCCTTGAAACATGCGCGTACTCACCGGCATTCAAAGCACGGGCATTCCGCACTTGGGCAATCTGCTCGGGGCGATCCTGCCCGCCATTGAGCAGGGCAGCGCACCCGGCAACGAGGCCTTTCTTTTCATCGCCGACCTGCATTCGTTCACCACCGTGCGCGACCCCGTGCTGCTGCGCAACAACACATACGCCGTGGCCGCGGCATGGCTGGCCTGCGGGCTGGACGTGGACCAAGTCGTCTTTTATCGCCAAAGCGACGTGCCCGAAGTGGCCGAACTCACTTGGTTCCTCGGGTGCCTCACGCCGTACCCCATGCTGGCCAATGCCCATTCGTTCAAGGACAAAAGCAGCAACGTGAGCCAGGTGAATGCTGGGCTTTTCTATTACCCGGTGCTCATGGCCGCCGACATTCTGCTTTATGATGCCGACGTGGTGCCCGTGGGCAAGGACCAAAAGCAGCACCTGGAGATCACCCGCGACATTGCTGGCGCCTTCAACCATGCCTATGGTGAGGATACCTTCGTGTTGCCCGAGGCCAGGATCAACGAGGCGCTGATGACCATCCCCGGCACCGACGGCCGGAAAATGAGCAAGAGCTACAACAACACGATCAACATTTTCCTGCCGGAAAAAGACCTGAGGAAACAGGTGATGGGGATCGTGACCGATAGCAGGACGCTGGAGGAACCCAAGGACCCGCACACCGACAACGTGTTCCGGCTGTTCGAACTGGTGGCCCCGGCCGACAAGGCCAAGGAAATGGAGCGCAACTACCAGTCCGGCGGCTTCGGCTACGGCCATGCGAAGAAAGAGTTGCTCGCGGTGCTCACCGAACGCTTTGCCCCGCAGCGCGCCCGCTTCGCGGAATTGATGGC
Source organism: Flavobacteriales bacterium (assembly GCA_044507815.1). Classification (GTDB taxonomy): domain Bacteria; phylum Bacteroidota; class Bacteroidia; order Flavobacteriales_F; family PHOS-HE28; genus PHOS-HE28. The sequence goes on along the minus strand of JBIQIX010000001.1, from coordinate 97,378 downwards.
CGATACCGGCGAATTGGACCGTCTGTTGGCGGTGGGGGCGGAAAAGGCACGCGCCGTGGCCGCGCGCACCTTGGCCCGGGTAAGGGCACGCGCCGGCTACGGGACGGCTGTTCGCTAATTGTTGATAACCGGCCTAGCCCGTTGTTGCCGGAACCGGTCCAACCACCAACTTTGGCGTTGAACCCTCCGTCCGCAAGGCCGGAATAAAACCTATCCAAAGATGGCAGCAGTTGAAGGCTATTGCGTGAAGTGCAAGGCGAAGCGCAACATGAAGGAAGCGAATGAGGTGACCATGGCCAACGGCCGCAAGGCGATGAAGGGCAAATGCCCCGAGTGCGGCACGGGCATGTTCAAGATCTTGGGCAAGTAACCACAGGGCGCCATCCTCTTCGGGAGGGTGGCGCCTTGGCCCAGGCCCCGGGGCGCGGGACGCATTCCCTGTGCAATGCATCACATCCCGTTACATGCGCGCCATACCACCCGGTACCTGCTCCTTATCCTGGGGGCTTTGCTCCTTTTGCACCTTTGGGTGGCATTCTGCCACGTGGTGCTGCATTGGCGCGTGGAAGCGTTGACCCAATTGGCCGATGTGGACCTTGAGGCCAACCTGCCCACCTTTTTCAACGTGGCGCTCTTTTTCATTGGCGCCGCCTTATTCTACCTGCATGGCCGCGCCGAAAAGGGGCGCATGCGCCGCGGCTGGTTCATCATGGCCGCCGTGTTCTGTTTCCTGGGTGTGGATGAAGGCTCGCAGATCCATGAGAAATTCATGCTCTTCACCCTGCGCCTGTTGCACCATGGCAGCCAGGATGGCGGCAACCTGGGCTGGTTCTATTATGCATGGGTGATCCCGTACGGCCTGGGCACCCTGGCCGTGGTGATCGCCCTGGGCCGCTGGCTGCTGAACCTGCGGCCCGTGCTGCGCCGTAAGCTTTTGGTAAGCGGTGCCGTATATCTCTTCGGCGCTATTTTTCTTGAAATGGCCGGCGGCAAGCTTTCACGTACGCTGCCCTACCAGGACCCCGCGCTCTTTCCCTGGATGCCTTGTGAGGTGTACTCCAATCCCGGCGATTGCTGGCTATACATGGAACCGCGCTACATCGTGCTGTACACCTTGGAAGAAATGTGCGAAATGGGCGGGCTGATCCTTTGCATACGTGCCCTACTCCAGGATTTTGAATCGCGGCGGCTACGGGTTTCCATTTCCGTGGCGCAGGATGAAACCGGCACCGCGCAGCGTTGCACCTAAGCCATGCGCACCACCTTGCCGGACCTTGTGCGCTTGAATTCGGCAAGGGCCACGACCTTCCTGGGCATCTCATGCTTGTGTAGCACAGTGGCCAATTGCTCCATCAATTCGGCAAGCACCTCCATCCCCTCGCGGGTTTCCACCACCAAGCATACCGCTTGGCCCAGCCGCGTGTCCGGTACGGCACTGAAATAATGTGCCAGCGGGAGCAGCCCTGCGGTGCGCGCCTCCAACTGCTCGGGATAGATCTTCTTGCCGCCGCTGAGGATCACATTGTCAATGCGGCCCAACCACCGGAAACGTGTTGCATCCAACAGGTCCACAAGGTCGTTGGTCACATGTTCCTTGTGCGTGAGGTGCGGCGTATGCACCACCAGGCAGCCGCGCCGGTCCACGGAGAAGGTGATGCGCCCGATGCCATGGTAGATATCGCTTTTTTCGGGTCCATTCACCCGGCGCAGCGCCACATGGGTCACGGTCTCCGTGCTTGCATAACCTTGGTACACCTCGGTTCGCAAGCCTTGCAGGTCCTCTTCCAGGGCATCGCTTACCGGGCCGCCACCGAGCAGGATTGTTCGGAACTGCTCCCCCACCCGTTCGCGGTCCTCTTGGATGGCGCGGTGCAATTGCAAGGGCACCATGGCCGTGAAGCGGAATGTATCCGGCACCTTGAGGTGATCGAGCACGCTGCCGCGCGGGTCGATGATGTGCAGGTCCAGCCCCAACGCCATGGCGCGCACCACCATCATTTTGCCAGCTATGTATGCGCAGGGCAGGCAAAGCAGGACACGGTCCCCTTCCCTCAGGCCGAATGTGTCGTAGGTGAGCCGGGCACTGTTCACCAGATCCCGGCGCGCAATTCGGACGGACTTGGGCGGCCCGGTGGTGCCGCTGGTGCAGGCGGCGATCGACGCACCGCGGAATAGCACCAGTTCGGTCATCAGCGAATGAAGTTCACCAAGCCACTGTTTATCCCGGGCACGTCTGTTGAGCTGGCGGTGAATGCGTGCGTATGCATCGTATGCCGACAGGTGCTCACCGTCCAGTGTAAGGGAATCGAACGCTTGCGCCATGGTGCGCGGATATTTCCTGCTCAAGGCCATAACCGCGCCAAGTCCCATTCCCGCTCAGGCCGGTAGTGCAATGCTGCGCCTTCGACGCCCAGCGGTGATGGGAAATTATCCGTGTACACGCTGCCGGTGCCAAGGCCTTGGGGAATGTTGCTGCCCAAGGTGGCGGTCCATTGCGCGATGGCGTTTAGGCCTATGCTGCTTTCCAATGCCGAAGTGATCCACCAACCGATCGATCGCTCGTTGGCAAGGTCGATCCATTCCCGCGCAGCGGCCCAACCGCCCACCAGGCTCGGCTTGATCACAATGCGCTGGGGCCGCACGTGGTCCAGCAGGTCGCGTTTGGCCTCCGGCGTGTTCAGCCCGATGAGGTCCTCATCCAGCGCTACGGGCAGGGGCGTTCTTGCGCAGACTTCCTCCATTACCTCATACAGTCCGGGTGCCACGGGCTGTTCGATACTTTCCACCTGCAACCGGGCGAGCCTCTCCAGCACGGGCATTACATTGTTATTGTTGAAGGCGCCGTTCGCATCCACGCGCAAGGCGAGTTCTTCGGCACTGAACTGTCTTCGCACATCGGCCAGCAATTCCAGTTCATCCTCAATGCCGATGGCCCCGATCTTCATTTTCACGCAACGGTTGCCCTTTTCGATCTGTTCCTTGATGCGTGCCCGCATGGTGGCCTTGTCGCCCATCCACACTAGGCCATTGATGGGTATGCCCTGCCTGCCCAAGGTGAATTCGGAGGGGAAGAGCACCTTGCTGCCGCTGGCTTGCAGGTCGCGCAGGCATTGTTCCACGGCGAAGCGCACACTGGGCACGTTCACCAGGTCGGTGTGCAGCCGCGATCCCCAATCGGCTGTGTGGGCGCACAACTCAAGCAGCTTGGTGCGTACCTCCGCCGGAAACTCTTTGCTGTGGCCGGGAAAAAGCGCCGCCTCACCCACGCCCCGCACCTGGGGACGGTCCTTCTCCCACGCGATCAGGAACCAGGCCGTGCGTGCTTGTATCACGCCCTTGCTGGTGCCCAGCGCAAAGCGGGGTGTGAACGAAATCTCTTTCCAGGTGGCCTCTATCATGGGGGTGAAAGCAATCCCAAAGAAAACAGCAATGCGGTCAACAGGGTGATCAGCCCCAACACCTTCATTTGTGGGTCCAGCTCGCAGGGAACGGAATTGCGGCGCACGGCGCGCAGGTGCCGATCGAGCAGCGGGAAGGCAAGCAGGAACAGGTATTGCCACCAGGAGTTGAAGTGGAAAGCCGTGAAAAGCACCAGGCAGGCGAACCCACCGAGCATGAGCAATGCATGGTATGCCTTGGATCGCCGCGCGCCCAGGCGGACGGCGATGGTATGCTTGCCGCTCGCCGCGTCATTGCCGGCATCGCGCATGTTGTTCAGGTTGAGCATGCCAGTGGACAACAGGCCGATGCCGAAGGCCGGCAACAGTACCGGCCACCACCAATGCCCGGTGTGCAGGTAAAAACTGCCCGCCACGCCTGCAAGGCCAAAGAAGAGAAGGACGCTGATGTCGCCCAGTCCGGCGTAGCCGTACGGGTTGTTGCCATAGGTGTACTTCACGGCGGCCGCAATGGCCAACAGGCCGAAGGCCAGGAATGCCAGCATGGTGGGCGTTGGACCAAGTGCGGTGATCACCAGGGCCACGCCAGTGGCCAGTGCCAGCAAACCGCAGATCCACATGGCGCGCTTCATGGTAGCGGCCGCAATGGCGCCGCTTTGCACGGTGCGCAACGGGCCCACGCGGGCTTCGCTGTCGGTGCCGTGCAGGTGGTCGCCCAGGTCGTTCGCCAGGTTGCTGAGTATTTGCAGCAGCACCGCCGTGATCAAGGCCAACAAGAACACAGGCCACCGGAACCCGCCCCGGAAAGCCGCCAATGCGCTGCCGGCCACGATCCCGCTAACCGCAAGCGGCAGCGTGCGCGGACGGAAGGCATCCAGCCAGGGATTCATGGCGCAAAGGAAGGAAGGGAATGGCGTTACGCCCCGCCCCGCAGTGCCTTGAAATGCTCCCTCAGAACCTTGGGCGAAAGCTCCGCATCGGTGGTAATGTGCAGCACCGCAGGCCGGTCGTGGGGTGCGTACAACGCTTCCAGGGCCGTTCCCAGCGATCCTTCATCATTGGCCGAATACAGCGGAAGCCCATAGCTCTCCACCAATGCAGGAATATCGCGGCCATGGGGCGACTCGAACCAGGGCAGCAACTCGGGGTCCTTGTCAGGCCCCGGAATGAAACGGAAGATGTTGCCGCCGCCGTTGTCGATCACGATCACCTTGAGCGCACCGGTGAGATGCTTGTTCCAGAAAGCATTGCTGTCGTAGCAGAACGCCACATCGCCGGTGATGAGCGTGGTGGGCCTGCCCGATGCGAAGGCCGCGCCCACCGCGGTGCTGGTGCAACCGTCGATGCCGCTGGTGCCGCGGTTGCTGAAGAACCGATGCCCGCGGGCACGGTCGAAAAGCTGGGCATAACGGGCGGCCGTGCTGTTGGCCAGGTGGATATCCCCGCCCTCGGGAATACCCTCCAACAAGGCACGGAAAACGGTAAGGTCGCAGAAGGGTGCCTTCTTCAGAAAATCCTGTTGGGCTTCTCGCATCCGCGCATCCACCATGCGCCAGGCCGCACCGTACATACTTTCATTGGCCTTGATCCGGCCTTCCATCTGCGCAAGGAATATGTGCGGCGCCACGGCGATGTCGTGCGTCAGGCTTTGGAATGTATCGTAGTGCCGTGCCCCGGCATCCACATGCCAATGTTGCCCCGGCCTCCACTTCCGCAGTAGCGATTTGATGCGCTTGCTTACAATGGCCCCGCCGAAAGTGACCAGTACATCGGGCCTCAGATCGGCTTCATTCGCGTCGTTAACGCCCTCGATCGCGCGGTCAATGCTGGTGATGAACAAGGGATCGTCGAGGTTGGAGGTGGCTTCCGACAGCACTGCGCATTGGGGCAGGGCGGCCCACTGCTGGAGGTGCTGCTTCAGCCCATGGTCCCATAGTCCTTGTCCCACCAGCACCATCACCCTCAGGCTGTTGGAGATCTGTTCTGCGCGCCAGCCACGGTCCGGCAGCATGAATGCCTCTACAGGCATGGGGGCGATCAACCGTGACCCTTCCTGCCCTTCCATGGTGCCGTACAAGGGCTCCTCGAAGGGCACGTTCACCTGCACGGGTCCGGGCACGGGCAGCAAGGTGGCATCAATGGCGGTGTTGATCAACCGGCCACAATGCCATCGCGAGAGGCCTTCGGTGGCACGCGGCAATTGCACGCTCTTGCGCACGTGGGGCATCAACACCCCGCGCTGGCGTATGGTCTGGCCCTCACCCTGATCTATCCATTCCTCGGGACGATCCGCGGTAATGATGAGCAGGGGAATGCGTTGGTAGAAGGCCTCGGCCACGGCGGGGCCATAGTTGAGCACTGCGCTGCCGCTGGTACAGATCAAGGCCACCGGCCGGTGCAGCTGTTGGGCCATGCCCATGGCGAAGAAAGCAGCGCTGCGCTCATCGATCACCTGCAGGCATTGGATCTGCCCGTGCTTGAGGAAGGAGATCACCAACGGCGCATTGCGCGAACCCGGGCTGATGACGGCGTGCTGCACGCCCTTGGCCGCGCATAGGCGCGCCAGCTCTGCTGCGGCAAAATGGTCGGAGGTGGCCATGTATTCAACCTGCAACGCGAGGTTCCAGTGCGCGCAACCAGGTATTGGCCTTGCGCTCTGTCTCATTCCATTCCATTTCAGCGTCGCTGCCGGCCGTGATCCCGGCGCCCACAGGCAGCAAGGTGGTTCCCTGATGGTGGAACATGCAGCGCAGATTCACGAAAAGCTCTGTGGGCCCATCCGCATTCCATGGACCCCAGAAACCGGTGTACAACGAACGGTCGTGGCGCTCATGCGCCGCAATGAATTCCATGGCCGCCTGTTTCGGCATGCCCGCCACCGCCGGCGTGGGATGCAGCTCGATCACCAGTTCGCCCAGCAGCGTATCGCCCATGCCCGCTTCGAGCACGGTGCGCAAATGCGCCACCGGGCCTGCCTTCACCACCTCGGGCCCGCGTACGGTGATGTCCTGCAGGTCCGTGCGGGCAAATGCAGCGTGCACGTAATGCGTCACCTGCCCTTGCTCATCCAATTCCTTGTGGCCCCAGCCTGAAAGCCGTGGTGGCACGGCATCGCTGGGCCGCGTTGAGGCCAAGGCATCAACGCGCACATGGCCCTGGTCCTCTTGCACCAAGCGCTCCGGCGATGCGCCCATCCAAAGTCCATGTGCGGGCGTGTACGCCATGGCCACCATCGTTTCAGCATTATCGTGCAAGGCCCAGGCGAACAGCTCCGGCCACAGCTGTGTGGGGATCGGGGCTTCCTTCAACCTGGACAGCACCACTTTGTCCATGGCCCTTGTTGCGCATGCCGCCTTCGCTGCTTCCACTGCGGCCAGGTAAGCCTCCCGTGTTGTGGGAGCGGGCACCTGTGCAATGCGGGGGGCGCTGCCACGGCAGTCGTCCAGCCGGCTGATGTCGGGGGCGATCTCGGCAAAGGTGAGTTCCACGTCGGCGCGGATGTATGGGATCTGGTCGGGATCCAACCTGAACGGCGCCGCAATGAACACCTGGTTCAACCCGAGCAGCATGGTGGTCTCCACGGCCTCTAACCGGGGGTCGCGCTGTACCCAAAGCTGCACCGGGTGGCCTGGCAAGCGGAAGGCAGCGAACGTGAGCCGCTGGTCAATGCAATGGGAAAGGGCTTTTTGCAGGGCAGGGTTGGGCGTCATTTGCGATCGATCACCATGTTGGTCAAACGGCATATTGCAGTCAGCTCCCCTTGCTCGTTGGCCACGCGAATGTCCCACACATGCAGGGTGCGGCCTTTGTGCACCAGCGTGCCCGTGGCGGTAACCAGGCCCGAGCGGGCGCTTTTAAGATGGTTCGCGTTCAGTTCGATGCCCACCACCGCGTGCTTGTTGAGGTCAACCAGCATGGCCGACCCCATGCTGCCAAGGGTTTCGGCCAGCGCGGCCGTGGCGCCACCGTGCAACAGGCCCATGGGCTGCTTGGTCCTGTGGTCCACCGGCATGGTGGCCACCAAGGTGCCGGGTGCGCTGGGGATGAAGGTGATGCCGATGTGCTCCACCATGGTGCCCTTCTGCACCGAATTGGCCCACGCCAGCTGCTCCGCATTGAACATGACGCGAAAGTACGGCCGGGGCGATCTTTGGCCCGGGAGAAGATGGCCGCGTTGACGGAGCAGGTCCATTGGATCCCCCCAAAAGATGGCGGAGAAAAGCAAGAAGCGGCTGCTGCTGGTGGAGGACGAGGAATCGTTGCGCTCCACCTTGCGGATGAACTTTGAACTGGAAGGCTACGATGTGACCACGGCCGTGCGCGGCGGGGAGGCCCTGGAACGCATACGGGGCGCGCGCTTTGATGGCATCGTGCTGGACGTGATGTTGCCCGATGTGGACGGCTTCACGATCTGCGAGACCATCCGCCTGGAGGGCGATCGCACGCCCGTGCTGTTCCTGACGGCACGGACCAACGCGGCCGACCGTGTGCGGGGGCTCCGCGCCGGCGATGATTTCCTGGCCAAGCCATTTGACCTGCAGGAACTGCTGCTCCGCGTGGAAAAACTGGTCGATCGCGGACAGGATGGAAGCACGTCATTGCCTCCGTCGCGCGTGCAGTTCGGCGGCAACACAGTTGATTTTGAGACCTACGAGATCACCGGCCAGCGCGGCCTTGAACGGCGGCTCACACAGCGCGAAATGCTGCTGTTGCGCCTGCTCACCGAGCGCGCCGGCGAGGTGGTGAGCCGCGAAGAGATCCTGCAGAAAGTATGGGGGTATGATGTGTACCCCACCACGCGCACCATCGACAATTTCATCGTTTCCTTCCGGAAATATTTTGAGGCTGACCCGCACAAGCCCAAGCACTTCACCTCCGTGCGTGGCGTGGGCTACACCTTCACACCGTAGGCCGTGAACTTTGCGGCACCATGCCTGTTCCACGGGTATGGAAAGCGAAGCAATGGATCGATCGGTGTGGCTGGCCACCACACCACTTACGGACTACCCCGCACAAGACGGGGACCTCACAGTTGATGTGGCCGTTGTGGGCGGCGGGATCGCCGGCATTTCGGTGGCGCACCGCCTGAAGGAACTGGGCAAAACGGTGGCCTTGGTGGAAAAAAGCAGGATCGTGGAGGCCACCACCGGCAACACAACCGCCAAGGTCACCTCGCTGCATGGCCTGATCTATACCCGGCTCAGCAAAAAATTCACCGACGAAGGGGTCCGGATCTATGGCATGGCCAACGAGGCTGCCATTGACCATGCCGAGGAATTGGTGAACAAGTACAAGATCGATTGCGACTTTGAACCATTGGACGCCTATACCTACGCCCAGGAGGAAAAGGGCCGCAAGGAGGTGAAGGAGGAAGCCGAGATCGCGAAGAAGCTTGGACTACCCGCGAGCTATACGGAAGATGTTCCGCTCTCCTACCCTACATACGGGGCGGTTAAGTTCAGCCAGCAGGCCCAATTCCATGTGCGGAAGTACCTGTTGGCGTTGGCCGCGCGCATCCCCGGCGACGGCTCTCACGTGCTGGAGCATACCGAGGCCAAGGGCATAAGGGCCCAAGGCACGGACCGGCTGCTGGAAACCGACAAGGGCATCATTACCGCCAAGGATATTGTGATCGCCACGCACGGGCCATTCTTCGATCCGGACAATGAGTATGAGGACCTCGAGAAATTCAAGGACTATGCCCTGGGCCTGCTGATCAAGGAGAGCACGCCGCCCGGCGAATTCTTCAGCACCGGTGAAGAACCGCACTCCATCAGGGCCCAAACCACCAAGGACGGTGATATCATTATTGTTGGCGGCAAGAGCAAGGACGAGGTGGAGGCCGAGAATGCGGAGGAAGCCTATGCCTTGGTGGAAAAGGATTATTCCAGGAAATTCAACATCGAACGCGTGGTGTATAAATGGAACACCTGCGACCTGGCCACCAAGGATGGCGCATCATTCATCGGCAGGCTGAAGAAGGATGATGACCACATCCTGGTAGCCACCGGGTTCAATGGCTGGGGTATGACGAATGGCGTACTGGCAGGAATGCTGCTGGGCGACCGCATCACGGGAAAAAAGAACCCTTGGGCAGATTTCTTCGACAAATTCACCCAGCAGAATTACAAGCGCTGATGATGTTGCTGGGCGTTTGCCCGGCCACGCCCAGCAACAACTACAACTGCCTCATTACCCGGCACTTGCTGCCCAAGCAACAACTTTTACCTGATCCGTTAGGCAACCCTTCCACCGTGGGTACGTCTTGTACTCAGATCCGAGGGTCTTCCTTTGATCTGGTTCCTAATCCTTGCAGGTTTACCGCGCAGGGGCCCGATCGGGCCCCTGTTCGGTTTTTAGGCCATCAGGCCAGGCAGAACACGCAGTTCCTGCTCTCGGGGTCGTGCTCCACAGGCACTTGCGGGTCCATCATCTCGCGCACGACTGCGCACAACAACCCCGTTATGCCCGGCAATGACTCCCGGGTGATGGTTTGATCCTTGCCGATGGACAACATCAAGGGCTTGTTGCTCTCCGCGCGTTGCAAGGGCAACAGGCCGGCCTGTACCTCCTGCACACCGGGATGCTTGTTCAGGTAAAGCCACGCATATACAAGCAATTGTGCGGCATACCGCCGGTCACCACCCCTCAGGTCCTCCAGGTCCAATGTGGCCAGTTCCAGCTTTCTTGGTTCCACCTTGCCGGTCTTCATGTCCAGGATCCGCAGCACGCCGTCGGCACGGTCCACACGGTCCAAGCGACCCCTGATCCATACGGGCGATCCGATCTCGGCCGAGGCCGGCAGCAGTTCCATGGCCATTTCTGTCTCCTGCCCAAGCATGGTAAGCACCTGTCCTTGCCCCAGGCTTTCCAGTTCGGCGCGCACAAAGCGTTGCGCGGCCCGCATGGCCATGTGGTACTGCAGCATCGGCTCGCCGGTGTCCAGCTGTTCCGCCGGAACATGCGCCAAGAGCTCCGTGCGCAGTTGCTCGCCAATTTTCTCAAGCCCTTGGGCCAGGTCCGCCATTTGCAGCGGCTTGCCCAGGAATGGCCCGTACAACGCCTCCACGGTGTTGTGCAATGCAGCCCCCAGCACATTGGGCGCAATGCGCGGGCTGAAGGAGCCGGTTTCAGTAAGCCGCATGACCTGCTTGAAGTGGAAACTGAGCGGGCAGCTCAACCATTCGCCCAGCGCCGAGGGTGAAAGGCCCTTTTCCAACCGTTGCCTCAATGCATGCAACATGGCCTCATCCTTCCGTACCGAAACGATGCGTTTCCCCGCCGTTGGCGGAAGTGGCACCAAGGCATCACGCACGGGCAGTTCGCGGCCGTTGGCCCGGAAAAGCTCGTGTTGCAGTTGCAGGATGAAACGGCTTGGGCCTTGCGCTTCCTCGCCCTCAGCCCACGTAAGGGTTACATCCTCGGCGCGCTGGAGCATCCGCATGAAATTGTAGGCCTGCACGGCATCGTTGGCATCACGCAGCATCATGCCATGGTGCCGCCGCAGTTCGAAGGGGATGAACGAGCGCTCCGAGGTATTGGCCGGCAGGGTGCCTTCCTGCACACCCGCCAGCACCAGGCGCCCGAAATCCAGGGCCCGCGCCTCCAGCATGCCCATGACCTGGATGCCGGCCAGTGGCTCGCCATAAAAGCCGATCCTTGCGGCGCGCAACAGGCGCTGGAACAACGTGGCATAAGCCTGGATATCGAGCTGGTGCTCATAACGCCCAAGCAACAAGTGCACGCGGCGCACCACCAATGCGGCCTGGTAGATCTGTTCGGTGGCGAAGGGATCACCGGCCATGTTCTCCTTGGCCCAGGCCAGTGCTTGGGCCGTGATCTGCGGCATCTGCGCCCGCACATCGCCCAGGTCGGCAAACACCGCACTGGCCGGCGTGGGCAACTGCGCCTCGGCCATGATCGCCTGCAATTCATCGGCCTTATGGTGGGCCTTGCGGTTGTCATGCACCGCCCTCAATGCCTTGGCCACGGCCCCGGGGCCACCCCGTGAAGCGAGGAACGGGTGCCCAAGGAACCGCTCCAGGTCGGCGATGAAGAATCCTTGGCCGGGGCGCATGCCCGTGTACAGGCGGTGCAGGGCATCGAGGAAGGACCCGACGGGCAATTGGGCCACGGCGAGGCCCATGGTGATATTCAGCGGCCCGATGTCCGGCGGCAGGGCCTCCAACAAGGGCACCAGCAGGCTTTCATCGGCAAGCACCACCGCTGTGCGCGCCCGCTCCCCTGCAGGGGTGTTCTTCAGCAATTCAGCTGCCACCCAGGCCTGCGCAACCTCATTGGGCGCCCGCACGGCCTGTATCCGTGTACCGGCCCGCGCCAGGTTGTCGGCCGCAGGCACGGCTCCTTGCCCGAATCCGGCCATCGCCTTGCGCAGGTGCTGGCCCGCTTCCTGTTCGGGCCGCTCGAGGTAATAGCGGTCGGCATCCCATGCAAAGTGCGCCTTGCCCTGCTGCGTGAAATGGGACAGCACCGCATGCTGCGACCGTGTAAGGGCATTCAGTCCCGCAAACCAAACGGCCTGCCAACGGGAGCCGTGTTCGCCTGCACGTTGTGCGGCCGTGCGCTCGATCAGGCCGGTGGTACCGGCACCCATGGCCAACAATTGCCCGTTCAACGCCCGATGCATGCGGCCCACCATGGCCCAGTACCGCACCATACGCTCCTGTCCCCGGCTTAGCGGCACATGGTTGAAGGTGATGTCCAATTCTTCCCACGACCGCAGGTCGCGATAGTAGCTGTCGAGGTCCACCGCATAGGCATCCGCCTCGCTGATGTCCGCCAGCGTGGTACCGCCCCATTGCATGAAATCGCCGATGCCCTGCGCACCGGTCCCTTCGGCTTTCCGGTAGGCCTCGTAGCCTTCGAACAGCAGTTCCTCAGTGGCCAACGCACGAAGCCCGGAAAGCTCTTCCATGAAGCTGCCCATGGTGAATACCTGCGGGCTCCATAATGGTTTGCCGGCCACTTGGGCCAGCCATTTGTGCAGGTAAAGCCCGGCCCTTTGGCTGGGCAGTACCACCGCCACTTCCCGCAGGGCCGTCCCATGCTGTTGCCATAATGCCTGTGCCAATTGATGCAGGAATGCGCTCATGCGGAAGGTCGCGTGTGATCTTTGCGCAAAGTACTTCCGCGATGGACAACACCGGGTTCCCCATGTACAGGCGCTCCACCAACGGGCTCAATTGGTACCGGATCGATTCGTGGACCGAGATGCACGAGGTGCAACGCGTGGGCCGCAGGCTGATCACCCACCATATGCGGGCCAACCTCTATCCCGAAAGGGTGCGCATCATGGCCCTGGTGCAACTGGAGCATGGCCATGTGGTGGAATGCGCAGCGGAAGAAGTGGAGGGAATGATCCGGCAGGCTGCGGGTTGACGGTGCATTCGGCCGGGAATGAGTGTCTGCGATCATCCGGACCACTTGGTAACAGCATTCGCTGGCGCGGCGCATCGCATCAAACCCAAGCCCTGCCAGCTCCGGCAGTTACGGGTCCTGTAAAGATCATTACGATCCCCGGAAATTAATTTGTGGGCCGGACAGGATCGTGGCTACCTTTCGATTCATTTCCGGCATTGGTCGATCCAATCCACGCATAGCATGATGAAAATATTACTCAGCCTCGCCGCCACCCTTGCCACACTGTTGGCCTTTCCGCAGGATTGGGCCTTTTTTCAGCCCGGCCAGCGGATGTACTACCACATCAATTCCGACACCGGAATGACCGTGGCCACACAACGGCTGGATTCGGTGCGGCCCAGCACCAATGGGGATGTTCATTATTTCAAATTGTACAACGGCCCCGGGCAACTCGAGGCCTGCTGGTACGAGAACCTGCAATTGTTCCCTCTCCCCAATTTGCCCTACAACATCTTCCTCATGGACTCCTTGTTGATGCGGGGAGATACGGTCTTTGGCTACGCAGGCCCCGGTTATGGCCCCTGGTACTTCCTGCCGCAGGCCGCGGTGGGCCAGTCCTGGACCACCCCATTGGTGGGCGGCGGCCCGCAGGAAACCACATTCACCTGTATAAGCAATGAACAGGAAACGTTCCTGGGCATTACGGACAGTGTGAAAACCTTTTCGATCAACGCCACCGGATCTTCTGCACCGCCGATCAACGACTTCCTGATCAAGCTGAGCAAAGGCCATGGCCTGATCGAATTCCTCCCGTTCGGGCTCACGGGGCCGCACTCCACACTGCCGGTGCGCACCTTCAAACTGATCGGGCTGAATGATGGGGCGGGCGACCATGGTTATGTACAACCGCGCTTTGCCGATTACTTCCATCTATCGCAAGGTGATATCCTGCAATGGTATCAGAACTACCATCCGGCGTTGATCACAGAACCGGCCTGGATCGGGTTCCACCAGGACTCGATCACCCATGCGTTGATCACACCCGACTCCGTGGTGTACACCTTCCATCGCACTACCTTGAATGAAGACCTTTCGTTGCTGGTCCAGGCCAGCGGCCTGAAAGCCACCTACCGGGAGAGCGAATTCCGTTACATGGTGGGCGGGCTTACCGACTCGTATGCCATGGGTGCGACGGACATGTTCACGGGACCTGGATCTGATATGCCGGTATGGCAAACGGGGCTGTTACAGCTGGGGATCGATCCCATTACCGGCGACACCACCACGCGCATGGGCTTCAGTTCAGGAGGATTCTATTTCGACACGATCAATTGTTATATCAGTACACCTACGGACCTATACTCGAGCCTGGACCTCGACTCCCGGGTAGGGGTCTTCGGCCATTGCCAATCATTCAACACCTCCATGGATTGCAGTGAACTGATCGGTTGGCGCATCAACGGGGTGGTGACCGGCGACCTGAAGTGGACGACGAGCATCAGGGATATCCCGGCCGACCGGATCACACTGCGGCCCAACCTTGTGCACGATGCTTTTATGATCGACGGGCTACCGCACGGGAGCCGGGTGAAGGTGGAAATTTTCGACCTGGCAGGACAGCTGTTGCTGCGGTCGGAATGGGACGGAACACCCATTTCCGTGGATGGGCTTGGGACCGGCCTGTACCTGTTGCGCTTGGGCTTGGCTGATGGTGCACGCACCTTCCGTTTCGTGAAGGAATAGGCCATAAAAGAAAACGGGGCCGGATCGCGCAGACCGTTCCAAGTTGCTTTCGGGAACCGTTTCAACGGGAATTTTCTTTCAGTTGTGGTTCCTGTGGCGGATGGGCCGCGGAAAAAACACGCCTTGCAAGCCAACTTCCGCTATCCGCACCGTCCCCGTGCCCACACGATGGCCGATCTATGCCACCGGTCGGCGCAACCCATTGGCGTACATTGCCGTCATTCCCACAAATGCGCCTGTTTTCCGTTGTTTGCCTGTTCGCGTTGTCCCTTCCTGGATGGGCCACGCACATTCTGGGCGGCGAAATGACCTACACCTCCCTGGGCAACGATAATTACCAGGTAACGCTACGCCTGTACCGCGATTGCGGTGCCGACAACACGAACAACACCGCGCTGGACGCAACCGCGGCCATTGGCGTGTTCAACAGTTCGGGGCAGTGGATAAACACGGTCACTTTTCAATTGCCCAGTGAGGTGAACGTACCCGTGGTGGCCGATAATCCCTGCCTCACCGTGCCGCCGGGCATTTGCACGCGCATGGGCGTATACACCGGCGTGATCCATTTGCCGGCGGGCACCGGTGGCTATACGCTGTCCTACCAGCGGTGCTGCCGCAGCCCGGCCATTGTGAACCTGAACAACCCGGGTGTGCAAGGCATGACCTGCACGGTGCAAGTGCCCGACCCCTCTGTGCACGGGCCGAACAGCTCGCCATCGTTCAACAACAACCCGCCCATGGTGTTGTGCCTTGGGCAAACCACCGTGCTGGACCAACTGGCCACGGACCCCGATGGCGATTCCCTGGCCTATCACCTCTGCGCGCCGCTGCAGGGCGGCGATAACCTGTTGAACACCGTGCCGGTGCCGCCTTCAGCGCCACCTTATTTGCCGGTGATCTGGGGCAACGGCTATTCCACGCAGTACCAGGTAAGCTCCCAGCCGCCAATGAGCTTCGCAGAGCAGGACGGCCAGCTCACGCTGCACCCAACGGCGTTGGGCAATTACGCAGTGAGCATTTGTGTGGGCGAATACCGCAACGGGGCACTGCTCAGCACCGTGATCCGCGATTTCAGGTTCCTTGTGGTGGCCTGCATGCAGGACATCGTCGCTTCCTTTCCGGCCCAGGCGGAAGGGTGCAACGGCCTGCACGTGCAAATGGCCAACCAAAGCACCGGGGCCACCTCTTACCACTGGGACTTCGGCGTGCCGGGCACCGATTCGGATACCTCGGCCGAGGCCAACCCCGCATTCACTTATCCGGCACCGGGCAACTACACCATCACCTTGGTGGCCAACCCCGGCTGGCCCTGCGGCGATACCGCCCAACATGTTTATACCGTGCATGATCCGTTGAACGCGTCGTTCTCCGTGCCGGGGATCCTCTGTACCGATCAGCTTCCCTTGCACATCACGGCCACGGGCAACTTCACACCTGCCGCCCAGATCACCTGGGACGTGGGCCCTGGGGTTTCGCCGGACCTGCATGCACCCGACCTTACCGTGGGCTGGTCCACTTTGGGGCCCCACCCGGTCACCCTATTCGTTGAGGACTACGGCTGCGAGGCCAGCTTCAGCGACACAGTGACCGTGCATCCACCACCCCAGCCCTTGTTCAGCTTGGATACCAATGGCTGTGAGCCGTTCACCGCGCAACCGGCGAACCTTTCCAGCGCATGGTCGCCGATGCAATTCCTCTGGGAATTCGGCGATGGCGGCACCAGTACCGACAGCTTGCCGGCGCACACATTCACCCAGCCGGGCAAATACGGGATCCGGCTCACGGCCACAACAACTTCCGGATGCATCGCCACACGCACCTGGCAAACGCCCGATACCCTTACCGTTTGGCCGCGGCCCACAGCACAGGCCACGGCGTTGCCGAAAGTGACCACGGTACTTGCGCCCGAGGTCGCCTTCCACGACCACTCCTCCAACGCCGCCGAGATCGATTTCCTCGTGGAGGGTGCGCATTACAACATCCCCGACTTCACCCACACGTTCAGCGATGCGGGCTGGTACACGGCGCTACTGAAGGTCACCAGCCCGCATGGCTGCACCGATACCACCAGCCTCCGCATCTTCATCGGCGACCACCTCTTCTTTGCACCCACGGCCTTCACGCCCGACGGCGACGGGCACAACGAAATATGGCGGCCCAGCGTGAAGGGCGCCCGGGCATACAGGTTGGAAGTGTTTGACCGCTGGGGACGCGTGGTATTCAGCACCACTGACCCCGAGGCCGGCTGGAACGGCAAGGATGCCGCACCGGGTATTTATGCCTACAAGGCATGGCTTACGGAATGGGGCCCGTTGGAGAAGGAGTACAACGGCAGCTTCGTGCTGATCAAGTGACCGTTCGCTCATCCGGCGCGTGGCGCACCATGTCCAAATGGGGAATGCCGTCCATGGAATATGGCTGCCCGACTGCCCGATAGCCAAGGCTTTCATAAAAACGGCGCAAATGCTCCTGTGCGGCCACCGCTGAAGCCGTTGCATTGAATTTCCTGGCGATGCCGATTCCGTGCAGCATCAGTTCGCGACCGAGGCCCAGGCCACGGAACTCGGGCGCAACCAGTACCCGGCCGATGTGTGGCACCCCGTCAGCACCGGGCGGAAGCACGCGGCAATAGGCGGCCAGGCGGCCATCATCCGTACGGCCCATCAGGTGCGTGGTGCGCGGGTCCAGGTCCTGATCATCCAATTCGGGATAGGCGCACTGCTGCTCCACAACGAAAATGTCCACCCGTAACCGCATCGCCTCAAACAGCTCTGCCGATGGAAGATCGGGCAGGGCGGCGGCCCGCCATTGCAGCTGTGGCGCCCGTCTCATGCGTCCACAGGCACCAGTTCACCTTGGGCGGCGTAGAGCAGCCAGCCCTTCACGGGCACATTTTCCAGGGCCTGCAACAGCCGTGTGTAGCCCTGCACCTGGCGGTGGTGCCCTTCCATCGCGCGGCCGGTCTTGATGTCCAGCACGTGGAACACGCCATGATCGCGCACCACACGGTCCGGCCGGATCGTACTGCCATCCGCTTGCAACAAGGAGTATTCGTTGAATACTTCCAGCCCCTGGCGGAAAAATGGCGCGATCGCAGGCAATGCCAGGAGCCGCCGCAAATGTTCCGCAATGGTGGCGCACACCGGTTCGGGCAGGCCCCACCGGTCGCGTTCCTGGCGAATGGCATCGGGCAGGTCAGCCGCGGTGCGCACACGGGCCAATATGGCATGCACCGCCTTGCCTTGGCTTCGGTACGGATCGGGATCGGACGGATCCCATTCCTCGGGCGCTTCCTTCCGGATCTTCCACACACGTTCCCCGCGCCCGGCAACGGATGCGGGCCGGATTTCCAGCCCCGCGGCGGGGGATCCGGCCCCACTGTCCCTCACATCCTTCACTCGCTTGTTTTCACGCAACCCTGTGCGGTAGGTATCGCCATCAAATGCCAACATCTCACGCAGCGCGCTCCCGAAAGACTCTTTCTCTTTCCGGGCAATGCTTATGTACAGCCGCTGTTCCGGCCGGGTCAGCGCCACGTAAAGCACATCCAGGTCGTCCAGCTGGCCCAGTCCCTCTTCCTCATCCATCTCCGGAATCCCTATCCCCAACAGGTCCTTATTTCGGCCCACCAGCACCGTTGGCAGATCCTCCATTGGCGGGTCGGGTGTGATCCAAATGCGATCGTGGTTACCGGATGGTTTTTTCCCACCATCGGGAATAATGACCACTGGGAATTGTAGGCCCTTGGCCTTGTGCACGGTCATTACTTGTATGGCTTCCGGGATCGGGCTTCCGCCCACGGATTTGTGCTTCGCGCCCAACTCCCATTTCTCAAGGAATCCCGGGAGGTCATCCCCGTTCATCTTTGAAAATGCATGGGCTTCGTTGATCAGGTTCATGATGAAAATATCGGTGGCCGGGTCGTGGCCGATTGCGATGGCAATGCGCGTGATCAAGGGCACCAACGGCAGCCGCGCGTTGATGCTGCGATGTTCCTGCATCCAATCCCGCATAAACCGGGTGGGCGTGATCCCCTCCGGAAATGGGTCCGGCCGGTCTTCCTCCACCGCCATGATGGCAATGGCCTGTGCCGCCCGTGCCGCATGCTCATCCAAGGGTGCATGCAGCCAGGCCAACACTTCGATCACCGCGCAGCACGCGGCATGCCCACCGAGTGTGAGCCCGTCCGGTGAAACAACATTCCATCCTTCATCGCGCAAATGCCCGCTGGCCTCTGCACCTTGTTTCCTGGTGCGCACCAGCACGGCGATGTCCCCCGGTTGGAAACCGTCCTCCAAGCTATCGCGCACCGCCTGTTTCATCAACCTCCATGCCCCGGGGCAATCGTCATCAACATCCTTTTTCCCATCCTCATAACAACCCACTTCCACGTAGCCTTGCATGTCGAGCACCGCATTCTGGCCGTGGCGCTGGTACATTCTCCGCTCTTTCTCGCCGAGACCTTCCATCAACCCGCCGGTAACCCTGTTGTTGAATTCGATGATGGCCCTGCCGGACCTGAAGTTGCTGGCCAGCGGCTCCATGGGTTCGTGGCTTTGCTGCAAGGCCGCCTCATAGGCCTCGCCTTCGGCCAACAGCTCCTTGCGGAACACATTCGGGAATTCGATGAATTGGCGTGCCTCACCGTTGCGCCAGCGATAGATCGCCTGCTTCGCATCGCCCACCAGCAGCACCGTGCCGCCAGCCGAAAGCGCGTTGTGCACCAAGGGCAGCATGGCATGCCACTGCATCAGGCTGGTATCCTGGAATTCATCCACCAAAAAATGCTTGTACCATTCGCCCAGCCGCTCGTAGATGAAGGGGGCTGGCTCTTCCTGCACCACATCGTGCACCTTGCGTGTCAGGTCGCTGAAAAATGAAACGCCTTCCTCCTGCTTGAGCCGTTCCAATCGCTCGCCGATGGAATTGAGCGTGGCCATCGGCAGCAGGTCCTTCAGCATGGCGCGATCCAATGTGTACAGCTTGCGAAGGCTTTCCGCTTCACGGAACACGGATTCGAACGAGTCCTTCAGCGCTTCGATCCTGGACCTCACGTGCGGGGGCGTGCCCGCTGCTGTCCATGTTCCGGTGGCCACCGCTTTCTTCAGGCGTTCCGAAGTTTTCATGCTGTCGTCCAGCGTGGCCAGTTTTCTAAAGTAAGCGATGTAGCCGTTGGCCTTGTGAGGAAAATCGTCCTCGGTAAGATCCTGCCCCGCCACGGCCTTCATCACTTCTTGGCCCAGCTGGCGTAGATGGTTGCGCGTGGCGTCGTTGCGTTCCCTCAAGGTGCGTTGAATGTCGATGAACCGCTCCACGGGCGTTTCGCGCAGCTTTTCCAAATGGCCGATCGCCGACTCCTTTCCGAGCTGGTCGGCCAGCTTGCGGAGGGGTCGATCGGCATGCCAAGCCTCCTCATTGTCCAGCAATTGCTCGCAGGTTTCCACCAGCACTTTCGTCAGCGCGAGATCGCTGCCCACATCCTCCAGCAACATTTCCACGGCCCTGCCGCGGTAATATTCCTCGTCGGTGGTCATGCGCAGCTCGTGGTCGAGTTGAAGTTCCCGGGCGAATGGTTTCACCACGCGGCGCACGAACGAGTCGATGGTGCTGATCGCCACCTGCGACCAATGGTGCAGCATGTGCGAGTGCATCGCCTTGGCGCGTTGCCGCAATTCCGCCTCATCAATGCCGGCCAAGCGCATCACCGAATCCCGTACATCCGCACCGGTGGCGCCCAGGGGTCCCTCGCCCCCCAGGTCCTCCAGGTATTTCAGCACGCGCTCGCGCATTTCGGCTGCCGCCTTGGTGGTGAAGGTCAAGGCCAGTATGCGTGTGTAGGCCGCCGCGTCACGGCCCTTGAGCGCCAGCAGCAGATAGTGCTTTACCAGGTTGTGGGTCTTTCCCGCGCCAGCGGAGCTGCGCAACACCCGGAAACCGCCTTGTGCCTTATTTCTCCCGCTATTCATGCCTGGCCCTTTGCAGTTGCCGAAGTTATCTCCCCAGCGTGCAAGGTGAATCTGGTGCGAGGGCTAATTTCGTGGCATGCAACAAGCGATGAAAAGATCATTCAAATGGACCGCCCCGGTGCTGTTGCTGGTGGTGCTGCTGGCCGGTTGCCGGAAAGACCCGGCCGCCCCGCCCTCCGCGCCCGCGCCCCAAGCACCCATGGTGCCCGTGAAGCTCACCGTCAAGCCCATTTGGGCGGGTGGCGATTTCAACAAGCAGACGGTGTATCTGGCCGGGGGCGACCAACGGGTGCAGGTCACCGCGCTGAAATTCTATCTGTCACCGTTGCAGCTCGAAGGGCCTGGCGGGAGCCATGAACTCTTTGATGCGGATCTTTTCGATGTGGTGGACGGTGCGGAACACCGCATGCTTTGGTTGCGGGAAGGCAGTTACAACAGCCTGCATTTCGGGCTTGGCCTGCCACCGGCACTTAACCACCGCGACCTGGCCACCATACCGCCGAACGCCCCAACAGGCAACAACAGCGGCATGTATTGGAATTGGGCCACCCAGTACCGCTTCGTGATCTTCTCCGGTTTTTTCGACAATGAACCCGATTCACAGGGGCAACCCGCCAACGCTTTTGACTTCCATACCGGGCTGGACACCTGCTACCGGACCGGTACGCTGCCCTACGAATTGCATGCAACGGAAGGCGACACGGTGAACCTGACGCTCACGGTGGACATTGCCCGGTTCTTCCAGAACGGCCCGGCCATATTCCAGCTCAGCGACCACGCCTTTTGGCATGGCGTGGGCAGCTTGAATGTAGGCATGCGCTTGGCCGACATGCAGGTTGCGGCGTTCGGCACCGAACCATGAGCGGCCGGGGTTGGGTGGCATGGACATTGGTCGCGGCCCTTGGCCTCTGCGCCTTGAGCTGCCAAAAAGACCCCGCCCTTCTTCCCACGGCCACGGAATTTTTTGACCTCGAACTTCCGGGCCACTGGCCTGCACCGCCACTGCGAGCCGACAATCCATTGACGAAGGCCAGCGTGGAATTGGGCAAGCTGCTCTTTGCCGATAAGCGGCTTTCGTTGGGCAGGGGCATTTCCTGCGCCAGTTGCCACCTGCCGGCACGGGCCTTCAGCGATTCGGTGGCCCGCAGCCACGGCGTGGATGGAAGGACCGGCTTCCGCAACGCACCGTCCCTGGCCAACGTTGCCTACGCCCCCCTGCTGTTGTGGGACGGTGGTGCCCCAACGCTGGAGCAGCACGCGGTAGTGCCTTTTTTTGCCGCGGACGAACTGGATGCCGATCCGCAACAGGTGGTGGAGTTGCTTGCCCAGGACCCCGCCGTGCAGGCCAAAAGCATGGCAGCCTACGGCAGGCCCATGGACCTTTACGTGCTCACCCGCTCACTGGCCAATTACCAGCGTACGTTGATCGGCGGCAGTTCCCGCTACGATCGTTATTTATTGGGCGATGAACAGGCCTTGGACGCATCCGAAAAACGCGGCGTGCAGGTCTTCTTCGGGCCGGGCGGGTGTGCGACATGCCATGCGGGCCACCTGCTCACCGATGGCGGATTCCACAACACAGGCCTTTCCGATGGGGAGGATGATACCGGCCGCGAGCGCATCACCCTGCATCCGGCGGATCGTGGGAAATTCAAGACACCGGGCCTGCGCAACATTGCGCTCACCGCGCCGTATATGCACGATGGAAGCTTGGCCACATTGGAGGAAGTGATCGCATACTTCGATGCCGGTGGCGGAGCCCACCCGAACAAGGATCCAGCAATGGTGCCGTTAGCCCTTTCCCAACAACAGCAGCAGGACCTTGCGGCATTCCTTCGGGCGCTCACCGATGAAGCCCCACTCGACATCGTGCCATGAACCGCAGTACGCACCCATTCCTTGTGATCGCTGCAATGCTTCTGGCCTTGTTGGCCTGTCGGCGCGACGACCCCCGGGAGGAACTGCCCGCCCCAGCCCCGGGCACAACTCCATACCAACTGCTAATACCCGCCAACCTGCCACCGATGGACATACCGGTGGACAACCCGCTGACGGTGGAGGGCGTGTCGCTCGGGCGTTTCCTGTTCTACGAAAAAAGGCTGAGCGGGAACAATGGCATGAGCTGCGCCAGCTGCCACGTGCCCGAAAGGGCCTTCAGCGATGGCAAGGCGGTATCCAAAGGCATTGACAGCATTGCCGGCACGCGGAGCAGCATGCCCCTGATCAACCTGGGTTACTCGCGTTTCTTCTTTTGGGACGGGCGCGCCAGCAGCCTGGAACAACAGATCCTGGAACCCGTGACCAATCCGATCGAAATGAACGATACCTGGCCCAACGTAATGTCCAAACTGCAGGCCGATGCGGTATACCCCGCGCTTTTCGAAAGGGCATTCGGCACGCCGGTGATCGATTCGTTGAAAGTGGCCAAGGCACTTGCGCAATTCATCCGCACGATGGTGAGCGGCAACAGCCCTTTTGACCGGTTCAGGCGCGGCGAGGGCATGATCACACCGGATGCCCTGGCCGGGTTGAACCTGTTCCAGATCGAAGGAGGCCAGCCCGGGCAGATCATTCCCGTGGCGGGCAGTACGCCCGTGATCGGGCAGGGCGGCGCGGATTGCTTCCACTGCCACACGCTGGATGCCGGTTTGTTCACCGATGAGCAATTCCATAACAATGGGCTGGACGTAGTGTTCACCGACCCAGGGCGGGCCGGCGTGACCAACGACCCCATGGACATGGCGAAATTCAAAACGCCCACGCTCCGCAACATCATGGTCACAGCGCCGTACATGCATGATGGGCGGTTCGCAACGATCGATGATGTGCTGGACCACTACAACTCAGGGGGCCATGCCTCGGCCACGGTGGACCCCTTCATGAAATTCACTGACCCCGATATAGAACTCGGGCTAACGCCGCAGAAACGCCAGCAGATCAAGACTTTCCTGGAATCATTGACCGACCAGGAATTCCTGTCCGACCCGGCCTTCAGCGATCCCGGTCCGCCGCACCTTTGAGGGATCAGGCAGCAACCACTGCGGCGGGCCGCCACGTGGTGCAGCGCATCCTGTCGTTGAGCACCTCCGGTTTGAAGATGCTGGTGCCCATGAGCATGCGGGCACATTCCTGAACGCCTTCGGTAATGCTGGGGTGCGGGTGCATCAACCCCGCCAAGGCCTCTATGCCCAGCCCTTCGTTCATCATCAGGGCCACGGCCTGTATGGCGCTGCTCGCATGTTCACCCACGGCGCGCATGCCCAGCACCGTCATCCGCTCATCATCGGTAACAATGATCTTGAAAAAACCATCGGTGCGCCGCATGGCGATCGCTCGTGCCAAACAGCTGTAATCGATCCTTGCGGTGCGATGCGGAATGTTGCGGACCCGACAGTCCTGTTCATTCAACCCCACGCCGGCAACTTCGGGTTCCAGGAACATGATGGTACTGGCGTTAGCATGGTTCAACGGACGGGCGTGCACGCCAAAGAACCGTTCAACGGCATAGCGGCCCTCGAGCTCACCGATGTTCACGAGCATGTTGCTGCCCATGGCGTCCCCCACAAAATGAATATGCGGCTGCGAGGATGCCGTGCCCTGCAGCACCACGTTGTTGCGTTCGTCCATCTCCACGCCGGCCGCCTCAAGTGACAGGCATTCCAGGTTGGGCATGCGGCCTACGGCCAACAGCGCTTTTTCAACTTCAAGCCCACGGGTTTGCCCATTGTTGAACGCCAGGGTATAGTTCACGCGATCACCCTTGTTCGCCAATCGCTCCAACCGTGCCTCATGATGGATGACCACTCCCCGCCGCTCCAGGTTGCGCGCCACCAATGCCGAAATGTCTTCATCCTCCATTGGCAGGATACGTGATGCCCGATCGATCAAGTGCACTTCGGTGCGACCGAAATTGCTGAGGATGGTGGCGAATTCGCAACCGATCACGCCCGCACCTACGATCACGATGCTTTTGGGCAATTCATCCATGGCGAAAATGCCATCACTGGAAAGGATGGTGCGCTCATCGGTGATGATGCCCGGCAGGCCGCGCGGCCTGCTGCCGGTGGCCACCACGAAATGTTCCGCAGCGAGTTGGTGCACGGCCCCTAGATGATCGATGCTTACCACGTGCGGTCCCGCGAAACAAGCGGTGCCCCGCACATGGCTGAACATGTGGCCCGCATGCGCCTTCAGCATTTGCAGATGGCAGGAATGAAGGTATTTACGCTCGAAAAGGGCCTCGTTCAGGGCTTTGTTGATCTCTTGCCAGCTGAGTGCAAAAGGCTCGCGGTCCCGGCCGCGCAGCACTTCGTTGGCGTTGGCCACCCGGTGGCTCAGTTCCCACAAGGTTTTCGATGCCAATGCCCCGTTGTAGATACCCGCGCCGCCCAACCGGTTTTTTTCCACCAGCACCGTGCGCTTGCCCAGGTCCACCGCGCGCATGGCAGCGGCGTAACCGGCCGGCCCCCCACCGATCACGCAAAGGTCGAAGTGTTCCATGCCGTTGAAGTGTGGCCCTTGTAACGGCCCGGGCGGCGAATGGTTCCTCGTCGGTGGGGAGCGCCCGCCTGCCGGACCCCAACGGCCCTGTGTCGAAAGAAATCTGTCCTGGTATCCAAAGCACGATGATTACCGTAGAACCCACCGATGCCAGCCCAAAGCCCCTTCGGAAAACTCTTGGCCGGTTCCCTGTTGCTTCTGCTCCCCTTCATTGGGCGCGCCCAATGTCCGCAACTGTTCAACAGTGCGGGAAACCCAAGCTCATCACCACAGTGGATCAGTTGCTCGGGCGGAAACTTCACCCTGGTGATCGGCTCTCCTTCCCCGGTTGGCGCCTATACTATAGACTGGGGCGATGGCACCGCGCCCATGACCGGGGCCGGCCTGGTGCCGCCGCAAACCGTAACGCACGTTTACCCGGCCGCGGTGGCCACCTACACCGTCGTATTCACCGAGATCACCAGCGGCTGCGTGATCACCGGCACCGTTACCATGGAGCGCAGCACCAGCGCATCCATCCAAATACCGATCGGTGGCCTTACCCAGGTATGCGCACCTCAGGCGGTGGATTTCATCAACAGCAGCACCAATACCTCCCCCAACACGGTGTTCCGTTGGAACTTCGGCGATGGCACGGGCTGGACCACATACAACCATACCAACTTGGGCCAGCTGCTCACGCATACTTACATGCCGGGCACCGTGGGCTGCGAAACCACCGTGCGCCTCAGCGCTGAGAACCGGTGCAACACCTTGCAGGGCGGGCCCAGCATTGCCACATTCAACCCCATACGTGTGTGGGACACCGACACGGCGAATATCGCGCCAAGCGCCACCCTGTTATGCTGGCCGGACAACGAGGTGACCTATTTGAACACCACCCGCCGCAATTGCCTTAACCAAGGCAACATCTTCCAGCGGTACGAATATTGGAACTTCGGCGACTACTGGGGTACAGGACAGGACTCCATCATTGATTGGACGCCGTGGCCACCCACTTTCCCGCACACCATAGCTTACCCTGGGATCGGCACCTACGAGGTGATGATGGTGGACAGCAACTATTGCGGGGTGGATACGGCCTATGTGACCATCAACATCGTACCACCGCCGTCGGTAAGCCTTACCGCCGCACCCACACCCGTGTGTGCCGGGCAAGCCGTGCAATTCACCCCTTCCATGACCGGCGGCGCCAATCGCCATGAATGGGATTTCGGGAATGGCTTCCAACTGTTGGGCGGGGGCGTGCAAACCCATGTATTCCAAACGGCAGGTACACACACTGTCCGTTATGCGGCGAGCATCCACGGCGCAACCGCGGGTTGCGCCGATACGGCAACCGTGCAGGTGACCGTGCTGCCCAGCCCCACCGCGCAATTCATGTTGGACATTGATGCTGCATGTGTTTCGCTCACCACCACGGCCACCAACACCAGTGTGAATGCGGTGAGCTACACATGGGATTTTGGCGATGGCACCACAAGCACAGCGGAAAATCCGCCTCCGCACACGTACAATTCCACGGGAACCTTCCAAATATCGTTGACGGCCTACAACAACCAAGGCTGCTACTCGACCGCCACGCAACTGGTGAACGTGTACGACATACCCGATCCCGTGATCGGTGTACAGAACGTGTGCGAAGGAAGCGAGGCACAATTCGCTGACCTTACGGTAACTCCGCCGGGCAATCCCGTGCAGCATTGGCTCTGGGATTTTGGCGACGGAACCAGCAGCAACGACCAAGGGCCAGCTCACCTTTACGCGGCGGCGGGCAGTTACACGGTCGGGCTGGTGGTGACCACCCCCTATTGCTCCGGCTCGGGCAGTACACTGGTAACCGTGGAACCACGCCCGGTTGCAGCCATTGCGCTTGACCCCGCCACAGGTTGTTCCCCGTTGAGCGTTCAGCTCAACAACACCGGCAGCGGCGCCACCAACTTTGTTTGGCATTTTGGCGATGGCGCCGTGAGCAACACCGAAAATCCGGCGCACACCTACCTAAACCCGGGCCAGTCGGACACGGTCTATACCGCCACCCTTCAGGCAAGCACCCCATTCGGCTGCAGCGATACGGCCACGGCCGCGATTACCGTAGCACCCACAGTGCTTTCCATGTTCTCCCATGATGCAACACCCGGATGCGCACCCCTGCTGGTGAATTTCACGGACCACAGCACGGGCGGTAGCACGCATTCATGGGATTTCGGTGACGGCACCACAAGCACTGATGCCTCACCCACACACACCTACGTGAACCTGACCGGCGCACTGCAGATCATGACCGTGAGCCACACCATTTCGAATTGGGCAGGCTGCAGCCACACCAGCCAACAACAGATCGTGGTGTATCCTGCGCCCAATTTCACCTTCACTGCCCAACCCGATAGCGGCTGCTCCCCGTTGCCGGTCACCTTTCCTTCCGTTCTCGGGGCCATCACCTACCAGTGGAGTTTCGGCGATGGCAGTACCGGCAGCGGGCCCACGCCACAACACACATACCTGAACAACACCGATAGCGTGGTGCATTATGAAGTGGGCCTGGTGGCCACGAATGCATTCGGGTGCAGTGACAGCACTTTCGCCACGATCACTGTATTTCCCTTGCCCACGGCCCAATTCAATGCCTCGTTATCGGCCGGCTGCCACCCGCTGGATGCGCAGCTGAACAACACCTCACAGGGAGCCATGAGCTATCAATGGTCCTATGGTGATGGGCACGTTTCCGACACCACGGCGGCATCGCATGCCCACCAGTGGCACAATTTCCAAGGGCCGGCCGCGGTGACCTATCCGGTCACCCTCACCGCCACATCGGAGCATGGCTGCACCAGCACCGCCGCCACCACGGTGGAGGTATATCCGCAAGTAACAGCCGCCTTCATCGCCGATAGCGCCGGATGCTCCCCCATGAACCCGCACTTCGTGAACATCAGCACCGGGGCCAGCAACTACTTCTGGACCTACGGCAATGGCGGCGGCAGCATTGTGGCCAACCCCGGAATGACCTATGTGCACAACGGCCTGGCCGATACCTTGTTCCACCCGATGCTGATCGCCAGCTCCAATTTCGGCTGCCGCGATACGGCCCATGCCACCGTGCGCGTGCATCCGGCGCCCATCGCGCAATTCACGGCCTCGCAGGCCACCGCCTGCGCACCGGCCAACATCACGTTCAACAACCTCAGCATCGGCGCCAGCAACATGCATTGGCAATTTGGCGACGGCAGCTACCAGCAAACCGGCCCGGGCCCGGTGCAGCACGCCTATACCAACACGGGCAACGGTCCGCTGCAATTCCCGGTTAGGCTGTTGGCCACAACACCGTTCGGTTGCACCGATACCACCACTGTGCCCATCACCATTTACCCGGTGGTACAGGCCCAGTTCCACCTGCCCTCCGAAGCCTGTTCGCCCGCCACCGTGCAACTCAACGACCAAAGCACGGGTGCCGTGCAGGCCGTATGGGACATGGGTGATGGTATTACGCTGGTAGGCGCTTCCGTGGCACATACGTACACCAATACCGGAACAACGCCGGTAGTGCGCACCGTAACGCTCACGGCCACATCGGCCTATGGATGCACCAGTACGGTGCAGCACCAGATCACCATACACCCCTTGCCCAGTGCGGCCTTCATGGCCACGCCGTTCACACAGACCTACCCAGCGGCCACGGTGAACATCAACAACACAACGCCCAGCGGACAATGGGGCTATGCCTGGAACTTCGGCGACGGCAACACCTCACAAGCACAATTCCCGCAACCCCACACTTATTCCACCTGGGGGAACTTCACGATCACCCTTGTGGTAAGCACGGGCAATTGCAGCGATACGGCCACCCAGCAGATCAGCATTCTGCCACCCTTGCCCACCGCCGACTTCATCGGCAGCGGTGAAGGTTGCGCCCCGTACACCGTGGCGTTCACCAACCGCTCGCTGCTCGCCCAAGGTTATCAATGGCAATTCGGCGATGGCGCATCCAGCATCGCTGAGAACCCGGTGCACCAATACCACACACCGGGCACGTACACCGTGACCCTCACCGTTTTCGGCATGAATGGCGGCACCGCCAGCATGACCAAGGTGGATTCCGTTGTTGTGCGGCCTGGTGCCATGGCATTCTTCACCCTTCAACCCGCCCAGGTCGTGGTTCCCTCGCAGCCCCTGCTCACGTACAACCTGAGCGGCAACGCCAGCAGCTACGTGTGGGATTTCGGCGACGGCACATTCAGCAACGAAACCTCACCGGTACACTACTACCAAACCCCGGGCACGTATGATGTATCGCTGGTGGCAAACAACCAATGGAACTGCCCCGATACCTTCCGTATCGACGCGGCCGTAACGGCGATCGCAGGTGGTGAGATCCGGTTCCCCAACGCCTTCACCCCCGGTAACATGGGGCCCAGCGATGGCGTATACGACCCGAACAGCTTCGACAACGACATCTTCCATCCCCTGAGCAAGGGCGTGGTGGAGTACAAGCTGCAGATCTTCAACCGGTGGGGTGAATTGCTATTCGAATCCATGGACATCCGCCGCGGCTGGGACGGCTACTACCGCGGGCAACTGTGCAAACAGGATGTTTATGTATGGAAAGCCTATGCCCGGTTTTTTACCGGCGATGAAAAGCGAATGACCGGTGACCTAACGCTTCTACGATGAGGAAAACATGCCAGCTCTTCCTGTCAGCCATGGCCGCCTTGCTGCTCGGCCAACAAGCCCATGCACAACGCGGCTACAACCGGGCCCAATACAACATGCTCGATGAGGCGCGCATGTTGATGGAGGCCGGGCAATGGAGCGATGCCTACCGCATTTACAAGCGCTTGGTGAATGTGGACACCTCATTCGCTGAAACGTATTTCGGCATGGGCATGTGCGAGGCCAACATGCCCGACAAGCGCAGCCAGGCACCGGGGCGGTTTGAAGTTGCCGTGCGCAACGGCCATGTTGAGGCCATGTACCAGCTGGCCCTGGCGCGCCACCGGCAGGAACGTTTCGCGGAGGAAATAACCTTGTTGGAGCAATACCAGAACCAGGGCCGCCGGGAAGTACCCAAAGCAGAGGTGGAACGGCAGCTGGCCATGGCCCGTAGCGCCCGGTCAATGATGGCCGAACCCGTGCCGCTACGCATCCGCAACCTGGGCTCCTTGGTGAATTCCAGCGCACACGACTATTGCCCTGTGGTGACCGCGGACGGCAACACCATGTATTTCACCAGCCGCAGGCCCGGCACCATGGGCGGATTGAAGGACGAGAGCGGACAACCCTACGAGGACATATTCTGGATCACGCGGACCGACGGGACCTGGAGCCGGGCGCTGAACGTGCAGGCCCCGGTGAATACGATCATGCAGGATGCCACCGTGGGCCTGAGCCCCGACGGGAACGAAATGATCATTTACCGCGCCAGCGAGACCAAGCCAAACGGTGAGCTGCTGGGCACACGGCGCCAACAAGGAGCGTGGACCGAGCCCGAGCGGCTGACCGACAAGATCAACAGCAACTACCACGAGCCCAGCGCCGCCATTTCACCCGATGGCAGCGAGATCTACTTCACCAGTGACCGGCCCGGCGGATATGGTGGCCGCGACCTGTACCGCATACGCAGGTTGCCAAACGGCCAATGGAGTGAACCATTGAACCTGGGGCCGGAGATCAATACGCCATACGATGAGGACGCGCCCTTCATGCACAGTGATGGAACCACGCTCTTTTTCAGCAGCAACGGGCACAACACCATGGGTGGGTTCGACATCTTCAAGGCCGGCCTGCTCGACCCCGACATGAACGTTTGGGAAAAGCCGGTAAACCTGGGCTATCCGCTGAACACCGTGAACGACGACATCTACTTCACCCTGAGCGAGGACGGCCGCACGGGCTACTTCAGCTCCGAACGGGCCGGCGGACTGGGCGGGCAGGACATCTACGAAGTGGTTTTCCCCACAAGCCAGGTCGAATTCCAGCTCGTGCAGGGCGTGGTGACCGATGGTAACGAAGAGCCGTTGAAGGCCCGCATCGTGGTAACCAATACCCGTACCGAGGAAGTGTTCGGCGTATACAACACCAATGGCCGCACAGGCCGCTACATCATGGCCGTCCGCCCCGGGCAGCCGTACCACATGGAGGTAAGCGCGGCCGGTTACACCACGTGGGAGCACGAGTTCCTGCCTATGGACGAGGACCTGATCGACATGATGATGCTTGACGTAAAACTCACTTCAGGAGGAAACACCGCTGGTGCCCTGCCCCAGCATTGAACATGAGGCCACGTAGCGCCATATTGCTGGCCCTGCTGTGCGGTTGTGCGTTGCGCGCCATCGCGCAAGACCCTCATTTCACGCAGTTCTACGCGGCACCCACGTATTTAAGCCCGGCCTTTGCCGGCACCACGGTGCAAAACCGGTTTGCCCTGCAATTCCGCGACCAGTGGCCCTCGATACCGGGCGCATTCGTGAGCTATGCACTGGCCGCAGACCAGTACTTGGGCAACTTGAACAGTGGCATCGGCATCATCGCCATGCGCGACCAGGCAGGCAGCGGCGCCCTGCGCTCCACCAGTGTGGCCTTGCAATACGCTTATGAGATCCGCTTGAAGCACAAGGTGTACCTGCGCCCTGCGCTCCAATTCGGCTACGCAAACCGCACGGTGGACTACTCCAAGCTGATCTTCAACGACCAGCTGGTCCGCGGGGGCGAAGTGGCCACTTATGAATACTACGATGGCCGCAAGACCGGCTATTCTGACCTGGGCACCGGATTGTTGTTCTTTACGCCGAAGCTATGGCTGGGGCTGGCCGTGCAACATTTGAACCAACCGAACCAATCGCTGCTGCTGGGAGAAGCGAAGTTGCCCCCGCAATTCAACCTGCATGGCGGTTACCGGATGAAGGTGGGGTCAGGCGGCATGGTGCGCAAGGAGGCCCAATCCATTGTGGCTGCCTTCAACTACCGCGCCCAAGGCAAATTCGACCAGCTGGACATCGGTGCCTACTTCGAGCGCGATCCGGTATTTGCGGGCCTTTGGTACCGCGGGCTGCCGCTGAAGTCGTACCAGCCAGAATACCAGAACAACGACGCCATTGCCGTGCTGGCTGGTTTCAAGGTAGGTGATTGGCGGTTCGGGTACAGCTACGACATCACCATTTCGCGGCTTGCCATGAACAGTGGCGGTGCGCATGAAGTGACCACCATCCTCGAGTTCGCGGACAAGCGCAAGAAAAAATCCATGGCGCGCCGGCGCGTGGTGCCCTGCGCCAAGTTCTGATCCGAAACGGAAGCGGCACGTGCGCTCAATAGCCGCCTGCGCCGCCCTGGCCTTTCTCGATGGGGTGCCAAGTGGTCTTCACCTCTTGCGTATCGAGGATGAAATAAGGCGACTGCCCATCCGCACTGCTCCAATCGTCAATCGTGCGGTAGATGACACGCTTCAGGTTGCTGGCCGCCTCCAGGTCGAGCATGGCCCGCTCCTCGGGCGTAGCCCCGGCCACCACCAAAGCGTTCACATCCATATGCGACACAAGCGGCTTCAACAGCTCATTGCGGAAACCCGTGATGATGTTCACCACCCCGCCCGGCAGGTCACTGGTGGCGAGCACTTCGGACAAAGTGATGGAAGGGAGGGGCATGGCCTCGCTGGCCACCACCACACAAGTATTTCCGCCAGCTATGGCCGGCGCGATCATGCCGATAAGCCCTGACAACGGGTTCGCGCCATCGGCCATCAGCGCCACCACGCCGGACGGCTCCTGCACGCTGAAGTTGAAATGGCTGGAGCTGATGGGGTTCACGCTGCTGAACAGGGCCTGGTACTTATCGCACCAACCGGCGTAGTGTATGCAACGGTCCACAGAGGTGGCCACTTCCGTGCGTGCACGTTCCATGGACATGCCATGCAGGGCAAGCTCATCGATGAACTGGTCACTTCTGCCTTCAAGCACCTCGCCAATGCGGTAGAGGATCTGGCCACGGTTGTAGGCCGACCGGGCCGACCAGCCGCCGAATGCCTTGCGCGCCACGGCCACGGCGTCGCGCACGTCCTTGCGGCTGCCGCGGCACACATTGGCCAAGGCTACGCCCCGGGCATCGGCCGGTTGGTAATAACGCCCGCTTTCTGTACGGGGGAATTGGCCGCCGATATACAGCTTGTATGTCTTCAGAACGGGTAACCGCGTGGCTGGTTTGCCGTCCACCTTCATCTCATTGTTCTGGCCATTGCCGTTGATCACGGCCTGCTTGCGCGGTGCCCGGGTAGTGTCCTTGCTCATGAACCTTGCTTGGTAGCCAAAGTTAAGGCCATGGACGGATGCCCCCAATTGCGCTATTCCTTCAGCATTTTGGCCGCGGACCGCCGCCCTGCACCAAACAGGCGCACCGTGTACGTTCCTGGTAGCAAGGCACCGAGTTGGATATGCCCTGCAGTGGTACCATGGCCCTTTGCGGAAAGCACCTCGCGCCCCAGCATATCGGCCACGGCCACGTGCAGCACCGGGAATTGGGCATCGTAAAACACAACATCTCCCGCAGGAACCGGGAACAAACGGGAAATGCCGTCTACCCTGTCGTCCGCAACAGCCGTATGGGGATCAACCACGATGAATTGCCACATCATGTGGTTGATGTGCCCGAGGTTGTGGCAATGGTACATCAAGGGCCATCCGTCGGTGGCGTAGCGCGCAAAGCGCATGATCACGCGCACTGAATCGCCCACACCCACGTGCACCACCGATTTCGGCCCGCGTTCCCAGGGTTCTGCCGGGAGCCCGTTCCGGTCCAGGATGTAGAACGAACCGCCATGCATGGTCATGGGATGGGCCATGTTGCTGTTGTTGATGTAGGTCCAGACCTCGGTATCGCCCAACGTGATGGTGTCATTCACCACGTGCATGTTCCAGCCCTGCCCGTTCAGCTGGAACGCGCCCATGCCACCGACCATGCCCATGCCGGTGATCTCCTTCCTGCGGGTGCGTGCCGCGGTGCTTTCCGGATACGGCTGATCGGGAACCATTACTGCGGGTACCGCGGTGACCGGTTCCTGCGTTGCAGGCCCTACCCGCAACCGAAGCACCTGGAAATCGATCCCGTTCAAATGGCTGTGCTCCCAGAGCGGATTTGCAGCCCCGGGCACGGTTGAGGGCAGCTCGCTGCCGAAGCTCATCAGCATCAAGCTGTCGCCTTCCATGCCCGTTAGATCCAGCAGCACCTCAGCGCGTTCACCGCTGGAAAGCATGATGCGCGTCATTGCCTCTGGCGCGGTCAGCAATCCGCCTTCGCTGGCGATCACTTGGAAAGGCGTTCCTTCCTGGAAGCCGAACATGTAATACCTGGCCACGCTGGCATTGGCCAAACGAAGGCGCACCACTTGGGCCGGCAAATCAAGGAAGGGCCTGGGCGTTCCGTTCACCAGGATCGAATCGCCATAGCCACCGAAGATGAACTGTCCAGATGGTGAAAACCGCTTGTCCTGCACCACGATCGGAAAATCATCCACGCCATACCTGCGAGGCAGCGGCAGTTGGCCCTCTTCCGCGTCCCGCACAATGATCAGGCCAGCTGCACCCTTTCCGACCTGTTGGCCGATGAGGTTCATGGTATGGGGATGGTAAACGTACACGCTTGCCTTATCCACCACTTGGAATTTCACATCCCAGGTCGCCCCCGGCTGGATCTCGCGCGGTGGGCTACCGTCGAATTCGGGCGGCACCTCCATGCCGTTCCAGTGCATGGTGGTGATCTCGCTCAACTGGTTATGCACCCTGAAATGGGCCGTGTCCCACCGGTTCAAAACCAACGTGGGACCCAAATAGGGGGCATTGATGCCGTATGTGGCCGTGACCTTGCCCGGATAGAACTCCACGGAGGATGGCGCCACCGTAAGATCGAACGTATCCAGCTCCAGCAGCGGTGGAATGGCCAGCGGGTTTTGGCCGTGCAGCAAAGCGGCGCTGCAAAAGGCAAGGGCAGGAAGGAAGGGCCGGAGCGGTTCCATCGGGGTTGATTTGGCCCGGAACCTATGCCATTCAACGGCAAGGCAATATGATGTGTGTCATTTTCCGCGCAATGCGCGGTGAACTATGCTTTGCCAAGCTCGCCGCATATGGGGATGGGCATGAGCCGCGCAGTTTCCTCAGGGCCATGTCCCAGCCCCAGCAGGAACATCAACTTTGTAATGGCCGCTTCGGTGGTCAGGTCCAATCCACTGACCACGCCCATTTCCTCCAGGGCCTCGCTGGTCTTGTACCTTCCCTGCTCCACCCTTCCACCCATGCACTGGGTCACATTCACCAACACCACGCCCTTGTCGCGCGCAGCCTGCAACTGGCTGAGGAAGGCCGGCCCGGTGGGGCCATTGCCGCTTCCGAAGGTGGTAAGCACGGCCGCCTTCAGGCCGGGGTCGTTGAGCATGGCGGCCATCCATTCGGCCCGTATGCCCGGGAAAAGCCTGATCACGCCGACACCGTTGTCCATGGCCCGGTGCAGTTGCAGCGGCCCCGTGCGGGCGGGCAGCAACGCTGCGTGGTCGTACCGGATATGTACCCCGGCCTCGGCCAATACCGGCCAATTGGGCGAGCGGAATGCCTCGAACCGCTCGGCATGCACCTTCACGGTGCGGTTGCCCCGGTACAGGCTGTATTCAAAATACACCGCCACCTCGCTTACGATGGGCCTGCCCGCCCGGCTGGCAGCCGCGATCTCGATGGCGGTCAACAAGTTTTCCTTGCCATCGGTACGAATGGCGCCCAGCGGCAATTGGCTCCCGGTAAGGATCACCGGCTTGGCCAGCCCTTCGAGCAAAAAGCTGAGCGCACTTGCGGTATAGGCCATGGTATCGCTGCCATGCAGCACCACGAAACCTGCGTATGCATCGTAATTGGATGCAATGATCTCCGCAATGCGCAGCCAATGCGCCGGCTGCATATCGCTGCTATCGATCGGCACCCCGAAATTCACGGTCTCCAAGCGGACGCCGATCCGCGCTAGTTCGGGCACTTGCTCCTCCAGGTGGTCGAGGTCCATGGCCTGCAAGGCCCCGCTGCGCGCATCGGCCACCATGCCGATCGTTCCTCCCGTATAGATCAATAGCACTATTGGCGTGCTCATTCCTCAAATAGCCTTTCAGCGTTTTCGGTGGTAATGCGCTCCACCTCATCCAGCGGAAGGCCCACGGCCACGGCCAAGGCTTCGGCGATGTAAGGGATATAAGCACTCTCATTACGCTTGCCCCTGAACGGCACCGGCGCCAAATAAGGCGAGTCCGTCTCCAGCACGCAATGGGCCGCGCCGATCCGGGCCATGGTTTCGGCCAGCCCGCTTTTCGGGTAAGTGAT
This sequence comes from Flavobacteriales bacterium, assembly GCA_044507815.1. Taxonomy (GTDB): domain Bacteria; phylum Bacteroidota; class Bacteroidia; order Flavobacteriales_F; family PHOS-HE28; genus PHOS-HE28. The sequence goes on along the minus strand of JBIQIX010000001.1, from coordinate 61,054 downwards.
CACCCCGCCGATGCCCAGCATGAAACCGCCCAGGTCAATGATCCGTCGTGCATCATCCTCCGTGCCGGAGAAGCAATGGAACACCCCGGCAAGGTGCTCATCATTCTCCTCCTCCACAATGGCCATGACCTCTTCGAAGCTTTCGCGGCAATGGATGACCATGGGGAGCGCAAATTCCTTGGCCCAGCGCACCTGTTGCCGGAATGCATGCTTCTGCTGTTCGATCCAAGTGCGGTCCCAGTGCAGGTCGATGCCGATCTCGCCCACCGCCCAATAGCGGCCCGTGCCCAGCAGTCGTTCCACCTCCGCCAGGTCACGCGAGGGATCCTCGCCCACCGAGGTGGGATGCAGCCCCATCATGGGAAAACAGACCTCGGGGAACTGCTCGCACATGGCATGCAATGCCTCCACGCTGGTGATATCGATGTTGGGCAGGAAAAACTTCCCGACACCGGCATCCAGCGCTCGGCGCACCATTTCAGTGCGGTCCTGGTCGAATTGCTTGTGGTAAAGATGAGCGTGAGTGTCGATATACATGATGATGCCCTGTTCAGGGTCCATGCAAAAGTCGGCTTTTCGCGACAAGGTCGCGCAACCTTGGCACAGGCGGGCATACAGGCACGTTACCTTCGCCGCCCTTCCATGAAGGTGCTGGTGATCCGATTCAGTTCCATCGGGGATATCGTGCTCACTTCCCCGGTGCTGCGCTGCCTGAAAAAACAGCGGCCCGATTGCGAGGTCCATTTCCTCACCAAGGCCGCCTATGCCCCGTTGGTGGCCCATTCACCATACGTGGACCAAGTGCATGAGCTGCACGAGCGGCTGGGCCCCGTAATACGTGTGTTGAGGAAAGAGCATTTCGACCTGGTGATCGACCTTCACCATAACGCACGCACACTGCGGGTGAAAACGGCCCTTGGGGTGCGGTCACGCAGCTTTGCCAAGCTGAATCGCGAAAAATGGTTGTTGGTCAACCTGAAGATGGACCGCCTTCCCCGCATCCATATCGTGGACCGCTACCTGGAAACGGTGGCGCATTTGGGCGTAACCAATGATGGGTTGGGGCTGGACCTGTTCATTCCACCGGGGAAGGAGGTGGGACCGGAACAACTGCCCGCACATTTCAGGCAGGGCTACACGGCGTTCTGCATCGGCGCCGGGCACATGACCAAGCGTTTGCCGGTGCATAAAATGATTGATCTTGCCCGCCAGCTCGTGGGGCCCGTGCTGATCGTGGGCGCACGTGAGGACCAAGAGGCCGCTGCGGCGATCTGCACGGCCGTTGGCGGCCGCGCTTACGATGCAACGGGGAAATTCGACCTGTTATCGTCCGCCTCGTTGATCCGCCAGGCGCGCAGCGTGGTGGCGCATGACAGCGGCGCCATGCACATGGCGTGTGCGTTCGGCAGGCCCGTGGTAAGCGTTTGGGGCAATACCGTGCCGGCATTTGGCATGGGGCCGTACATGCCGCAGCACCCTGATCGGGCTCGCATCAGCGAGGTAACGGGCCTGGATTGCAGGCCGTGCTCGAAGATCGGGTTCGACCGTTGCCCGCTGGGGCATTTCCATTGCATGGAATGGCAGGATACCGCGCAGATCGCGGATTGGGCGCGGACCGCAGGCGACGCGCAGCCGGGCTCAGGGGAAGATCGATCGTAGTTCCGTGGCCTCCCCGGGCTTCATTTTCCCGGCCAGGATCAACCTCAGTTGCCTGCGGCGCAGGGCCCCGTCGAAGCGCTGCTGCTCTTCCTCGGTCACCGGCTCTACTTCAGGTACGGCGATCGGCCTCCCGTTGGCGCCCACCGCCACGAACGTGTATATCGCGCTGTTGCACTTGATGCGCCGCCCGCTGCCCTGGTCCTCGGTCCACACATCGGCCCACACCTCCATGCTGCTGTTGAAGGCCCTGCTCACGTGCGATTTGATGATGACCAGATCGCCCAATTTGATCGGCACATCGAAACTCACATTGTTCACCGCCGCGGTAACGCACACATGCTTGGTATGCCGGTATGCACTGATCGCACAGGTCATGTCCAGCCACTTCAGCAATTGCCCGCCAAAGAGGTTGCCCATGGTGTTGGCATCGTTGGGCAGCACCAAGTTGGTGGTTTCGCAATAGCTGGCGGTCGTGGGTTTCTTCTCCATTTCACTGAACGGTTGCGCGAAGGTATTCCCACCTTCGGCACTTACCTGCGCAACGTAACTTTCCGGCATCATGCTGTTGCCTTCCTGGTATCCCGCATTGCCCGCGCTGCACATCATTTTCATGGTAACCTTCTTTTCGGGCACATTCTATCTGCTGCGCGTGCTGGTGCTGCACCGCCAGGCCCTGGGCCGGCCTGAGCCGGAGCGGTCGATCCTGGCCGGGCAGTTCGCACGCATGGTGCGTGTGCCGCTTTACGTTGTGGCCTGGCCGTCGCTGCTGCTTTTGGTGCTTACCGGTGCGTGGATGGCCTGGTTGCGGCCGGCCTTGCTCGCCGAGGCCTGGCTGCAGGCCAAACTGGGCCTTATCGCATTGTTATTCGCTTACCATTTGGTGAACCAGCGCCTTTGCCGCAAGCTGGGGGCCACCGGGGGCTGGGGCTTGCTCGCGTTGCGCGCTTGGGCCCAAGGTGCGGTACTGATGCTGCTCATCGCCGTTTTCCTTTCCACGTTCCGCGAGGTGCAAGGCTACATTGGCATCCTTGGGCTGCTGGTATTGGCGCTCATCATTTGGACAGCGGTACGCGGCAATGGGACCAAGACCAAGGAACGCCATGCTGAAGGTGGGGGCCAGCATACCTGATGTTGAATTGCAGGCCGCTGATGGCGGAATGGCGCGCCTGCGCACGCTTATCGCGAGTTGGGCCGTGATCTACTTCTATCCAAAGGATGGCACGTTCATTTGCACACGGCAGGCATGTGCCTTCCGCGATGCATTCCCGCGCTTTGAAACCAGCGGGGTGAAGGTCATTGGCATCAGCGCCGACCCACCCGCCGCCCACCGCGCGTTCACCCGGCAGCACCAACTGCCGTTCACCCTGCTGAGCGATCCGGACGACCAGGCCTACAATGCCTTTGGCCTCGGCCGTTTTCTCGGCCTAAAGGACCGGGCAACCTTTCTGGTGGACCCCCAGGGCCTTGTCCGGATGGCCTTCAGCAGCCGCTCAGGCGCTCAACAGCACGTGCGGCGGGTGCTTGACGCGCTTCGGGCTCAGGGCTTGGCCAGATCGTAGAACAGGACGCGGCCATCATCGGTGCCGGTGATGAATTGCCCGTCGTGGAAAAGGCAGGGCGCGCGATGGTGCTGGTCCTTGTTGGTGGCATAAACGAGCTTTTGCACCACGTCGCCATCGGCATTCGTGAACACCACCGTGCCATCCTTATCGGCCTTTGCCACAATGCCGTTGTGCTCGGCCTCTGATTGTTGGTAGAAACGGTCAAAGGATGAATTGCCTTTCTTCAGCCCGAGATCGCGCGTGCGGATGGCATCGGGGATCCATCTGTGACGATTGATCATCTTGTCCTGTTTCCCGTCCTTCACGTCCCACACTTCGCGCGTGCCGGCATAACCGATCAGCACAACGAATTCGCCGTTATCGTTGAATGCGGTGTGGTACACCACGGTGCTTCCATCCTCGTTGTAGGGGAATTTCGCCACCCGTTTTCCTTGCACGATATCGAACAGTTCGGCGCCCTTATCAGTGCCCACCAGGATTCGATCACCCTTGGGCGCAATGGCCAGCGAGGTCACCTCGGCCTTGCCAACGTTGATTGTTCTGGCCGGTGGCTCCATGACCACCTGCGCCGAAGCGGCGCTGAACATGAACAAAGCGGCCCAGGAGAGGATGTATTTGGTCACCATCGTGTGATTGGCCGTGGTTACCCGCCACGGCGTCGGTCCATAATTTGAACGTGGGGAACGGAGCGGATCACTTCACCAACAACCATGCCTCGGGCGCCTCTTCCTTGCGCACAGCATTGAGTGCTTCCAGGGCGGTGGTGCGCAGGGGATAACTGCCGTAGGCCACGCGGTAAAGATTTCCTTTCTTATCGATCACGGACGCCGCGAAGCCGCGGGCCTGTAGTTCGGCCACCATACGATCTGCATTTTCCTTTTCCAGGAAACATCCGCCTATGATATGGAAGCGTTGCCCAATGGGGCTCACCGCAACCACGGCCGTGTGCACCGGTGCGGCGGCTTCGGGCTTCTCCCCTAGGTCAACGGCCACCGGGGGCGCGGTGGGGCCGGCAATGGGCAGTGTGTGCACGCCCTGCAGCCCGGTAGGCGCTGTCCAGAACCCTGCCATTTGAGGTGCCTCAACCTCGGCAGGGGGCGCCGGAAGCACATAGCGTGGGGTTTCGCCCAATCGCAGGAGGTTCAGGTTACCGGCCACCAGCCCCGGCAATTCAGTGCTCCCCACCAAGTACCATGTGGCGGCCGTAAGGGCCATGGCCGCCACGGCCGCCGCGGCCATCCATTGCCGCTTGCGCATGGGCGCTGGTTCCGGCCTTGCCTCTGCAGCAGCGGCCGGGTCCAGGCGTAGTACGGTGCTGGGCACAGGTACGGCCGCCACGGGCCGAAGGCCATAGGCATCCTTCAGGAAGTTGGCCCGGTTATCCGGGATGAATTGCAGGTTCTTTTCAGCATCGTGGAAAAAGGTACCGATCCGCTCCAATTCCAAACGGCCATCGCGCTGCAGCTTTTCCTTCCAAGCAGACACCTCGGCCTGCAGCCGGTCCTTGGCGGCCTGGAAATCCAAACCCTCGTGCCGCGCCACATGATCGGCCAACAAACCGTCCTGCCGCATCAATTTCCGGTTGAAGCTCAGGGTTTTGGAAGGCGGATAGGCCAACCGGCGCTGCACGTCCAGGCGCGCAGGTGCGTAATGCGCGAGAAACCCGCCGAACTCGGGCACGATCACGCAGTCGTGGTCGTACAGCAGGATGTGTATGTAACGGTCGAGCGCCATGATGCCGGACAAAACTACGGTTTGCAATGCTTGTACGTTACTGGGCCGTGGTTGGTGCCGATCGATCGCCGATCGCCTTCCTTCGCGCCAATTCCAGGTCGGCCGGGGTATCCACGCAGAATGAGGGGTGCTCCGTAATGGCGACCTTCACCTTGATGCCGTTCTCAAGCCAGCGCAATTGCTCCAGCGACTCGGCGATCTCCAGCGTTGATGGGCGCAATTGCACGATCTGCCCAAGTGCCGCGGTGCGGTAGGCGTAAAGGCCGACGTGTTTCAGGAAACGGAACTGGGCATGCCGCGGCCCCTGCCCGGGGTTGCGCAGGAAGGGTATGGCCGCACGGCTGAAATACAGCGCATTCATGTTCCGGTCCACGGTGATCAGCACTTCGCCCGGGTCGTCGAGGTCCTCGTCGCGCTCCACCACCTGCGCCAGGGTAGCTATTGAGGTGCCTTCCTGGGCCAACGCCTCGCAGGCCTGCCCGATCTGTTGCGGCGCAATGAAAGGTTCATCCCCTTGGATGTTCACCACGCCGTCAAAGTCATCCAGGCCCAATTTTTCAAGGGCCTCCCAACAGCGGTCGGTGCCGCTGTGGTGCGCCAGGGAGGTCATTATGGCAATGCCCCCGAACGCGTGTACATGATCGGCCACGCGTGCATCATCCGTGGCCACCACCACTTTGGTGAGCTTGCGGCACTGCACGGCCTGTTCCACCACGCGTTGCACCATGCTCTTGCCCGCGATATCGGCGAGGGGTTTGGCGGGCAGGCGGCTGCTGGCGAACCGCGCCGGAATGATCCCAAGCATGCGTAATCCGCTCATAGGTCCAAGGCGAGTTGTATCCTGAAGGAACGCGGCGCCTCAATGGCCATGGGGCGTATGGCGTACACCTCGTTGGTGAGGTTGCTTACCAGCAAGGCCGCTTTCAGTTGGGGAGTAAGCGCGAAGGCCAGCCGCACATCGCTGATCCAATCCCCTGTGGTGTGGCCGTCCATCCATTGTTCCACGCCGATGTTGCGCAACGGGTTATTCGGCACGGGCACTTGCGCGAGCTGGCCGAAGGCCTTGTCGATGTTCCGCACATGGCTGTTGTAGCGCAGGCTCACCCCGCCCGAAAGCCTTTTCCAAGCGGCCCCGACATCGGCCCTGAACAGGTGCTGCACCCTGAACTTGAGTATGTTCTCCCCTGTGTAGTAGCTGGTGCTGGCGTAGCTCACCGGTTCCACTTGTCCCGCGCTTGACACCGAGCTGGCGTATGCCTCTGTGGGCGTTGTACTTACCGGCAACGTGTGGGTGTAACCCAGCAGCATGTGCAATTCAACTTGGCCCGCTTTGCCCTTGGCTGCCAATTCCACTTCGGTGCCCGTAATGCGCGCACCGCCGGTGTTCACGCTCATGAAGCCGAAGCCGAAAATGTTGGCCGGTGATTTATCCGATCCCCATTGCCCGAAAGTGAATTCCACATACCGGTCGAATTCCTGCCGGAAGGCCACCACGTCCACATAGCCGCTGACATTGCCGAATTTGAACCCCTGTTTGATCCCGAATTCGGTGTTGACGCTGGTTTCGGGTTGAAGTTGCGGATTGGGGTAAATGTTGAGCGAACCCACGGACGTGTTGATGTATCGCTCGCCGATGGTGGGGAACCGGAAGCCTTGCCCATAGCTGGCCCGCACATAGGTGCCCTGCAGCACACGGTAAGTGGCGCCGGCCCTGATGACAGGCTCTGACTGCACCAACTCATTCACCTTGAATTGCTCATACCGCACACCGGCGCTCAACATCAGCCGCTCCTCCAGCCACTTTTTATCCAATTGCAGGTAGGCCGCCACATTGTTGGCGGTGTTTTCACCATCGCCCGCAGGATTCGCGCTATACAGTTCTGCATGGCTTTGCACCTGCTGTCCCGTGATGCCCGCTGTGGCCACCAGGGGTCCTGCCCAGTCCAGCTTCTGTTGTAGTTGGTACTCGCCGAACAGCATGTCGTTGCCGTTGCCCTGGCCACCGGTGTTATCGAATTGCCGATGGAACCAGCGCCCACGCAGCGTGTGGCGGGTTCCTTTTTCCCCGGTATAGTTCACGAAGGGGTCCAGGTACAACTGGGTGCCCTCGGTAAATGTGGTGGTCCCGGGTGCCGGCCTGTATAGCCCGCGATCAAGGTCGTCCCACAGGAACACGCTGGTGCTTCGGCTTTTCATGGCATTGCCCGCCAATCCGTAATTCAGTCCTTTTATTCGTTGGTTGCGCCAACGGGCGGCGAAATTGAAACGGGCCCGCCGTTCATAGGCGGCATCATTCAGTCGGAACGGGTCGCGCGAGAGGCTGTCGGGCGCAATGCGTTCCGGCCCGATATAGCCTTGGTCAGCGTAGGCGTTGCCGCCAAGCACAAGGTCCAGCTTGTTGTAGCGCTGTGCGTGCATGAAACTGGCGCCGCCCAGCACAGGTGCACCATGGTGCCACCATTTGGCCCTGGCGCTGCCCGGTGCATCGTAGGTGCCTGCCAGCACGGTGGCACGCGTGCGCGGCTGCTCCAGCGGCCATGCCGTACGCACATTGATCACCCCGCTCAGGGCCGCACTGCCGTACAGCACACTGCTGGCCCCTTTGATCACCTCCACCTGGGCCACGTCCTCAATGGGCAGGAAGGTCCAATTGGGCCGCCCGATGTCGCCACTAAGGATCGGCAGATCGTCCACCAGCATCATTACCCGGCTGCCCGCCCCGTAACTGAAGCCGCTGCCGGCCCTGATCTGCGGATCTCCATCGATCACCACCACACCGGGCACTTGGTCCAGCGCATCGGCCAGGTTCACCGTGGCCCTGTCACGAATGATCTGCGCGGGCAGCACGCTCAAGGACTGGGTCACTTCGCCCACCTTTTGCTCGAACCGGCCCGCACTAACGACCACTATGTCCAACTGCGCCGGTACAGCCTCCAGCAGTACATCCACAACGGTGGTTTCACCCGCTCTCACCTCGGTGCGCATGCTTTTCTCAGCATGGCCGATAAAACTGGACCGCAAGGTGTATTCGCCTTCCGGAAGGCTCAAGGCGTAATGCCCGCCCTCGTCGGCCGTGGCGGCCACGGTGCCCACCACAATGCTGGCCCCGGGCAGCGGCTGCTTGTCGGTTGCATCGAGCACGCGCCCCTCCAGCCGACCGGGCAACTGCCCCTGCGCACGGGCCGCGGCGGCCCCGAAAAGCAGGAAAGCGCACAGCGCGGCAATGGACTTCATCGGGCTTACTTTGGGCCTCCACCCTTCGACGGCGAATGTAGCGATCGCCCCCACCCCATGGACGACCCCCAGTGGATACACCGCATTGCCCTTTCCATGCTCAAGGGCATCGGCCCCGTGAATGCACGCAACCTGGTGGCCTACTGCGGCGGCGTGGACCCCATTTTCACCGATCCGGCCGTAAAGCGGTCGCTGGACAAAGTGCCTGGCATCGGGCCTGTGCTCAAGTCCTCCATCATGGGCAAGGAGGTTTTGAAAGCCGCCGCCAAGGAATGGGACTTCGTGCAGCGCCAGGGGGTGCGGCCGCTGTTTTACCTCGACGCTGATTTCCCGCGCCGCCTGGTGAACTGCCCGGATGCGCCCGTACTGCTTTATGTGCGTGGCCAAGCCAACCTCGACCCGTTGCGAAGCGTGTCCATTGTGGGCACACGTACGCCTACCGCGCATGGCAAGCGGCAATGCGAGGAATTGGTGGAAGGGCTGGCGGCCAGCGGCGCCACGATCATCAGCGGGTTGGCGTACGGCATTGACATCATTGCCCACCGCACTGCCATGCGCTGCGGGTTGCCCACTGTTGCCTGTGTGGCGCATGGGCTGGACCGTGTGTACCCTGGTGAACATGCGGCAACCGCCAAGGAAATGACCGGGATTGGCGGTCTTGTGAGCGAGGTGCCCAGCGGCTCGCCCTTCGCACCTGGGAATTTTCCGGCGCGCAACCGGGTGATCGCTGCATTGGGCGATTGCACCGTGGTGGTGGAAAGCGGCCCAAAGGGCGGTTCATTGATCACCGCGGACATCGCCAACAGTTACGACCGCGACGTGATGGCCATCCCCGGCCGGCCCGCCGACGAGCGCAGCATCGGCTGCAACCGCTTGATCCAGCAGAACAAGGCGCACTTGGTCACCAACGCCGCCGATGTATTGCAGCTGATGCAGTGGGATGCTGCCGCCGCGGCCAAACAGGCGGTGCAGCCCACCTTGTTCAGTGAACTGATGCCCGATGAGCAGACCCTTGTGGACCTGATCCGTACCCAGGGCAAGATCGATATCGACACGCTTTGTTTCCGCAGCAAAATGGCCCAGCACAAAGCAGCCGGCCTGTTGTTGAACCTGGAATTCAATGGCGTGGTGCGCAGCTTGCCGGGAAAGATGTATGCACTGAACTGAGTTGCGGCCCGAGGCATCAAAAACCCTGTACCATGTGGTGGACCTATGCCATTCTTTCGGCCTTCTTCGCCTCGCTCACGGCCATTTTCGCCAAGCTTGGTGTTGCGAATATGCCTTCCAACCTGGCCACGGGCATACGCACGGTGGTGATCTTGATCATGGTATGGGCAGTGGTGCTGGTACGCGGCCAAGCTAAGGGTCTGGCCCATGTACCCAAGCAGGACCTGCTTTTCCTCGTTCTTTCAGGCTTGGCCACGGGGCTGTCGTGGCTCTTCTACTTCAAGGCGCTGCAGGTGGGCGATGTAAGCAAAGTGGCACCGGTGGACAAGCTGAGCGTAGCCTTGACCATCGTGCTGGCCATGCTTTTCCTGGGCGAGGCCATAACACTCAAGACCGCCTTGGGCGCGGCCCTGATCGTGGCCGGCACCATTGTACTGATCGGGCAGTGAAACGCTATTGGCCGGGACATTTCCAGGACCAGCCATCGGAACCCGGGAACCGGATGGGGATGATGGAATTCGTGCCGTGCGGCACCGCGGTACCCTATCGCGGAACAGGGTACCTGCAACCCCGGTTGGCCGCTGAATACGGCTTGCTAATCGATGCTGAAATAATCCGCGTTCTGGTAGCGTCCGTCGGCCTCTTTCTGCAACTGCATGAGTATGTCGTTGGCCAAGCTGCTGGCGCCGAAGCGGAACCAATGTGGATCGAGCCACTCCGGCCCCAACTCTTCCTGCACCATCATCAAATAATGCAGCGCCTCCTTGCTGGTGCGTATACCACCGGCCGGTTTCATGGCGATCATGGTGCCGGTGCGCAGGTAATGATCGCGTATGGCATGCAACATCACCAACGTAACGGGCATGGTTGCCGCCGGGCTGATCTTGCCCGTGCTGGTCTTGATGAAATCGGCCCCCGCCGCAATGGCGATATCGCTCGCCAGGCGCACCTTGCCGTACGTGCCAAGTTCCCCGGTCTCCAGGATCACCTTCAGACGGGCCTTTCCACAGGCCTCTTTCACCGCTGCTATTTCATCGTGCACAAAGTCGTATTCGCCCGCGTGGAACTTCCCGCGGCTGATCACCATGTCGATCTCATCAGCGCCTTCGGCCACGGCGTACTTCGTGTCGGCGATCTTCACCGGTCGCGGGGCCTGGCCACTGGGGAAGGCGGTGGCCACGGCGGCCACTTTCACCGCACTGCCGTCCAGCGCTTGTTTGGCCGCTTTTACCAAGGTGGGGTACACACATACCGCGGCCACGGTGGGCAGGTCCGGTAATTGGTCGTGCAGGTGCATGGCCTTGTAGCACATCTGGCGCACCTTTCCGGGTGTGTCGGCCCCCTCCAGGGTGGTGAGGTCGATCATGCTCAGTGCGAGCTTCATGCCTTGCACCTTCGCCTCCTTTTTTATGCTGCGTGTTTTGATCCGGGCCACCCGTTCCTCAATGCCCACCTGGTCCACCGGCGGTGAAACGAAGGCCATGGACGAGTCCTTTTTCTTGGTCGTGGTCGTGCTCATGATGCCTGCCAAAGATAACCGGGCCGGCCAGGGCTTAACGTGCCCGCATTTCCCGCAGGGCGAGCCTGAAGAATGCGAGGTCCTCCACGAAATAGCGCCTGAACATGCGGGTTGGCTCCGAAAGGAAACGGTGCATGAACTCCAGGCCCAGCTTTTGCCAGAACACCGGTGCGCGCTTTTTCATGCCGGTGTGGAACTCGAAAGATGCGCCCAGGAGCAGAAAAAGCGGCATCGGGGCCCGGTGTTCCCCAAGGCGCTTGATCACTTCCAAAGCGAGCCATTCCTGCTTGGGAAAACCCAGGCCCATGAACACCAGTGGAACCGGGAAACGCAGCAATTCCGCCGTGATCGAATCAGCCAGCCGGTCGCGTGCCGCGAGATCGGCATGGCCATAAAAAGGAGGGACGATATGGCGCATTGCGGGGTTCTGCGCGTGAAGCACCGCGGCCACCTCCTCATTGGGCAACACCATGAAAACAGGGCGGGCACCTGCCGCCAATTCCTTCCACAGCGCGGGAAAAAGGTCGCTGCCCGCGAGCCTTGCGGGCAACCGGGCATGTTTCTTCCAGCGGCTTACCCATACCAAAGGCTGCCCATCGGGCAGCACATAGGCCGCATCGGCGACACGGGACAGCAATGTTGCATTCTCTTGCCGGTGCAGTTTCACCACCTGGTCCACGTTGGGCGTGCTCAGCAACGGCAGTTTGCCCGCCATGGGGGCTGCGGGGTCCCAGGACAATACTTCCTTCACCACCTGCCCATGGTCTGGGGCTGCCACGAATGGCAGGCCGAACAGCAGTACACGTTTCATGTGGCGGGCTTCAAGCGCCGGCCCACGGTGTGTGCCAGGTTGCGCATGCGGTGCAGGTTGAGCAGGAAAGCGCCTGTCAGTTTGAATGGGAAGGTCATCCATTGGGCCAGGATCTGGGTGGCGGATGCCCGCGTCGGCACCAGCTCATATTCCACATGCGCCATCCTGCTTCCGCTGGTGCGCTGGCAAATGGCCACCTCGGCCGGGAACAAACCCTGTTTCCAACTTTCACCCCGGTCGGTGCGGATACCTTTCTTGTCCAGGTCATCCATGGCATTCGAGCTTCCGGCGTGGGGCACAAGCAACATGGCCGGCTCATACTCCAACCCCACGGCATGGCACAGATCGCGCATGGTCTCCCCGGGCCGCGCGGTAAGGTCCTCAAAGCGTACGTGCACCACATCGGCATCATTGCGGTACGCTTTGGCCGCATCAAAACTGGCATTCCAAAGGCGCGAGATGGTGTACGGGTGATAGTTCATCCGCAGCCTGCGCACCTCGCGGTCCGGCATGCCGGCCATGCCCAGTTCCTTACGCATCCATTTGCGCTTTTGGGAGAACAGGACCGCACGGGGATCGCGGTACATCACCACCACCTTGCACCCTGGAAAATGGCGCTTCAACTCGGCGATATAGAAGATGTTCTGCGGGGTTTTTTCGCAAACGACCGACTTGCCGGCCCGCTGTGTTTCGTGGGCCATGAACGCGGCATAAACATCCTTGCGGTCGGCCTGCTGGGGCAGGCGTGAAGCAATGGCGCGCGCATCGTCCCCGTATTTACCGGCCACCACCTCCGCAAAAAAGCCGTCGCGCTGCCGGGTCAACAGGCGTTCCAACAGCTTTTCGGCGGCCTGCCGGTCCACTGGCCGCCCATCATCCGCTGGCGCCCAGTAAGTGCCATAGAAGTGGGGTTCATTGATGCCATGCACCTGCGAATGATTGTTCATCACCCGCAACATCATGGTAGTGCCGCTGCGCGAATTGCCCACGATGAAAATGTGTTTCATGCGCGATCTTGTTTTGGCCCCCACCATTGCCGCAGGTTCATGCCGATCATGGCGGACAGGGCATCCACGTCGCTGGCATAATACTTCCACAATTCCTCGGCCTGGGCGGCGGGCAGTTCCGGCAATGAACGGCCAGAGTACAAAATCTGTTTGAAACCCGAGCGGAACTTCCGCGGCACCAATGCCTTGACCTTGGCCAACGCGCCGGAGCGCACCAATAGCCGATTGATCGTGGCGTTGCGCGGCAATGCGGCCTCGTTGAACTTGCCGCCGATGTCAAGGCTCGCCGGCAGCTCCAGGCCCAGCGGGACCAGCACTTGGCGCAGCACATCGGCGGGCGATGCCTTGAATTGCTCGTGCAGCAGCACATGCACCTGGTGCTTGGGGAAGAGCTGCATGAAACGCTCCACCTGGGCGCTGTACATGCCAAGGGCCAGGTATTGATGATTCACGCCCCAACCTGTTCGCGATCGTTCTGCATCACGCCGGACCTCTACCAGAAAATCCTGCTCCGTGGTCTTGCCCTCCCGCAGGTTCATGAGGTACTGGCTCCATGCCCTTTTTACCGGGTCGCGCAACACGAAGAAAATGTGTGCGTTGGGCCCACTTTGGCGTATGGCGGCCGCAGCGGACGGGGAGCAGGCATAGGATGGACAAACCTCACCGGTTACCTGGCCCTGCGACGCCTGGGCAAAAAGAGCGCGGTAATGAACGGGGTCCACCACGTGGGCACTATGCACCACTTCCTTCATGCCGTCCTTGATGTACCGGTCCAGATCGCGCTCCACATCGAGCTTGTATTCCCGTGCAAAATCCTGGGGGTGCATATCGGCCCGTGCGAAGAAGTGCGTTTCCTTGATGGGCGGCAAATAGATGGCCGGATGCCGGGCCAGCAGGTTGTACAGCGCGGTGGTCCCGCCTTTCACCACACCCACAACAAGGAACTGCGGGCAAAATGTGCCTGGGGCCGGTTCCGGTCGCTGCAATTGCATGGTGGGCGGGTAAGGGCACTTGGCCCTTTGATGCTGGGTTTGCAAAATTGGGACAAAGCACCGTTCACCGCCAGACGGAGATAAAATTGTGGTTACAAGCACCGGATCCGCCTTGTCCTCTTTCTTTGCCACTCGCAATTGTTCTGGCATGGTGATCAGTGACCGGCACCGGTTCGTTTTCGTGAATCTTCCGCAAACGGCCAGCACCGCAATTTCGCGCGAGCTGGTGGAGCAGTACGGTGCCCGGGAATTCTGTTTCAAGCATGCCCTGTACCGCACCGATTTCCTGAAAGCGGCCAACAAGGACCAACGCACCTACCGCGTGATATCGGGCCTTCGCGATCCGATGGACATCACCGTGAGCACCTACTTCAAGGTGCGCAGCGATCACGAAGGGCGGTACAGCAACGCCAGTGCCCACAAGATCAAGCACGGCTTCCTGCGCAAGCATCTGATGTACTGGTGGAACCGGCGCAGCCACAAGGAGATCGTGGGGCGCAACCTGGACTTTACGGAATGGTTCCTGCGCAACCACCGTGTGCCGTACGCTAGCTGGGCGATCCTGGACCATAAGCGCTTCGACAAGGTGATCCGTTACGAGCATCTGCAGGAAGACTTTGCGGAGGCGTTGCGATCACTGGGCATTGAACAGGTGAGGCCGCTGCCCGTGGGCAACAGCACCGCCAAGGAAAGCCGCGGGCACTACACCGAAATGTTCACTACCGACCGGGCGAAGCGGCATGCCAAATACATTTTCGGGCCCTATATGCGGGAGTTCGGCTACACGTTCCCGGCCAGCTGGGACCACATCCGCACGCCTGCCCTGGCCATGCCCATGTACCGGGCCACGAACGTGGCCCGGCGGTTTTTCTGGCTTTATCTGCGATAGGTGGTCAGCACGGGCCGGGGATCCAAGGCCACAGGCATGGCCTTGCGCGCATTCGCTTGGCGCGATGCATACCAGTGCATCAATAACATCAACAGCAGCCCTTGCCCGGGCATTTGGGTCAATTGGCCATTGGTCAGCGAATCCAGGAAAAGGGCGAGGGCCAGCATTTGGCAGCTGATGAAGAAAACATCGTCCCTGCGCCCCCGTACCCGCAACATGTACCATCCGGCCAACAGGTACACCGCGTATAACACCAGCATGCCGGGATAGCCGTAAATGAACACCAGGCCAAGCATGCCCACATCGGCCGGGTAGAAGAAGCCGAGCCACTTCTCGTAGCCAAGGTCCTGCCAGGTGCGGCTGATCCGCCCATTGCCCAGCCATGGGTGCTTTTCAACCTGCCGCTTGGCAATGGCCACCTCGGAAGTACGCACCGATACCGGGGTTGCCCCTGAATCCTGGCCCATTACGGTTTCAACTGCATCCAGGAACATGTGCTTGTATTGCTCCACCTTGGAAGGGGCAAAAAGCAAAACGAGCAATGCGGCCAGGGCCACCGGCACTAAAACGGCCAGCAGCACTTTGGCCAACCGCGCCCAGGGCACATGGAACAATACCACGCCCAGCATGCCCACGGCCGTAACGGCCATGGAAGTTCGGTCCATGCGGAAGATGATCACATAACCGGCGAACAGCAGGGCATAGGCCAAGTTGACCCAGCGCAATGTCTTGAACGCCTTGGCGGTGTAAAAAATGGCCCCGAAATAGATGGCGGCCATGTTGAATCGGTAGTAGACCCCGCCGCCCTTCACCTCATTGGCACCCGCCAACGGGGTGTCCTGGTATGGGGCCGGATTGATGAACAGGGTGGCGAAGTAGAAATACGCCAGGCATGCCCAGGCCATGAGCAGCATGGCTTTTTCCAGCTCTGCCACACCGATCCAACCCTTGCGCAGCCAGTGGAAAATGGGCAGCAGCCCCAACAGCAGGTAATAATCCTTGAAGGCCAATACACCCCACACAAACGGTTGGCCGAATTCGCTTTTGGCACCGAAGGCGGATGTGATCGGCAGCAGGCACAACAGCAGCACAAAGGCATCGGGGCCGTTCAAGGCCCAATCATCCTGGAGCCAGCGTTGCACCAAGCGCCAAGCGACCCATAGCATCGCCAGCACCACCCCGACAAGCTCCAATGCGCCCACCACCAGGCTCATGTGGCTAATGGTGAGCATCCGCCAGATGACGGTCACCATGATGGCGAGCAACCACACCGCCCTGCCGCGATGGCGGAAAGGCCATGGCCGCCCCCGTAGGTCCGTGTTCGCCCGTTCTACCAGCGCCATTTCGCGTAAAGGTCCTGCCCCAGCAGCCCCGAAAGGTCGCTCACATCCTTGGCATAGGTATCGCGCAGCCACAACCGGTCAGCAGGCGCCATGGCGGCGCCTCTGGCCAGGTTCTTCTCCTTCAGGAACTTCCGGGCCTTGCTGCGCTTGTGCTCCGGCAGCATTGCCCGTACCACCGGCCGGATGAGCCGCTTTACGGCATTGTCGGTGGTGATCAACCGCTGCAACGCACGGTATTTCGGCACTCCCGATGGGTTCTTGGCGGCCACCCGCGGTGCACTGATCGGCTCCAGGCCCAGGAACCGGAAAACCTGCTGCATGAAAGCCGGGCCATTGTCCCTTAGATCCTCGAAAAAGAAAATGCCCACATCGGGAAAGGCCTCGATGTAGGCCGCCACTTGACGTGCGTACATGCCCATGGCAACATGATGCCACATGAAATCCCAGCCCTCATCCCTGCGCTGCTGTTCCTGTGCCAGTGATTCCCGGAAGCTCAATTGTTCGTGGGTATCCTTCACGAAGTGCATGTACGAGGACCATGCGCGTTCCACCGGGTCGCGGAGCACCATGCCGATCCGTACCCCGGGCCCCAACAACTGCTTGATCCCGGGTACGGCGGTCCGGTGATGATAAAGGTATCCGGTACCGATCTCAACCGGCATGGGGCGGCCATGACCGGCGTACAGTTCCTTGTATGCCCCGGCCGATGTTACAACGGTGGAAGGGTCGCGTTGCATGGGGTAGGGCAATCGTCCCCCGCCCATGCATTCATGGTCGAAGAAGAATGTCTCCTTCCGCGGTATCGCCACCTGTGGGTGGGCGCGCAAGGCATGCTCCAGCGTTGTGGTCCCGGCTTTGGCCGTACCCACGAAAAGGCATTTTGGCAATTCCGGCCCCATGCTATTTGCACCAATTACCCAGGTCGCGGCCGATCAGGTTGGCCAAGCGCTGTACATCGTCGCGATAATATGCATTCAACTGAAGGCGCGCCGCCTCGGGCATCGGTGGCCGCTCCAGCGCCTGCTTGAGCATGCGGTCCCTCTGGGCCCGCACCTTATTTCGCCACCCGGTGGGCAGCACATGCGATAGCGAGCGGGCGATGGGATTCCGGCGGATCTGCCGCACGAGCCATTTGCTCTTCGGTATACCTCCCGGATTGGAACGCACCTCCTCCACGGGAAACCGTTGCAGGCCGGCCCTGTCGCACATGTCATCGAATGTGCCCTGCAGGTCTTTCAGGTCCTCGAACAAATACACTTTGAATTGGGGGAACGCAGCTTGGAAAGCACCCACCGCCCCGGCATAGCATCCATAGCCGAGGTAGTCGAAGCCCCAGCGTTGGCGCATGCGCCGCTCCACGGTGCTTGGGGCTATGGCCTCCTCGAAAGCAAGGTCCTCATGGCCGTTGCGCACCAGGTACAACCAATGGCTGTAGGCCCTTTCCACCGGATCGCGCAGTACGGCGGAAATACTGAGCCCTGCCGCAGCCTTTCCGTAGGTGGCCAGCAAATGGGGGATGGCAACCGAATGCCTGTACAGGTAGGAGGTGGAGCAATCCGCCGCATGCACGCCCTCCCCTGCCCCACGATACAGCGCGGTGTACGCGCGTTCGCGCCAAACCAACGTGCGCACAAAGGCCTTGTCGGTGTATTCCGGTTTTTCACGCCCGAAGGAAAAGAAGTGCGGTTCCTTTTTGGCCATGGGCAGGTATACCTGCGGATGCCGCGCAAATTGATGGGCCAAGGTGGTGGTGCCGCTTTTCGCGGCGCCCACTACGAAGATGCGCGGCATTCGCGCGGTATCAGGGTTTGGTCCGTCCATGCCTGGCCTTGTAGTTCAAGCCCGGAACATAATACATGTTGATGCCGTGCTTGCGGTAGATGTACACCGCGCCTGCAATATTCCAAAGGCTGAGGGTGACCCCCGCTGCCACCGCCGCGCCCAGCATGCCGTAGGGCGGTATAAGGGCAAAATTCAGGATCAGGTTGATGATCACTGAAACCACCACGATGCGGCTGAAGGCCACCTGGCCACCGGTCATGTTGAGGAAGGCACCGACCATGCCTGAACTGGCCGAAATGAAATGCGCAATGGTCATGATCCGCAGTACCGTGGCCCCTTCGGTGAATTCCGGGCCTACAAAACCCATGATCGGCTTGGCGAAAATGATCAGCAGCACGGATACGGGGGCCGTGGTCCAGAACACCAATTTGGCAGCATAGTTCAGGGTTTCCCTCAGCTGATCGTGTTGGCCCGAATGGTACATGCCGGCGATCTGCGGCATGGCTATGGTCTTTATGGCCCCGATCACAAATTCAATCCCGATGGAGATCTTCACCGCCGTACCATAAATGCCAATGATGTCCGAAGGGCGGTACCAGGCAAGCATGATCGTATCCAGCCTGCCGTTGAGGCTACTGGACAGCGCCGTAATGATCATGGGCAAGGCCAGCGCCAGGTGCTCACGCATGTTTATGGGCAGGCGCTTGGCGTTGTTGCTGCGCTCGATCTGGCGCACGTAGCGGCGCACCAAGTAGAAGCTAAGTACCGCACAGCCCGCGATCACCACGGCATTCACCACCACGGGAATGAAAGGCCCGCCGCTTGCCAGCGCCACACCCAGCAAGGTGAGGCCCAGCACCGCCGGCGATCTCAGCAATTCGGAAACGGCCACGCGTTTCGTGCCCCGGATGAACTCCACGTTCACCAACTGCAATGCGCTGAAGGGCAGCACCAGCGCCATGGCCAGCATAACGGACGGAGGAATGCCCCCATCGCCGGCCCAGTCATGCAGCACGGCCAGCCGCCATGCCAAAAGCAGCACCGACAGCATGGCCGCAAAAGGCAACACCGTGCGCAGCACGCCATTGTGCAGTGGCCGCAGCCGGCCCCACTCACCCTTTGCACTGTACTCGGCCACTGAGCGCACGTTGGAACTGCTCAGGCCCATGGTGGCCAACACGCCAAGCACCGCCATCCAGGCGGTGAACAGGTTGAAATAACCGTTGCCCTCGGGGCCGAACCGCCTGGCGATCACCAGCATGAGCCCATAGGTGAAGACCAGGCCGATGATGCGGTACAAAAAGGCCACCGCCCCACCGCCCACCAGTTCACGCTGGCCTTTTTTCACAGGCAGCTTCCGGAGCAATTTGCGCAGCTTCACGCTCCTTGCTTTTTCAGGGTTACCATGTTCCACACGGTGAGCATGATGACGTAGATATCAAGCCACAGCGACCAATGCTGGATGTAGTACCGGTCCGCATCCACGCGGTCCTTCATCATTTGCAGCTCCCGTGTTTCGCCCCGCAGGCCCTTGGCCTGTGCCAAACCGGTGATGCCAGGTTTCAGCCACAACCGCTCCATGTAGGTTCCTATGAGCTGGCTGTATTCCTCGGTGTGTGCCAACATGTGCGGCCGGGGCCCAACAACGCTCATTTGCCCCAACAGCACATTGATGAACTGGGGCATTTCATCCAGGTTCGTCTTCCGCAGGAAACGGCCCAAGGGTGTTATGCGCGGATCATTGGTCCTGGCCTGCACCCGGTCCGAATCCTTGTTTTGGCGCATGGTGCGGAATTTCATGCAGCCGAAAGGCTTGTTCACCAGCCCGGTGCGCTGCTGGATGAACAGCACAGGGCCGGGTGAACCAAGCTTGATCAACACCGCCAGGACCGGGAACAGCCAACTGAGAATGAATACAACAACAAAAATGCTGAACACCAGGTCAAATGCGCGCTTGGCCATGCGGCCCAGGAAATTCCTGTACTTCACGGGGTTGATCGCCAGCAAGGCGATGTACCCGCTGTCGTCCACGTAGGTCCGGAAGCCGGTGCCGTTCAGCTCTGCCAGCAGCGGGTCGATCATGAGTACCCGCACGTTGCGCATGCTGCAGAACCGGATCATTCCCAAGGCCTTGTCATCCATGCGGTCCAGGGCGAAGTACACTTGGTCGACATTATTGCCGGCCACGAACTCATCGAACTGCTCCAGCGGCAGGGTATCCTCACCGCGCCGGGCCTCGTGGGCATGGAAAATTCCCATGACCTTGTAGCCATAATGCGGGTGTGCTTGCACCTCACTGATGAACTTGCGGCTGACCTCGTTGTTGCCCACAATGGCAATGCGTTTGAAGTTGAATCCCGCGGAACGGTAAGTTCGGATGGACATCCAAATGATCAGGCGTGCCGCTGTGACCATGAACCCGAATATGACGAAGTGCCAGGTGAACAGCCGGGGCGGCGCTCCCTGTATGTCCACCATGTAACTAACGGCCAGGGTACCGAAGATCGCCATGACCAAGGCGTAGGCCAGGTCGCGGACCACCTCGGCGCCGCCCAACCTGCGCTCCACGGGTTGGAAAGCGCCCAACAGCGAAACCACTACCCAGATCAGTGCCATGCAACCCAGCAATAGCCTGAGCACCTGCTCGTCCGGCACCGGGCCGTGGCCGAAAGTCAATCCGACCGCCAATGCGAATGATGCCGCCAGCGCACCAAGTTCCAGGATAAGGTAGAGGTAACGCTCGTAGCGGGCCATGTTATGCGGCGGCAAATATCGGTTGTTGACTTTCTTCAGTAAATGTCCTCCGCACTAAACTGTTCGCCACCATCTTTGCGGGCCGGAGTTCATATTTCGCAAAGCCCAACGCATGCGCACGCACCGCCCCTGGCCACTTCGTACCGCACCCTTGCTACTGATCGCCGTGCTGTTCTTGGCCGGTTGTGTGGGCAACCGCAAGATCGTGCTCCTGCAGGACCAGAATGCCAACATCCCTTGGGAAGCTTTGGTGGATAAGGGCTGGCCGGCCAAGGAGCCCTCCTTCAACATTCGGCCCGGGGACGTTTTCATGGTAACAGTTGACCACAGCAATTTGATCCGTGACATAGTGCCGCAAGCCAATGCGCAGAACATGGACCTTTACCGTTCGATCCAGCATCCTTACGTGATCGGTCATACGGTGGATTCAACCGGCAACATCACGCTGCCTGAGATCGGGCAAGTACATGTGGCCGGCATGGGCATCGACCAGGCCGAGCAGGCCGTATTGGCGCAGGCAAGCAGCATTTATTCCGACGCTTCAGTGAAAATGGTGCTGCTCAACTTCACCATCACCGTGCTTGGGGAGGTGAACCGGCCAGGCAAATACCCGATCTACAATAACCGGGCGAACTTGTTGGAGGGCCTTGCGCTGGCCAGCGACATGACCGTATTGGCCGACCGCACGCGGATCCGCGTGATCCGGAGCCGGGAAGGAACCAACCACCTTTACCATGTTGACCTGTTGGACCAGGCCGTACTGGGCGACCCGCGCTTCTACCTGCAACCCAATGATGTGATCGTAGTGGACCCCTTGAGGCGCCGCGTATTCTCCGGCCGCGACCCCAACTTGATCCTGGGCGCCCTTACGCTCATGCTCTCCGTGATCAGCCTGTACGCCACGCTCCATAAATAACCGATCTGCATGGCCATTGACCCCATGGAGGAAACAGACCTGAAAACATTTATTCGGCGCTACCTGCGAGCGTGGCCCCTGCTCGTGCTCTCATTCCTGGCGCTGTCCTCGCTGGCCATAATCCTGATCGTTTCCGTGCAGCCCAGCTACCCCGGCAGAACGAGCATACTGATCGCCACGCCCATGCGCCACGACGACCCCAACCGACTGGTGCAGCCCCAGGAAGTATATGCCAAGACCGACAAGAACTATTACCTGAACGAACAGCTGCGGATCACCTCCCAGCCCGTGCTGGCCAACGTGGTCGATCGCTTAGGGCTGGCGATCAAGCATGTGCAGGCCAACACGCTTTTTGACTGGGATGTTTATGGCAACTCGCCCATACGGGCCGAATTGGACAGCGCCTCGGCCAAGGCAGCGGCCCGGGTACCATACGGCGTCACGTTCTACTTGCGCCAAGTGAACGGCGACAAATTCACCCTTGTGGGCAGTGGCAAGTACGGCCCGGACCAAACCCCGATCGAAGTGGAGCAGGAGGCCAACTTCGGCGAATGGATCCAATTGGACAGTGCCCGGGTGCGCATTACACGGACCACGGGAAATGTTCCGCCACTGGAAGGTGCTGAAGCCAAGGAGTATGGATTCATCCTCTTCGATCGCCGGGCCGCCACCCTGGAACTGATGGACGCCGTGACCGGGGAACCGGCCCTGGCCGAGGCCACAACGGTAAATGTGAGCTACACCGGCGCCCCCCAGAAAAAAGTGCTGGACGTGCTTGCGGCGATCGGCGATGCATATGTGGCCATGCACCTGGCAGAGCAGCGGCTGGACCTGGAGCGCACGATCAGCAAACTACAGGCGGAGATCGGGTCGAACGCGAAACAGCTGGCCTCCACCAGCGACCAGTTGGAGCAATTCCGGCGGGAAGAAAATGTGACCAACATGGAGCATGCAACTGTGCTGCTCCAAGAGGCGATGAAATCCTTGGACAGCGAGAAGGAAGCCTTGCTGGTACAGGCCGCGTATTACGAGCAATTGGCCAAGACACTGGGCAGCAACGATGCGGCCAAACCCATAAGCCCCAAGGCCTTCGGCATATCCGACCCGTTGCTCAACGACATGACCTCGCAATATGCGGCACTCCAGTCGGACATCAGTGTCCTGCGCGACGAAGGAAAATCGGCCAATCCCAATTACAACCGCTTGGTCCGCCTGTTGCACCAGCAACGCGACAACATCCTGGCCACGGTGCAAAATTTCAAAGCCAGTACACAGATCAGCCTGGACAATGTGGAGCAGCGCCGGAAGAACCTGCTGGTGCAACAAGGCGCGATCCCGCAATTGGACCGCAAACTCACCGATCGCTTGCGCGACCAGGAGATGTATGCACAGGTGAACAAGGAATTGATGGCCCGGTTGAGCAACCTGCGCGTGCAGCACGCGGCGCTTTCGCCGGAGGTGCTGGTGGCCACGCCGGCCTACCTCACCAGCCTTAAACCGGCCTTCCCGAACCCGGTGATCCTATTCGCGGCCGTGGTGCTGCTGGCGTTGATGGCGCCCGTGGTGCTGCTGATCGCACGCGCTTTGGTCGGGGGAAAATTCCAAGGCACCGCCAGCTTGCAGCAAGTTTTTCCGGGAACGGTGCCTGCCGCGCAGATCCCCTTCAGCTCCCACCCTGGCGTGGATGGGTTTGCCGCCGCCACGGATTCCGCCGCTTACACCGAATTGTCCAAATTGGCCGCCCTGTTGGAGCAATTGCGCGGTGACGGACCGCAGGCGGTGCTGGTTTGCGGTGCAAGCGGCACCGAGGCCGTGGGCACCACCACCGGCCGCTTGGCCCATGTGCTGGCCGCACGGGGCAACACGGTGTTTTGGAGTAGCACGCTGGCGCAGCGCTCCATGGCCGCCGCGGGGCCGGTGGCCGTGGCACCAGGCACCCCCATGGCCGGGCTGCGCGCCATGGCCGGCCAAAGCGGGGGATTTGTGGTGATCGAGGGCAGCTCGGCCGACCAGCTTGCGGCATTGCCGCCCACGGAACACGCCGATCGCGCACTGATCCTATGCCAGCCGGGCGTTACCGATAACGGGGACCTGAAAAAGCTTGCGGTATCCATGGCCAATGGCCAGTTGCCGCCGCTCCTGTTCGTAAGCATCGAAGTGATGGACAGGGCACTACCATGGTGGGGATTGGGCAAAAGTGGAAACGAAAGAAGGCTTGGCCCGTTGGAATGGTTGCGCTATAACTGGATCCGTGCGTGGCGCTGAACAATGCGTCCGAGGCTGGCGTTCATCACAAATCAATTGCCATATCCTCCCCAAAGCGGGGGGGTGATCAAGTCGTGGCGTCTCCTATCGCATTTGGCCGGGCACTTCAACATAACCGTTGTTACTCCCTTCAAAGGGCAGGATGAAGGACATGTGGGAGCGTTGCGCGCCGCTCTGCCGTCCATTGAGGTATCGGGTGTGCCGGTTGACCGGCCGCGCACGGCAGGCAATTTCCTGCGGAGCCTCATGTTCGCTCCTACGCTGAACGTATACCGCAACCAAAGCAAGGTATTGGACCGGTTGGCCCAAAAGGCCACGCAGCAGGCAGAGCTGGTGCTGGTGGACCATTTGGAGATGTTCCCTTATGCTGGGCCGGGCAAGGGCACGCCGGTGGTGCTGCACCAGCACAATGCCGAGTATGTGATGTGGCGCCGCGGGCGCGAGGTGGGCCGCAACATGGCCGAACGGTTGGTGATGATGGCGGAGGCCTGGCGCGTGGAACGTTTCGAAGTGGCCGCATGCCGGCTGGCCGACCTTGTATTCGCAGCGCCGAACGACCAGCATGCCCTGGTGCAGGCAGGCGTTCCGGAAGAAAAGTTCCGTACCACCTACCATTTAGGCGACGACAGCGGGCTGAATGCCCCGGTGCTCCAATTCCAGGAAACGCAAAGACGCCTGATGTATGTTGGCACGCTGAGCTGGCCTGCCAACGCCGATGGATTGCATTGGTTCCTGGAACATGTGTGGCCCAGGCTGAAGAAAGCACACGCGGACCTGGCGCTGGACATTATTGGCAGCGGAGCGGACGATCGGTTGCGTGCCGCCGTGGCGGCAACGGAAGGCGTTCACCTACATGGTTTCGTGCAGGACCTGGAGCCATTCTACCGGCGCAGCCGTGTATTCATAGCCCCGTTGCGCTTTGGCAGCGGCACCAAAGTGAAGGTGATCACCGCGTTGTACCGGGGCCTGCCCTGCGCCACCACGCCCGTGGGGGCAGAGGGCCTTCCCCTGCAGCATGGCACGCAGGCCATGGTGGACGAAAGCGCGGGAGACATGGCCGCCAGTGTGCTCACCCTGCTCAATGACCGCACCGCTTGGGAGCGCATGCGGGATGCCTCGCGCCAACTGGCCATTGATCAATTCGACTGGCATGCGATGATGGAGCGGCATGCCACGGACCTGCTCGACCTTGTTAAAACCCGGCACGCCTAAAGGATGCTGTTCAATTCAGTCCAGTACCTCATTTTCCTGCCACTCGTCCTGGTGTTGTACCACCTGCTGCCCAAGCAGTACAGATGGGTGATGCTGTTGATGGCCAGCTATTATTTCTATATGAGCTGGAAGCCATTCTTCGCCATCTTCATGTTCATCTCGACCGCGGTGGACTATTGGGCGGCCATACGCATGGAGGAGGCCCCCGATAAGCGGGCGCGCAAGCAATACATGGTCGCCAGCCTGGTGGTGAACCTGGGATTGCTCTTCTTTTTCAAGTACATGAACTTCTTCTCCTACAACTTCGAGGTGCTGATGGGGGGATTGAATTTTTATTATGATTCTCCTTTCATGGAGATCATCCTGCCCTTGGGGATCTCGTTCTACACCTTCCAAAGCCTCAGCTACACCTTCGATGTTTACCGGGGCACCGAGAAGGCCGAGCGGCATTTCGGCTACATGGCGCTGTATGTGAGCTATTTCCCCCAGCTCGTGGCCGGCCCCATCGAACGTGCTGGCAACCTGTTGCCCCAGTTGAAGACCCAAACGCCGGCCACCAACGACGACATCCGCTATGCGATCAACAAGATCCTGCTGGGCTATTTCAAAAAGGTGGTGGTGGCGGACAACCTGGCCCCCTTCGTTGACCAGCTATATGGCAACGTGCCAAGCGCCTCCGGACTGCAATATGCCATTGCCGCCTGCTTTTTCACCGTGCAGCTCTTCTGTGATTTCAGCGGGTACACCGACATTGCCATGGGTTCGGCGCGCCTGATGGGCGTGCGCATCATGGACAACTTCGACCGGCCCTTCCTCACCACCAACCTGAACGCGGCCTGGTCCAAATGGCACATCTCGCTTACCAGCTGGATCGGCGACTATGTGTACAGGCCTTGGATCCGCAAGCGTCCGCACCGCTGGAAGATCATCACCATCACCGTGTTCGTGCTGATCGGTTTCTGGCACGGCCCCACCTGGAATTTCATCCTGTTCGGCCTGTTCCATGGCGTGGCCATGGTGCTGCAGCGCATGTGGATCCGCACCAAGGCCCTTAAGCCGTTTTCGCAGGCACCTGCCATGCGCCCCTTCTGGGTGGTGTGGAACAGCTCGCTCATCATTTTCTCCTGCATCTTCTTCCGGAATAATGTAACGGACGCATTCACGGTCATCCATCACATGTTCACCGATTTCCGGATCTCCATGGCCGACCTGCGCTCAGGCTTCTTCGCCCAGCTCTTCATGGGGCTTGTGTTCTCGCTGATGGCCTTGGGCACCACGTTCCTTCCGCGCAGCCTGCGCTTCAAGTACGACAACCTGTACGTTGTAACCATGCTCGTGCTGATCTTCCTTTTCGGCTCGGATTCCCGCAACCAGTTCATCTACTTCCAATTCTGAACCCATGCGGACCCTGTTACGGAACAGCATCTTCTTCCTCGTCACTTTCTGGGTGGTGGCCCTGCTGTTTGACCAATTCCTGCTCCACCGCATCATTTTCGCCGACCCCGATGGCAATCCGGCCAAAGTGAGGCGGCTGATCACTTCCACGGACCCCCAGGAAATACCGGTGTTCGGCAGTTCGAAGGCCCGCAGTGCCTTCATTCCCGATTCCCTTGGCCCAACCGTTTACAATTACGGCATGGAGCGCTGCAATTTTGATGTGGTGGAATTTTTGTTGGAGACCGAACTGGCCAAGGCGCGCAAAGGGCCGGTGCTCATCGAGTTCAACCACCGCTTTTTCATTCATGCGCCCGGGCACACCATCGATGCCGCATCATTTGTTCCGAACCTGGACCTTGCCGGCGTGCGCGGTTTCCTGGCGGAAAACAACCGGTTCGAATACCGTTTCCTGGTGCCGGGCCTGCGCTACTTCGGCTCGGTGCAGGAGTACCTGCGCAAGGGCGCCACCGAAGAGGGCTCCACATCCCGGTCCTCGGAAAAAGGCGGCCTGTTCACCGAGCGCGCAGCCCCCCCGGCCCTGTTGCAGAACCAAGTGGTCGCCCGCATGCGCGCCATACAGCAGCAGCACGGCCTGCAGCGCGACCTGGACGATGTTCAACTGGCCATTTCGGCCGAGGGCCGCATGAAACTCCGTTACCTCGACGGCTTCCTGTTGTTCAACGCCCCAACTGAACGTGTGGCCCGGTTCGAGGAACTGGTGGCCAGCCGCCCTGACCGGCAGATCCTGGTGGCCTACACGCCCCAGCACTGGAGCGAGTTGAAAGGGATCACCAATTTCGGGGAGATCACACAGCTGTTCGAAGAATTGGAACAGCGGCACGCCAACCTGCACTTTTACGACTATTCGCACATGGCCCTTCCCGATAGTGCCTTCAAGAACAGCAGCCACTTGAACAATACGGGTGCACGGGCTTTCTGCAAGGCTTTCAAGCGCGATGCGGCAGCTTATTTGAACGAATATTGATTTCCTCCCTGAAAGCCCGACCTTTGCAGCACTTTTCCCGGCCCGCCCTCCATGTCCACACCGCATATTCACCCCATACAGCACCGCCTGCTGCAGCGCAGCGACAAGGAAGCACTGTTGGGGCAACATGGATGCGCCGTGTGGATGACCGGGTTGAGCGGAAGCGGCAAAAGCACCGTGGCCATTGAACTGGAGCGCATGTTGCACGGCGCAGGCCGCTACGTGGTGGTATTGGACGGCGACAATGTGCGCGCGGGCATCAACCGCAACCTGGGTTTCAGCGAGGCGGACCGTACCGAGAACATCCGGCGCGTGGCCGAGGTGGCCAAGCTTTTTGTGCAGAACGGCGCGATCGTGGTGTGCACCTTCGTAAGCCCAATGGCCGCCATGCGGCAACAAGCCAAAGAGATCATCGGCCCCGCCGATTTCGTGGAGGTCTTCATTGACACGCCCTTGGAAGAATGCGAGCGGCGGGACGTGAAAGGGCTCTACGCCAAGGCGCGGGCCGGTGAAATACCCGGCTTCACCGGCATAAGCGCACCGTTTGAAGCACCCCGCCAGGCCGACCTGCGGCTTGCCACAACCGGCCGCACCGTTGGCGAAACCGCCACGGAGCTGCTCAATTTCCTATCAACGCGCATACAACAGCCATGAGCGTCACACATTCATACCGCCTTACCCACTTGAAGGAATTGGAGAGCGAAAGCATCTACATCCTGCGGGAAGTGGCCGCACAATTCGAACACCCCGCCCTGTTGTTCAGCGGCGGCAAGGACAGCATCCTCTGTTTCCATTTGGCCCGCAAGGCCTTTTACCCGGCCAAGGTCCCATTCCCGTTGCTGCATGTGGACACCGGGCACAACTTCCAGGAAACGATCGCCTTCCGCGATGAGCTGGTGGCCCAGCACGGCGTGGAGCTGCTGGTGGGCAGTGTGCAGAAAAGCATAGACGAAGGCAAGGTGCAGGAAGAAACCGGCTTCTATGCCAGCCGCAACAAACTGCAGATCAACACACTGCTGGAGGCCATTGAAACGCATAAGATCGACTGCGCCATAGGCGGCGCGCGCCGCGATGAGGAAAAGGCGCGGGCCAAGGAACGCGTATTCAGCCACCGCGACGAATTCGGCCAATGGGACCCGAAAAACCAACGCGCCGAGCTGTGGAACCTGTACAACGGCCGCAAGCAACCGGGCGAGCATTTCAGGGCATTCCCGATCAGTAACTGGACCGAGATGGATGTTTGGCAGTACATCCTGCTAGAACAGATCCCGATCCCGAGCATCTACTTCGCACACGAACGCGAGGTGTTCGAGCGTGATGGCGTGATCTACGCGCATTCCCCGTTCATGACGCTGAAGCCGGACGAAAAACCCTATCGGCGCCGTGTGCGTTTCCGCACCATTGGGGACATGAGCTGCACCGGTGCCGTGGATTCACCCGCCTCCACCCTGGAGGAGATCATTGCCGAGGTGGCCAGCACGCGCACCACCGAGCGCGGCAGCCGCATGGACGACAAGCGAAGCGAAGCGGCCATGGAGGACCGCAAGAAAGAAGGCTATTTCTAGGAAGGCCACAACAACCAGCAAATGAGCATTACAAGCAAAGGCTACTTGGACATGGACCTGCTGCGGTTTACCACGGCGGGCAACGTGGACGATGGTAAAAGCACCTTGATCGGCCGGCTGCTGTACGACAGCCGGGCCATTTTCGACGACCAGATGGAGGCCATGGAGCGTGCGAGCGCCAAGCGCGGCAATGGCGAAATGGACCTTAGCCTGCTTACCGACGGGCTGCGCGCCGAGCGCGAGCAGGGCATTACGATCGATGTGGCCTACCGCTACTTCGCCACGCCGAAGCGCAAGTTCATCATCGCCGATACGCCGGGCCACATCCAGTACACCCGCAACATGGTCACCGGTGCCAGCACGGCCAACCTGGCGATCATTCTGGTGGATGCCCGCAAAGGCATACAGGAGCAAACCAACCGGCACGCCTTCATCGCCTCGCTGCTGGGCATACCCCACGTGGTGTTCTGCGTGAACAAGATGGACCTGGTGGACTATAGCGAGGCCGTGTTCGAAAAGGTAAAGAGCGACCTGGAGGACTTCAGCAGCAAGCTGGAGGTGCGCGACCTCAACTTCATTCCCATCAGCGCCCTGAAAGGCGACAACGTGGTCAAGCGCAGCGAGCAGATGGACTGGTACCAGGGCACCACGCTGATGTACCTGCTGGAGAACATCCACATTGCGGGCGACCTGAACCACATCGACCGCCGCTTCCCTGTGCAAACGGTGATCCGGCCCATGACCGATGAGTGGCACGATTTCCGCGGTTTTGCCGGGCAGATCCACGCCGGCATCTTCCGTGCGGGCGAAACCGTGCAGGTGCTGCCAAGCGGCTTCCAGACCACGATCAAGAGCATACATGTGGGCGACCGCGCCGTGGATGAGGCCTTTGCGCCGCAAAGCGTGGTGATCACCCTTGCCGACGAGATCGACATCAGCCGAGGCGACATGATCAGCGGCACCAACAACCCGCCGCAAACCGGCCAGGACATTGACGTGATGCTGTGCTGGTTGAACCAGAAGCCGCTTCAGCCCAATGGCAAGTACGGCCTGCGCCACACCAGCCGCGAGGCCCGGTGCATGGTGAAGGAGGTGGCCTATAAGATGGACATCAACACCCTGCGCAAGCAGGAAACGGACCGCACGATCGGCATGAACGACATCGGGCGCGTGCAATTGCGCACCACCGTCCCGCTGCATTTCGACCTGTACGCGCGCAACCGCAACACGGGCAGCTTGATCCTGGTGGACGAGGCCACGAACGAGACGGTGGCCGCGGGCATGATCGTTTAGCGC
Organism: Flavobacteriales bacterium; assembly: GCA_044507815.1. Lineage (GTDB taxonomy): Bacteria > Bacteroidota > Bacteroidia > Flavobacteriales_F > PHOS-HE28 > PHOS-HE28. The sequence continues at coordinate 30,925 of JBIQIX010000001.1, read as the reverse complement.
CGCGAACGCCAAACGTGGTAGGCGAAGAAGCCCACCACCGCACCGGCGGCATCGGCCAACAGGTCGGCTATTTCCGCATGTCGGCCCAGGCCCATCCATTCCTGCAGGCCCTCAACCGCTGCACCGAACAGGATGGCCACCGAAACAGCGATGATCCATGGATGGTAATAGGAGCGCCACCGCCGCCGCCCGGCCAAGGTGATCCCCAGCAGCACGCCCTGAACCCCGAACAGGAAGGCATGCACGAATTTATCCGCATGCACCCGTGCGGCCCAGCCGAAACTGGGCACATCGCTGGCGGGCATGAGCGTAAGCACCAGCACGCCCACTGCCCAAACGGCCGCCCATAGTGCAGTGCGGCGCATCACCATCGGCGGCCGGATGCCTTAACCGGCGATGCTTTCCTTGTACTGCTCCGCTGTGAGCAGGCCCTCCAGTTCGGCAGGGTCCTTCAGCGCCACGCGCACAAGCCACCCCTGCCCGTAGGGGTCCTTGTTTACCGTGGAGGGATCATCGGCCAGACTGGGGTTCACTTCCAGCACCTTGCCTGATACCGGCATGAACAGGTCGCTGACCGTCTTCACAGCCTCCACCGTGCCGAACACCGCCTCTTGGTCGATCTCCTCGCCCACCGAGTTGATGTCCACGAATACAATATCGCCGAGTTCGCTCTGCGCATGATCGGTAATGCCGATCACTGCCTCATTGCCTTCCACGCGGACCCATTCGTGGTCCTTGCTGTATTTCAGTTCCGCTGGGGTGTTCATGGCTGTTGCCTCTGGTTTAAATGGAAAGTGAATGCCACAAAGATGGGCCTTATTGCGTCAAGGTGAAGCGCAGGCTGATGCCGATGTTGGTGTTGGAGCTGGGGAACGAGGTACTGATCACCGGCTTGTTGATCACGCGCTCGTAGAAGGCACGCAGGTTGAGGCGCTGATCGATCACATAATCCGCACTGGTCTTGATGGAAATGATGTCCTGCCCGGCGGTGACCTGGTTCTGGCGTTCCTCCATTTTGCGGATCACGGTATTGTTCTGGCGCCAGCTCAGATCCACCCGCAGGTTGAGGTCGCTTTGTGGTGTTTTCCCGCCCAATTGGAAGGGGAACTTCACATTCTTGAACCGATAGCCGCTGCCGATCACGTATTCCTTGCCCCTGACCTCGGTTACCTGGTAGTTGGTGAGGCCCAGGCTGAGGTTGCGGTCGCGGTTGTATTCGAATTTGGCCAGCAGGCTGTTCTGCAGTGTAGCATCGAAGTTGATGAACGGATGCATCACCTCGGCAATGGTGACGGTGGTGATCTGGCGTTCCGGCAGGAAATTGCCGCCCGCGTCGAGCACGTTCCCGCCCGGTTCGTACAGCAGGTTGGTCTGGTACCCGCCGATGCTGAACGTGCTGCGGTAGCTATGCTTCACCGTGAAGGTGCGGAACAACTTCTTGAACAACTCCAGCTTGCTGAGGCCATCGTAGGTGATGTCCCAATTGGGCAAGGGCAATTGCTTGAAGGGGTTCAGCTTCACGTTGTCGGGGTTCTTGCCGGTGTATGCGGCCATGAATGAGCCGATGACCACATCCTGGCTGGTTGCGCCATATCCGCGCCAGTAAAGGGAATCGGTGGGGCCGCTTCGTTCATCGGCCTGTCCCAGGCGCTGGCTGATCACCTTGCGGGCATCGAGCATGCGGGTGAAAATGCTGTTTACGAAGTTCTCATCGTCGCGGCTGAACGCGGTGGCCCAGTTGATGGTGCTCACGCTGAAGTTCCCGAATTCACGGGGGCTGTCGTTCACGTACCTGCCCTCGGTGGCATTCCAACGGAAGAAGGAACTGCGGTTCTCGCTTTGCGTGCGCGTGGCCATCAGTTCAATGCGCATGCTCTTGAACGGCTCAAGCGAGAGGCGCCCATTGATCGTTTCGGTGCGGGTATTGGTGTAGGGCTCGAAGATGCTCGGCGTTTGCACCAGCCAGCCGCGGCCCGCAGCGTAACTGGCGAAGTCGCGCACGTAATCGCCGGAAAGGTTCTGGTTCTGCTCGCCCAGCAGGAAGCCGAAGCCCGGTGCGCCGAAGTTCCGGTCCATGCCGATCACGTTGGCTCCCCTGTTCCAGCCGGGCAGCAAGGTACCGTTGGTCTGGCTGTAGGTGAAGGTACCCGTGCGGATGGTCATCAGCACGCGGGCCAAGCCCTCGATCGGATTGATCTTCAGCCCTGTTTTCTCCGGCTCAGCGGTGCTTTCAGCGCCTTTGGCGGGTGCCGGTTTACGCTGTGGCGGCCTGCCGCCCGCACGGGCCTTGTCGTTGATCTTCTTGAAATATTTGACCTTGTTGTACAGGCTCACAAAGTTGAACTGGCCATTGAGGTTGATGTTCCGTGAATTTTGGATCGTGTTGCCGATGCTGTCCTGTGTAAGCGGTGCGCGGTCCCACTTATAACCGGCCCCGTAGGTGATGTTCGAGGTGATCCAATCGGTCATGGGCAGTTTGTCCAAGGGCAGCGTGTAGGTGATGTTCACCATGTGGTCATACGTGGTGGTCTCCCCGAATTTCTTCAAGCTGGTGAGCACGCTGTCCTTCCAGAACTTGTACTGGTCCCGGTCATTGGCGTTCACCCTGCCGGGTGGCTCGCCGATGATCGAATTGTTGTTGGCGTTGAAGTCGACCTTCAGGTTGCGCGTGAGTTCGTAGCGGAAGCCGTATTGGTTGGTCCAGTTGAAGGTTTTGTTGTAGGTGGGCGCGGGCGGCAAGCTTTGTATGTCCGGGTTGGGCCTGATGAGGCGCTCGAGGTAGGTCCGGTCTATGGCGGTGCGTGCCGTGAGCTGCTTGAAGCCGAAGTTGATGTTGAAGTCCTTCACCAGGCGCAGCCATTTGCTCTTGCCGATGAAGGCCACGTTCTCGAACGGCTTGAGTGTCCTGGCCTTGGGATTGTGCTGGTAGGTGAGCGCCCCGCGGTAGGTGCGCGTGTTCTCGTACTGGGTGTTCACGTCATGGAATTCCTGGTCGCTGTAGGCATAGGACAGCCCGAAGTTGGATACATCGAAAAAGTACTCGTTCTTGCTGCCGGGCGAGCGCTGTTTGTGCACATTGGTGAAGTTTATGCTGCGCCGCCGCGTGTAAGTGCGCAGTTCCTTCATGCGTTCCTTCTTTTCGGCCCGGGTAAGGGACCGTGTGCTTTCGTTCCACTTGATATCGGGGCTGAGCGGGTCGTACTGCGGGTTGATCACCTGTTCGGAATAGCCGAGGTACATGGGCACGCGCACACCGCTTTTCTCCGGCAGGAACTTGCTCATTTCCAAGTTGGCGCTCACGTCAATGCCGTACCGCGTATCCTTCTGCCTCTCACTCACTTTCTTGTCAATGCTTCCCCAGCCGGGCGTGCTGTAGTTGCCCGCCACGCTCAGTGTGCCCAGGTCGGCCAGGGTGGTGTTCACGCGGCCGATGGCGGCCCAGCCCCCCTGTTGGTCGAAGTCGGTCAGGCGCAGCTCATCCACCCATACCTCCACGCATTTGCTGGTGCCATCGTCCGGTGCCCACGGGTTGGCCTGGTCACCATCGCGCTTGGGGTTGCGGATGCCGATCATCACCGTGTTCATCAGGCTCAGGTTGGGGTTGCCCACCACGGTCACCCGCCGGTCGCCGTCCATGGTGGTGAACCGTTGGTTGATGGGGTACCCCATTTGGTTCCGTTGGATCTTGGCATCGTTCAGTTTCACGAACTCCACCACCATGTTGTTGGCCTCGGGCCATACGCTGTACGGGTCGTTGTTGAAGTATGGCGAGGGCACCATGGGCACCTCGTACTCGTAGTAGTTCAGCTCGTAATCGTTGCCGAGGCGTATGAACACGCTCACGTCGCCATAGGCCAACGGCCTCACCGGGTCAGCCGATTCAGCGTGCACGTACATGCGCAGCTTTTTGTAGCTGCGCACATCCAGGCTCACATTGCGGAACACGGCGCGTGCATCGCCATCCCGCAGGCCGCAGGTGGTAAGGTCCAGGGATTGTTCGTTGAGGGAGCGCAGGTTGGCGCTGGCGATATCGGTTTCCTGGTTGATGCCCGGGGGAAGCACGTAGTTAATGGGGATCCGGTTGCCGTTCTCCTCAATGTTCACCGCGGCCACATCGAAGGTGGTCTGGTCGGGGTCACCGCCGATCACTTCGCCGGGCGTGTCGAGGCTTTGGGTGTATTTGCGCCATTCGCCGCGCACAAAATCCAGCCGTGCGAAGCGAAGCACCACCGGTTGCGACCAGCCGTGCATGAACATGCGCATGAAGCGTATGGACCTGAAATCCTGGATGCCGTTCACCCTTTTCTCGGGCTGGCGCACCGGCACCTTGAACTGGTACCAGTACACTTCCTTGCCATTGGGGCTGCGGCCCAGCACGCGGTCGGTGATGAAGTTGCGCCCCACCACCATTTCTGCCGGTTTGAGCTTGATCCGGTACTGGAAGTAGCTTTCACTTTCGCTGAGGTTCTGGTCCTGGTTGATGTCCTCGGTGGTGGGCAGCGTGGTGTACTGCGTGGGATAGGATTCGGGGCTGTCCTCGTCTGTGATGGAGTTGCCCTCCAGTCCATTGAACCGCTTGTAGCGGTCGAGGATGGAGCGCGGCGGGCTGTCGAGATCGCTGCCCCTGAAATAGTGGTAATCATCGGCCGAGGGGTCGTTGATCCACCTTGCGCGGGCACCTGGGTTCAAGGCATCGAGGTAATCGGCGAAGAAGGTCTGTTCGTTCAGCCCGCTCTGGAAGGCATTGGCATCGTTGCTGGCCAGGCCGTCCATGCCCACGTCCTGGTAGCGGTAGGTGTTCTGGTCGGTTATGGCGAAGGCGTTCACTACGCTTTGTGTGGTGGGCACCACGCCCCAGGCGGTCTGGTCCACCGTGGCGGCAAGGTCAGAGGGATTCTTGGGCAGCCCGTTCTCGAAGCTCTTGCGGCTGTCGCGCAGCACATCCTCGCTCAGGTTGCCCAGGTTGATGTACAGATCGCCACCGGTGGTGTTCGGCGAGTCCACGTTGGTGGCCGGTTCCCCTTCGGCGTTGCTGACCGTGTTGGAGAAGGGGTCCATGATCCAGAACTGTACGGTTTCGATGTTGCTGGCCTCAAAATCGGTGGTGGTGACCCTGCGCTGGATACCCGCCCAGTTTTGCTCCCCGTTCTGCAGGTTGCCCTGGTTGTCCAAATCGGTGTTGTAGTTGTATGGTCCCCGCTCGGTGGGGTAATAGGCCAGATCGAGCACAGGTATATTGCTCGGCGTGCCGGTTGCAAGCTGCCTGTTGGGGAACACCTCCTTTTCCAGCACCTCGCGCGAGCGGTTGTCGGTATCGGAGCCATCGGGCAGGGGCGGCTTCAGGCTGTTGTTGTTGAAGAACAAGGGGTCGATCACGTACCAGGCCATCAAGGCCCTCCTGAACCCGGTGCGCAGGTCGTTGATGAATTCGCCCTCGGGGAACAGGTCGCCGGTTTGCCCTTGCGGCGTGGAGGCCAGGAACCACTGGCTTTGGGTGCGCATATCGATGTTGCTGATGCTGCCCTCGAAATCATCGATATAGCTTGTGCCGTTGCGGCCGATGGCCTTGCTATGGCCCGGGATGAGGTAGGCCGCCTCGGCGCTGGCATCAATGGAACTGGTTTCCTTGGTGGCATAAAAGGGCAGCTTGTCCACCAGGCGGGTGATCAATCCGCTCTCCTTCTTCCAATTGGCGTCCAGCCCCAGGATCGTGTTGGCGATCGGCTCATCGCCCACGTTCACCTTTTGGGTCAGCGGGCGCTCGTACAGGTTCATGATCGTGCCGCCCAGCACCAGGTCCTTGCTCACCTTGTAATCGAACCGTGCGCCGGCCAACGTCTTCGTTTGTATGCTGAACAGCGTGTTGCTCTCCAGGCTCACGTTGATCGGTGTGCCGCTTTCCAGTATGCCCTGGTTGAGGATCTTCACCCTGCCCAGGTTGTAGTCCACGGTGTAGTCCTGGTTTTCCACCAGGCGCACGCCGCCCGCGGTCACGCTTACCGATCCCTGCGGGATGTTCACGGAGTTGAGGCTGATCACATCGCTGCTCGCGCTTTTGAAGCTTCCCTTCAGCTTGAAGCGGTTGAGCTCGGGCATGTTCTCGGCGGCGGTTTTGGTGCTGTCGTAAAGCGCTTGGAACACGATGTTCTGCCGCACCAGCGTGTCCTGCACCGGGCTGGCGGGGTTGGGCCCGATCAGGCGCCGGTTGAGGTAGCTGCCGAACGGTTCGAGCACCGGGAAGAACACGCGGCCGTTCTGCGAGTTGATGGTCCCGCCCATGGTGGCGGCGTTGTCCACCCAGTCGAACCAGCCATCGGGGTTGGGCGCAAGCTGTTGGTCCAGGCGGTCCAGGCCAAGGGCCTGCAACAGGGTGATCTGATCGATCGGCGCGCGGGGAATGTAGTTGAGGTCAACCCCCGTGGTGGGATTGTTGTACAGCAATTCCAGCCTGAAATCCTGCGGGTTCACCTGGAATGCGCCAAGTGAATAGACGTTCTTCATCATCAGGTCCCACAGCGGCAGGCGCGGGTCGGTAATGGTGGCCTTGAGCAGCCTTACCACCAGTGCCTTGGGCGGGGCAATGCCATCGGTGCTGAATTCGCCCACTTGGTAGGTTTGGCCCTGGTAGGTGTACTGATAGGCCACGGCCAGCACCTCGTCGTTGTTCAGGTTCTGGTTCAGGCCGATGAAGCCGAGCCTTTCATTCAAGGTGTACTCGTTCGGCGTGAGCAGGCGGGCGCTTTCGAGCTTTTCGTAGTTTTTGCTGGCCTGCATGCCCATTACCTGCAAGGCCGCGGCCGCCGAGGTGAACGAGCGGATGCCGGCATTGTTGGCCACCAGGTTGTACAGGTTGTTGGCCTCGTTGGCGGCGGTGTTGCCCGGCCCGTCCACCAGCGTGCCCGCGTTCACCAGGTTGGCGCTTACGCGGTTGGCCGCAACACTGGCCGGGCTGGCGTCCTCGCCCAGGTCGGTAAAGGCCACAATATTGCGGTTGTTGGTGTAATCGCTGCGGGTATTGGTCACCCATACTTCCACCTTGGTGATCTGCACGCCGCTGTTAACGGTGGGCAGGGTGCGCATGGCATTCTCGTAATTGTCCCGGAAGTAATAGCTGAGGAAGTAGTACTTGTTGGCCTCGTACTGGTCGCCCTTGATCTCGAAGTTGGTGGTTTGCGCCCCCCCGGCCACGGCGATGTTCTTGCGCTGTCCTTTTTCCTGGCTGAAGATGGCCGTGGCGGTGAGCCGTCCGAAGCGTAGCTCGGTCTTCAGGCCGAACAGGCTTTGGCTGCCCTGGATCAATTGCCCGGTAAGGGGCAGGCTCACGTTGCCGGCCTCAAGCTTTTGAATGATATCGTCCTCCTCGCCGGCGAAATTCAATTTCACCTTGTTCTCGAAATCGAAGGTGGCCTCGGTGTTGTAACTGGTGTTGATCTTCAATTTGGTGCCGATGTTGCCCACCAGGTTCAGCTGTATCTTCTGGTCGAAATTGAAAGTGGTGATCTTGCGTTGGTTCACCGGTATGCGCGGGTTCTCCGTTTTACTGGTGTTGAGGCCGAATGTGACCTCGGCGCTGCCCTGGGGCCTGATGTCGATGTTGCACCCGCCGAAAATGCGGCAGAAGGCCTCGCTGCGCACCTGTATGCTGGGGATCAGGCCCTTGGCCGCGCGCTCGGTTTCCTCCTGGTTCTTTTCGGTCCAATAGGTTTTCATGGATTTCTCCATGTCGTAGTTGAGGTACTCTTCCAGCGACATGCTCTGCGGCGGCCTGAAGTCGATGTTCTCGCCGATGCGGCTGCGCAGGATGTACTGGCCCGTTTCGGGGTCGTACACCACGTCGTTTGTCACGTTCCCTGGCGGGGCCAAGTCTATGGTGCCGGTGTTGTCATCGCCGGTGGCCGGCGGGTCCGTGATGGGGTACTGCAAATGCACCTGCGGGGTGTCCGGCGGTGCTTGTACCCAGGCGTAGGCCCATGTTTTTTGCGCCAGCGTCCCGGCGACCAGCACGCAAAGCAACAGGGCCAGGCGCAAGTAACAGTGATCGGGGCGGGCGGGTGTCATGGGGAAAAGGCCAGCTGTCAATTGTTCTTGAGCACGAGCCGGATCAACTCCTCCACCCCTGGCGGGTCGTTCTTGTGCTCGTTCATCACCTTGTTCAGCCCGCGTTCGGCCTTGGCGCGCTCAACGCCAAGCGATACCAGCGCCGATAACGCTTCCGCCTTCGCGGTATTGCTTGTGCCCGCGGTGCCGAGAATGCGGGTCTCGATGGGGTCCGCGGCCAGTTTCCCTTGCAGCTCCTGCACGATGCGTTGGGCCAGTTTCGGCCCGATCCCCTTTACTGTGCGCAATACGCTTTCGTCGCCCACCATGATCGCGGTGCGAAGGTCGCTCACGCTGCGCGCGCCCATAATGGCCAGCCCGAGCGTACTGCTTACGCCCTGCACCGTGGTCACCTGCCTGAAGAGATGCCTTTCGGCCGTGTCGGCAAAGCCGAACAATTTGTGCTCGCTTTGCCCGCTGCGCACGTCCACGCTAATGGTATAATGGATGAACAGCCTTGCCTGCCCCTTGGCGGGCAGGCGCGAACTGGTTTCCGGGGTGATGTACACCAGATAACCCACACCACCGCATTCCACCACCGCATGGGTGGGCGAGCGCTCGGTGATCTCGCCGCGCAAACTATCTATCATCAACGGCCTCCCTGCGGTTTTGGTCGCGTTCGGGAGAAGGGTACGGGTGCTACAATGCGCTACGGGATTTGGCCAAAAGGGCTGCAAAATAAGCGCAACTCCGATACTGGATCCCCGTCCGCGGAATTCGGGGGTTCCCGGGCGGGCGCTCATGGCGATAGCACGGCGCCGGGCCGGCTTAACTTGGCTGCATGAGGATCGTGTTTTTCACCGGCGCCGGCGTGAGCGCCGAAAGCGGCCTGCGCACCTTTCGCGACAGCGATGGCCTTTGGGAGCAATACCGGATCACCGATGTGGCCACGCCCGAGGCTTTTGCCCGCGACCCCGAGATGGTGCTGCGCTTTTATGAGCTGCGGCGCCAGCAGGTGTTGCAGGCCAGGCCCAATGCGGCCCACATGGCCATTGCCGGCCTGGAGGATGTGGCCGATGTGCGCGTGGTGACCCAAAACATTGATGACCTGCATGAACGCGCCGGCAGCAGCCATGTAATGCACCTGCATGGCGAGATCCTAAAGGCGCAAAGCTCGGATGACCCCTCGTTGGTGGTGCCCGTACCGGAAAATGGCATCCGGCCGGGCGACTTGTGCCCGTTGGGATCTCAATTACGGCCGCATGTGGTGTGGTTCGGCGAGGACGTGCCCATGCTGGGGCCTGCCGCGGAATGGATGGCCGGCGCCGATCTGGTGGTGGTGGTGGGCAGCTCACTGCAGGTATGGCCGGCAGCGGGCCTGGTGCACCACGCCCCGCCCCGGACACCCGTGTATGTGGTTGACCCCGCCGCGGTGGAGGGGTTTGCCATGGGCGGGCGGCCTGTTACATACTGGAAGGAAGCGGCCAGCATGGGCGTACCCATGCTGGCCAACCTGTTCCGGCAAGGAAAACTTTAGCGGGCGATCACCAACCGCTTGGTGGCCAAGGGCTTTCCATTGCGCTCGATCACCGCAAACCACACCCCGTTGCCGAGGTCGGCGCTGCCGAGCACCACGCGGCCCTGTGCCGCGCCCAAATTCTTCACCAGCTTGCGCTCGCCCAACAGGTTGTACACCGAAAGGCGGGCGCCCGCAGCGGCCAGGTCGTAATCGAGCATGATGTTCCCGCCCACCGCCGGGTTGGGGTAGATCGAGAACCCGCGCACATTGGCCAACTCGGCCACGCCAGAAGGTTCTGCTGCGGTAAAGACCACATCCACCGAATCCGCCATGGAGGGCTCGTCCACATCGAACCAGATGTAGCGCATAGTGGCCGAGCCACTGATGCCCTTGGGCATGTAATCACCATAGAAACCCGGCCACTCCTCACCTGCCGCCATGTCAATGGCCTGGGGGCTGGTCCACAGGGGCACATCACCGGCATCGATCGGGTCGTAGCATTGGAACCAGCAGAAATAATTCTGCGTGCCCGGCAGCGCCTCGATCTCCCTCCGCATTACGTTTATGGAGCGGGCCGTGCCGGAGGAATTGGTCACCAGCAGCGCTTGGCTTAGGATCTGGAAGGGATCCGGCGTAAGGTCGGCGTTTATATGCAGCACCGTGCCATTCACCACCGTGCCCTGCCCGTCAACAATGGTCACAAGGGAGGTTTGTGCATGCGCCGTTCCCCATGTTCCGGCCAAGAAAAGTGTCAATGCGTAATGTAGCTTCATCTGGAGTATCCTTGTCCCTGCAAAGGTAACGTCCATATGGTGCCGAACCGTGCCGCATGGCACCGGCCATAGCAGGCTGAAGGATTCCAAGCGTCTGCCCGCATTTCAAACCACCCGGCAGCGGGCCGCGCTAATTTCGCTCGCCTTGCCATCCAAACAATCTTTGACCCATGAAGAAACCGATACTCGCCGCCGCCTCCCTGCTCCTTTTAGGGGGCACCGCCTTCGCCGATTGCCCGCCGGGCAACTCCGAGGTTGTTGTAAGCATTACCACTGACCGCTACGGCGACGAAACCACCTGGAGCCTTACCGGACCGGGCGGCACGCCCAGCTACGCCGCAGGCGGCCCATACAGCCTGGGCCCCACCAATGGAGCCTATCCGCAAACCCCCGTTACCGTATGCATCCCGCACGGCAGCGTGGTGGTATTCACAATCCGCGATGAATATGGGGATGGCCTCTGCTGCAACTACGGCCAAGGGACGTACAATGTAAAAGTGGATGGCACCACGGTGGTGGCCTATGCCAGTTTCCAAAACGCGCGCACGGTCACCTTCCAGGTGGGTCCGCAAATGCCCAATGATGTGGCCATGTACGCGGTGAACCTGCCCGCCATGATCGGTTCCGGCAACACCAACATCACGGGTACCATGCGCAACTTCGGCGCCAGCACGATCAGTTCATTCCTATTGAACTATTCGGTGGACAACGGCGCCGTGGAAACGGCAACGATCAATGCCAACGTATCGGCCGGCGGACAATACAACTTCACGCACCCCACGCCGTGGGCCGCCGCACCGGGCACACATAGCGTGAAAGTGTGGGTGGGCCTGCCGGGCGGCCCCGACGGTTACCCCAGCAACGACACGATCACCACCTCGGTAAGCGTGGCCACGCAGCAGGTGACCCGCACCACACTGCTCGAGGAGTTCACCAGCTCCACCTGCCCGCCCTGCTACCAATTGAACGTGGTGAACGGATTCGACCAGATGTTGAGCAACATGCAGACCAACCAGCCCGGCTCGCACCTGGCCGCCATCAAGTACCAGATGAACTGGCCGGCCCCGGGCAACGACCCCAGCTACAACAGCGATGGCAACACCCGCAAGAATTACTACGGCGTAGGTGGTGTGCCCGACCCTTACATCGAGGGCACCAGCGTATGGCCACCGTCCTCTACCTTGATCAACAACGCCATGAACAAACCCTCGTTTGTTTCCATGGATGTGGCGTACACGCTGAACGGGACCACGGTGGATGTAACGGTGAATGTTACCCCGCACTATTCCGGCGTGGGCTACAAGACCTACATCGCCATCACCGAGGATTTCTACAACTACCCCGGTGCATATACCCCGCAAAAGGATTACCACTTCGCCATGCGTAAAATGCTGCCCAACGGCAATGGCATCACCATGTCGCCGTTGGTGGCCGACCAAACGCAGACCTTCACCCAGAGCTACACCCTGAATGAAGGCGGGCCCGCGCAAGGGAACTACAACCTGTGGGGCACGGTGAACGGCATCACCATCGTTGCCTTTGTGCAGCATGTGGCCACCAAGGAAGTGGTGCAGGCCGCTTTCGCAGCATCGCCCACCGTGGGCATCAACGAGCAGGTACGCGCGAACGACCTGTTGCAGGCATGGCCCAACCCCACCGATGGCAAATTGTACCTGCGCTACGACCAGCCCCTTGGCAAGGATGCCACCGTGGAAGTATTCAACGCCCTGGGCGAGCGCGTGCTGAACGAACAGCGCCGGTTCGCGGCCAGCGGCCAGCTGGAAACCATTGACCTGCAAGGCCAGCAACCGGGCATGTACCTGGTGCGCGTGGTGGCCGAAGGCCGTACCTCAACCCGGCGCATCAACCTGATCCGCTGATACCTGTAGCGAAAAGGCCGACGGGACATACGTGGTATGCACCGTCGGCCTTTTTCTTTGGCCCGCGATTTGGGAGCAGCGCTCCACGAACCCAAAGTTGAACCGACCAACATGAAAAATACCCTCTTGGCCTTGGCCTTCACCCTGCCCGCCCTGCTTTGCGCCCAATCGGGCAAATTACCCGCCGTTACCGTGCAGAACATGAACGGCCAGAAAATCTCTACCGCCACATGGCAGAACGGTGGAAAGCCCATGATCATCAACTTCTGGGCCACCTGGTGCGCCCCCTGCAAGCGGGAATTGAACACCATACATGACCTCTACCCTGATTGGCAGAAGGAAACCGGTGTGAAGCTGATCGCCGTAAGCATCGACGATACGCGCAGCGTGAACCGGGTGAAGCCCTACGTGAACGGGCAGGCCTGGGACTACGAGGTATACTTGGACCCCAACGGCGACCTGAAACGGGCGCTGAACGTGAACAATATCCCGCACACCTTTCTGGTGGACGGCAAGGGCAATGTGGTTTGGCAGCATAACAACTACGAGCCCGGCGACGAGCTGCAGCTTTACCAGCAAGTGAAGAAACTGGTGGGCAAATAGCCCTTCCGCGGGCCCCTTTACGGGCGCGGCCCATACCTTTCCGCACCAGTGCCGGACAGGCCGGTCCCGAAACGTCACGCATGCCACTATCCTGCATGGCCCGACCAAGAGCCACCATCATATTACCGTCCTTGCTGCTGGCCTGCGGGCTATACGCCCAGGATGGCGGCCAGATCCATGGCAACTTCAGCTTCGATGGCCAGCTGTACAACGAGGACAAGGAGATCGGCGCGGAAAAGCCGCCGTCCGACTTCGGCATGAACTCGTGGACCAACCTGATCTACCGCAGCGGCAATGGCAACTTCGATGCAGGCATGCGGTTCGAGAGCTATTTGCCCGCCATGCTGGGATATCCGGCCGGGCAGCCCTACAGCGGCTCCGGCATCGGGTATCGCTACGCCACCTTCCGCAAGGACGGCCTGGAGGTGACCGCTGGCAACTTCTACGAGCAGTTCGGGCAGGGCCTGTCCTTCCGTTCTTACGAGGAACGCTACTTGGGAGTGGACAACGCCATGGACGGCGTGCGTGTGCGCTTCAGCCCGGACACAGGCATCTACCTCAAGGCCTTCGTCGGCACGCAACGGCTGGCGTTCAAGAACGGCTTTACGCAGGGGTCCGGCATCGTGCGCGGGATCGATGGTGAGGTATCGCTTACCGAAGCATTCCCGCGCCTGCTTCCCGGCATGGCCGAAAAAGGGAACAACCTCACCCTGGGCGGGTCATTCGTGAGCAAATACCAGCCCGACCTCGACCCGCTGAAGAAGCTGCCCGAGAACGTGGGCACTTGGGCGGCACGGGCGCACTACACCTCCGCCAAGTGGGACCTGTACAGCGAGTACGCCTACAAGATCAACGACCCGAACGCCAGCAACCGCTACATCTACAAGCCGGGGCAGGCATGGATGGCCAATGCCACCTACACGGTGAGCGGACTTGGCGTGACCGCCGGCGCCCACACCTACGACAACATGGTGTACCAAAGCGACCGCGGCGCCCCCACGCTATTCGACCTTAACGTGAACTACCTGCCCACCTTGGCCAAGCAGCACAGTTACAACCTGCCCGCCACGCTTTACCCCTATGCCACACAACCCAATGGCGAAGTCGCCTATTCAGGCGAGGTCTTCTACCAGTTCAAGCGCGGCACCAAGCTGGGCGGCAAGTACGGCACCAAGCTTACCGTGAACTGGAGCGGTGCATGGAGCCTGGACAGCACCGCCATGCCCAATGACACCATGCGCCTGCGCGGTTACCGCACCAACTTCATGTCCATGGGCGAACGCCAGTACTACAGCGACCTCAACGTGGAGCTGCGCAAAAAGCTGAGCGCGAAATGGGAGCTGGCCCTTACGTACATGAACCTGGTGTACGACATAGAGGTGGTACAGGGTGAATCGGGGAAGCGCGACATCTACGGCGACATGTTCATCCTTGAGGGCCTGCACAAGATCACGGACCGCACCTCGCTGCGCTTCGAGCTGCAGCACCTGGCCACCAAGCAGGACCTTGGCAATTGGGCCACCGCGTTGGCGGAGCTCACCTTCAGTCCCCATTGGTTCGTGGCGGTAATGGACCAGTACAACTATGGCGGCCGCGTTGAAACCGCCCAGGTGCATTACCCGATCGGCAACCTGGGCTATATCCGTGGCGGCACGCGCTTCACGTTCGGGTACGGGCGCCAGCGCGCGGGCATCTTCTGCGTGGGCGGCGTATGCCGGGTGGTGCCCGCCGCCAGCGGGCTCACGGCCTCCATCACCACCACATTCTAGCACATGCGGTACCTCATTCCTTCCCTGCTGCTGGCCGTGCTGCTCCACGGCTGCGACGTGATCACCGACCCCAAGGAGGCCATGGCCACACCGGTCAATCCGGGTGATACGGCGGCCATTCACCGCGTCCTGCTTGAGGACTGCACGGGTTTCCGTTGCACCAACTGCCCGCAGGCCGCCAATATGGCCCAAAGCCTGAAAGCCCTGTACGGCGACAGGCTGGTGGTGGTGGGCGTGCACATGAAGGATGTGTTCGCGGCGCCCGAATGGCCTTATGATGATGGCCGCTACGATACCGATTTCCGCACCCCGGCCGGCAATGCCTACAACGCCACCTTCCCCATCATCGGCCTGCCCAGCGGCCTTGTGGACCGCAAGGAATACGAGAATGTATTCGCACTGGGCATCGGAAGCTGGGGGGCGGCCGTGGCCGAGCGCATGTCCATGGAACCCGTGCTGAAGCTGCAATTCACCGCCTTTACCCATGATGCCGGCACCAACAGCGTATCGGCCACGGTGGAGGCCACCGCGCTACAGCCCATCAACGGCGACCATAGCATAACGCTCTACATCACCGAGGACCATGTGATCGATTGGCAGCTCGACAACGGGGTTGATATTTCCAATTACGACCACCGCCATGTGCTGCGCGCCGCGTTGAACAGCCCATGGGGGGAACCCTTGATCACCGGGTCGGCCCAACCCGGCGACACGTTCACCAAGAACTTCACCTACCCGCTGCCCGGTAATGTGCTTCAACCGGCCAATTGCTCGTTGGTTGCCTATGTGTACAGCACGGGCGGCAGCGACCAGTACGAGGTAAAGGAAGTAGTGGAAAGGAAGTTCACCCCCTAAGGACGGCAGCATAACAAAGCACGCCGCAAACCGTTTTCCTTTCGTGGCAAGCGAGTTATCAACCCCCTCGGAAAAAGCATTGCCCCATCACCATCCTTTGGCTATATTCAGCCCACCAAACGGACCTGCAAGCCGTTGCAACTTGGAACCATCATGAAGCAGAACGGAAGGAAGATGCTGGAGTTGAGCCAACAAGTATTGCAGAAGGTCAGCTTTGATCCGAGGCTGTTCCGGAAGGAATTGGTGAAGGCCGCAGGCTGGGTGGGCGCCAGGGACCAACTGCTGCTGAAGGCGTGGTGCCTGGCCACCTTCGGGCACTTGTACAAGGATGTGATCCTGGAAGTGTTCCAGCACTCCATGCAAGGCTGAACGGCGGGCGCGCCACGCGCTACCGGTTTCCTCCCTCCTCTCCCTTTTCCGCGTTGGCCGCCTGTTCACGCAAGTAGGCCAAATTGCGCCGGAGCCCCTCATACTTGGTCCGCTTCACCGGGCTGCCGAAGAAAACCTCCTCAAAACGGTCCTCGGTAAGGCCATGCCATTCGTTGGCGGTCATTTCGAGCAAACCCGGCCTGGGATTGAAATCGGGTTCTTTGTGCGGTGTGCTGAACCTGTTCCATGGGCATACCTGTTGGCAGATATCGCAGCCGAAGGCCCAATTCCTGAAATCACCGGCATCGGCCGGTATGGATGCTTCACGCAGTTCGATGGTGTAATAACTGATGCATTTGCCGGCATTGATGCCATACAGCTCGATGGCGCCGGTGGGGCACGCATCGATGCAGCGCCTGCAGCTGCCGCAATGGTCGGTGGCCGGCAGATCCGGCTCCAGCTCAAGGTCCAGGATGATCTCTGCCAGGAAAAAGAACGAGCCCGCCCCTTTGCGCAGGATCAGGCTATGCTTGCCGCGCCAGCCGATGCCCGCGCGCTGGGCCCAAGCCTTTTCCAGCACGGGCGCACTATCGGTGAAGCAGCGCATGGCCAAGTCGCCGTACTCGGCCACAATGGCCTGCAACATGGGTTTCAGCCGCTGCTTGATCACCTTGTGGTAATCGCGGCCGTAGGCATAGGTGCTCACTTTAGGCGCTTTGGGATCATGCTGCCCTGCCGGGGTGAAATAGTTGTAGGCCAGGCTGATCACGCTTTTGGCACCGGGCACCAGCTTGCGTGGATCGAGCCGCAGATCGAAATGATTCTCCATGTAACCCATGCCGGCGTGCTTGCCTTGGCGCAGCCACTGCTCCAGCCGCGGTGCCTCCTCGGCGAGAAAATCGGCGCGCGCGATGCCGCAGGCCAAGAAGCCCAGGTCATGGGCCATTTGCTTGATCCACCGGCTGCGGGCTTGCTGGTCGGGCATGGCCCGGAAAGTTAACGCGTGGAAGACCAGCGGCGGGCGGCTATTGGCCGGCCGTACCGGGGAACAAGGCTGCCCTGCGCTTCTCCATCTCCGCGGCCACGGCCGCGCCTTGGCCACCGCGCCGCCCCAATTCCGCCATGATGTTGAGGTAGCTGCGCTCGTCGCGGTTCTGGCTGAGCTTGAAAGTGTGGCCCACGCGCTGCACATCCACCTCAAAGGCAGTGATCATCGGCAACATCTCCTCCACATCCTCCACGGGTAAATTGTCGAACACGGCGGGCGAGGTGCCGTCCTGCTCCTCGAAATGCAGGGTGAGCTTGCGCAGCGATGCACGCAGCCCGGCTTCATCCAGGAAGCGGATGGTGCCCGCGAGGTGCACGCTCATGTAATTCCAAGTGGAGGCGTTGTGCGGATCGGTGTACCATGCAGCACTTACATAAGCCTGCGGGCCGGTGAACACCGCCAGCACCTGCGGATTCTCGAGGAATGCCCGGTGGTGATCGGTATTGCGCATGATGTGCGCTTCCAGGACGAGGTTGCCATTGCGGCGGTCGGCCAGCATGGGCACTTGCGTGGCCACCGGCCGGCCATCGGCAAAGCTGCCGGCAAGAAAGGCGAACGGATAACGGGCGATAAGGTCGAACCACTCCTGATCGTCCTTCGCCTTGAAGTAGGGCACGCTGTACATGAGCGGAAAGTAGCGATTGCACCGGTAGATCCCATGAAATGCGGCCTTGCGCCCACCCGTTCCCGCGATCACCTCGCCAAGAAAATGCCGACGGCATCCATGGGCCACCTCCAGGGTGCTCAAAGCAAAGTATGCAGGTAGTCCGCTGTATTCTTCAAGCCAACCCTGCGGAACTGGTCCAACACCTGATAGGCATCAAGCTCAGGAGAACGACGATTCGCAACCAGTTCCTTGAAAGCCTCCAGTGCGCGGGATTTGTTCAGGTCGATGATGTCCGTGAGAAAGTCATCGGCGCTTTTTGCTTCCAGGCCATACTTCGCCAACTCCTCCTCCGGGAAGTCACGAAGGTTGTTTGTGATGATCAGGTTAGCATTGGCCTTGATGGCAGCTGCCAACACATGGCGGTCGTCCTTGTCGGGCAGTTGCAACCCTTCGATCAGGCCTTCGTAGTTCTTCACGAGTGCATCAGGGAAGGCATCGCCCATGCGTTGAACGCGCTTGGCGATCTCCTGCTCAGGAATTTCCTTCCCGCGCATTGCCTTGGCCCACTCGTCATAAATGCTATTGCTCCACTTTACGGTGAATAGGTCGTAATGAGCGAACCCAGCAACAGATCCCGGATGTTCACCGGATAAATGACATTGGTGTCCAGGACACAGGTGAAGCGGACGCTATGAATCATAGAGCCCCGCTTCTTCGTCGTCCCTCATCATCTCCTTGAGGTGTTGCTTCTGCGCTTCCTTCATCGCCCTGCGGTACCTCATCACGTCCTCATACTTGATGCGGCGATGCTTGCCGACCAAGGTGAAAGGTATCTTGCCCTGCTCCAACAACTTGATCAAATGGGGACGCGAGCAACCCAGCATCCCTGCTGCGGCCTGTGTGGTCATTTCGGCGGCAATAGGCACGATCTGCACCGGGCGCCCTTCACCCAGATCCTTGAGAATGCGTGTGAGCAATTGGAGCGCCAGGGTGGGCACGATGATCTTCTGGGCCGTTTCCTCGATCTCGATCTGGGTCGTATCCTTCTTCTTTGAAAGACTCTTCAACAACTCTTCAAGAGCGGGGAAGGATCTGCGTGCGGCATCTTGTTCCGACCGAGTGGGCTTGGCGGTAAGGATCTCAATCGCTGGCATGGCTCTGTTGTAGGCAATGCAAAGTTAAACGCAATAAACGAAACGATGTTGCGCCTCCCGGCCTGTCTTGCAGTTACACGCCCGGCCGCGTAGGACTACAGGGCCTATATGTGGAGGCTACCGCAAGAATGGGGCCTTTGCTCCTGTAGAAAACTTCCTTCCTCTCCTCTCTGGACCATGCAAAGTGGCGGCGATGCCAGCTCCTGCTCCAAGTATGACCGCATGGCCTCCACGATCATAGACCCGGTTGATGACGTCCTTCCGGTTCAATTGCAGCTTTCCGTATTTCGCGTGAGGGATAGCAGCGGAAAGCCCACAGCGAGGAACGTGCGAGGACTTGCAGCGGAAAGCCCGGCCCCGCGTGCATTCAACGCGGGGACACGCCCACCCTTCGCTAAGCCCAAGGAAGCAGGCCTAATTCAAATTCAAATAGGCCCCCAACCCATGCACCCCACCTTCCCGTCCGTACCCGCTCTCCTTGTACCCGCCGAAGGGTGAGGTGGGATCGAACTTGTTGAAGGTGTTGGCCCATACCACGCCTGCGCGCAAGGAGGTGGTGAGCTTGAAGATCTTGGCCCCTTTGTCGGTCCATACGCCTGCGCTGAGGCCGTAAGGGGTGTTGTTCGCCTTTTGCAGCGCTTCCTCCATGGTGCGGAAGGTTTGTATGGCGAGCACGGGCCCGAAGATCTCTTCCTGCGCGATGCGGGAGCTTTGGGCCACATCGGTGAAGAGGGTGGGCCGGCACCAGAAGCCCTTGGTGGGCAGCTCGCAGCTGCTTTGGTACATGTTGCTGCCCTCGTTGATGCCGATCTTGATGTACTTGTTGATGGTGCCCAGCTGCTCCTTGCTGTTGATGGCGCCGATGTCGGTGTTCTTGTCGAGGGGGTCGCCCACGATGAGCGTTTCCATGCGCCGCTTGAGCTTGCGCACCACTTCATCGTGCACGCTTTCCTCCACGTAAAGGCGGCTGCCGGCGCAGCATACATGGCCCTGGTTGAAGTAGATGCCGTTGATGATGCCTTCCACGGCCTGGTCGATGGTGGCATCGGCGAAGATGATGTTGGGGGCCTTGCCACCGAGCTCGAGGGTGAGCTTTTTGCCGGTGCCGGCGGTGGACCGCTGGATGAGCTTGCCCACGGCGGTGCTGCCGGTGAAGGCGATCTTGTCCACACCGGGGTGGTTCACAAGGGCCGCTCCGGTGGCACCCGCGCCGGTGATGATGTTGACCACGCCCTCGGGCAGCCCGGTCTCCTGGATGAGCTGCGCCAGCAGCAGCGCGGTAAGGGGCGTGGTTTCGGCGGGCTTGAGCACCACGGTGTTGCCGCAGGCCAGCGCCGGTGCGATCTTCCAGGCGGCCATGAGCAGCGGGAAGTTCCAGGGGATGATCTGGCCGGCCACGCCC
Organism: Flavobacteriales bacterium; assembly: GCA_044507815.1. Taxonomy (GTDB): domain Bacteria; phylum Bacteroidota; class Bacteroidia; order Flavobacteriales_F; family PHOS-HE28; genus PHOS-HE28. The sequence goes on along the minus strand of JBIQIX010000001.1, from coordinate 10,909 downwards.
AAGGGGGCCACTTTTCTGGCGGGGAATGCGTATTGGAGCTTATCGGCCCAACCGGCGTAGTAGAAGAAGTGGGCAGCGGCCGTGGGCACATCGAAATCGCGGCTTTCGCGAATGGGTTTTCCGCCGTTGAGGCTTTCGACCACGGCGAATTCGCGGGCCTTTTCCTGCAGGGCACGGGCGATGCGGTAGATGTACTTGGCCCGCTCGGCGGCGGGCATTTTGCCCCATGGCCCCTCGTAGGCCCTGCGCGCGGCCTTTACGGCGGCATCCACATCGGCCTCGCCGGCCTCGGCAATGCGGGCCAGCTTCTGCTCGTTGGCGGGGTTGATGGTCTCGAAGTACTTGCCGCCCTTGGGCTTCTGCCACTTGCCCCCGATGAAGAGGCCGTACTCTTCCTTGAGGTGGATATGATCCTTGCTTTCGGGTGCGGGGGCGAGCTGCCAGCGGGTGGTTTTCTTAGCCTTGGCCATGGGCCGAAGATAATTGGTCCGTAAGCTATAGCCCAGGTGCGGAGATCATAGCCGGCAGGCCGATGATGTGCTGGCCCCAGTACTGCTGTTATGGGGCTTCCCAGGCTCCTTTTCCGAAGTATTCCTCATGCAAGGCCACTTCTTCCCCCGCTTCCCGCAACGCTGCGCCGATGATCTTGCCGCCCAACCCTTCGTCGATGAAGAAAACCGGTTTTCAGGCCGCCTTCATTTCGCATCGGATGGCCTCTTCGATCCATAGTTGATCCAGGCCATAATCGTCCGCTAACTGCTGGGGGCACGATATCGCGCCGATGAATCGATCCAGCAATGCCCTTGCACGGGCCGCCGGGCACAACCATTCCACCAATTCCCGCTCCGCACCATTCGGTGCCGCAATTGTTCCTTGTGCAGAAGCAAAATGCCCCCACCATGGAAAATGCGATCGGCCCCCACGAGTACCACTATTTGAACCATCCCTTGTTCTCCTCGGGGGAAGCCATGCTGTATTACTGCCTGGAACATTTGGTCTATACCGGTGCGCTTGCCTTTGAGCACGCGCGCGTGCACGCGGGCCATGGCGACCGTGTGGTGGTGGACCGCCTGTTCCTTTCGCGCACGGTGAAGCCGGAACAGGTGCCGCCGCCGGGTTCATTCGTACTGGAGTTTTTAGGTGATGGCCTTTTCTCCCTGGCCGACATGCGCCGCTTGGTCGATCACCATGTGCCCGATACGCATGTGTTCAAAACAGGCCCCATGCAAGAACACTTGATGGCCCGCGGCCTGCTCTCCTCGCCGCTTTTCACCTCGGCGGAGGGCAGGCAGGCCTACCGCGAAGTGCACCACCTGCTGAACGACACCGAGAAGGATGAGGACCTGCTGCTGGCCGACCCGGCTGAGCGCGATCGGCGCCTGGCGGAGCTGGGCAGCAACGCGATACTGCTTCACCATGGGCTGATGGACAAACTACGGGAGCAGCCCGACCTTGACCCCCGGCTGCAGACCATGCTGGTGATGCAGAAATTCCTGGAGAGCGGCGGCTTCTACCATGCGAATATGATGGGCTAGGCACGGTGGCCCCAAGGCGGGGCCGGGGCTGTCGATAATACAGCCCGCAACATTACCTTACTGGGCGGTGATCGACAGTGAAACCGTCGATCACTTGCGCCATGAACGACCAACGCACCATTGTGCATTTGGACCTGGACAGCTTCTTCGTAAGTGTTGAGCGTTTGAAGAACCCGCAGCTGGTGGGGCGGCCCGTGCTGGTGGGCAGCGACAGCGACCGCGGCGTGGTGGCCAGCTGCAGCTACGAGGCGCGTGCCTTCGGTGTACGCAGCGCCATGCCCATGCGCACCGCCAAGCAGCTTTGCCCCGAGGCCGTGATCTTGCGCGGCAACGGCGCGGAGTACATGAAGAAGAGCGACGAGGTGACCGAGATCATCCGTGCCCACGTGCCGTTGTTCGAGAAGACAAGCGTTGACGAGTTCTACGCTGACCTTACCGGCACCGAACGGTTTTTCGGTGCGATGAAGCTGGCCAGCGAGCTGCGGCAGCGCATCGTGCGGGAAACGGGCCTGCCGAACAGTTTCGGCCTAAGCGTGAACAAGACCGTGAGCAAGGTGGCCACCAACACGGCCAAGCCGAACGGGCAGCGCGAGGTGGAGCGCGGCACGGAAAAACCCTTTCTGGCGCCGATGCCCATTGAGTCCATTCCCGGGCTGGGGCAAAAGACCGCGCACCTGCTGCGCAGCATGGGCGTGGCCCGCATCCATACGCTGCAGGAAATGCCCGTGCACCTGATGCAGCGGCTGCTGGGGGAGCTGGGGCCGGTGCTGTGGCGCAAGGCCAACGGCATCGACGACAGCCCGGTGGTATCGTGGCACGAGCGCAAGAGCATCAGCACCGAGCGCACCTTTGAACGGGATACCATGGACATGGTGAAGCTGCGCGGCCTGTTCACCGCCATGGCCGAGAACCTGGCCTACCAGCTGCGCAAGGGCAACAAGCTGACCAGTTGCGTGGCGGTGAAGGTGCGCTACGCCGACATGAACACGCACACGCGCCAGCAGCGCATACCGTACACCGCCGCGGACCATCTGATCCTGCCCGTGGTGCACGACCTTTTCCGCGCGCTGTACGACCGCCGGCAGCGGATCCGCTTGGTGGGCGTGCGCTTCAGCCACCTGGTGGGCGGGGGGCACCAAATGAACGCCTTCACCGACACCGAGGAGGCCATGAACCTGTACCAGGCCATGGACAAGGTGCGCCAGCGCTTCGGCGACCGCATGGTGGTGCGCGCCAGCGGCATGGCCGCCAAAAGCATCGGCCGCATGGACGACCCCTTCGACGGGCAGGCGCCGGTGCTGCTGCCCAACCGCCGCAGCTGAGGCCGCGCACAAGCCGCACCCCGTGGCTTACTTTGGGCCGTACACCGGCAAGGCCGCATGCACCTCCCCTTACTCTTCGCCCGCCGCTACCTGCTGGCCAAGCGTTCGCGCAACGCCATCAACATCATCACGCTCATCAGCATCGTGGTGGTGGCCGTGGTAACCGCGGCCATGGTGGTGGTGCTCAGCACGCTCAACGGCATCTCCGCATTGGTGGACACGCTGTACAGCCCGTTCGACCAGGACATCACCATTGCGCCAGCCCAGGGAAAGACCTTCATGCGCGACAGCCTCGACCTTGCGGCCATACAGGCATTGCCGGGCGTGGCGCAGGCCAGCTGGGTGATCGAGGAGAATGTGCTGCTGCGCTCGGGCGACGACCAGGCCGTGGCCACCATGAAGGGCGTGCAACCGCAATACCTGGCCATGAGCGGAATGGAAGGCCACATGTATGCCGGCGAACCGACGCTTGCCAATGACCATGGCCCCGTGGTGCTGCTGGGTGCCGCGCTGAAGGACAGGTTGCACGTGCCCCTGGACGACGGCGTGCTGGAGCCTTTGGAGGTGGGCGCATTGATCCGCGGCCGCAAACTCTCGCGGCTGTCCAATTCCGCTTTTGAACAGCGCCGGGTGGCGGTGGCCGGGGCCTTCACCATCAACCTGGAGTTCGACCAGCAGTACATGTTGGCCCCGCTCGATTGGGCGGCCGGCCTATTGCACTATGGCCACGAGGTGAATGCGCTGGAGCTGCAGGCCCGGCCGGGCACCGGGCTCGACCGCCTGCGCGATGCCGTGGCCGGCCTGGCAGGCGAGCGGTACACCGTGAAAACACGGTACCAGAAGAACCAGCTGATGTATACCACCAATGCCAACGAGAAATGGTTCACGTTCGCGGTGTTGGCCTTCATCGGCCTGATCGGAGGTTTCAACATCATTGCATCGCTTACGCTGATGATGATCGAAAAGCGCGAGGACATGCGCACCCTCAGCGGCATGGGCGCCACCACGGGGTTCATCCGCCAGGTATTCTTCCTGGAAGGGCTGCTGATCGTGCTGGTGGGCACCGTGGCCGGCCTATTGGCCGGATTGGCACTCTGCTACCTGCAGATCACGACCGGCCTGATCGCGCTCGAAGGCTCCGTTGTGGACAGCTACCCCGTGCAGGTAATGGGCAGCGACCTGGTGATGATCTTCCTGGCCGTGATGGCCATCGGCATATTGGCGGCCTGGGCGCCCCTGCGAAGCCTGAGCCGAAGGTACTTGGCCGCCCCGTAGCCCGTGCGTTGTTGGCATCAGTTTCCAGCCCGCGAGGGCTTTTACCCAACAGCCAAAATGCAGCACTCACCCCAACGACCTCTTCTTCCTAAAAAAAGCCTTCATCAGGTCGGAGCATTCGGCCTCGAGGATGCCGCCGGTCACTTTGGTCCTTGGGTGCAGGAGTAGATTGCCCACGCGCCTGTAACCCGCCTTTTCATCGAAGGCGCCGAACACGATGCGGCCGATGTGGCTCCACGCCAATGCGCCGGCGCACATCACGCAGGGTTCCACGGTCACGTACAACACGCAATCCTGCAGGTACTTGCCGCCGATGTGGGCGGCCGCCGCGGTAATGGACTGCATCTCGGCGTGGGCGGTCACGTCGTTCAGCCGCTCGGTAAGGTTATGGCCTCGCGCAATTAGGCGATCGCCCGCCACCACCACCGCGCCAATGGGCACCTCATCCGCCGCAAAGGCCAGCTCGGCCTCGCGCAGCGCTTGCCGCATCCAATGCTCGTCGTCATGCAGGGGAAGCGGTGCAGGCATCAGGCAGGATCGTTTTCCACCATGCTGACCGACACGGCATCCATAACGGTAACCCGGGGCTGATCAAGCACGCCATCCACGCCCGGCTTGATGTCCTTCACGTTCAGCTGCAAGGTCACCTGCCCCTTCCACACATTCGCTTCAATGGTGTACAATATGCTGAAAGGCTCTCCACTGGTCACCAGTTCCAACTGATCGGCCATGCCGAATGCGATGGCCTCATATTGTTGGTCCGGCAGCTCGGGGTAATGGACCCTGAATTTCAGGTGCTTTTTATCGGTGCCGATCGCCCTGGCATCCGTGGCCAGTACGCGCCGGGTCAGGAACACGGGTTTCATGTTCTGCGGGCCGAAGGGCTCCATGCCATGGATATCGTTGAAAAAGCGCGGCGTGATCGCGGGCAGCACGATCTCCAGGTCCACTTCCTCCTCGGGTGTGCGCAGGTTTTCCGGCAGGTTCCGCCTTACGGTCCGCTCAAACGCCTCGCGGAAACTTTCCACGTGTTCCTCCTTCATGGTAAGGCCGGCAGCGTACATGTGCCCGCCGTACTGTTCCAGCAAATGGGCGCAGGCATCAATGGCCTCGTACACGTTGAAGCCTTTCACGCTTCGCGCGCTGCCGCTCACCTTGCCATTGCTGGCGGTAAGCACCACCGTGGGCCGGTAATGCCTTTCGATCAGCCGAGAGGCCACGATGCCGATCACGCCCTTGTGCCATGCAGGGTTGAACACCACGGTGCTCCAGGCATCGCGCAGGTGCTGCTCCGTATCGAACATGGCCAAGGCCTCCTCCGTGATGCCCCGGTCGATCACCTGCCGAGCGGTATTGTTGCTGTCCACCCGTTTGGCAATGTTCCCTGCTTCCTTGTCATCCTTGGCCAACAACAGTTCCACGGCCTGCTGGCCCTGCTCGATCCGCCCAGCCGCATTTATCCGCGGACCAAGCATGAACACCAGATCGCTGATGGTGAGGTCGCGACCGGTCCTCGACATTTCCAGCAGTGCTTTTATCCCCGGCCGCTTTTGCTGGCTGTTCAAATGGCGCAGGCCGAAGTATGCCAAGGTGCGGTTCTCCCCCGTCAGCGGAACAATGTCGCATCCGATGCTGATCGCCACCAGGTCAAGCGTTTGTTCAATTTCGCTGAATGGAATGCCGTTCCGATGGGCGAAGGCCTGCATCAACTTGAAACCGATCCCGCAGCCGCTGAGTTCCTTGTACGGATAACCGCAATCGCTGCGCTTCGGGTCCAGCACGGCCACCGCATCGGGCAGGCTATCGCCCGGCAGGTGATGGTCGCAAATAATGAAGTCGATTCCTTTTTCCTTGGCGTAGGCCACTTTGTCCACGGCCTTGATACCACAGTCCAAGGCGATGATGAGGGTTACTCCTTTCTCCGCCGCGGTGTCGATCCCTTTGAAGGAGACCCCATAGCCCTCGGCATAGCGGTCGGGCACATAAGGGAATGCCTTCTTCAGGCATTTCTCGAGCAGGCTGAACACCAGGGCCACGGCGGTGGTGCCATCCACATCGTAATCGCCGTACACCATCACCGATTCACCCTTGTCCACCGCCTGCTTGATCCGTTCCACGGCGCGGTCCATGTCCTTCATCAGGAAGGGATCATGCAGGTGCTCCATGGCGGGCCGGTAAAATTTCCGGGCCTCGGCCTGGTCCTTTATGCCGCGTTGGGCCAGCAGGGTGGCCAAGGCCAACGAGCTGCGGCCGTTGCAAAGCGCGGCCAGTACGGCCGGCTCAGCCGGCGGCTTCATGCTCCAGCGTTTGGTGCTTACGGACATGCCGCCAAGATACCGTTCAGGCGATGATCGCTGGCCACGGTCATTATCATTATGTCGGCCCAATGGCGTGTCCGTGGCATGCCGATGTGGTTACATTGCCGGGCCATTCATCCTGCATGAAGATACCCATACATGTGGCCCCATTGGGCTGCTTGCTCTTATTGCTGAACAGCGGTTGTGCCAGCCTGTTGAATGCAGGCAACCAAAGTGTGGAAGTGGGCAGTGTGCCCGCTGGGGCAACTGTATTTGCCAACGGCAACCAAGTGGGCACCACCCCATTCACCTACACCTATGAAAGTGGCGATGGCCGTGAGATCCAGCTTGAGCTGCGCAAGGAAGGCCACGAGCCGGCCAACCTGTTGCTGAAACTGGACCGCAGCAATGCCGTGCTTTTCGCCGATGCCTTGTTACTGGGCCTGCCCTATATCGTGGACAGCCAGAGCCGCGCACTGTACTCCTTCCGTGCCAGCAGCGTAACCGCCAACTTGTACAAGAGCATTCCTGCCGGCCGGCAACGGCTGGACCTGCCCGTGGCCGACCTGCAACACGGCCTTTCGCCCAAACAAAGCCTCGGCGCGATCGGAGGCCGCACCATCACCATGGAATCGAAGGAGCTGAACAGTCTGCGTTACCCGCAAGGCGGTACCATGGCCGTGGTGAAGGGCATGAGCGGCACATGGGCCGATGCCCGCCATGTGCGCCCGGGCACGCCCAAGGGCGACGAAGAGGCCCGCCGTGCCAAAGTGTTGCTACGCCCATTTTTGAAAACCCTGGAGATCGGGGCGAAGGAGAAAAAAGGCACGCTGGAGGGCACGGCCACCGCTGTGGTGGAATGGCGCTTCCAGAACGGACTTGCAGCGGACGAATCCTTGTTCACCATTTCCCGGACCACCAGCATCACCCTCAACGGCATGCATCCGCGCGACATGCTGGACGAGGTGTTGCGCGACGCCGGGCGGCAGCTGATGGACGAGCCTGGCCTGTACGAGCGTTTGGCATCGGCGCGCGCCGAGGGCCTGCTGCTATCGAAGGGCGATGTGGTGCTGCTTTCGCCGCCCCCGGCGGTGAACTACACCGACCGCAGGACCATGTTCCCCGCGCTGGTGAAAAGCGTGGTGACCGTGGAAATGAAGAACGGCCATGGCAGTGGCTTCCTGATCACCACCGACGGCTACCTGCTCACCAATGCGCATGTGGTGCAGGATGAAGCCACCGCCAAGGTGAGGTTCGAGCAAGGCTTTTCCCTGGAGGCCACCGTGGTGAAGGTGAACCGCGACTTCGACCTGGCCCTGCTGAAGGTGCCGGGCAACGACCTGCCGGCGCTTGGCCTCGGCGATGATGCAGCATTGGTATTAGGCGAGGAATTGTTCGCCATCGGCACTCCCCTGGATGAAAAGCTGGGCCAATCCGTATCGCGCGGGGTCATGAGCGGGCGCCGCGAGATCGACGGGCGCAAATACCTGCAGACCGATGTGGGCATCAACCCCGGCAACAGCGGTGGCCCTTTGATCGATGAGCACGGGAAGGTGGTGGGCATTGCCACCATGAAAGCAAGGGCCGTTGGCGTGGAGGGCATCGGCTTCGGCGTGCCCATCTCCACCGCGTTGGACATGTTGAACATTGAATTCGGCAAATGATGGGAAGGTTGTTCGCCCTGGGCGCCACATTGCTGCTGGCCGCAACGGCCGCGGCACAAAGCACCGCCATACGCCTGATCATCGGCGAAGGCCACAAGGTGTACACCAAGCCCGGGTTCGGGAACTACTGCATGGGCCTCGGCGTGGACCGCACGTTCAACGACAGGCTCACCTTCGGGCTGGATGCCACCTTCGATGTGTCCCAAGCATTCAATGACAAGATCATTGGCGTGGACCCAGGCCATGGCGCCTCGGAGGCCTTGGTGGCCCCGCACCTGATGAGCATCAACTACCACACCGAATATGCGCTGGGGGACAATGACGGAACACACGTCTACATCGGGTCCTTCATCGGTTTGCGGCGGATCACGCAGGAATGGACCCTGCTCGACTACACGCAGAACGAGTATTCGGAAAGGCGCATCAACACCTCGAAGATGCTGGTCCCCTTGGGTTTGCGCCTTGGCCTGCGCGGCACCACCGATGGCGGCTTCATGGACCTGTACGGCGCCTTGGGCCTCCAGCTCGGTGGCGGCAAGGAATTGGGGGTGGGCGCGGCAATGAAGGACGCTGCCTACGCCAAAACCTCACCCTTGGCGGTTACCGTGGGCCTGGCCTATGGCTTTGGCTGGTGAGCGGCCGCCTGCGCGACCGGAACGTTCACCGCTCGGTCCACACCACCTGCGCCACCGTTGCCCCCACGGCCTGCAAGCTCTCCTTGTCGATGTTGGCCAGGTTGTCGTTATGGGTGTGCCAAGTATCGGGGAAAGCTCCCGTGGCCGGGTCGTACGCAATGATATCGATGCTGGGTATGCCGTACTGGTTCACGAAAACATGGTCGTCCACGCCCACGTAATTGCGCACTTCGGGCAGGAACCGTTCGCCGTGCCCTGCGGCCGCGGCCGCTTTCCACACCTTGTTCACCACGCCGGCCGCATATTTCATGCTGTAGCCCTCCTTGGCGAACTTGGCCTCGCGCGAGCCCACCATGTCCAGCAAGATCCCGAAACGCGCCCTGTAGTTGGGCACATGGGGGTTCTTCGCCCAGTACTGCGTGCCTAGGCACCATGTTTTCAGGCTTTCCTGTCCCAGGCCCATGGCGCCGTGCGGTTCCCCCCAATCCTCCACATCGGTAAAGAAGATGTCAACACCTACCTGCGGCGTATCGGCGGCCAGGATCCGCGCGATCTCCAGCAGTACGCCCACGCCGCTGCCGCCGTCATTCGCGCCATCGATGGGCTCGTTGCGCCGTTCGGGGTCCTGGTCGGCCAAGGGCCGTGTGTCCCAGTGGGCGAAAAGCAATATGCGCTCCTTCTCGACCGGCCGCCAGCTGGCGATGATGTTGCGCATGGGCACTTTCTGCCCGTTGTAAAGCGTCACCTCGGCGTTCTGCTCGATCACCTTTCCGCCCCAGCTTTCCAGTTTCTGCACCAGCCAATCGCCGCAGGCCTTGTGCGCGGGGCTGCCCGGCACGCGCGGTCCAAATGCCACCTGCTTGGCCACGTACGCATAGGCGCTGTCGCCGTTGAACAGCGGCACCGGCGGCAGGGCTGGTGCCGTGGGCACCGGTTTGGTCACCACAGGGGCGGTATCTGTTTGGCAGGCGGCGAGGAATAGGGTGATGAGGCCGAGGCCCAAGGAGTGGCGAAGGGTGAAATGCATGCGGGCAAAGATCAACTTCCGGGAGGTAAATCTTCAGGCGGAGATCAGGGAAATATCGTACGCCTGTATTTGCGGGTCGTTCGTCATCAAACGCATACCCTCCGAAATGGACTGTGCGATCAATAGACGGTCAAATGGATCGCGATGGTGTTGCCGAAGTTGCGACAATGCGGAGAGATGCTGGCGTTTCAGTTGGAGAGGTAACAGATTGGCGTGTTCCATCGCATCAAGTGACGCATCCAGCCCGCCGGTCAACTCAAGTTTGCCAAGCGAATGCTTGATCGCGATCTCCCAGAAGGAGGCCATACTGTACCAGCATTCATGGTCGCCCGATCCAATGAGCGACTTGGCTTTCGCACTCAATCGCCAATCATTCATGTGGAACCAGAGGAGGACATGCGTGTCCAGCAGGATCCTCATTCCAAGTACTCCTTGAAGTCGTCGAGAGGGGCATCAAAATCGTCCGCAATTTTCACCTTGCCCTTCAATAATCCAGGGATCGGTTTTGGCTTCTTCGGCTCGTCAAGGTTCACATTCTTCTGCTGCTCGCGCTTCATCAGGAAATCGATGAAATCCAACACTTGCCTGCGCACCTCATCAGGGAGCGAGGAAAGTTGGACATAGTGGTCGGCGCTGGCCATGGGGCTGAGTTAGGCGAAGATAGGAGATCCACCCCCCGCTGGCACCATCGATTGGTTCATTGCGCCGTTCGGGGTCCTGGTCGGCCAAGGGCCGTGTGTCCCAGGGGGCGAAAAGCAGTATGCGCTCCTTCTCGCCGGGCCGCCAGCTGGCGATGATGTTGCGTATGGGCACTTTCTGTCTGTAATAAAGCGTCACCTCGGCGTTCTGCTCGATCACCTTCCCGCCCCAGCTTTCCAGTTAGTGCACCCGCCAATCGCTGCAGGCCCAGGCCCAGGCAGCGGCGGAATAGGTAGCTCATGGGGGCAAAGATCCGGTCCAAGAAAGCACTGACGCCAAAAAATGGCCAACTCCCTTTGAATCGGTGATGCAATTCTTTTCAACTCTCACTTGTTCGTAACTATTTTTGAGCCAACCTCAACAACCATGCCAACTGTTTCTTTTCCCGCATTTTCACATGTGGGTGGTTCGAAGTACCTGTTGGGTGGTTCGAAGTACCTGTTGAGAACTTGATG
>JBIQIX010000015.1:0-59377 GCA_044507815.1 Flavobacteriales bacterium | reverse complement strand
GCATCCTCACCTGCGCCAACACCAGCGTGCAGCTGCAGGGCACCGGCAACGGTTCTTTCGCCTGGAGCGGCCCCAACGGCTTCACCAGCAACGCGCAGAACCCGACCGTAAGCGAAGCAGGCACCTACACCCTGACCGTGACCGGAAGCAACGGCTGCACCAGTACCGCCACCGCCGTGGTGGAGATGGACAGTGAAGCACCGGGCGCACAGGCCATTGGCGGCGCATTGGATTGCAACTCCGGAATGATCACCTTGCACGCAACGGGCAATGGTTCGTACAGCTGGAGCGGCCCGAACGGCTTCACCAGCAACGCACAGAACCCGACAGTGAGCGAGGTTGGCACCTATACCCTGACCGTTACAGGCAGCAATGGTTGCACCAGCACCGCCACTGCCGAGGTGATCGCCGGGGATTGCGGCGATTGCAAAACCCCGATCATCATTTCTTGCGGCCCGAAGAACGTGACCGTTGAATGCGGCGAGGACATCGACCCCTGGACGGTGGGCATGCCGGTCATCCGTAAAGAAGCCACCTGCCCCGAGGTGATCTACTTCAACTATTACGATGAATTCAGTGGCAGCTGCCCGATCACGATCACGCGCCACTGGACCTTCCGTGATACGGATGGAAATGAGGAAACCTGCACACAAACGATCCTCGTGAATGATACCCAGGCACCTGTGATCATGAATGTGCCGGCCGACCAGGTGGTGGCCTGCAACGAAGTGCCACTAAAACCGAAGGACGTATGGGCCCAGGACTGCAAGACCGCGTTGCCAGTTGAGATCGAGGAGACCATCATCCCGAATGAAGAGGATGAGGGTTATACGCTGATCCGCACTTATACGGCCACGGATGCTTGCGGCAACATGGGTACCGCCACACAGGTGATCGTGGTGTTGGAGTGCAAGACCGATTGCGAGGCGCCCATCGTGATCAGCTGCGGACCGGCTGAGGTATGGGTGGAGAGCGAAGCGGATATCGATCCGGAACTCATCGGCCTGCCCATCACCCGGAAGGACCCCAACTGTCCTGAAGTGATCTTCTGGACCTGGAGCGATGTAACGGTCAGCACCGAGCCATGGACGATCGTGCGCAATTGGACCTTCCGCGATGTGGACGGCAATGAAGAGACCTGCAGCCAAACCATCCACATCCTGCACAAAAAAGCGGAGTTCAACGCCGGTGGCGGCAACGCCGCCTTGACAGCGCCGGGCGTGTCCGACATAACCATTGCTCCGAACCCCTTCCGGCACGAAACAGCGATCTCGTTCACGAGCAATGTGGATGGCGCAGCATCGGTGATCATTACCGACCTGGCCGGTCACGTGGTCTCCAACCTTTTCGAAGGGCGGGTGGCCAAAGGCGAGCGCAAATCCATTGAATGGAAGCCGGGCAGCACAAGCGGAGGACTCTTCTTCTACCGCATAACGCTCAACGGCATGCCTCAAACGGGCAAGATCTCCTACCGGCCATAAGGCCCGAAACATCTGCAGAAAGAGCCCCCGCCACGCGGGGGCTCTTTCTGTTATGGAGGTAATTTTGCAGGCACATGGAATCTGCACCCTTGGCCGAGCGGATGCGGCCCAACAGCCTCGATGAGGTGGTAGGCCAGGCGCATCTCGTGGGCCCTGGCGGGATCCTGCGCAAAGCGCTGACCGGCAAGATCCTCCCCAGCATGATCCTGTGGGGGCCACCAGGCGTGGGCAAAACCACCATGGCACGTTTGTTCGCCGATGAACTTGGCCGACCGTTCCATACGCTGAGTGCAATAAACAGCGGGGTGAAGGAAATTAGGGAAGTGATCGAAAAGGCGGCAGGCAGCGGGTTGTTCTCGCGCAATGCGGTGCTGTTCATCGATGAGATCCACCGGTTCAGCAAAGCCCAGCAGGATTCGCTCCTGGGAGCCGTGGAAAAAGGAACCATCACGCTGGTGGGCGCCACCACGGAAAATCCGTCCTTCGAGGTGATCGGCGCACTGCTTTCACGCTGCCAGGTGTATGTGCTGAAACCGTTGACCGAGGAGGACCTGCTGGGCCTGCTGCGCAAAGCGATGGCCCAAGATGAGGAGCTTGCCAAGTTCCAGATCACCCTTAGCGAGACCGATGCCCTGATGCGGGCCAGTGGAGGTGATGCCCGGCGGCTGCTGAACACCTTTGAGCTTTGCGTACATGCCGCCGCGGCCGGGCAAGAGGGAAGTACCGGGGTCTCCATTACCAATGAACTTGTGCAACAGGTGGTACAGGCAAACGCCGCACGTTACGACAAGCAGGGCGAGCAGCATTACGACATCGTCAGCGCCTTTATCAAGAGCATGCGCGGAAGCGACCCCAACGCGGCCGTTTATTGGCTGGCACGCATGGTGGAAGGCGGCGAGGACCCGTTGTTCATTGCGCGGCGCATGGTGATCCTGGCGAGCGAGGACATCGGCAATGCAGACCCTAACGCCCTGCTGCTTGCCACCACCACCATGCAGGCCGTGCAAATGGTCGGCTGGCCCGAAGGGCGCATCATCCTGTCGCAATGCGCCATTTACTTGGCGTGCGCGCCGAAAAGCAATGCCAGCTATGTGGCCATCGGCCAAGCACAGCGGGCCGTGAAGGAGACCGGCGACAAGCCTGTGCCCCTACACCTGCGCAATGCGCCCACCAAGCTCATGAAGAACCTGGGATATGGCAAGGATTACCAGTACAGCCACGATGCGCCAGGTCATTTTTCCGAACAGGAGTTCATGCCGGAGGAATTAAGCGGCACAACGTTCTACCGCCCCGGCGACAACCGTAGGGAACAGGCCTTTGCGGCCTACCTGAAGCAGGTATGGGGAAACAAATACAACGCGTGATCAATGGGCCTGCTCGGCTTCCATGAATGTGCGGTGCATGTCGTACATCACGCCTAGGCCCACCATCAAGCCGCCCACCGATTGCTCAACGACCTGCCACACCAGATCGATGATGGCGTGTTGCACCCCATGGCTGGCAAATGAAAGTCCGGAGGCCAGGATGACCAAGAACACCACGATGCCCGCCAACGCGCCGGCCAACATGGTCTTTGCATGGAAAGCCGTTTTCATGGATATGATCTCCCGCACCAATAAAAAATGGATGAACAAGGTGAGCAGCATGCCGATCGCCAAATAGGCTGCGGTGGCAAAAACAAAATAGGACCCGAGGCTGATGCGCAAATCGGCGATGTCAGTGAGGGCAATGCCGTGCCAGGCATAGGAAATGCCCAACATGACGGCCGCGCTCAACAGCCAGGGAAACAGGATCCTGCGCTTGAACAATAACATTCCGGCCTCCGCCTTTGCCGCAAATTTAACGCTTTGGCCATCTTCATACCCACCAAAAAGTCAATGGCATACCTTGCGCCAATGCTTCAATTGCGCATGCCGATCGCATGGATGATCGCAGCAGCCGTTGCGCTCTGCTCATCCGGCTGCCGCAAGGATCCCGCGCCACCAAAATGGGACATCGACCTGGTGGCCCCTGTGGCCAAAGCCTCCCTCGGTATCGGCGACCTGATCGCGGACAGCTTGATCCATACGGATGCAGATGGGAGGATCAGCATCCTGCATACGTTCAACCTGTTCACCTTGAAGTTGGACACGGTGCTTACGGCACCCGATACCAGTTTCAACTACGCTTATGCCCTGCCCTTTGCCGGTCCCATCCAATTCCAGCCGGGCACCACCTTCGAGGCCAGCAACGATGTTACCCGGTTCAATCTGGACGACCTGCAATTGACACGCCTGGTGGTGAGGTCCGGTACGGTGAATCTTGCCATTACCAACATGATGAACGGGATCATCCTGGGCAACTTCTCCCTGCCCGGTGCCACGTTGGCGGGGGCACCGCTGCAACTGGAACTCACGCTTCCGCCGGGAACACCCGCCACGCCGGTGACCGTGCAGGAAAGCAGGACCTTGGACGGATACGCTTTCGACCTAAGGGGCCCACAGTTCGCAAGCACAAATGAATTGGCGACCCAATTGAATTACATGAGCGCCCCATGGGCCGGTCCCATCACCATTTCCGGGCAGGACAGCCTGTTGGCAACGGTCAGCTACCATGGCATTGTGCCGGAATATGCCACCGGTTCCTTCGGCACAAGGCAGATAACCGTGGAACCGGCCGTATCCACATTGGATCTTTTTCAGCACATCAGCGGCCTGCTCGACCTTGATGCCGTGAACGCCACGTTACTGATCCGCAACGGCCTTGGCGTGGATGCCCGCGCGCGTATCCAATACCTACGGTCCACCAATAGTACCACGGGCAACACGATCGAACTTGCCGCACCGGTCACGGCGTCACCCTTGAACATTGACCGCGCCCTGGACCTCGGCGGCGGATATCAACCCGCGCTGAACACCTATGTGCTCAACCAGGTGAACAGCAACATCGACCAATTCGTGGAGAACCTTCCCGACCAGATCGGCTATGCATTGGACCTTACCCTGAACCCTTTGGGAAACATCAGCAACAACCATGACTTCCTCTACCATGATAGCCGGATCGATGTGGAATTGAAGGTGGACATACCGCTTCGACTGATCGCAACCGGCCTCGCCCTGCGCAAAACAATGGATGTGGACCTGCCCGGAAATGCCGAGGCCCATGCATGGCGGAGCGGAACGCTGCATTTGTTCGCCACGAATGGTTTCCCGTTCAGCGCCCAGATCCAATTGGCCGTGGCCAACGCTCAAGGCGATGCCTTGGAATTCCTGCCACCGGGCGGCACCATTCCCACGGGGATTTTGGGGAATGACGGTTTTGTGGAACAAACGTCGGCCACTAAATTGGATTTTGGCATCTCACCCGCGCAAATGCAACTTCTGCAGCAAACAGGGAAGCTCGTGGTGGTGGCCACCTTCAACACCGCGGACCAGCAGCACCACGTGCAATTGCTGGAGCGCTACCGGCTTGATGTGAAATTGGCGTTGGACGCAAACTTCGTGGTGAATGGCAATGAATAGGCTCCTTTGCGCGGTGGCCTGTTGCTTCCCCTTGTCACTTTGCGCACAGCTCGATTCCGCGGGAGCGCCCCGTACCGAACGGCACCACAGGATCCAATTCAGTTCGTTCGCGGCCTACCAGTCCACCGGCATTGAAAACGGCCTTGTATCGGCCATGTTCGCCGGTGGAGAGGTGAGCCGCGAATTGCGGCAGCCCACGCTCGACCGGCTTCAGCCCGCGAACCGCGCCGGCTATGGGCTGGGATTGGAATTGGGATATACATGGAAGGCGGGGCTGTTCGGCAGTTCTTCCCTGTGGCCCCGGATAAGCGCCGCCTACCGCGACCAATTGGGCGTGGCATTCAGCCGCGATGCTTTCCAGGTGAGCTTTTTCGGCAATAAGGCCTTCGAGGGCAGGACGGCGGAACTGGGTCCGGGCCGATTTGATCGGCAGGTCTACCAAACCTTGGCCTTCGGTGTGGGCAAGGGACCTTTGGGTCCGTATGTTGAACTGGGCCTGGTGGCCGGCTGGCAACTGGACCAAGGCCATGTCCGCCGCGCATCGCTATATACGGCGCCGCTCGGGGAATTCCTTGAGGTGGACCTGGATGGCAGCTACACGCGAAGCGATACGGCGCGCACAAATGCCCCGCGCGGATTAGGGGGCGTGATCAATGTCGGATGGAGCCAGCAGATCCGATTCCTTGGCAACCAAGCCAAGTTTTCCATCGAAGCCCGCGACGTGGGCCTTATCGCATGGGGAGCAAGTTCGCTTTCCGTGCAAAAGGACAGCTTGATCCACTTTGATGGCTTTGAAATAGCCGGGATATTGGACCTCGATGAATTGGTGCTGAACCAGCATTCGCTGCAGGACAGCCTCGGTTTGGGGTACCGGGCAGCGCCTGTTTCCACTTGGCTGCCGGCACAGCTGACCGCCGCCTTGGAATTCGGACGGGCGCACAGGTCGCGGGACGGGGAAACGATGCACCCCTATCGATTGCTTGCCGAGCACCGCTTCATTCCTGGCTTTCTCCCCTACGCCATGGCACAACGACGCTTCTTCGTGTCCGATGCATTCACCATGGAGGGAGGTGTTGCAGCAGGCGGCTTCGGTGGCATACGAGCCGTTTTTGGCGCTTCCATCTGGTTGGGCCATAGCCTCAACCTGGATCTGTTCACCCATAATTTGGGGGGCTTCTTGAGCGATCGGGCAACCGGCAAAAGCCTCGGTTTGCGTTTGGCCGCTACCTGGTGAAGTCAATTCTCCGCCAGGGCTTCCTGCTCGTAGGTGAGCTGTGAGCAGCTTGCGCCATCCTTGAAATAGAAAACGCCGCTGTACTTGCGTGAAACTCGCCGGTATTCATTCATCATTCCCTCCCGCTCAACCCGCACAATGGTAATGACCTGGTCCGGTTGCACGATCACATCCTTGTGCCTGACCACATGTACCGGTGGTTGATCGAACTTGGGTCTCGGTTCGCTCGCGGTGCGTGGCACTGCCGCCTGCGCGTTGTTGGCATCCAGCCCCGTACGGGGGGCAGAAGGTGGCCGGGTATCATTGCCCATATGCGGCATTGCTAAGGTTGTCGGGTTCATACCAGGGGCGGCGCTTTTCACCACCGCCGGTTTCGCTGCCGGCACCCGTGGTGCACTGGCCGTTTGTTCATTCTTCGGGGCCGCTGGCTTGGGCGGGCCCGGTGTTGGTGCAGGCGGTGGTGCAGGTGGGCCCGGTGGCAGGGCTGCGGCCTGCTGTTGCGCCGCTTCCTGCTTTTGCCGCGCCTTGGCCTGGGCCGTCTCTTCCTTGGCCAGTTTCGCCTGCTGCTTCGCTTGTGCTTTCGCCTCCTGCTCCTTTCGCTTCTGCTCCTCGGCCTGTTGCCGAGATTCCTCTTTCTGCTTTTGATCAACCGCCGCTTGGGCCGCCTCCAACGCACTCTGTATGCTCTTGGTGTAGTCCGTGTCGTAGTCGAAATCACCAAGGTTCTGGTCATACCGGATGATCCCCACCGGCTGATTGAAGACGACCGTGTTCACACCGTCGTATTGCTTGAACAGGGACACAACAAAATCAAAGGGCGTGAAGCCCGTTGGCGCCGCGCCGGAAGGCACCTTCGTATCGAAAGAAAGCTTCTTCGTGACGAAACCGTCCTTTTCAAAGGAAAGAATGTAACTGCTATTGAGTTCCAATTCCAAGGAAAACCGATTGAGGTCGGAAGTGATGGTGCGGTGCTTTTGCCCATCCTTCAACACCACCATGCGGCAACCGTCCAGCCCGGCACCCTCCACCTTCAATCGGCCATTGATGGCGAATTTGCCTTGTGCCAGCGACACACAGGAAAACGCGAGAAGGGCCAGCACAAGGCCAGCCCGGTGGATCGGGCCCAAAGCGTTTGCGGTGATCCGGCTCACGAGGCAAGTATGCTTGTGGAGATCAACCCTTTGGCCAGCATAGCGGCCACAAGGCCCACCGCCAGTATACCCGCCATCACCAAGGTCCGCACGGCCACAGTATTGTTCGGCTTGTTCATCGTTCAAGGTATTTCCCGCTGCTACGCGCCGCGCTCGCCATTGGTTACGCCTTGGGCTGGGCGAAACCTGGCCATGCCGGCACGCGTATGAGCCGCCACATGAAAGCGCTCCTATTCACTGCGGCCATGGCCGTAATCACCACCGCCAGCCTGGCACAAGACCTGGCGGCGAATACCGCTACCACCACCACGGACGCCATCTTCCAGCGCGGCGTAAAGGCATACAACGCCGGCCAGTATACCGAGGCCATCGGGCTGTTCACGCAGGTACTGCACAACGAGCCGGACCATTTGAATGCCTATTTACAGCGCGGGTTCTGCCACAGCCTCCAGCGCGAATACCCCGAGGCTGTTGCTGACTTCACGGCGGTGGTGGAGCGCAAGCCTGATCATTTGTGGGCCTATACCAGCCGCGGAAGCGCTTATGCCAAATGGGGCAAGCCGGAATTGGCCGTACAGGATTTCGATCGGGTCATCACCTTGGATCCGCGCAACCAGGAAGCCTTCAACAATCGCGGCTGGGCCAAAAAATCCCTGGGCGATGCAAGCGGCGCCTGCCAGGATTGGCAAGCGAGCCGGAAAATGGGCAACGCCGAAGCCAAGATCATCCTTACCAACAACCGATGCAAATGATGCGCACGGTCATTTTTCTTCTCGCGGGCCTGCTAGTTGCGGGCGCTGCAAAAGCACAGGACCAGAGTTACGCGGATTGCTTGGTAAAGAGCAGTTCATCTTGGGGCCAGCCATGCGAAAAGTGCGAGATCTACACCGGTTACAAACGCGATCACAGCAGTGTTTACCAGGTCAACTTCCGCAATGCCTGCGCGGAGATGCTTGAGGTGAAGGTGGCGGTGGAAGAGAGTGATGGCACCTGGCGGACCTTTCCGGTTCGCGCCTTGGCCGAAGGCGACACGCTGAACGCATTTGCCTGCCGTGGCACGGGAAAATACATGTACTGGGCACGCAAGGTGAACGACACACAGATCATATTGCCCAGCGATGCTCAGATCGTGAGCGCCTTTCCGGGGAGGTAGAAATGAACGCGGCCTTGTTCATAGCCGGGATGGAGCACCCGGCCGTGGACATTTCTACAGCGCTACATTGGCCACTAACAGCAGTGGACATGGCGCTAAAACATATGCATATCGGCCGCACCCCCACATCGCCAGAGGTGGAAGTGGACCTTGAACATGGCACGATCGGCTTCACCGGCCGATCGCTGCCCGCGAACAGTGCACAGTTCTACGAACGGGTGCACCGCTGGATCGATGACTATCTCCGCGCCTCCCACGACCATACGGTGGTGAATGTGAAATTGGATTACCTGGACACGAGCAGCAGCAAGCACTTCTACCAGATCTTCGAACGGTTGAGCGAGGCAGGTGAACGCGGGAAGGAAGTGCAGGTGAACTGGCACTTTGAAACCGGCGATGAGGAAATGGCCGAAACAGGCAAGGACTATCAAAGCCTCTTCCCGATGCAGTTCAATTTCATCGAGGTGAAGGACCTCTTCTGAACGGCTTGCAGGACCTTGCCGGTGGTGGTTGCCACTGAAAGCAGAAAGCCCTCCAGTATGCTGAAGGGCTTTCTGCCTTGGTGGACCCGTAGGGATTCGAACCCCAAACCTCCTGATCCGTAGTCAGGTGCTCTATCCAATTGAGCTACGAGTCCAATAATTGAACAGCCTGTATGGCTGAAAGCGGGCGCGAATATAACACGCCGGTGTGATCAAGGCTTATAATACTTCAACGCCTCCGGCATATAGTTCTCCAGGTCGCGGATCCGGCGTTCGTCGCTGGGGTGTGTGCTTAACAATTCCAAGGTCTTGCCCCCACTCTGCGCCGCCATGCGCTGCCAGAATTGCGGTGCCACGCGCGGATCGTAACCGGCCATGGCCATGAACACAAGCCCCATTTTGTCCGCTTCGCTTTCCTGGTTCCTGCCATAGGCCAACATGCCCAATTGGCCACCGATGCCCACCGCCTGTTGGAACAGGTCAGTGGCTAACGAGGGTTTTTCAGAAAGCAACGCGCCCAATGACATGTTCACGCCTTGCATGGTGGCGGCCTGGCTCATGCGCTCATTGCCATGCCTGGCTATGGCATGCGCGATCTCGTGGCCCATGACCAATGCAAGGCCCTCGTCATCCTGCGTTACCGGCAGCAGGCCGGTGTACACCACCACCTTCCCCCCGGGCATGCACCAGGCATTCACCGCGGGATCGGTCACCACATTGAATTCCCATTGGAAGTTGGCCACGCGGTCGGCCATCCCGTTTTCAGTCAAGTACGTTGTGGCCGCCCGCGCAAGCTTCTCGCCAATGCTGCGCACCTTTACCACACGCGGGTCCGAAGCGGGCAATGGCGGGTGCTGGCCGAGAAAATCCTGGTACTGCGTCAGGCTCATGCCCATCAGTTCGCTTTCCGGAAAGAGGTTCAATTGGCTTCGCCCGGTAATGGGCACTTTGGAACAGGCCATTACCAGCGCTGGCAGCAAGGCCAGCGCTCCCGCCCGCATCAGTGCCCCTCTCATTGGATGTCGGCTGAAAGTCCACGCTCGCACAACGCTTCGCACATGGGGCGCAAGGCGTTGAATGGGCCGCGTTTCACGCTGCATTTTCCGGTGTAATGCACCAACCAGGCACATTGTTCGGCCTGCAACGGATCGTGGTCGCAGATGTCGATCAACGACATGATCACGTGGTCGAACGTGTTCACGTCGTCGTTGTGCAGGATGATCTCGCGCGTGGCACGCTTCTGCACGGCCAGGTCTACGCCGGCCTGCTCTTTCTCCTTCAGCTCAATGTCCATGGGATTACGTCAGTGATCCCGCGAAGTTAAGCGATCACCTACTGCGCATGTTTCGGGTCGGCCAGGATGGCATGCCCGAATTTGTCCAACAGCGCACGCGCATCGCGCAAGGGGATCCGCTTGCCATTGAGGTAGGCGGTGACAAAGGCATCCGTCACGCCCAGGCCAATGGCCCCTGTTCGCCGGTCTGCGGCCTGCGTTTCACCGAGGAAGAAACCCGTGGTGTACCGGATCTTTCCGTTGGCCGTCAGCTCACTGTTCAAGGGCGTGATGTTGAACAGCTTGTCCAATGCCGTCGGCTTGCTGTAAACGCCCACCTGCACCGTGAAGAAGAGGCCCTTGATGGTTTCCACCTGTTTGGCAGGGGCCGCCGTGGGGTCATTGTAATACGATGCGGCCTCCGCCGACGGATTGAAGGTGGCAAGCACTTCCTCCGCTGTGGCGGGATATTCCGCCAATACCGCAGCGGCCGGCTGCACCGTGCCCTGGCCCGGCACCAGTTCCACCGTACGGCCCGGGGCTGTGGCACTGGCCTGTGCACCCAACGGACCTTCCGCCGGTGGGGGCGTCTCCGCCGGACGCATGGCAGCATGCTGCGACCCCTGTACTTGCTGCTGCAATTCAGCCTGCATGGCCTGCCTTAAGCTTACGCGCTGGCCGTCCATATATGCCACAACGAAAGCATCGCGGTAGCCTCGCGCCCGCACCTTCGCACCGGCATCGCGTGCTGCCTCTGCCGTGGTGAACATACCCGCCGTGTAGCGTACCAATCCGTTCCCGGCCTGTTCCCCGGACACGGGTGTCATATCGCTGAAGGCCTCTTCAGGCAGGGCGTTCCGGAAGGCGCCCACCTGCACTTTGTACACCACACCGATGGGCATGGGTACATCCATGGGAATGGGGCCTTCACGCGGCGCGGCATCGGCCTGTATGGCGAAATGGTTTTCCTGCAGCGGAACGTCCACAGGTATGGCAGGTGATACGGCATGCCCCACCATGGGGTCACGCGCTGCCAGGCGCGAGGCAGCCTCATGCACCGGCCGCTCATGAGGCGCAGCCACCTGATCCGGCATGGTATCAACCGGCGCCGAAGGTGTAGTACGCAGTTGGGCGTTCCCGCTTTCCTCCGCAACATTGGTTGCGGTCGCGGCCCTCGTGGGCCTGGCCACCGTCGCAGGTACTTCTGAAGTTGGTGCCGGTGCCGCTGGACGGATCCTGGCCAACATGGGTTCCGTGCGCCGGCGGGCCTGCTCAAGATTCATGAGCGCGGTGGACCGCTCGGGTTCCAACGTGGCCAGCCATGCTGCCGATTGGTCATCTGTGCGTTCGGCCCGCTCCAACAACCGTTTCGACACCTGGCCGAGTGAATCTGAACGCTGTTGCAGTGCAGTTACCCGCGCACGCAGCCGGTCAGACCCGGCAGTTTCACTGTCCTCCCCGTGTTGCGGGGTTTCCGGCCCGCTTCCCAGCGCCTGGGCCAGTTGGCGGCCAGCCTCAGCTTCCTCTTGCGCCAGCGCGGCATCCGCCCGGTCCTGCAAAGCGCTGCCCTTCATAAGGAAGTAACGCGCCTGGTCCGGTGTGGCCAGTACGGTTTGCCGTTCATCCGGCACCACGTAATAGAAGCGGTCCAAGTATTTCGCCAGTGCCACGGAATCAGCGACCGGCATATGGGACCGGGCGGGTTGTACTGGGCTTGACGCCGTATCCGCCAAAGTCACCGTGCCGGAGCTCACGGTGGAGGCCGCCACATGCGGTGCTCCGGTGTCGCTCGAGCGTTCAGCCACTCCCCTGTCGGCTGCTTGCTCCTGTTGTGCCAATACCGGCCCCGCCGCCGGTTTGGGCGGGAACATCATCCGTTCAATTTCGGCATACGTGGCCGACATCCCGGGTTTCCACCTGGGGTCGAGCATGAAATTGCGCACCGTGTGGGAGCGGTCCATGTCCCGCAAGGCACCGAGTTCCTGTGCGTAGGCCTGCCGGTACAGGGAATTGCGCTTGAAGATGTCACTTGCGTTGTCCGCCTGCTTACGAAGGCTCTTTGCACGGCCCATGGCCGCATCAGCCTCACGCTGCATGCCGACCACCAGCACTGTCAACGGCTCATCGGGCGCGGTTCCTTTTTGGGCAATTCGCTTGGCCAGGATCTTGGCACTGTCCTGGGCCAGGGCGAATTCGCTGCGGCTGATGAAGGCCATGCGCTGGCCAAGGTCCACGTTATGGATCAACAGGTCATCAAATTGCCGATCGATCCGTTCCCGCAATTTCTCGTACTCCTTTCCCGCCACCACATCGGCCAATACTTCCTGCATGCTATCGATACGGGCCTGCATAATGGCGGCCTTTTCCAGGTCGGCATCCTTCTGTGCCAAGGCTTCCTGGCTTTTGGGGGAACGGGCCTCGAGCGGGCTCGTGTAGATCTTTTCCAGGTCAGGATCAATGCTCACATAGCGCTCCGGCAATGGTGCCTGGCCATTTCCTGCAGCTGATGCCCCCGAAAGCTTTTCCATGGCCTGGATCTGTTCAAGCTCGATCGAGTCGCTCTCCAATGCACCATAGGATTGACCGGCACTGGCCAGCACCCGGCCGGCCTCCTGTACACGGGCTTCCTTCAACTGCCGCCATTGGTCCAGCTTGGGCAATATTTCAGCGGCTTCGTCGGGGTGCTCATCCAAGTAGGCCAAGCCCATTTGGACATGTGCATCGATGCTGTCGATCAATTGCATCTCCAGCGCATGTATCCGGGCAGCTTTTTCCTGATCGTTGCCCGGTGCATTCCTCGCTTGCTCCAAGGCGAGCTTGAATCCGGGATACGCTTCTTCGATCAGTTGTGCCTCCAACAAAGCGGGATCATGGTCCAAGTATGCATAAGCTGGTGCATTATACCTGGCGTCAAGGGGGTCTTCATTCTGCCCTTCGCGGAATTGTGCGATCCGGGCCTTTTGCGCCGCGATGGCCAGGTCCAGACTGTCCCGTCGGGCCTTATTGCGTTCAGCGGCCCGCGCTTGTTCCAGCTCAGCAAGCCCGTTGGCCAACACGAAAGCTTGTTCTGAAAGGTCCGGGCTATATGATACCGTAGCGGCGTTCAGCGGTGGATCCGGCTCCCCAGCACGATCGGGACCGGTTTCAATAAGAACGTCATGCCCGACCTCTTGACCACTTATTGCGGTCCTGGGCAGGTCATGCGTTGCGGTTTGGTCCGTTCGTGCATCGCTCGCGCGCTGTGTTTGTGGTGGAAGGCCCTGCTGAACTTGTTCCGTGCCAGTCGTTTCACGGTCCGGTTTTTCCTCAGCGGTGGCGATGGCTACATGGGCAGCTGAAGCCAGATCGCCAGCATGCACGCCACTTTCCAGCTCCGTTGCTGCATGCCCCGGGGCGGTGCGCGTGGCCACGGTGGCCGTTCGGGCCGCCCCTGGCGATGCTCCCCAAGCGAATGTGCGCCGCTGCCGTTCCGCGGCCGATATGGCCGCGGGGAGGTATTCCTGCCCTATCGCCAATGCTTGGTTCTGCTGCTTCACCTGCGCCAATCGTTGCTCCAAGCTGGCCATCACGCTCGGTGAAAGCGGTTCCGCCCCTGCGGGCATGGTTCCACCCGCCATGTATTGTACCAAGGCAACCTGGCCTTGGGCAAGGCTTGCTTCCTGTTCGGTGGCCTCCGCCTTCCGGAAGGCGGCCGCTGTTTCCTCCTGCAAAGCCTCCAACTGCGCACGCATCTCCGCTGCATTCTTTTCAGCCCCTGTCCGCTTGGTGCCTTTGGCCGTTGCAGCGCTCCGTTCGGCATTGGCCACACGGTCCGCGTACCGCCCTTCTTCCTCGCGCATGGCCAGGGCCTGCCTCATCTCCTTGGCGGCACGGTCCTGCAGGTCCTTGGCCTGTTGGCGCAATTGATCCATCGCGCTGATCGGGCCGTCGGCGCGCTTTTTCTCGTCCAACCGTGTTTTAAGCTGCTTCAACGATTCGGTGAGGCGCGTCCTATTGTCCGCCTCGGTTTCCCGCCTCAGTGTAATGGCCAGCCCGCTTGCCGTTGCCGCCCGGGTAGCGGTGCGCGCAGAGGCGGTTTGCATGGCCCGCACCGTGTGCAGTGCGGCCAGCGTGCGTAGGCCGGCGTCCTCTGAAGCTTGTTTCCGCTCGGCCGCCTCACGGTACAGCCTGGCCCTTTCCTCCGCATTGCCGGTCTCCGCCGCTTGCGCCAACAAGGCAGCAGTGGCAGCGGCCTCGCTTTCCGCCAGGTCCATGTCAGCGCGGGCCAAGGCCAATGCTGATCGTGCTTGTTCCTCCTCGCTGCTGGCTTGTTGCTGCAGCGCTTGGGCATCGGCATCGGCCATGCGCATGGCATCGGCCAGGGTGGTCATGCCATCAAAACCGGCTGCCGCCATCGGGTCCTGCGCCGCCCGGGCAGTCCCACTGGCCACAACAGGCGATTCCCCCGTAATGTCCAGTCGCGCCCTGCGCCTCACTTCATCCAACGCCAATTCCATCACATCCACGTCCAAGGGTTCGTTGAAACGGCTTTCCACCAGGAGCTTGCCGGCCCCGGTTTCATCGAGGGTGATCTTTTGGGTAAAGGCTTGTGGCATATTGGCCGGTGGCGCATCCACCTCGGACCAATAGGTGCGCTGGCTGTTGCCGTCCTCCACCACGAATTTGTATTTGCCGCCGCGGGGCAGCACCAGCAGGTATTCCCCATTGGCATCGGCGTAGGCCTCGGCCACCTTGGCCCGGGTCAGCTCATCTTCCACCACAATGCGCGCGCGTGCACCCTCGGGATGCCCCGTGGAGACGTAGACCCCCTTGAGCACGGTAAGGTTGAGCGGCGTTTGCGTGGTGCCCACGCGGTACACGTTCAGCTGCGACTGACGGCTGTCGCGGTTACTGGCGAAACAGGCCTGGCCACCATCGGGCCCTATGATGTAGAGCATTTCATCGGATGGCGTATTCACCGCGAAATCCATGTTTTCCGGGGCGCTGAAAATGTCGAGCCCGGGATCGTACACGCTGCGGAACACATCATACCCGCCCATGCTGTTGTGTCCCTTGCTGCAGAAGTAGAACGTTCTCCCGTCAGGGGCCATCACGCCGAAATCCTCATCCTGTGAGGTATTGATGTAACTGCCCAATTTTTCCGGGATGGCATATCCCCCGGTCGGCAGCACATGGGTGCGGTAAATGTCACGTCCGGTGCGTCCATCCTTTCCGTAGCTGCTGAAGTAGATGGGGCCACCCTCCGTGGGCAGGTAAACCAGGAATTGTTCCTTGCTTTTCTTGTCCAGCGGCGACAGGAGCTCTTCGGGGGTAACAACGATCTTACCGCCGATGTCGCTCAGGTCATAGAAGCGGAAAAAATCCTGCGCATCAACCTCGAGCTTGTTCAGCACTTCAACATCCTTCAGGTTGCTCAACAGGTATTTACCGTTGCGGGCCTGCTGCTCCAGTGCATCCACGGGAAATGCCGCCAATTGCTTTTTGTCCGCAGTGCCCTTGAAATGCTTGTAGGCTTCCAGCGCATCGTTGAACCGGTAGTCCAATTGATAGGCGCGGCCTAAAAAGTACCAGGCCGGCTTGGGCGTGGCCGGGCCTGCAATGGCATACCGCAGATACCCGATGGCCTTGGCCTTGTCCCCGCCGCCGAAAATGGTGCACGCCCCGAGCTTGTAATTCAATTCATGGTCCTGCGGGGAAAGGCTGACCAACTGGGTGTACAACGGCAGCGCCTTGGCATACTGCCCTTGATCGAACAGGGCATCAGCCTGCGCCTTCAATGCTTGGTCGCCCTGTTGCCCGAAAGCCAATGCACCCCAGGCCATGGCCAGGATGAGCGGTAAACGGGAGAACAAGCGGTGCATGGCCATCAGGTTTTCGCGGCCGAACGGCCAGTCAGGGTCATGCGGCCTTCGGTTCCTTTGAGCAACCGGCCAATGTTCTGCCGGTGGGTGTAGAAGACCATGATGCACAGCAGCACGGCGAACACGCGGAGCACGATGCTCGGTTCACGGTAAACGAACACGATGGCCAACGGAAAGCTGATGGCAGCCACTAATGAAGCGAGGGAAACGAAACGCCAGGTGAGGAAAACGGCAAAGAACACCAGTACACAGATCATTGCCGCCCCCGGATGGACCGCCAATACCCCGCCGAGGGAGGTGGCAATGCCCTTGCCCCCGCGGAAGCCGGCAAAAACTGGGTACAAATGACCGATCACGGCGGCTGAAACGAGCAAAACCCGCAAAAGGGTCCATTGATCGGAATAATGGTCGGTCCCGCTCCAAAGAGGCAATAGCCGCACGGGCAGGAATCCCTTCAGCACGTCGAGCAGCAGCACGGGTACGCCGGCCTTGGGGCCCAATACCCGAAATGTATTGGTGGCCCCGGCGTTGTGGCTGCCATGTTGCCGCACATCTATCCCGTAAAACGCCTTGCCCCACCACACCGAACTGGGCACACTGCCGCAGACGTAACTCACGGCCATGGCGGTGAGGGCGAAGGCCCAGGGAAAATCAGTGATCATAATCCGAACCGGTCGCGGAAGTCGTCCACTTTCCGTTTGTTGGTGAGAATGAATTGGTAATCCGGCGCTCCCTTTTTGCCTGCGAATTGGCGCTTATCATCCTTCAGCTCGCTGATCAAGGTGTTGAATTCAGCACTGCTGCTGAAGGTGTACATGTAGTTGCGGGCGTACTGGAAGAACCAGTAGGTCTGGTCGTCGAGCATGATCAGCACCGTCATCACATCGCCGCTGCGCTTGCGCTGGAACTCCACCTTGCCCTTCAGGTAACGGTACACGGGTTTTTTCAATACGGTGCCCAGCCCCAGCAGCCCTTTGCTTTGCCAGGCCTCATCCTTGGCGTTCCATTCCATTTCCAGGTCGGCGAACACGAGGGCTTTCACCAATTCCTCCGGCAGTCGCTTGATCTCGCCCTTTATACTGAGCTCGCTGATCAGCTTGTCGCTTTTTTCCTTGCCGAGCATTTCGCGCAGCGACCGTTCGTAGGGCGTGCGCGAAAGATCGATCTGCTTTTGTTCGGGGTATGCCGCAATGTCCGCGGTCATCTTGTCCAGGGCATTGCCCAGGAACGGGAAGTCCACGACCAGTGTTGATTTCACGCTGGCCACCCCGCTTCCCCCGTCGTATTCAAGCATGCCGTACGCATCGGCCTGCACCTGGCCCAATTGCACACCCGGGGATATTTGGCCATCGGCCGATAGCAGGCACGTTGTGGTGTTCAGGGCCACCAGGTTGCCGGGCAGGTCGTTCTGCCTGATCTTGTCCTTGTTGGAGATCAGGTACGCTTTTTTCGCCTTGTCGTAAAAAAGCAGCCCCTTGGCGCTGATGATGTCACGGTCGGCCTTGTCCTGTTTACGGCTAAGGAAGGTGCCGTAGGTGTTGAACGGATCATCCTTGGTCATGTATATGCCGGCCCCCACGGGCAGGCCGTCGGCACCCACCAGTGAATCGCTCACCGGAATGAATACTTCCATGGGATCGATCTGTCCGGTGAAGGCCATCCAGTTCCGTGCTATGCCTGGGCAGTCGTGCTTGATGCGGGTGTTGCCGGTGAAGGTGAGTTCCTTCACCGAGGCCTGCAGGTGCACATCGCCGAAGAAGTCGAAGGCCGGGCTGAGCTGGAAGTTCTCTTCTTGCGCCACCTTGCCCAGTGCATTGGTCTGGTAGGTACTGTCCACATTCACATTGCGCATTTGTATGGGGAAGATCTTGCCGGCCTCATCCTTATAGTCGTAAATGCCCGAGCCGCTGTATTGCCTCCTTGCGGCAATGCTCACGTTGGCGTCGTGTATCACGTGGTACTTGTTCACGAAGTTGGCGGTGATGGTGGCCCGCGTAAGGGGGTCCATCTTGGCGTTGCGGCCGATGCGCACCCGCATGCTGTCCGGCGTGATCAAGGCATCGGCCACTTGTATGTATTGCACTTCATTGGCCGTGATCACATGTTTCTTGAGGTCGTACCGTGCCTTGGGCGCCATGAACCGCAAGGAATCCTGCTGGGGATTGATGCTGATGAAGTTGCTTCCGGAAAGTTGCAGATCCTCGTTGCCGGCCGCGGCAGTACGGTCGCTCTCCAGCTCGATGTCGCCTTGGTCCATGTACCACTTGAAGCGGTCCATGTAGCAGATGTACTGGTTGTAGGGAAACTCCACCTTGGTCTCGGTGCCGTTGCTCACGAATTCCCCGATGCGTTCATCCAGCTTTACCGTGGCGTTCACATTGTCGGTGCGGAATGCAATGGCGGTGGTGTCGCCCTCGGTCAGGCGGAAATCGCTGGTATCGGCATGCACGGCCATGGTCTTGAAATCGAACAGGCGCGAACTGAGCGTGGCGTTGGTGAAGTCCACCAGGCCGGCGCCGGTCATGCCATCGGGCCGCAGTTCGGTTTTGCCGTAGAGGTACGCTTGGCTGTCGTACATCACCATCGGTTTCTTCAGGTTGCGCGCGAGCAGTACGTCCTTGGCGGGTTCCAAGCGCAGGAAAACATGGCCGGCCTTCACATTGGGCACGTTCATGGTGGGGCTGGATGCGGCGCCGTTGTAAAGCGTGTCGCCGATGCCGTACGTGGTGTCCGGGGTGAAATAAAGATCGCTGCTGCGTGCAATGGTGGTGAGGTAGCTGAGGTCGCCATCGCCGTGCAGCCCCTTGTTGTCCAGCTTGAGCGTTTCGCTGAATTTGGCCTTTTTGCCGTACAGCGGCAATCCGCCTTCCCCGGTGGAGCGCACGAAGCCCATGGCATAGTCGGGTTGCAGCCGCAGTGTTTCACGGATGTCCGGAAAGATGCCGCCGCTGACAAGCACACCATCGAACCGCAGGCCGTCGTTGCTGAAGTTGTCCAAGCTGTCCAACACGAAGGGATCACTGCGGTAATAGAATGAATCGCGCTTGTATGCACCTTTTTGTATGGCCTTGCGATCGTAGTGCACGAAGCTTTCCTTGGTGCTGTTGAAACGCGGGTATTGCGGGTATTTCTGCCCCTGCAACCCGTTCTTGTTCGTGGAAGCATCCACCTCCAGCGTCCCCGCCACGTTCTCCAACACGTTCTTCACTTTTACCAGCCGGTAACGTCCGTTCTCGTCCGGCTCGAAGCTGTCCGCCAGGAAGGATACGCTGTCCACATTGACCAGGTCGATCACGAAGGGGTCGTAATGGAAATAATATTCCTTTCCATGGAAGGAGAGTTTTCCGGCCTTGATCATTCCAGCGAAACTGAAATCGCGGTTCTTTTTGATGGTGACCGTTTTTTCAGCGGGGTAGATCTTCACATCCTGCGAATCGCTGAGCGTGATGCGCGAGACACCCTTCAGTGCCAGGTCATTGTTCAACAGGTTGATCGTCCCGTTCACGCCATCGGGGCTGTTGCTGTTGAATTGCAGCACGTCGTAATCGGTCCTTCCCGCGCTGGAAAGGATGTGCTGGAGCAGCCTGGGCAGTACCGTTACCCGCTCCTCCTCGGGGTCGTACTGTAAGAACCCCTTGTTGGCCAAGTCGATCAGCATCGGCTTCACCTGGTCCACCTGCAGCCGGGTGAATTGCGCGAATCCCTTCACATCGAATTCGTCGCCGGCCTGCTTCGAATAATCGCGAACCCTGGACAAGGGGTGCACATTATCAATGCCCAGCAGCGCGGTGTACCGCCTTTTTTCGAAGTAGTTGAAGCTTTCGAACGAGGTGCTGGTCTGTGTGGTGCCTTGCATGTTGCCCAGTTGCAGCAGCGGGTCGCCCTGCTTCCAGCGCAGCTCCTCGAAATACATGTCAAGCTTGTGGAATGAATCATAGAACGGCCCCTTTGACAACCCTTCGTCAGGCTTGATCAGGGTGAGCTGTTTTTTGGAGCGCATGAAGCGCAGGGTAACGCTGGGGTGGTAGATGGAATCTTCCGCCAGCATGATGGTGACCGCCACATTTTCACTGGTCACCTTCTCCGGATCGATGGTGTAGGTGAGTCCCTTGGTAATGATGAATGGCTTGCCTTCGTGAATGAAGGTGAGCGACGCGGGTTCTTCCTTGGTGCCGTAGCCGAGGAGCTTTGCGCCCTGCATGGCGAAGCCACCCTCGAAATCCATGCCCGGCACAATGTCCTTGATGCGCTTGCGCAGGTCATAGCTTTCGAACCGTGGGTAGCTGGCGCTGGCCGCGGTGACGTTCGCGCGCAACTTGTCCGTTACGC
This sequence comes from Flavobacteriales bacterium, assembly GCA_044507815.1. Classification (GTDB taxonomy): domain Bacteria; phylum Bacteroidota; class Bacteroidia; order Flavobacteriales_F; family PHOS-HE28; genus PHOS-HE28. The sequence goes on along the minus strand of JBIQIX010000015.1, from coordinate 38,913 downwards.
GGCCCAGCAGCACGCGGTCGAAATAGGGATCGGTGAATTTCACGCTGTCCAGCACAATTTCCGTGGTCTTGAGCTTGAGATGGTAGGGCTGATCCCACTTCACGAATGTTGCGGACGGGGCCAGTCCCGCCCGCTCCCAGGTGATGGTGCCACCTTTGCCGGCCCATGTAATGGTGAGGGGATAGTAGGCGCCGGTGGTTCCCCGGATCACGGAACTGTCCGTTTTGGTGGCCCATACAAGATCCACTGCACCGAAGGCCACCCTGGGCACGGTATCGTACATCAGGGTGAATTTTCCGCCACGCACATGCCATTCGCTGCCCGCCGTGCTGTACAGGGTGTTGTTGGCCATTAGCGTGTTGCCCAGGTCCAGCATGTCCACCAATTCCTGTTTTCGGGGTGACTTGCCTGCCTGCTCCAGCATGCTGAGCCACGCATCGAATTCCTGCGGGGAATGGCCTTTGGCCGGAAAATCGGCCGCCGTGGCGAGCATATCGCGGAAATCGGGGAAGGCGGTGAAACGCTTCTTGGCCATGGTATTGGCCACCGCGGCCAGCCGGGTGCGCTGTGCAGTGGAAAGGAAGGATCCATTCCAGAAGGGAACAAATCGCGTTTCCATGAATGCTTGGGCCTCCTTCTTATTGGCGCTGGTGAGAAATGTGTTCATTTCCGCCAGGAAGGCGGCCTGACCGGGGCTGAAGACCGGGGTTTGCGCACGGGCACCGGCCACCAGCACCAAGAACAGGGCCACACACCAAGCGCGCCAGCTGGCACGCTCCATCGGTACTATTTTCTCCATTGTTGGAATTCCCATTCGCCCTCTGCTTGTTCTTCCACCAGTTGCAATCCTTCGGTGCTTGCCGCCGCTGCCAAGCGGGGCGCATCCTCGCGCGTGAACCCGCTCAGCAGCAGCCTCCCCCCGTCCGCCAATGCCGCCGCCATATCGGGCATGGCCTCAACCAGCGTATTGCGTTCGATATTGGCCAAAATAGCATTGTAGGAAAGGTCCTTCCCCAACCGGCAATCGCCCTTTTCCACAACAATGCGCTTACAACCGTTGATGGCCAGGTTGTGCCGGGCATTTTCCACGGCCACGGGATCGATGTCGATGGCGCGCACGGTGGACGCACCGAGCTGCTCGGCCAAAATCGCGAGCACGCCCGTGCCGCATCCCAGGTCGCAAACCGAGCCACCTGCCAATGGCAGGGCCAGCATCGACCTCATCATCATGCGCGTGGTGGCATGGTGGCCCGTTCCGAAGGCCATGCGCGGGGTAATGACCACCTCGTGCCGATAGCCCGTTGCTGGCGGGTGGAACCCGGCCCGCACCAGCACGACGCCGTCCACATCCACCGGCTTGAATTCGCTTTCCCAACGTTCGTTCCAGTTGATATCGGGCACCTCCCTAACGGTGCGCACAAGGGTTGCATGCGGGTCGCGGGCCACCAGCAGGCGGTCAAGCGCCGGGGCACTGTACAATGCTGTGGCCACATAGGCCTTCAGCCCACCGGTGGTTTCCTCAAACCCCTCGTACCCCAGGTCCAACAGTTCCACCAACAGCAGGTCGCGCCACGGTTCAAGCGGCGATACCAGGAAGTCCACTTCCGTGTAGCGCATCAAGTGGCGTTGATCGTTTGTTCCGCCGTGGCCACGATGCTGGTGAAGTCCGCTGCATTCAGCGCGGCCCCGCCGATCAGCCCGCCGTCTATATCCGGTTGGGCAAAGAGGCTACCGGCGTTATCGGGTTTGCAGGAACCTCCGTACAGTAAGGGCATTTCATCGGCCACCCCGCCTGCCATGCGGGCCAGTTCGGCGCGTATGAAAGCGTGCATCTCCTGGGCCTGCCCGGGCGTGGCCGTCAGCCCGGTGCCGATGGCCCATACAGGCTCGTAGGCTACCACCACCCGCGCCAATTGCGCCGGCTTGAACCGGCTCAGCGCCGTATGCAATTGTGTGGCCACCACATCTTGATGGCGGCCTGCTTCGCGGTCCTGCCGCAATTCACCGCAGCAATAGATCGGCAGCAGCCCATGCTCCAGCAGCGCAACGATCTTTTGGCCCACGGATTTATCCGTTTCGCCGAAAAACTGGCGGCGTTCGCTATGCCCCACGATACAACCGGCCACGCCAAGTGAAGCCAGCATGGGCACGCCCACCTCGCCGGTGAACGCCCCGCTCTTTGCTGAATGGCAATTTTGCGCGGCCACCAACACGCCCTCGTCCGCATTATGGCCGGCCCGCATTTCCACGGTGCTGGCCAGGAATGGGAAGGGTGGTGCCACGATCATTTGCACCCGCCCCGGGTTCGACGCCCGCCATGCCACCAACTGTTCCATGAGCGCTGCCGCGCTGCGGGCATCGGTGTTCATCTTCCAATTGCCCGCCACGATCTTTTTTCTGCCCATACCCTCCAGCATTTTTGCATTACAAAGATGACTGCGCCAACGTCGCCCCCGACCGGGACCGACGTCCAACCTTCAACAATCTGCACTGGACCACGCTACTTGAGCGTCTTGCGCATTTCGGTGTAGGATGGCAAGTGACCACAGGGCCATTTCCCCCTGACCGTGCCTTGCTGCAGCACCACCACGCCGGGGTTGCTGCGGATCACCGTCTTCAAGGTCACTTCATCACAGGTGAGGTATTCGAACATGTTCTGCTGCGCATGCCTGAACTCCTCCGACTCTTCATACCCGCTGCTGGTGAGCCCGTACACGGCCCAGCCTTCCTGCTCGGCCTGGGCGGCCAATTGGTTGATCGCAGGTTGGCAATCAGTTCGGGTCTGGCGGATCGTTTTGGCCACCACAAGCATGACCGGTCGATCATCGTGCAGCACTTCCTCCGTACGGTCCTCCCCTTCCGCATCATACAGGATGAAGTCCTGCACCTGCGACGCAATGCCGGGTTCCACCTCCACCACCCGCGTGCTGTTCGGCACATGCTCGTAGGCCGGGTCGTCCCACGGATAAGGCTCCGCGGTGTTGTACTCTTTTTCTTCGCCGGTGGCCACGTTCCTGTATTTCACGTAGGTCAGGTTCACGGGCGGTTTCGCTTCTTCCTTTTGCTTCACGATGCTCTTGCCCACCGCATAGGGCCGATAATCGCGGACCGGCAGGTAGGAAATACAATACCACATGAAGCCCAAGGTGGCCACGGCCACCCACGCCGCGGTGGCCCATTCGCCCTTGGGCTCCTCGGTCAGGCGCTTGATGAGCAGGTAACCGGCCAGCACCACCAAAGTGAACACAAGGGGGAACCACCAGGAGAAGACCCAGCAATAGAAGGACAATAGCAATAAGGCGGGTGGCAGAATGGCCAGGTCATTGCCCCACGTGTTGAAACCGATGCGCTTGCGAAAAATGAAAAGGGGGAGCACAAAGACAAAGAGCACGGCATCCTTGGCGAAGCTTTCCCATGGCGTAAGCGATCGGCCGAGCGAACCCTTCATGGCGTCGCCGAAGCAGCCGCAGTCGGTAACGCAGGTCACGTCGCGCATTTCCTCAATCCCGTTCACCAGGACCGTGTACTTGGCCATGGGATCGCAGGTGGCGGTGTAGGCTGTTAACCAGCCGAAGAAAACGGTGAGCAACAGCAATGACCAGGTTGCCAACTTCATGCGGCCGCCCACCAGCACGGCGAAGCCTAGCACCACCTCTGCCAGGCAGGCGAGCATGGAAAGCGCCAACGACCAAGGCATGAGCCAGGGCAACCCCAGGGCGCTTTCGGCAAAATATTCCTCCAGCTTGTAGCTGAAGCCCAGCGGATCATTGGCCTTTATCAGGCCGCTGATGATGAAAGTGGCACCGACGAGAATGCGGCAGATGATCAGGAAAATGCGCATAGGGTCGCTATCGGGATTTAGTGGTGGCGTGCGAAGTTAGCCCGCAGGCCGTTGGGCCCGTCCTGTTTACCGGGGCCCCAAGCGGGGCACTTCCGGCCTACAGGCAGATGGCGATGGAGCGTTTTGGCGTGGCCGCGCCGCTACCCGTGCCGGTGGGTGCAGCCGAATGGCCGTTATAACGGCCCATCGCTTCCCTGAGGCCGGCACTGATACTGCGGTGATAGGCCTGGTTCCATCGGGTACTGCCGGTGCGAGGATCGAACAAGGCCATGCCCAACGGAAGGTCAAGATATGAGAGGTCGATGCCGGGCTGCTTGGCGGGCAACCTCATTTCCAATTCCAGGCCGCTGGTGCGGCCGCCGATGCTTGCATGCCCGCCGAGCGTTTCAATGCTGATGCACTTGCCCTGGTACCCCGGGGCATCCACCCGCACCACATAATTGCCTTCATTCTCCAGGGTTACCATGTATTTGCCGCTGTTGGAGCTTCCTTGGGTGCGCCACAGCTGGCCATCCTTGTAGATGCGGACGCGCGCACCCGCCACCGGCCGCAAGCTGCCGTAATCGGTGACCAGCCCATGAAGCTGCAGGTGGTAGGCCGAGGCATCGGCACAGGCCAAGGCGATGATCAGCGCGAGGAAATTCCGCATATACCCATTACTTGGTGCAGCCGCAAAAATATCGGGGAGGGTGTGCCCCAAGCTCCCTAATGCTGCTATCTTCGACCAAATTGCCAACATCGCATTGTTGACCCATTGCTGAAGATGCTACGCAGGAACCATTCCATTTCCGATCTTGGCACCATAGCTTCACGCTCCATGCGCATATGCCGATCACTCCTTCTGTTGGCCTGCTTATTACCCCTGGCCCTATCCGCCCAGAATGCCCGTGTGGTCACCCGTGTTACCAAGGATCCCGCACCGGCCTGGAAAACATGGAAAAGTGATGGCCTGGCCATGAACTATCCGGCACAATGGATCTTGGAGGAGCCTGCCCAAGGCGATACGCTCGTGATCATCCGAAAGGAGGTGGCGGAGGAAACGGATGCGGGGACCGCCCCGAAGCTGATCGTGCAGGCCATGCCCGAGGGCGGCCATATGGCAACCGGCCGTACCGAACGCCATGCTGAACACGATGGCTTGGCCCTGAAGACCATGGAGGAGATCGTGAACGAGGGAAGCCGCACGTTCAGGCTCACCTACACCGCCCCCGAGGCCAAATACGAGGAATTCCTTTACATGGCCGAGGCCATGATGAACTCTTTCGCCACCGGTGACTGATCAGTGCTGCGCCCCACCTTCTTCCAGGTGGATCAAGGCGAATGCAGCGTAATTGAGGATGTCGAGGAAGTTTGCATCCAACCCCTCGCTCACCAAAGTGCGCCCGGCGTTGTCTTCGATCTGCTTGATGCGCAACAGCTTCATCAAGATCAGGTCCACCAGCGAACCGATGCGCATTCGCCGCCACGCCTCACCATAGTCGTGGTTCTTGCGCTCCATCAGTTGCCGGGCCACGTGCACCTTTTCCCCCACCACCCGAACGGCCTCATCGGGCGTAAGGTCAGGTGCATCCACCACGCCTAGGTCGAGCTGTACAAGGGCCATGGCGGAATAATTCACAATGCCCACAAGCTCATCACCAATTCCTTCACCTACGCGGCTAACACCTGTTTGCTGCAGGGTGCGGATGCGTTGTGCCTTGATCATGATCTGGTCGGCCAATGAGGCCACGCGCATGATACGCCAGGCGGTGCCATAATCCTGGGCCTTGCGCGCGAACAGGTCGAGGCACGAGCCGGTAACGCGGTCGTATTGCTCCAATGTTTTTTCCATCAGCGTTCCGCCTGCCGAACTTTGGGCCATGGCGCAGGCGGGCGAAGATATTGTGTGGCGTACGGGCGGAAAGCTGTTGAGGCTGCGCCCACCGCTGGTGATGGGCATACTGAACCTGACGCCCGATTCTTTCGTGGCCACCTCGCGGCAACAGGATGCGGCAGGCTTGTTGCAGGCAGCGGGCAACATGCTTGAACAGGGCGCACACATCCTGGACGTGGGCGGGGCCAGCAGCAGGCCCGGTGCGCGGATGGTCAGCGTGGACGAAGAACTGCGGCGTATCGTGCCGGCCGTGGAGCTGCTGCACCGCCATTTCCCAAAAGCGCTGTTGAGCATTGATACGTGGCGCGCCTCCGTGGCCAGGGAAGCCGTGGCCGCCGGCGCATCATTGGTCAACGATATCAGTGCGGGCCAACTCGATGAAGGCATGCTGGAAACCGTGGCCGGCCTGCATGTTCCCTACATATTGATGCATATGCAGGGAACACCGGCAAACATGCAGCATGCACCCCACTACAACGATGTGGTGGCGGAGGTGGCCAACTATCTCTCCACCCGAGCGGCACTGGCACGCCAGGCGGGAATAGCGGACCTGGTGATCGATCCCGGGTTTGGGTTTGGCAAGGACCTTGGCCATAACTTTTCGTTGCTACGCGGCCTCCCGGCCTTGGTGCAGCTCGGTCTGCCGGTGCTGGCCGGCCTGTCGCGGAAGCGCATGGTGAACCAAGTGTTGGGCACCGTGCCGGCCGAGGCCCTGAACGGTACCACCGTGCTGAACACATTGGCCTTGCTGGAGGGCGCGGCCATCCTGCGCGTACATGATGTGGGCGAGGCCATGCAAGCCGTTAAGCTGGTGCGGGCATTCAGGACAGAGGGGCTGGGCGATCACCGGTAATCGTCCTGCCCGCGCGAACGCCTCCGGTCGAAATAGCCCCGATCGGTCTTTTCGTATTGGTCCATCACCTTTGAAAAAACGGCGCGCATCTGTTCCGTGTAGGCCGTTTCCCAGCTCATGTTCCTTATGCTGGGTTTGTACATGGCCAGGCCCACGGGCTCGGAGAAGGCGGCCAGGTCAACGCCTTCGATCCATGGGAAAAGGGTGAGCTGCAGGTCCATTTCGTAGAACGGCACATCGGGGTACGCGGGCACGTCCCGCGTGTCGATCACCACGTGCTTGGTTACCATGTTCTTTTTGCTGAACCAAACCTCATACTTCCAGCCGCGCTCCAGTTGGAATGCATACCGGCCATCCCCGCGTGTGATCTTTTGCCCCACATCCTCACCTCCCCTCAACACCCGCACCAAAGCGCCACGCAGCGCATCGCCTGAATAGTATTCGGTCACCTTGCCTTGCAGGCGGATGCTGAAGCCTTGGGCCAAGGCCGGAACGCTCCACAACGTCAACAGCACCGCAGCCGACGCCAAACGCAGAGGACCCATCATGCCCGCGAATTTACCCTTTCAATGCAGCTTGACCCGCTGGTTCGGGATCCTTACGGCCAACTGGGCGCACGGTCAACAAACGCTTGCCGCCCTTCACGCGCATGGGCACGGCCTGGCCAATGTTGTACCGCTCCCCAACACCTGGGATCCGGTCCAGCAGCTCCTGCGTCACCATCAGCTCCACCTTCAGGTTTTTCGCCATGGATTGGGCGCGGCTGGTGGTGTTCATTACGTCACCGCTGAAGTCGATCACCCTTTTGATGTGGCCTACCTGGGCCACGATCACGCGCCCGCCATGCAGGCCGCCCCTGAAAACGGGTGCCGCGCCAAAGTCGCGCATCATCCGCACACGGTGTGCTTCAAGGCGTTCCTGTATGTCGAAGAACATGGCGATGCAATTCGCGTGCTGCACGCCGGTCTTCATGGGCCAGGTAAAGATCACTTCATCCCCCACGTACTTGTGGATCTCGGCCTCATGCCGCAGCACCGCATCGGTCATCAAAGAATGCGTGGTCTTAAGGAACCGGAAGTATTTCATGTCGCCCAACCGCTCATTCAGGGCTGAACTTCCCACCAGGTCCATGCTTAGCACCACGCGCTCCTGCACCCTGGGTTTATCGTACCAGCCCAGCACGAAACCCAGGAAGAACCGGCGCCCGATGAACTCTTCCACCTGCACGATCAAGATGGATACCGAGGTGATGAACACGACCTGCACGGCGAACCGGTAGATGCCCACCTCGTTGACCATGTCCATCAAGGCAAGCCGGTCCACCCCGGCCAAGGGCAAGGTGAAACCCCTGCTGGCCAGCCAGGCAATGCCCAACAGGGCTATGGTGAAGAGATTGACCGCCAGCGCCTTGCCGATGAATTGCAACGGCGCGGCCAGCGCCCTGAAGCGGCGGCCAAAGAAGAACTCCTCCAAAATGCCGGTCCAAACCCCGAGCAGGGCCCAGGCCCAAAAAAGCTTCAGCGCCGGTTCTCCCCCGAACAGCATCAGCACCGTTCCCACCAGGGCGGTCACCAATGCGTACTTCAGCAACTTGCGCAGCTTGTAGCGGGTGATGGCTGAAATGCGTTCCACGGGATGAAAGGTGCGGCGAAGATAGCTGCGCCGCATGCCCGATCTTTGCGGCATGTCAGTGCTGAAAAGCCTGTTGAGCTACGCGTGGCCCGTTGTTGAATGGGAAGGTAGGGGCCGCTATGGGACGCTGAAATTGATCTGGGAACAGGGCCATTTGGTGGTGAACAGCAACAATGCAAACCAGAGCTATGGCAACCTGCATGCAATATGGCAGCAATGCCTCGATGAGCAGGTCGTGGTGCGCCGCGATCCGCGCCACGTGCTGCTGCTGGGCTTTGGTGCTGGCAGCTCAGCGCATGTGCTGCGCAGGGAACTCGGGCTGAAAGCGCCCATTACAGGTGTGGATGGCGATGCCGAAATGCTGCGCTTGGCCAGGACCTATTTCAAAGTGGAGAAGCTGGGCAACCTGCAACTCATTGAATCCGATGCGTTCGAATTTCTCCGCGCGAACGAGTCGCGCTATGATCTGGTGCTGGTTGACCTGTGCCACGAACTGGACCTGGCGCCAGGGGTGGACGAGGACCCGTTCATATCCCTATTGGCCAGTGCCGTTTCGGAGCGCGGCCTGCTGTGCTTCAATACCATCGACCACGATCCGCGCAGCGGGCAGCGGTGCAATAACGTCGGGGCATCGCTGGGGCGGCACTTTGCACATGCCGGGGAGCGCATCTACCACGGCATCAACAGGGTATTCAGCGCAACGGGGCCGCGTAGGCTGCCCAATGAACAGGGTTGAGCACGCATGAAGCATAAATTGTCCGGTGCATTGTTGCCCTTGTTACTGCTGGCCGCCGGGGCCATGGGGCAACCTTTCTGCAGCATCGACATCGGCCCGGACCGCACCATTTGCGAGGGCGGATCCACCACGCTGCAAGGGCCGCCTGGCTATGCCAACTACCTGTGGAGCAATGGCGCCACTACGCAGGACATCACGGTTTCAGCACCCGGCGATTATTGGTGCCAGGTAAGTTACCCAAGTGGTGAGCTGGTAACCAACGGCAATTTTTCAGCGGGCAACACGGGATTCACCTCCCAGTTCACCTATTCAGCCTTTTCGGTGCAGAATGAAGGCTACTACACCGTGGGCCCCAACGCCAGCTGGTACCACAACCAGTTCCAAGGCACCGGCACGGGCAACTTCCTTATCGCCAACGCAGGCTACGGCTCGTGGCTGAACGGCCAAGTGAATGTCTGGTGCCAAACCATAGCCACCTGCCCGGGCCAAACCTACACGTTCAGGTTTTGGGGCCGCACATTGACCAACGAACTTCCCGCACGTTTGGTGTGGCGGGTGAACGGCGTGCTCGCCCATTGGCCCGATTTCACATTCCCGGCATTCAGCGCGGGATGGCAGCAATTCACCACCACATGGACCGCCGGGCCCGGCCAAACCAGCGTGGAGGTCTGCCTGCATGTAACCTCAGCTGATGGCGTCGGCGACGATTTCGGCGTGGATGACATCTCCATTTCAGGAACCGTGTACCTGCGCGATACCGTGCATGTGACCGTAACACCCTTGCCCGTTGTAAACCTTGGTCCGGACCTGATCATTTGCGAAGGAGAAACCGCTGACCTTGACGCCACGCTTCCCGGTGCCACCTACCTGTGGCAGGACGGCAGCACGAATGCGCAATTCCATGTGGACCAACCGGGCAACTACAGCGTTACCGTGGAGGTTCAGGATTGCAGCAATAGCGACCAGGTGAACGTGCAATACCAGGCCCGGCCCATAGTGGACCTTGGGCCGGACACGGTGCTTTGCGCGGGGTCGGTACTGCATTTGGACGCTTCCTTCCCTGACGCCAGCCATCTTTGGCAAGACGGCTCCGTATCCCCAACGTACCTGGTCACCAGCCCGGGCACCTATTGGGCCAGGGCCACGGTGGGCGAATGCCCCGGTTCGGACACCCTGGTCGTTGGGTATAAGCCCATGCCGGTGGTATCGCTCGGGAACGACACCACCTTTTGCGCCGGGGATCAGCTTGTGCTCAACGCTGGGCAACCCGGTGCCAGTTACCTGTGGCAGGATGGAAGCACCGGGCCGGAATACACTGTTGATGCATCGGGCAATTACCAAGTGCACGTGGACCTGAACGGATGCCTGGCGGACGACGGCATAGACGTTACGGTCGTGCCGTTGCCCGTGATCGACCTGGGGCCGGACCAGACCATATGCCCTGGCAACACCGCCACGTTCAGCGCTTCCAGCAATACACCCTTGTCAAGCTATGCATGGAACACGGGGAGCACCTCCCCCGCCATCACGGTTGGCCAACCCGGAACTTATTCGGTGGAAGCAACGGCGCAGGGTTGCACGGGCACGGCATCGGTGAACCTGCTCGAGTACAACCTGCCCGTGATCGACCTCGGCACGGACCTGACCCTATGTGCAGGTGAAAGCTCCCGCATAGGCGCGCACAGCCCCGGCGCCGCCTATTTATGGAATACCGGTGCTATTACGGACTCCATCACGGTAAATACAGGCGGGCTGTACTGGTTGGAAGTGATGAGCAACGGCTGCCCCGTGAGCGACACGGTGTTGGTAACCATTTCACCCGTGCCGGTGGTGGGCTTGCCTGACCAGTTGGCTGTGTGCGCCGGGGAAACGGCGACGCTCGATGCCACAACAAGCAACGCCACCTACCTGTGGAGCAATGGCGCGCAATCCGCCACCGTAGATGCCCTGCCCGGCACTTGGTGGGTGCAAGTGACCCAGGCCGGATGCACCGGGCAAGATACCGTAGTGGTAAACGCTTTGCCGCCCATGATGCTGGACCTGGGGCCGGACACCACGCTTTGTGCCGGCGGATCGATGGTGCTGGATGCCACCGTGCCAGGTGCCAACTACACGTGGAACACCGGCGATCACACGGCCCAGCTAATGGTCACCGTTCCCGGGCTCTACCGTGTCGAGGTCACCGATCCGCAGCAATGCATGGCCATTGACTCCATACAAGTGAATATGGCCGCCCCCATTGCGCTTGACCTTGGCAGCGACCGGTATTTCTGTGCGAATGGCACGGCAGAGCTGGATGGCACTGTGGCCGGTGCAACAAGCTACCTGTGGAGCAATGGACATACCGGGCCGGTGCTGAACACTTCCTTGCCCGGCACCTATTGGCTGCAAGTGCATGCCGGGGCCTGCCAAGCAAGCGATACCGTTACCGTGCATGCCGTTCCCGTGCCCGTAATGAACCTGGGGCCGGATACCACCCTCTGCGCCCCGGCCACTCTGCTGCTGCAGGTGGATGGTGCAGGCCTCCAATTCCAATGGCAGGATGGTTCCCAAGGCGGCTCATTCCTGGTGGAGCAGGCCGGCCTGTACCAAGTGACCGCCACCAATGCCGCAGGTTGCAGCAGCACGGCACAAATGGAAGTGGCCTACATGCAGGCCGGTGCCATGCAACTGGGCGGCGATACCACGATCTGTAACGGAAGCATGCTGCAATTGAATGCCGGGCTGCCCGGCGGCATCACGCAATGGAGCGGTGCCAGCAGCGCAAACACACCCGTCATCATGGTATCGGCCCCGGGCACGTACACGGCCACCACCACCGTGGGTGGTTGCGCGGTGACCGACAGCATCGTGGTGCATCTGGCCGGGCCGACCGCACCGCAGCTTGGTCCCGATACCGCCCTGTGCGCGGGCGGGCAACTGGTGCTCACGGCCACGGGCACGGGTCTGGTGTGGGATGATGGAAGCCAAGGAGCAGTGCGCCTGGTGGACCAACCCGGCCTGTACTGGGTACGGGCCACACTGGATGGCTGTGAAGCGTACGATAGCATAACCGTGGCCGAGATCCCGTTGCCGCAGATCCAGCTGGGCAACGATACCGTGCTGTGCGGCCTGGCCAGCACACTGGCCGTTGATGTGGGCGTGCAGGGCGGCAGCTACTTATGGAGCGATGGTGCCACAGTAGCGCAGCGAACGATCGGTGCGGGCACTTGGCAGGTGCAGGTAACTGCACAAGGTTGCACCTCGGTGGATTCCATTCAAGTGGTCGCCATGGCATTTCCGGCGCTCGGCCTGCCCGCCGATACCGTGCTGTGCAGCGGCTCAACGTGGGAAGTGGACCTTACCGGCGCGGCGGAAGCTTTCCTCTGGTCCACCGGTGGAACCGGGCCAACACATCTCGTCGACAGCCCCGGTGCGATCAGCGTAACCGCTTCCAATGGAATGTGCTCCACCACGGCCACGGTACAAGTGGAGACCGTGGACCTTTCCGCATTCTCGCTGGGCACGGACACCACGCTATGCCCGGGAACGCCGCTTTTCCTTCAACTACCGTATCCCACCGTGCCGGTGCTGTGGGCCGATGGCCATACCGGCCACCAGCGCACGATCACAGCACCAGGCACTTACACAGCCACCGCCACCTTGGGCGCCTGCACAGCCACGGAAAGCCTTACCGTGGAGTACCTGCAGCTGCCCCATGTTGACCTTGGGCCGGACCGGACGTATTGCAACGGCGATACAGTGGAGCTTTCCGTGAACCCCGGAAATGCAACGGTGCTGTGGAACACGGGAGCAAGCGGCAATAGCATACAGGCCACAGCCACGGGCCTGTATTCCGTTATGCTGAGCCAACAAGGGTGCTTCACAGGGGATCAGGTGCACTTCATGTTCCAACCGGTGCGAACGGCGATCTCCCTGGGTCCCGATCTGGAGATCTGCCCGGGGCAGCAATTCATCTTGCAGCCGGATGTGGCCGCGGCCACATACCACTGGAGCGATGGCTCCAACGAGGCGCAATTGGTGGCAACGCGGCCCGGCCTGTACTGGTTGGCCGTTACCGGACAGTGCCTTGCGGCCGTTGACACGGTACGGATCACCGAAGGGAACTGCTCGCCCAGGGTGCACGTACCGAACGCGTTCACCCCGGATGGAGATGGCGTGAATGATGTTTTTGGCGCTGTGCTGAACGGTGAAGTGTACCGCTGGTCGTTCATGATCTTCGACCGATGGGGCGCCTTGCTTTTTGAGGCCAGCTCCCCCGACCGAACGTGGGATGGGACCGTGGACGGAAGGCCGGCCACCACCGGTGTGTACAACTGGCTGCTGCACTACGAGGCACTGACCAGTGAGGGTGTTGTGCAGGAAAAGCGTTTCGGCAGTGTACTGCTATTGCGCTGAGGATTGTCCGAAACCATCCTCTTTCCACAGGAAGCTACCGCCCGGAAGCGTGATGTAACCGAAGCGGTTTTCCTTCACCACTTTCACCAGGTCCTTTGCAATAAAGCTCACTTGGTCGTATTGAAGGGGCACCAATACTTCATCGCGGGTGGTTACCACGCCACTCCCTTTATCGCTGGTGGCCACCACACGGCCTTGGCTCAGTTCTCCCAGGGACATGTACTTGGGCTTTATGGCCTCATGCCCCAAGCTGTCCACCAGGCCGTACAAGCCCCCCACTTCCACACGGGCATAACCTTCATGGAACTCCCAAGCCTGGTCATACTTGGGTTCGGTCACGCTGGCAAATGAGGGCTTGATATAACCCCATTTCGTTTTCCGTTTCACCGGGATCAAGCCGCCCTCGAACAGACCGATATCAGCGTACTGTGGCTGGATCACCCTGTTGCCCAGGGTATCCACCAAGCCCCATTTCCCGCCCATTAGCACCCGGGCCAGCCCGTTGTGGAAATCGCCCATGTTGATGGTGAGCGCATTGGATTCGAAGCGTTGCGGGATCACCCATTGCCCGGCAGTGCCCACGTAGCCGCACTTGCCCTTGTCGATCACTAGGGCCAGCCCATTCCTGAACGGACCAACATGATCGTGCCCTACCGGCAGCACCACCTCGCCGAAGCGGTCGATAATGCCCATGAGGCCGGCTTTCCGCACGCGCGAAAATGGCATCTGCATGAAACCTTCCACCCAATCGTACTCGAAGGGAACCACTACTTCACCCTTGGTGTCGATCACGCCGCTTTGGTCATTGGCCATTACCACGGCCAGTCCGTTGTGGAATCGCATGGCGCCCGCATAATTAAAGGGAATGCGCGCCTCCCCCAAGGTGTTGATGTAGCCGTACCGGCCCTGTAGCGAGGCGGCCGCCAGGCCATGATCAAACTCGCCGACCTCTTCATATTGCAGCGGTACGGTCAACTTGCCATTGCGGTCCACAGCACCCTGCAAGCCGTTCAGCTCCACCGTGGCCATGCCATCATGGTAGTCCAGCACATCATCATAGATCAGCGGTATCACCGGTTTGCCCTGCTTGTTCACCGAGCCGCTCCGCCCTGCTTGCCCCACTTGGGCCTGGCCCTGTGCGAACGGCTCCGCGAAATCAAATTCGGCCTTGATGCGTTCCGTGCCCTGGGCATCGATGAAGCCCCAAAGACCACCCTGCCTGAATGGATAAAGTACCAAGCTGGCCGTTTTGTAGTCGTTCATCAGCTCCCCGATGAACGGGTAATCAGGATAGTCCTTCAAGAAGCGTGTGATGTTCTCCACGCTGAGGTTGCGTGTGTAGATCTCGTAGATGCTGCGCCAGGCGTCCGCCACATTCGGGTTTTCCGGATAGCGGCGGATGAATCCCGCGTATTGGCCCGGCGTTCCGTCCGGCACGGACAATTTGTAGATCATGTCCTGAGCCTCATGCACGAACGGGCTTTCCGGGTGTTTGGCCAGGAATTGCTGGTACTGCTGAATGGTGCCGTCGGGCGTGGCCTCGCGGTATATCGCTTCCTGCAGCCGCGATCGCGCTCCGTAGGCTTCCTTGGCCTCGGGGTATTTTTCCAGGAACCTGCGGTACGCTTCCGAGCTGTTCACCTTGCGTGCCTCTTCGTACGCCAATTCATCGCGGCGCACAATGGCCTGCTGCACAGTACTGCTGCCGGCATAATCCGCGATGAAGCGCTCGTAAACCTCTGGGCGGTCGCTGGCACTGGCCTGCTTCCAGGCAATGGCGGCCACATGCTCCAGCTGTGCAGCCAAGGTGCTGTCATTCACACCGAAACGCATGGCCCGCTCCAACCCTTTCTCATCCAGGGCGCCATACGCGCCCATGGCCCTGCGTATGGCGGCATGGCTGCTGTCCGGCTGGTAGAAAGGATTGTCCGCGCGGCCGGTGATCACGCTTATGCCATACCAGGCCATGGCCGGGTGCCGCCTGGTCTGGCGTTCAAACAATTGCTTGGCCTTGAAATAGTTGAATGCGTCCAACGCGGCAAAGGCCCTGTCCAGCGGACCACCCATTACCCCGGACCAGAACGAGACAGCCCACAACAGGGCGATGGCCCTGGCGATGCTCCATTTCATGGCACAAAACTATTCCCGCCCCTGCAAAGGACTGGCCTAATGGTGGTGGGATCTTCAATGGAAAGCGTTGTAGGCGCCCTTGTACTCTGCATCCTCCATGAACGCATCCTTGCCCGTTTCCATGGCGGCCCGTGCACCGGTGCGGTCACCCTTGCCGTCCAGGTATTCCGCATAGTGGATCAACGCGCTCTTCAACAATTTCTTTTGGTCCTCCGGCAACCTGGCTATGCCGCCCGATGCTTCCATCGCGGCCTTGTAACTGTCCACACTGGCATCTCCCTCCTTGGCCTGGTTCGCCCCGTACTGGGAAAGTGCCAACATCAACCAAGGGCCGGGATTCTCGGGATAGTAGCGCGTCATCGACTCAAAGTAGCGGCGCGCCTTGCTCATCTCCTTCGGGCCGGCCTCGTACAGGTTGAGCCCGTTCTCCTGGGCCATGGTGTTCAGTTCGCCCCAGTAATCCTCGTAGTTATGGAAGAACTCGAGGTTCTTATCCTTCTTCCTGTACTTCTCGGCCCATTTCAGCGCATCGCGGTCAGCCTTCTTGTACTCCTCCATTTCCTGGTACTTCGGGATCTTGCTAATCTCGTACAGGCACATGCTCATATAGAGGTATGGCAGCGCATCCTTCTTGGTCTTGTCGTTCTGCGTGTAGCGCTCGGCCCGTACCAGGCAGTCCTCATATTTCTCATCCACGTACCTCACCAACAGGTCATCGTATGGTTTGGCCTGGGCGAAAGCATATTGGGCGGCAAGGGTTGCAACGGCGGTGAACGAGGTCAACAGAAGCCTTCTCATGGTGGAAAAACGATTTGTGGCGTGTTTACGCAAGATCGATGCCGAAGGTATGCATTGGCCCGCTTCACCATGGCGCAGGCCCTTGTGCCATGGTGCCATGGCCGGGCTGGCGGCCGCTCCCGCGCTACATTCGCGGGCCATGCGCATCGACATCCTTACCGCCCTGCCACGCTTGCTGGACAGCTATTTCAACGAAAGCATATTGCTGCGCGCCCAGCAGAAAGGATTGGCCGAAGTGCACGTGCATGACCTCCGCGACCATGCTGATGACAAGCACCGCCGCGTGGACGACTACCCCTTCGGCGGCGGTGCCGGCATGGTGATGACCATTGGGCCGATCCATAGGGCCATTGAAGCGCTTAAACGGGAGCGTGATTATGACGAAGTGATCTACATGAGCCCTGATGGCGAACGATTGGGCCAACCGCTGGCCAACCGGCTCAGCACATGCGGCAACCTGATCATCCTATGCGGCCATTACAAGGGTGTAGATGAACGCGTGCGCGAGCATTTGGTGACCCGGGAGATCAGCATTGGCGATTATGTGCTGAGCGGCGGGGAATTGCCGGCCGCCGTGCTTTGCGATGCCCTGATCCGCTTGATCCCCGGGGTGCTAGGCGATGAGACCAGCGCCCTTTCCGACAGTTTCCAGGACGGCCTTGTTGCGCCGCCGGTGTATACGCGGCCAGAGGTTTATGGGGCATGGAAGGTGCCCGGTATCCTGTTGGGCGGCCATGCGGCACGCATACACGAATGGCGGCACCAGCAAAGCCTGGAGCGCACGCGCCAACGGCGGCCCGAGCTATTGAAGGGTGAGGCTGAAGAGGAATAATATCGTTGCAGGAAAGGAAGAATTGCGTAATATTGCGCCCCCAAACAAAAGGCCTAACGCCGAAAATCGCTGAGCGCAATGGACAAGATCAAGCAACTCGAGAAAGAATGGGCACCCGTGAAGCAACACGAGGATTTCAAGGCCGGGGACACCATCACCGTTCACTACCGGATCAGCGAGGGTAACAAGGAGCGGATCCAGCAATACCAAGGCGTGGTGATCCAACGCAAGGGCTCCGGCAGCACGGCCACTTTCACCGTGCGCAAAATGAGCGGCTCCATTGGTGTGGAGCGGGTTTTCCCCGTTGCCTCGCCTTTCCTGGACAAGGTGGACGTGAACAAGCGCGGCGACGTGAACCGTGCCCGCATCTTCTACATCCGCGAGCGCCGCGGCAAGAGTGCCCGCATCAAGGAAAAGCGCGTGGTGGTGGCCGATGCGGAGAATGGTGCCGCGGCAAAGGCCAAGTCCATGGCCAAGTCCAAGGCCAAGGCCAAGAAGGTTGCCACCGAAAGCAAATAGTACTTGCTCCTCCCCCGAAATTGCGGAAAGGCCCTTGATCGGGCCTTTCCTTTTTTAACGGGTACCGCGCGTTCAGTGTGTAGCCCCTGGGCCGGCGACCTCGGCAACAAGTTCCTTGTTGCGGTTGGGTATATCCGCCTTGGTGAAGGGGATGCTGTCCTCCTCCTCCTTCAACTTCATCACCAGGGCCAGCGCATCCGGCACCACATCGCTGCAGAGGGTAATAAAGCTTCCCGCAGGGGCCGTGCCGATCGCATGGCGTATCGCTTCCTCTTCCTTCTTGATCACAGTGATCTTCTTGTTCGCATCCACCTCTTTGATGCCCCTGATCATCAGGTCGATGATCTCATCGTCGGTGCGGCCGCGCAGGTTGCGGTCCTGTCGTATGATGATCTCGTCGAACATGCCCGCGCTCAGGCGCCCCAATGCGATTGTGTCCTCATCCCGCCTGTCGCCCACACCGGCGATCACACCGATCTT
Organism: Flavobacteriales bacterium; assembly: GCA_044507815.1. Lineage (GTDB taxonomy): Bacteria > Bacteroidota > Bacteroidia > Flavobacteriales_F > PHOS-HE28 > PHOS-HE28. The sequence goes on along the minus strand of JBIQIX010000015.1, from coordinate 20,821 downwards.
GGGCCCATCGGGCACCTTGGCCAGGAAACGGCCCAACGCCTCGAAGCCATGGGGGTTGTGCGCGTAGTCCACCACCACCTGGAAGTTGCGGAATTGGAACAGGTTGAGGCGCCCCGGGGTTTGGGCCGGTGATGGTACGAAAGTGGCCAACGCCTCGCGCAGTTCTTCCAGCTTCACGCCGCGCACATAGGCGGCCAGCACGGCCGGCAGTATGTTCTGTATGTTGAACACGGCCTTGCCGCCCATGGTCAACGGCACGTTCACGGCCTTTTCGATCCTCAGCTTCCATTCGCCCTTGCTTATGGTAATGAAGCCGTTCTCATAAATGGCCGCCAGCCCGCCCAGCTTGCAATGCTGCCGGATCAACCGGTTCGATTCGTCGAGGCTGAACAGCGCGATCTTGCAATCGCATTGTTTGCGCATGGCCATCACCAGTTCATCGTCCGCGTTCAATATGGCGTAGCCGTCCGGCCGCACGCTGCGCGGCACTATGCTTTTTACCGAGGCAAGGTCCTGCAGGGTATTGATGTCCTTCAGCCCAAGGTGGTCGGCCGCCACGTTAGTGCAAATGCCCACATCGCATTGCTCGAAACCCAGCCCGCTGCGCAGCATGCCGCCGCGCGCCGTTTCCAGCACGGCCATGTCCACCAACGGGTCCTTCAACACGAATTGCGCACTTACCGGTCCGGTGCAGTCGCCCTGCATCAGCATGCGGTTCATCACATACACGCCATCCGAGCAGGTCATGCCCACCTTGTTGCCATGGCTGCGCATAATGTGCGCGATCAACCGCGTGGTGGTGGTCTTGCCGTTGGTGCCGGTAACGGCAATAATGGGTATGCGGCTGCTCGCCCCCGGCGGGAACAGCATGTCCACCACGGGTTCGGCCACATTGCGCCCAAGCCCTTCGGTGGGGTCCAGGTGCATGCGGAAACCCGGCGCGGCATTCACCTCCAGCACGGCGCCGCTCTCGTTCAGCGGCCGTGTGATGTCCTCGGTCATGATGTCGATGCCGCAGATGTCGAGGTCGATGATGCGGGATATGCGTTCCGCCATGAAAATGTTGTAGGAGTGCACCACTTCGGTCACGTCGGTGGCGGTGCCTCCCGTGCTCAGGTTGGCCGTGGCCTTCAGGTACACCGTCTCGCCCGCGCGCGGAACGCTTTGCGGGGTTAGCCCGCTGCGCTCCAGCAGGTCAAGCGTATGCTGGTCGATCTCCACTTGCGTCAAGACCTTCTCGTGGCCGAAACCACGTCTCGGGTCCTTGTTCAGTTCCTGTACAAGCTCTTCAATCGTATGCTCGCCATCACCCACCACCGCGGCGGGCGTGCGTTTGGCAGCCGCCACGAATTTGTGGTCGATGACCAACAGCCGGTGATCGAGGCCAAAGATCTGTTTCTCCACCACCACGCTGCGGCTTATCTCCTTGGCCACGGCCAAGGCTGCCTTGGCCTCCTCCCAGTTCTTCACGCCTATGGTGGCCCCACGCCCGTGGTTGCCCCCGATGGGCTTGATCACGCAAGGGAACCCCACCACTTTCAGCGCGATCTCGAGTCCCTCCTCGGTGCGCACCACCCTGCCTTTAGGCACCGGGATCTCGTAGCTCTCCAGCAGGTCCTTGGTTTCTTCCTTATCGCAGGCGATCTCCACGCCGATGTTGCTGGTGTTGCTGGTAATGGTGGCCCGTATGCGTTTTTGGTGGATGCCGTGGCCCAGCTGCACAAGGCTTTGGTTGTTCAACCGCAGGTAGGGTATGCCCCGGCGCGCGGCCTCCTCCACGATTGAACCGGTGCTGGGGCCCAGCCGGGTTTCCTCGCGCAGCTCGCGCATGCGCTGGATATCCGGCTCAAGGTCATAGGGCGTGCCTTCCACCAAGGCATGCGCGATCTGCACCGAGGCTTTCGCCGCATATAATCCCACGGCCTCTTCCATATAGCTGAACACCACGTTGTAGATTCCGTATTCGCCCGTGGTGCGCGTGCGCCCGAAACCCGTGTCCATGCCCGCCAGCGTTTGGATCTCCAATGCGATGTGCTCGATCACATGGCCCATCCAGGTACCCCGCTGCACACGCTCGAAGAAACCGCCTTCATGCTCCTCGCTGCACCGGTGTGTGTATAGCGTGGGGAGCAGGTCGCGCATGCGCTCGAAGAAACCCGGGATCTTGTCCGTGGGCCGTTCCTCCAGGCCCTCGATGTCCAAGCGCATCACGATCAATTTGTGGCGCCTGATCGACCAGTAGTTCGGCCCGCGCATGGCCTTCAGCTCAAGGATCCGCATGTGGTTGGTTTTGGTGCGGTCAATGTATGAAGATCGCGCTGTTGAACAAATTCCCGCCATTTGGGTAGAACGGGCCTGTCCCAAGTAGCTTTGCCGCGCTGCGCCCAACGGGCCGGCGGGGGGCGGGGACCAAAACGAGCAACATGCAGACTATGCCCAAGGGCAGATTGATCGCTATTGGCGGTGCCGAGGATAAAGGAACCGATGCGGAGAAGAATGGGGATGCAGGCAACTTCGTGGAGAAGGGGATCCTGCGGCGCGTGGTGGATGAAATGGGGGGACCCACGAAAAGGATCGCGCTGATCACCACGGCCAGTTCCATACCACTGGAAGTGGCGGACAATTACAAGGAAGCGTTCGGCAAGCTGGGCGTGGAAAACCTCGATGTACTGAATGTGCGTGAGCGCGCCGACGTTACCCCGGCCATGACCGAGCGCATGAGCCAGGCCGACGGGGTTATGATCAGCGGTGGCAACCAGTTGCGGCTCACCACCATTTTCGGCGGCACCGAGTTCCTGAAGGAATTGAAACGGCGCTACCGCGAAGAAGAGGATTTCGTGATCGCCGGCACAAGCGCCGGCGCCATGTGCATGAGCAGCACCATGATCTACCAGGGCCAAAGTGCCAGCGGCCTGATCAAGGGCGGGGTAAAAATGACCACCGGCTTCGGATTGGTGAACGATGTGGTCATCGACACCCATTTCGTGAAACGCGGCAGGTTCAGCCGGCTCACGCAAACCATCGCTGCCAACCCCACGGCCATCGGTATCGGGCTCGGGGAGGACACAGGCGTGGTGATCACCAAGGGTGAACACCTGGAGACCATCGGCAGCGGGCAGGTCATGCTCTTCGATGGGCACGACATCACCTACTCCAACCTGGCCGATGTGGACGAGGGCGAGGCTTTCAGCATTGAAGGCATGCGTATCCACATCATTTCCAAGGGGCACAGTTATTCGCTTTCTGCCCGGCGCTTCACCACCACCAAATAATAGGGTGCAGCCTTGGGGCGTGCATTCCACGATCACGCCACCCCGGCCCCGGTTTCTCCCCGCGGCATCGGCCACATTTGCCGATGTGCTCCGTATTTTGGTGCTTGGCACGGAATTTCTTGCCAAGGCAGGCAAATCCAGAAAACCAAACCAATGAGCACCAATAGAACAATTGCAGGCGTTTTGGCAGGCTTGGCCGCCGGCGCTGCGCTGGGGCTGCTGTTCGCACCCCAATCAGGAAAAGAGACCCGCCGCATGATCCGCCGCAAGGGCGAGGAGGCCAAAGATCAGTTGAGCGACCTGCTCGACGAGGGCTTTGAAAAGTGGCAGGAAACCAAGGACGCCATCATCGACCGGGCAAACATGACCAAGGACGAGATCAAGGAATTCCTCGGTTTCATGGCCGAGGAAGGCAGCGACCTGAAAGAGCGGATCAAGCGCGATGCCAAGGATTCGGCACGCAAGACCACGGAGCAGGCCCGCCGTACCGCGAGCCAAGTGGCCAACAACCACAACTAATGTAAAACATGATGCCCGCCAGAGAAAACATCTGGCGGGCATTCCACTTTTTATATCCTTTGTGATCTATGGGCGCAAACCGTGAACCAGCTTACGAGAATGAAGTGATCGAGGACTTCTTCCGCCATGTTGCCGATGAAGGCAAAGGCTGGTGGAAGGCCGAGAAACGACTTTTACTGCTTCAGGGTAGCCTGAAACTGGGCAAGGCCATCGGTTTTTTGCTGAGCATGCTGATCACGGCGATCGCACTGGCGCTGGTGCTGGTATTCGCCAGTGTGGCCCTGGCCATTTGGCTCGGCCACCTGCTGGGCAGCCTGGCACTCGGGTTCCTGTGTACCGCAGGAATATACCTCGTGCTATACCTGGTCTTCCATTTCTTCCTGCGGGCAGCGCTTGCCAACAGTTTGGCCCTCAACATCATAAATGCGCTCTATCATGGCGATGACTGATCATTTCACCAGCATGGACGCCGTTAAGGCTGAGCGCCTGCGGCTGAAGGCGGAGCGCGATGCCCATGCGCAACGATTGGGCGATGCCTTTGCACAGCTCAAGGAACCGGGCACAATTAAAGCCATGGGCAAGCAGGTGTTGTCCACTGTGCTGCATGGCATTACGCCCCGGGGCATCCTCGGCAATCTATTGGGGGCCGGCGGTGTAATGAAGGGGGTGCAAATGGCGGTGGGTCGCGGCAAGGGCGGTTGGATGCAACGGGGCGCCCTCTTCCTGCTCGGGCTGGCGGCACCGGCGGCCATGCAAAAAGCAGAGAACATATCCTTCGCGGATGTGAAGCATGAACTGGGGATCACGGTGGACCGGTTCAAGGAGTATTTCAGGAACCGGAAACAGCGTCGGAGGGAAGAGCGTGAGAGGGCTGAAACACCTTGACATGCAAGTGGACCCCACCCCTCCCCGGGCCGGATCGCCGACCCCGGTGCGCCCCACCGATGCCTTATCGAGGTATGTACTGGTGCTGCTCGCCGTTATGGGTACGGCCACCGTGCTGTACGTGGGCCAAAGCCTGTTCATCCTCTTCTTTGTTGCAGGCATATTCAGCTTTTTGCTCCTGCCCCTATGCCAGCGCATGGAACGCTGGGGCTTCCCCACGGGCCTGGCGGCCGCGCTCAGCTGCCTCCTTTTGTTGCTGATCTTCTTCGGCACCTTGTTCTTCCTCGGTTGGCAGTATTCACACTTCGGCAAGGACCTGCCTTTGCTGAAGGATGCCTTGGTCCAGCACTTGGCGGATGGGCAGGCTTGGTTCGAACGCAAGTTCAATGTGACGCAAAGCCAGCAGACCGCGTGGTTCAACAAGGAACTGTCGGCGTTGGCGGAAAGTGGCAGCGGCATGGCCATGAGCTTTTTCTCCGCCACCGGTGCAGCCGTTGCCAACGCCATCATCATCCCCATCCTCACCTTCTTCCTACTGCTGATGAAATCACGCTTCCGTGAATTTTTCAGCCGCCTCCGCAACAATCAGGACGGCACCGTGCTGCGCGTGGTGCAGAACATTGCCCGGCTCTCGCGCCAATGGCTGAAAGGGGTGCTCACCGTGGTACTGTTCATGGCGGTGATGGATTCCATCGGCTTCCTTGCCCTGGGCCTGAAGTATGCCATCCTCATGGGCGTTACGGCGGCCATGCTCAATGTGATTCCTTACATCGGGCCTTGGGTGGGCGCCGTGCTCCCCTTGTTGATCGCCTTGCTTACCAAGGATTCGGCCATGTATGCGCTCGGTGTGATCGGCGTGATCGCGGCCACCCAATTCCTGGACAACAACTTCATCACACCGAAGATCGTGGGTTCAAGCGTGGCGCTCAATCCGTTGGCCAGTATCATTGCCTTGATCGCGTGGGGCCTGCTCTGGGGGCTCATGGGCCTCATCCTGGCCATCCCGATCACCGGCATGCTCAAATTGGTATTCGATGAAATACCGACCCTCAAGCCATGGGGTTTCCTGCTGGGTGAGGAACGCAAATGGCCGAAAAGACGCAAGCGCAAACTTGCCGCCACCCCTGTGGAGGCCAGCACACCGGCGAAGAAGTGATCCCGCCCCCGTTACAGTGCCTGAAGGATCATGCACTTGAGGTAATGCGTTTCAGGAATTGACCAATGCACCGGATGGTCCGGCGGTTGGCCACCGCTGAACACTTCTCGCAATTCACGCCGGGCATCGCGGGCGGCCGCGGCGATAGTGTTCCGGAAGAGCTCGGTTGACATGTGCTGTGAACAGGAGCATGTGACCAGGAAGCCCCCCGGCCGCAAGCCCTTGATCGCCCTCAAATTGATTTCTTTGTACCCCCGTAACGCACCTTGGAGCGCGCTTCGGCTTTTGGCGAATGCAGGTGGGTCAAGCACCACCACGTCCCACCCCTCCTTGCCAAACGTTGGGCTTGCCAGATGGTCGAAGGCATTGCCTGCCCGGAAACGGACCCTGGCATCGAGGCCATTGAGCCGGGCATTGGCAGAAGCCTGCGCGACCGCCTCTTCGCTGATGTCGATCCCCAGCACCTCGGTGGCGCCATAATGGGCAGCATGCAGGGCGAACCCGCCCGTGTGGGTGAAACAGTCCAGCACGCGCGCGCCTTGGGACACCAATTCCATGGCCGCGTGGTTCAGCCGTTGGTCGAGAAAATGCCCGGTCTTCTGTCCCGTGGCCACATCAACGGAAAAAAGAAGGCCATTCTCTTGCACGACCAAGCGGGTGTCGAAATCCGGGCCCACGAATCCTTTCTGCAAAGGCAGCCCTTCCTTGGCACGCACGGCCACATCGTTGCGCTCGTATATGCCCTTGGGCGCGAACAGCTCATGCAGCACCGCAATGATCTCCGGCTTGAACCGGTCCATGCCCAAGGCCAGCGTTTGTAGCACAAGTACATCGTTGAATTTGTCCACTACCAAGGCCGGAAGCCCATCCGCCTCGCCGAATACCACCCGGCAGTTTTCCGGTTGGTGCAATCGCTGGCGATATTTCCACGCAGCCCCGATCCCCGACCTGAAATACGCGGCATCAACGGGTTCGTCAAGGTCCTTGGTGAGCATGCGCACCCTGATCTTTGACTGTGCATTGTAATAGCCTTGGCCCAATGGCCCAAGGTTTTTGTCGAACACCTGCACGATCGCACCCGGCAGCAACCGGCCCTCGCCGCGCACCACTTGGTTGTCATAAACCCACGGGTGGCCGTGGCGTATCCGTTGCCGGGCATCATCTATGTAGAGGCGGTCGCGCATGGGCCGCGAATGTAGGTAGGGGCATCGGCCATGGCCGGAACAGGCAACGGTAGCGCCCGGGCAGGTGGTGCATGTTAATTTTGAAGCATGACCCGACGCAGCCTGTTCCTGATGATCGCCCTGAGTGCCGGCCTGCACCTTCCGGCACAGCCACGGGTGGACGCCGTGGTTGAGACAAAGCGCTTCCATCAGCCCGGCCTGGGCGAGCAAGTGGACGTGAACGTTTCCATTTTGGGCAGCACCGTGCTCTGGTCCATGGACGAACGTGGCTTCCAGCAAGCGCAAGTGGATGCCGTTACCACCATCGAAAAGGATGGCCGGATCATCGACTTCAGGAAGGACCGCATTTTGTCACCCGAACGTGCCGATACCCTGCAAGGCGATTTCACGCACCAGGCGCACTTCCTCCTTCAGCCGGGTGAATATGCGGTGACCGTGGAACTGCGCGACGCGCAATTGGCCGATACGGCGGCCACCTACGTGCGGCTCCCTTTGGTGATCGCCGACCGCAGGGAATCGCCCTCTTTCTCCGACCTCATGTTCACCGTGCCCACCAAGGGGGCGGGCGCGCCCATCCCGTTCCCCGGCACCTATTTCCCGCAGGAACAGGACCGCTTGCGGGCATATGCCGAGCTCTATGGCACCTTGCCGTTTTTCGGCAAGGATGGGGCGTTCTTGGTGGCCGCCCAAATAGAAGGCTACGAAAGCGGCACCGTGACCGGCTCGTTCAGGCACGTGCAACGCATGAAAGCAGATACCGTGGTGCCCATTTTGGTGGACTTCGGCATTGGCCGCCTGCCCAGCGGCAATTACCTATTGGCCTTCGAATTGAGGGACCGCCATGACTCCCTTGTCCAGCGCCGGACCCAGTTCTTCCAGCGGAACAATCCCGTTGTGTATGACCCCAGCGACTTGGCCGCTGGAGAGGTCGGCCCCAATTTCACCGATGCCTTCACCGACGCGGACACCCTCGCGGAATACCTCCATTCCATGCGGCCCATTGCCGACGAACTCGAGCGGAAAATGATCGACGACCGCGCAACCGACCGCAGGCCCGACCTGATGCAACAATTCATGTACACCTTTTGGTACAACCGTGATCCCGCCGACCCCAAGGGCGCATGGGAGCGGTACCAGCAAGCCGTGCAATATGCCGACCGGCGATTCGGTTGCCGGAACCAAAGGGGCTACCAAAGCGACCAAGGCTATATCTATTTGCGCTACGGCGCGCCGAACACCGTGGTGAACCGCAGCAACGAGATCACGGCCTTGCCGTACATGATCTGGCATTACTACCGCGCCGGCAAGTATTCCGATCGGCGGTTCGTGTTCTACCAACCCGAGCGCTCCACCACCTGCTGGACCCTGCTGAGCTCGGATATGCCCGGTGAGCTGAACAATCCGCGATGGCTGGACATTCTGGTGCCCGGCATGTCCGATGGCGGCGTGAAACGCGAAGAGGTGCTCGACAATTATAAAAACCCGCGTTGACCGCGGCCTCGGTGCGGCGGCCTGGCACCCGGAACTAATTTTGTCCCGTGCCCGCACTGCTCGAACCCGAAGCATTCATTGCAAGCAGCCTGCCCATCTTCGATGTGCGGTCGCCCGGCGAATTTGCACAAGGGCACATTCCAGGTGCCCATAACCTTCCGCTCTTCAGCGACCACGATCGTGCCGTGGTAGGCACGTTGTACAAGCAAAAAGGCCGCGATGCCGCCATGGTGGCAGGCCTGCAGGCCGTGGGGCCCAGGCTTGCGGACATGGTGGAGCAAGTGCGCGGGCATGTAGGCCACGGCCAAGTGGCGGTGCATTGCTGGCGCGGCGGCGAACGCAGTGCCAGCGTGGCCTGGTTGCTGGAGAAGGCCGGCCTGGGAGTAAGCGTGCTCAAGGGTGGCTACAAGGCATTCAGGCAACTTGTGCTCAACGCTTTCCACCAACCGCGCAAATACCTCGTGCTTGGGGGTTACACCGGCACCGGTAAAACCATGTTGCTGGCCCAGTTGAAAACAGCCGGCCGCCAAGTGCTGGACCTCGAAGGTATTGCACATCACAAAGGCTCCGCCTATGGCGGCATCGGTGAAACCGAACAACCCACCAACGAGCATTTCGAGAACCTGCTTTGGGACGAACTCCGGAAAATGGACCCCGCCCTGCCCCTGTGGGTGGAGGACGAAAGCCGGTTGGTGGGGCGGATGAAAATACCCGACCCCCTATTCGCCTTCATGCGCAGTGCACCGGTATATTTTGTGGACAAGCCCTTGGAACAACGGGTGGGCAACTTGGTGGAGGCCTATGGCAAATTGCCCAGGCCGGACCTGGTTGCGGCCACGGCCCGCATTGCCAAGCGCCTGGGGCCACAGGACACAAGCGCCACCTTGGAAGCATTGGCTGCCGGGGACATGGCACAAGCCGCCCGGATCCTGTTGCACTATTACGACAAAACATACAGCCGGGGATTGGCCCAACGCGCCAGCGGAACGGTAACCCTATTGGCCGGCACGGAAATGAACGGGCAGGCCTTACTGGCAAAATTGCTGGAGATCGATGGAGAAAACCGATGAAATACGCCTGACCCAACACAGCCATGGCGCGGGCTGTGGCTGCAAGATCGCACCTGCGGACCTTGAAGGGATCCTGGCCCAAGTGCGGCCTTCACCCCCGTGCGCGGCCTTGCTGGTGGGCTACGCCAGCCGGGACGATGCCGCCGTATATGATCTGGGCGATGGCCGCGCACTGATCAGCACAACCGATTTTTTCACGCCGATCGTGGACGACCCGTACGACTTCGGCCGCGTAGCCTCCACGAATGCCCTGAGCGATGTGTATGCCATGGGGGGAACACCGCTGATGGCCCTGGCCATTTTGGGCTGGCCTGTGGAAAAGCTCGGTACGGCCCATGCAGCGCGCGTGATCGAGGGTGCGCGTTGGGCATGTGATCGCGCCGGGATCCCGTTGGCTGGTGGCCACAGCATCGATTCGCCGGAACCCTTCTTTGGCCTGGCCATTACCGGCCAGGTGGCAGTGGCCAACATCAAGCGCAACAACACCGCCAAGGCGGGTGATGTGCTGCTGCTGACCAAGCCCTTGGGCATAGGGGTGCTCTCCACGGCGCAAAAGCGGGGGCTGCTTCTTGCCCAGGAAACCGATCTGGCGCGGGACGTGATGCTGATGCCCAATGCCTTGGGGGCCGAATTGGGTGGGATCGACGGCGTACATGCCTTGACCGATGTTACCGGTTTCGGGCTGCTCGGCCACCTCTCGGAAATGTGCCTGGGCAGCGGTTTGAAGGCCAAGCTCCGCTACGCCAACGTACCCATGATCCCGGCCGGCCAGGGTTATGCAAAGCGCGGTATATATCCGGACGGTGCCATGCGCAACTGGAAAAACGTTTCAACCCACACCGAAGGGATCCAGGGCATGGAGCAATTGGTAATGCTCTCCGACCCCCAAACAAGCGGCGGCCTGTTAATCGCATGTAACGAAGCATTGGTCGATGTAATTATGGCATTTGCCGAAGAATATGAGACACCAGCTAGCGTGATCGGAAGCCTGCATGATGCAGATGGATCGAAGTTGATATCCGTTGAATAGATTATTCACGTCAACAATTGTAAAACCTGCGGCGAACAATTTTTCGCTTCAATCATTCTGTGCATACATTTGTACACCAAACAAATCTCTCCAACAACAACACGTGATTTTCCATGGCGAAAAGACGCTTGAGTGAAAAGAACATCGACCAGTTGCTGGTCCATTACCGTAACGAGCGCCGTCGGCTAACCTATCAGCTTGACCAAGTGAAGAGTGCCATAGCGGACCTGAAGGACCAGCGTGATGAGGCCGTCAGCGAGGGAAGTGACAATACATCCGCCAACGGCGAAGCCGTAGTGAAACGCGGTCCCGGGCGCCCCCGCAAAAACCCGCTCGAGGCCAAGGCCCCGGGCAAACCGGGGAGGCCCAAGAAGCGTGTGCGCAAAGAGCGCCCGCTGAATGAATGGGACAATGCGGTCCTCGGCATCATCGAATCAACAGGTCGGCTCATGCCCAAAGAGGAGCTGTTGCAGCACCTTGTGGAATGGGCGGCCAAGAATCAGCCCGAGCTTTCACAAACCGAGGTGGAAACTTTCCTCACCCGCACCTTGCAAAAGCTTAGCGGCAAGAAGAAAATGCTGGGCACCCACCACAGCGGGCTGCGCCGGGGATACCACTACGGCCTGAAGGACTGGTTCTTCCAAAGCAGTGGCAAGCTGCGCAGGCAGCACTACGACCGGCTTGTGCTGGAGCCTACGACCGAAACAGAAACGGCCTAAGCGGGCACACGATGGCAAAGAGTGATGGCGGGACACACCAGCCATCTTCTTTTTGACCCAGTCCCTAACTTCGCCTGAAAGCCTTCTGCCATGAAAAATCTACTGGCCGCCTTGGAACTCAAGGGTGATGCCGCCCCTGTACTTGCAGCAGCAAGTGAATTGGCCATGGCCTTGGGCGCCAAGCTTTGGTTGCTGCACGTGGCCGCACCTGAACCTGATTTTGTGGGCTACGAGCCGGGCCCCCAATACATTCGCGATGAGCGCGCCGAGCAGCTGAAGGAAGAACGTGCAAAACTGCACGAAATGGTAAATGCACTGGCCGCCAAGGGCTTGCACGCACAACCGATCACGATCATGGGCCCCACTGTGGAAACCATCCTCAACGAAGCTGAACGCTTGGCTGTGGACTTGATCGTTATGGGCACCCATGGCCGCCGGGGCTTGGCCAAGGCCTTTTTAGGAAGCACCTCGGATGATGTGCTGCGGGCGAACAAATTTCCGGTCCTGATCATTCCAGCTAAAGCCTCAGCTTGAGCCATCGGCTTTTGGAAGGCAAAGGCCGGAAACCAGATGAAGTATTTGATTGCTTTTATTTTGGGATGTGCATTGCTCACGGCACACGCACAGGACCGGGGGTTTGGGCTCGGTATTATCATCGGGGAACCGACCGGGGTATCGGTGAAAGGTTGGCTGAGCGATGAGCGCGCGATCGATGGCGCCCTGGCCTGGTCGCTGTTCGGCCACTCCTGGTTCAGCGCCCATGCCGATTATCTCTTCCACAATATGCGGTTGATCAACATCAACCGGGGCAAGCTTCCCCTGTATTATGGCCCCGGATTACGCCTTCGCAGTTGGACCGGCGGCCGGTATTGGGATCATGGCCGTTGGCATTCGTACAACGGAGGCCGGGCCGCATTGGGCGTGCGCTTTCCGGTGGGCCTGGCCTACCTGCCGGACAAGGCACCGGTGGATATTTTCCTTGAGTTGGTCCCCACCCTGGACCTAGTGCCCTCCAGCAGCTTTGATATCTCGGGGGCCATTGGTGTACGCTACTGGTTCCGGTGAAACCTGATCGGCACACGGTCCAGGCCCGGCCTTTGGGCCCACGGACCCTCATACAATAGCCAATACGTGGCCGTGGAAACTACGCATGCCACGAAAGCGCCCGCCAGGATATCCTCCGTAAAATGCTGTGATAGGTAAACGCGCGTATAGGCCAGGAAGGAGGCCAGCACGGCCAGCAAGGCCGCCCACCGCCTGCGTGCTGCCACCACGGCCAAGGCTAAGCAAACGCTGAAGGCGGCGGTAGTGTGGCCGCTGGGGAAACTGAAATGGTGATGCAGTTCCATGTGCGGCACCATGCGCAGGCCGGGCATATTTTCCACATACATCGAAGGCCGATCAAAGTCGTTGAAGAGGCCGCGCTTCAACAGTTGGGTGATCAATGCGCTAAGCCCCAAGGAAAGACCGACCATGAGAAAGCTGCGCCACCGGTGGAAAAGCATAAGTGCACAAACCGCTGCCACCACCCACCCGTTGGCCAATTCGGTCAAGTAAGGAAAGGCGCGGTCCGCGACAACCCCGTGGTAAGCGTTCATCGCCATATGCAGCCCGAACCTGCCCAGCATAAGCCGGGCAAAAAGCAAGGCCGCAGCGAACAGGAATGCCACGGCCAGGAACACCAAAAGGCTACGCCGCCTCATTGCACGTTCCATTACCGGATAGCACAAAAAAGCGCTGGGGATCTCCCCAGCGCTCCACTTCGTTCCACCATGGGTCAAGCGGAATAGAATCCCTTGGCCTTGGCGCGTTTCAGCGCTTCGCTGATGCCGAGCTTGGTGATGGTGCGCATGCCGGCCGTGCTTACCCGCAGCGATACCGTGCGGTTCTCCTCCGGGATGAAATATTTGCGGTCCTGCAGGTTGGGCACGAAAGTGCGGCGGGTTTTCCGGTTCGAGTGGCTCACCTTGTTGCCCGTGATAACGTGCTTTCCGGTGATCTGGCAGATGCGTGACATGGCGTTTCAATTTCGGGCGGCAAAAATAGGACAAACATCCGAATACGAACGCGCTGTGGGCGTGAATGATCAATGGGCCGGTTTTATCTGGCGCCACAGATGGGTCAATGCGGCCATGGCCGCCCGCTGGATCACCAATGCCCGGGTGCCGGGGAATACCTCCATGGCCGCCATGGTACCCGTCGGGCCGGCCACGGCCGTCCAAACCATGCCCACTGGTTTGGCATCGCTGCCGCCGCCAGGGCCAGCCACGCCGGTGGTGGCCACGGCCCAATCCGTCCCCAGCACGGCACGGGCGCCCTCCGCCATGCGTTTGGCCACGGCCTCGCTCACTGCCCCATGGGCCTGCAACAGCTGGGGCGGCACGCCGAGCACTTGTTCCTTTGCCTCATTGCTATAGGCCACCACTGCCCCCTTGAAATAGGCGGAGCTACCGGGCACCGCCGTGATCAAATGGCTGACCGCACCACCGGTGCAGCTCTCCGCCGTGCCCAATGTGTGGCCCATGGTGGCCAGTTGGGTGCCGATCACTTGCTGGATCTCATCCTCTTCTTCACCATAGATGAACTCCGGTACCAGGCCACGCAGGGCCGCTACCTCCTGGTCGATCAGCTGCTGCGCGCGGGCATGGTCGGCATTTGCGTAACGGCTAAGGCGCAACTTCACCTGGCCAGGCGAGGGCAAATAGGCCAAGTGGATCTGGTTCCGGGCAAGTCCTGTCTCCCACCCTGCCAATCGCTCGGCCAACAGCGATTCCCAGATGCCAGCGGTGCGAATGGTACGGTGAATGATCGTGGGGGGCATGAAATGCTGGCGCAACCGTGGCAATACCCGTTCCTCCATCAGGTGTTGCATCTCAAACGGAACCCCCGGCAGGCTCACGAACACTCTTTCCTCCCGTTCAAACCACATGCCGCTGGCCGTTCCTTGATCGTTGGGCAGCACCGTACAACATTCAGGTAATAGCGCCTGCGAACTATTCAGGGCCAACATTTGCTCCGGGTCACGGCCAGCGCTTACATAACGCTGGCGCAACCTTTCTTCCACCGCAGCATTATGCACCAGACGGGTATTGAAAAAGCTGCACAGGCAGTGCTTGGTAATATCGTCCTTCGTTGGGCCCAGCCCACCTGTGATCACCACCACGTCGCAAACGGCACTGCCCAAGGCCTCCACGATCGCCTGTTCGTCATCCGCCACCACGCGGGTGCGCACCGGGCGTATGCCCCATAGCCCCAATTTTTCACCGATCCATGCCGCATTGGTGTTCAGGGTTTGCCCGATCAGCAGCTCATCGCCAATACAGAGGCATTCCGCTGTCACCTCCTTGGTGCGGGTGCCCGGCACTATCTTGTCACTTCCTGCATCCATTTCAGCCATGCATCTCGGGGCTGTTCCCGTAGCGCATCATCACTTCAGCCTCAAAGGCCAGGAACTCCCTCCAACGCCGATCCACATCGGTGCGGCCACCGTATTGCCTGGCCAATCCGATGAACGTGGCGTAATGCCCAGCCTCGCTTTCCATCAGCTCACGGTAAAATGCGCGCAATCCTGCATCGTCAACCGTATTTGAAAGCATTTTGAAGCGTTCGCAGCTTCGCGCCTCGATCATGGCGGAGAATAATAACCGGTCCACCAATCGTTCCTGCGCATTCCCATCTTTCTTCACGAAGGCAAGCAGATCATTCACATAGCTGTCCTTGTGTTCAGGTGCCAAGGCCCATCCCCTTTCACGCATTTGGCTGACAACCATGGCGAAATGGGTCATTTCCTCAGCTGCGATCCGGGAAAGCTCCTCCACCAGGTCGGTAAGGGCCGGGTTGCGAACAATGATCGACATGGCATTGCTGGCGGCTTTATGCTCGCACCATGCGTGGTCATTCATCAGCGTGCGCAGGTCTTGCTTGGCCAATACGGCCCAACGGGCATCGGTGCCGAGTGTTAGGTGTAACATGGAATGCAAAGGAAACACCGAAGCTGCGGTTTCGTCATCGTGGCCTATTGGCCCCTGATGGGCGGGTAAATGCGCAACTTATTAACAGGTGCTGACCCTGAAGATGGTCCAACAAGTTGCCCACAGGTGCCAAATTTTCTTTACAACTCGATGAACATCAGCATTTTATCGACGCATGCTGGAATTGGCTCGACAACCAGGGCGGTAGTGGGTACGGCAGCATCTGGAAAGGTTGCCTCATGTGGATAAAAATATTTTACTGGCGCTGGGATAAGCCACCCGATATATTGCTGCGCAAATAGGGCCAGGCTGCCCTTTTCTGACACCCGGAACTCACCAAATCCCAAAACCATGATGCAGTGCCACTCCGTTCCCAAACGCCACACCCCGTGGTGGAAATTATTAATGTTGCTTGCCGCTATCCTGCTTTATGGGCAGGGCGTGAATGCCCAAAGTATCACCATCGGTACCGGCACAAGCACCCAAGGGTATCCGCTCGGCCAATTGTACGGTTATGAACGATCAGCTTCCTTGTATACCTCTACAGAGGTGGCGGCCCTGAGCGGGAACTTGATCACCTCCGTGGCCTGGTACGCAACGCAGACCGCTAGCGCACACCCGATCAAGGTTTATGTGAAGGAAGTGGGTGCAGTGGCCCCACCCGCGGCATCCTGGGCAAGCATGATCAGCGGTGCCACCTTGGTATTTGATGGCAGCATTACGCCAACCGCAAATACGTGGAACACGGTGAATTTCGCCACCAACTATGCCTATACCGGGCAACACCTGCTCGTATTGGTGGAAAACAACTATGGCGGTGAAGGCCAGTATGATTTTGCGTCCGTGCCGGGTGTACGGTATTCCACTTCCACCAACAATCATCAATACTGGCGCCAAGATACCAACCCACCGACCGGAAATGGAACCCGGTCGAGCAATCGGCCCAACATCACGATCAACTATGTGAGCCCCACCCCGTGCGCAGGAACTCCTGCCCCGGGCAATACATTGGCCTCGGCGGCTTCGGTTTGTCCCGGCAGCAGTGTAACCCTTACTTTACAAAACCCAACACCCGGTACAGGGGTGTCCTATCAATGGGAAAGCGCGGATGATGCAGCATTTAGCATAGGCGTAAGCACATTGGGAACAAACGCGTCGCAAAATGCTGTGCAGAGCGCGGCCAAATATTACCGTGCGTTGGTCACCTGTGGTGCGAGCGGGCAATCGGCATACTCTGCGCCGGTGCTGGTGGGGGTCAACACGTTCTTAAACTGCTATTGCATCCCACCGGCCACCAGTTGTTTAGGCGACAACGTGACTTCCGTAGTATTGGGAACCTTGAATGACCCTGCGCAGACCTGCACACCCATTTATGAAGACCGGGGAACAGCACAGAATACGGTTCCTGCGTTGATGCAGAATCAGTCCTACCCGATGTCGGTAGGTGTGGGCAATGGAGGAACCGAGCATGTCGGGGTTTGGATCGACTATGATCAGAACGGCGTTTTCGATGCCAGCGAGTTTGTTGCCTTGGGCAGTGGAAATAATACGACGGTTTCCGGCAGCATCACCATACCTGCAATTGCCGTGACCGGCCAAACCAAGATGCGCGTCCGCTCCAAATGGAACTCCGCCTTTGCTGGAGGGGATGCCTGCGCTTCTGTGAGCTACGGATCAACCAGGGATTATCTAGTACAGATCGCCGCGAATACCTCCTGTTCAGGAACGCCTTCCCCGGGAAATACAGCTGTTTCGGCCGCCACGGTGTGTGCAACGGTGCCTTTCACGTTGACATTGCCCGACCTTCCCGCGGAATTGGGATACCTCTTCCAATGGGAAAGCGCGGATGACGCCGGCTTCACCGTGGGTGTTACGGCATTGGGGACGAACCAATCGCAAACGGCAACACAATCCACGGCCAAGTATTACCGTGCGTTGGTCACCTGTAGTGGCAGTGGCCTATCTGCTTACTCCACTCCGGTGCATGTGGGCATGAAACCGATAACCGATTGCTATTGCACCCCCAGCATAACAACCAGCGTGGAACCGATCTGCAACGTAGCCTTTGCCGGGATCAACAATACAATTTCAGGGACGACGAGCACACCGCCGCTTAATGCCGTTCTCAATTACACCTCCATGGTGGCCGAAGTAACCGGTGGCCAGACCTATACGATGTCCTTGACGGGGAATTCAGACGGATCCTACACCAACTACTTCACAGCCTTTTTCGATTGGGACCAGGACGGCATTTTTGAGACCGCAGTGTCCATCGGCAGCTTCACGGGCTCGAACTGTGGTACCGTGGTATCCAACACCATAACCATTCCATTTTCCGCGATGGCCGGCACCAGCCGCTTCCGGATCATAAAAAACTTTAACTCGTCCCCGACCGATCCTTGCGGTAGCT
Source organism: Flavobacteriales bacterium (assembly GCA_044507815.1). Classification (GTDB taxonomy): domain Bacteria; phylum Bacteroidota; class Bacteroidia; order Flavobacteriales_F; family PHOS-HE28; genus PHOS-HE28. The sequence goes on along the minus strand of JBIQIX010000015.1, from coordinate 3,114 downwards.
ACAGCTTTGGCCAGGTGCAGGATTATTCCATCAATGTGACCCTGGCCGCGCCGTGCACAGGCACCCCCGTAGCCGGTAACGTCATTGCTTCCGTGGCGAAAGCGTGCCCCGGTGTCAACTTCACTCTTTCCCTGCAATCCACCCCTGTGGGCTCCGGCATTACCTACCAATGGGAGAGTGCAGAGGATGCAGCATTCACGACCGGGGTAACCACCTTGGGCACCTCAATCACAGAGACCACGCAACAAACCGCGGCCAGATACTACAGGATCCAGATCACCTGTACGGCAAGTGGCCAATCGGCCTACTCCTCTCCCGTTCATGTGCCTATGGGCGGTAGCTGCCATTGCAACACCTATTGCGCAGCCAACAACGATGGAGATGGCGCATGCATTACCGGGGTTTCGATGGCGAGCATGTCCAGCATCACTTCGGGTTGCGTAGCTTATCCAGGTTACTCATTCAAGGCAGCGTCAACCACCTTGGTGAAGGGGCAGACCTATCCCCTTACGGTTACGACCAACCCCGATGTATATGGCTCGGCCATCGTATCGGTTTGGTTCGACTGGAATGGGGATGGTTCCTTCGCGGCCAGCGAATGGACCCAAGTGTATACCTCGGCCACAACGGGCTCGGTGAACATCACCGTCCCCAACACCGCAATTACCGGTGATGTGCGCATGCGGATCCGTAGCCGTGGCGCGGGCAACACCAACGGGGCCACCGATGCATGCACCAGCATGGGCAGCGGAACGACCGAGGATTTCTGCCTGAACGTAATTGAGCCGGTGCAATGCGGGGGCACACCCAGCCCAGGTGCCACCATGGCCAGCGCAAACCCTGCATGCTTCATCAATCCAGTGACAATTTCAACGCAGAACCAGCAAACAGACCTGGGGCTTTCCTTTGATTGGCAAACCTCTGCGGATGGCATTACCTGGGCATCTTCGGGCGTTACCACCCCCTCGTACACGCTCAATCAGTCAGCCGCAACCTACTACCGCGTAGTGGTCACCTGCACGAACAGTGGCTTATCGGAGATCTCCACGCCATTGTTGGTCGGGCAAACGGTATGCTATTGCACCACACCGTTGTACGGCATGAATGCGAGTGATGACAACTGCTCGTACTTCAATTACATCGGCAACTTCACATTCGCAGGGATAAATAATACCACAAGCTGCAATAACGTGGTGCCCTACTACAATTACTACGCAGGCCAAACGGCCACCGTGGACCGCACCGGCAGTTACCCGGTTTCAATCTCTGCAACGGCGGACGGTTCATCGTTCCAACTGTTCAAGGTGTACATTGACTTCAACGACAACGGCAGCTTTGATGACCCCGGTGAAATGGTGTACACTTCAGGCTTCATCAGCACGTCCACCAACAGCACGGAAGGCACGATATACATTCCGGCTGATGCACCCCTGGGGCTGCATAGGATGCGTGTGCGCTCCACCAATCCGCTGGCGAGCGGCGTAAACGCCAATTCCTGCTCTGACGACGGATACCTGGGTGAAGTGGAGGATTATGACATCATGATCAATTCTGCACCGGTATGCTCCGGCACGCCTGCGCCGGGCGCCACCTTGGCAAATACCGGACTGGCATGCGGCACCACCACGATCAACCTTTCCGTGCAGCACATTACCCCAGGACTTGGAGTAACGTACCAGTGGCAAGCCTCGGCCGATCAAACATTCACCAGCCCGGTTGACCTGGGAACGGCCAGCACGCAAAGCACCAGCCAAACGGCCACTACATGGTACCGCTGCCTGGTGACCTGCGATGGCAATACCGGCACGTCAACGCCTGTAATGGTGTATGGAACCACCGCCTGCTATTGCACCGCTCCGGTAACGGGCAGCAATGGCTGCGGACTGAACCTGTACATCAACAACGTAACCTTCGCGGGCATCAACAACACCAGCGGTTGCTACTCGCCCGTACCCTACACCCAGCCCTATTACAGCTTCTTCCCGCAACAAGTGGCCAACGTGACCCAGGGAGGTTCGTATCCGTTCTCGGCATCGGCCCCTAGCGGCGGAGCCTATTACCATTGGTACGGCGTGTGGATCGATTTCAATGACAACGGCAGCTTTGATGACCCCGGGGAGCTGGTACTTGCCAGCGCGGATGGGGCCACAACGGGCACCAATTCACTGACCGGCACCATTGCCATTCCCTTGGATGCCCCGGCGGGCCAGCACATCATGCGCGTTCGTACAGGCAACGTGCAAACAGCAATGAACTCGTGCAGCGACAACTCCGTGTCGGGCGAAACCGAGGATTACCTGGTGAACATTGCGGCCGCGCCGGCTTGCGCCGGTACGCCCAACCCGGGAAGCACGGCTTCGAGCGTGGCCGACGGATGCCCTGGAACAGCTGTTACCCTGGGCCTGCCTGGCATGCCGGTCGAAACGGGCTACACCATCCAATGGCAAACCTCCACCATTGCAGCAACCGGGCCCTGGACCAACGTGGGCACCAACGCCTCCACCTATAGCACGACCATTACGGGCACCCAGTGGTACAGGGCGATGGTCACTTGCACGAATGGGGGAGCATCAGCTGCCTCCACGCCGGCGCAGGTCATCCAGAATCCTCCCTCGGCCTGCTACTGCACGCCGACAATCAGTTCCTCGGTCGAGCCGATCTGTAGTATCAATTTCGCTGGTATAAATAATAGCATCCCACCTGTGGTGAGCAACCCGCCCACCAACGCGGTGCTGGATTTCACCAGCATGGTGGCCAACGTGATCCCGGGCAGTTCCTATCCGATCAGCCTAACCGGTAACTCGGATGGAAGCTGGACCAACTACTTCACGGTGTTCTTTGACTGGGACCGTGATGGTGTGTTCGAGACAATCGTGCCGATCGGTTCGTTCAACAACTCTTCATGTGGAACCATAGTTAGCGGCACCATCAACGTACCCGCCAATGCGGCCGGAGGTTCGAGCCAAATGAGGGTGATCAAGAACTTCAACACCTCACCCACAGATCCGTGCGGAACGTATGATTTTGGCCAGGTCCACAACTACACAGTATTGGTCGACATCCCGAACAAGACCTGCGCCACCAGCACGGTGGTCGATTGCGGCCAGACCTACG
>JBIQIX010000007.1:156684-196684 GCA_044507815.1 Flavobacteriales bacterium | reverse complement strand
TGCCAGCGGATAATGCCGGGGACTCTAACGGAACTGCCCGCGTAAGCGGTGAGGAAGGTGGGGACGACGTCAAGTCATCACGGCCCTTACGTCCTGGGCTACACACGTGCTACAATGGCGAGGAACAATGGGAAGCTACCGCGTGAGCGGATGCTGATCTCTAAAACTCGTCTCAGTTCGGATCGGAGTCTGCAACCCGACTCCGTGAAGCTGGAATCGCTAGTAATCGCATATCAGCCATGATGCGGTGAATACGTTCCCGGGCCTTGTACACACCGCCCGTCAAGCCATGGAAGCCGAAAGTGCCTGAAGTTGGTGACCGAAAGGAGCTACCTAGGGCAAAGTTGGTGACTGGGGCTAAGTCGTAACAAGGTAGCCGTACCGGAAGGTGCGGCTGGAACATCTCCTTTTTAGAGAGCTGCCTCTTTGATGGCTCCGGATCCCGTGAAAACAGGGTTCGACACTCGCTTTCTCTCAGATGGATAATATGGCCGCGGTGCCATCCGTTGCCGTCTCATAGTCCTGTAGCTCAGTTGGTTAGAGCGCTACACTGATAATGTAGAGGTCCGCAGTTCAAATCTGCGCAGGACTACCAGGGATAGGGAACGGGGAATTAGCTCAGCTGGCTAGAGCGCCTGCTTTGCAAGCAGGAGGTCATCGGTTCGACTCCGATATTCTCCACAACGCCGGCCAAAGCCCGAAAGGGCCAGGCAGGCTGCCCATCCAAGGGCATCGTTCTTTGATTTATTGTTAGACTGACCAAGACAGACCGAGAGATCGGTCCACCGAGCAAGACCACAAGAGGTCGAAAAGTTACTAAGGGCGTATGGTGGATGCCTTGGCTCTCAGAGGCGATGAAGGACGCGATAGGCTGCGATAAGCCATGGGGAGGTGCATAATAACCTGTGATCCGTGGATCTCCGAATGGGGAAACCCAGTGCCGTGAAGCGGCATTATCCTGAATAAGGAAGCTTACCCAGGGAACTGAAACATCTAAGTACCTGGAGGAAAAGAAAACAAATAGTGATCCCCCTAGTAGTGGCGAGCGAACAGGGGACAGCCCAAACCGGTACCGTTTAGGCGGTTCCGGGGTTGTAGGACCACATCGTGGACTTCGTATTCATAGTGGAACCCTTCTGGAAAGTTGGACCATAGCGGGTGATAGTCCCGTACACAACATGAATGCGATACCTAGTGGTATCCTGAGTAGGGCGGGACACGTGAGATCCTGTCTGAACCCGGCGGAACCATCCGCCAAGGCTAAATACTACTGAGAGACCGATAGCGTACCAGTACTGTGAAGGAAAGGTGAAAAGAACCTCGAACAGAGGAGTGAAATAGACCCTGAAACCGTACGCCTACAAGCGGTCGGAGCCCCGTTTCGACGGGGTGACGGCGTGCCTTTTGCATAATGAGCCTACGAGTTGCTCGTCACTGGCAAGGTTAAGGGGTTAAGCCCCGCAGCCGAAGCGAAAGCAAGTCTTAACAGGGCGCATAGTCAGTGGCGGCAGACGCGAAACCTAAGTGATCTATTCATGGCCAGGTTGAAGTTCCGGTAACACGGAATGGAGGACCGAACCGGTAGACGTTGAAAAGTCTTCGGATGAGCTGTGATTAGGGGTGAAAGGCTAATCAAACTGGGAGATAGCTCGTACTCTTCGAAATGCATTTAGGTGCAGCCTCGGACGTACAGTTATGGAGGTAGAGCTACTGATCGGGCTAGGGGGCTTCACCGCCTACCAAACCCGGACAAACTCCGAATGCCATAACTCAATATCCGGGAGTGAGCGCGCGGGTGCTAAGGTCCGTGCGCGAGAGGGAAATAACCCAGACCATCGGCTAAAGGTCCCCAAGTGTGTGTTAAGTTGAACTAACGAGGTCGGATTGCACTGACAGCTAGGATGTTGGCTTGGAAGCAGCCATTCATTTAAAGAGTGCGTAACAGCTCACTAGTCGAGCGATCCGGCATGGATAATGATCGGGCATTAAACACACCACCGAAGCTGTGGGCCTCGCCGCAAGGCGGGGCGGTAGAAGAGCATTCCGGTCGGCGTCGAAGGTGTAGTGTGAGCTATGCTGGAGCGTCCGGAAAAGAAAATGTAGGCATGAGTAACGATAAGGCAGGTGAAAAACCTGCCCGCCGATAGACTAAGGGTTCCTGATCAACGTTAATCGGATCAGGGTTAGTCGGGGCCTAAGGTGTAGCCGACAGGCGAAGCCGATGGATATCCAGTCAATATTCTGGAACCGACCCGCATTGCGATGGGGTGACGAAGGAGTGAAAGGTCTCCGTGCTGACGGAATAGCACGGTGAAGGGCGTAGGTATAGGGCTGGTAGGCAAATCCGCCGGCCTTGCTGAAACCCGACAGTAGCAGGAAGCTTCGGCTGAATGCATTGACCCTAATCAGACTTCCAAGAAAAACCTCTAAGCTTCAGATGCGGGCCGCCCGTACCGTAATCCGACACAGGTAGTCAAGGAGAGGATCCTGAGGCGCTCGAGTGATCCGTGGCTAAGGAACTAGGCAAATTAAACGCGTAACTTCGGGATAAGCGTTACCCACGCAAGTGGGTCTCAGTGAAATGGCTCAGGCGACTGTTTAACAAAAACACATGGCTTTGCGAAATCGAAAGATGACGTATAAGGCCTGACACCTGCCCGGTGCTGGAAGGTTAAGAGGAGAGGTCAGCCGCAAGGCGAAGCTTTGAATCGAAGCCCCAGTAAACGGCGGCCGTAACTATAACGGTCCTAAGGTAGCGAAATTCCTTGTCGGGTAAGTTCCGACCTGCACGAATGGTGTAACGATCTGAGCACTGTCTCAGCCACGAGCTCGGTGAAATTGTAGTTTCGGTGAAGATGCCGGATACCCGCAACGGGACGGAAAGACCCCGTGCACCTTTACTATAGCTTCACATTGACATCGGCTGCCCGATGTGTAGGATAGGTGGGAGACGTTGAAGCGGTGTCGCTAGGCATCGTGGAGTCAACCTTGAAATACCACCCTTCTGTCATCTGATGTCTAATCCCTGAAAAACAGGGAAACAGTGTGTGGTGGGTAGTTTGACTGGGGTGGTCGCCTCCAAAAGAGTATCGGAGGCTTCCAAAGGTACCCTCAGCACGCTTGGTAACCGTGCGACGAGTATATTGGCATAAGGGTGCTTGACTGTGAGACCGACAAGTCGAACAGGTACGAAAGTAGGGCAAAGTGATCCGGTGGTTCCATATGGAAGGGCCATCGCTCATAGGATAAAAGGTACGCCGGGGATAACAGGCTGATCATTCCCAAGAGCTCATATCGACGGAATGGTTTGGCACCTCGATGTCGGTTCGTCACATCCTGGGGCTGGAGAAGGTCCCAAGGGTTCGGCTGTTCGCCGATTAAAGTGGCACGCGAACTGGGTTCAGAACGTCGTGAGACAGTTCGGTCCCTATCTGTTGCGGGCGTTAGAAGTTTGAGAGGTGCTACCATTAGTACGAGAGGACCGTGGTGGACGAACCGCTAGTGTACCAGTTGTCACGCCAGTGGCACAGCTGGGTAGCTATGTTCGGATGGGATAAGCGCTGAAAGCATCTAAGCACGAAGCCCACCTCAAGATGAGACTTCTTTTTAAGGGTCGTGGAAGATGACCACGTTGATAGGCTACAGGTGTAAAGTCAGCAATGGCAAAGCCGAGTAGTACTAATTACCCGTAGACTTTGACCTGAAAAGGTCTTTACGGTGGATTGAAATCCGTCTGTTTTGGTTCAGTCTAGCAGTATTTCACAAAATCGCATACACGATTTTAGGTGACTATTGCGGTGAGGTCCACCTCTTCCCATTCCGAACAGAGAAGTTAAGCTCACCAGCGCAGATGGTACTGAGGCAGTAGTCTCGGGAGAGTATGTCGTCGCCGATTTGAACCCCGCCCCTCAAAAGGCGGGGTTCTTTTTTTTAACACGGGCCCACAATAACATGGCCGTGCAGGTCTCCGCATCACAGTGTGGCATATTGTTTTCTTTGTGCGGTGTTCCATAATGGCAATTGACAACATGCGCAGGTACGCGGTAATGGCAATCATGACGGTAATGGCCACACCAATGCTCTTAGCCCAACGCCTACAGGGCCAAGTGGGGCCAGCGAGCGAAGGCATGTGGCTGTACTTGAAGCAGGCAAAGGGCGCGGACATGCTACCGTTCGACTCCACCCGGGTATCCAAGTCCGGGGATTTCCGGTTCCAGGACCCGGTCCAGGCAACGGGTTTCTATCAATTGGTGTTGGGTGATTCTGACCGGGTGAACATCATCCTCGACAAAAGGGAACCTTTGGTAGACCTCCGGTTCAAGGCCACGCCGCTGGCCCAAAACATGGTGGTGGCCAGCTCTGAGGAAAACATGCGGCTACAAGAATTTGAACTGGTGGTAAAGGAGGCCCAAGCGATCCAGGCATCGGTCAGGGAGCAAAAGGCAAGGCTACAGCCCAGCGATACCTTGCAGCTCGCCGCCTTGGACCGGGTATTGGAAAAGGCTTACACCGCTCAAGAATCCTATTTGAAAGAACTGGCCCAAGATTCTGCAAGGAGTTATTTCGTTGCCACCTTCCTTGCGGATCGCGCGGTACAGCGCGCATTGGGGCAAAGCCCCATGGCCGTAGCGGCCGTTTTCAACTTCAGTGATCCACAGTTGATGCGGTCCGCCGCGTACGATCAGGCCATCATGGCTTTCTTCCAGAACCTGCGATCAAGCAAAGAGAGCCAATTTGTGATGGCATCGGATACGCTGATCGCCCTGGCAGGAAAAGATCCACAGACCAAGGCCTATATGCTTGAACATTTGATCGACCTTTTCGCCACATACGGGCCCGAAATGGCCCTGCAGCATGTGGTGGATTCCTATGTCGTGAAAGGGGATGCGGTTCAATTGGGTGCTGCCGCCCGGGAAAAGATTGAAAGGCTGTTGGCGGTTTCCGTTGGCAGGACCGCACCTGATGTGCTGTTACAGGGGCTACAGGGCACGGCCCAGCTATCAGCACTCACCTCTATTGCGAAGTACACCGCGCTATTCTTTTATTCTTCAACCTGTGAGCATTGCCATGCCCAACTGCCCGGCTTGAAACAAGACCTCGAACGATATGGGTCCTCTGGCTTCCAGGTCGTTGGTATTGCACTCGACGCGGACACCACGGAGTACCTGGATAACATCAGAGAAAACGGGATCACTTGGGCCACTTATAGCGAATTCAATGGCTGGGGGTCGAGCGTGGCAAAGGCATTTGAGGTGAAGGGAACCCCTTCCTTTTTCCTGCTTGATCGGCAACGGCTGATCGTTGCCAAGCCCCGGGACGCTGCAGAATTGGGGAAGAAACTGGGTTCGCTTCTGGCGCGCTGAAGGCCGTTTCAGCTCCAGGACCGTGGATCGCTGGACGGTTCAACACTCCTTTTCTGTCAGGCGAAGCCGACCATTCCGGAAAACACGCACTGTGCGACCCACGGCCTGCATGGGCCTGGTGGGAGCGAAGCCAGTATCGACTCGATCGATCAAAGGCTGAAACCACGGTAACGCAAAGCGCCGCTACCTGTTCAGGTAGCGGCGCTTTATTGCGGCCTATGGCAACAGCTTATTGCTTGTCGTCCTTCACTTCTTCGAAATCAACATCCGTGACTTCCTGGTCAGCGGCATGCGGTTGACCGTCCGCGGCACCGGTTTGGCCCTGTGCCTGTTGGGCGGCCTTGTACATTTCCTCGCTGGCGCTGGCAAATACGGTGTTCAACTCGTTCATGGCCGTTTCAATGGCGGGCACATCCTGGCTTTCGTGCGCTTTTTTCAATTTGGCCAGGGCGTCCTCAATAGGCTGCTTTTTATCAGCGGGCAGCTTATCACCGAACTCAGACAGCTGTTTCTCGGTTTGGAAGATCAAGCTATCGGCCTGGTTCAGCTTCTCTGCCCTTTCGCGTGCGGTCTTGTCGGCATCGGCGTTCGCCTCTGCCTCTTTCTTCATCTTATCGATCTCTTCCTTGCTCAGGCCGCTGCTCGCTTCAATGCGTATGCTCTGTTCCTTGCCCGTGGCCTTGTCCTTGGCACCAACGTTCAAAATCCCGTTGGCATCGATATCGAACGTTACTTCGATCTGCGGTGTGCCACGGCGCGCCGGCGGGATCCCGTCCAGGTGGAAACGGCCTATGGTACGGTTGCCCGAGGCCATCGGGCGCTCTCCTTGCAGAACGTGTATTTCCACACTCGGCTGGTTGTCACTGGCCGTGCTGAATACTTCGCTCTTCTTGGTGGGTATGGTGGTATTGGCCTCGATCAAGCGGGTCATTACCCCGCCCATGGTCTCAATGCCCAGGCTTAACGGGGTCACGTCCAACAGGAGCACATCCTTTACTTCTCCAGTGAGAACCCCGCCTTGGATCGCGGCGCCAACGGCCACAACCTCGTCCGGGTTCACGCTCTTGTTCGTTTCCTTGCCGAAGAATTTCTTCACCGCTTCCTGGATGGCCGGGATGCGGGTGCTGCCGCCGACCAGGATCACCTCATCGATATCGCTCGTCTTGAATCCGGCATTCTTCAGTGCGCTTTCGCACGGCAGAATGGTCCGCTTCACCAAGGGGTCCACCAGTTGCTCGAATTTGGCACGGGTAAGCGTGCGCACCAGGTGTTTCGGGATCCCATTCACCGGCATGATGTACGGGAGATTGATCTCCGTGCTGGTGGTGCTGCTCAATTCGATCTTCGCCTTTTCTGCCGCATCCTTCAAGCGCTGCAGGGCCATCGGGTCCTTGCGCAGATCGATGCCTTCATCGTTCTTGAATTCCTCGGCCAGCCAGTCGATGAGCACTTGGTCAAAGTCATCACCACCCAAGTGCGTGTCGCCGTCGGTGCTTTTCACCTCGAAAACGCCGTCGCCGAGCTCAAGCACACTTACGTCGTGCGTGCCCCCGCCACAGTCGAACACCACCACTTTTTGTTCCTTGTGTTTCTTGTCCAGCCCATAGGCCAGGGCGGCTGCGGTGGGTTCGTTGATGATCCGGCGCACCTTCAGGCCAGCGATCTCGCCGGCTTCTTTCGTGGCTTGGCGCTGGGCATCGTTGAAATAGGCAGGCACGGTGATCACGGCTTCAGAAACCGAGGTGCCCAAATAGTCCTCGGCGGTCTTTTTCATCTTCTGCAGGATCATTGCACTGATCTCTTGCGGGGTGTACTGCCGGTCACCGATCTTCATGCGGGGCATGCCGTTCTCCCCGCGCACCACCTCATAGGGTACACGTTGGATCTCCTTGGCATCTTCTTCATAGGTGTTGCCCATGAAGCGCTTGATGGAATAGATGGTGTTGCGCGGGTTGGTGATCGACTGGCGTTTAGCGGGGTCGCCCACCTTGCGCTCACCGTTTTCCATGAAGGCCACCACGCTCGGTGTGGTACGCTTGCCTTCGCTGTTGGCGATCACCACCGGTTCGTTGCCTTCCATTACTGCCACGCAACTGTTCGTGGTGCCCAAGTCTATTCCTATGATCTTGCTCATTTGTGTTTCGTTGCGAGCCTGATACCGGCTCAGGGTCTTTTATTGGATCGACCCACCGCGGTCAACCACCATGCCATGCATGGGGATTTGCCTAGCATTGGCAGAAGGTGGCGAAAATGTGTCGCCAACTTTGCTGCCAAAAGGTCAGGATGCTTTAGTCGCAGCCAAATTCGCCACTGCCAGGGATACAGAAATGGAGCGAGGCGGTGTATTGCCCGTTCACCAGTTCCGGGGCGGTTTGTGCATTCAGGCCGTTCACGGTAACGGTGAGGAAGCGGCGGGACGAAAAAATGCCGTACCCATTGTCCACATTGGTATAGGTGGGCCGTTCTTCCACCAGGCCGGAGATGGGGTTATTGAGCTGCAGGTAATTGTACAATGCCGGTCCCGCCACGGCCCACAAAATGTCAACGCCCCGGAAGATGCGCTTGCTGGCCTGGGCATTATCACCGGCGCGGATCCCCACCGTCTGGAAGAACATTTCGCCCGACATGATCACGTTCAGTTCCTCACTGCCGCCAAGGCCGAACGACGTGGCCGTGCCGAGGTTTTGGATAAAGCTGCGCGGAATGGTGTCGTTACCCACTACATCATCCCAGCGGAAACGATAGGAGACATCATAGCGCTTGCCGTTGGGGGCGGTGTTCCACTTGATGAGCGGGGAAACATAGACCTGGCCCAGGCCGACCAGGCGCAGCGGCTGGCTGAGGATGTTGCTGGAAGGGGTGAGCTTGCCCACTACCGGTGTTTCCGCAACGATCGTATTGCCCTTGGCCGTTGCTTCCAAGCGGTAGGTGGCGGTTGAATCCAATGGTGCGGTGAAATAATAGAGCTTATGCACAGGTCCTGCAAAAATGCCCGGGTCGTGGGCCCATAGCGTGTCGCGCAAAGGATAGGAGGCCACCACCAGGCCATCCTTGATCTTGTGCACGGTGGCCTGCAACTGGCCGTTGCCATACTCGATCGAGTCTGGTACCTGGGCATACTCGAAAGCGTTGCCGGGGCCGAGGAATGCCTTGTTGATCTTCACATACTGCGTGGTGCTGTCCTTGTTGAGCAGGGCATATACCACGGTATTCTCCTTGTAGGGTGCCGTTACATCCAGATCGGTGCTGCAGGCTGAAAATGCGACGGCGCCAATGCAGGCGAGAAGGATGGGCCGAATGTTCATTTGCGGGAAAATCAGGGGCGCGAAGTTAACGCAACGGAAGGCGGACCGCCCGGCGCAAGGGCATAGCTTTGCGGCTGATCCAACGCCAAATGAGCAGCGCAATCAAGGAGATAAAGCGGGTTACCACGCATACCCTTCAGGAACTGAAGCAGAAAGGCACGCCGATCGCCATGATCACGGCCTATGATTTTTCAATGGCCCGCCTGATGGACAGTGCCGGCGTTGATGTGATACTGGTGGGCGATAGTGCAAGCAACGTAATGGCCGGGCATGAGACCACCTTGCCGATCACGCTGGACCAAATGATCTACCACGGGGCCAGTGTGGTGCGCGGAAGCGCACGGGCCCTGGTGGTGGTGGACCTTCCATTCGGCACGTACCAAGGTAACTCGAAGTGTGCGCTTAATTCCGCTATCCGGATCATGAAGGAGAGCGGGGCGCATGCGGTAAAGTTGGAAGGTGGCGAAGAGGTGATCGATAGTGTGGAGCGGATCCTGACGGCAGGCATACCGGTGATGGGGCACTTGGGCCTAACCCCGCAAAGCATCTATAAATTCGGAACCTATGTGGTGCGTGCCAAGGAAGAGGCCGAGGCGGAACGGCTGCGCAACGATGCCAAATTATTGGAAGAGGCCGGCTGCTTTGCGCTTGTGTTGGAGAAAATACCGGCCCGCCTTGCCGCCGAGGTGGCCCAAAGCGTTTCGATACCCGTGATCGGCATTGGGGCGGGCAGCGGGGTTGACGGACAGGTATTGGTGATGCATGATATGCTGGGGATCAACAAGGAGTTCAACCCCCGGTTCCTGCGCCGCTATGCCGACCTGTACACGGTGATAACCGGGGCGGTGGGCAATTACGTGAATGACGTACGCACGCGGGATTTCCCCAGTGAAAAGGAACAATATTGAAAGGTACGTGACGGAGTTCCTTCAGAGCGGGTCCACGTCGATCTGCAATTGCACGGACCGGTGCGGCTTTTCCGCGAAGAGCCGGTCGATGCTTTCGCGGACCATTTCCTTTTCGTGCCGGTAGTTGCCCCGGGCCAACTTGAGCACGATCACGCGCAGGTGTTTGTCCCGGATGCGCGCCACGGGCGGTGGTTCCGGGCCCAGCAGGCGGTTGCCCAGTACTGGCCGGAGCTCATCGGCCAGTGCCTTGGCGGTTTCGTCAACCCGGTCTTCCTTGGTATGCTTCAGCGTTAGGCGGATCATGCGGCTGAAGGGAGGGTAGCCGTGGGCCTGGCGCAAGGGCAGTTCACGTTCGTACATGCCATCCGTATCGTGCCCGGCCACCAGGCCGATGATGGGGTGATGGATATCCCTGGCTTGAATAAAAACGGTGCCGGGATCGCTGCGGCGGCCGCTTCGGCCGGCCACTTGTGCCATGAGCTGGAAGGCGCGTTCATGCGCCCGTACATCCGGGAAGCGCATCAAATTATCCGCATTCAGCACGCCCACCACGGTAACCTGGTGGAAGTCCAGGCCCTTGGTAACCATTTGTGTTCCGACCAGAATATCGATGGAGCCATCGCGGAAGCGCGACAACAATTGCTCAAAGCCATGCTTGCCCCTGGTGGTGTCCTGGTCCATGCGGGCCACGCGGGCCTCTGGCAGAAGCAGGGCCAGTTCCTCCTCCACCTTCTCTGTGCCCAGCCCCACCATGCGCAACCTGTTGCTGCCACATGCCGCGCAGTGCACCGGGGGTGAATAATGCCGGCCGCAGTAATGGCACCGGAGGCTGTGGTCCCGCTTGTGGTAGGTGAGGTTCACGTCGCAATGGTCACATTCCGGGATCCAGCCGCATGTGTCGCAATGCCAGGCCGGCACATATCCGCGCCTGTTCTGGAAAATGATCACCTGTTCCTTGCGCGCCAAGGCCTTGGAAATGGCCTCCACCAGCGGTGCGGAAAAATTACCGCGCATCAATTTGCGCCGCTGCATGTCGCGCAGGTCAACCTTCACGATCTCGGGCAAGGCCGCATTTCCGTACCGTACGCTGAGCCGGGCCATGCCATATTTCCCCGACTTCGCGTTGTACATGCTTTCCATGCTCGGGGTGGCGCTGCCCAGCAATGTGCGGGCCCCATGTATGCCGGCCAGCACGATCGCCATGTCGCGTGCATTGTACCGCGGTGCGGGATCATGCTGCTTATAGCTGGGGTCATGCTCCTCATCGGCGATCACCAGGCCCAACTGATGGAAGGGAAGGAAGATCGAGGATCGGGCCCCCACCACCACCGGGTGGGCCCCGGGCGTGCGCAACATGCGCATCCACAACTCCGTGCGTTCACGCAGCGAAAGGCGCGAATGGTACGCGGCCACCTGCGGTCCGAAGCGGGCCCTCATCCGGGCGATCACCTGCGTGGTGAGGGCGATCTCCGGTAAAAGGTAAAGCACTTGCTGGCCAGCGGCCACCGCCTCCGCCATTAATTCCATGTACAACTCGGTCTTGCCCGAGGCAGTAACGCCTTGTAGCAGCACGGTACCATGGTCGGCAAAGGCATTTTTCACCTCGCGCAGGGCCTGTTCCTGTGCCGCGGACAGGATTGGCGGTGATTGTGAGGTGGCCCTGTCCGATGGCACGCCGGGTTGTCTTTCCTCTATACGGAAAACTTCCTTTTCGCAAAGGCGGCGCAACTCTGCCGCCGTGGCGCCGCTACGCTGCAGAAGTTCGGTCCGGCGTACGTCGCGCGGCGATCCACCCAGGCATCGGCTTAATTCGATATACCGCATCAACAGGTGGAGTTGCTTCGGTGCACGCTCCAGCTGATCGAACCATTGATGCAATTCGTCCTCGGTGCTTGCCTTCGCGCCCAGGTGGACATACTGCTCCATGCGGGGCTTCCAGTTGTCCTTCAACTCCTCCGCGATCATCAACGCCCCCGATGCAAGCAGTTTCTTGATCACGGGCATAGGGTCCTTTCGCCCGATCAGCTTGGCCGCATCGCCCAAGCTGATCTCATGCCGTTGCTCCAGTACATCGAGCAGGATGTCCTGCCGGTTATCGCCGGTCCAGGCCTGCGAAACCTCCGGGGCGGCCACCAGGCGCGTTGAACTGCTCAGCAGCAGCGCACTGGGCATGGCCGCCAGCATCACTTCGCCCAAGGTGCACATGTAATGGGCCGCCAGCGCTTTCCAAAATGCAAGCTGGCGCTGGGTAACAACAGGCGCGGTGTCCAGTACTTCGAGAATGCTGCGCATCGATTTGCCCGGACCAGGTTGGTCATGGATGTGCACGATCACCCCGCTGTACAATTTGCGGCCTTGCCCGAAAGGGACCACGGCACGCATGCCCGGCTGCAGGCCATGGCTTAGCTCATCCGGAACGGCATAGGTGAAGGTGCCGGCCACGGCCAAGGGAAGGATGATGTCCACGAAAAGCGGCAAAACGGTGCGGGCAGGTCTGCAAGTTTATCCACGACCCGGCGTTCACCGGCCATTACTGCTGCCGTACCGGGCTTATGTTGAAAACTGTGCACCTTTACCGCGGGTTTACGGCACGCAAAGGGTATTTTCGTGCCCTGTGATCATTCCATTCCTCATACCAGCATGCTGAACATCCGTATACCGATATCATGGAGCATTGCGGCCGCCGTTGCCCTTGGCATGGCCGCTTGTGGGGGTGGCCAAGGCGCCAAGGAAACCATGGCCACCGATACCCTGAAGACCGCTACGGAGGAAAGTGGCCTGGTGAAGGTGGGTGGGAAAGTGATCAGCATCCCATCGCCGATACAAACCGTAATGTTGGCCCGCGACCTGAAAGCGGCCTACGTGCCCGACCTGGCGCTGACCCCGGATAGCGTGGCCCGTTTCACCGATAGCCGGAAGAAAGCCTTGGCCCTGGGTGTGTACGGTGCAGACCTGGCGTATATCACCTTGTATCAGGACGGGCAGCGGGCCCTTAAAACAGTGAAGGCCATGGAAACCTTGAGCAATGGGCTCAATCTTTCCAACGCGATGGACCAGGGCCTGATGTCGAGGTTCAAGGCCAATGTGAATGACCAGGACAGCTTGCTCAGGCTTACGGGGACAGCGTTCAGGGCCATGGATGCCTATTTGAAGAATGAACAGCGGAACGATATCTCCACCCAAGTGCTCACGGGGGGGTGGGTGGAGGGCCTATACCTTACACTGGCCAGCAGTGGCAACAAAGTGGACAAAAAGGTGGCGACCCGACTGGCCGAGCAACAGCATACCCTGAAAAATTTGATAGAGCTGCACGAGAAGATCGACGGGAATGATGAACTGCTGGGCTTACTGAAGGACCTCGCCATTTCTTACAGCGACATTAAAAGCGAATACAAGTTCGTTCAACCCACATTGGATGCGGCGAACAAGACCACCTACATCAACAGTTCCAGCAGTGCAGAACTTCCCGAGGAAGCATTGCAGGAGATCATCCGTAAAGTACGAGCCATTCGTTCCGCCATTATCGCATGACCATGAGAAGGATCCTAGTTAGCCTGGCCTTGGCCGGGGCGGCCTGCACGATCAATGCATTCGCACAGTGCGACACCATTGCCACGGTATGCGAACGCAACATCACGGCGGAATACATTCCGGATGGTCAATTCTACCGCGCGTTGCTTCGCGAGGATGAGGTGGCTGAATTCGAAATGACCCTGTTCGGTGGTGCCACCTACCGCATTGCTGCATGCAGCGGGCTCAGCGATGGCAACTTGATCTTCAGCGTATACGACAAGGAGCGCAACTTGCTCTTCACCAACAAGGAGTTCAACAATGACCCTTATTGGGACTTTGTTGTGGCCAACACCCTGGATGTGGTGATCAACGCTGAACTGGACCCCAACAAGAGCAATAGTGGGTGTGCGGTCATGTTGATCGGCTTCAAAAGGTAGTCCCCGTCTTCCTTCGGAACATTGCCATGGCCCCCGCGTAGAAGGGGGCCATGCCTGTTATCGGACCTGGCCGATAGCGCGGGAAGATGTCCGAAAAGATACTAAGGGCCTTATTGCAGCTCTTCGCCATTATTGCGAAGACCGATCGTACCGATGGGCATACGGGCCACGAGGTGGTCCGGCGGTTCCTGGCCCGGCAGTTCCCCGGCCGCTCAGTGCAGGAACACGTAGAGGCCTTCGAGGCCTTCATCGCGGCCTTCCACACCAGTGGGGGCAAAAGCGAGCGCGGCCGGAAGCGCACCAGCGTGAACTCGGTGAAGGTGCTGAAGATCTGCACGGAGGTGAATGAGGAACTGAACCAGCGGCAGAAATTCGTAGTGCTGGTGCACCTGTTGGAACTGGTGCACGCCCGGGGCACACCGTTGCCACAGGAAATGGATTTCGTTTCCACGGTGGCCGAGGCGTTCAATATCGGGGAGGCCGACTTTGCCCGTTGCCAGGCATTCGTTGCCGCTGAGGCGGCCACCACCCGGGGCGATGATCCACAGCTGTTGTACATCGATTCCTTGGTCGAAGGGCAGGGTGCGCACGCCAGGCATTTGCACCACCATGGCCTTCCCGGTGAGATCAGCGTGCTTCAGGTGCCCTCCGTCTCGCTCCACCTCATGCGCTTCGCGGGCGAACAGGGCCTGAAACTCAACGGCAAACAGGTTATTCCCGGGCAGGTGTACGTATTGGACAATGGTGCCAGCATGCGCCATTTGCAAGGCCCGCCGATCTATTACAGCGAGATCCTGGCCAAATACCACAATGCGGATGCCACGGAACGGATCGTTTTCCGCGCGGATGGTATCGAGTACCAGTTCCCTAATGGTCGCGTAGGGCTGCATGAGCTGCACTTGGCCGAAACGAGCGGCAAGCTCATCGGCATCATGGGCGGCAGCGGAAGTGGCAAAAGCACATTGTTGAACGTGCTCAACGGCAACCTGCAACCCAGCAAGGGCAAGGTCTCTGTCAATGGCATCGATGTGCACGCACAAGCGGACCACATCCGCGGCGTGATCGGGTACATCAGCCAGGATGATTTCTTGATCGATGAACTTACTGTTCACCAAAACCTGCAGTTCAATGCGAGGCTCTGCTTTGGCGGCCGCAGCGAGGAGGAAGTGGAACAACGTGTAACAGACCTGCTCCGCCACCTTGGCCTTTACGAGATCAAGGACCTGAAGGTGGGCAATCCATTGGCCAAGACCATCAGCGGGGGGCAGCGCAAACGATTGAACATTGCCCTGGAGCTGATACGCGAGCCCAGCGTGCTCTTTGTGGATGAGCCGACCAGCGGCCTCAGTTCCCGTGATTCCGAGAATATCATGGACCTGTTGAAGGAGCTGGCCTTGAAGGGGCGGATCATCTTCACTGTGATCCATCAACCTTCATCCGACATTTTCAAACTGTTCGACCGGTTGCTGCTCATGGACCAAGAGGGCAACCCGGTATACTATGGCGACCCGGTGGATGCCGTGGTGTATTTCAAGAAAGTGACCGGCCTGGCCGATAGCGATGCAGGCCAATGCCAAGCGTGCGGCAACGTCAATCCCGAGCAGATCTTCAACATACTGGAAGCTAAGATCGTGGATGAGTACGGTAATGAAACGGACCAGCGCCGGATCGGGCCGGAGGCCTGGAACGAGGTTTTCCGGGCGCAAATGGAGGTGCGCGTGGCCCAGGTGCCCGCAGCACATCATGTGCCGCAGAGCACCTTCAAGGCGCCTGGCAAGTTGCGGCAAATGGCGGTTTTCTTCCAGCGGGATGTATTGGCCAAACTGGCGAATCGCCAATATGTGCTGATCAATTTGCTGGAGGCTCCCGTATTGGCCTTCTTCATGGCCTTCTTCCTTCGTTACCGCAGCATTGCGTTGGGTGAACAGGCCAATTACGTATTCCGCCACAACGACAATTTGCCCCAGTACCTGTTCATCGCCGTCATCGTGGCCCTTTTCCTCGGCTTGTCCGTGGCCGCGGAAGAGATCATCCGGGACCGGAAGATCCTTCAGCGGGAAAAATTCCTTTCGCTCAGCCGCTCGAGCTATTTGCTCAGCAAGATCGGTCTGATGTTCTTGATCAGCGCCTTCCAAACTCTTCTTTTTGTGGCAGTGGGCAACGCCGTGCTGGGTATTAAAGACCTGTGGTGGGCCCACTGGATGGTCCTATTCTCTACCGCATGCTTCGCCAACGTGCTGGGACTGAACGTGAGCGCGAGCTTCAATAGCGCCAAGGTGATCTACATGATGATCCCGGTGTTGATCATTCCACAGTTGATGTTCAGCGGCATCATCGTGCGTTTTGACAAGCTGCATCCCTGGTTCGCTTCGGAAAAAAGCGTGCCCTGGGTGGGCAACATCATGGCCAGTCGTTGGGCCTATGAGGCGCTATCCGTGGCGCAGTTCACCTCGAACGCTTACGAGCGAAACTTTTATGAACTCGACCGCCGGATGAAGACGGCCAACTGGAAAAAGGATTTTTGGGTGCGTGAGCTGCAACAGCGTTCCGCAGCGGTCCGCCGGGCCTTGGCAAAAGACGGGCAGGCCGATGCCATGGCCATGGATATCCAGCTATTGCGAAACGAGATGGCCAAGGAATTGCGCGCCGTGGGTGGACTGAGGTTCGAACGGTTGGATGAGCTGGTGCCCGAACACATCAGCACCGGCGTGCTTGATGGCTTGGACAGTACGTTGGCCTTGTTGACCGCACATTACAGGCACGTTTACCGCGAGGCGGAAAGAATGAAGGACCAGAAAATAGGGGCCATGACCGCCACCGGGGCGGGACGCGAAGCCTACTTCAGCCTATTGGACGGATACCGGAATGAAAGCCTTGCCGACTTTGTCACGAACAAGAACGATGTGAACATGCTCACCGAATCCCAAGGTGAACTGGTGCAGAAGACAGACCCGGTTTATCTGATACCCCGGGAAGGCGGGTTCTTCGCGGCGCAATTCTATGCCCCGGCAAAGCGGCTTTTCGGTAATGGCCTGCCCACCTTGTGGGCAAACACCGCATTCCTGTGGCTAATGACGCTCGCCTTCGCCCTGGCGCTCAAGGTGAACTTATTCCCTTGGCTGGTCAATGGCATGGGCCGTTCGCAAAAGCGCGTGGCCTGATCACTACTTATCGTCCACTTCCTGCACCTGGATCATTTTGAAGGGCAGGTTGATGATGGCCTGATAGTCCTCTCCGGCCTCCAACATGTCCTCATCGTCGGCCTCGTAATGCCAAAGGACCTGTACGTCGTTGCCGGAATGTCGCACGGTCTCCAACTTCTTGAACAGGTCAAGGATGCATTTGCTGGAGCTTGTATTGAAATACTCCAGTTGCACCTTTAGGCGGGTGTTGGTCTGTGGTGCCCGGGCGTAGTGGTCGATCCAATCAATCAAGGGCCTGTAGAATTCAATCGAATTCTCGGGAATGGAACGTCCCCTCAACTCCAATAGTCCCGTGTCCTTGTTGAAATGCACGGTTGGCGTTTTCGTGGTTCCTTCCAATTGTATATCCTCCATTTCGGTCACTTCTCTGGTGTCACGTTCACGTTCAAGCTGAAGAAAGTGTTCTGCTCATCCAAGGGGACGAAACCATATTCCAATTTACGGCCGCTTTTGCGGGCGATGTCGATGAGCCCCAATCCACCGCCGCCCGAGGCGGTGAACCTCCCGTCGCCCAAGGTGCTCTTGTAGAGTTCCCGCAATTGCTCGGGGCTTATGCCGTTCACCTGGTCCAGGCGCTGTTTCAATTGTTCCACCTCTGCCTTGGCCATGCTGTTGCCTGTAAGTACCGAGTAGCCACTGTTGGCATAGGCCACCATTACCACGCCTTGCCGCTCCTCCGGGCGTTGCGCCTCGGGTTGTTGGCCCACCCGTTTATTGTGATGGTAGAGGTTTTGCAGGCATTCCATCACGACGTTGAAAACGCGCTTGCGCACGCGCTGATCCGGCTCGCTGGCGGCCATCTTCTGCTCGATCAGGCTAAGAATGGCGTTGATCAGATCGCTTGACAGTTCACCCTTGAAGGAGAGCATGATCTTTTGCTTCTCCAGTTGGTCGTACATGTCGAAGATCCGGTCCACCATGATTATTCCCAAAAATAAGAATCCATGGCAAAGGAATAATGTTCATGCGCGGCTCCTTGCGGCTAGCCATGGAGTTTTCCACCAAGTTGTGCACGCCCTTGGTGGCCATGGTGAAATGAGTGTCCAAGGCGGTAATTTCGCCCTCCGCAAAATGGGCTGGTTCAACGGATGGTTCGGCACGCCATGGTATGCCATGCTATATAGCCATAGGGATGAAGAGGATGCTGCCACCCTGGTGGAACCGTTGGTGGCCAAAGGCGCGTTGAGACCGGGCGACAAGGTCCTTGACCTGGCCTGCGGCCGGGGGCGCCATGCCGCCGTGTTCGATCGCTTGGGGCTTGAGGTAACCGGGCTGGACCTTTCGCGGCAAAGTATCCGCGAGGCCAAACAGGCTGTGCCAAACGCACATTTTGAAGTGTTCGATATCCGCGAGCCCTATGCGATCAATACCTTCGATGCGGCGGTCTGCCTGTTCACCAGCTTGGGTTACTCCAATGACCGGGAGGACGATCAATTGGCGGTGAATGCAGCCACCAAGGCCCTTAAGCCAGGCGGCCTTTTCGTGCTCGACCTGTTGAACGGGCGGTTGGCCGCTGGAAATTTGGTGCGCAAGGAACAAAAGGTCATCAACGGAGTCCGTTTCGATATCCGGCGGAAACTTCAGGGCGACGATATTGTCAAGCAGATCACAGTAAACCATACGATGGGGCAGGAAGAATACGAAGAGCGCGTGCATGCATGGTCCTTGCCCGAGGTGCAGGCCATGTTGGCCAAGGCAGGGCTTGATCTGCAAGAGGCAACAGACTGCACCTGCTTACGCCCGTTCGATGCCGGCCTTTCCGACCGGATGGTGCTTTGGGCAAAAAAACCCGAATGAGCGTCCCCGTCCTCATCCTGTTGTTCCTGCTGCTGCCCTTGGGGGCAGGCGCATGGGTGCGCTTCCGAACTACGGACCCGGTCCAGGTAAAATTATTGCTGGCCTTCAGTGGGGCGTTCCTGTTGGGGGTTACCGTGCTTCACATGTTGCCCGAGCTGTATTCAAGGAGCAGTGAACAAGTGGGCCTATGGGTGCTTGCTGGCTTCATGCTGCAGGTAGTGCTCGAATTTTTCAGCAAGGGGATCGAACATGGGCATGCTCATGTGCATGGCCACGACCATATGCACGGCAGCCGTACGCTCCCGTTCATTACCCTGTTAAGCCTGTTCATCCACTCATTTACCGAAGGAATGCCGTTCGCAGATCCCAGGGTGGGCGGCGATGTGGCCTTTGTGGCCGGTGTGCTGTTGCACAAGCTACCCATGGCATTTGCGTTGGCCACGGTACTGCAACGCGCACATGTGGGAGTGGCCCGTTCGTGGGCAACATTGGGCATATTCGCCGTTGCAGCGCCCTTGGGCATTTTGTTCGGGCACCACTTTGGCGAAGCAATAGGGGAGGCCTTTCTCTCCAATGCGTTGGCCTTGGCCATCGGCATGCTGCTGCACATCAGCACTACGATCATCTTCGAGTCAACGCCTGACCATCGATTCAACGCCCGCCGTTTCCTCACCGTGATCGGCGGTGCACTTCTGGCCATCCTTTCCGCTCATTGAACCGGCACCGGAAACGGTCCGTGGTTGGATCATTTCACACCTGTAGGGTTGCCCCGCATTGTTGGATCTCGCAAGTTTGCGCAGCCTAACGAAGTTGTGGCGCGCCCACAACAAAATGAACCGTGCCAGGGTAAAAGCTTGCTGCTGCCCTCCTTCTTGGTGCGCAACGCAAACCCGGCACGAACCACATCACAGCATCCCGTATGCTCACCCAATCACGCACCTTTCTCCAGTTGGGGCTGATATCCTTGACCGGTATCGGCTACTACTATGCACACCTG
Organism: Flavobacteriales bacterium; assembly: GCA_044507815.1. Lineage (GTDB taxonomy): Bacteria > Bacteroidota > Bacteroidia > Flavobacteriales_F > PHOS-HE28 > PHOS-HE28. Next base: position 177,161 of record JBIQIX010000007.1, on the reverse strand, counting down.
TTCCTGGGCATGGTGGGCAATGCGTGGCTTTTCAAGGTCCTGGCGGTCGGGTTCCTTTTGGCCACCGTGCCTCTTCCGATCATTGCGGTGAACAACCGCAAATTGTTCCCTTCCCTGGAGAAGTGGATGAAAAAATTGCTCGTGCTGGCTGCATTGTTGTTGCTGGTCCATCACTTCCTGATGACCTTCCTCTTTGTGATGTTCCTTCCCGAAGGCAAGGTGTTCTAGCGTGACCCGGGCTGGCCAAGCCAGCTTGCCGAGGCGCGGATCCTGTTTGACGAATTCCGGGAGGGAGTCGAAACCTTTTCCGTGCGCTTTGCGTTCAACCCCCCAAGTCGTGCAACCCACGCACTTGATCAAGGACTGCCTGGTTTAATGATCGGCCCGCAACAGCCATCTGATCGAAGCCTGTAAGCAACGATACCAGGATATTCGGAACGCGCCCTGTAAGGCGCGTTCCGTTTTTTGGCCTATTGCTCGATAACGATCGATTCGGCGCTGGCCCCAAGCTTGGTCAAAATTTCCGTCAGGCTTTCCACGAATGAGCGCGGGCCACAGAGGTAAAAATGCTGGTCGAAGTTCTGGACCAGGGTGACCATGATGTTCCGATCGATCCGGCGCTCCATGAAACCGATAACGTGTTGCCGGGTGAGGATATTGAGGTAGTTTTTCCCCAACATCTTCGAGAATTCCTCATCTAGGATGATGTCGGATACGGTCTGGTTGGAGCAAACCAGGGTCACGCCCTCCAATTTGTTCTCCTTATGCAGTTCCCGCAGGATCGCCACAAAGGGGGTTACGCCCGAGCCGGCTGCAAAAAAATAGCCTGGGCCTTTGTATTGAATAGTGCCGAATGGCTCGCTGATCAGCAATTCATCCCCCCGACGCGCCAGGCCGAGCTGGTGTGTCAATCCTTGGCGCTCGTCGTAGATCTTGATCATCAGCTCCAAGGTGCGTGAGCTGGCCAGCGAGGTGAATGTGAACGGACCCCAACGGCCTTGCCAGCCCTCTTTGTTCAGTGCCACACTTGCGCCTTGCCCAGCCGTAAACCGATAGCCCTTCGGCTTTTCTATCTCGAATCGTTTTACGTTGTGTGTAAGGAATGATGAATCCAGTATTTTGACCGTGTGACGCGGTCTCGGATAATTTTTCTCCATGTGGCATGCGCTTGTTGCCGCACAATAGCATGAACCGGTCAGCTTTTCATGTTGTCGAACTGCAGCGGAAGGTCGAATTCACCTCCCCGCAAGGCCGACATCACCGCCTGCAGGTCATCGATCTTTTTACCCGTTACCCGCACCGTGTCGTCGTTGATCTGCGCTTGTACCTTCAACTTGGTGTCCTTGATGAATTTCACGATTTTCTTCGCCGTTTCACGATCGATGCCTTGCTTTACCTTGATCGTGCGGTATAGAAGCTTGCCGCTTGGTACGGGTTCTTCAGAAAGGTCATAGCTTTTTACATCCACTTTTTGCTTGGTGCTGCGCTCCAACAGGATATCCAGGATCGAATCCAATTTCAGGTGATCTTCTGTTGAGATCTTTATGGTCAATGCCTTTTTATCGAATTCCACGTTGCTGTTTGAGCCGCGAAGGTCGTATCGGGTCTCCAGCTCTCGCTTTACGGTGTTCATGGCATTATCCAGTGATTGCACATCCACTTTGGAGAGCACGTCGAAACTCGGCATTGCAATTAAACTTTGGGGACAAGATCATACTCGCAGGCCATACTGCCAAACAGAACGGCCCCAGACGTAGGGCGCCGGGGGCCGGTACAATGCGCCGATAAGTCAGTCCAAGGTGCTCAGCTGATCACCTCGGCATGCGGATACCGCTCCTTCCAGAATGCCAACTTATTCAGGTCTGAAAGTGTGATCACGGTGCGTTGATCCAACCTGACCTTGATCGCCTTAATGCCTTTTTTGACGGGTTGGGATAGGATAAGTTGCTTCTTTTTGCGTGCCATGGCGATTAGTTTCCTGGCCGCAGTGGGAAAACCGTGCCAAGCTGAAATTGTTGGCTTGCTGTTGGGAATAAGTGGCAACTTGGCTGGTCCGCCGCCCTTTTGTGTGTCGAACCGGCAGGTTCAGATCCATCCATTTAGCCGATAGTACCCTAACGCGGCGTATTCGCGCAGGCAGGTTATCTCCAGCTTGAGGTAGTTCCAGAAATTGTATCGCAGGCCATAACTGCCCGCTACATCAGGCACGAGTTTGCTCCCGCCCATGCTACTTCGGTCATAGTGAAGGTCAGAGAATAGGGCATGTTCAAATGCCGGGGCACCTTGGGCGTTGAAAAAGCCGACCTTCCTGAACGACAACAGGCTTCTGTACGTATGCTCCGGCGAGGTCACCAACACTACATGCGAGTGTAGGTCAGCGTTGAAATGAGCCGCTGCGTCCAGCGCCTGTTCCCGTGTGTTCCGGCCGTGCAATAGCACGTGTATCCTTTCCGGTGCCACATGCCTCAATTCCAATTCTGAGCGCATGGCATTCGCTAGTGCCGTATCGTGCGGCAACAATAAAACGAGCGGTGCTTCCGGGTGGATCTTGGCCAACGTGGCAGCCTGTTGGCAGCGCATGAGTTCTGGCCCTGAAGGCATTCCACTGCCTGAAAGCAGGAAGATCAGATCCACTTTGGCGCCCGCCAAGCCCCCGTGAGTACCCAACCAGCGATACGCGTGGTAAGGAACCGCCGTGAATGCCAATACGGCCATCCCCAGCGCGAGCAGGCCAGCGAAAAAACAGAGGCCCCTGAAAAAGTGGATGGCGGCCTTGGAAAAATTATTCCATGCCCCGCGTGGGAAGTGCCATTTTGCCCGCATGGGCCGTTCTGGACGATGGTCAGCCCGGCAAGGGACTGCCTACCGGCACGGCACAGTCATGGCCAGGTTCCCCATGGGGTGGATTCAGTCTGGCCGATCCATTGGCGGGTGCAGCGGGGCCGATGGGTACAACCGGGTTCTGCACATTGGCCGCAGGCTGTATGGATGACTGATCTGAAGAGCCATCCAAGGGTGCGCCCACTGGTATTTCACAACGATGGCCTGGTTCGCCATGCGGAGGATTCAAGCGTACCTCGGCAGGCGATCCAGCAGCGACCTCCACCACATCGGTTGCGATCGGGGCCGGGGCATCAGCCTCCAGTTCGGTTGGAGTGGTTGTCACATCGGCACTCGGGGCGGGTTCTTGATTGCTGGAACAGGCTGAAAAAAGTAGGCCTATCACGAGGGAGAGCGCAGCGGTGTATGAAGGGGTGGACATCGATGGGTAGGTAATGCGGCCAAGGTAATCGGTTTTTCAACAAGCGAACGGCGGATCACCTATCAAACGCGCCCGGGCCCCTTCGCTACGGTTTTTTGGCTCAGTGCCTGAAGCGCACGAAAAGTCGCCCGAAGTTGGTGCTGTCCTTATCGATACGATGGTACATTTTCTTGATGTGCGGTTGTTGCAGGAACCTCAGGACCTTTTTCTTCAATTGTCCGCTCCCCTTGCCGGGAATGATCTCCACCAAGGGTATGCGCCTTTCCATGGCTTCCATCATCACATCATTCAAGGCTTGGTCTATGGCGCGGCCCTGGTTAAAGATCTCGTGGAGGTCGAGTTTAAGCTTGGCCATTATTCAAGTCCGAACATCAGCATATTCCTCCTTTCGGCGGTCCATCATTTTCTTGGCGAACGGGCAAAGCGGGCGCACCTTAAGGTTTTTGCTGCGGGCAAACTCCAGGGCTGCGGTAAGCAGCTGCATGCCCACACCCTTACCCTCTGACCCGGGAAACCCTTCTGTGTGGGCGATGGTGATCTCGTGCGCTGTTGAATGGAAGTATGTCATTTCCCCTATTTCGTGGTCCTGTTCCATGGCCACGAAACGGCCTTTGCCATCCATTGTGCGGTGTTCAATGTTCATTTGTTGGTTCGATTCATCTCAAATATTGGTCAAATGCAATTTGCCGATCGCTTGCGCCTGGGGTTCCGGCACCCCTGCCTCATCGGCGAAGCCTTTCCACCGGCCAACGGCCGCCAGCACTTGCGACAAGATGTCCATGGGCTTTTTGATGTTCATTTCATCTGCCACATTGAAAAGGTCCGCCCGTGTGATGTTCGCGCGCTTGCCCCTGATGCTGAGTTGGTGTTGATGGAGCCATACGTTATCGGGATGATAAGCAAACGTGACATCGTATGCCGGTGAAAGATGCCATTGGCCTTGTGGGTCCATCAGGAACGAGGTGTTCTTGGTGTGGTCATCGTTGTTTCGTGCGATGACATTGAAACACATGCGCCGGAAGAATTGTGCGGCATCGGGATAGGGCAGGCCCAATAACCGCATCACCTGGAATGCCTGCTCGTAGCTGTATGCCAATGGGTCGTTGAAATCCATGTGGGCCATTCCGCAAAGTGTGGCCATGTGCAATTTGTGGGCAATGCCGTCGGCGGCCACCACCCGGTCAAACCGTTGCGTGAGGAAATGCGCCCTTCCCTTTTCCAACAACAGCCGGCTCGGCATCATCTCCACCCCGGCCGCTAGGGCCATCAGGTAATAGGCATACTCAATGCGCCCATAGCCTTGCGGATCGCCGAGCTGATCGTTCGTCACTCCATCAAATTTGATCAGGCAATACGTAAAGCCGTTCAGGCCATCGATCTGCCCGCTCCGCACGTCGCCGGTTTCGGCGTTGTAGGCCACAATGGCCTTGGCGCGTGCCCCGCCGGCCGAGGTGCCCACCTGAATGATGTCGAGCAAGGCATCCTCATTCCAATTACTGCCCTGTTGGGCCTTGGGCGTACCTTTTGCAGTGTTGGTACTGAAATTGGTCCGGTCGAATAGCACATTTGTTGCCATCCGCACCAGGTCCTCAACCCTCAAGGCCTCACTGCTGGCCTCCAATTCGTGGTGTGCAGGTTCAAATTCCAGCGCCCCCATGCCGCGCCTCCCCATATAGCAAAGGCGTTCCACCGGGTTGGAAGTGCCTGCTCGCCTGTGCTGTGTGGCCAACCAAGCATTCATAAGTTGCTCGCCGAAGCGATCGGGAAGCGTATCGGCCAGCAGGCCGGGCAAACCCTTGAATGTTTCGTTGCGCAGGTTGCCGAAAGCGAAGACCTCATCGCCACCGCGCGCACTGGCCAGCGGCATCATCAGGGGCGCAATGTCCAAACCACTATCCACAAATGAATGATCATATTGGAAACGGGCGCGCTGCCCGGACTCGTCCCAAACCACAATGCCCGCTACCTTGCCCCAGATCTTCACGGTAGCATGCGTTACCATGTGGCCTTGGGAGGTTTTGGCGGAACGATGGCCGGTTTCTTTTTCGAGGCACGCTTACGTTGCTTGGCCATGTACTTCGCCTGCTGCTCCACCAACTGGTAAGGAGTAGGTTGGGGCACATCGTGGAAAAGGTCGAGCACATCGAGCCGGTTGAGCGCGCGCAACACTTGGACCAGCGTAAGGAGGGTAGCAGCCCGGCCTGCTTCCAATTGGACCACGGTGGTGCGGTCCAGGCCGGCGCGTTCGGCCACCTCGGCCTGGCTCATGTTGCGTTCAAGGCGCATCCGGCGTAATTCCTTGCCCAATTGCGCAAGAAGCTTTTGGTCGGACAGCAATACCCAGTTAATGTTGTTTGCGCCCATCCTTGAATGTTTATATATCGGCCAATGATCGTTTCACACCACAAAGGTAATGTTTCTTTTGGTTCTTCAATGTAGTTTACTTGCATCATTAATAACAAAACGTGCGGTTAACGTTGGCTGTGTGCAGCATTGCAAAGCTCTGGGCAGTCCTGACCTCAATGGGTTGCTTGGGCCAAGGCTTGGATCACCTCCAAGGCAGCTTCCGGAATCTTGGTGCCGGGGCCGAACACGGCAAAACATCCCGCTTCCCTCAGCACATCAAAATCGTTTGGCGGGATCACTCCGCCGGCCACCACCAGAATGTCAGGCCTGTTCCAGGTGTGGCGCAATTCATTGATCACCTCGGGCACCAGGGTCTTATGCCCCCCGGCCAAGCTGCTTACCCCCAGCACATGCACATCGTTTTCTATGGCCTGCCTCGCCACCTCTTGCGGTGTTTGGAACAAGGGCCCGATATCCACATCAAAACCGATATCGGCGAAACTGGTGGCGATCACCTTGGCGCCGCGGTCGTGCCCGTCCTGTCCCATTTTTGCGACCAAGATCCTTGGCCGACGTCCGACTTTTTGGGCAAACTCATCGGTCAAGCGCATGGCTTGCTGCATGTTCGGGTCCTCCATGGCTTCAGCTGAATAAACGCCACTAATGGTATTGGTGGTGGCCTTGTACCGGCCGTAAACACTTTCCAATGCTTGGCTGATCTCCCCCAAGGTGGCCCTGGCCCGGGCGGCGGTTACTGCGAGCTCGAGAAGGTTTGAGGAGGCGGGCCCGACTCCAGGACTCCCGACTCCAGGACTCCCGACTTGAGCCGCATGCACAAGTGCCTCCAACGCCTCCTTCACCTTCTCCTCATCCCTCGCCTCCTTCAGCTTCTTCAGCCGCGCGATCTGCGATTCCCGCACCGCCGTGTTGTCCACTTCCAGCAGATCCATCTTCGTCTCATCTTCCGTCACGAACGCGTTCACGCCGATGATCTTGTCCTTGCCGGTGTCGATACGCGCTTGGCGCCTTGCCGCGGCTTCTTCTATCCGCATTTTGGGCAGCCCGCTTTCAATGGCCTTGGCCATGCCGCCCAATTGCTCCACTTCCTTGATCCGTTCCCAGGCCTTGTGCGCCAAGGCATTGGTCAGGTGTTCCAAATACCAACTGCCGCCCATGGGATCGATGAACCGTGTTACCCCACTTTGTTGTTGCAGGTATAACTGCGTGTCCCGCGCGATCTTGGCGCTGAAGTCGGTGGGCAATGCAATGGCCTCGTCCAAGGAGTTCGTATGCAACGATTGTGTTCCGCCCAGCACGGCTGCCATGGCCTCCACCGTGGTGCGGGCCACGTTGTTGTAAGGATCTTGGGCGGTAAGGCTCCAGCCGCTGGTTTGGCAATGTGTGCGCAACGCCATGCTCTTGGGGTCCTTGGCACCGATCTCCTGCAACAATTTGGCCCAAAGCATGCGGCCGGCCCGCATTTTCGCCACCTCCATGAAGAGGTCCATGCCAATGCCCCAAAAGAAGCTCAACCGCGGCGCAAATTCATCCACATCCATTCCGGCATTCATCCCTGTGCGTACATATTCAATGCCGTCGGCGAGCGTATAGGCCAATTCCAGGTCGGCAGGTGCCCCGGCTTCATGCATGTGGTATCCGCTGATGCTGATGCTGTTGAACTTGGGCATCTTCCGAGCACAGTAGCTGAAGATGTCACCCACGATCCGCATGCTTGGTGCTGGTGGATAGATGTATGTGTTGCGCACCATGAACTCCTTCAGGATATCGTTCTGGATGGTACCCTGCAACTGGTCGGCAGCCACGCCCTGCTCCTCGGCCGCCACAATGAAAAATGCCATGATCGGCAACACGGCACCGTTCATGGTCATGCTCACGCTCATTTTGCTGAGCGGGATCCCGTCGAACAAAACCTTCATGTCCTCCACACTGCTGATCGCCACGCCGGCCTTGCCCACGTCGCCCTTCACCCGCGGGTGATCACTGTCGTAGCCCCGGTGCGTGGCCAGGTCGAATGCCACGCTCAGGCCCATTTGGCCGGCGGCCAGGTTGCGGCGGTAGAACGCATTGCTCTCCTCAGCCGTGCTGAAACCTGCATATTGCCGGATCGTCCAGGGCCGGATGGTGTACATGCTGGCATACGGGCCGCGCAGGTAGGGCGGGGCCCCTGCGCCAAAACCGATGTGCTCAAGCGAGGCCACATCCGAGGATCCGTACCTGGCCTGGATATTTAAGCCTTCGCGCGTACGGGTGGGGGGCGATACCAGGACTGTGCCGGCATCACTTCCCATTGGTCGGGGTGGGACTGTCCGGCCTTGCAAAAGGGCGTCCCTCCACGCTGTGGTCAACTGTTCGATGGTATAGCTGCCGGCCACGGGGTCTGCCACCCGCGCCATGAACGCTTCATCTTTAAGGAGGTGATGGATGTTGCGGGCCGATCGCCTGGCCAATTCCGTGCCCTCCGGGAGCTGGGGCGGTGGTATGGTAAGGCCATTACATCCGCCCATGATGGCGGCCAATGCTTGCACTGTGGCGCGGATCAGGTCGGTGTGGCCTTCACCACGTTCGGGATAGGCCACCTCGGCCTGCAGCCAAATAGGTGCAACGTCCTCTTGTGCGTGGCCGTCCGCTGCACTTGTGGCGGCCCATGCCGCACGGAATGCGCGGAGACGGGCGATGTTGTGAACGAAATCGTCCTGAAGCAACAGTGTGAATTGCAGCCGGTGCGCTGCCTGGCCGGGCGTGCAGCCCCGGGCCAACATGGCCGCGAATAGTGAACGGCCCTGCGCAAGGGCTTCGCGGAGTGCATTAGGGGAAGGGTCGGCCACCCGGATGTTGAACAACCGGAACAATGGTTCCATGTCCAATCCGGCCGGGAGGTGTTGCAATACTTCGGCAGAACTGAATCCCGCACAGCCGGAGAGCCCACCGGCTGGCAGATCCTGGTGCCGCGCTTCTTTCAGCAACCAATGCACCCAGCGGGGGTCATCCCCGCCCAGCTGAATGTCCACCCCTGCCAGCAATACATCCCTCAATACCGATGTGAGGTCCGCGCCGCTGGGCACCATAACGCCATCCAGTCCGCCCATGAGATCGGCCAGAAGCAATTGGTTCGTATCAGCCCCGGCATGGCGGAGGTCAGAGGTCATGCGCCATTCGTTCCGCCGCTGGACCTCACCCCGCCGGCCATCATCCACAGTAGCCTGGGCCACATCCCCGGGCATGCCGATCGGGCTCATGGTGCGGCCATTCCACAACTGGACATTGAGGTGTGCAAGGGCTTGGCCTTTCAGCTCTTTCAACACGCGCTGTTCCCATTGTTTGCGGTCCATGGGGCTGAACGCAGGGAAGATCCGTTCGTTGCTCATAGCGGCGAAGTTCGCAAGGAAGTGACCTTCGAGCGTCGCGAGGCTGCTTCACAAGCCCTACCGATCGGCTGCCAACATCCGCCACAAGCCGTGTCCAGAAGCGTTTCAAAATAAAAAAGGATGCATTTGTCCGGAATTAAGGCCGCTGGCTACATTTGCCGCGGAACCCACCAATTGTTCCGCTGCTGTGTTTTTCTCGAAGACTTGCGAATACGCCTTCCGTGCCGCAGTGGAGATAGCCCTGGCCTCCCGCCAAGGTGAACGGCTGACCTTGCCGATGGTGGCCACGCGCACCGAAGCACCGGAGGCCTTTATCGCCAAAGTGCTCCAAAGCTTGGCCCGGGCAGGCGTCATCCACTCCCATCGTGGGCCGCATGGCGGATTCGACCTGCCCCCGGGTTTGGCGGCCAGGGTGAACCTGCGGATGGTAATGCAGGCCGTGGGCGAGGACCTGGAGCAACAGCATTGCGTAATGGGCTTGCGCCAATGCGGTTCTGATGATCCATGCCCCATGCACTTCGAATTCATCGGTATGAAGCGGGAAATGGGAAGGATCATTGACAACACCTACCTGGACCATTTCACCGGCGATCTGAAAAAAGGAAAAAAGTGAACCACCACATGAGCTTGTCCGAACGTGTCCAATATCGTCTCAGGGTCAGTGCCCGCAGCCTGTTGGCATTGGGTGTTTTTCTGGTCGGCAACGCCAGCCATGCGCAAAAAGTGGACACGGACAAGTGGGCCACCAGCACCGGTGTGGTAGGAACCCTGGTGTTGCTGGGCATAGTGCTTTTCGTAGGCGTTTTGATCATTACGGCACAGGTGAACCGGATGATCCAAGAGGCCAAGGCCAACAAGCAGGAACCCAATGAAGGCAATGAGGATGAAGAGGTGAAGTCCAAGCGCGCCAAAGCGCGCCAATACCGCCTTCGGGGGGATGAATTGGGTGGGCGTGAAACCGCATTCGATGACAAGGCACTGATCGCGAGCGCCACCAGCGATCCCGATAACCCACTGGTGGATGAAAAAATCTACTCCCGTGTGCGTTTGCAGATACCCGTGGAACTGCAGCGCGTGGTAGTGGCCTATTTGGGCGCTTCTGTTTTCTGGCTGGTCTTCGGCACCTTGGTAGGGGAGTACTTGGGCCTGAAATTCGTATGGCCCGACCTGGACAACATCTCCTGGCTATCCTTCGGCCGTTTGCGCCCGGTGCACACCAATACGGTCTTCTGGGGTTGGGCCTCGCTGGCCATGATCGGGCTGGGCTATTTCGTTATTGCCCGTACATCGGCCATCAAGATCTACAGTTACCGGTGGGCTTGGTGGGGCTTTTATCTGATCAACCTTTCCGTGGTGGCCGGCAACTTGTTGCTTATGGCCGGGATCAACAATGGCGGTGGTGAATACCGCGAGTACATCTGGCCCGTCTTCCTGCTCTTCGCCATAGGCCTGTTCCTTACCCTGCGTAACTACTATGCAACGGTGAAGCGGCGCAAGATCGGCGAGATCTACGTGAGCAATTGGTACATCCTGGCGGCATTGATCTGGACATTGGTACTGGGCACAATAGGCTATTTGCCGTGGTACCAAGGCGGATTGGGCGAAACCGTGATACAGGGTTACTATATGCACCAAGGCGTGGGCATGTGGTTCATGACCTTCACGCTGGGCCTGATCTACTACTACCTCCCGGCCTCGCTCAACAAGCCGATCTACTCCTACTCCCTCGGGGTGCTGGCCTTTTGGACCCAGATGCTTTTTTACACCTTGATCGGCACGCACCATTTCATTTTCGCCCCCTTGCCATGGTGGCTGCAAACGGTGGCCATCGTGTTCAGCGTGGGCATGTTCATTCCTGTATTCGCCGGTACCACCAACTTCCTTATGACCATGCGCGGCAGCTTCAGCGCCATTGGCAAAAGCTATGTGCTGCCGTTCTTCCTGGTCGGGGTCATTTACTATTTCGTGGGCAGCTCACAAGGCAGCTTCCAGGCGCTGCGCATCACCAACCACATCTGGCATTTCACCGATTTCAATGTGGCCCATTCGCACATGACCATGTACGGCATCATCAATTTCATCCTTTGGGCCTGCATGTATGCCATATTGCCGAAGGTTACGGGGCGTGAACCTTCGCAGCTGCTTGTAGGTGCCCATTTCTGGCTGGCATTCATCGGGTTGTTTGCCTATACGGTTTCGCTCATGGCGGGCGGCACGGTAAAGGGCGTGGCCTGGATCCAAGGGGTGCCATTCATCGACACGGTCATCAACACCCGGGGTTATTGGACCTGGCGCGCCATCGGCGGCACGCTCATGTTCATTTCGCACTTGGTGTTTGCCTGGAATTTTTGGACCATGGTGCGCAAGGACAAGATGCGCGCCGCGATCACTATGCCTTAATCATCGCTGAGCCATGATCAACTTACATAAGGACCATGCCAACCTGGTCAATATCGCGCTCCTGGTTTACGTGCTATTGAGCACCGGTATCGCGGTAGCACCCGCGCTGAGCATGCAGGACAGTGCAGTGCCCCTGCCAGGGATGCCGGAAATGACCCGGCAAGAGCGCGACGGACTTGCCATTTATGTGGCGGAAGGCTGCATGGGCTGCCACACCCAACAAGTGCGCAACATTGAAATGGACAAGACCTGGGGTTCACGCCCGAGCATACCCAGCGATTATTACTACAGCAAGCAGCGCATGAACATGTGGCAGCAATCGCCCTCGCTGCTGGGCAGTGAGCGCACCGGCCCGGACCTGACCAACGTTGGTGTCAGGCGCGGCAGCGAACAATGGCAGCTGTTGCACTTGTACGATCCGCGCATGGTGGTGGAGGGTTCCATCATGCCACGTTATGGATGGCTTTTCCGGGAAGTGGATTCCGCCCAAGTGAGGCCGGACGATGTTGTGCTGGCCATAGCCGAGGACAAGTTACCCGCGCCAGGCAAGCGTGTGGTGGCCACCAAGAAGGCCAACGACCTGGTGGCGTACCTGTTGTCGCTGAAACAGGCTCCGTTGCCGTCCGGCGCCGTTGCCCAAGCGTTCCTGCCCTCGCCGGGTGCGAAAAAAGCCGGTGCCTCAGGAGAGGTGGAGGCCGGTGCCGTTGATGGCGCGGCCGTATTCTCACAGGTATGCGCGGCATGCCACCAAGCAGATGCCAAGGGCTTGCCGGGTGCTTTCCCGCCCTTGGCCGGCAGCTCCGTGGTGAACGACAAAGATCCAACACTGATGATCGATATCGTGCTGGCCGGCTACAACGGGCGGGCCAGCCAGGGCTACGGCCCGATGCCACCTCAGGCCGAGGTGCTGAACGATGAGGAGATCGCTGCCGTGGTGAGCTACATCCGGGCCAACTTCGGCAATGATGCCCCGGCCACAACCACCGGGGCCGTTTCAACCCAAAGGGCCGTGGTGGCCCCCCAAACCGCATCAAAATGAACAAGCGCCTCTATACCTTCTTGGCCCTGGCACTGGCGGCGATGCCGCTTTGGGCCTGCGATGTATGCGAAAGGCAGCAACCCAAGATCCTTCGTGGCATTTCGCATGGAACCGGGCCGCAACACGCATGGGACATGCCCATCATCGCCATATCGGCAGCCGTGGTGCTATTGACCTTGGTGCTGGCCGTGAAATACTTGGTGTGGCCCAAGGAGCAATCGCAAACACACATCAAGCGTGTCATACTTCAAAATACGCTCCAAGACCATGGACGCTGACCGCTCCGTAAGGCTCTTCCTGGACGATGAGCCTGCCCCATTCGCAGAGTTCTCACCACCGGTGAAATTTCTTTTCGACACCACGAAGATCCCCGATGGCAAGCACACGCTGCGCATTGTGGCCCGCAGCACTAGCGGTGTTGAGGGCGTGCGCATCATCCCGTTCGAAGTGCGAAACGGCCCCTCGATCACCGTGCTGGGCCTGAAACCCAACGAAGTAGTGGGCGAACAGGTGCCCATTACCGTCAATGCGTACGGCAGTGAGCGCAGCGACATGTTCATCATCACCGGTTCCGAAACACCGAAGGCCATACCGGCCTGGGTGTGGGCGCTGGTGATCGCTTTCGTGGGTTTTGCCGCCTTCTATTTCACGCTTTATTGGAGCCCGGTGGGCATTTGACCGCGCGTTCCCCATTCCCGGGCCTTAGCTTCGTGCCCTTTCCACAAAAAAACCGGATAGCGCATGAAGATCGCCGACAACACCGTGGTATCATTCCATTATAAGCTTACAAACCCCGAAGGCCAAGTACTGGACAGTTCGGAGGGACATGATGCATTCAGTTACCTGCAAGGCCAACAAATGATCGTGCCTGGCCTGGAAGCACAGATGCTTGGCCATGCAGCGGGAGATAAGTTCACCGCCATTGTCGAACCCGGCGATGGTTATGGCGAATTCAACAGGGACCTGCTGCAGCGCGTGCCCTTGGACCGGTTCGGAGGGCAACAGGTTGAGGTGGGCATGCAATTCCAGGCAGGTGAGCACAGCGTGGTAACCGTGGAAGAGGTGACGGCACAGGACGTGCTGGTTAACGGGAACCATCCGCTGGCCGGGGTTACCCTGCATTTTGATGTGGAGGTTACCGCCGTGCGGGCCGCCACGAAGGACGAATTGGAGCACGGCCACGTGCACGGGCCGGGTGGCCACCATCATTGATCAGGCATCCGGCGGCGGCGCACATCGGTCGCAAGATCCATCTTGTATCTTGGCATGGCGCCTACGCCTGTGGCGGGGCCGGCCCCAAGTGCATGTTACCGAAGGTCCATATTGCCGCAGCTTGGCATCGTACCCGATGAAAGCGTGGTGGGCCGCCTTCGCCTTTTTGGTGGCCTGTGCGGTGCAGGCACAAAATACCGCGCTTACAGGCCGCGTACTGGATGGAACTGATGGGTCCAGCCTGCCCAACGCACCCGTTGTGCTGATGGACGGCATGGATAGCACCAAGCAGAGAACTGCCCTGGCCGATAGCACAGGGCGATTTGTATTCCGCGAGGTGCCTGTGGGCAGCTATCGGCTTCGTTCGGGTTTCGTGGGCTTTCGTGCCGCCGAACGACATGTGCAACTCTCCGGCATACCGGTCCATGTTGAACTACGGCTGCAGCCATCGACCACAATGCTGCAAGCCGTGGAAAAGGTGGCCCGGCTTCCCAGGGCCGAACAACGGGGGGACACCACCATCTTCAACGCCGGCGCATACAAGGTGAACCCGGATGCGACCGTGGAGGACCTGGTGACCAAAATGCCCGGGATCGGCAGCAACAAGGGCACCATAACGGCGCAAGGCGAAAAGGTGGTGAAGGTGCTGCTGGACGGGGAGGAGTTTTTCGGGAGCGATGCAATTACCGTATTGAAGAACCTGCCCGCGGAGATCGTGGACAAGGTGCAGGTCTTCGATAAACGGAGCGATCAGGCCGAGTTCACCGGGTTCGAGGATGGCAACAGCGAAAAGACCATCAACATTGTGACCAAAAAGGGGATGAAGGAAGGAAACTTCGGCACGGTGGATGCTGGCTACGGCACCGACATGCGCTATGCCGGAAGCGTGGCCATGAATTGGTTCAAGGGAAAGCGCCGGCTGAGCTTGCTGGGGCAGGCCAACAACGTGAACCGGCAGAATTTTTCATCGGGTGAGCCTTCCGGACTTCCGTCGGGCGGCCCGTCCGGCGTTATTACCACACAGGCGCTGGGGTTGAACTACAACAACACAATGGGCCGGACGAAATTGGCCACCAGTTATTTCTTCAATTCACAACAAGGTGAAACCGAATCGAAAGGCCTGCGCACCACGTTCCTCAATGACAGCAATGTGCAAGTTGCCGCTGACCACAATATGCGCACCACCGCGGGTGCGGGCCATCGGCTCGGCGTGAGGATGAAAACCGACTTCAATGAAGCAAATTCATTGATCGTGATCCCGCGCATCAATTTTCAACAAAACAGTGCCGACCAATGGCGCGCTGCAACTGTGACCGATGGGGAAGGCCTTGGGCTAAGCCGCACGAGCAACCAGAACAACCGGAGCACGACCGGTTTTACGTTGACCAACTCCATGCTGTTCCGGCATCGTTTCGCCCTCAAAGGCCGAACCATCAGTGCCAACCTCACCACTTCCATTTCGCGACATGACGCCCAAGGGCGGTTGAATGCGGAAAATCAATTCGGCCCTGCGGCACCGGTGCTGGTGGATCAACAGAGCAGCGTGGACAACCTTGCACAGGACCACGGCTTGCAACTGCGGTACACCGAGCCCTTGGGACAGCGGGGGATGTTGCAAGTATCGCTGTCGCCCTCGATCAACACCAGCGATGCCTCGAAACTGACCTATGATGTGTCGCCAGGGAGTGGGGAACTTTTCCTGGATGCGCCGCTCAGCAACAAGGCGATCAACACGGTGCAAGCAATCGGCGGCGGCCTGGGCTACCGCTACCGGGGCGAGGGATTCACCCTCAACGTGGGTGTGGACGGGCGAAGGAGCAGGATGCGCAGCGAACAGACCTATCCAAGCATCTTCCTGGTGCAGCGCAATTACGCCGACCTGCTGCCCAATGCCCGGTTCACCCGCAACTGGGGGAAACTCACGCGGTTGCAGTTCACTTATCGCAGCCAGGTGAACGTGCCCACGATCAATCAATTGCAAACCGTGGTCGATAACAGCGATCCGTTGCGCTTATCCACGGGCAACCTGCAATTGGGGCAGAGCCATGGCCATTCGATCTCCGTGCGCTTCAACACACTGGACAGCACGCGCACCCGACCGTTTTTCGCGTTGCTTTCGGCCCAGGTGCAACCGGGCCGTGTTGGCCGTGTAACCTACACGCCTCTTGCGGACAGCCTACTGGCGGATGGAACGGTGCTGCCCCGTGGGGCGCAATTGACCCTGCCGGAAAATCTGGACGGATACTTTTCGCTGCGCGGCTCGATGGGCTATGGCGTTCCCTTGGATGCATTGAAGAGCAATTTGAACCTGGACGTAGGTGCCAGCATGGAGCATTTGCCCGGTGCCGTGAACGGCATGCGCAGCTCCACCTGGAACATCAACCGCAACCTGGGCGCCATGGTGGCCAGCCACTCCAGTGCCATCGATTACAGGGCCGGTTACACGGCCAGCTTCAATACGGCGCGCAGCACGGGACCGAATGGCGGCCGTGTGGGCCATTACTACCAAGGCCAACTGACCGCCCAATTGACCCTCGTGCGGCAGCGCTGGTCGGTTGATAACGGGTTGGACATCCGCCATTACAGTGGTATGGGCGCGGCATACGACAAGGAAGCCCTGGTATGGAATGCTGCGCTGGCCCGGAAGTTCTTGGCGCGGGATGCATTGGAGCTCAGGCTAACGGCCTATGATATCCTGGGCCGGAATGTGGGCATATCGCATGAGGTTACCGAGAACACGCTCAACACCACGGCCGCGAACATGTTGCAACGGTATTTCCTGCTCACGCTGCGGTACAATGTCCGCGCTTTCAAAGGCCAAGTGGATTCCGCCGTGCCGGATGCCGGCGGGTAACGCTACTTTTCCTTGGGTACCAGCACGAAGATCTCTTCGTTGTCGCGCTTCATCAGGTATTGCTCCCGGGCAAACTTCTCCAGTAACACTTGGTCGCTGTTCAGCTCGTGCAATTGCTCACGGGTGATGGCGATCTCACGCGCGTAGCGATCGCGCTGTTGCCGCATTTGGTGCAGGAGATGTCGTCTTTTGAGGGAGGTGTACAGGTCATAATCGGCGAACAGGCCGATCCACAGAATGAGCACCAGAATGCTTGCCCCATACCGGTTGCGCAGGGCGCGCGGAACATAATGGAGCAGTTTCTCCTTCACGGCACGAAGTTGCATGCCATGGCAACGGACCTGTAGCCCGTGCATTGCACTTGATCAACGATCGATCGTGGACAGGCCTACCCCAGGAAGGGATAACGATGGTCCAGGGCTGGCACAAAGGTTTCCTTGATGGTGCGGGCACTGGTCCAGCGCACCAGGTTGAGGTAGCTGCCGGCCTTGTCGTTGGTTCCGCTGCCGCGGGCCCCGCCAAACGGTTGCTGCCCCACCACCGCGCCGGTGGGCTTGTCGTTGATGTAGAAGTTGCCGGCTGCATGGCGCAGCACCTCCGTGGCCTGCACAACAGCGGCGCGATCCTGGGCGAACACAGCACCGGTCAGCGCGTACTCACCGGTGGCATCCACCAGTTTCAAGGTGTCCATCCAGCGGTTGGTGCTGTATACATACACCGTAAGCACCGGCCCGAAGATCTCCTCGCACATGGTCACGCTGCGCGGGTCCTTCGTTTCCAGCACGGTGGGTTCAATGAACCATCCTTTGCTTTTATCGCTCTTGCCGCCGGCAAGCAATTTGATCTCCTGCTTGTTCTTTTTCGCTTGGGCGATGTAGCCGGTGATCTTATCAAATGCTTTTTCGTCGATCACCGCATTGATGAAGTTCTTGAAATCGCGCGGGCTGCCCATTTTCATGGCCGAAACATCCTCCAACAAGGCTTTCTTCACCTGCGGCCAAATATTTTCCGGGATATACGCCCGGCTCGCAGCGCTGCATTTTTGGCCTTGGAATTCGAATGCGCCACGGCTCAATGCAGTGGCCACGGCCAGGGGGTCGGCGCTGGGGTGTGCGATCACAAAGTCCTTGCCGCCGGTCTCGCCCACAATACGCGGGTAGCTGCGGTAGTTGGCGATGTTGTTTCCTATTTCGCCCCAAATGGTGCGGAACACGCCCGTGCTGCCGGTGAAGTGCACGCCGGCAAATTCCTTGTGCCGGAAAATGGTATCGCCCACCATCCTGCCGTCCACGTGGATCAAATTGATCACCCCATCGGGCAGGCCTGCGGCACGGAAGATGTCCATGATGGCCTGTGCGGAATAGATCTGGCTGTTGGCGCATTTCCACACCACGGTATTGCCCATCAGTGCGGGGGCGCTGGGCAGGTTGCCGGCAATGCTTGTGAAGTTGAACGGCGTAAGGGCGAACACGAAACCTTCCAATGCGCGGTACTCCAAGCGGTTCCACATGCCATGGGCGCTGTTGGGCTGGTCGCGGTAAATCTGTGCCATGTACGCCACATTGAAGCGGAAGAAGTCGGCCAATTCACAGGCTGCATCGATCTCGGCCTGGAAGGCGTTCTTGCTTTGGGCCATCATGCTGGCGGCGTTTATCGATGCGCGGTAAGGCCCACTGATCAGGTCGGCGGCCTTCAGGAAAATGGCTGCGCGCTCTTCCCATGGCATGCGTTCCCAATCGCGTTTGGCCTTCAGTGCCGCATCGATGGCCGCCTTCACGTGTTTTTGATCGCCGTGGTGGCTCATGCCCAACACATGGCCATGGTCGTGCGGCATGGTCATTTCGCGCAGGTCCTTGGTTTCCACGGCCTCGCCGCCGATCCACATCGGGGCATCCATTCGCAGCTTTAGCCGGCCGTCGTACTCGGCCTGCAGTTCGGTGCGTTCGGCCGAACCGGGGGCATAGCTTTTTACGGGTTCGTTATAGGGTGGGGGAGGTGTGAATATGGCGTTGCTCATGGTATGGTTACAAGGCCCGCGTCGGGCCCTGCAAAGATACCCTTGGCCAACGCTCAGTTGGCGATGACCGGGTAGCGCAGGTGGAAGGACGGAATGGCCACGTCGAACTCGCGGTCAAGGTCGAGGTCGCGCATGGTGTAGCTGCCCTGCATGCGCCCCAACGGGCTGCCGAGTTCGCAAAAGCTGGTATAGGTGAATTGCTCACCCGGTTGCAATACCGGCACTGCCCCAACAACGCCGGGGCCTTCCACTTCGCTGCGCGCGGCCAAACTGTCGAAGATGTGCCAATGCCTCCGGAGCAGCTGCACGGTGGAGCGGCTGCGGTTGGCGATGGTGATCCGGTAGCTGAACAAATATCGATCGTCCAAGGGCGCGCTTTGATCGGCCTCATAATGGGCGATCACGCTAACGCGTATGCCTTGGGTCACTGCGGTTGCCATCCTTTGATGCAAGTCTAACACTTTCGCCATTGGGATTGTGCGGAGGGGCTTCCCGCGCTATCCCTTCCGGCTGTTGAGGAAACGGATGCCCATGAGCCGGTCACTGCGCAGGGTGTAGTCCCGGATGTAGACCAGGACCGTGTAGTCATTCTCGGTCTGGTAGTGCGATCCCTCCAGCAAAGCGAGGTCGGGAACGGTGGACCCGGTGGGCATGAAGGCGTACACATAATCAAAGTAGCCTTGTTTGATCAGGATCCTGGCTGTATACGCTTTCTTGGCCTCATCCCAAGTGCATCGAAATGGCTTGGTGCATTGGAAATCGCTGATGGCACCGTACACGTACACGTCCCCGCCGGGTTGTTCGTGCGTTCGGGGAAGCGTGAAGTCGACGTAGATGTAATCGGCGCTGAGCGGGTCGCCGGGAACAAGGTCGTTGCGCACGAGGTATTTGCCGTTGATGTCGGGCTGGTCGAGGTACACGCGGAATTCACGTTTTTCCTCGGGAAGCAGTACGGCTTCATCGAGTCCCTCGGGCGAGGTGATGAAGTGGGCGACCCGGGTGGTGGAGTACCGGGTGCTCTTCAGGTCGGCACCGCGCCATTCGTTGCCCCCGGCGAACAGGCCCTGTTTGGGATTGTCATACACCAGTTCAGCGTCCCGGATGAATTTTGGCCTGAACCCTGTGCGCGCATCGTCCCACCGGTTGTTCTGCAGCACCACCACTTGCAGGTCGGTGAAGGGATCAGGCACGGTGATGCCCGGATAACGCACGGTGAGGTCGAGCTGCTGATCGAGGTCGCGGCGATCGATCTCACGGCTGGGCACAATGCGTGCGTCCACCTTTACCCTGTCCTCGAAGATGAGAAAGCGGCGGGTGAGCACGACGTCGTCCTGGTCGGTGCCTCGATAAACCTTCAGCAGGTAATTGCCGGACACCGTTGGGCGCATCATCTCATTGGGAAATTCCAGTTCGTACTGCAGGAAGGGTTGCAGCGTATTGAAGCTTTGCCTGGGCGTAGGCACGAAGTCATTGGGCATGCCATTGATGTACTGGTTCGGCGACAGGTCGCTCGGCGTCCAGTCGGCATTGCAATGCACCACGGTGTAGTTGAGGTTTTCCGCGTCGGGGGAAAAATCATCGAAACGGAGCACCAGGGGATCCTGGCTGTTCAGTTCCATCACCGGTGGCGAGAGTTCGAATCCTTTCTTGAAAAGCTGCACGGTATGGATCCCCGGTTTGTACACGTGGTCTTCATAGCGCAATTCTTTTGGCGAGTAGTATTCCTCGCGCGCTGAAGCCGCTGGCTGGGTGGCGGTACAAGCCACCAAGCCCAGCATGAGCAACCATTTTGCATGAAATTCCGGCATGGTGTGCAAGGTAGGGTGGAGCAGTTGGTCAAAGTGCCGGATCACCCATGATCGAGGGGGCCACAGCATGGCCTAGGCGTTTCACGCACCTCCGGGAACTTGTGCCTCGCTTCGCCCGCTTTCCCATTAGGGGGAGGCTTCGCTCAACAAACC
>JBIQIX010000007.1:0-156584 GCA_044507815.1 Flavobacteriales bacterium | reverse complement strand
TTCGGCTTCGCCGTGGGTTTTGTATCACCCCAAGGCCCTTCGAGCAAGCTCGGGGCCTTATTCGCGGGATTGCGTGCTTCGCTTCGCTTCGCCCGCTTTCCCATTAGGGGGGAGGCTTCGCTCAACAAACCTTCGGCTTCGCCGTGGGTTTTGTATCACCCCAAGGCCCTTCGAGCAAGCTCGGGGTCTTGGGGTGATACAAAACCGCCCCTCACGGGGCGGTTTTTTGATCGGCGGAGAGGGAGGGATTCGAACCCCCGGTGCCCTTGCGGGCACTTCTGTTTTCGAGACAGACCCGATCGACCACTCCGGCACCTCTCCAACTATGGTCAGTGGCTTTCTTCGGCCTCCGACCGTTTCTGGGCGCGCGATCCTTCCACCAGGAAGTAGCCCAGGAAAACAAGTGCCACCAAGGCCACGAAGCTGATCAGGCCGGTGGAGTTGGAAACGTCCTCGGTGCTGAGGATGGCTGGTTGGAGCGGGATCAGAAAGGCCACCAGCCATACCAGGTGGCCCAACAGGTTGCGTTTGTTCATGACGTCGGTTTCGGCGGCAAAGTAAGCAGAATCGATCGTGGCCTCACTTGCGTTGGTCCATGGGGATGTAATCGCGCTTTTGGGCCCCGGTGTAGATCTGGCGCGGGCGGCTGATGGGTTCGCGGTTCTCCACCATTTCCTTCCACTGCGCGATCCAACCCGGCAGGCGCCCCATGGCGAACATGACGGTGAACATGCGCGTGGGTATGCCGATGGCGCGATAAATGATGCCGCTGTAGAAGTCCACGTTGGGGTAAAGCTTGCGCTCGATGAAGTACTCGTCCTTCAGGGCGATCTCTTCAAGGTGGCGCGCGATGTCCAGCACGGGATCGTTGATGCCCAACCGCCCAAGGATCTCGTCGCTGCTGCGCTTGATGATCTGGGCGCGCGGATCGAAGTTCTTGTAAACGCGGTGCCCGAAACCGAACAGGCGGAAGGGGTCATCCTTGTCCTTTGCCTTGTTCACCCATTTCTGGATGTCCCCGCCGTCGTTGCGGATGGTCTCGAGCATTTCGATCACTTGCTGGTTGGCGCCACCATGCAAAGGCCCCCACAGCGCGGCTATGCCGGCCGAAATGGCGCTGTACAGGTTGGCCTGCGAGCTGCCCACCATGCGCACGGTGCTGGCACTGCAATTCTGCTCATGGTCGGCGTGCAGGATCAGCAACTTGTTCAGGGCATCCACCACCACGGGTTCCGGCTCGTAGTCCTCGGTGGGCAGACCGAACATCATGTGCATGAAGTTGGCCACATAGTCCAGCTTGTTGTCGGGATACATATAGGGATGGCCCAACGTGTTCTTGTAGCTGATCGCGGCCAGGGTGGGCATTTTGGCGATCAGGCGGTAGATGGTCCGCTCCACGTCCTTGCTGGGGCGGTTGGGGGTTTGGCTTTTCGGGTAGAAGGTGCTGAGCGAGCTGACCATGGCTGAAAGGATCCCCATGGGGTGCGCATTGCTGGGGTAGAATTGAAGGAAGCCCTTCATTTTTTCGTGTACCAGCGAATGGTAGCGGATGTTGCCCTCGAACTCGGCAAGTTGCTGCTTGTTCGGCAGCTCGCCATTCAAGATCAAGTAGGCCACCTCTAGGAATTGTGCCTTCTCCGCAAGCTGCTCAATGGGGTAGCCGCGATAGCGAAGAATGCCTTTTTCACCATCCAGGAAGGTGATGTCGCTGGTGGTGGCACCGGTGTTCTTGTACCCGAGGTCCAAGGTGATGTAGCCCGTTTCGCCACGCAACTTGCTGATGTCGATCGCCTTTTCCCCCTCACTTCCCGTGATCACCGGGAATTCGTACGTGTTGCCATCAAGGATGATCTTCGCGGTCTCGCTCATTATGTTGCGTGCTGATAAATGGGTCGGTGTGAAATCGATCGCGAAATTAACGCGCTACTCCGATCTTCAGGGCCGCGTATTGCCAAATACCGGAAAAGCCTTGCAACGCTGTGACCGGATCCATCGCACCTGTTACCGGCCTGCAACGAAAATGGCCCTCGATGCAGTCTTCCTTCAGGTTTGCAGGCACCGTACACAATAGCCTTTGGGGTGCGCTGCAGTGAACAGGCGTCGGAGCTTGGATCTACCCCTTGCAGAATGCCTGGAAGGCTGGTCATGAAACGTGAAAGGCCGCGCTTTTGGCGCGGCCTTTCACGTTCATGCGTCGGGCTCAGTTGGCGGTTGGGGCCATTCCGCCCGTCTTTACCGGTGAGGTGGGCGCTGTGGTGCCAGCGACAACGTCACCCGTGATCCGAATGACCTTGCTGGGGGAGTTGGTGGCGTTACTGGTGATGGTGACTGACTTGTTGATGGGCCCGAGCCGGTTGGTGTCATATTTCACCGTGATGACGGTTGATGCACCAGGTGCCACCGGGGCGGTGTCGCACTTGGGTACCGTGCAGCCGCAGGAGCCGGCGCAATTGCTGATGATCAGCGGCTGGTCACCTGTATTGGTGACCTTGAATTCGCAAGTGCCGTTGGCCCCCTGATCGATGGTGCCGTAGTTGTGCACCTCCTTGTCGATGCTGATCATGGGTCCCCCTGTGGATGTTGCTTGGGCAAAGGCCCCGAACGTCAACGCGAAAAGACCGAGTGTGGCGATGTACTTTTTCATTTGGTTGTTTGGATGAGCTTGGCCAAAAATGGGGCCAAGCCCTGAAACAGCGGGTGGCATTAACCAAAGCTTAACAAAGCGTGCACCGTTACCGGCCTGGCGATGTGGCGATCCTGGGTGGCCCAAGAAAAAAGGTCGCCGATCGGCGACCTTTTCCCTGTATGATGCGGATGGCTCAATTGGCCGTAGGGGCCACCGGGCTGGAGGTTTTCACCGGTGAGGTTGGCGCAGCGCCGTCGGCTGGCCGCACTTCGCCCTTGATGCGCACGATCTTGTTGGCCGAGTTGGTCGCATTGCTGGTAATGGTCACCGACTTGTTGATCGGGCCGGGGCGGTTGGTATCGTACTTAACGGTAATGGTGGTTGAAGCCCCCGGCGCCACGGGTGCGGTATCGCATTTGGGCACGGTGCAACCGCAACTGCCTTTGCAGCTGCTGATGATCAAGGGTTGGTCGCCGGTGTTGGTAACCTTGAACTCACAGGTTCCATTCGCGCCCAGATCAATGGTGCCATAGTCGTGCACCTCCTTGTCGAGGCTGATCATGGGGCCGCTGCCACCTACAGCGCGGGTGTTCTCCTGGGCGTAGGCGCCCAGCATCAGGACGCTCATGGTAAGGGTTGCGAAGAGCTTTTTCATCTACGGTCTAGAGTGTTGTTTCAAATTCAGCCCCAAAGTTCGGACCCCTGCACAGGGGAAGCGGAGACATTAACCAAAGTTTAACACGTTCCCGCCACAGATGCGGGAACCCGCGCAGGGTTGATGCAACTTTGGTGCCATGATCGGCCTTGTGGGCGGGTGGCGGTTGGTGAAGGAGGCATTGCAAGGGGGCGACCGCGATTACACGGCCATGGGCCTTCGGCGCGCGGTGGTGTTGCTGAGCATACCCATGGTGCTTGAAATGGCGATGGAGTCGCTGTTCGCGCTTGTTGATGTGTTCTTCGTAAGCCGCTTGGGTACCGATGCGGTGGCCGTGGTAGGCCTTACCGAGGGTGTGATGATGCTGATCTATGCCTTGGCCTGGGGGTTGGCAGCTGGCATCACGGCCGTGGTATCGCGTCGCACGGGCGAGAAGGATACCGAAGGGGCCAACCAAGCGGCGGCGCAAGGCCTGTTCATTGCGTTGGTGCTGGGCCTGCTGCTGGCCCTGCCCGCCATCGCCCATTCGGGCACCATGCTGCGCCTTATGGGCGCCACACCCGGGGTGGAGGCCATGGGCCGGCCGTTCATGGCGCTTATGCTGGGCAGCAATGTGGTGATCCTGTTGCTGTTCGGCATCAATGCCATTTTCCGCGGGGCGGGCAATGCGGCCTTGGCCATGCGCGCGCTGTGGCTGGCCAACGGGGTGAACATCGTGTTGGACCCGCTGCTCATTTTCGGCCTGGGGCCTGTGCCTGCCATGGGCGTTACCGGTGCCGCGGTGGCCACGATCATTGGCCGCGGTTGCGGCGTGGTGTACCAGTGCTGGCATTTGTACGACGGACGAGGCAAGGTGAAGCTGGCCGCCAGGCACCTGCGCCCTGCATGGGGGGCACTATGGCGGATCGTGCGCCTCTCGGGCGCGGCAGCCGCGCAATTCCTCATTGCCTCGGCCAGCTGGCTGGTGCTGGTGCGCGTGGTGGCCGGCTTTGGCAGCGACGCGGTGGCGGGTTATACCATAGCCGTGCGCATCATCGTGGTGGTGTTGCTGCCAGCCTACGGCATATCCAATGCGGCCAGTACCCTGGTGGGGCAGAACCTGGGTGCTGGAAGTCCCGATCGCGCTGAACGAAGCACATGGCTCTGTGGCCATATCAACATGGTGTACATGACCGCGATGACGGTGGTCTTCCTTTTGCTCGCGCCCGTCCTGATCGGGTGGTTTTCCACCAGTGATGCCGTGCTGCACACGGGCGTGCAGGCGCTGCGCATCGTAAGTCTCGGCTATTTCTTCTTCGCCTATGGCATGGTGCTGTCGCAGGCTTTCAATGGCGCGGGCGATGCCCTCACACCGGTGTGGCTGAACCTGATCTGTTTTTGGTTGGTGGAGATCCCGTTGGCGTGGTATCTCGCAACCAGCATGCAGGCGCCCACCGGCGTATTCATTTCAATTGCGTTCAGCGAGAGCTTGCTCGCCGTCCTTTCCGCTTGGGTTTTCCGGCAGGGGCGTTGGAAGGCGGTCCGCGTGTAGCGCGTCAGGGTTGTGCGGGCAACCGTGGTTTGCCCTCGCCCTCCCACTTGAGCACGGTATCCAGGATCTGTTCGATCTTCCGGCCATCGGCCCATGTGCCACGGAAGATCAATCGGCCATCGCGATCGATCACGTAGGCGCCATTGGGCACGCTCCCGTATGCCTTCAGCACGGCGTCGTCCATGCCGTCCACCAGCACGGGCAGTTCGGTCATGGCGGAAAGCTCCCGGGCATAACCACGTTTTTGGTCCATGTCCTTCGGCAGTGGATAGGCCCTGAATTTCTTCTTGTCGCCGGGGTGTAGCTCCTTGCCATAGATCACGAACAGCTCAACCTGCGCTGTGTCGTACTTGGTGCGTAGCCGGTCCCAGTATGGGAGTTGCATGCGTGCGGGCGGGTTGGTGAGGCTGGCGAACATGAAGGCCCGCAATTTCCCGTCGTGCTCCTTGAGCTTGTAATTGCGCCCCGCGCGTATGTCGAGCAGGCTGAAATCGTGCGTCTTGGCCACCATGTTGTCGCCTTCGCTGTAGGCCTGGATGTCCCTGACCGTGGCGCGGATCATTTTGTCGAAGTTCATGCGCCACATGCTTACCTGGTGGCGCATGTCCCGGATCTGCTCCTTGCTGTAGCCATTGAGGTAGAAGTCCAGGTCGTCATGGAACTTGATGCCGCCATCGCCCCGGTAGGGCTGGGGATCCCAATTGTGCACCTGTGCGCCGGCAAGGATGCTAACGAAAAGGCTGGCGGTGAGAAGGGCGCGGCGCATGAAGAAGGGCCAAGCTTCGCGGCTCAAGGTTTGGCGGCGGGTTCGCGCTTGCTCTTGAAGCTGGCCTGGTACGTGCTGAACTCGGTGCCCTTCTTGTATTCGCCATCGCCGAAATACCTTAGGATGGGCTCGATCTGTTCCGGTGTCATGTAGCCTTGCACGGGTGTAAGGATCTGGCCCTGGCTATCCATGTACACGATGGTGGGGTAGGCCACCCGGCCATTCACCGGTGCCATGGCCATGGTAAGCTCATGGGTGGCATTTCGTGAGTTGGCCATGCCGGGGTTGTAGCCGGGGTTGGTGTAGGTCTTGCCGTTGAACACCACCGGTTCGCCGCCCTCGGCATTGAATTTCACGGGGTGGTAATTGGCGTTGATGTAATCCGCCGTTTGCTTGTCGCCGAAGGTGTTGGCATCGAGCATGCGGCAGGGGCCGCACCAACTGGTGTACACATCGATCAGTAAGGGCTTACCGTCTTTTTTGGCCGCTTTCTGGGCGGTTTCCAGGTCCGTCCATTTTACCAACGGGCCAGGCGTTTGTGCACTGAGGGCCGGCGCAAGCAGGGCAAGCGCACCGGCCAGGAACATGGTGCGGATCGGGTGCATGTAGGAAAGCTTCATTTGTGGTCTCTGGCAAGGTTCATGCCGCATTCAACGCTCGATGGAATGGATCAGTGTATGCCCTTCATCAGGCGGCGGATCAAGGGTGAAATGGCGATCAAGGCGGCGCCCAGCACCAGCCCATAAAAGGCGAATTCACGGTAGCCATCGGTGTAGGCGAGCAGCTTGCCGTAGTTGGGGGTGGAATCATCCACACTGATGCCCGCGCCCAGCAGGCCGGCAGCGTACTGGCCATAGGCACTGGCCAGGAACCACATGCCCATCATCAGGCCCTGGATGGATTGCGGGCTCAGCTTGGTCATCAGGCTAAGGCCGATCGGCGATAGGCAGAGCTCGCCGAAAGTGATCACCAAATAGGCCAGCACGAAGATGTTCATGGAGGTGAGCCCATCTTCCTTGGTGGCGAAGAACACCGTGCTGTAGAACACATAAAAGGCAGCGCCCAGCAACAGGAAGCCGAGGCCGAACTTCACCACGGAGTTGGGTTCCAGCTTGCGCTTGGCCAGCCAGATCCAGAGCAGGCCCACCAAGGGCGCGAACAGGATGATGAAGAGTGCGTTGGCCCCGTTGTTCACCACGTTGGGGTCCATGGGGATGAAGCCCAGCAGCTCGTGCCTGAGGTTGTTGAGGGCGAAAATGCTGAGTGATCCCCCGGCCTGTTCGTACAGCGCCCAGAAAACGATGGAGAACAGGATGAAGATCAGGGCTGCGTGCAACCGTTTTTGCACACGGTTGCCCTTGATCATGGCCAGTATGAACGCTATGCCGGTTGCGATCCATACGGTTTGCTCGGCCGCGGCGCCCACGCCCCGCCCCATGGTGTCCAATACCTGAAGCGCACCGGCCAACAGCACCAATGCAGCGCTCATGCTTAGCCACAGGGGGCTGCCCGCCGCACCGTCGGCATCGTGGAGCTTGCGCATGATCAGCAGCAGGTAGGCCAGGGCCACCGGGCCGATCACATACATGAAGAGGTCGGTGTACCCGGTGTTGGTCACCAGCACCAGAATAAGCGGTATGCACAGCAGGGTGCCGATGTACACGGCGAATTCCTTCAGCCTTTGCGACTTGGGCGTATCGGTTTCGCGCAGCGGCGAGAGGCCGATGGGCCCCATGTGCTTGCGGTAGAACCAAAAGTTGAGCAGGCTGATGGTCATAACGATGCTCACCAGCAGGAAGGCCCAGCGCCAGCTGTGGTGCTTGCCCACATAGATCATCAGCGAGCCGCCGAGCAGTGCGCCGGCATTGATGCCGGAGTAGAAGAGGCTGAAACCTGCATCGCGCCGCGGGTCACCTTCATGGTAAAGCTGCCCGACCATGGTGCTGATGTTGGGCTTGAAAAAGCCCGTGCCGATGATGGTGAAGCAGATGCCGTAGTAGAACCAGTCGTGCGGCGAAAAGGCGATCACCAGGCCGCCCAGGATCATCATGGCGGCACCCCAGAACAATGATTTTTGGAAGCCGAGGATCTTGTCGGCGAACAAGCCGCCCACGAAAGTGAAAGCGTACACAAAGGCCTGGATGGCCCCGTACTGCAGGTTGGCTTCCTTGGCCTGGATGTTCAATTCGCTCACCATGAACACCACCAGCATGCCGCGCAGGCCGTAGAAGCAGAACCGCTCCCACATTTCGCTGCCGGCCAAGTGCCACAGTTGTTTGGGGTATTTCCCCTTGAAGTCACGGATCTCTTCCAAGGTCGTCTCCATGTTCTTGTGGTGCGGTGGCCTGTGGGCCGGTTGTTGGATCACAAGGATACGCAGCGGCGTGGCAGCGGTGCAAGATCGTGGATCCGGGCCATGTCAATGGATGTTCTTCTCCCGCATGATGGACCGCAGCCAGGGCAGCATGAACAGCATCAGCACGGCGGCGCCCAAGGCAAGCCCGAAGTTCATCAGGAAAAAATTCTCCTTCTGCCCGAAATTGTCCCACAGGCTTGAAAGGATGCCGCTGAGCTTGTTGCCCACCGAGGTGGAGAGGAAGAAGCCGCCCATCATCAGCGCGGTAAGCCGTGTTGGGCTGAGCTTGCTCACCAGCGATAGGCCCATGGGGCTCAGGCACAATTCACCTACGGTGATCACCCCGTAGGTGCCCACCAACCACCAACTACTGGCCTTGCTTTCGAGGTTGTTGGTGGCCATTACGGCACCCACCATCACCAGAGCGGAAATGGCCGTGATGAACAGGCCCAGCGCGATCTTGCCCGGCGTGGAGGGTTCGCGGCGCCGGCTGCGCAAGAAGCCCCAAAAGCCCACCACCACCGGTGTAAGCAAGATGATCCAGAACGGATTGATGCTTTGGTAGAGCTCGGTGGAGTACAGTTTCAGGCTTTGGCCTTCGGCGGGTACCTGTGCCGCGGGCAGGTTGCTGAAGTAATCGGCGCTGCGAGCGTCGGTTCCCGGGCCCCGGTTGGTAACGGCCTGCACCATGCCCACAGGTTCCGCCAGCTTGGCCACGGCGGCGGGCATTTCACGGTCGGTGTAGCGTTCGGCCCATACGGTAAGGGCATCGCCATTTTGCTTGAACACGGCCCAAAAGATCACGATGCAGCCGTACACGGCCAACAGGCCGCCGATGGGCCGCTTATCCTCGGGCCGGGCGGTGATGAACAGGTAAATGAAGAAGGCGATCACGGGAATGCAGCCGAAGATGAACGCATCGTTGGTGTCGCTTCCGAAAACATTTCCCGGGATCAGGTAGCCCAGCAGCCCGAAGGCGAACATGGGCAGCAATACCACGGCCATGATCCGGCCCAGCGACATATCGCCCGGCTCCATGGGTTTGGTCACGTCGGCCTCCTTTACGTGCCGTTGCCCGAATATGAGCACCAGTATGCCGATCACCATGCCTATGCCGGCGGCGGTGAATGCGTGGCCCCAGCTGTAATTGATCCGCAGGTAGGCGGCCACGAAATTGCAGATGAAGGCACCGATGTTGATGCCCATGTAGAAGATGTTGTAGCCCGCGTCCTTGTTCTCGCGGTAGCGCTCGTCGTTGTAGAGGTTGCCCACCAGCGTGGAGATGTTCGGCTTGAACAGGCCGTTGCCCAGAATGATCAGCAGCAGGGATACGTAGAAGGCGGTGGTGCTATGGATGGCCAGGCCGAAATAGCCCGCGGCCATCAGCGTGGCGCCGGCGAATATGCTTTTGCGGTAGCCCAGCACGCGGTCGGCGAGCAGGCCGCCGATGAACGGGGTGAGGTACACCAGGCCCAGGTACGTGCCGTACACATCGCTCTTCTGCACGTTGCTGAAGCCCATGCCCCCATTGTCCCAGGAATCGAGCATGTACAGGCTGAAGATCCCGAGCATGAGGTAGTAGCCGAAGCGTTCCCACATTTCGGTGAAGAACAGGACATAAAGGCCCTTGGGGTGTCGTGCCGTGGTGGACATGGCTTGGTGCGTTGGTCGTTCAGTGGAAGGTGTTGCAGGGCTGTGGGCATGCAAGGCCACGCGATCGGTGGTCCTGTACATGCCGCTGCTCAGGTCAACGGGATCAGTTCACGCCGTGCATTCGCTTTTGCAACCACCGGTGGATCACCAGCAACAGTACCGCGGCGGTTCCGCTGAGCGCAATGAAGACCAGGAAAAAGTCGAAGAGGTTATCGATGCTGAAACCCACGAAGCTGGGGATCACCGACTTTCCCGTTGCCACCTCTTCTGCACTGGGCGGGATAAGGCCGCTGAGCGTACCGGCGAACTTGTTGGCCGCGGCATTGGCCAGGAACCAGGTGCCCATGAGCAAGGATGAGAGACGGAGCGGTGCCAGCTTGCTCACCATGCTCAGGCCGATCGGCGAAAGGCAGAGCTCGCCCATGGTATGCAGGCCGTACAGGGTGATCAGCCACCACATGCTGATCTTGGCCGATGGCGCGACACCGTGCACCCCGAAGGCGATCACCGCATAGCCCAAGGCCAACAGGCCCAGGCCCATGGCCATTTTCAACGGGGAAGAAGGTTCGAGCCCGCGCTTGCCGAGAAAACCCCAGAACATGCTGAACAGCGGTGCCAAGGTGATGATGAAGATGGGGTTCACGCTTTGGAAGTATGAGGCCGGCATTTCCCAACCTGCTATGTGCCGGTCGGTCTGGCGATCGGCGAACAAGGTGAGGGAGGCGCCGGCCTGTTCAAAGCAGGCCCAGAAGAAGATCACGAAGAAGGCCAGGATGAAGATCACGCTGATGCGCTGCTTTTCCTGCTTCACCAGCGCTTTATCGCTGAAGATGATGATGGGCATGGCCACCATGGCGCCATAGATCAGGTAACCCACCAGGTCGATCTCGGACTTGAACCACGACTTGAAGTTGAGCAATACGAAAATGAAGGCCACCGAACCCACGATGGTCAGTATGGTGGACTTGTCCATTTTCTTTTTCGGCATGCCCACGGGGGTGCCATCGTCGTGCACGAGGTATTTGTTCTTCAGCAGCTCAAAGGTGAAGGTGCCAATGAGCATGCCGATGCCCGCCGCCAGGAAACCCCATTTGAAGTCGAACGGGTTGCCGGTATCGCCAAGCCCGCCGCATACGAGCGGTGAGAACAGCGCCCCCAGGTTGATGCCCATGTAGAAGATGGTGAAGGCGCGGTCGATGCGCGGGTCATTGGGCGGATAGAGCTGCCCCACCATGGTGCTGATGTTGGGCTTGAAGAAGCCATTGCCGATGATCAGGAACGTGAGGCCGGCCCACATGGCGCTGATGGCCGCAGCGCTCTGGCTGCCATCGGTGATCAGGGTGGCGCTGAAGAACAGCAGGAACTGGCCTAGTGCCATCAGCAAGCCGCCTACCAGAATGCTGCGCCGGTTGCCCCAGAAACGATCGCTGATGTAACCGCCCAGCAGCGGGGTGAGGTACACCAGGCCGGTGTAGCTTCCGTACACGTTGCTGGCATTCTGGTCGCTCATGTACAGGGCCTGCACCATGAACAGCATGAAGATGGCGCGCATGCCATAATAGCTGAAGCGCTCCCACATTTCGGTGACGAAGAGCAGGTACAATCCTTTCGGGTGGCCTTTGGCGGCGGCCGTGGTTTGTGGCATGGTGGATGGACTTGTAGGTTTTTTCCGCGCGGCAAGGTAGAAGAATGCAGCGACCCTCCAATTCGTCAATTCGCGCCGGCTGCGTACCGGGTCCCGGCTTAGAGGTTGTTCAGCAGGAAATCGGTCATCAGCGTGAACAGGTGCAGCCGCGTGGTTCCTCCGTAGATGCCGTGGTTGCGGTCGGGGTAGATCATTTCGGTGAACTGTTTGTTCGAGCGCACCAGCGCGCTGGTCATTTCGGCCGCATTCTGGTAGTGCACATTGTCATCGGCCAGGCCGTGCACCATCAGGTAAGCGCCTTTCAGCCCCGCGACATGGTTGATCGGGCTGTTGTCGTCATAGCCCTCCGCATTGTTTTGCGGCAGGCCCATGTACCGTTCGGTGTATATGCTGTCGTAGTAGCGCCAGTTGGTCACCGGGGCCACGGCAATGGCCGCCTTGAAGGTATCTGCACCCTTGGTGATGCACAACGAGCTCATGTAGCCGCCATAGCTCCAGCCCTGTATGCCTATGCGTCCGGCATCCACGTAGGGTTGGCGGCTCAGCCATTGGGCCACCGCCGTTTGGTCCATGGTCTCGTATTTGCCGAGCTGGCCATAGGTCACATGCCTGAAGTCGCGGCCCCGCCGCCCGGTTCCCCGGCCATCGGCGCATACCACGATGTAGCCCTTTTGCGCCAACAACTGGTGCCACAGGTAATCGCGCCCCCCGAACCTGTCCAGCACGCTATTGCTATTGGGGCCGCTGTACTGGGTCATGAAAACGGGGTATTTCCGTGTGGCGTCGAAATTGGGCGGCTTGATCATCCAAGCGTTCAGCACCAGGCCTTCGCCCACATCAACTTGCAGGAATTCCTTGGGCTGCAGGCCATACTCCGCCAAGGCGGCCTTCAGCTTGGCGTTGTCCTTCAACACCTTGACCAGCTTGCCATTACTATCATGCAGCGTGGTTTCCTCGGGTGTGTTGGCCGTGCTTCGCCGGTTGATGAAATATTTGAAGCCCATGCTGAAGTCGGCATCATTCATTCCGCCCTTCGGCGACAATTCCTTCAAGCCCTTGCCGTCCAGGCCCACCATCCATACCTCTTGTTGCGTGGGGGCATGCTTGCTTGCCGTGAAGTACACCCGCTTGTTCCTTTCATCCACCCCGAGCAGGCCCGTAACATCGTAGGGACCAGGTGCCAGTACGCGCTGCACCTTCCCGTCGGCGCTGTTCCAAACAATGTGGTTCCAACCATCCTGTTCATTGATCAGGATGAAGCTGCCATCCGCCAGGAAGTGCAGGTCGTCGCCTACTTCAATGTAGGTTGGGCTGTTTTCCTTGTATATCAATTCCGGCCCTGTGGCCACCTTGCCCCCGGCCACGTTCACCGTGTAGATGAGTTTTTCGTTCTGCAAGCGGTTGAGCCGCATGAACCAGGCCGTGCCGGAATTGCTGAAGCCGAAACGCGGCAAATAGATGTCGGTTTCTTCAGTGGCCAAGGGCACGGCCGTTGTTGTTTCCGTGGCCAGGTCGTGCACATGCAGGCCCACCAGGCTGTTCGCCTCGCCGGCCTTGGGGTATTTGAACCGGTACTGTTCGGGGTAGAGCTTGCCCCGGTAATAGGTAAGCTCGTATTGCTGCACGCGGCTTTCATCGCTGCGCAGGAAGATGATCTTGTTGCCATCGGGGCTCCACGCATAGCCTTGGGTGAATTCGAATTCCTCCTCGTACACCCAATCGGGCGCCCCATTGATCACCTTGTTCCATTCGCCATCGGTGGTCACGGCGGTTTCCCTCATGGTGGCCAGGTCCACGGTGTACAGGTTGTTGCCCCGCACAAAGGCTGCGTGTGAGCCATCGGGGCTGAAGGTGGCCAGGCGCTGCTTGCCCAAGGTGGTATCGGCCAAGGGCACCAGGGCCTTGGTGGCGCGGTCGTACACGAAATTGTATGCGTAGTAGCTGTGGCGGTACAGCGGTTCCATGGCGCTGCGCACCATCAGTTTCCGCTCATCTCCGCTGAACTCATAATCCTCCAAGGGTACCGTTTCTGTTCCCCCCTTCAGTACCAGGTCCGCGCTGCGGAGCACGGTGCCTGTTTTCCGGCCGGTGCGGTATTCATAAATGTTCACCTCCAGTCCGTTTCCGCCGCGTTCAAGCGTGCTGTAGTGCACGCCATCCTTCATGCTGGCCAGGCCCGACACCTGTTCACTGGCGAAGGTGTTGCTGTACCAGATGAGCTGGTTGGTGAGGGGCTTTTGGGCGCGGGTGGGGCCAACGCCCGAGGTAAGGAGGCAGAGCAGCCATAGAAAGTGCTTTTCCATGGGGCCAAAATAACCGGGATCCCATAGTTCGGCTTGGCACACCGGTAAGCCTTTTTGAATGGCCTACGCACCAATGTATGCATGATCTGGGTTGACTAAGGCGCTATGCGTGTTAGTCGCCCTTTGTGAATTCCGTCCGGTTTGTAGCCTTCCATGTAGTTTCAAGCACTACATGGCTGAACCAACGGGGGTTCGCTTCCTCGTTGGCATAGGTAGGATCGTGCCCCGGGCGGCCTGAAAACAATCTGCCGAGGCTAAGCCTCCGAACAACGTGTTGGGCCAAGTTCCTGTAGCGTACCATGCCACGCACCTGACCGATGCCCAAGAAATAACCTAGAAAATAACCTGTCCCCCTATTTGTGTTCAATTTTCAGGCTATCGTCCATCCGCCGCTCCTTCGCCTCGGACATCCTCATCTCGTACTTGTGAAAAATGCCCTTCTCTTCAGGTTGGCCATATAGCTCAGGCTTATAATACATACCCTTTTCCTCGTTTTTCTTGACCAAGATCACCGCGCGTTTCTCCGGATGGTGTTGCATGTATGGGTCATTTCTTTCAGCAAACACCACCCAGTGCACCTTCTTTCCCGGAGTTCCGCCAGCAATTGTAAATGCATTGTTGGCCACTTCATCGGCTATGTAGAGATCCGGCATCGGAGCACCCACAGCGGTGAGCTGGTATGTGAAATTGGTGTTGATGGCATTGAAGTATTCCGGCAGTTGCACCATGGCATGCCCTTCGGAATCGAGTATGGCACTTCCGCGATAAAGGTTGAGCACTTCCGGTGACTCTACGGAGGAATGCCGGAGAAGCTTATTTTCGGGATCTAAGGGATAATCGATCAGAAAAGTCTTAGTACCAACTGCCCCCATATCATTGTTGGAAAATACCCCATACCAATTCCCCTGTCCAACAACGCCATAGCCAAAATTGCCGATTGCGCCAGAACGCCCTAGAAGCCCAATGGCATCCGTACCGGCCGAGCTGATGATCTGGCCAGTTGCCCCCAACGCATTCACGTTTGCCCATGAAGAAAGGAAAGTTCCTCCGGCCCGTCCCGAGGTTTGGCCTTGTATGGCGGTGCCTTGAGCATGGGTGCTATTGGTCTCAGCAATAATTCCAAACGATCTGGTATTCACAGGCGTGGGGGCCGCGATCGCAGAAATCACCGCGGCATCAAAAAAGCCGTTGGATCGAAGCCCGGCGACAATGGTGGACCCCCCCAACTGATTGGAGGTAGCCCAAAGCGCAGAGCCGGGTCCATTACCATTGGGCGCAGTGTTGAGGGCCCAAAGCGCATCACTTGCCGCCGCCCTGTTTTCAGCTCTGATCGCTACATCACCACCATTCCCGAAACCGAGTATGCCAGTTGTGAAAGTTTCGCTAATTCGGCTTTCCACAGCCGCGGTTGCCAATGCCGTTGTTTGCGTATTCACCAGCAATTGACCGGTATTGGTTAACCTCATTCGCTCGGCTCCGGCGGTTGAGAATCCCAACGTGCTCGTTGTTGCCCGGAAGAGGCCCATGTTCGTATTCCCCGTCCAGCTATATGCAGGAGTAGCGGGAGTGCCATCCCCAAAGGATTGTAGCGCGCCGGCCGTGGTGAATTCAAAACGCTGCACGTTGTTGGTGCGGACATGCAGCGCGACGTTGTCAGTAGTGCCCACGAAATTTGTGCTGGCCACCGTGCCGGCATTACCCCAAATGCTCCAACCAACACGTTCCGAAAACAAGGTTCGCCATGATGTACCATCATAGTACCAGAACTGATTTGCCGGAACTGGGGTCGTGCCATCGGTCTGGTATATCAAAAGGCCGGTGGCTGGCGCGGTGATGGCTGCGCGCTGCGCGGCGGTCAATCGCGGAATGAGCAGCCCACGGTTGTTGGCATCAATATCCAGCATGGCACTGGCAGCGGGTGCGGCGCCCGTGGTATTGATGCCGATGTTCTGGGCGCTTGCCTGCGCCGCGATGAAAAGGAATGAAAGCAAGGCGATACGGGTGGGGAACATGGGGTTGTAATTTATGTGCAAGCTAATTCAATTCCCGGGCTTTCCGCGTGGTGCGGTACCGCGCGCTTTGAAACCGGCAAAAACGCGTAAGGTCCCTGCTGGATGGTGGCTGCGCCCGAACTTAGCGGCCATGAATACAGGAACCCCAGGAACGGCGCTGCCGCTGCCGAACGGTTTTGTGGAGGCCTTGCGCCAAGCGGTGCCCACAGGCACTGTTCAGGTGGACCGCGATGTGCTGGATCGTTATGGCCGCGATGAAACGGAGGATCTTCTTCATCCCCCACAGGTGGTGGTGCGGCCACTGAACACGGCCGAGGTCTCGGCCGTATTGCGGATCTGTTCCCAGCATGCGGTACCGGTAACGCCCATCGGGGCGCGCACGGGGCTGAGCGGCGGTGCCCTCTGCGTGCAGGGCGGGGTGGGGCTGGCGCTGGACCGCATGGACCGGATCTTGGCGATCGATGAGCAGAATTTGCAGGTGACGGTGGAGCCTGGGGTGATCACCCAAGTGCTGCAGGAAGCCGTGGCCGTGAAAGGATTGTACTACCCACCCGACCCGGGCAGCCGTGGCAGTTGCACGATCGGCGGCAACCTGGCCGAGAATGCGGGAGGGCCGCACGCGGTGAAATATGGCGTAACGCGCGATTTCGTGCTGAACCTGGAAGTGGTGCTGGCCAGCGGCGAAGTGATATGGACCGGTGCCAACACGCTGAAGAATGCCACCGGCTACGACATTACCCGCTTGATGGTGGGCAGCGAGGGCACGCTGGGCGTGATCACGAAGGCGGTGCTCAGGCTGGTGCCCATGCCCAAGGAAACGCGGTTGATGCTGGTGCCCTTCGGTGATGCCCAAAAAGCCTGCGAAGCCGTGAGCGCCGTGTTCAGGGCGGGCATTACGCCCAGTGCCCTTGAATTCATGGAGCGCGATGCGCTGTTATGGACCATGCGCTTTGTGGAAGGGGTGAACATCGCCGTGGCGGATGATACCGCAGCGCACCTGTTGGTGGAGGTGGACGGCAACCACGCCGATGAGCTGATGCGCGACTGCGAAGCGATCATGCAGGTAATGGAGGAGCATTATTGCCAGGACGTGCTTTTCGCTGAAACCGCCGCCGAAAAGGAGAAATTATGGATGATGCGGCGAAGGGTGGGCGAAGCGGTGAAAAGCAACAGCGTGTACAAGGAAGAGGACACCGTGGTGCCGCGGTACCAGTTGCCGTCGCTGCTGGCCAAGGTGAAGGAGCTGGGTGCCCGCCATGGTTTCCACAGCGTGTGCTACGGCCATGCTGGCGATGGCAACCTGCACGTCAACATCATCAAGGGTGATATGGATGATCTGCGTTGGAAGAACGAGCTGCCCGCCGCGATCCGCGCGTTGTTCGAATACACCGTGTCCATCGGGGGCACCATCAGCGGCGAGCACGGTATTGGGCTGGTGCAACGGCCTTACATGGATGTGGCCTTCGGCGCCACCGAACTGGAATTGATGCGCGGCATCAAGCGGGTGTTCGACCCCCAAGGGATCCTGAACCCGGGCAAAGTGCTTCCCTGACCGGGCTATTCCATGGCGTTGTGCACCAAGGTGGGCGGCCCGCCCCCCGGGCCCCAGCGGCGCCAGGTGCCCACGGGCGCGCCTTTCCTGTAGCGGCCCTGCCGTTGTGGCCTGCCATTGCCGTAGAACCAGGTCCACAAACCGGTGCGCACCCCGTTTTCATAGTGCCCCATCGTCAGCCCAATGGAAGTGCTGTCCGCCTTGAACCATTCAAGGAATTCGCCGTGCAGCACACCGTTTTCGTACCGGCAGGCCTGGCGTAGTGTGC
Source organism: Flavobacteriales bacterium (assembly GCA_044507815.1). Classification (GTDB taxonomy): domain Bacteria; phylum Bacteroidota; class Bacteroidia; order Flavobacteriales_F; family PHOS-HE28; genus PHOS-HE28. The sequence goes on along the minus strand of JBIQIX010000007.1, from coordinate 139,217 downwards.
CATCGGAAAAGAAGCGGTACAGCACCCCGTCGGGTTCGCCGTCACGGAACCGCTCCAAGCGCAACAACTGCCCGTTGGGCGCCCAGTAGGCCTGCAGGCCGTCCTTCTTGCCAAAGCGATAGGTTACCACGGACAGGGTGTCTCCGGCCGGCGATATGCTGGTCCATGCGCCATGCCGGCTGTCGCCGCTGTATTGGCCCTCGGTCTGTAAATGGCCGTCCGGGTGGAAAAAACGCACCGCACCTTCTTTTTTGCCGCCCACCCAGGTCACTTCGGCCCGTGTGCGCCCGGCCTTGTCCCGTACGGCCTGCACATGATCCGGACCACCGCAGCCAATAGTGCCAGCGAGCAGGAAAATGGGCCAAGATCTCATGCCGTTACAGCCGTGGCGCGTGGGTGCGGGTGGAACAGCACGAGCATGCCGCCCAGCATGGCCACGGCCAGCACGGCGGACAGTCCGGCCGCGCCACCCAGCAGGCTGTTGCCGTATGAGCTGAATAAGGCCACCACACCGGCCACGGCGTTCACCGTGCCATGGCATACGCCGGCGGCCCATACGCAGCGGCTGTGTGTGCGGAACCAGGCCAGCGGCAAGGAAAGGACCGTGGTGAAAAGGCACATCATCAGCACCCCTGCCACGGGATGGTCCGGGTAGTTGTGGCCTTGGAGGATCAGCGGGGCATGCCACAGGCCCCAAACAGGGCCGATCACCAAACTCTGGCGCCAGGGCCCCAGGGCAGCGGTGGAACGGAACAGCAGGCCGCGCCAGCCCAGCTCCTCACCCATGGCAAAGGCAAAATTGACCGTGCAACCGGCCACGGCGCCGGCAAGCAAGGTGAGTAGCAACAGCCCAATGGCACCCATGCGCAGGCCATCCAGCTGTTTGGCGGCCGCCCCTGCTTCCGGGCCTGCCATGGCCAAGATGCGTTCCCGCGCCATTTCCATGGTTATGGCGGTACGGCCGAAGCCCGCAATGTGCAGCACGTTGCCGAGCAGCCAGTTGAAGAGCAGGGTGCCCAACGGTACGGCCAGTGCGAACAACAGCGCCAACGCCATCCATTTCCACCGGATCCCCGACCAGGTAACGCCCAGATCGGCCCACGACAGATGAAGCGGCCTGCGCAGAATGAGCACGGCCATGCCCGGCCCGAGCATGAATACGGCCGCGACCGCGGTCCAGGCCAAGGTAGGAGGCGGGCCGAGCAGCAACCTGCCCAAAGCGAAAAGGAGCCAACTGATGCCGAAGGCGAGCAGGATGAAACCGAGCGTGGCGTTGCGCTGGGAGGGCGATGCCGGCCAATGACCCATGCGACTAAGGTAGCACGGTAACGTGCCCCAGCAAGGTATGGTCAGCCAGCCCGAATGCCTCGCGCAGCCGGGCGCGGTACACGTACACGCCGGTCTTCACATTGCGCCCATCCCATTCCTCAAACGGGTCAGTGCTGGCGAACACCTCATGCCCCCAACGGTCAAAAATGCGCAGGTCGTAGCTCTCCAGGTCAACGGCATTGTTCACGGGCCGCCAAGTGTCGTTTATTCCGTCGCCATTGGGGCTGAATGCATTGGGTGTCCAATAGGCATATTCCTGCTGTTCGAGGTGGGCAATAATGGTGTCCGGCGCGAAAATGGTGACCGGGATCTGCCGCATGGTGGTGTCGTTCTGGTTCGGTGTATTGTACTTGAATTCCCAGTACTTGAAATTCCAATACAGCCCAGGGATCACCGTTAGTGTGTCCACCGCTTCCGGGAAACGCTGTACCATGGCCGGGAATTGCTGGTACAGGTCGTGGTTGTACCGGATGTCCGCGCTGCCCGGCGGATCGGTGAGCAGCACCACAGGGTAGGTGAGGGGAGGCTTGAAATGCGCGATCACCGTATCGGGCCCGTTGAAGTTGGTGGCCACGATGGAGTCGCCCAGGGTGGGCGCTACCGTGGCGTGCACCGTGGTCCAGTGGTCGAATTCCCAGCCTTCCGCCGCCTTGGCCTGCAAGGTTGTGTTTATGCCTCCGTAATACAGCCCCGCGAAGGGGAGTTGCGCGGGGGTGATCGAATTGATCTTGATGGTACCGCTCAATGGCGGATCCACCTTGAACACCACGCTGTCCGGGCCTTCGAGGTTGTAACAATCCACCATGCCCTGTTGGATGGCCGTGCAGCGGGCCTCGATGAAATCGCGCATGGCCTGCACATTGGCCTGCCAGCCGGCCACGGTGCCGCCCCAACGGGCCACTTGCCCCGGCATTTCGGGCGCGATCAACGCCACAAGGCTGTCCAAGTAGGGCAGCATGCGCTGGCAGCTGAACAGGGTATTGCCGAGGTCTATGTAACGGTTCACATAATAGTCGTGCACCATCGGGTTTTCGTCCATCAGCTTTTGCAGGATGGGTATGTGGCCCTGTCCGCCCGGGTCGGGAAGGGCCTCGGCGTTGCAGGGGTCCGCAGCGGCGGTCAGGTCGGGAATGCCGGTGTAATTGATGTAATGGCCGAAGCTGGCATCATTGTCCCACAACGTGTAGCCCCATTTCTTGTGGTCACCCGCCGGGTCCATCCCCCGCCACCAGGCGGTGTTCCAGTTCAGCCAATCGCTGCACACGGTGTAGCTGTGCAGCACCACGTAATCCACCAGGCTTTTCCAGCTGAAGCGCTCATCCACGTAGGCAAAGGCGGTGGCATCGCCCATGTTGTTGCCCATGATGTACGTGCGCAGGTCGTTCCAGTCCGCTTGTGCCTGTGGGCCGCCGTATTCGCTCCACGTGCCGCCCCAGGTCTTCAGGTATTGCAGGTCATATTTATCCTGGTCGTAGTATTCGCGGGTATAGTCGTTGTCATCCACCTTTTCCCTGATCTCGTATACGCCCCAGTACTGCCCGTTCACGTACAGAACGCAGGGTTCGTAGGTCCGGGCGTCCAGTTTCAGGTGGCCGCTTTGCGAAAGGCTGTGCACGTAGGCATCGCGGATGTGCGCCCCCTGTTCGAAGGGATAGTTGTCGTTGGCCCCGCCCTTGATGATCAAGCGTTGGAACTTGTTGCGCGGCGAGGAGTGGAACACGGGGTAATGGATCACATCGTTGTAGCCGGTCTGGTCGCGAACGATGTAATCGAAACCGCGCTGGGGGTAGGCCCACGAATCGTTGCCGTGCTTGTTGAATTCCCCGGTGGCCTCATCGCGCAGTTGCTGGTCCGGGCCGAAATATTCGAATGAGCCGATCGGGCGCAGGGCGCCATTCCCGTTCAGCAGGCTGGCCACATCTGACCCGCTTGCACTGATCACCGCCGTGGTGTGCGATACACCGATGAAATAGGTATTGGTCTCGATGAAGCTGGCCGGTGCGCCGGGCGTATCGCTGAACCGTGCCGCGCGCACCACGGTGGTGGCGTTGATCGCTATTGGCCCCGTGAATGCCGCGGATGCTGCGGTGGGTGCCGATCCATCGAGCGTGTAGCGCACGGTACCGCCCGATCCGGCATCGGCAACGGAAACCGTTACCGCCCCGGTGAAGAAGCCCGCGTTGGGACTGAGCTGCGGCTTGGCCGGGTAGTAGGGCACGGCGCCCGTATTCGCCGTGCCGGGCGTTGGCGTGGTGAACAGCGCCCAAGTGGCGGCGCCATCGGTGGTGCGGCCTCGGCTATGCTCGGTTTGCGTGAGCAGGTCCTGCAGGGTCACATCGTCCACGATCACGGCCGAGGGGTCCGACAGTACCACATGGTCGTTGCTGGTCTGCTCCAAATTGAAGCTGGTGTGGTAACTACCTCCAGCTTGCGTGTTGCGCTTGCTGCAGAAAACGACCAAATGGCCATTCGCTGCAATGGATGCCCCTGCAGGGAAGGCCCATTTGGTGGGGTTGTTCACCTTGTTGCTCAAGTACCAGCCGCCAAGGTCAACCGGCACGGCGGTGGTGTTGTACAGCTCCACCCAATCTTCATGGGCCCCGAAGGAATCGGTGAAGCCGGCCAGGTTTGACGTGTTCACCTCATTGATCACCACTTGGGCCGAAACGGGCAGCGCGGCCAAGGCGGCAAGGAGGGTAATGGGCTTGAGCATCGGCGGGTAATGGGGTCCGGAAAAGTACTAAGCGGTTGGCCATTCGGCGCTTATGCCGTATGACGGATGCGATACCGGGGGCGGTGCCCAGCCCCGGTATGGGGTAGCTGGACCGCGGCCATGAAAAACGCCCAGGTTGCCCCAGGCGTTTTTTGCAGCATGCAAATGCCGTGTATCCTACAGCTTGGCGGCGGGCGCCTCTGGCTTGTAGCCGCTGCCGATGTGTGCATCCAGGAATTTGTCCATGGCGTTGTAGAAATCGAAGCGGTTCTCTTCATTGTGGAAACCGTGGCCTTCATTGTCCTTCACCATGTACTCCACTTCAATGCCACGCGCCTTCAGGGCCGCTACCATTTGGTCGCTTTCATCCTTGTTCACGCGCGGGTCGTGTGCGCCCTGGGCGATGAACAATGGGCATTTGATGCGGTCCGCATGGAAAACCGGTGATGCCTCGCGCATCATCAGGCTGTCCTTCTTCGGGTCGCCCACCATTTCGTACATCATTTTCTTGAACGGTTCCCAATAGGGCGGTACCGTGTTCATGAAGGTGAAGAGGTTGCTTACGCCCACATAGTCCACCGCACAGGCATACAGGTCCGGTGTGAAGGTGATGCCCGCCAGCGTGGCATAGCCACCATAACTGCCGCCATAGATGGCCACCCGGGCCGGGTCGGCGATGCCCTGCTTCACCAGCCATTCCACGCCATCGCTGATGTCGTTCTGCATGGTCTTGCCCCATTGCTTGAAGCTTGCTTCCCAGAATTTGCGGCCGTAGCCGGTGCTGCCACGGAAGTTCATCTGCAACACGGCATAGCCGCGGTTGGCCAAAAGCTGCGCCTCGGAGTTGTAGCCCCACTCGTCGCGGGCCCATGGGCCGCCATGGGGGTTGATCACCACCGGCAGGTTCTTTGCCTCCATGCCCTTGGGCAGGGTAAGGTAGCCATGAATGGTAAGGCCATCGCGGCTTTGGTAGCTGATCGGCTTCATTTCCGCCAGGTCATCCTCCTTGAGCCAAGGGTACAACGTGGCCATTTCCTTGGTTTGCCTGTCAGCGGCATCATGGAAGTAGTATTTGCCCGGCATGCGGTCATTGCCGGCCCAAACCATGAATTTGTCCTCGTTGTCATTCTCCCCGTACACCCAGTATTCGTAGTCCTTCATCGGCCGGGCCAGCGTGTCGTACAGCGCTTGGGTAACAGGGTCCAGGATCTTGCGCCCGCTTTTTTCCCCGGTCCAGGTCACCATGGTCAGCACGTTCCGCTTGCGGCTGTATGCCAAGCCGTCCACGTCGTAGTCCGGGTCGGCATAGATCTCCTTCAACTCCTTCCCGGTTGCGATGTCCCATTCCACGATCGCGTTCTTGTCGCGGCCGTTAAGGTTGCTGCTGGCATAGAGGTTTTTGTTGTCGAAGGTGAAGAACAGCGGATTGAAGCTGTCGCGGTACCCGGTGCGCATGATCTCCTTGAAGCGTTCTTTATCCGTGGCACGGTAGAACAGTACGTTGTCGGTGCCCTCGGTCTTGGTGGCCATGCGGATCACGCCCTTGTGGTCGGTCACCCATCCTTCAAAGTTCTCCTTGTTGTCGTACAGCGGCTTGGTTTCGCCCGTTACGATGTTCACCAAGTACGGGTCGAATACTTGCGGGTTGCGCTTGTTCATCTGTATGATGACGCTGTTCTCCATGCCGGGGATGTTGTGCAGGTCGTCCATCACCCCGGCCCGCACGCCTGTTTCCGGGGTCAGTGCCTTTACGTCGTTCCCATCCTTGCTGGCGCTGAACACGATGAAGTTCTCATCGCCATTGATGTCGCGGCCATAGAGCAGGCGATCGCCCTTCCAGAAGTAGCCGCCCACATCGCGTATGGTGTCGTGCGTTACTTGCACGGCATCGCCCCCGGCCAGGGGCTGCACGAAGATGTTCATCCGGCCCTGCCAAGGTGCGCGGTAGCTGAAGTAGTTGCCATCGGGGCTGATGCGGAAGCTGGATTTCTCCGGGTTGCGGAAGAAGTCTTCCACCGGTATCCGGGGCGGGGGTAGTGCCGTCTGCTTTTCGGGCTGCTTGGCCTGCTGGCCACAGGCGGTGGCAAGGCCAATTGCGGCCATTGCGCACAAGGCGGTGGAGGAGGTTTTCATCAAGCGAATGTATAGTGGCCCAATGGGCGGTTGTACCTGCACCGTGCCGCTCACTACACCGTTGGTCCAGATGGATGATGGCCGGTTAAAGCGTTACTTCACCTCGAATAACCGGACGACCACCTTTTTATCGGCCTCCACGGAATCGATCTGCGTGAAGCGTTCCCTCAGCTGGCCGAGCACGCGGAATTGCGGGTCTGGGAGACCGGCCCAGGCATCCACATGCACCACGGTGGTAATGGTGGGGTCAAGCACCGGCATGGTGTCATGCACCGCAAGGATGTTTCCTTCGCGCAACGCAAGCGGCAGTGGGGTGGCGCCCCTGAACATGGTGCGGTCATTGGCCCATGCGTAGGTGAGCTGGTACCACGGCGGCTGTATGATCACTGCGCCCTGGCCGCCGCGCCATGCTTGTACCTGTGCCACCACATCTGAAGGATGCTGGCCATTGCCTTGCCACGGCTTGAAGGTGCCCGCCATGGCCGCCACGCATAGCGCGCTGCCGAAAAGGTTAAGCTTGCCTTTTCTGGGCAATTCCGCGGCGGAAAGCGCCACCAACAAATAGAAGCCCGGTGAGGCGAAGAGCAGGTAACGGTCCAGGTAAATGGGGAAGCGCACCGAAACGACGAACATGCCGAGCAGCGGCAGCCAGGTCCAATAAAGTGGAATGGCCAGATCGCCGTATCGTCCGCGACGTTTCCACAGCGTGTAGCCCACCAACGCCAAAAAGAACACGGCCACCACCGGCGCGTTCGCCCAGCGCAGCAGCATGTTGTAGGGTTCCTCCCAAGTGGGTGGTGACAGCCACGTGCCTTGGCCCAGGCTTTCACCGGCCCGGTGGCGGAGAATGCCCAATACCGGCAGATTGAGCAATAGGGTGACGAAGGCAGTGGCCAGCATTTTGGCACGCACCGGGCGCAGCCTGGGTACGGCGAACACGAGAATGACCTGGATGCCCACCATGAGCCAGCCGAAATAATGCGCCCAGGTGGCGAGGACATTGGCGGCCACCAACCAGCCGATCGTGGCGGGCCTTAGCGATGGAAACCGCTCGTGGTCGTCGGCCAACCGCACCATTTGCCATGCGGCCCAGGTGCACGCCAATACCAGCAACGCATATGCGCGCACCTCGTGAGCAAAAGCGTAACTGTGCGTGGAAAAAGTGAAGATCAGCCCGGCGGTAAGGCCCGCCACCGTACCGCCCAACCGACGGCCAAGAAGGTAGAGCGGCCAAACCGTAAGCGCACTGAACAGGGCCGAAGGGATGCGCAACCACGCGGGGTCGAGGGGAAAAAGCCGCTCCCAGTAATGCATGAGCAGGAAGAACAGCGGCGGGTTGTTCTCGGAACGGAGAAGGGCCCAAAGTTCCCCCAGCGGCCTGGAGGCCCAGTACACCGTGAACGGTTCATCGCCGGAGAGTTCGTTCACGCCGGTCCACGCCAATTTGAGCCCGAGGTTGAGCAGCAGCAGCGCGGCCAGCCAGCCGCCATATTGGGGCAGGGCCTTGCGGATCACAACAGGTGATACATCAAATGATGCACGCCGATGCCGCTGATCAACATCACGGTGCCTTCATCACGGAAACCACAGTGGCCGTAAAAGTCCAAGGCGTTCACCCGGGCCAGGCACCACACTTGGTCGGCCATGCGCTGTTTGGCCAGGTTCAGGCCGAAACGCACCAGTTCACGCCCGGCACCCTTGCCCTGGTAGGCGGGCTCGGTGGCCATGCCGCGCAACCGGAATTGCCAGTTGCCATGCAGGCGCTCATGCGGTTGGGGCTGGAAAGTGGCCACGGCGATGATCTTTCCTTCATGCTCCACCCCCACATGGAAGGTGCCCGGATCGTTGTCCAGTGGCCATTCCATCTCGCTTATCGGGCGCCCTGGCCGCAGGAGCTGTTGGCGCAGGGCATGGGTTTCCCCGGGCAGTATGGTGCGTGCATGCATGGGGCCGTTCAAAGTGCCAAGGTATGGCCGGTGAACGGCAAATATGCTCAATGGGCCTCGCGTTCCATGGCCGCGGCGGCCTCGCTGGCCAACTGCAGCGTGCGCAGTTCCCGCGTATGGTCCACAGCGTTCAGCTGCCCGATGCGCTCGCTGCCGGCCGGTGTGACCACATCCAACCCAAAGGAGACTTTCTTACTGCCACCGGGATGGTCGCTGCCGGCTTCAACCCGCAGCAGTTCCGCCCCGGGTATTTTCCGCTCGGTGGCAGGAAGGGGCCAGGGAATGTCGCCCACCAAGGCGCGGCGCTCCTTGATCAACAACCCGTCATGCACAGGCCGTGTTTCCTTGATCGGCAGCATCACCACGCCGTACGTGTTCCACGCCAAGACCACGAATAGGGTGGCGCGCATGGCCAACATGCCTCCCCGCCCGATCAGTGGTGAACGGGCCTTGTTGGCGATCACCAGCACCACCCCGAGCGCGAACGTTATGCCCACGGCCACCACAACCGCCAGCATCAACCGCTCCAAAATGCCCGCGCCGGTGGCCACCGTGGCCCATTCACCGCTCAATAGAGGGTAATCGTGCTGGAAAAGTCCCACGGCAACTTGTTCCTCATCCAGCCGTGGGCCCATCATTTTCAGCAGCCAGGCCGATCCGCGGATCACCAGTACCACCACTACGCCGCCCAGCAGGTACTGGAATGCGTTGCGCTGGTTATCGTCCAGTTGGATCCGCATGCGGGGCTACCTGATGTACCGCAGGTCCTCGTTGGCTTTCAGGGACTTCAACGTGGCCAGCAGCAGCTTGATCACATTTTCCACGTCCTGCCTTTTCACACTTTCCACGGTGGTGTGCATGTAGCGCAGCGGCAGGCTGATCAATGCGCTGGGCACACCAGCAGCGCCGTAGGCAAAGGCATCGGTGTCGGTGCCCGTGGCCCGGCTTACGGCGGAGCGTTGGAATGGGATCTTGTTGGCCTCGGCGGCCGCGATCACCTTGCGCAGCAGCGTATTGTGCACCGCTGGGCCGTATGCCAGCACGGGTCCTTTGCCACAGGCGATGTCCCCGCTTTGGATCTTGTTCATCATGGGCGATTGCGTGTCGTGCGTCACGTCGGTGACCAACGCGATGTTGGGTCGTATGCGCTCCACGATCATCTCGGCACCGCGCAGCCCCACCTCCTCCTGCACGCTGTTGGTGATGTAGAGACCGAATGGCAGTTTCACCTTTTGCTCGCGAAGCAGGCGGGCCACCTCAGCGATCATGAAACCGCCCATGCGGTTGTCCAATGCGCGCCCTACAAAGGTGTCCTCGTTCAGGCGCATGAACTCATCTTCGTAAGTGACCACGCAGCCCACGTGCACACCCAGGTTCAGCACCTCCTCCTTGCTGGCACAGCCGCAGTCCAGGAAAATGTTGTCCATGGAGGGCACGGGGTCGTTCTTGGCGCTGCGCACGTGGATGGCCGGCCAGCCGAAGATGGCCTTCACGATCCCCTTGTCGGTGTGGATGTTCACGCGCTTGCTGGGCGCCACCATGTGGTCGCTGCCGCCATTGCGCCGCAGGTAGATGAAACCGTCGCTGGTGATATAGTGCACGAACCAGCTGATCTCGTCGGCGTGGGCCTCGATCACCACCTTGTAAGGCGAGTCGGGATTGATCACGCCCACGGCCGTGCCGTAGGGATCAGTAAAATAGCTGTCGGTCCACGGCACGATGTAGTCGAGCCACATGCGCTGCCCGCCACTTTCAAAGCCCGTGGGGCTCGGGTTGTTCAGGTAGCGTTCCATGAACTCGAGCGAGGCCGGTCCCAGGATGCTTTTGGGTTTTGCGGCGGTTTTCTTCTTCGGTGCAGGTCTTTTTGCCATGGCGGAAATGGGGCCGTTTCGTTGCGGCGGGGCAAAAGTACCGGCCGATGGAAGCGCGAACCCTGCTGCTGCGATCACGTATGAACAGCGCCCAAGGAATAACTGTCCGCATTTTGCCCATGTTGCTGCGATCCTCCCTCTGCCTGGTGCTGCTGTTGAGCTGCCTCGGGCTGCACGCCCAATCCACTTACGATGTTCCCTTCGACAAGGAGCACATTACCGATGCAGCGCGGCTGAAGGCCGCCGTGGCGGCCATGCGCAAGGCCGATGGCCTGGCATCCAAGGGCGGGGTGGACCATGCAGCCGCCATGCAGGCGTACCAAGAGGCCTACGCCGTGAACCCCGACAATGCGGACCTGAATTTCAGGATGGGATTATGCCAACTCAACGGGCCCAACCCCGCCCAAGCGGTGAAACACCTGCAGCGCGCGGCCGAACTGGACCCCTACCGCCCACGGGTGCATTTCCTGCTGGGCCATGCCCTGCAACTCAATGCCCGCTGGGATGAGGCCATGGTGGCCTATGAGCGCCATGCCGAGGCCATACGCCGCACGCCCGATCCAGACCGCACGTACAACATGGTGGACAAGCGCATGGCCGAATGCCGCAACGGCAAGGCCATGATGGCCAAACCTTCGGGGGCACGCGTAACAAATGTGGGCGCCCCGGTGAATACGCCCGAAGCGGAATATGGTGCCTTGGTGGACGGGAAGGGCAACCTTTACTTCACCAGCCGTCGGCAGGCCACGGGATCGGCCAAGGTGAACAAGGTGACCAACACATGGTTCGAGGCTATTTACCACAGCCGTTGGGGCGCCGACGGCTGGGGCGTGCCCACATTGGCACAGGGCGGGTTGAACAGTGCGCACAACGACGCCACGATCAGCCTGGCCACAGATGGCCAAAGCATGATCATTTACCGCGATGAGAAGAATGGTGGCGACCTGCTGCTCAGCCGCAAGGACGGGGAAACCTGGGGCGCTGCCGTGCCGCTCAACCCCGCGGTGAACAGCACCGCCCAGGAAAGCAGTGCTTGGCGCACCGCCGATGGCCAGTGGTTGTATTTTGTGAGCAGCCGCGAAGGCGGGCTTGGCGGAAGCGATATCTACCGCAGTCCATGGAACAAGGAGCAGGGCGTATGGGGGCCTGCGGAGAACCTGGGGCCGGACATCAACACCATTTATGACGAGGAAGGGGTGTATGCACCGGGCAAGGGTGATACGCTCTATTTCGCCAGCCAGGGCCACAATACCATGGGTGGTTACGACCTTTTCCGGTCGGTGCACGTGAACGGCCGCTGGAGCCGGCCTGAGAACCTCGGTTGGCCCATCAATTCGCCCGGCGACGACCAGTTCCTGGTCCTGGCCGCGGATGGCCGTTCAGGATATTTTAGCAGCACAAGGCCCGGGGGCATGGGCGATGACGACATCTACCGTGTGGAAATGCCCGTGCATGGGCAAGTGGAGGAAACCGCCATGCTGGCCAGTGCCGGTACAGCCGTGCCTACCCAAGAGGCCCAGGACCGCATGCGCCTGGAAGGCTTCATCAAAGGCCTGAAATTCATGGAGCCGGTACTGGCCACCGTGGAAGTGATGAGCCTGGATGAGCCGGACCTGAACACCAGCTTCACCATCGACCCCGCCACGGGCGCATTCACGGGCACCGTGCCGCAGGGCAACTATGCCCTGCACATCAATGCCAAGGGTTACCTGCTGCACAGCGAGCACGTTGCAGAGGGCACTGCGGTGAAACGCTTGGATGTGGAGCTGAAACCCGCGGAACCCGGCAGCCGTGAGGTCCTGCGCAACATTTTCTTCGAGCGCAACAGCTACCGGCTCGATTCAATTTCCACCGTGGAGCTGCAGGCCCTGGCCACCTACCTGGCGGAACATGCCGCCATGCGGGTGGAGATCGGGGGGCATACCGATAGCGACATCGGCGCGCTGCCGAACCAGGAGCTGAGCCAGGCCCGGGCACAAGTGGTGGTGAATTGGCTGGTGAGGCACGGCATTTCACCGGACCGCTTGGAGGCCAAGGGGTATGGAGACACCCGCCCCGTGATGCCCAACGACAATACGGAACACAAAGGGCAGAACCGGCGAACGGAAATACGCGTGCTGTGAACCCTTACTTTGCGGGGTGCAAGCCAACGGACCCACACCTCCCGCTGCCGCCGGCCTCCCCGGCGACCTGCAACCGATGCCCACCGGCGATGGAACGTTCACGCTGCACAGCGCCCAATTGGATGAACATTACCATTCGCGGCACGGGGCGGCCACCGAAAGCAGGCACATATTCATAACGCATGGGCTGTTCGCCCGCCCATTGGGCACCATTCATCTGTTGGAAGTGGGGTTGGGCACAGGGCTGAATGCCCTGCTCACGTGGGCGGTGGCCATGGAACACCACCTGACGGTTTATTACACCGCCTTGGAGCCATTCCCCCTGCCCAAGGAATTATGGTCGGCCATGGACCATGCCCGGAAGCTCGGGTTGCCGCACCTGGCGGGGGGCCATGCCCGCATGATGCAGCAACCACCCGGCCTGCCAATGGAACTTTCCGGCGGCTTCCACTTCCGGCAGGAGCGCCTGGCCGTGCAGCAGCTGAAAAGCGAAATGGCGTATGACCTGGTTTATTTCGATGCCTTCGCACCGGATGTGCAACCGGACGCCTGGACCGAGGAGGTGTTCCTAGCGGTGAGGCGGGCGATGAGGCCAGGTGGTATTTTGGTCACCTATTGCGCCAAGGGCGAAGTGCGGCGCCGCATGGCCGCGGCAGGGTTGGAGGTGGAGCGCTTGCCGGGGGCGCCGGGCAAGCGCCACATGGTGCGCGCAACAAGGCCGGCATGAGTGTTTCAAGGTTCAACGTAAGGGTATATGGGCTGTTGGTGCACCACGGCAAAGTGCTGCTCTCGGAGGAAAAGATACAAGGCCAACACGTGGTGAAATTCCCGGGCGGTGGGCTCCAACCGGGCGAAGGCACCTTGGATTGCCTGCGACGTGAGATCCGGGAGGAAATGGGTGTGGAGCCGATTGACATCCGCCATTTTTACACCACGGATTTTTTTCAACAAAGCGCCTACCGCAGGCAGGACCAGATCATCAGCATTTATTACTTGTTCAACGTGGAAGAACCCGATCATATCGTTGACGGCCCGGGCCAGGGGCAAAAACCAGGCACCGGCGAAGTTTTCCGGTGGCACGTGCTGGCCAATGCCAAGGTAGGCGATGTGGACCTGCCCATTGACCGTGTGGTAATGGGCCTTTTGCTCGCGGCCTACAAGATGGATCCAAGGGATGAACAAGTGAAGCACAAGCTGCGTTGAACAGGCCGTGAACCGTAGATTTGCGATCAGCCTGTGGCAGATATTCAGCAAATGACCGAACCCCGGACCAGCGGCCCGACCAAGGAGTTCGTGGTGTTTTCATTGGGCGATTCGCGCAAGGCCAGCACTTGGTCCAACGTCCCTTTCTTCTTCACCCGCACCCTTGAAAAGCAGGGTTGCAGCGTACACCGGGTGAACATCGGGCCGCCGCGTTGGCTCCAGCTGCTTTTTGATGTGCCCTGGAAGTTGTACTGCAAGGCCGTGGGCAGGCAAACGCGCTATACGTTCCTGCGCAGCCAAATGCACCGTCGCATGGCCGAGGCCAAGATCGCAAGGGCGCTGGGGCAATACCCACAGGGCCATTGCATTTTCATGACGTATTCGTTCGGGGCGGGGCGCAAGCGGGAATACACTCTTTTCTGCGACCAGACCTTTGAGCAGCATATTGCCTATTTCGATGAACGGCGGCCCGATAAGCTTGAGCGCCCTACCATCTTGGCCGAGCGCCGCAACCTGCGCCACGCGAAGTTGATCATTGCCCTGTTCCCTGAACTGGCGGATAAATTGCAGGGCCTGCATGGTGGCAGGGTGCGCTATTACGGCAATGTGGTGAACTTGGAGACCACACAGGCCGAAGAAGCGAAACTGCTACGGTTGAAACGGCAAAGCCGGGAGGTGGTCTTCATCGGCAACCGCCGCTACAAGGAAGGTCTTGAACTGCTCGCCAAGGCGGTCAGGCACATCAATGCACAGGGCGGCATGCCCATCACGGTGAACGTGATCGGCATGGACCGCGGCGACATTCAGGGCGCACCCGCCAACATGGTTTTCCATGGCTACCTGAACAAGGCCGTGCCCGAGCAGAAGCAGACCTACATCAAAGTGCTCGAGCGCTCCCGGCTCTTCGTGAACCCGAACCCCAAGTGGGCGGCCTTCTCCGCATCATGCGAAGCCCTGTATCTGTTCACCCCCGTGGTGATACCCGCCTACAGCGAGTTCGAGCGCACCTTCGGCGATATACGCGACTTGGGCGTGCCGCTGCATTCCACCGAAGCGGAACTGGTGGCCCAAGGGATCATGGAACTCATGGACAACGACGCGGAGTGGGAGCGCCGTGCCCGCAACGGCCATCAGGCCACAAGCGCCATGTCGTGGGCCAATTATGTGAAAAAATACCTGGACGACCTTGCCCAAAGCGAAAGGACCGGACCCGCACAGCCGATCAGCCCAGCCGTTTCATCACCAGTGCATTTACACGGCTGAACAGTTCGTCCGGGTCAAGCTTGCGCCACGGCAACTCGTTCAATTCGCCCCCAAAGGCCATGTACTGGTCCAGGTCCGCCTTCTGCATGTCGGCCAGCACGTGCGGCATGAAACCGATCAGCGCGATCCAGCCGCCGGCATCGGTGGCCTCGTCAAACCATTCCGAGTAATAGTCCTCGTCGCCGGAATGGAAATTCAGCACGGCTGAGCCGATCAGGATGAACTTGCTGATCCCCTCGGCCAGCATCGGCTCCACCACGTCGCGCTTCAGGTACATCACATCGTTGTGCAGCGTATCGTTCCATTCGCCGATCAGCTCGATCACCACGAAGCCGTCGTCGTAATCGGCGAAAAGCACTTTCAGGTAAAGGGTGCTGCTGCCGAATGCATCCCACTGCGGATGCAGCGCATGGTCGTAAACCGCGTGCGTGAATTCGAATTCGCTGTGCTCGGTGCCGCTGAACGGCGATCGCGGGTCATCCTCGGCGGTGTACAGGTGGCGCCAATTGAAAAAGGGCTCGATCTCATGCATCTGTGGCAAAGTTGGGTGTAATGCACCGCACCATGATCATGCCGATCGTGGGCAGGGTGTTTGCACAGCCAGGGCCGAGCCGCAATTACATTCACCCCAACAAACCTTGAACCGCATAACATCCAGTGACCCGCGTAAGAAGCCGGCCAAAAACGCTTGGAAGCGTTGGCTGGCTTGGCTTGTTGGGCTACTGGTGGTGCTGCCCCTGGTGTTGCTTGCCTTGGTGGCGCTGCTGATCTACCTGCCACCAGTACAACAGGCCTTGCGGGGGAAAGCGGTGGGCATCCTGCGGGAAAAATTGGGCACACCTGTGGAAATTGGGCGCATCGCCCTGCGCTATCCCTTGGGGATCTCAATTTCCGGCGTGTACGTTCCCCAGCAGAACGGCGACACGCTCCTGTACGCCGGTGCGCTGAAGACCAGGGTAGATGTAGCGGCGCTGATGCACAAACAGATCCGCCTGGGTTCCATTGATGTGGAACGCTTGCGGGCCAATGTGCGGCAATCCGCGGACAGCACCTTCAACTTCGATTACATCATCCACGCATTCCAGGGTGATACCACGCTTCAGCAGCAGCGCGACAGCAGCGCCGGAGGGTGGGGTTTCAGCATCGGTGCCGTGCGGCTCGCCGATATCGGTGTGAAGTTGGACCTTCAGCCATCGAAGCTTCAACTGGACTTGGCGCTTGGTTCCCTGGAAATGGATTTCGAGGCATTCGATCCCGCGATCATGCAGTTCCATGTGGGCAACCTGGCCTTGGCCGACGTGCGGGCCACCCTGCGCATGGCCAGCGGCCCCCCAACGCCCGATACCTATCCCGATCTGGAAAACCCCATGGCCGGCTTGGACCTTGCCTTTGGTGCGATCGATCTCAAGAACATAGCCTTCACCATGGCCGATGTGGCCAAAGGTGACAGTCTGTGGCTGCAACTACCGAAGGGCGAGATCGTTGCCAAGGAATTGGACTTATCGAAGCAACGGGTCCGGCTCAAGCACATTGAACTGCGGCGGCCGGTATTCGGCATGTTGGCCGCGCATCACGCCAAGTTGGACACTGTGCAGGCGCAGCAAGCACCACCATGGCTTGACCAACAGGATGGCTTCCGGTACTTCGTGCGCGATTGGGATGTGGCCGTGGGCAAGATCGAAGTGGACGGGGGAAATGTGGCCATGCACACCGGCACAGTGCGGCCCCCGGCCAAATTGGGCGGATCCGAGCATCTGGTGCTGGGCAATTTGCTGGTGCGGGTGAAAAAGCTGGTGGCCAACAACCAGCAGGTATCCGCGCAGGAAATACGAACCGCGTTGACCACGGGCCCCGACACCTTGGGCATGGACCTGCGCGTGCATGTGGATGCGCGGCCGGACAGCATGGTGGCCCAAAGCGGGCGGCTGAAACTGGCCGGCACCACGGTGCGTTTTTCGGCCGCGGCACGGCCACAGGGCCTTGCTGCATTCTATTCAACCCCGGCCTTGGTGCCCATGGAAGCAGAGGTGGAAAGCAAGCTGGACCCACGGCGGCTACGCCCCTTGTTGGCCAATTTCGGGGCCGCCCGTTACTTGCCCGCGGGCATGGATGAACGGCTGACCGTGCATATAACAGCGAAGGGCCGCATGCAACAGCTCGATTCCCTGGTGGCCACATTGAATGGTGATCAAGGCTCCGTGGTCGATCTCCGCGGTGCCCTGGCGGGCATGGACCAATGGCCGCGCAGCACCTTCGATGTACAGTTGCGGCAAGTGGCCATGGGCAAGGGCCTGCGGCAATTGGTGCACGCCATTGTGCCGCCCGGTACGGTAATGCCGGCACGTTTCAGCGCCAGCGGCCGCGCCACGGGCCACCATGGCAACATGCAGGTGAGGTTGAACGTGGCCAGCGACCTGGGTAACATAATAGCCGATGCCAACGCCAAGGGCTGGCAAGGCAAATGGCCCAACGACCTCGCCGCGGACCTGCGCCTGGAACGATTGCAATTGGGCAAGCTGGCCGGCGATACCGCCCTGGGTACCGCCAGCCTGCGGTTAACCGCCGAGGCTGCGGGTTTGAACACCCCTGCGCGGCACGGGCAATTGGAATTGCAGCCGAGCGAATTGCGCTTCATGCACCAGGACCTTTCCAGCCTGCACCTGACAGGCCGCCTCGAGGGCGACTCGCTTTTCGCCAACTTGGTCACCGATGCCAAGGACCTGAAACTTGCCCTTGATGCCCAAGGCCGCTGGCCTTGGGAAAAGGACAGCCTGCTGCTGCAGGCCCAATTGCAATTGAAGGCCGTGCACCTGGAGGGCCTTGGGATCACCCAATGGCCGCTGGACCTGCACGGTGGCATGAAGGCCCGATTGGCCATGGACACCGCCTCCACCGGCAAGGCCGTACTGAACGCCGATGGCCTGCGGCTTTCAAACCCGGGCAAGGCCTACGTGTTCCGCCGCTTTGAGGCTGAGGCACGCTGGACCGGCGATACCACTGCACTGGAACTGGACAGCGATGGGCTGGTGGCCCACTTCCGCACCAACATGGCGGCAGATAGCATACTGCCCAAGGCCCAGGCTAAAATGGCCAGTTACTTCAAGTTGGACACCACCTACGTACCCACGCCAGGCAAGCGCATGGAAATGGCACTGGCGCTTCCGAACACCGATTGGCTCACGGGCCTGGTGCTGCCCAAGCTCCAGGCCTTCAGCCTGAAAGAGTTCAGCGGCACCTACAGCAGCAACGATGATCAGCTTTCCTTCACCATGGATGTGCCCGAGCTGATCTACGACAGCATACATGTGCACGCCGTGGGGGCCTCGGTACAGGCCAATGGCAACGACCTTGGCGCAAAGCTGCATGTGCGTGAGGTGCGTCGCGATTCATTGGCCATTACCGGTATCGGGCTGGAGGCCAAGGCCGAAAGGGGCAAGCTGGAAACCACCTTGCGCATACAGGATGGCGAACAACCTCCGCGCTACCACCTGGTGGCCGAATTTGAAGGGGAAGGGAAGAACAAGCGCTCGCTGCACCTACGGCCCGAGGGCATGGTGCTGGACGGCAAGCCATGGAAAGCGGACCCCGCCAACCTGCTTCATTTTACCCCACAGGGGCTGGTGGCGGAGAATTTCAGGTTGTCCAGCGAAGAGCAACGTTTGCAGGTGGGCACCACAGGCACAAGCACGCGTATCGGGCTGCAGCAATTCCACATGGGTAACCTGTTGAATGTGGTCACCTTTGGTGATACGGCGGCCTTTGCGCAGGGCATCATCAACGGCTGGGTGGACCTGCCCGCGAAGAACGGCGGAAAGCTTGCCGCCGACCTGGCCCTGACCCGCCTGCGGTTGATGGGGGAGCAGGTGGGCGATCTTGAGCTGAAGGCCACCGAGGGCGACAACGGCCATTATTCCGCCACGGCCAAATTGAAGAACGGCCCGAATACCCTGGATGCGCATGCGGATATCGCCACCGCAGGGGCAAGCGCCATAAGCGGCAAGGCAGCCATCGCTTTCGGCGATCTCTCGCTCTTCCAGCCCTTCGCCAAACAGGCGCTTTATGCCCTCACCGGCCAGCTCAATGGAAACGTCGCCTTCGAGCTGCGCGACAACCGGGCCGACCTTAATGGGGAACTCACCTTCCCCCAGGCCGATATCGGTGTGCAGGCCACCAGAAGTTTCTTCCATTTGAGCGATCAGCACATCAGCTTCAACAAGGAAGGCATACACCTGGGAAGGTTCACCCTGTTGGACAGCGCCGGCAATGCCTTCCGCCTCAGCGGCCTGGTGGGCACCAGGAACTTGGCCGATCCCACGCTGCAACTGGCCCTGCAGGCCGATGCGTTCGAGTTGACCAATAGCGTGGCCGGGGACAATGACCTGTTCTACGGGCGCACCATGGCCGGCCTGGACCTCGCTATCAATGGCACGGTAAGCGCGCCCCATTTGAAGGGGAGCGTATCCATCAAGGACGGCACCAACTTTTCGGTGATCCTTCCGGGGAGCAAGGTTGAAATGGTGAGCCATGAAGGCATCGTGGTATTCACCGACGGAAGCATCCCGCCCGATACGGCAGAGGTGGCCACCACCGGTGCCGCGCTAAAAGATTCGCTGCAGGCACAGTTGCGTGGGCTGGAGCTTGACCTGCGCGTACAGGTGGACAAGAACGCCCAATTCCATATCGTGCTCGACCCCACCACCGGTGACCAGGCCAGTGTGCGCGGCAGCGCCGACCTGCACTTCACCTACAACGCCAACGGCGACATGACACTGTCCGGCCCGTTCACCGCAGAAGAGGGCGGATACACCCTTGAGTTCTATGGCCTTGTGAAAAAACGCTTCGATCTGGTGAAGGGCAGCACGATCACTTGGAGCGGCGACCCGCTGGACGCGCGGCTCGACATCAAGGCGCAATACACCGCCATGGCCGCGTCCTACGGGCTGGTGGCGGGCAGCACCGCGCTCTCCCAGGAGCAATCGAACCGGCTGCAACAGCGCCTGCCCTTCGAGGTGATCATCAACGTGCAGGGTTTCATGGACCGGCCCGAGATCGACTTCGGCATCGACCTGCCGCGTGAATACCGCAACAGCTACCCGCAGGTATCCAACGAATTGGACCAATTGGCGCAGGCCACCAACCTTGATGAGCGCAACCGGCAAGTGTTCGGCCTGTTGGTCACCAATGCCTTCATACCACCGGAAAACGCCGCCGCGGCACCTTCCGGGGGCCTGGTAAGCAGCGCGGCCCGCAATTCCGTGAACGGCATGCTTACCGACCAGCTCAACAAGCTCACGGGGCAGTACGTGAAAGGCGTGGACATTTCGCTGGGGGTGAACACGGTGGAACAGGCCGAAGGCAACGGCACCTATGAGCGCACCTCGGTGGACTACAAGGTGAGCAAAAGTTTCATGAATGACCGCCTGAGCTTTGAAGTGGGCGGCTCGGTAGGCGTGGATGAGCAGGACAACACCCCCGGCAACATTTCGAACAACCGTTCCACCCAGTACACGGTGTACTACGACCTTACGCCTGACGGGCGGTACCGCCTGCGCGGCTTTTACGAGGATGCCTTTGAGCTGTATGACGGCGAGATCACCAAAAGCGGCGTGGCCATACAGTACACCAAGGATTTTGAGGAGAACAGCCGGGCGCGTGATGAAATGCGCAAGGAGGCCACAAAACGCAGGGAGGAGCAAGAGGCCGAGGAAAGGAAAAGGCGCGAGCAACAATACGCCGATCCCGATAACCTGGAAAAACCCGCCCGTACACCATGAGGCAAACCTGTTTGGCACGGTGGGGCCTGGCCGCGGGCGTGTTAGCGCTGGTTTCCTCCTGCACCGGCCTGAAGTACGCCACGGATGAAAAGCCGCTCTTCACCGATTTCACCGTGGAATGGATCCATGCCCCCGTGGAGGACAAAAAAGCCGCGCAACGCGAGCTGGAATCGCTGGTGAAACCGGCACCGAACAACAGCATATTCGGCATGCGGCCAACGGTGGCCCTGCACAACGCCATCAAAAAGCCGGAAAAACCGAAAGGCCTGAAGAACCTGTTGCGCAACAAGATCGGGTCGGAGCCGGTGTACCTGGCGGATGTGCCGGTGGCGGACATCAATGCGGCCATGGAAAACCGGATGGAGAATCGCGGCTATTTTGATGCGGTGAGCAGCTGGACCACCGAGCGGAAAGGGAAGAAGGTCACGGTCACCTTCCATGTGGCACCCGGCACGCCGCACCGCATGCGCAACATCACCTTCCAGGGCGACACCAGTTTGGTGGGGCGCGAGATCGCCCGCAGCCAGCAGAAATCGCCCTTGGTTGGTGGCCAATTGTACGACCTGGGCCGCTTGAAAGAGGAGCGGCGCCGGGTAGCGGTGCAGGTGCGTAACAGGGGCTGGTACAAATTGCGCGACAACGACCTGGAATTCGTGGCGGACACCTCACCCGGCAATTTCGAGCTTGATCTGCAATTGCGGCTGAAGGCCACCGCCACGGAGGAGGTGCGGCGGCGCTACTTCATCGGCGAGGTGTACATACACGGCGACCGCGATCCCCTGCTGGCCCCCAACGACACCGTGGCCGTGGACAGCTTGCGCCATTACATCAACTACCTCAACTGTTACCGCCCCTCCACCATCGCGCGGGGTGTGTTCCTGCGCCCAGGGCGGCACTATTCCGCGCACACCGAGGAGAACACGCAGCGCTACCTCACCAGCTTCGGGGTGTTCCGGAATGTGGAGGTGAAATTCACTGAGGACAGCGCCGGCACAGGGCTGTTGAAGGCCGATGTGATGGCCTATCCGCAGAAAAGATGGACCCTGTTCACCGAGTTCAACACCATCGCCAAGAGCAACAACTTCGTGGGACCGGGCATCCGTGCCGGCTTCAAGGACAGGGACCTGTTCCGCGGGGCGGAAACCTTTACGGCTGACCTGAACGGCCGCTTTGATACGCAGGTGGCGGGGGCGCAGAAAGGGACCAACGCGTATGAGATCGGGATCAAGACCGCGCTGCAGATACCGCGGATCGTGCCCTTCAACGCGCTGCGCACCGCGCGGGCATCGGTGCCCACCACCCGCATCGAGCTCGGATACGGCCTGTACCGCAGGATCAACCTGTACGGGATCGAATCGTTCAATACCTCATTGAACTACAATTGGCGCCAAGGCCAGCGCATCTGGCACCAGATCAGCTTCCCCGATATCAGCTACAACAAGCTCTACTACTCCTCCGGGGCCTTTGATGCCTACCTGCAGGAAAACCCGGCCATCCAACGCAGTTTCCGCCAGCAGTACATCATTGGCACCGGCTACAGCTTCACCATCAGCAGCCGCCACCGCAACCCCTTGCAGGGCTGGGTAATGGCCAGCATGGGCATTGATGAATCAGGGAATTTGCTTTCGGGCCTGATGCGGTTGGGCGGGCAGCGGCCGGAAGAGGGCTATAAGCTGTTCGGCAGCGTATTCTCCCAGTATGTGCGTTTCCGGCCTGAGGTGCGGTACTACCAACCGTTGCCGCGCGGCAACCAATGGGCCAACCGGCTCATGGTGGACATCGGCCTGCCCTACGGCAATTCCACCGTGCTGCCCTACGTGAAGCAGTTCTATAGCGGCGGCACCAACAGCTTGCGCGCATTCAGGGCGCGTAACGTGGGGCCCGGCTCCTATACCGGTGCAGATGGTTCGGACCTGGTGGTGGACCAGACAGGCGACATCAAGTTTGAGGTGAACAGTGAGTACCGGTTCACCATAGCGGGCTATTTCAAGGGCGCGGTGTTTGCCGAGGCCGGTAACATCTGGCTGGTGAATCCGGATCCCCAGCGGCCGGGCGCGGTCTTTGAGTGGTCGAAGGCGGTAAGCGAATTGGCCATGGGCGCGGGGTTCGGGCTGAGGTTCGACCCGCAGGTGATCGTGGTGCGGTTGGACCTGGCCACGCCCTTGCGCAACCCCGCCCTTCCCACAGGGGATCGTTGGCTGTTCGATAAGCTGCGGCCGCGGATCTTCGACAACATCGTCTTCAATATCGCGATCGGCTATCCGTTCTAAGGTTCCCCGCGGTGTTGTTCCATGGCCTTGCGCACGCTGCCATGGCGCCGCAGCAGGGCGTTGGCGGCAGCATAATCCACCCCAAGGCCGTCCATGACCATGCGCGTGCCGCGATCGATCAATTTGTTGTTGCTCAATTGCATGTCCACCATGCGGTTGCCCTGCACGCGGCCCAAGCGCACCATCACCGCGGTGCTGATCATGTTGAGCATGAGCTTTTGCGCGGTGCCGCTCTTCATGCGGGTGCTCCCCGTAACGAACTCCGGCCCCACGACCGCCACCAGCGGATGCTCGCATGCCTGTGTTACGGGGCTGCCCGGGTTGCAGGTGATGCACGCCGTGAGCACGCCCGCGGCCCTCGCCTGCCGCAAGGCACCCACCACGTACGGGGTGCTGCCGCTGGCAGCGATGCCCACCAGGCTGTCCATGGCCCCGATGGCATGTTCCTGCAGATCGGCCCAGCCGCGATCGGGGTCATCCTCGGCAAATTCCACGGCCTTGCGTATGGCCGCATCGCCACCTGCGATCAGGCCCACCACCATGCCGTGGGGCACCCCGAAGGTGGGCGGGCATTCGCTGGCATCCACAATGCCCAGGCGGCCACTGGTACCGGCACCGATGTAGAACAAGCGGCCGCCTTTCCGCATGCGCCCGGCCACCGCCTCCACGAAGGGTTCCATTTGTGGTATGCAGCGCGCCACGGCAGCTGGAACCGTGGCATCCTCCTGGTTGATGCTGCGCAGCAGCTCTGCGGTGGACATCCGCTCGAGGTGGTCGTACCGCGATGTGGCTTCGGTGATGCGCTGCGGCGATCGGCTTTCCATGCCGCGAAGTTGCGCACTCTATTGGCACGCATGGCATGGGCCATCTACTTTTGGCCCGATGCCCCGGCGGCCGGGGCGCAAATTACACCATGGCCACGCCAGACGGAACCTCGCGGCGGGGGCGCAGGCAACACCAGCCCGGGCTGGCGGGCCTTCGCGCCGACCTGGCCAACGGCCTGCGCCACCTGGGTACGCGCACCAGCGGCCAGCACAAGCGCTTTGTACTGGCCGTGGTGGCCTTGGGCACGCTCCTGCGCATCCTGCGGCTCGATGCACCCCTGAGCTTCGATGAGGCCTACACATGGACCGCCTACGCGGGCCGTTCGTTCGCTTTCCTCTTTTCCGATTACACCTTCACCGGCAACCATATCCTGTACTCGGCCTTGGCCCGGGTATCCACGCTGATCTTCGGGGTGCACCCCTGGAGCCTGCGGCTGCCCGCCCTGGTGGCCGGCGTACTGGTGATGCCGTTGGCATACTCCTTCGCACGCAAGGTCTTCAATCGCCACATCGCCGTGATCTTCCTGTGCTTTCTGGCGGTCAGCGGGCCATTGGTGGAGTTTTCGGCCATGGCCCGGGGATACAGCCTGATGTGGCTGGCCATGTGGGGCATGCTGGCCACCGGGCGGCACTACGTGAAGACCGAGAATTGGGCCAGTGCCGTGCTGATGGCCGTGATCGCCGCATTGGGCATGTGGGGCACGCCCGCCATGGCCTACGCCGCCATAATGGCCTATGCCTGGACCTGGTTCATGGTGCTGTCCAACTACGAAAGCACCGTGCGCCGCCGCACCGCAAAACTGTTGGGCAGCCTAGTGCTGGCGGGCCTGCTTTCCGTGCTCTGCTACCTGCCCGTGATCGTGGCCCATAGCGTGGACCATTTGATCAACCACCCTTCCATGGTGGATAACACGTGGGCCCGGTTCGTGAACACCCAGCAGGATCGCGTATTCGAGGTATGGGCCTATTTCAGTGACAGTTCTTCCACGTTGTTGGCCGTGGCCGGCATGGTGTCCGTGGTGTATGCCGCCAACGTGAGCAGCAAGTACCGGTTCCTCATTTTCGGGCTGCTCCTTGGGGCGGTGCCCTTGATCTTGCTGCAGCGCTTTGTCGCGCCGCCCGCAACCTGGGTCTTCACGCTGGCCATTTTCGGCCTGGGCATCGCCATAGCGCTGTTCTACCTGCTGAAATTGGTGCGCGACAAGCTCTACACCGGCTTCGGCAAGCCCCAACGCACCTTGGTGGCGGGAGGGGCCGTGCTGCTGCTCTTCGGGGTAACCGGCCTGCGCTCGCCCGGCGATCTTGTGGAACGTTTCCCCGATGCCCGGCTGGCCGCTCAATGGCTGGCCGCCAATACCGCGCCGGGGGATCGCGTTTGTGTTCAAAGCCCATGGAGCGCACCGGTGGGGTTCTACCTCACCGCCTACCATGCGCCGGCATCGCTAACGGACGGTGTGCCCACGGGTAAACTTTTGGTGCTGGTGGCACCCGGCCATGGGCAAACACCATCAGGCGTGCTTCGCGATGCCGGCATTGCCGCTGCTGACAATGCAGTGCTGCAAGACCTGCGGTCCTGGGGCAGGCTGGAACTGTTCGGCGTGGAAACGCCCTAAGCCCGGCGGATGCACGTTTTGGCCGCGTACGCGTTGGGCGGCGGCGCATTCGTGGATTAAGAAAAGATCACGGACCTTTGCAGCCGCAAAAACGGGGCGTAACCCAATACGCCCGAAAAGAACGCAACACAATGGCAGAAGAGGGCAGGCAGATCATTTTCAATATGGTGAAGGTGGGCAAGACACTTTCCACCGGCAAAAACATCCTGAAGGACATCTACCTCGGCTTCTACTACGGGGCCAAGATCGGCATCCTCGGCCTGAACGGGAGCGGGAAATCCACGCTCATGCGCATCATCGCCGGCAAGGACACCGATTTCCAGGGCGATGTGCACCTGACACCCGGTTACACCATCGGGCATTTGGAACAGGAACCCGAGCTGGACGAAAGCAAAACGGTGATCGACGTGGTGCGCGAAGGCGTGCAACCGATCATGGACCTGCTGAAGGAATATGAGGAGGTGAACAACAAGTTCGCGGACCCCGAAGTGCTGGAGGACCCGGACAAGATGGAAAAGTTGATCGCCCGGCAAGGTGTGCTGCAGGACCAGATCGAGGCGGTGGGAGCGTGGGAGATCGACCAGAAACTGGAAGTGGCCATGGACGCGTTGCGCTGCCCGGAGCCGGACGCCAAGATCGCTGTGCTTTCAGGTGGTGAAAGGCGCCGGGTGGCCTTGTGCCGCCTGTTGTTGCAGGCGCCGGACATCCTGCTGCTGGACGAACCCACCAACCACCTCGATGCGGAAAGCGTGGCCTGGCTGGAACAACACCTGCACAGCTACAAGGGCACGGTGATCGCCATTACCCACGACCGCTACTTTTTGGATAATGTGGCCGGCTGGATCCTGGAACTGGACCGCGGCGAAGGCATTCCCTTCAAGGGCAATTACAGCAGTTGGCTGGAACAGAAAACCGCCCGCCTGGCACAGGAGGAAAAGCAGGAAAGCAGGCGGCAACGCATCCTTAAGCAGGAGTTGGAATGGGTGCGCAGCAACGCCAAGGCCAGGCGCACCAAGAGCAAGGCCCGCCTTGAGAATTACGAGAAGATGCAGGGCGAAAGCGTGAAGGAAAAAGAGGCCAAGCTCGAGATCTTCATCCCCAACGGACAACGCCTGGGCGACAAGGTGATCGAATTCAAGGATGTATCGAAGGGCTTCGGCGACCGTTTGCTCTTCGAGGATGTCAATTTCACCCTTCCGCCCGCGGGCATTGTGGGGATCATTGGCCCGAACGGCGCTGGCAAGACCACGCTGTTCCGCATGGTGATGGGCCAGGAGAAACCCGATGCCGGCACCATTACCCTGGGTGATACCGTGCAATTGGCCTATGTGGACCAGACGCACAAGGACCTTTCACCGGAAAAGACCGTGTGGGAGGTGCTGAGCAACAAACAGGAGATGATGGACATCGGCGGAACGCTGGTGAACAGCCGCGCATACTTGGCGCGGTTCAATTTCACCGGCCCGGACCAGAACAAGAAAGTAGGCGTGCTCTCCGGCGGGGAACGCAACAGGCTGCACCTGGCCATGACGCTGAAAAAGGGCAGCAACGTGCTGTTGCTTGACGAACCTACGAACGACCTGGACGTGAACACACTGCGTGCCCTGGAGGAAGGGATACAGGACTATAGCGGCTGCGCCGTGATCATCAGCCACGACCGTTGGTTCCTGGACCGTGTTTGCACGCACATCCTGGCGTTTGAAGGCGATAGCAAGGTGTACTGGTTCGAGGGCGGCTTCAGCGATTACGAGGAGAATTACAAAAAACGTGTGGGCGATATCGTGCCGAAGCGCTTGAAATACCGCAAGCTGGTGCGGGGTTGATCGTAGCCCAACATCGGCGGGCATCGCCGGTGCAAAGAACAGGAAAGCCCCTTGTCCAGGGGCTTTCCTGTTCATGGGCAGGCCCGTGCTACTTCAATAGGGTCACATGTCCGATATGCTCCCGTTGCGTTTGGAACCGTTCAACCTCATACCGTATCCGGTACACATATACACCGGTGGGCAGCACCTCACCGCTGTTGTTCCTGCTCCCGGTCCAGGCTTCGTTCGGGTCGGTGCTGCGGAACATCAGCTGCCCCAGCGATCATAGATCATCATCTCAAAATTGGTGATCACCGGTATGTTGGTGGACATAAGGAAGGTCTCGTTATGTGCCCATCGCAATCCCCGGAACAGGTGGATCCATCCGTAATTCCCGCAATCTGGTCCGGTCAGTGGATGCTACAACCCGGGTTCCTGGAACTCGGGGAATTCATCCCCGCAGTTGGCCAATGTAGGACGTGTTTCCGCGCGGGAAAGTCGCATGGACAGGGGCGGTTGCCCGTTGCTGCAGGGCAACGCCCCGCAAGGCCTATCTTGCGGCCAAACTATTGCCCATGCCGCAGAACCAGCGCACCCGTTCAATCGAAAAGCGTAAGGCCACCGCCAAATTGGAAAGGTGGAGAAAAGCCCGTGAGGAATCAGGCGCGGCCAAGCAGGGCCGCCGGAAGAAGGACTGAGGCCCCGGATCCGCGGTTCAGGCGGGCATGGCCACCGCGTTGGCCACTTTCCGGTACTGGTGGGCGCCGAAAATGTGCCGGCGCGCGAAACGCGTATTCCCTTCAACGGCAACGAACTTGTTGTACAC
The DNA here is from genome assembly GCA_044507815.1 of Flavobacteriales bacterium. Taxonomy (GTDB): domain Bacteria; phylum Bacteroidota; class Bacteroidia; order Flavobacteriales_F; family PHOS-HE28; genus PHOS-HE28. The sequence continues at coordinate 111,527 of JBIQIX010000007.1, read as the reverse complement.
CTTGGGCTGCACGCCGTAGAATTCGTAGCTGGTACCGTCCCCGAAGGTGATGTTCAGCGTAAGGCCCTTGTACTGCCAGTCGGCAATGTGGCTGGCCACTGTGCGTTCAAAGCCCTCGCGGTCCTTATCGTGGGTTTCGGGGTGGATGCTTTCCAGGAATTTGTAGGCCTCGATCAATTTCTTGCTCAATTCCTCGGCCTCGCCGCGCTTGGCCTCATCGCCCGGGAAACGGTCGGGGTGGTGGGCCTTCATCAACCCTTTGTAAAGCGTATTCAATTCCTTCAAGCTGTAGTTGGGGGGCGTGCCCAGCAGCCTGCGGTTGTCGGCGATCCGTTTCATTTCCTTGGAAAAAAGCGTGCAAAAGTACGCGTTAGGACAACGCGCATGTGTATCCACGGTTCCCATCATGGCTTCCGAAGCAGGCAGCCGGTGCCCGGAGGGGGTGGCCCTGCGTGGGTATCGGGCGGCCCGGACCTGCTTACTGCCCGGGCAGGGGCATTCCAAAGGGCATCTCCATCATTTGGTACCCTTCGATCGAAAAGACCTTTGGGTCCACCGGGCCAAGCTTCAGCTCCCTTACATGGATCACGGTGCGGTCCTTGCCATCGGCCGAAAGGCTTTCCATTTCCAGTGGAAAGCCATGCAGTTCCTTGGATGCTGGGTAGGTCGCCTTTTTGCCGCGCGCATTGTTGCCCGCCAGCGAACGCGACATGTCGGTAAAGGGCACATCGATATCCTTGGCGATCCAAGCCGTCCAAGTGCCATCATCGTTGGTGCCGATCACCTTGTTGCAGGTATGGCCCTCGATCACCTTGGTCTCATTCGTTACGGTGAACTTGGTGTTGTCCTCTTCATCGGCACCGGATACCGTGATCTTTTTCTTCCGCGATTTCATGCCGGTCTTATCACCTTTTTCGTCGGTCATCAGCATGTAGTTCCATTTCCCCTTCAGGTCGGTGAGCATACGTACCGTGCCCTGTTTTTTCCCGTCGGGCGCCATTTCCACCAGTGTCATTTCGGGGCTGCTCCAGTATTGCATGTTCACCGGGCTGCCCTTTTCCTCCTTGCCATTTTTGTACTGGTGCATTTCCATGCGGAAGCTGCCCGTGAATTGGTTGGGGATGAAAGGGTCGTTGTCGTCCTCAACTTTCACCTCCGGGGCCTTCGCCTCATTTCCGCTTTTGTTCTTTTGCATGCGCTCCAGCATTTTTTGCTGGATGTCGGTTTGCGCGCTGAGGGGCAGCGCGAACAAAGCGCCGAGGATGGTGCAGGAAATCAATTTCATGGCTGATGGTTTGAAGCGGCCAAGTTAAAAATTCGCTGACGGGCCAAGCGGCACCCGTTGGATGGTGCCGTTGTTCAGCGCCAGGAATGGGTTCCCACCTCGAATATCCTCAGGTCCACCGGCCCGGGCTTCAGTTCGATCACTTTCATCACCACATGATCGCCGCCATGGTAGGTGTAGTCCACTTCCATGGGCATGCCGGGTGTGGTGCTGGTGATCATGTTGCCGAGCAGGAGGACCTCGATGCCGCCCCACTTCTTGCGGGCGCCCACCACATCTTGGAAGAGAGACGGTGTGCTTGGGTCCACGTAGCTGATGCGGCGCGTGGTGGCGGTTTCATACAGGCGTTTTTCGCAGGTGCGGCCCAGGATCTTCCGGCTGCCGCTGATCACGGAATCCGGGTGCGCGGGTGCGATGGTGGAGAGGAAGTAGGGTTCCAGACGAGCGTGGCCTGCGGTGACGATGCTGCTGTCGGAGCGCATGTTGTAACGCGTTTCGCAGGCCGTTTGGCGGTTCAGGAGATAGGCGCGGGTGCCTACGTTAGGCAGGGTGCCTACCTCGCTGCCGATCACCGCCATGCGCGTGCTGTCGCTGGCGTAGCGTACGGTCCAGGTGCGGATCTCGCCTTGCGGGTTGGTGAGGGTATAGTGCAGCACAGCAGTGCCGATGAACCGGTTGGTGCGGCTGGCCATCACGCTTTCCATGTGCGGGCTCAGCTTCGCGCGTCGCGTACTGCCGACACCGTCCCCGTGCCCGGTGCCCGAACCCGCAGTGGGTTGCCTGCCGGTAACGCCTGCCTGCATGGGCGGTGCCTGCGGTGTGGGCGGCGGCGGAATACCCACGTCGTCCGGGTCCACGTCGATCATCACGGGCTTGGGTTCGTGGGCAGGCATCAGCATCTCCATGTCCGGTGTGGCTTCCACCATGCGGGACATGTCCCTCGACTCCATGGGTATTTCCCTGTCGGGCACCCTGTGCGTGCCGCGCTGGTCGGGATCCACTTCCATGCTGGGCATCTCCACATCGCGCACATCACGGATCCGCACATCCGGTATGGCTTCCACCGCCGGGCTGCGCCGTTCCTCCAAGCGCTCATCGCGGACCCGGTAGTAGCGCAGATCGGCCACGGGGGGCTTCGCTTTGCCGGGTTTGTAACTGGTGAGGTGAGTGCCCATCACGGCCATGGGTATCGGCTTGTCGGCCACGCCGAAGAACAGCAGGTCCTTCATCTTCTGGCCCATGCGCTGCACCATCCAGCGGCGCATGTCGAACACGGGGTTCAGCACCTCTTTCTCCGGGATCCAGAAATGGCTGAGGAAACGTTCGTTCGTGGTGTACAAGGTGCAAGTGTGGCCCAGCAATTTGCGCGTGTGTTCGGTGGCCGTCATGGGCATGTCCAGCCCGTCCCCGAACTCCTTCAGGCCTACTTGCTCCAACGTGCTGATGTACAGCTTCGGGATCACGTGCCCGCTCATTTCGTTGTGCGTGGCCATCACCACGTCGGCATCGAGGTCCACGGCGTAGAAGAGATAGCCTTCATCGTCGGGGTCGTCCATGATCAGCACGGCGCGGCGGGCATCGGCCCAATAGGTGTACTTGGCGAGGCGGTGGGTGGTATCGCGGCCGGTCTTTTTGTCGGGCAGGCCGATCACCATGGAAGGCGTTTCCGCCGTGAGCGTGCCGATGAATTGGTTGTCGGGGATGTCGCGCTTCACCGGTGCCGGGGTGAAGAGCGCGGGCAGGCTGTCCGGCTTCAGGTCGCTCACATAGGCGCGCATCCACGCGGGCAGGGTGCCGATGCCGCTGTTGTTGTTCCACAGGAAGCGCCGCTCCAACACCACGCCGGGTTCGCCATCGATGGTGGGCATGGGCGCTGCACCGGGCGTGATCGATACCACTTCGATGCTTCCGGCACCCGTGCTGTACCTGCGCTTCGTCCATGCCGCGCGCATGCTGGGGCCAGCGGTTCGAGAGCACAGTGCGGTCAGGAACTCCAGTTCGCCTTCGCGGCACAGCCACGGCGCCCACACCTGCATATCGGCGAAGAGCTTGGGGTGCTGGTCGGTGCGCCAGTAGTAGGTGGTGTCGTTGTTGCCATCGGTGCCGAGGAACTCTTCGCACCGCGCGCCAAGGATGTTCGCCGTGCGCCCGGTGGCCCGCACGGAATCGCTCCAGATCGTACGGAAGTAGCCCACGTTCGGCACGTGCAGGTCCTCCACGATGAAGTGCGTGCGGCCGTTATCGCTGCCGGCTTCCATGCGGATGTTGGCGGCCAGGTCGATGAAGTACATGCGCCGCAGTTTGCCTTGCTGATCGATGTCCTGGATCACCACGCGGTGTTTGTCGCTCCAGAAGTCGAAGCGGCGGCCGCCTTGCTTCTGCACGCTCCATGTGCCGGTGAAGGCGTTGGTGTGCAGTGGGTCGCGCTTGGGCAGGGTGTAGCGCACGGGTTTGGTGCTGAATGCCACTTGCTGCATCCAGGCGGGCAGCGTGGCGGGGTCGGCGGGCGATTCGTATTGGGCTTGAGTGGTCGCTCCGAACAGGAAGAGGAGCGCGAAGAGGGCAGGACGCATGGCGCGAAGGTCGGAGTAAGGATGCGGGCGCAAGGCAACAACCGGGCCAGTGCCTCGTTCAGTCCGTCAGCTTGAAGCGCATGGGCAGGTTGTACCGCACCCGCACCGGCTTTCCGCTTTGCTGGCCAGGCTTCCAGGCGGGCATGGCGCGGATCACGCGCAGGGCTTCTTCATCGCAGCCGTAGCCAATGCCGCGGATCACCTCGGCGTTGCTCACCAATCCATCCTTCTCCACGACGAATTGCAACAGGACCAAGCCCTCCACGCGGAGCTCCTTTGCTTTTTCGGGGTACTTCAGGTGCTCGCTCACATAAGCGGACAAGGCGGGCATGCCACCGGGGAAAGAAGGCATTTCTTCCACCACGATCAGCACCTGGTTGCTGTCCGGCACTTCGGGCCAGGGCGTAGTATCGATCACCGCAGGTTCGTCGGGGGGCATGGGCACCAGGCGGATATCGGGGTCGCCTTCCTGGGCCATGGTCTTAAGGCCGGTCAAGAGGGTGAGCAGGAGGAAGAGGGAGCGTGTGGTCATGGTGCGGTGAAGGTGTTGGTTGGCTGAGGGTGGACATATCCGGTCGACGTCCGTCGCTCAATCCACCAGTTTGAATCGCAGCGGGAGTTGGTAGCTGGTGCGCACGGTTTTACCGCTTTGTTGTCCGGGCTGCCAGGGTGGCATGGCATTCACCACGCGCAGGGCCTCCTCATCACAGCCCCCGCCAATGCCGCGCTTCACTTCCGCGTTGGAGATGCGGCCGTCCCTCTCCACCACGAAGTAGACGTACACGACCCCCTCGATCCCCTTCTTCCGGGCCCGCTTCGGATAGCGGATCGTTTTGCCGATGAACGTGGCCATCGCCGCATCGCCACCGGGAAAAGCGGGCATTATCTCCAATGGGGCCTCGGTATGCACACCGGTGGTGTCCAATGTGGCTGCGGCCGGTGTCTCCGTGGCCGCTTCCGGTCTCCCGTCGGTCTGGGCCATGGCGCATGTGACGGTCAGCAGGGCGAGCAGGGCAAGGAAGGGGCGGAAGAGCATGGTGTTCGCAGGTGATCGGGGCAGGCAAGGGTCGTACCGGAATGCCGATCAAACAGCGATCACGCCATCCTTCATCGTGAGCTTCCTGTCCGCCATGTGGGCCAATTCCTCGTTGTGGGTAACGATCACGAAGGTTTGGCCCAGTTCCCTGCGCAGGTCGAAGAAGAGCTGGTGGAGTTCCTTGGCGTGTGCGGAATCGAGGTTGCCGCTGGGTTCATCGGCAAGCACAACGCTGGGGTTGTTGAAGAGTGCCCGCGCCACGGCCACGCGTTGTTGCTCGCCCCCGCTGAGCTGGTTGGGCTTGTGCTCCTTGCGGGGCAATACGTTCAACCGCTGCAGCAACTCCTCCGCCCGCGGCCGGCATTCCTTCATGCTGCGCCCGGCGATCAGGCCTGGCATCATCACGTTCTCCAAGGCCGTGAACTCCGGCAGCAGGTGGTGGAACTGGAACACGAAGCCGATGTGCTTGTTGCGGAAGGTGCTCAGGGCCTTGCTGCCCAGCTTGGTCACTTCCTCGCCGTTGATCACCAAGCTTCCGCTGTCGGCCTTTTCCAAGGTGCCGATGATCTGCAGCAACGTGGTCTTCCCCGCGCCGCTGGCACCCACGATGCTCACCACTTCGCCCTTGGCCACGTGCAGGTCCACGCCTTTCAGCACTTCAAGCCCTCCAAAGCGCTTGCGGATGTCCTGGGCCTGGATCATGCGGTAGGTGTTTCACGGCTTGGCCGCAAAGAACGTGAAGCGGAGCTTTTCAATTTGCCATTTTTTCATTCCGGTCGGTACCATGGAAGGCCTGTGCCATGAACCGGATGTCATCGGATGCGGGTTTTTCAAACACCACCAGGCCGAAGGTGGGCGCGGCGGCGATCAAGTGGTCGAAAATGTCCGATTGCACGCCCTCGTAGCCCACGAAGTTCACATCGCTGGAGAAGCAGTACAGTTCCAAGGGCAGCCCATATTCATCAGGCGCAAGCTGGCGCACCATGCGGGTCATGTCCTGCCGCACCTCCGGGCGGTCCAAAATGTAAAGTTCCATGTACCGCCGGAACAGGCCCACGTTGGTGAGGTTGCGGCCATTCAGCAGCAGGCTCTTGTCCACATCGTGCTTGGCGTTGAATGCCTCCACCTCTTGCTGGCGTTCGGCGATGTAGCCCGCCAGGATCTCGATGCGTTTCAGGTCCTGCAATTCCTCGGGTGCCAGGTACCTGATCGAGCTCATTTTGATCCTGATGCTGCGCTTGATCCTGCGGCCGCCGCCCTGTTGCATGGAGCGGTAGTTCTGGAAAGAATCGGAGATGAGGGCGTAGGTGGGGATGGTGGTGACGGTCTTGTCGAAGTTGAGCACCTTCACGGTGGTGAGGTTGATCTCGATCACATCGCCATCGGCACCATATTTGGGCATGGCGATCCAATCGCCGATGTGCACCATGTTGTTTGCGCTGATCTGGATGCTGGCCACAAAACCCAGGATGGTGTCCTTGAAGATGAGCAGCAGTACCGCTGATGCGGCGCCCATGCTGAGCAGGAAGGTGCCGATGGAGCGGCCTGTGAGTTGGCTGAAAATGGCCAGCCCGCCGAAAATGTACAGCACCAGTGAAAGCACTTGCACGTAGCTGCCCAGGGGCTTGCCGCGGTAGGTGTCCTGCACTTGCAGTGTATCGCGTCCGGCCTGCAGCACCGCGCGCACAATGCGTATGAGCAGCACGATGAAGAAGATGTTGAACAGGTGTTCCGCCGGGCGCACCATGCGCGGGAAGTGTTGGAAGGCGGCAGGGATGAGGTTGTAGCCCAGCACCAGCGGCAGCACGCGGCCCAAGTAGCCCGGCAGCCGGCGTTCCACCAGGTGGTCGTCGAAGCGGCCCGCTGTGGTGACCGAAATGCGCTTGAGGGCCAGGTTGAGGACCCAGCTGATCAGGTGGGCCAGGCCCAGCAGCAGCACGGCCGCCACGGTTATGCCGGCCAGCATGCTCAACCACTCCACATGGCCATCGGCCACGCCCCAGCGCTGCAGCAGTTCGGGCAGGTAAACGTTGAATACTTCGTGGAAAAGGGGAAGTTCGCGCTCCTTCATGCTTCCGCACAAAGGAAAGGATTGCCCCACAATGGCCTTTTCACTCAAATATCTTCAGGTCGAATGCCGGGGCAACGGAAATGAGGTGGTCGAAAATGTCTGCCTGTAGTTTTTCCATGCCTTCAAAGTCCACGGCCTTGGAGAAGCAGTACAGTTCAATGGGCAGCCCCTTGTCGTCGCTTTGCAATTGGCGCACGGTGAGCATCAGGTCCGAATGCACGCCCGGGCATTGGGCAGCGTAGCGCTCCATGTACTTGCGGAACAGGCCGAGGTTGGTGCGGTTGGGGCCGCATGTTGCCGCATCCGCGGGCATGCCGCGGCGCAGGGCCTCCACGTCCGTGGCGATCAGGTGGAAGGCGTCCAGCTGGTCGAGGTCCTCGCGGGTGAGCTCGCGCACGGTGCTCATGCGTATGCGCAGGGAGCGCTTGATGCGGCGGGCACCGGACTCCTGCATGGCGCGGAAATTCGTGAAGGAGTCCGAGATCAGCGCGTAGGTGGGCACGGTGGTCACCGTTTTATCGAAGTTCAGGATCTTCACGTTGGTGAGGTTTATCTCCACCACATCGCCATCGGCGCCGTACTTGGGCATGCCGATCCAATCGCCCAGGCGCACCATGTCGTTGCCGCTGATCTGTATGCTGGCCACGAAACCGAGCAGGGTGTCCTTGAAAATGAGCAGGAGCACGGCCGAAGCGGCACCCATGCCCACCAGGAAATTGGTGATGGACAGCCCGGTGAGCTGCGAGAAGATCGAAAGGGTGGCGAAGAGGTAAACCACCAGCGAGATCACCTGCACATAGCTGTCCAAGGGCTTGCCCCGGTAGCGGTCCTGCGCGTGCATGGTGTCGCGTACGGCCTTCATTACCGATCGTAGGATCCGAACGGTGAGCACAATGAAGAAGATGACGACCAAATGCCTCATAGTGGGCACCAACCGGGGATAGGCCTCCAAGGTGGAGGGCACCAGGTTGTAGGCCAGGATCAATGGGAAGACGCGCCCGAGGTACTCGGGGAACCGGTGCGCCACCAGGTTATCGTCCAAGCGTGCGCTGGTGGTCACGGATACGCGGGTAAGCACGATGGTCAATACCCAGCTCAGCAGTTTGGCCAACAGCACAAGCACCACGGCCGTGGCGGCTATCCCGGCCAATGTGGCCACCCAGGCCACATGCTCATCGGCCACGCCCAAGCGCTCCATTTGGTGCGGCAGGAATTGGTGGAAGATCTCGTGGAAGAAGGGCAGGTTTTTCTCTTTCATGCACGGTCGATTTGCCGAACGGCGGCCTGTTCCACCGGCAAGAGCGGTACCAAAGCGAAGGGCCCGCTTGCGGTCCAGCCTGTACATTCGCGGCCTGCAACCACATCACCCATGAACCTTCACGAATATCAAGGAAAGAGCATTCTATCGCAGTACGGCGTGCGCGTGCAGCGCGGGCTGGTGGCCTATAACGCCGATGAGGCCGTGGACCAGGCCAAGCGCCTGGCGCGTGAGACAGGCACGCAGTGGTGGGTGGTAAAGGCGCAGATCCATGCCGGTGGCCGCGGAAAGGGGGGAGGGGTGAAATTGGCCAAGAGCATCGAGGAGGTGCGGGAAAAGTCCGATGCCATCATCGGCATGATGCTGAAGACCCCGCAAACACCCCCGCAGGGCAAAAAGGTGAACAAGGTGCTGATCGCCGAGGACGTGTACTACCCGGGGCCGAGCGAAACGCGCGAGTTCTACATGAGCGTGCTGCTCGATAGGGCGCGTGCACGCAACATCATCATGTACAGCACCGAGGGCGGCATGGAGATCGAACAAGTGGCCGAGGCCAGCCCGGAAAAGATCTTCAAGGAGGAAATAGACCCGCGGGTGGGCCTTCGGCCGTTCCAATGCAACAAGATCGCCGTGAACCTCGGCCTGGCCGGACCGGCCAAGAAGGAGATGGTGAAGTTCGTGGCGGCCCTGTACAGCGCCTACGAAGGCAGCGACAGCGCCATGTTCGAGATCAACCCCGTGCTGAAGACCAGCGATGACAAGATCATTGCGGTGGATGCCAAGGTGCGGCTGGACGCCAACGCGCTGTACCGCCACCCCGATTATGTGGAAATGCGGGACAAGACCGAGGAAGACCCCACCGAGGTGGAGGCCGGCGAGGCCGGATTGAATTACGTTAAACTGGACGGCAACGTGGGCTGCATGGTGAACGGCGCCGGCCTGGCCATGGCCACCATGGACATCATCAAGCTCAGCGGCGGTAGCCCCGCCAACTTTTTGGACGTGGGGGGCACCGCCGATGCGGCCCGCGTGGAAAAAGCCTTCCGTATCATCCTCAAAGACCCCAACGTGAAGGCGATCCTGGTGAACATCTTCGGCGGCATCGTGCGCTGCGACCGTGTGGCACAAGGCATCGTTGATGCGTACAAGAACATCGGCGACATCAAGGTGCCGATCATCGTGCGCCTGCAGGGCACCAACGCCAAGGAGGCCAAGGAACTGATCGACAACAGCGGGTTGAAGGTACTGGGCGCCGTGGCGCTGCAGGAAGCTGCGGACAAGGTGAAGGAGGTGCTGGGGTAGGAAGTCGTCGCAAAAAAGGCCGCCTCCGGTATAGGTGCTTTTTGGCTTGAACTGCGTGAGCGATAAGCTCCACCTGGTTTATCCGGGCATGCCTCCGCTAGGTATCGATGTGGATCCAATTGAGAGTATGATCGGTCCCGGCTTCCCATGAAGCCACTCAGGGAAACTCACTCCTTCACCACGCGCACCAGCCTCCGCTGCCCGTTTCCTTTCAGCTCCACGATCAGCAACCCGGCTGGCACGGCCGACAAGTCCACCGTGCCTTCCATGCGGTTCGTACCGGCCTGGTCCAGTAGCGTGCGCCCCAATGCATCGCGCACGATGATGTGCTCCACCACGTGCCCCGCTACGTACCTCACCACGCCTGTTGTTGGCGAGGGTGCCACCAGCAGGGGGCCATTTGCAATGGCGGACATGTCGCTTGTGGGATCGATCACGCTGAACTGAAGCATCATCATGTGGTCCTCGTGCATCAGGTTGTGGCAATGGTACATGAAGGGGAAATCGAAACCGGCCAGCTCGCCGAAATGCACGATCAGCTTTACATCCTCGCCCGCATCCACCAGCACCACGTCCTTGGGTCCCTGTTCCCACGGCGGCGGGGGCATTCCGTTACGCTCCAGTACGAAGAATGAAACGCCGTGCAGGTGCATGGGATGCGCCAGGTTGCTGTTGTTCACGAAGTGCCAAACCTCGTTGGTGCCCACGATCATGGTATCGTTCACCACGTCCATGTCCATCAGCTGCCCGTTGATCCTGAACTGGCCCATGGCCACCATTCCCGTACCGGTGATGGTCTTGGTGCGGGTGCGCACGCTGGTGGTCTCGCTGGGGGCCGGTATCGTGACCAGCGAGGCGGGTATGGTGGCCACTGGATCGGATGTGGGCGCGGCAACCATGATGCGCAAAACCGGAAAGGCGATGCCGTTGAGCGCGCTGCTTTCCAGCAGGATGTTGGATGAACCGGGCATGGGGTCATCGAGTTCATTGCCGTAGCTCATCAGCACCAAGGTGTCGCCTTCCATGCCGTTCAGGTCGAGCAGTATTTCCGCCCTTTCCCCGTTGCCCAGCATCAGGCGGCCGGTGGTGGCCGGCGCGGGCAAAAGGCCGCCATCGCCGGCTATGACGGGGAAGTTGCGCCCATCGGCGAAGCCCAGCCTGAAAATGCGTGCCGATGCGCCGTTGAGCAGGCGCAGGCGCACCACTTGCGCCGGTGCCTCCAAGTAGGCATTCGGCGTGCCGTTCACCAATACGGAGTCGCCCAGCGGGTACAGCACCATTTCCCCGTTGGGGATGAACTTGCGGTCCTGGATCACCACCGGGAAATCGTCGATGCCGTATGTGCGGGGCAGGTCCAGCTGGGCCTCATCGCTGTCGCGCACCAGGATCATGCCGGCTATGCCCAGGTTCACCTGGCGGGCCGTCATCATGTGCGGGTGGGGATGGTACCAGTAGGTGCCGGCCGGGTTTTTCACCGGGAATTCCGCCAGCCAGGTCCCGCCCGGCGCGATGATGCTGTGCGGCCCGCCGTCCATTTCACCGGGCACATGCATGCCATGCCAGTGCATGGTGGTTTCCTCGGTCAACTGGTTGGCCACCTCCAGCCGGGCCGTGTCGCCCTTGTGCAGCACCAGCGTGGGGCCGAGGAAGGGGCCGTTCACCCCGAAGGTGGGCGTATTCACGCCGGGGTAGAATTGGTGTGTGTGCGGGGCCACGGTAAGGTGCATGGTGTCCTGCTCCAGCAAGGGGGGAATGGCCATGGGCCGCAGGCCCTGCGCGAGCACGGCGATGGGGGTGAGCACGGCCGCGAACAGTAAGGGGCGTATCATGGGTGGTGTTTGTTGCGAATTAAGGCAAGCAGGGTGCGAACGGGGTATGACGCCCATCAGCGCGGGGCGCTGGCGGGCCATTGCTGCCGGCCGATGGCGTAGGTGAAGTTCAGCTTTGGCGCCTCGCCGAAGTAGGCCACGGTTTCCTCGCCCACCTTCACCGCGCCCAGCTTCATAATGGAGCGTTGCGAGGGCATGTTGGCTGCGCCGATGTGGAAGTAAACGTGGTCCACATGCCGGAAAATGTGGTCGAGCATGCTGCGCTTCACCGCCAGGTTATAGCCCCTGCGCCAAAAGGGCACAGCGAAAAAGGTGTAACCGATGAAGATGCTCCGCGCAGCGGGGTCGTGATCGTAGTAGCGCGTGCACCCGATGGTTTTCCCGCTGGCATTGTCCGTGATCCGAAACGCGCCCCCACTGGCCATGGCCCCGTTGAAGAAGTTGCGGAACACCTCGCGCTTCCACCGGTCCTTGTTCGGATGGAATTGCCATACCGCGGGGTCCGAGGCAGCGGCATATACTTCCTCGAAATCGGTTTCCCTTAATGGGTGCAGCGTGGCCAGGGTGTTGGCCAGCACCGGCTGAAGGTCCATGTGTGCCCGGGGTGTTATGCTGCTTGATGCCATGTGTGGCTATTTCCCTTCAACCCGCTCCCATACCTCGCTGATCGGGTCGCCCTTGCTGCCCGGCCCGGCGTGGTGCCATTTGCCGTTCTCCACGTTGCCCTCAAAGGAAAGGGAGGCGCCGACGCGCTTGGGGTCGCGGGAGAAGAATTCGATGTGCTCGGTATAGCGCCCCTTGGTGAAGCTGTATGTGCCGCCGCCCGTGCCATGGAATTGGTTGCCGTCCGGGTCGATGGCAAACCATTGGAACCGGTCGCCGCTGAGCATCTTCAAGGTTTTCCGGCTGCCGGTGTGCTGCACCTTCTCCATTTTGCCGTTCTGCTCGCGCTGCGTGATCCGCCATACGCCGCTCAATTCGCCAGGTGCGCCAGAAGGGGTGAAGCGCTTCCGATCGGCCAGCAATACACCGCGCTGCAGGTTGTACGCGATGGTGTCCTGCCCGGGCCCGTTCGCAGCGGTATTGAATTCCTCGTTCACCACCAGCGTGCTGCCGTGCATGTGGTACGGGCCGCCGCGGCCGTGCAGGAAGGCGGTATCGTTGAATGTGGTGGCGGTGAAGTAGCCATCCTGCAGCAGCCACACGGTGCGGGTGTTCCCGGCATCGGAGACCCAAGCGCCACCAAGGTCGGCCGGCGTTGCTGGTTTTTGTGCAAGGGGCAGGCAAAGGAGAAGGAGTACAAGGAGATCCATCGCGGATGAATGTACGGCGGGGGCGTGTTCATTCGCCATACCACTGCTGGCTTCTGATGTTCTGCAGTTGCCAAGGGCTTTGTTCGTCCAGGCGCTCCGGAAAATATTTTCCCCGGCCTTCCAGGGGCGTCCAATCGGTGAATTCGCCCACCAGCCTACCCAGGTAATGCGCCGCTGTCCCCAGGCAATGGTCGTGGTCCAGGTCCTCAGGTTCCACCAAGCCCTGGTCGGGATTCTCAATGGCCCATAGCACGGCGGCCAAGGTGCCGGCCACCACTTGAAGGGTGGTGGCATTGGCATAGGGTACGTGGTTGCGTGCCTGGTGGATGTTTTTCTGCGAACCGTACCAGAACGCATTGCGGCGATGCCCGGCCAGCAGTACCCCCAATTCATCAAGCCCCTCCACCACGTCGTTGTTCAGTAGGCGCCGTTTGGCCTGCATGGCCCAGCCATTGCCTTCAAGCTCCAGCGCCGAGAGCATGGCATCATCGCACGGGTGGTACACGAACATCACGGTCGGGCGATAGGCGAATGCATCGCCTTGGCGGATGGAAAGGAAATCGGCGATGGAGAAAATTTCGTCGTGGGTGACCAGCATGCCCTGGAAACTGCCCACCGATGGCACCCAGCTCAGGGCGAACGTGCTGGCCCCGGGCCGTTGCAGATAAAGGGTGCTGGAACCGGGGCGGTGCTCCTTGGCCCCGGAGGGCAACCGTTTTTCGGCGGTGCCCACGGCCAATTCCACCGGCTGCATCAACTCGTCCACAAAACCGTCGATGGACCATGTGTTGATGAATTCGCCATGGCGTTTGGGCCTTTGGCTGGCCTGGGTATCGCGCTCGGATATCTGTATGGTGGTTATCCCGAGGTCGCGGGCCAGGGCTGCCCATTCGGCTTGCGTGGCGGGTTGCGCGTGGCCGTTCCGCAGCTCGCGGTCCAGTTCCAGCAGGGCGCGCTTCACAAAATGCGATACCATGCCGGGGTTGGCGCCATGGTCCACTACCGCTGTGGGCGAGCCGGGGCCGAGTTCGCGGGCAAGGGCCAGCATTTTCTCGCGGATGGCGAAGTTGGTGCGTTCATGCAGTTCGAGCATGGGATTGTCGAACACGCCGGGCCATGGCTCAATGGAAGTATCCACGTACAGTGCCCCCACCTCGGCGCAATGGCGTACCAGGTCCAGGCTGGAAACGTCCACCGACATGTTCAGCAGCAGATCGCCCCGGCGCAGGTACCTGGCCAGCAGTTCACGGTAATTGCCGGGCGTTAAGATCACGTGCATGAATTTCGCGCCATGCCGTTCGGCGATCCGGCGGCCCGATTCGCTGGCCGAGAGCACCGTGATCCGCCCGGCGATCTCGTTCAAATGGTTGCCCAGCAGCGGCAATACGGCCTGGCCGATGCTGCCACAGCCCACCATTACCACCCGCCCGGGGAAATCCACTTTGCGCATGTGGCCAAGATAGGGCCCTGTGGCGTCAACCTTTCCCCAGGCCGAATGGCATGCGCTGGATGCGCACGGCGTTCAAGATGGCCAACAGGGCCACGCCCACATCGGCGAACACCGCCTCCCACATGGTGGCCACGCCACCGGCGCCGAGCACCAGCACGATCCCCTTTACCGCGAAGGCCAGGGCCACGTTCTGCCACACCACCTGCTTGGTCTTGCGGCCGATCGCTATGGCCGTGGGGATCTTGCCGGGCCTGTCATCCTGGATCACCACGTCGGCGGTTTCTATGGCGGCATCGCTGCCCAGCCCGCCCATGGCCATGCCCACGTCGCTCAAGGCCAATACGGGCGCATCGTTCAGGCCGTCGCCCACAAAGGCCACGCCACCACCGCCCGCCAAAATGGCCCGTAGCTTTTCCACCTTGCCGGCGGGCAGCAGGTCGCCGTGCGCCGCATCGATCCCCAGCTCGCTCGCCACCTGCGCCACCACCGTGGCCTTGTCGCCGCTGAGCATGGTGGTGCGCACGTGCTGTTCATGCAACCGGCCGATGGCGGCCTTGGCATCGGGCTTTATGCGGTCGGAGATGGTGATGTAGCCCACGAATTGCCCGCCGTAGGCCACAGCGATCACCGTGTGCACAAGGCTGTCCGCGTCCATCCCGTGTGCAATGCCGAAGCGTTCCAGCAGCCTGAAGTTGCCCACCAGCAGCTCCTGGCCGTCCACCGTTGCCCGCAGCCCATGCCCCGCGATCTCCTCCACGTCCTCCAGCTTCACGGTGGGGTCCACCGCTCCGGCATGCTCGCGTATGGCCGTGGCCGCCGGGTGGGTGCTGTGGGCCTCCAGGGCATTCACCAACCGCAGCATCTGCGCTGCGTCGTGCCCTTTGCCGAAGTGCAATTCCTGCACCTTGAACACGCCTTCGGTAAGGGTGCCGGTCTTGTCCATCACCACATGCTTCACGGTGGCCAGCACATCCAGGAAGTTGCCGCCCTTGAAGAGGATGCCATGGCGGCTGGCCGCGCCAATGCCGCCGAAATAGCCCAGCGGTATGGAGATCACCAGCGCGCAGGGGCAGGAGATCACCAGGAAGATCAGCGCGCGGTAGAGCCAATCGGCAACGTGGTATTGGGCAACGAAGAAGTAGGGGAGCAGGGTAATGGCCACGGCCAGGCCCACCACAATGGGCGTGTACACCTTGGCGAATTTGCGGATGAAGAGCTCGGTGGGCGCTTTCTGCGCGGTGGCGTCCTCCACCAGGTGCAGGATCCGGCTGAGCTTGCTGTCGGTGAACGGCACCGTTACCTGCACTTGTGCCGGGCGGTCCATATTCACCATGCCCGCCAGCACTTCGGCGCCTTTTTCCATGCTGCGCGGCACGCTTTCCCCGGTAAGCGCGGCCATGTTGAAGGATGCCCGGTCCGAAAGCAGCACGCCGTCCAGCCCCAGTTTTTCACCGGCCTTCAATTGCACCGTTTCGCCCACCTGCACCTGCGCGCTGGGCACGGTGTGGGGCCGGCCATCGCGCAGCACGGTGGTTTCCTCGGGCCGTTGGTCAAGCAGGGTCTTTATGTTGGTGCGCGCCCGCCGCACCGCCAGGGTCTGGAATACCTCGCCCACGCTGTAGAAGAGCATCACGGCCACGCCCTCCGGGTATTCCCCGATGGCAAATGCACCGATGGTGGCGATCCCCATCAGGAAGAACTCGGAAAACACCTCGCCCTTGCGTATGCTCGTTGCCGCTTCCTTCAGCACGGGCACGCCCACCGGCAGGTAGGCGGCCACGTACCAGGCCAGCCGGGGCCAATCCCTGAACCAGCCCGGCCGCAGCCAATGGTCCATGGCCAGGCCGGCCAGCAGCAGCACAAAGGAGATGATGCTGGGCAGCCACAGCGCGGCGCCACCGCCTTCGGCATGCCCGTGGTCGTGGTCGTGCGCATGATCGTGGCCGGTTGCCCGGGCTGCCTTGGGCGCCAACAGCTTCTCCGCGCCGGCCTGCACGTAGATCCGTTCCTCCAGGGTGCAGCAGGTCATCCTCCCCTGGGCATCGTAGGTGTGCTTGTGGCCGGGGTCCGTGTTGATCATGCACCTGTTGTTCGTGTGGCCGCTGCGGCCGTTTCCGTTGCCGGGCGTTACCGCATCGTCCCTTCCGGGAATTGCACGCTTTGCACACGCTCGTTCAGCAAAGGCAGTGCCGCGCGCAGGATCCGGTTGCGGCGCCCGGTGGTGTCGGTGGGCTCCACGGGGTACGATACCACGGCCTCCAGCCAGGCGCGTTCGTTGTTGCGGAAATACACGGCCGCCGCATGCCCGGGCAGCAAGGGGTCCAGCTGGGGAAATCGCTGCACAAAGTCGGCGTGGGCGGCGGCCAGCAGGCATTGCTCCACAAAGGCCAGGTCGCTGGTGTAGGCGATCTGCACGGCCGTCTCGTTCCAAATGAAGGGTACCTGGGGCCCGTTGTAGTTGATCACTTTGTCGCGCAGCACCAGGCTGTTGGGGAAATGGATCACCCGCCCGCTCAGCCGGTCGTTGCCCAAATAGTCGCCGCTGGCCTCGTGCATCACCGTTTCCAGGTAGCTGATCTCCACCACGTCGCCGCGGTCGCCGCCGATCTGTATGCGGTGCCCCACCTGGTAGGGCCTGCGGAACACGATGTAGAGCCAGGCGATGAAGGAGGTGATGGGCGCCTGCAGGGCGAAGCCCAGCACCAGGGATACCAGCCCGATGCTGGCCAGCGAGGCGTAGGGCCGCTGGAAGATGAAGCTTACCGCCACCACCAGCAAGGCGGCCACGGTAACCAGCCGTATGATGCGCAACAGGTTGTAGCGGTCGCCTTCCGTGGGCGCCTTCACATGCACGAAGCGCTGCACCAGCCCGGAGGCCAGCAGGATCAGCGCCGCCAGCAGCAGGCTCATGCTCAGCTCGTGCAGAAAGGGAAGCGCCGGTGCCCAACGGTCGAAAAAGTCGAGCCGCAGGGAGTAGTGCAACGCGAGGAATACGGCCGCCGCAAGGGCGAAAAAACCGATCCTGCTTCTCGGATGCTGCTGTTCCATGCGCCGCCTAAGTGTCCGGTGTTGGGGTTGTTTTGTTCGTGGCCGGCCTGTTGTCGATCTCGCCGCCCCGCGCTGCACAACGGCTGGCGGTGCGGCACCGGTGCCAGGCGCCCGGCAAGGTCCCGAAGGTAAGAAAGGTGGCCGGTGGCCTTGCGCGCGCGGCGGAGGTAGTTGGGCCCAGCATGCCGCTAGTCCGGTTCCAATGGGTCACTCCACCGCTACCGGTCGCGACGCCAGGGATGCAAGGAACTTTGCGCGGCTTGGCGTGCGCCCATGCGGGTCCCGCAGCGAGGCCAGCCAGTAGAAGTTGAAGTTCTCCTCCGTATCGCTCGCGCATTCCAGGTCGCCCAGGCAACGGGCGAACAGCTCCAGGCGCACCAGCTTCCGCAGGTTCGCCTGCGATAGCGGCCTGAAATACAATTCGCCCCGACCCGCCTCCCTGATCCCGATGGGCACCACCGCGAACAAGCGGTTCATCACCGCCTCCGGCAAGATCAGTTGCCCGTCCAAGGCCAGGCCGCAGTAGAAGAACTCGCCGAATGGGCGGTGGTGCCGCCCGCTCCGCACCGGTCCACTTACGCCGTGGCACTTGGGGTCAATGTTCAATTGCACCCCATGAAGGGCAAGAATGACCAATTGGGAAGCGGGCCGGTAGCGGATCTTCAAGCTGACCATGCAAGGTGTTTTTTGATGCTTTCAAGATACGGCGGGAACGCTGTGTTCCCGCGGCCTGTATGCGGTTTTTCAAGAAAAATTGAGGCTTGTCAGCCCGCGTCCCGCACGGTGCCGGTACCTTGTCGGCAATGATCATCGGTATGCAGTGATCAACACCCCATAATCCAACAACATGGCCAATACCATTCAACCACCCACCGAGCTCGATGTGCGCGTCATGGTGCCCATCGACCGCCACAGCACATTGCTCAACATGTTCAAGGAGCTGCCCGTGGGCCACAGCTTCATCTTCATCAACGACCATGACCCCATTCCCCTGTACTACGAGATGAAATCGATACACGGCGATGTGGTGGGCTGGGAATACCTGAACCGCGGCGGCCGCGACTGGAAGGTGAAGGTGACCCGCCAGGAGGCCTCGGTGGGGCGCGAGTTCAAGGACATCTCCACGCTCATGGACCTGCGCAAGGTGGAAAAGGAGGACTGGAAACACGTGGTGTTCCACCGCTACGGCATGATGCCCGAGGGCAGCATCATGGAGGTGATCGCCGCCAAAAGGCCCGTGGAGATCGAGCAGATCTTCCGCGACCGCTTTGCGGGCAAGCACAGCTGGACCTACAAAAAGGAGGTGCCGGATGAATATGTGGTGCACATCAAAAAGATCGCGCAAAGCGCCGATGCGCACGAGGCCACCCCGGTGGTGAACGAATTTGATGTGCGCCCCCATCCCCCCGCCAAGCGGCACGACATGGTGTACGAGGCGTTTGCCGCCATTCAGCCCGGCGAGGCCTTCGTATTCACCAACGACCACGACCCCAAGCCCCTGTACTACCAGCTGGAGGCCGAGAACAAGGAGCCCTTCACCTGGGAATACCTGCAGGCCGGGCCGGAGGTGTGGCAGGTAAGGGTGGCGAAAACACCGGCCTAATGGGCATGCGCGCCTACACCAACCGGCCTTTTGCCCGGGCCGATCGCAGCAAAGCCCAAGGCAGCGGTACCATTCGCCCATGCCCATGAACAAACCCCTGCACGCCTTCTTCACCAACGACCACCGCCGCTTGGAGGCCCTAATGGCCCGCGCCTTTGCCCAACCGGCCAGCATCCACCATGCCCTGTACGACCAGTTCCGTGCGGGCCTTCTGCGCCACATCGGCATGGAGGAAAAGATCCTGTTCGTGGCGGCGCAGGAGGCCAACGGCGGCCGGCCGCTGCCCATACAGGCCAAGCTGCGCCTGCAACACGGCGCGCTTACCGCCCTTATGGTCATACCGCCCAGCACCGCGCTTAAAAAGGTAATCCTGCACGTACTGGACCTGCACGATCGGCTGGAGGAGGAACCCGGCGGCATGTACGATGCCTGCGAGCGCCTTACCGCCCACCAGACCCTGGCCCTGCTGCAGCGCCTGGCCCAGGTGCCGGCCACCCCGGTGCACCCGCCCAACCCATCGCCCAAGGCCATCGCTGCCGCACGCCGCGCCATGGCCCGCGCCGGCTTCGATTACGATGCCCTCGGCGGGCCACTGGAGCCGTGAGCTGCCCCGTACTGCTGTCAGCGCTTTCGGTTGGGCAAGGGGTTCGGTGGGGGCGCTGGTTCCACCTTGCGGCCTTGTCATGCTCATGCAGCATCGCCACGATCTGCGCTTCCGTCCATTTGCTCATACTCATTGACCCAAAGTTCAGGTTGATCTTGCGGTTCTTCTATCAGGCACACCTGAACTTGGAGAGCTTACGTTTTGGGAATTGCCGTCAGGCGGGGGATTAGAAGCACTAACTTTCAACATAGCACAAATGCAAGATAGAAGCAAAAAACATCAATTAAGCGCTTTACCCTCGCTTGCAGCAATACCATGTTAGCAAACATGTATTATGTTAATGCATTCTGGTTCCAATAACTTTGTACTTATCATAACCGCCGGCGGAATATCCATATTGTAGATTTATTTCAATGGTGTCATACCCTATATATTTACCTATAAAATGATTATGACCACCTATTGGGTATTCTGGCAGATTAATATCGCCATTGTCTAATAAAATTGGAAAAATTGTTTGTTTAATACTGTCATCAGTATCTACGTTAATCCCAATGATAGCATCTCCAAATTGTATTTTTACTCTATTTGAGCTATACAAATCCACATATGATTCGAGGTAATTAGTATACACCCATTGTTCTTTCCAACCATTTACACAATCAATGTTAGTGTCATAACACATAACCATTGTGCTTTTTCTGCACATAAAGTCAAATGAGCCAACATACAATTGTCTATAATCAACATCATCAGGGCATTCTTTTCTGCAACCAAACAGCAATAACATTAAAAAAGGCAATAAGAAATACCTTTTCATTGGGTAGAGTTTTAGTTTGTCAATATCATTTGTTTGGTATCAATAAATACCAACATTAAATTATCCAGCATTTATTATGGTTGAAACATTTCCAAACTGAAATACATTTATACTTTTAATTTGTGTTCCATTCATGGAGGTCCAATGCATCGAGCGGGTTGACCATGCCTTGGAGGTACCGGCTGCTGACATGGGTGTACACTTCCGTGGTTTTGCTCGATGCATGACCTAACAGGGCTTGGAATGTAACGAGGTGGCAAAGCCGGTCCCAGGGTTTACCGGCCCACCACTAAGTACCACCGGCGGTGCGCGGCATTTACCTGCACGCTGTCCACACGGAGCACCTTGTACTTCGGCCTGCCGCGCCGGTCGGTGGCGGTAATGGCCACGTGGGCCAACGGCGGCCCGAAGCGTTCGCCGAGGCTGTAGATGCCGCCGCGCAGGGTATCGCCTTTCAGCAGGGTGGCATCCAGGTTTTTGGCGTCCGGGCCGGTTTGTTGGGGGCGCAGCTGCACGCGGCAGTTTTTCCGGGCCACCACAAAGTATTCGTTGGTGTACAGGTGCTGTACGCGCACCGCTTGCTTTGGTGCAGGTGCCGGGGCCAAGCGCGGCCCCATGGGGCCTTGGTTGTCCCGGCCTTCCTCCCAAAAGCCGGTTTGGTTGCCGGCGGTATCGAAGGTGGTGATGCTGCGGTACCATTGTATGCCGCCATCGGGCATGGTGCTGTATTCGGCACGGCTGATGCCGCCGTTCGGGTGGTAGCGGAACCACACGGTGGCATGGCCGCCCACGTTGCGGGTTTGCTGTTCGTAGATCACCGCGCCGTGCTTGTTGTAGGCCCGGCAGCGGCCCCAGCGGCCGGTGGTGTCGGTCCATGCCTTGGTGCTTATGCCGCCGCCAACGAAGAAATGCAGGGTTACCGTGCCGGTGTCGGTGGTGGCGGTTTTTTCCGTGCCTTGGGCCCACAGGCCAAGGGGCAGCGCCAGGGTGAGGAAGGCCAGGCCTTTCATGCGTGGTTTCCGCCAAGAATCGGGCCAAGGTGCGGGGTTGGCGATCGCGGGTCCGGGCGGTCCGGCATGGGCCACGGGTGCACGGATCCCTGCATGCGGAACATGGATCCAGGGATGTGTGCGCCCCTTACGGGGTGGTGGCCGCTACATGGGTCACGCACCTACAAGGTGGTGGCCCGCTGCCGGGGTGGGGCCGGGGAGGGGAGGCGCAAGCGCTTTGCCCTTCGGCCCGGGACCGCTGCTGGACCCGCTCAGAATTGCACGTCGATCATGGAGCCGTCCGCGCCCAGGGTGGTGAGTGCTTTTTGCACGGCCTTTACAAAGCCCTCGGGCCCGCAGGTGTAGAAGGGTTGGCTGAAGTTCTTGATGTAGGTGCCGAGCAATTCCGCATTCACCGTGCCGTGGATGTAGCCTGGGGCTTCCTGGTCGCTGAGCACGGGCATGAAGCGGTCGCCGAGAAGGCTGCGGAACTCCTCTTCCATGAAGGTGTCAGCCTTGGTGCGGTTGAAGTGGAAGAGGGTATTGCCCATGATGGCGTTGTCGGCCTTTTTTTGGCGCAGTATGGCGATGAACGGGGTGATGCCGGTGCCCCCGGCGATGAATACGCCCGCGCCGCGGAGCTTCACGGTTTCGAAGGGCTCGCTGATGGTGACCTCATCGCCTTTTTCCAGGTTGGCCACCTGCTCGGTGATGCCGTGGTGGTCCGGATAGCATTTGATGGTGAGCTGCAGGTGCTTGTCGCTGTTGAGCCCGGTGAAGGTGAAGGGGGAGACCTTGTCCTTTACCTGCGGGCGGTTGAGCTTGAAGTCGATGGCCTGGCCGGGCTCGAAGAAGTAGTTTTCCGGCCGTTCCAGGGTAAGCCTTACCACGTTGTGGTTAAGCTGTTCCCGATCCAATATGTGCACGTTGTATTCCATGTTCATTGTTGTATTGCGCCTTGGCCATCAGAACCTCGTGCGGCGGTGGTTTGTTCACGGTGCGATGAAAGGGGGAATACAGCGCGGCCCATGGCGCTGCCTGCTTCCCATGGGGTTTGGATGCGCGGCGCCGGCGTTGGTTACAAAGCGTGTAACCGGTGGTGGGGCAGGGGCATCAAAGGGGGGTAATGTTGAATATGGATTGGGCCTGGCCCGAACATGATGCTACAAGAAATAAGGGTGCGGGATACGGCCGCCTTGGCGGATGCCGAGGTGATCGAACGGGTATTGGGCGGGGACAAGGCCTGCTATGCCGTGCTGATGCGGCGGTACAACCAAACGCTGTACCGTGCGGTGCGCAGCTACCTGAAGAATGCCGCGGACGTGGAGGACACGATGCAGGATGCCTACGTGAAGGCATTCGCGAAGCTTGCGCAATTCAAGGGGCATTCGGCCTTTTCCACGTGGCTGGTGCGGATCGGCATCAACGAGGCGCTGCAGCGGCTGCGGCGTGCACGCCGGGTGCAGGTGATGGATGTTGACCTGGAGGAGAAACTGGAACGGTTGCCGGACGATGAGGGCATGGACCCGGAGAAGCGCATGATCAGGGAGCAGCAGCGGCAGCGGTTGGAGGCGGCGATAGACGGCCTGCCCGATGCCTACCGCGCGGTGTACATGCTGCGCGGGGTGGAGGCGATGAGCGTGGCCGAAGTGGCCGCTGCACTGGGCATTTCCGAGAGCAACGTGAAGGTGCGGCTGTTCCGCGCCAAGGCCATGCTGAAGGAGCAGCTGACCATGCCCGCCGGGCCGCCGGCGGTTTTCGAGTTCGGGCATGCGCATTGCGACCGGCTGGTAAAGCGGGTGCTGGACAGGATCTGACCGCGGACCTGCTTCCAGCACCTTGTTGATGCGGACGTGCCCGGCGAACGGCACCGGCCTGGGGGCCGGCTTGCGGGCCGGCCCGTGGCGGCGGGCTATTGAATGGGCCCCGGCGCCTTCAATTGCTCCATGAGGCCGTTGTTCCAATCGCCATCCACCTTTACTTGCCCTGCGGCCTGGAAAACCTCGGCCTTGATCAGGTTGTGGTCCACGAAGGCGTAGGTGCCGGGTTGGCGGAACTGGTACAGCGCGGCCACGGCCGCCCCGCCCGGCACGAACCAGGTTTCCTGGTTGGTGAGGGGGCGGTCGTTGAATGAGCCGCCCTGCCACACCAGGTCGGCGTGCCCGCCGATGATGTGGAAGCGTGCATCGATGTTGCAAGATGCGGTGATGAAGAGCACCTTTTCGCCCACGTTGGCCAGCATGGCGTTCTCATTGGTCAAAGCGCCTTCCACGCCGTTGAGCACCAGGTGGCTGGGGGTAAGGGTGCGCATAACGGGGATCATGTCGGCGAAGCCGGCCGCGGGCGTGTCGTACTCCTTGTATTTGCCCTTTTCATCCAGGGCCAGGTAGTAGTCCTGTTCGGCGATGTAGTAGGCGCGGTCGTACTTCACCTGCTTGCCGTGTTCATCCTTCAGCCCATCGCGGGGCAGTACCATGATGGCCCCGTTCATGCCCGAGGTGATGTGGATGGGTGTCATTACCCCGCCCGGCGCGCAGTGGTACACGAACACACCGGCCTTGGTGGCGCGGAAGCGTATGGTGGCCTCCTGGCCGGGTGCCACCTCGGTGAGGTCGCCGCCGCCCATGGCCCCGGTGGCGGCATGGAAATCCACGTTGTGGGTAAGGCTGTTGGTGCGCGGGTTCACCAGGTTCACCTGCACGTAGTCGCCCACGTGGGCAATGATCAGCGGTGCGGGCACGGTACCGTTGAAGGTGAGTGCCCAAATGGTGGCGTGGGGGCCGATCTGCACTTTCTTTTCCTCGATCACCAGCTTCACCTGCACCACGCGGGGCGTGTTGCCCACAGTTTGCTCGTGCTCGGGCAGGCCCGGTGGCGGCACCATGTCCTGTATCACCTGTTCGAGCTTTGCGGGGTCTTGCCAGGCGGGGTCCTCGAAAACGGAGGGGGCGCGGTTACAGGCGGTGGCGAAGGCGGCCAGCAACAACAAGGGAATGGATCTCGAAGCGGTGTTTTTCAGCATGGGTCGGGTCGTTTTGGCTTTCGGTGGTGAAAAGCCGACGGACCTGCATTGCCGAGGCTAAGCGCTCCAGATCTTCCAGGCCTCGTCCGCTTGTGCCTTCAACATACCAAGGCCGTTCACTGTTCGCGCGCCATGTTCTGCGCCGTGCTTGAGGAAAACGGTCTCGGCGGGGTTGTACACCAGGTCGATCAGGGTATGCTTGGGGGTCAGCGCGGCGTAGGGCAGGGGTGGCGCATCCTCTTCATGGGGGTGCATGCCCAAGGGGGTGGTGTTCACCACCAAGCGGCAAACGCGCAACACGGTGGGGTCCACCAGGTCCCAGGTAAGGTCGCCCCGTTCGCGGCTTCGGCTAACGATGCGGAAGCGGATGCCTTTTTCGCGCAGCACGAAGGCCACCGCGCGGCTTGCCCCGCCGCTGCCCAGCACCAGGGCGCGCGGTTTCAGGGCGCTGCCCGGATCGGTGAGGCCGCCCACTTCATGTTCGATCAAATGGCGGAAACCGGCCACATCGGTATTGTGCCCCGTGGTGCGGCCGTTGCTTACCGAAATGGTGTTCACCGCGCCCACGGCGGCGGCCAGCGGGTCCAGCGCATCCAGGTAGGGCATCACCGTTTCCTTGTAGGGAATGGTAACATTAAGCCCGCGCAGGCCGGGGGTTGAGCTGAGCAGTGCGGGCAGGCCGCTGATGTCGGGCAGCTCGAACAGGTCGTAGCGGTGGCCGGTGAGCTTTTCCCGGCGGAAGAGCTTGGTGAAATGCTCTTTGCTGAAGCTATGGCCCAGCTTGCGGCCGATCAGCCCGAAGCGCACCATGGTGATCAGCCCACCTGCTTGGGGGCGAAGCGCATGCGGGCGAACTCGATCACCATGGGCAATACGGAGATGAAGACGATGCCGAGGATCACCAGCTCGTAGTTCTTCTGCACAAAGGGGTGTTGCCCGAAGAGGTAGCCCACCAGCAGGAGCAGGCCGATCCAAAGCACGCCGCCGAAGATGTCGAACGGCAGGAACTTGCGGCGGTAGTCCATTTTGCCCACGCCCGCCACAAAGGGGGTGATGGTGCGCACGATGGGCACGAACCGCGCGATGATGATGGTGCGCACGCCGTACTTGTCGAAGTACCCTTGGGTCTTGTCGAGGTTTTTCTGGCTTACCAGGCGCTTGCCGAACAATTTCCATTGCAGCACATGCAGGCCGAAGGTGCGGCCCACCCAATAGTTGATGTTATCGCCCACGATGGCCGCGGGTATGAGCAGCACCAGCAGCAGGGTGATGTCGAGCATGCCGATGGCGGCCAACGAGCCGGCCACAAAGAGCAGGGAATCGCCGGGCAGGAACGGCATGACCACAAAGCCGGTCTCCACGAAGATGATGGCGAACAAAAGCAGGTAGATCAGGTTGCCATGCTCGCCGATGAACAGGGGCAACGTTTCATTGAGGTGCGTGATGAAGTGCCAAAAGCTGGAGATCAGTTCCATGTCCGGTGTTGTAAGGGGTTGCGGCTCAATCGCAGTGGATGCCGGGGTCCACCTCGTTCTGCCAGGCGGAAATGCCGCCCTTGAGGTTGATCAGGTTGGTGAATCCGTAGCGTGTGGTCAGGCTGTCCACCACGGCGCAGCTTCGTGCGCCGCTTCGGCAGTGCACCACCACGGGCCTGTCGCGCGGGATCTCGTTCAGGCGTTCGAGCAATTGGCTCATGGGCAGGCAGGTGCCGCCTATGGTGCACACCTCGGTCTCGTACGCCTCGCGCACATCGAGTATGAGCAGCTTTTCGCCGGTTTGCAGGCGCTGCCTGAGCTGCGCAGCGGTTATTTCCTTCATTTCGCTTTGGCCTTTGCCCGGGCCTTCACCGGAACGGTGGCCACCGCCGGGGCTTCGGCATGCTTGTCGTGCTTGATCTGCCGCAGTTGTTCGGCCATTTCCTCGGGCAGGTACTCAAAGAAGGTATCGCCGCGCAGGCCCAGGCGCAGCGCCTCCAGGGCGATCACCTCGTCGGGCGCCACATTGCCCAGGTTCACGTTGGCGCCCACCTGCTTGATGAACCAGGTCTGTTGGCTTTTGATCGGCGCCTCCCAAATGATGTGCTTGCCGGGCACCTTGGCCATGATGCGGTTCACCAGCGTGGTGTGCGCGTGGCCGCTGGGCCGGTATATGCCCACGGTGCCGCTTTCGCGCGCCTCGGCGATCACTTTCCAGCTGCCGGCCTCCAGCTCGGCATTCATCATGCGCACCCACTTGGCGGGGCTGATGAGGATGCCCGTTTCCTTGCTGCCCACCTCGCTCAGCACGGTGCGGTCCTTGGCCAGCGAACGGATGAACTTGAGCTTTTCGCCGTGCTCCAGGTCAATGGAACCGTCGGACACCTCCACGGCCAGCACGCCCAGCTCATCGAGCAGGTGGCGGTAGGCGTTGAATTGGCCGCGTGCAATGAAGGCCTCGAACAGGGTGCCGCCCAGGTATACCTTAATGCCCGCGTTCTGGTACAGGTCGATCTTCTCTTTCAGGCGCGGCGTGGCATAACTGGTGCCGAAGCCCAACTTCACAAGGTCCACCAAATGGCCGCTTCCGTCGATCAGGTCCTCCGCTTGCCGCAGGCTCAATCCCTTGTCCATCACCATGGTCAATCCCTCCTCACGCGGTTTTTCACTGCGTGCCGGTACGTGGTCCAGCCTGAAGATCATCGGCGGTAAAGTTCGATCAAATGCATCACCTGCGGGATCAATGCCGCCTGTGGTGTGTTTTTAAGCAGTTGTTCATGGCCGGCATAGTCGGTGGCCAGCGCCTCCTCCAGGTCCAGCAGGGCCTGCTGCAGTTGGCCCGCCAGCAGCTCAAGGCCCACCAAATGGTACTTGTACCGCGGGTCCAGCTTGTGCACCTGGCCGCCCTCGGCGAATTTGGCCAGGGCGGCGTTGGCGTCCTTCACCTGCAACAGCAGGGAGGCGTGGTCCACCCAGGCATCGAGGTTCTGCGGCTCCACCTGGTGCAGTTTGTTGAACTGCTTGAAGGCCTCGTCGTAATTCTCGATCCGGATCAGCAGCAGGGCATAAAAGTGCAGGGCATCGGGGTGGTCGGGCGCGATCATCAGGGCCTGCCGCAGCGATACCAGCGCTTCATGCACGCGGTCCTGCAGGTCCTTCACCACGCCCCGGCCCACCCAGGCCTCCACCCATTCGGGGTCCAGCGCTATGCTTTGGTCGTAATTGATCAGGGCCTGTTCGTACTGCTCCATCTTTTCATAGCACTCGCCGATGAAGCTGTAGGTGATGGCCTGTGGCCCGTCGAAGGTGATGGTTTCCTCGTAGCAGGCCACCGCCTCGGCGTATTTGCCGGCGATCAGCAGGTTGCGGGCCTTGCTGAACCAGGCCGAGCTGAACCGCTCGTCGATCACCAGGGCATAATCCAATGCTTCGTTGCTTTCGTCGTAACGCTCGAGCTTGGAAAGCACGTTGCCCAGGTTGTACCAGGCCACGCTGGAGTAGGGCTGCTCGTTGATGAAGTTGCGGAAGAACGAAACACTGGCCTCATCGGCCTGCGCAATGTCGTAGCAGTAGGCCAGTTCATACAGTACCGCCTCATTTTCAGGATTGATCTGCAGGGCCTTCTTCAGGCATTCGATGGCGGATTCCAATTCCTCCAGGTTCTCATGCTCAAAGGCCAGCTCAAGGTAGATCTCGTCCAGCCCGTCCTCGGCCAATTCCAAGGCACGCTTGTAATGTTCCACCGATCGGCGGTGGTTGCGCTGCTGGCTGTAGATGTTGGCCTTGTTGAGTTGCACGGCCTCGTTGTAGGGTTCCACTTTTTCCACGCCGTCCAGCAGTTCCAGGGCCTTGCCCAGCCGGCCCAGGGCCATCATCACCACGGCCTCGGTGAACATCAGGTCCACCGAGGAAGGGTGGAGCTGCTTGGCGAAGCCCAGCACTTTTTCCGCGCGCTTGGGCTCGCTGCGCTCCAGGTAGTGGTCCACGATCATTTCTATCTCCTCCACATCGAAGAACAGCCGGTCGCGGGCCGCTTCCATGGCCTCATACCGCTTCACGCATTCCTCCTGGTCCGCGTTGCGGTCCGGCAGGGGTCGGTTGGACTCGCTCATGCACAAATGGAATGATAGGGTCCCCAAAGGTAGGGAAGCAGCGCCCGGGATCACCGGCGGGCTTGCACGTTGTGAACAAACGGCGGTGCACGCTTTGGCGGCCAACTGCCTGTGCGCTGGGTACTTTTGCGGCCAATGGGGGCCGCCCGGCACCCCATATCAAATCAGCAGCATGACACTCATCCGTTCCATTTCAGGCATCCGGGGCACCATCGGCGGTGCACCCGGCGAAGGCCTTTCCCCCCTGGACGTGGTCCGCTATACCGCCGCCTTCGGGCAATTGATGAAGCAGCGGGCGGGCAAGGTGAACCCCAGGGCCGTGATCGGCCGCGATGCCCGCCTCAGCGGCGCCATGGTGGCCGACCTGGTGCGCGGCACCCTCGTGGGCCTCGGCTACGAGGTGGTGGACCTGGGCCTGAGCACCACGCCCACGGTGGAAATGGCCGTGGCCGGCGAACAGGCCGACGCGGGCATCATCCTTACCGCCAGCCACAACCCCAAGCAATGGAACGCGCTGAAACTGCTGGACAACAAGGGCGAGTTCATCAGCGCGGAGCTGGGCGCCCAAGTGCTGGAACTGGCCGAAAGCGAGGCCCTGGAATTTGCGCCGGTGGACGAACTGGGCAGCGTGCGGCATGACGATACATGGATCGATCGGCACGTACAGGCCATACTCGCGCTGGACCTTGTGGACGTGCCGGCCATTGCCTCGCGCAAGTACAAAGTGGTGGTGGACGCCGTGAACTCCACCGGCGGCATTGCCGTGCCCCGCTTGCTGAAGGCCCTGGGCGTGGAGCAAGTGGTGGAGCTGTACTGCGAACCCACGGGCCATTTCCCCCACAACCCCGAGCCGTTGCCGGCACACCTTGCCGACCTGGGCGAAGCCGTGGTGAAGCACCGGGCCGATCTCGGTATTTCCGTGGACCCCGACGTGGACCGCCTGGCGCTGGTGAGCGAGGATGGCAGCTTCTTCGGGGAGGAATACACCCTGGTGGCCTGTGCGGACCACGTGTTGGCGCACCGCCCCGGCGATACCGTGAGCAACCTGAGCAGCAGCCGGGCCCTGGATGATGTGGCCGAGCGCCATGGACGCCGGCGCCACGCCAGTGCCGTGGGGGAGGTGAACGTGGTGGAGCTGATGCGCAAGGTGAATGCGCCGATCGGGGGCGAAGGCAACGGCGGAGTGATCCTCCCTGAACTGCATTACGGCCGGGATGCACTGGCGGGCATCGCCATATTCCTCACCCTGCTCGCACGAAAGGGCATCAAGGCCAGCGAGCTGCGCAAGAGCTATCCGGATTACTTCATCAGCAAGAACAAGATCGAGCTGCAGCCGGGCATGAACGTGCAGGCCCTGGTGGACGCCATGCAGCAGCAATACAAGGACCGCCCCCACAGCACAGTGGACGGATTGCGCATAGAACTGGGCAAGGAGTGGGTGCACCTGCGCAAGAGCAACACAGAGCCCATCATCCGTATTTATACCGAAAGCCACACCGCGGAAAAGGCAGATGCCCTGGCCCAACGGATCCTGGGCGAGATGAAACAACAGCTGGACAAGGCCCTGGCCTGAGCGGCGGGGCAGCCCGTGGGAACGCCATTTCAACAGCCCGTATTTTTGCACCAGCACATGGAACGCATCTATTTCGACAACGCCGCCACCACGCAGCTCGACCCCGAAGTGATCGAGGCCATGCTGCCGTACATGCACGAGATCTACGGCAACCCCAGCTCGGTGCACGCCTTCGGCCGCAAGGCCCGGGCCGGCATTGAACAGGCGCGCCGCATGGTGGCCTCGCTGTTGAACTGTGCACCCGGCGAGATCGTGTTCACCAGCTGCGGCACCGAGGCGGACAACATGGCCGTGTTCGGCAGCGTGCGCGACCTGGGCGTGAAGCACGTGATCACCTCGCCCATTGAGCACCACGCCGTGGAACATGTGGCCAAGGAACTCGAGCGCACCAAGGAGGCGCAGGTGCACTGGGTGAAGCTGCTGCCCGATGGCAAGGCCGACCTGCAGCACCTGGAGGAACTGCTGGAAGCGCACGACCATGCCTTGGTGTCGCTGATGCATGCCAACAACGAGCTGGGCACCCGCAACGACCTGGTGGCCATCGGCAACCTGTGCCGCAAGCACGGCGCCTTGTTCCATACGGACACCGTGCAGACCATGGGCCACTACCGCTTCGACCTGGCCGGGCTTCCCGTGGATTTCCTGAGCTGCAGCGCCCACAAGTTCCACGGCCCCAAGGGCGTGGGCTTCCTTTTCATGCGCGGCAGCTCGGTGCTCAGGCCCATGGTGCTGGGCGGTGCACAGGAGCGGAACATGCGCGCCGGCACGGAGAACATCATCGGCATTGTGGCCCTGGCAAAGGCCATGCAGGTGGCCTATCGGGACCTGGAGGCACACCAGCAGCATGTGCAGGCACTGAAGACCCGCATGATGCAAGCCCTTAAACAAGCCGTGCCCGAGGTCAGCTTCAATGGCGATGTGGGCCCGGACAGCCTGTACACCGTGCTCAACATCCACTTCCCGGATGACGGCAAGGGCGAGATGCTCATCTACAACATGGACATCGAGGGCATTGCCTGCAGCGGCGGCAGCGCGTGCAGCAGCGGCAGCAACAAGGGCAGCCATGTGATCGAGGCGCTGTACCCCGGACGCACCGGCGCCAACCTGCGCTTCTCCTTCAGCAAGTTCAATACCGCCGCAGAGGTGGACCGCGCCGTGGAGGTGCTGCAACGCATTATGCAGCCGGCAGGAGTGAAGGTGTAAGAACCATCCTTCCCGGCGGTAACTTGTACTTTTTGCCCGCCAGGGGCCATGCCGGGCCGCTTTGGCAATTCCATTCCGCCTTAGCACAAACGCCGGACTTGTTTGTTCCTATCACCGAATACACCTTGCCATGAGAACCAAATTCCTTTTCCCGTTCGTGGCGGTTTCGGCCCTGTTCGTGCTGGCCTGCAACAATGCACCGGACAATACCGGCGCGCCAGCCGCCGACCAACCCGCCAGCATTACCCCACCCGTTGATACCGTGAATGACCGTTACGAGCGGAACGTGGAGAAGCAGATCGAGCGCGATACGGCCAAGGTGGAGGCACCAGCGGGGGCGCAATGATCCGCGCCTGCCGATCGGGTAGCGGCAGCACTGCGCCGCCATGCTGCCCGCCTTTACGCTCACACTGCACAGCTTGGTCATCGGCCATGGCGCAGATCGGGTGATCTTCACCGTTAGCCAAGGGTTCGACGCTGCTTTCCGGCCATCGGTCCACAACCGTGGGCTACTGGCCGACGTACACAGGCCGGCGCCCTGATGGACCTTACCTTCGCGCTTCCCCGATGCCATTATTGATCTTGATCCTGTTGGGCCTGTCCGGTTTTTGGGCAAGCCCCCCGGAAACCGTGGCCCCGGCCGATACGGCCACCAGCGAGGCCGTGGTTGACCATGCCGCGCTGCTTTTTGAGGAATGCGGCCTGGCCGGTGAAATGAACGAGGAAGCGTGGCGCACGGCCTTGGCGGGCACGCAGGCGCATGGGGCATCCGCGCATGTACTGGCCGTGGCGGACATGACCCGGCCTTCCACGGAAAAGCGCCTGTTCATCGTCGACCTCGATCGCCGGAAATTGCTGCTGCGCACCTGGGTGGCCCATGGCAAGAATTCCGGGGACCTGTACTGTGAGCAGGTGAGCAACATGGAGGGCTCATTGCAGACCAGCAAGGGATTGTACCGGGTGGGGGAGAAGATCATCAGCCCGAAGCACGGCGATGCGCTGCTGCTGTACGGCCTGGATGAAGGCACGAATTCGGCCGCCCTGAAACGGGAGATCATTGTGCATGCGGCCGATTACGTGGGTGCCGATTTCATTGCGCGGCACGGGCGTTTGGGCCGCAGCTTCGGCTGCCCGGCTGTGGCGCCCGCGGTAATGCCCGAGGTGGTGGAATGGCTGCAGGGCCAGCTGCTTTTCGTTTACGCCCATTGACCGCGCGGAACGAAATTCGCGCCCGATGAACCACGGTGCCCGCATATTGCCCGCCCTGCTGGCCATGGCCCTGCTGGTGGCCTGCGGCGGAAAAGAACCCGGTAAAAAACCGACCATCGCCCAAGAGGCGGAACGCATCAGCCAATTCTTCAACACACCGGCACCCTTTACCGAGCGCCAGCTGGACACGGCCGATGTGGACCACTTCCTGGCCGGCCATCCGCAATACCGGCCCGATTCCGCCGACATGCACGGCTTTTATGCCGGCCGCGGCTACCAGTACGCCTGGTTCACCCGCGATTCATTGTCCTTTACCGCCGATGTGATGCTGAACCTGCTGGACCCGCTGGGCACCGATGAAAAGGTGGATGCATGGCGCAAGCTGGTCACGGTGGCGCGTGGGGCGCCGCAACTGGGCGATAGCCTGCGCAAAGCGGTGGAGTTGGGCCTGACGGCAGAATATTTCCACCTGGCCAAAAAACAATATGGCGGCTATGTGCAGGGCGATCTGCGCGAACTGGGCTGGTACATACCCCGCAACAAGAAGAACTACGCCGGCCTGCTGGATTCACTGGTGGCGGGCAGCACCGATCTTTCGCCGATCGAGCCCGTGCACCCGCAGTACCAGGGCCTGAAATACTGGCTGCAGCGGTATTACGGTGTGGACACCCTGGAACAGGCGCCCCGCTTCGGGTTCAGCGGCAAGGCCGTGGCCATGGGCGATTCGCTGCCCGTGCTCTGCGACCTGCGGCACAGGCTGTTCCTGCTGGGCGACCTGCATTCGGACAGCATTACCGATGTCATGGACAGCACGCTCTTCAAGGGCATCCGCAATTTCCAGCAGCGGCATGGGCTGAAGGACACCGGCGTGCCCGATGCGGCGATGGCGGAGGCGTTGAACACGCCGTTGCAGCAGCGGATAGGCACCCTGTTGCTGAACATGGAGCGGCTGCGCTGGGTGAACCCCTCGCCCCCCAAGGATCATCTGCTGGTGAACATCCCCGAATACCGCCTGCACGTGTTTGAGCAAGGCAGGGAAACATGGTCCATGAAGGTGGTGGTGGGGGCGGTGGCCACGCACACGGTGATCTTCAGCGGCGAGGTATCGCTGATCGCGTTCGCACCGTACTGGAATGTGCCACAAAGCATATTGCGCAACGAGATCGTACCCGCCATGCGGCGTGATCCCGGCTATTTGGCCCGGCAGGACATGGAACTGCTGCGGGGCAATACCGTGGTGCCGGCCGGTGCGGTTGACTGGAAGACGTTCCAGGGCGGCGGGGGCTACTCGGTGCGCCAGCGGCCCGGCCCCAAGAACTCGCTGGGGCAGGTGAAATTCCTGTTCCCGAATGAATACAGCATTTACCTGCACGATACGCCGGCGCAAAGCCGTTTCGGGCAGGAGAAGCGTGCCTTCAGCCACGGCTGCATACGCCTGAGCGAACCGGTGCGCCTGGCGGAATACCTGCTGCGCAACGACAGTACCTGGGACGCAACCGCCATTGCCAAGGCCATGCAGGGGCGTACAGAGCGCATGGTGAAGGTGGTGCCGCCCATGCCGGTGACCATCGGCTATTTCACCGCCTGGGTGGATTCCGACGGGCGCTTGAATTTCCGCGATGACGTGTACGGGCACGATGCCCGGTTGGCGCGCGAATTGTTCGCCCCGGAAACCTTGCCGCGCATGGCACCTGAGGCCGCGCAGGCCGGGGCTACGGCCAGCACCAAGCGTTGATCACGGCTTCACCACCTGATCGAACGGGGCCAGCAGGCGGCACTTGCCGTTGAAGGCCATGTGCTGGGTCACCGATTTTCGGGCATGGCCGAACAGGACCAGGGTATCAGGGTCCTGCTTGCTGAAATTGAGCAGCACGGTGTTCTCCTTCCACTTGCCGTCCGGCATCAGGCTGCGGTCGTACCAGATCACGCCAATGGTGTCCTGCAGCACTTCCCCAGCGAACACCTCTGCCTCGTAATAGCATTCATCGTTGCGCGCATCCACGAGGCGGCCCGGGGCATGCCAGGCCTCCATGCCGGGGTACCATTCCATGCCGCCATCGGCGGGAAGGATGTACAGGCAGGTGCCCAAATGCTTCTGCTCCTTGTTGGGCCCCGAGGTGATCACCCACTCACGGCCAAAAGGGGAACGGAGCCTCATGATCTCCACCAGCGGTTTGTTTTCGTCGGCATCTTGTGGCCCTTGCGGAACCACCACCGCGGCGGTATCGGGCGGCACCTGCATGGCCAGTGCGGGTTCCTGCAAAGGGGTAAGCTCGGAGAACGTGCAGGCAAGGGCCAAGGGGGCCAAGGTGAAAAGGAATGGCCTCGGTAGCATTCGATGCTGTATGTGGTTGCGAAGGTAATTACTTGCCAGATCCCTTCTACAGCAGCTTTCCGGCCAGCAGTCGCAGTTGCAGTTCGGCGCTTTTGGCCTCGTACTGGGCGAGCAAAAGCCGGTTTTCGGCATCGAGCAGGCCCTGCTGCACATCGCGCAGCTCAACCGCCGTGATCATGCCCACGCGGTAGCTCTCCAAGGCCACGTCCACCTGTGCACGCACGCCTTCCAGGTCCTTTTGCCCCATGGCCACGCGCTGGCCGGCCAATTGGTACAGGCTCCAGGCATCCATCAGCTGGCGTTCCAGTTCCTGTTCGGCCTGCCCGGTGGCCGCCCGCGATTGCTCACCGGCGATCTTGGCGGCCTGCATGGCCTTGTTGCGGCTGCCGCCGTGGAAAATGGGCGCGCTGAGCCGCACGCCGTAATCCGGTCCCAGGGCGGTGTTGCTTTGCAGGAAACCCACGGAACTGGTGCTGCGGTAGTAGCCGTAGTTGCCATAGATGTCAACCCGCGGGAACAGCGCCCCGCGTAACTCTTTTACACCGATGTCCGTGAGCAGTTCGGATTGCCGCGCCAATTGCAGTTCGGCGTTGCTGGCGCGGGCCTGTTCGAGCAACTCGCCCAGGTCGAGTTTTTCCGTGGGCGGTATTTCCTCCGCCACGTCCAGGGGGGCGGTGGGCGAAAGCCCCATCAGGGTGTTCAGCCGGTTCAGCGCTGTGTTGAGCTGTTGCGCCAGTTCGAGCAGGACGGTGCTGTCGGCGCTTTGGTCAAGCCGGGCCTGCACCACGGCCAGGTTGCCCATGGCACCCACGCGCAGCCCCGTTTCGGCGATCTGCAGCCTTTCGCGCGAGGTGGCCATGGTCTCGCGCTGCACGGCCAACGCCTTTTTCATTTGCGCCGCGAGGTAGTAGGTGGTGAGCACGTTGTACACGGTGGCCTCCATCTGCCGCCTCAATTCCACCTTGCCCATGGCCTCCAAGGCCTCCAGGCGCTGCTTGGTGGCGAACATGGCCATACCGTCGAAAATGGTCCAGTTGGCGGCGAGGGCGGCGTTGAGCACGTGGCTGTAGGCATTGTCCGCCTTGCGCACCTCGCCGCTGAAGAAGGTCTGCTCGGTGGCGCGTGCATCCACGGCGTAGGAGCCGTTGGCGTCCAACGTGGGCAGCATGCCGGCATTGCCCGCGGTGTTCAGCAATTCGCTGGTGTTGGCCTCCAGGCGCGCAATGCGTATGTCGAAGTTCTTTTCCAGGGCCGTGGCCACCGCCTGTTGCGGAGTGGTGATGGCCGGGGCCTGTTGGCCATGCACGGCGCCAGCGGCCAATACCCATGCGGCAAGCATTAATTTTCTCATGGTTGCTCGGGTTCAGTTGCTGCCGGTGCCACCCTGGAGGCCATGTAGCTATAGAGCGCGGGCACCACGTACAGGGTAAGCACCAGGGAGAACAGCAGGCCGCCGATCAGGGCCACACCCATGGGTATGCGGCTCTTGGCCGCTGCGCCCAGGCCCAGCGCAATGGGGAGCACGCCCAAGGTGGTGGCCAGTGTGGTCATCAAAATGGGGCGGAAACGCTGGGCCGATGCCTGTACCACGGCGTTCATCTTGTCCAGCCCTTGTTGGCGTTTTTGGTTGGCGAATTCCACGATCAGGATGCCGTTCTTGGTGACCAGGCCGATGAGCACGATGATGCCGATCTCGCTGAAGATGTTGAGCGTGTAGCCGCCGAGCCAAAGCGAGAGCAGGGCCCCGGCCAATGCCAAGGGCACGGCGAACATCATGATCAGCGGGTCCACCCAGCTTTCGAACTGCGCCGCCAGGATGAGGTAAATGAGCACTAGCGCCAGCACCATGGCAAAGAGGAGGCTGCTGCCGCTTTCGGCGAATTCCTTGCTTTCGCCACTGAGCGAGGTGCTGAAGGAGCGGTCCAGCGTGCTATCGGCAATGCGGTCCATGGCCTGTATGCCGCTGCCCAGGGTATGGCCGGGCGCCAGGGATGCGCTGACCGTGGCGCTTACGTAACGGTTGAACCGGTAGAGTTGGGGCGGGGTGCTCTTGTCGGTGGTGCGCACCAGGTTGGCCAGTTGGATCATTTCGCCCCTGTTGTTGCGCACATAGGCCTTGTTCAGGTCGGCGGGCGTGTCGCGGTTGTCGCGCGTGGCCTGGCCGATCACTTCGTACTGTTTGTTCTTGAAGATGAAGTAGCCGTAGCGCTGGCCGCTGAAGTAGAGCTGGAGGGTTTCGGCGATGTCGCGCACGCTTACGCCCAGGGTGCGCGCCCGGTCGCGGTCGATCTCCACGCGCAGTTCAGGTTTGTTGAACTTGAGGTTGAGGTCCACCACTTGGAATGCGGGATCCTGGCGGGCCTTGTCCATGAATTCGGGGATCACGGCGCGCAGGCGCTCGAAGTCGGGTGCCTGGATCACGTATTGCACGGGCAGGCCCGAGCTGCGGCCCCCACCGATGGTGGGTTCCTGGATCACGAAGGTGCGCGCCAGGTTGTACCGCTGCACCAGCCCGCCCACCTCGGTGGCGATCTGGTCCTGCGTGCGCGTGCGCTCGTCCGGGTCCACCAGGGAAACGCGCACGAAGCCCGAGTTCACCGAAATGGAGGCCCCGAAGCCGGGCGAGGTGACCGAGAGCAGGTTCTCCAGCTCGGGCAAGGTGTCCACCACGGAAATGATCTGGCCCACGTAATCGTTCATTACCTCAAAGCTGGTGCCCTCCGGCGCGGTGCTCATCACCATGAAACGGCTCTTGTCCTCGCGCGGGGCCAGCTCGCTGGGGGTGTTCAGGCCGGCCAGGGCGATCAGGCCGATGCTGATGGCCATGATGATGAAGGCCACCCAGCGGACGCGGAGGAATTTCTCCAGCGAGCGCTCGTACCCGTTCACCAGGTTCTCGAACCAGCGTTCGGTGACGTTGTAGAACCGGCTGCGCTTCTTCTCGTGCTTGAGGAAACGCGCGCTGAGCATGGGTGTAAGGGTGAGGCTGACCACGGCGCTGATGAGCACCGCCCCGGCCACCACCACGCCGAACTCACGGAACAGCCGGCCGGTGAGGCCGCTGAGGAAAACGATCGGCAGGAATACCACCACCAGGGTAATGCTGGTGCTGATGATGGCCATGGTGATCTCCTTGCTGCCGGTGTGCCCGGCCTCAATGGGGTCCATGCCGTCCTCGATTTTCGCATAGATGTTCTCCAGCACCACGATGGCATCGTCCACCACAATGCCCGTGGCCAGCACGATGGCGAGCAGGGTGAGGATGTTGATGCTGAAATCGGCCACGTACATGATGAAGAAGGCGCCGATGAGCGATATGGGTATGGCCAGCACGGGAATGAGGGTGGTGCGCCAATCGCGCAGGAAGATGAAGATCACCAGCACCACCAGCAGGAAGGCGATGATGATGGTTTCCTGCACTTCCTCAATGGCCTTGCGTATGCTGGTGGTGGTGTCCAGCGCCATGGTGTAGCGCAGGTCCTTGGGCATTTCCTCCTGGATCTGTGCCGCGCGCTTGTAGAATTCGTCGGCTATGGCCACGTAGTTGCTGCCGGCCTGCGGGGTAACGGCCACGGCCACCATGGGCACGCCGCCGTTGCCGCGCAGCAGGGTGCGCTCGTTCTGCGGGGCCAGGCGCGCGCGCCCGATGTCGGAAAGGCGCACCAGGGCGATGCCTTCCTCGCGCAGGATCATGTTGTTGAATTCCTCCTCGCTGGTGAGCCGCCCCATGGTGCGTATGCTCAGCTCGGTGCGGTACCCCTCGATCAGGCCGCTGGGCAGCTCCACGTTCTCGCGGTCCAGGGCGGCCCGCACATCGCCGGGTGTTATTCCCAAGCTGGCCATTTTCACCGGGTCCAGCTCCAGCTTCATGCTGTATTTCTTCTCACCCCAAATGTTGATCTCGCTGATGCCGGGGATCGTTTGCAGGCGTTCCTTGAACACGTTGGTGGCGAGGTCGCTCAATTCCAGCAGGCTCCGTTCATCGCTTTGGATGGTCATGGAAAGGATGGGGCTGCTGTCGGCATCGCTTTTGGCCACGATGGGCGGGTCGGCGTCGCGCGGCAGGTTGCGCACGGCGCGGCTTACGCGGTCGCGCACGTCGTTGGCCGCCGCCTCCAGGTCCACGTCCAGTTCAAATTCCACGGTGATGGTGGAGCGGCCGTCGCTGCTTACGCTGGAGAGCGTGCGGATGCCGGCGATGCCGTTGATGCTTTCCTCGAGGATCTCGGTGATCTGGCTTTCGATGATGTCGGCGTTGGCCCCGGTGTAGTTGGTGGTTACCGTAATGATCGGCGGGTCCACGCTGGGGTACTCGCGCACGCCCAGGTAGGTGAAGCCGATCGCGCCGAACAGCAGGATGAAGATGCTGATCACCGTGGCCAGTACGGGCCGGTTGATACTGATCGAACTAATGTTCATGCCATGGTCGTTTGGTCGCCTGGTCCCGGGGCATCAGTTGTTGCCGGCACCTGCCATTGCACCGTTGGTGCCGGCGGTGGATTGTTTTTTCGTGGCGGGCCGCACGGGCATGCCTTCGCGCACGGCCAGCAGGCCGCTCACGATCACGGTGTCGCCGGGCTGTACGCCGCTGATCAACTGCACTTCATCCTCGGTGCGCAGGCCCACTTCCACGCGCGCGGTGGTGGCCTTTCCGCTTTTCATCAGCATCACCACCTGCCCCTTTATGTCGGGGATCAGGCCTTCGGCCGGTATGGTGAGCGCATGCTCCACGGTGCCCAGGTCGGTGCGCACCCGGGCGAAGCTGCCCGGTACCAGGCGCCCGTTGGGGTTGCTGGTGCGAGCCCTTACCTGCACGGTGCGGGTCTCCGCCTGCACGCTGGGTTCAATGGCGTAAATGGTTGCACGGTAGGGGGTGGTGTCGCCTTCCAGCCTGAATTGCACTTCGAGGCCATCCTTCACCATGCGCCCATAGCGTTCGGGCATGTTGAAATCGAGCTTGATGGGGTCGGTCTGGGTGAGCGTGGCGATCAGCGTGTTCGGCGCCACATAGCCGCCCTCGCTAACGTGGCGCAGCCCGATCACGCCGTTGAAGGGTGCGCGGATCGTTGTTTTGGCGATCAGTGCCTTCAGGTTGTCCACATCGGCCTTTCGCGCCAGCAGCTGGGCATGGGCGGCATCGTACGCCTCTTGGCTGATTCCCTTGGCCTCAAGCAATTGCGATTGGCGTTTTTCGGCGGTCCGGGCCAGTTCAAGCTCGGCCTCGGCCTTGCGCAGTTGGGCGTTCAGGTCGTCGGCGTTGATCTGCACCAGCACCTGGCCGGCCTTCACAGCAGCTCCTTCCTTGAAGCTGATGGAGGTGATGCGCCCGCTCACCTCGCTTTGTATGTCCACCTTTTCATTGGCCAGCAGGGTGCCGCTGCTGGTCACGGTGTTCTCCAGCGGCGTGGTGGCCAATACGTGCACCTGCACGGCCATGGGCATGCCGCTGCGCTGTGATCCGTTGTCGTTTTTCTGCTTGCCCCCGCAGGCGGAGAACAGCAGGGCGCTGGCCACGGCCAGGCCGGCGGCAAGGTTTGGGTTGGTTGTCATCAACGGTTCTTGGTTGGTTGGCCCGGCAGGTTTGTTCCGGCCTGCTTCAGCCGTTCCGTCATTTCCTGCAATTGCCCGGTGAACTTCTGCCGCTGCGCCTCACTGGTGCGCCCGAAGGCCAGGTCGTTCAACTGCGCGTAGGCCTGCTTGATCTCCTTTACCACCGGCCGTGCCTTGGGCATCAGCACCAGGTGGTGCTTGCGCCGGTCGTTGGGGCATTGGCGGCGTTCCACGTAGCCGTGGGCGCACAAGTGGTCCAGGGCGCGCACCATGGTGGCCTTGTCAAGGTGCAGTTTGTCGGCCAGTGCCTGCTGGGTCACCGGGCCTTCCGTTTCGGCCAGCTGCACCAGGGCGAAGTACCAACGGTCCATCGGCAGGTGGGCCAGCAGCTTGCGCATGGCCTGGAAATACTGCTGGCCCACAACGGCGGCCCAGTAGCCCAGGGAAGGTTCTTTCGGGTTCTCCATGCGTTTTCGGGCGGCAAAGGTAGGGCGTGAAATAGTTTCAATTGAAACGAAATCATGTTCCGGGTTAATGATCGTGAACAGCAGCGGCCTTGTGCCTTCAACGGCGCGCAATGCGGATGAACGGAGCGCTGCGGGCCGTGCTGGCACTGTACTTTGCGGCCGTTCAGAATACCCGTGCAAACCAATGATGAAGATACGTGAAGGGGCCCTGTGGGCCGCGATGCTGGTGGCCGGCCTGTTGCATGCCCAGGACGACCTGGTGAAGAAGGCGAGCCTGTACCAGAGCGATAGTGCCCAAGGGGCGTACCGGTTCACCCAGGTGGTGAGCGCCGAGGCCACCCCGGTGCAGAATCAGGCCTCCTCGGGCACCTGTTGGAGCTATGCGGCAAATAGCTTCATCGAATCGGAGATGATCCGCAACGGCGGGCCCGCCATCCACTTGTCCAAGATCTACACCGCCCGCCGCTCGTACGAGGACAAGGCCGATGCCTATGTGCGCATGCACGGCAGCCTGAATTATGGCGACGGCGGTGAGGCGCACGACGTGATCAACATGTACGCCAAGTACGGCACCATGCCCGAGGAGGCCTATACCGGCCTGAACTACGGCACCTCCAAGAACCAGTTCGCCGAAATGCAGGCCGTGCTGAAGGCCATGCTGGACGCCATCATCAAGGCACCGAACCGCGGCAAGCTTACCCCGGTGTGGAAGAATGCCTTCAGCGCCGTGCTGGATGCGTACCTGGGGCCCGTGCCCGAAACGTTCGTGTACAACGGCAAGCGGTATACGCCGCAGGCCTTCGCCAAGGAAGTGGTGAAGATCGATCCCGCGGATTACGAGGTCTTCGTGTCGGGCACCGATGCGCCCTACTGGAAGAAGACCATGATGATGGTGCCTGACAATTGGGCCTTCCAGCAGGTGTGGAATGTGCCGATGGAGGAACTGGTGAACATCATCGACCATGCGTTGCACAAGGGCTATACGGTGGCCTGGGGCGGTGATGTGAGCGAGCCCTCCTTCAGTTGGCGCAACGGCATTGCCTGGGTGCCCGGGACACCAGCCGATGAATTGACCAAGGAACAGCGCGCCGACCTGTTCACCGGCCCCAAGCCCGAGATGAAGATCACCCCGGAATTGCGCCAGCAGGCATTTGACAACTACACCACGCAGGACGACCACGGCATGCAGATCACCGGCATTGCCAAGGACCAGCAGGGCAATGAATGGTACGTGGTGAAGAATTCCTGGGGCACCGACAATGACCGCGCGGGCTACATGTACATGACGAAGAACTACATCCTGTACAAGACCACCTCGCTGATGGTGAACCGGAACGGCCTGCCGGCCAATGTGCAGAAGAAATTGAAGGGTTGAGCCGCACGGAATGACGCAGCGGCTGTGGCTGCACGGCGTTGCTAGCCCAACAGGTAGGCGGAACCCTCGTTCACTTCGCTGTAAAGATCGAGCACGCGTTTTTCGCGGCACAGTTTGCTGAACTGTTCGCGGATCGGCTTGTAATCCTCGTGGAAGGGGCAGGGGTGCGTATCGCTGCAGCGGCTCAGGCCCAGGCCGCATTGCTTGAAAACGTCCTTGCCGTCAATGGCCTCCACGATGCTGATCACCGGCATGGCCGCTTGCTTGGGGGTGAGGTAGAAGCCGCCCCCCGGTCCCTTTGCGCTGCATACCACGCCGGCCTTCACCAGTTTTTGCAGCAATTTGCCCACGGTATGTTCATTCTCGCCGATGTAGGCCGAAACATCGCGCAGGCTGCTGCGGCCACCCGCCGGCAGTTGCGAGCCCAAGTAGATCACGGCCTTGATGGCCGCACGGCAGGTCAGGCTCAACATCATCCACCGAGGAATTCGCGGCCCAGTTCGCTGATCATGTCCCAGCTCCACGGTGGGTCGAAGGTGATGTTCACGTGGATCGCATGATCGGGGAACGACATTTTCAGCGACTCGGTAACGTTGGCCTGGATCGATTCGCCCATGGGGCAAAATTCGGTGGTGAAGGTCATCAGGCAGTCCACCTGTTTGGGGTCCTCGGAAAAGTCCAGCGCGTAGATCAGGCCCAGGTCCACCACGTTCAGCCCCACCTCGGGGTCGTCCACGAAGCGTAGCCCGGCCAGGCCGGATTCCGATTTTTCCTCGTTGTTGGTGCGATAGCTCATGGGTTGTATGGTTTTTTGGCCACCAGTTTGAATACGTTCCAATTGTAGAGCGCGGCCGCCAGCAGCAATCCGGCCGCGCCCGCTTTCAACAGCACCGCTGATGCGGCCATGATCCCGGCGGCGAACAGGCAGAAGCCGGCCAGGTAGGCCACGGCCATGGCGCGGAAGATCCGGTCGCTGAACAAGTCCTTGGGGCCGGGCATTTTCCCGAGGAACGCGCGGGGCCGGAAAACCTTGTTCCAAATGATGAACGGCAAGGTCTTGAACGTCATGCCCAGGATGATGGCGGTGAGCCAGCCGAAGAATATGGTGAAGCCGTACAGCAGCACAATGGAAGTTTGGCCCGCCGCAGTGATCGCCAGTGCACCCATCAGCAGCATAAGCACCAGCGAGGGCAGGAACATCAGGCCGATGGAGAGCAACGATACCTTCATCTGGTCGTCCACCTTGCGGCGGATCCGTTGCTGGTAGGCGCGCCGGCAATAGTGCACGAAAAGCAGCAACGCCGCCACCACCAGCGCCCAGGGGAGGAAGCCGTACTTGTCCTGCGGGCCATAAAGGAACAGCAGCAGATAGGCGAGCAGGGCGCTATTCACCAAGAAGTAGATGGCCCACAGCAGCCGGGGTTGGCTGTATTTGGAGATGAGGAACAGGGGGATCAGGCGCGAGCCCACGCCCAGCACCAGCAGCAGGAACCAGCCCACAATGCCCAAATGGGCGTGCAGCGCGAGGTAGTACAATGAATTGCGCGGCAGCAGCGAGGCGGTGAAATTGAATAACAGCGCAAGCCCGAGCAGCACGGTAAGGGCCAGCCAGGCCACAGCGGTGAACACGAATACGGCGTGCACGTTCTCGCGCTTGCTGCGCGCCATGCTTCGGGCAATGTTCAGCAGGAAGAACAGCACGGCCACCAATACCAATACGCCGCCAATTTGCGCGCCAAGGCCGAGGTTGAACACCAGGAAACCGTGTACCAGCAGTGGAATGCCAAGGGCGGCCGCCCAAAAGGAGGCGCGGGCAAGCCGTTCGCTGTACAGGTCCGCTTCTATGAGCACCGGGAAGAGCTGGTGGCTGGCGCCCAGGATCACCATGGTTCCCCAGCCCAGGGCCATGATGTGCGTAATGGCGAGCAGGCGCGGCTGGAAGTGGTGGCCCGTAAAGCTTGGCGTGGACAGCAGCAGCAGCAGCGCCGCCAGCAGGAAGGCCACGGCCGCGTAAGCGTAGAAGGGCACTACCACCTTGTAGGAGGTGGTCTTGGTCACGGCGTTCCCAAGCGGCGATCCCAGCATTCACTCCTTGAAGAACAGCATTTTCACATCGCCTTCCCCGATCTCCCTGAACCGGTAACCGAAGCCGCGCTCCTCCAGTTCGGGCAGCAGGAAAAGCGGCAGCCGCTTGTGGTGAACGTACAATGCCTGGTCCATGGGCAGTTGGTCCAATTCTTCAAGGATGGTGAGCATGGGCAGCGGCATTTCCAGTTCGCGCACATCGATGCTTTTCATCTTTCCCCCAAAGCGCGCCAGTTGCTCTTCCCAATCGCTGCTTTGGGCCGCGGCCTCCACATCGCCCATGCGCACGCCGTTGTCCTTGAAGAAGTAAGTGTGGCAGAGGCGGTCGCTGATCAGCTCGGTGTAGGTCTTGAAGCCCTGCTTTTCCAGCAGGTTGATCAGCGGTATCGGCTCGAATTCGTTCAGCAGTTTCAGGGCTTGTCCATCGCGCAGCTTGCGCACTTCGCCCAGGATGAGGTTGAAGGGGTCCTTGCCCTCGTTCAGCACGGGCCGCACATCCAGCGGAACAATGTCCGCCGGTGAAATGGTTTTCATGAAATGCGGCATGGCGGCCTGTGCACTTTCCTCCGGGGCGGCCTTTTCGTTGATGGTGAAGCCCAAGGGTTTCAACTTCCCCAGGAATTGCTCCTCGGTGCAGCCGCCGATCT
The DNA here is from genome assembly GCA_044507815.1 of Flavobacteriales bacterium. Lineage (GTDB taxonomy): Bacteria > Bacteroidota > Bacteroidia > Flavobacteriales_F > PHOS-HE28 > PHOS-HE28. The sequence goes on along the minus strand of JBIQIX010000007.1, from coordinate 66,793 downwards.
TGCTGGCCATGCGTATGGTGGTGCGCGAGGCCATCAGCTTGCGCAGCAGGGGGTTGCGCAGCTTGTTGAATTTGGGGGAAAGCGAAACGATGGCCTCCAAAGCGGCGGGGTTTTCACGCAGCAGCGCGGAGATCTTCGTGTTCGCGTCTATGGTCATCGCATGCAAAGCTCGGCTTCCCGCTTCAACCCGCACCGCCGGCCCCGCTGTGGGGCCGCACGGCGCGGGTAACCGGACCGGTTATTTGAAGGAGGCTTCCAGCTCGGTGGCCTTGGGGAACAGGATGTTGTTCTCCAAGTGGATGTGCACATGCACGTCATCCTCCAGGTCGTCGAGCATTTTGAAGAGCAGGCCGTAGCTGGCGCAGGCATCCTCGGGCAGGGTGTAGCCGCCGGTGAGGCTGTTGATCTCGTCCAGCTTGGCACCAACGGCCACGTGGTCGTCCAGCAGCTTGTCCAGGGTGTCCTGGAAGCGTTCCTGCTTGCTGGCGGGCAGCGGTTGGCCGTTGTTCTTGGCGGCCACCAGTTGCTTCACGTAGGGGAACAGGCCGGTCTCCTCGTCGATCATGTGCTCGCCCAGCTCGCTGGCCACGGCCTGGGCCAGTTCGTTCACACGGTGCAGTTCGGGGTGCCTGTTGCCGTGCACCTGGGCCACCTTGGCGGCGTACTTCAGCAGGTCCGGCAGGTTCTTGCGCAAGTAGGCATGGTGCGTGTTCACGATGAAATCGGCCAGGAAGTCCAGCGCCCATTCGTTGTAGGGCAGTGGCGCGCCGGCCTGCACGTGGGTGGCCTGCTGCAGCTCGCGCTCCACCACGGCCGGGTCAATGCCTTTTTCCGCGCAGGCCTCGCGCACGGTCTTCTTTCCGCCGCAGCAGAAGTCGAGCCCGTATTTCTTGAACACCTCGGCCTTGCGCAGGTCCTTCACGGCGATCTCGCCCAGGGTTTCATCGGCCATGCCCGTGTTGCGCTTGGTGATCTTCACCTTCCACCATTCGGGCCCCTGCTCCAGGTATTCCCAGGTGAACACGTTGCCGAGCTCGCCGAGCATTTGGTAGTACAGCGGCTTGGGGTCGTGGTCGTTGTGTATGGTCAGGCTTTCGCCATCGGCCAAGGCGTGGTAGCGCTGGAAAATGGTGGCGTGCTTCACGCGGGGCTCCAGCTTGGTCACGTCAAGCACGTTGCCTTGTGCGGTGTGCAAGGGGCGCATGCCGATCTTCACTTTCCACCAGCGGGGGCCTTTTTCAAGGTAGTCCCAGGTGAAGGCATCGGCGTACACGTCCTCCAAGTGGTAGCGCAGCGGCACGGGGTCGTGGTCGTTGTGTATGGTCAGGCTTTCGCCGGGCTGCAGGGCGTCGATCCGGTCGAAGATGGTGGCATGCTTCACCGCGGGTTCGAGCTTGGTCACGTCGAGCACATCGTCTGCCAATGCGGCATCCGTGCCCTCCACCTTGCCGATCCGCACCTTCCACCATTGGGGGCCTTGTTCCAGGTATTCCCAACTTACGGCGTTGCCGTGGGTGTGTTGCAGTTGGAAGTACAGCGGCTTAGGGTCGTGGTCGTTGTGGATCACCAGGCTTTCCCCGGGTTTCAGGGCGGCGATGCGCCCGAATATGGTGGAGTGCTTCACCATTGGGGCCAATTGGGTCACGTCTAGTATTTGCTCGGTCGAGGTTTCCATGGATCGGTCGGTTTATGGAGTGCGCGGCAAAGGTAGCCTTCAAGGCCGAATAAAAGTAAGCCAATACTTTTAATTTTCCGGGCGCCGAGGGTCAGGGGCGGGCTTGCGCTGGAATGGTCCGGGATGGGGGAGGTTCAGGCCTTGGCCACGGCCTTGCCTGTTTTGGCCTGGCCTTTCCCCGGCGTGTAGCCGAAGAGCTTGTTGTCCTTGATCATGTTGTCCACGTATGGTGGCACCAATTCCTCCCAGCCTTCCTCGCCCGCGCGGATCATGCGCAGCACCTCCTTGCTGAAAATGTGCAGCACACTGGGGTCGAAGGTCTCTATGTCCACCAGTCGTTTGTTGGTGGTGAGGTAGTAGTACAAGGGCCTCAGCCTGGGGTGCACCGGCATGTTGGACAAGGTGATCAGTTCGGCGTCATGCGTGGCGCGGCTGGGGTACACGTAGATCTTCAGGTCGCGGGTGAAGAGGATGCCGAAGGCCTCGAGCATGCCGCCGTTGAGGCCGCGGTAATAGCGCTCGTCGAACACCTTCACCAGGTTGTCGATGCCCATGATCAAGCCCATGCGGGCCTTGGTGTAGCGGCTGAAGTATTCCACCAGCCTGAAGTATTCCTGGTAGTTGCTGATGAGCACGGTTTGGCCGAGCGAGCACAGGATGTCCGCACGGTCGATGAAGTCCTTTTCGTCCACATCGCCGCTGTCGGCCTGCAGGTTGTTGAGGGTGATCTCGAACAGCACTTGCAGGTTCTGCCGGTCCACGCGTTGTTCCTTGATGAACATGTTGTAACCGTTCATGATCATGTCGATGTTCACCTTGGTCACCGGCCTGAAGCTTCCGCGTATGGCGAGGATGTTCTTTTTGTAAAGCACCTCGGTGGCCTGCAGGTTCTGTCCATCGGGCCCGAAGATCACCGCGTCGGTGTATCCTCTTTTTACCAATTGAAGGCTCAGCAGCCGGTTGTCCACCTGGGCGAAATCGGGCCCGTTCATCTGGATCATGTCCACCTCGATCACGTGCCTGCTGAGGTTGTCGTACAGCAGGGTCATCATCAGCTCGGGGTCGTCGTGGTGGAAGAAGCAGGCGTAGAGCAGGTTCACGCCGAGCATGCCGATGGTTTCCTGCTGCAGGCTGATGTCGGGGTCGTGCAGCCGGATGTGCAGGATGACGTCGTTGGTGGGGCGGTCGGGTGCGGTTTGGAAGCGGACGCCGAGCCAGCCGTGGCCGCTGTGCGGGCGGTCGTAGGTGCTGCTGGCCACGGTGTTGGCGAAGGTGAAGAAGCGCTTGGTGGGGTGGTCCTTGCGGTCGAGGCGCTCCACGATCAGGTTGTATTCGTGGCGCAGCATGTTGCGCAGGCGGCTTTCGCACACGAAGCGGTTGCCGGGTTCGGCGCCGTAGATGGCGTTGCTGAAATCCTTATCGTAGGCGCTCATGGCCTTCGCAATGGTTTGCGAGGCGCCGCCGGCGCGGAAGAAATGCCTGACTGTCTCCTGGCCTACGCCTATTTCGGCGAAGGTGCCGTACAGGTCGGGTTCTGCATTGATGCGCTTGGCCTTTTGGTTGGCACTGAGCTGCACGCGATGCGGGTCGTGGATCATGTTCGGTGGTCGGCGGGGACTTTCCCCGGTTCATGCAAAGGTACACGCTGTGCATGGCCCGACCTGTTCGGCCGCTGTGGCCAATGCCCGCATTCCCCGCGGGAATGACCGTGCAAGGGATATGCCACAGGGCCTATTCCGTGGCCACCAGCACGGCCACCGCATGCGTTTCGCGGCCTTGCATCTTTACAAAGTAGGTGCCGGACCCGAGGGAGCCCGTGCCGAACAGGTGTTGCCCGGCCTGGTCGCTGCTTTGGAAGAACCAGGTGCGCAGCGTGCGGCCGGAGGCATCGTGCACGGTTACCGTGTTGGGCCCCATTTCCCGGTCGAGGTGAAGCCTGAATTGGCCGCGCGCGGGATTGGGGCTTAGCGTGAGCGTTGCGGGCCGCAGGGTGGCCGGGGCATTGCCCATGCCCAGCTGTATGGGCGTGTTGCTCTGGGCGATCACGTAGGCCGCCACGCGGTAGTACGGGTTGTAGCCGTCGTTGCAGTCCGGGCAGGTGGCGCCGCTTACGCAGTTGGGGTTGTTGGGGTGGCAGAAGTCCTGGTAGGTGGGCTGGAAAATGTAGGAGAGCTGGACCACGCCCTGATCGAGGTACGGGGTGAGGTCGTATTCGTAGGGCCGTGAAATGCTGCCCGGGCACCAGCCCGCCCGGTTGTACTGCCATGTGCCGAATTGGGGCTGGCAGCCGTCGGGATTGGGGTTGCAAATGGTCCACAGTTGCTGGTCGAATGCATGGGTGTTGGCCATGATCTGGTGGTCGGCCTGGTAGAATTCCGCCGCATTGCCGGTGTTGTTCGGGCCCCAGCCGTGGCCCGTGGTGGTCATGCGCAGTTTGGCGGCATCGATCGCATCGGTGGTGTTGATGGACACGGTGGGCACGGGTTGCAGGTTGATCGGGTCACCGAAATTGTAGTTCCCCTGCCACGCTGTTTGCACGGTGGTGTAGGCATAATCCGGGGTGCCTGATTGGTAGGCGAGGTCGAGGTCGATCTTCCAGCCGCCGGTGCCCCAGGTTTCGATGTACATGCGCAATTCGGTGTGGCCTTGGAGCAGCGAGGCGAAATCGGTGACGTCGATCTGGTGGTTGCAGGGCTTGCCGTAGGGTGTGATGTAGCGGATGATCTCCACCCATTCGCCGTTGGGCGCCTTGGCCTGTATCCACGCAAGCCGGTCCCAATCGTCGCAGCCGCCGGCCACGCTGGGGCAGCTGATCACCAGGTGCGCGGTGATGTACTCGTAGGCGCCCACGGATTGGGGCAGCACGAAAGTGCCGTAATGCCATTGCGATTCACCGCTGCCGTCGAAGTTGATCACCGCGCCATCGAAGGTGGCCACGGTCTGCGTGGTGGCGCTGTTCACCACCATCACGTCCGCTGCTGCACTTGCGGTGCTGCCATCGCCGGCGGTGGCCGTGGCGCTTACCTGGGCCAGGCCATATTGGGCCGGCGTCCAAAATGCCTGGTACGCACCGTTCACTTTTCGAGCTGGTAAATCCATGCCATCCACATGGAAAACCACCGAGCTGATGGTATCCGGGGCGGTGGCACTTGCGCTGGCATGCAGCAGGTAAGGCATCAATCCGGGCATTTCCAGGGGTCGTTCACCGCTCAGCTTCATTTCCAATTCCGGCGTTTGGGCGGTGAGTGACATCGCAGCGCACAGCCCGCTGGCCAAGGCAATGATCTTCATGGATGGGAAGGTTTTGTGCGAGCGAAGCTATAGGCCGTTGATCGCTGGTGGTGCCATTGTTGGCCCGTGCGGTGGAATGCCAGCGCAGCCGCCATTTTGCGTGCCCTCCGCCACCAATTCCGGGCACTGGCGCTATTCCGTTCAAAGCCCCACTTTGTGCAGGCCCTTGAGGCCCGGGTCGCCGAAGCGGATGCCCAAGGCAAGGCGTATGTCCGTATGGTCCATGGCCAGCTGCAGCTCTTCGGCTATGCCGGCGGATGCGTGGTAGGAGGAGGCGGTCAGCGCGGCATACCAGCGGTCGCCGTTGAAGCCTGCCCCGGCCTTGAATTCCACTACTGCCGCGGTGCCCTTGCCGTGCAGCCGTTCGCCCGGCACGTCGATCCATTGTTCGGCGTACGCTAGGCCGGGGAGGATGGAGGCCTGGATGAATCCCTTATGCCAGAAAACGAAACTGTGGGTGTAGCCGATGGTTGCACCGAACAACCGGCGTTGCACGCCGGTGAAGCCCGTGGCCAGCTGAAAGGTGTCCAGCAATGCGGGGGACAGCAGGGAGCTGTCGGCCGTGACCGTGGTGTGCCATGCGGTGCCGCCAAGCACCCAGGTGCCGGCGCTTTTCTTCTGGCGTTCCATTTGGAAAAGGGCCGCGTTCTGGCTGTAGCGCAGCTTTTTGCCCAGCGCGTAATTCACGGAGAGCATGAAGGTGCGGTTGCGGATGTCGGGGCGCACGTACTGGCGTTCCTCGCCGGTCCACCGTTGGCTTTCCTCCATGTAGTAGCCTTGGCTGGCGTTCCAGAGGCCGCGCGCCCACAGCCGCCGCTTGGTAAGCCCTATGCCCAGCCCGCGCGAGGTGGTGCCGCCCAATACCGCGTCGTGGTCGCCCCATTCGGGTACATTGAAAAGGGCTTCCACGCTCAGCCATTTGTAATCCAGCCCAAGGCCGTACTGTTCCCTGTTGTTGGTGGAGTAGGTGAGTTCATCGCCTTGGTCGGGCACCACGTTGATGCCGGCCAACCGGTACTTGCTGACCACGCTGATGGTGAGGTTGCTGCGGTACTGGGCGATGTAAGCGGTGTCGTGATCGGGTGCGGCGTGCGCGTCCACTTCCACCAGGCCCCGGAGCTTTTGGCCCAGTTGGGCATGCGCCACCGGGCCGCAAAGCAGGAGCAGGAACCCAAGCGCCTTCAGCATGGCGCCGAAAGTAACCGGGGCCAGGGTGCGGTCCTTGCCCCGGATGGGGGAGGTCAGGGCAGCTTTGCAGCGCGCGGCGGCACCTGCTTCACCGTAATGTACCAGTTGCGGTCGGCCTGCAACAGGGTGCGGCGCGCACGCAGCCCATGGGCCGGGTTGCTCCAACGGTCGCTGATGGGCACCATGCGTTCTTCCCCGTTCACCAGGATCCGCGTGGGCATGGCAAAATCCTCCACGCAATCGGCGTAGCGCACCCACAGCTTGCCCTTGCGCACGGTCCATTGCAGTTCGGGTACCTGGGTGGTGCGCAGGTATTGGTCCAGCACCCCGGAAAGGTCCAGCCCGCTTTGTTGAATGAGGAATGCCTCGATCTGTGCACCGGTGACTACCGTGTGGCGGAAACGGTGGTTCATTTTCCGCAGCATATTCTTGAACAGGCTGTCGTTGTCCAAGATCTGCCGGATGGTGTGCAGCATGTTGGCGCCCTTGTAGTACATGTCGCTGCTGCCTTCCCGGTTCACACCGTACGGCCCTACGATGGGAATGTCGTTGCGGATGTTCTTGCGCAGGCCGATCACGTAATCCTCGCCGGCGGACTTGCCGAAGCGGCATTGCACGTACAGCGCCTCGGCATAGTCGGTAAAGGCCTCGTGCACCCACATGTCGGCAATGTCGGCCGTGGTGATGCTGTTGCCGAACCACTCATGGGCGCTTTCATGCACGATCACAAAGTCCCATTTCAACCCCCAGCCCGTTCCGCTGAGGTCGGTGCCCAAATAGCCGTTCATGTACTGGTTGCCGTAGGCGATGGCGCTCTGGTGTTCCATGCCCAAGTGTGGCGCCTCCACCAGTTTGTAGCCATCGGCATAAAATGGGTACGGCCCGAACCAATCCTCGAAGCAGTCGATCATCGGGGGCACTTGTTGGAATTGCTCCAGCGCCGCTTTTTCATGGCCTTGCAGCACCCAATGATCAAGGTCCAGCGGCCCTTCTGCGCCTTCGTGCAGTTGGTACAGGTGCACATACGGCCCGATGTACGGCACGAGGTTGTAGGTGTTGATCGGTGCCGAAACCTCCCAATGCCAGGTGCGGGTGCCGTCGCCGTTGTCCGTCTTTTCCTTCAACCGCCCGTTGCCCACACCGGCCAGGCTGTCCGGGGCCACAATGCGCAGGGTGGCACTGTCCGGTTCATCGCTTTGGTGGTCCTTGCACGGGTACCATACGCTTGCACCCAGCCCTTGGCAGGCCACCGTCATCCACGGCCGCCCGCCGGGGGTGCGCTTCCAGATCCAACCGCCGTCCCAGGGCGGGTTCTTGGCTTCCTTGGGCACGCCGTGGTAGTGGATGTGTACCGGCACGGTGATGCCGGCAGGCAACGGGGCTGGGAAATCCGCCCATACCACGTTTCCTTCACGGCTGAAGGAAATGTGCTGCCGGGTGGGATCGTTGCCCGTTTCGGCCGTGATGCTGTCCACCACCAGGGGTTGCTGCAGGTCGATCTGCATCCGTTGGCCTTCCTCCACCGCGCGGAAGGTGATGGTGGTCCTGCCCTGGATGGACTTTGTGGCGAAGTCGGGCTTTACCATTACCGCGTAGTGCGTCACATCCCACCAGGCGCGGTAGGGCCCGATGGTGCCGCGCAGGGTATCGGCGCGGGTGAGTGCGGCGCGTTTGCCCAAGGCCTGGCCGTGAACTGGTCCGTACAGGCCCATGGCCCATGCCAGCAGTACCAATGGGCGGACGAAAGGGAGGCGCAGCGCATTCATGCTTCCACTGTTTTGCTGCCCAACGCCAATTCCGCTGCGCGGCGCGCCACCCGTATGCCAATGGCCACACCAATGCCGCCCAGGCCTGCCGCCAGCACGGCATGGGGCGAGAGCTGTTCCACCACGGGCGGCCCACCGTTGCGGCGGAAGCCCATCACGCCGCTCCAGCGCTGTTCCACGTTGAAGGACATGCCCGGCAGGATCACCGTGCGCAGTAGATGCTCCAGGGTGTCCTGCACCAAGGCGGTGGTGCCCTCGTCGGTGGTGGCCTCGCCCTGTTTGTCCAGGTTGCGGCCGCCGCCGAAAAGCACACGGCCGCCCAGGTCCCGGAAGTAGTAATAGCCTTCTTCCATGTGGAATGTGCCTTTCAGTTCCAGCCCTTGGATAGCACTGGTCAGCAGTACCTGGCCGCGCCCTGGCCCAATGTCGGTGCCGGGCACCAAGGAGGCCGTGAAGCCGTTGGTGGCCAGCACCACCTGCCCGGTGCCCAACACAGGGCCGCCGGCCAACCGCAGTTCAATCCCGTGGCCCGTATCGTTCCAGGCTTCCACGCTGTTGCCGAACCGCACGTCCACCCCTGCCGCGCGAACTTTTTCCAGCAGGCTGCACATCAGTCGGCCGCTGTCCACCGAGCCTTCCAGTGGGTTGAAGACCAGGTGGGCGGCGTGCAACCCCTGCGCGGCGATCTTGTCGTCGGCCAAGCTGAACACGGTGGTGCCGGTGATGTCGCGCAGTTCGCGGTTCAATTCCCCAAGCCCTTCGCGCACACGTTCGAAGGCGGGGCCTTCCGTTGGAAAAACCTCGTACCCGCCCACCGGCACAAAGCCCATGGCGGCATCGCCCAAGGCGCGGCGCAGCTCCTGCAGGCCCAGCCAGCGCTCGCGCACCCTGGCCAGCGCGGCCTCGCGGCCGATCTCCTGCAGGTCGCGCAGCAGCTCGCTCGGGCTGCCAAAGCAGGCGAAGCCGGCATTCTTCACGCTGGCACCGGCCGGGTGCAGGCCGCGCTCAAGCACCATGACCTGCAAGCGCGGCGCCATTTGCTTGGCATGCCAGGCCGTGAAAAGGCCCGTAATGCCCGCGCCAACCACCACCAGGTCGGGCCGCGAGCCGAATGAACCACGTTCCCAAATGCTTTCCATGCAGGCAGGGGCCGTTGTCGCTTTTCGGCCGCGCGCCAAAGATCTTCTAAATTGCGACTTCCTTCGCCACGCAAACCTGCAAGAAAGACCGCATGGCCGACCCCCGCCACAACCGTTTCCTCCGCCGTTTCCTGCCTTTGCTCTTCACGCTTGCCGCGTTCACGGCCACCGCACAGGTGGACAATGTTTACGTGTACGGTACGGTGAAGGACTACAACACCAGCAAAAAGCTCGACGGCATCACCGTAACGGTGTTCAAGGACGGGGTGAAATCCAACTCCGTGGTCACCAGCGCCAACGGCAAGTACGAGTTCAATCTCGATTACGGGCACGAATACAAGCTGCTTTACGAAAAGCCGGGCATGGTGGGCAAGAACGTCACCATCGACACCAAGGGCATCCCCGAGGCCGACCGCGCAGGAGGATCCGCCATGAACGTGGAAATGACCATCTTCCAGGACATTCCCGGCATCGACTACTCCATCCTCAACCAGCCCATCGGCAAAAGCAAGTACGATGCCGCCACGGGCAACCTGGCGTGGGACCTGGCCTACACCGAACAGATGCGCGCCGAGCTGAACAGGCTGCAGAAGGAATACGACGACAAGAAAAAGCGAGAGGCCAGCGCCGATGCGGCATTCCAGAAGCTGATGGACCAGGGCAACGCCGCCATGGGCACCAAGGATTACAAGAAGGCCGTGCAAAGCTTCACCGATGCCTTGGGCCTGAAGGCGGGCGACCCCATTGCCACGGCGCGCCTGAGCGATGCACAGATCAGGCTGGGCGAACAGGAACGGGCCGAGCAGACCGAGAAGAAATACACCGAACTGATCAAGGAGGCCGACAACCTGTTCAAGCAAAAGAACTACGAGGATGCCCGCGGCAAATACGCGGCAGCGTTGGCGGTGAAGGAGAATGAATCGTACCCGCAGCAAAAGATGAAGGAGTGCGACGCCTTCATCGCGGACCTGGCCGCCAAGGCCGAGGCCGACCGGAAGGCCAAGGAACTCAACGATAAATACAATGCGGCCGTGGCTGCCGGCGATGCCGCCTTCAAGGCCGCCAAATACGATGAGGCCAAGAACAAGTTCACCGAGGCCGCCGGGTTGAAGCCCGAGGAAAAATATCCGCCCCAGCAGCTTGCCGCCATCGCGGCCAAACTTGATGAGCTGGCCAAGAAGGCCGAGGAGGGTAGAAAGGCCCAGGAACTCGAACAGGCCTACCAGGCAGCGATCAAGGCCGGCGATGCCGCCTTCAACACCGCCAAGTACGAGGAGGCACGTACCAGGTACAACGATGCGCTGGGCCTGAAGCCGAAGGAAAAATACCCTGCCGACCAGCTCGCGGCCATTACCAAGAAACTGGACGAACTGGCCAAGAAGGCCGAGGAGGAAAAGAAGGCCCGGGAACTGGATGAAGCCTACCAGGCCGCGATCAAGGACGCGGATGCCGCCTTCCATGCGGCCAATTATGAGGAGGCGCGCACCAAGTACAACGATGCCCTGGGCCTGAAGCCGAAGGAGAAATACCCCGCCGACCAATTGGCGGCCATCGCCAAGAAGTTGGATGAGCTGGCCAAAAAGGCCGAGGAGGAGCGCAAGGCCAAGGAACTGGACGCGCAGTACCAGGCGGTGATCGCTGCCGCCGACGGGGCACTGCAGGGCGAGGACTTCACCAATGCCAAGAAAAAATACAACGAGGCGCTGGGCCTGAAGCCGAAGGAGAAGTACCCGGCCGATCAGCTGGCGGCCATTGAAAAAACCTTGGCCGACCGGGCCAAAAAAGCCGAGGAGGACCGGTTGGCGGCCGAACGCGATGCCAAGTACAACGCCTTCATGGAAAAGGCCGAGGGCATGTTCGCCGCAGGGCAATATGCCGAGGCCAAGCCGCAGTACAAGGAAGCCTTGAACATAAAACCGGCCGAGCCGCGGCCCAAGGAGCGGCTGGTGGAGATCGATGCCAAGCTGGACCAACTGGCCAAGGAGGCCGAGGCCAAGCGCAAGCGCGAGGAACTTGAGGCCAAGTACGCCGCGCTGATCGCCAGCGCCGATAAAAAATTCGACGCCAAAAAGAACAGCGAGGCCCTGAACGATTACAAGGATGCCCTTCAGCTAAAGCCGGACGAGGCCTATCCCCGCGAACGGATCGCGGCGATCAATGACCTGCTCGACGCCAAGGCCAAGGAAGAGGCCGAAAGAGAGCGGCTGGCGCGTGAACAGGCGGAAAAGGACAGGCAATACAGCACGTTCATCGCCCAAGCGGACAAGGAATTCAAGGCCAAGAACTACGAGGGTGCACGATCTGGCTACACCTCGGCGTTGGGCGTGAAGCCGGCGGAGCAGTACCCGGCCGATAAGCTCAACGAGATCAAGGCCCTGCTGGAGGCCATGGCCGCCGCTGACCGCGAGAAGGCCGAGCGCGATGCCGCGGAACGGGCCCGCCAGGAAGAAGAAGCACGCCGGAAGGCCGAGGCCGACAGCCTGAAGGCTGCACAGGAAGCCGCCGAAAAAGCGCGGTTGGAGGCCGAGCGCAGGAACAAGGCCACCGCCCAGGCCGAGTTGCAGGCCATGTACAACGACGCCATCACCAAGGCCGATGCCGCCTTCCGCAACAAGGCATGGGACCTGGCCCGCGAGGGGTACAACGAGGCCCTGGCCATCAAGGCACAGGAAAAATACCCGAAGGACCAAATGGCCGCCATTGAACAGGCCATTGCGGCGCAAACGCAATTGGAACGCGATGCCGCCGCCAAGGCCGAGGCCGATCGCCTGGCGGCAGAGGAAAAACGAAGGCGTGAAGCGGAGGCCGCCGCGGCGGCACAGGCCGAACTCGAGCGCGTAAGGCAGCAACGCGAAGGGCAGCGCGCATTGGATGAACGCTATGCCGCCGTGGTGCTGGAGGCCGATAACGCCATGATGGCCAAGGATTACCCCAACGCACGCGGGCTGTACGCACAGGCCCTGGACATCAAGCCGGCGGAGAATTACCCCAAGGCCAAGATCGAACAGATCGATAAGCTGCTTGCCGAATTGGAGGAGCAGCGCAGAAAGCGTGAATTGGCGCAGCAGGCCGTGGCCGAAAAACCGCCGCCGCCACCAGTATCGGCCATGGACAACCGCAAGGAACAAGAGGCCGAGGAATTCATGCGCGAGGCCCGCGAAAGGGAGGAAGCCGAGAAATACCTCCGCATCAAGCGCCAGCGGGCCTTTATGGACGGCCGGTACGAGGAGCAGGCCGGCAAGGCCGATGAGCGCCATGAGGCCAGCACCCGGCAGAATGCGGAATATGTGGCCGCTGGGCAGCGCTTGTACGAGGGAGGCGATGCGGCAAGGCTGCGCAACCAGGCCGAGATCGAGGCACAGAAGCAGGCACAGGCCGAGCAGCACCGCAAATGGGTGCGCCGCAGTGAAACCGCCACCAGCGCGGCCATGGAGCAAAAGGAGAACCTCGGTGCGGACATCAGCCAGCGCCAGATATCCTTGGGCAACGAACAGGGCAACCGTGCGCAGGAAGTGCTGGACGCACGTGCCGCCTGGCAGCAGCGCATGGCCAATGCCGAGCAGGCCGCCCGCCAACGCACCGGCAATGCGCAGGAACAGCTGGAGCTTACCGCCCAACAGCGCGCAAGCTCCCAGGAAAAGCTCGATGGCCTGGCGGAACAACAACGCCAAACCTTGGAGCGGGACAAACAGGGTTGGGAGGCCCGGCAGCGGCAGGTGACGGCCGCCGCACGAGACCGGGAATCCGGTACGCAGGAAAGGCTGGCCACCGTATCGCCCAACCAACCGAAATCATACGCCGATTACGCCCGAAGCGAACTTGCCGCACAATACCCGCAAGGCGTGACCGAGGAAAGCTACACCGAGGGCAACAAGGTGATCATCAGGCGGGTGCTTGTACAGGGCAACAAGGCCGATGAGTACAGCAAGGTGATCGCCAAATGGGGCACGTTCTACTTCAAGAACGGGCAGAGCATCAGTGAGCACATTTGGACGGTGAATACCGAGCATTGAGCACCTTTCGGCCGTTGTTCACCTTCTTTGCCGCATGAAAATGCCGTTGCACGTACGCATCCTGCTGGGCATGGCGGCAGGCGTGGCCTGGGCAGTGCTCAGCAGCTACCTGGGCTGGAGCCGGTTCAACCTGGATTGGATCGACCCCTTCGGCAAGATCTTCATCAACCTGCTCAAGCTCGTTGCCGTGCCATTGGTGCTCTTCAGCATCATCTCGGGCGTGGCCAGCATGGGGGAGGTGCGACGGCTCGGCGGCATTGGTGCACGCACCCTGCTCCTGTACCTGGCCACCACCGTTGCCGCGGTATCGCTGGGCCTGGTGCTGGTGAACACGATCAAGCCCGGCCACTGGGGCAGCGATGAAAAGCGCGTAGCCAACCGCATCAACTACGAATTGTGGGTGCAGGAAACGCCCGAGGTGCAAAAACCGCTCGATGGCCGGTGCATGGCCTGCGAACCCGCCAATGCCGCCCTGCGCGATTCGATCGCCGCCGTGCGAGGCACCCAATTGCCCAACGAATGGACGCAGGCAGCCGAGCGGACCGCCAGCAAGGTGGGCACCGCAGGGCCGCTCCAATTCCTGGTGGACCTGGTGCCGGACAACATTTTCCTCAGCCTCACCGACATGCTGATGCTGCAGGTGATCTTCTTCGCCATTTTTTTCGGGATCGTATTGCTGTTGCTGCCACCGCAGCACGCCGAGCCATTGAAAACCTTCATGGGCGCTTGCAATGAGGCCTTCATCAAAATGGTGGACCTGATCATGAAGGCCGCGCCCTGGTTTGTATTCGCGCTGATGACCGGCGTGGTGGCCCGCATGGCCGGCAACAACATCGGCGCCGTGGCCGAATTGTTCAAGGGCCTGACCGGCTATGCCATCACCGTGGCGCTGGGCCTGGTGATCATCCTGTTGGGCATCTATCCGGTGATGATGACCGTGCTCATGCGCCGCAACGTGTACATGGATTTCCTGCGCGCCATGAGCCCCGCACAATTGCTCGCCTTCAGCACCAGCAGCAGCGCCGCAACCCTGCCCGCAACCTTGCGCTGCGTGGAAAAGAACATCGGCGTAAGCACCGGCACCGCCGGCTTTGTGCTGCCCGTGGGCGCCACCGTGAACATGGACGGCACCAGCCTTATGCAGGCCGTGGCCGTGGTGTTCCTGGCCCAGTTGCACATGGTGGACCTCACCCTCGGCCAGCAGCTCACCATCGTGCTCACCGCCACCCTGGCCAGCATCGGTGCGGCCGCCATACCCAGCGGCGGCATGATGCTCATGGTGGTGGTGCTCGCTTCACTCGGCCTCGATCCCGCGTGGATCGCCATCATCTTCACCATAGACCGGCCGCTGGACATGATGCGCACCGTGGTGAACGTTACCGGCGATGCGGCCGTTTGTGCCGTGGTGGCACACTCGCAAGGCGAAAAGCTCTTCCGCGAAAAGGAAAACCTCGACGCTGCATGATCTTTGCCCGATAACGGGCAGCCAGCACGAAGTTTGCAACCGCGCAGGAAAAACGCCTGCCCTGTAATCCTAAAACGCATGAAAATGGCCAAGTGGACCAAACGCATCCTGATCACCCTGGGCATATTGGTGGCCCTGCTGCTGGTGGCCGCCGTACTGGTACCGGTCCTGTTCAAGGACAAGATAGAGGCCGCGGTGAAAAAACAGGTCAACGAGCAGATCAATGCCACGGTGGACTGGGGCGAATGGAGCCTCAGCCTATTCCGCAGCTTCCCCAATGCCAGCGTGGGCGTGAAGGACGTGAAGGTCTGCAACAAGGCGCCCTTCGAGGGCATATGCCTGGCCGATATCGGGGAAATGCGCGCCACCATCGGCCTGCTCAGCCTTTTCGGCGACCAGGTACAGATCCGAAACATAGACCTGGTGAAACCTGTGGTGTACGCCAAGGTGCTCAAGGACGGGCGCGCCAATTGGGACATCACCCTGCCGGACAGCACCACCGCCGAATTGCCGACGGACACATCCACCACGCGCTTCAACATCGCACTCAAGGAATACAGCATCACCCAAGGGCATATCGTGTACGACGATGAAAGCCTCGGATTCCTCATGGACCTTGAAGGGCTGGAACACAAGGGCAAGGGCGATTTCACCCAGGACCTCTTCACCCTTTCCACATCCACCCAGGTGCAAAAAAGCTCCGTCACCTTCGACGGCGTGAAATACCTGCGCAATGCCAAGGCCGATATTGAGGCCGACCTGGAAATGGACATGCCGAACATGAAATTCACCTTCAAGGACAACCAGGTGATGGTGAACCGCCTGGAGCTCGGCCTCGACGGTTGGCTGGCCATGCCCGGCGACGACATTGACATGGACCTCACCTGGGCGCTGAAGCGCAACGACATCGGCGCCCTGTTGTCGCTGGTGCCCGCCGAATTTGCCAGCAACCTCGATGGCGTGGACATGTCCGGCAAGGCCGATTTCAGCGGCTACGTGAAAGGGCGATACAACGAAAACACCATGCCCGGCTTTGGCGTGAAGATCCACATGGACAATGGCCGCTTCAAATACCCAGACCTGCCCGCCAGCGTGGAAGGCATTTTCGTGGACTGCAACATCACCAGCCCCCAGGGCAAGGACCTCGATGGCATGGTGGTGGACCTGAAGCGCCTGGCGCTGCAAATGGCCGGCAACCCATTGGAGGCCCGCATGCATCTTACCACGCCCATGAGCGACCCCAACGTGGATGCCGCCCTGAAGGCCAACATCGACCTGGCCAATGTGAAGAAAGTGGTGCCCATGCCCAAAGGCGATGAACTCGCCGGCAAGGTGGCAGCCGATGTGGAAATGGCTGGCCGCATGAGCGATGTGGACGCGGGCCGCTACGACAAGTTCAAGGCCCAGGGCCAGTTGGCCATCAGCGGCATGGATTACAAAAGCGACTCATTGCCCTATCCCGTCAACATCGGCTCCCTCATCTTCGATTTCAGCCCGCGCTTCCTCGCCCTCACCAACTTTACCGGGCACATCGGCAAAAGCGACCTGCAGGCCAGCGGCCGCCTGGACAACTACCTGCAGTGGTGGCTGAAGGACAGCACGCTCACCGGTACGTTCAACGTGGCCAGCAACCGCTTCGACCTCAACGAGCTCATGGGACCGCCCACGGAAAGCACCGCACAGGCCGCACCGGCCGATACCACGCAAATGCAAGTGATCGAAGTGCCGCGCAACGTGGACTTCACGCTCACCGCCGCGGTGAAGGAGATCCTGTACGACAAGCTCACCCTCACCGATGCCAAGGGCGCACTGCGCGTGCACGACCAGAAGGTGGAATTGCGCGGCATGGGCTTCGGCCTTTTCGAGGGCAGGCTCGGCATGAATGGCACGTACAGCACCGTGGACAAGGCCAGGCCGCTGTTCGATATGGACCTTGATGTGAATGCCGTGAGCATCCGCAGCCTGGTGGAGAACGTGGAGATGGTGCGCAACATGGCCCCGATCGCCAAGCACTGCACAGGACAACTCACCACCACGCTCAAGCTCGCCGGAGCGCTCGATCCACAGATGTCCCCGGTGATGGAGAGCCTGGCCGGCCATGGCACCCTGCGCACTAAAAATGTGGCCATTGAAGGCTTCAAGCCCTTGGTGGAAATGAGCAACGTGCTGAAAATGCCACAGCTGGCCACGGCCAAGGTGCAGGACGTCGATTTCAGCTACGACATACAGGACGGGAAAATGATCACCAGGCCGTTCGACGTGAAGATCGACCGCCTTACCGCCCGGGTAGAGGGTAGCACCGCCTTCGCGGACCAGGCCATAGACTACACGCTGAAGACCAAGGTGCCCACCGACATGTTCGGCGCCGATGCCGGCGAACTGGTGGGCGGCCTGCTGGGGCAGGTGAACAAAACCCTCGGTACCAGCACGCAGCTGCCAAAGGACCTGGACCTGACCGCAAAGATCACCGGCACCGTGGACAAACCCGTTGTGAAGCCCGTATTCGCGGGGGGAAGCCTGAAGGAAACCGTGAAGGAGGAGGTGAAGCAGCAGTTGAACGAACAGATCGACAAGGTGAAGGAAGATGCCCTGGCCAAGGCGCGTGAGGAGGCCGATAAGCTGGTGGCCGCCGCCCAGAAGCAGGCGGACGAGATCAAGGCGAAGGCACGCAGCGAGGCCGCCAACGCGAAGGCACAAGCCTACAAGGCCGCCGATGACCTGGTGGAGCAGGCCGGCAACCCCATCGCCAAGGCTGCGGCCAAGCTGGGCGCCGACAAGGCCAAGAAGGCCGCCGATGAACAGGAACAGAAATTCGTGGCCGAGGCCGATCGGCGCGCCGATGGCCTGGTGGATGCGGCCCGCAAGCAGGGCGATGCACTCATTGAAAAAGCACAGGCCACCGATACCACGGTGAAGTAAGAAATGCGCGAAGCGTACATGGGATGGACCGGCAGGGCGGCAAGGCAGCTGCGCCCATGGCTCCTGCTGCCCATGCTCTTCATGGCCTTGGTGACCGCTGCCCAGGAAGAGGAAACCTGCGCCCCGCCCACGGATAAAAAACTGGTGAAACGATTGGATGAGGCCCGTTCCGTGCGCAACCCGGCAGAGCGGCACCAGAAGCTGAAAGCCTTGGCCGAGGAGAATCCCGATTGTGCCGAATGCCTTATGCTGGTGGGTGAAAGCGCATACCAGCGCGCCAAGGCCGGGGCCGGCAACTTCACAGCGGCCATCACCTACCTGGAAGATCTGCGCGCACGCTGCCCACAGTACCACAGCCAGCTCTACTTCTACCTCGGCAACATGTACTACGCGCAGGACCGCTATGCCGACGCCGCAAAGGCCTTCAGGCAATTCCTGGCCTTCCCCTCCGATGAACCGGCCAAAATGTCCGCCGATATTGATCGCCAGACCGGGGAAGTACAGCGCATCCTGCCCGAACTCGCCTTCTATGAGGAGTTCTACAAGGACCAGCGTCGACTGGAACCCAAGCTGCTCAAGGGGGTGAGCACGGCCGCCGATGAATACCTGCCCATGTTCTCGCCGGACAACGAGATCCTCTTTTTTACCCGCATGAGCAAGTACCAGGCAAAAGGCGACCGCTACCCCCGCGATGTGGAGGAGCTTTCAGAAGCGCGGCGTGCCTCGGTGAAGGATGACTTCGACAAGGGCGCGCCCCTGCCACCGCCCTTCAACAACGGCGACAGCTACGGTGGTGTAACCGTGAGCCTGAACAACAAGGAGCTTTTCGTTACCGTGTGCAAGCCCGTAACGGCCGAGTACCGCAACTGCGACATCTATTGCACGCACTACACCACCCACATGGATTTTGCCAGCGGGCAGCAGCGCTTTGAATGGAGCCCGCTGGAAAACCTGGGACCCAACATCAATACGGAGGAAGGCTGGGAAAGCCAACCCTCGCTCAGCACCGATGGCCGCACCCTGTTTTTCGCCACGCTGCGCCGCGGCAGCAAGGGCACCGACATATACAGCAGCCAGCGCAACGACAAAGGGGAATGGAGCCCCGCAAAACCGTTGCCGGCGCCCATCAACACCGACGGTGATGAAAAAGCGCCCTTCATGCACAGCGACAGCCGCACCCTCTACTTCGCCGCAAGGCCGCCGCGCGACGAGAACGGGCGCGAGGACCCCGATGGCGGCCACCGCGGCATAGGCGGGTACGACATTTTCTACAGCAGGCTGAACGATGACGGCAGTTGGACCACGCCCAAGAACCTCGGCAACCCGATCAACACCCCGCAGGATGAACATGGCCTGATCGTAAGCGCCGACGGGCGCACGGCCTACTTTGCCAGCAGCCGCTTTCGCGGCGCGGGCGGGCTCGACATCTACGGCTTCGAACTGCCTCAGGAAGCACGCCCGGACCACATCCTGATCGCCAAGGGCGAAGTGAAGGACGAGAACGGGAATGCCGTGCGTGGCGCCACCGTGTCCATCACCTACATGGACACGCGCAAGACCGAAGTGCTGAAAGTGGATTCGGTGGATGGGCGCTATGCCACCGTGGTGCGGCTGAAGCAGGGCGGCGATGTGCGCCTTACGGTGAAGCAGCCCGGCCATGTGTTCGACAGCCGGTTGATCAGCCAGGCCGATACCGCACTGGGCGGCGTGGCCGAAATGGACATGAAGCTGGAAAAGGTGGAGACCGGGAAAAGCTACCGCGTCAATGACATCCGGTTCGCCACGAACAGCACCGAGGTGGAAGGGCCCAGCAAATACATACTCGACGAACTGATCGCCTTCCTGAAGGAGAACCCGAAGGTGCGCATTGAGGTGCAGGGGCATACCGATAATGTGGGCGACCTCGAAAGCAACATGGTCCTCAGCCGCGGAAGGGCGGCGGCCGTGGTGGACTACCTTACGGCACAAGGCATTCCGGCGGGCCGGTTGACAAGCAACGGCTATGGGCCCACGCGCCCGATCGAGGACAACAGCACGGAAAAAGGTCGCGCAGCGAACAGAAGGACCACCTTTGTCATTATATCCCGGTAAGGGCCGTCCCTTATCCTGAAATCCCGCGGCCATGTACAGAAGTATTCTTCCCTTGGCGTTCCTGGCCGCGTGGCCTGCCGCCGCACAGCTGCCCCAAGGCGGAAGTCCCTACAACTGGCCACACCCAGGGGAGGCTGCACAACAGGTGCTGCACCGGTTGCCCCCGTTGAACGTTGATTCCGCCTTGGCCGCGGCCGATACACTGGGTGCGCCAACCGGCCACCGCATCGGCTGCCAACGGCAGTTGCCCCTGGACCTGTTGGCCCAAGGGGGACAGGATGATCATGTGCCGGGCATGCGCACCTACCGTTTGGCCATTGAAAGTGCCGGTGCCGCCATGCTCAGCGTGCAGTTCTCCACGTTCAGGCCAGCGCCGGGCGCCATGCTGTACCTGTACGATCAGTCACGCACCACCTTCCTGGGCGGATTCGGCACGGCCAACGAAACGGCTTCCGGCCTTTTTGCCACTGGCCTGCTGCCGGGCCCGGTGGTGGTGTTGGAGTACCAAGAGCCCTTGGAGGGGAGCAGGGGAGTGGTGCAGGTGGGCGGTGTCCTGCACGCATGGCAGGGCCTTAACGACCTTGGTGCTGAACGCGACATCGGTCCGCAATACCCGATCGATCCCTGCCACATCAATGTGTCGTGCCCGGCCGGTGCGCCCTGGCAGGCGCAGGCACGCTCCACGCTGGCCCTGTTGCGGCCCGATGGCGGCATTTGCAACGGCACTTTGCTGAACAATACCCTCAACAACGGAACGCCCTATGTGCTCATGGCAAACCATTGCCGCACGCCGAACGAGGCCCAGTGGGTCTTCTATTTCAACTATCAGGCCGCCACATGCGAGGGCACCACGGGCAACTCAGGCCAAAGCATACTCGGCGCCACCCTGCGCGCGGGCAGCTATTACGGCGACTTCTGCCTGCTGGAGCTCACCGCCCCGCCGCCGCCATCATTCAACGCCTATTATTCGGGTTGGGACCGCACGGACAATGCGCCGCAAAGCGGGGCCACCCTGTTGACCCCCGCCGGCCACCCCAACAAGATCGCCCTTTACAACGCACCGGCCACTTCTACCACGGAAACCGAGATCGGTGCAGCGTGCTGGAAGACCCTGTGGACCCAAGGTTGCACCGGCGGCGGCAGTGGCGCGCCCCTGTTCGACCAGCATAAGCGGTTGGCCGGCCACCTGGTGGAAATGCCGCCCGATGGTTCCGTGGGCGGGGTTTCGGTGAAGTTCAACTACAACTGGGACGGGACCAGCCCCAATGTGCGGCTTCGCGACTGGCTCGATCCGGCGAACAGCCAGCCGCTGGTGCTCGATGGCTACGATCCCGGTGCGGTAAATACCGATGTGGAGGTTCGCGCCAAGGTGTTGCTGCAGGGCCCGTACGATGTGTCCGCCGGCGGCATGGCCACCGGGCTCCGCGATGCGGGGCTACTGCCGGCCACGGAGCCGTATACCGCCGGGGGCTACCTGCACCAAGGCGGCGGCGGTGGCGAGGCCATGCTACCGGCGGCCGCCAATGCTATGGGCAATGGCCGCATCGTGGATTGGGTGGTGCTTGAATTGAGGAATGCCGGCAACGCAAGCCAGGTTGTGGCCACACGCTCAGTATTGCTGCGCCGCGATGGACGCATCAGCGATATGGACGGGACCAGCAACGTGCGGTTCAGCAACCGCCCACCCGGCAATTATTACCTGGCCGTAAGGCACCGGAACCATTTGGGCATAATGACCGATGCCGCGGTGGCCTTGGGCACCAGCGCACAAATGATCGATCTTTCCAATGGCTCGGTGGCCTTGCGGGGTGGGGCCGAGGCCACGTTGGCCTTGGGGAACAAGCGGTTGATGTGGTGCGGCGACGTGAACGGCAATGGAACCGTGAAATACACCGGCAACAACAACGACCGCGATCCCATCCTGGTGCGCATCGGCGGGGTGATGCCCACGGCCGTGTACAACGGTTATGCCCCCGAGGATGTGAATTTGGACGGCATGGTGAAGTACACGGGCGTCAGCAACGATCGGGACATGCTGCTGCAGGTGATCGGCGCCAACAGCACGGCCGTGCGCCAGGCCCAATTGCCCTAAGGCTCGTTCTTGCCCATGCGTTTGGCGTTGCGGCGCATCCGCAGGTTCAGCACTTCCACAAGCACGCTGAATGCCATGGCCGCGTACAGGTAGTTCTTGTCCACATGCACACCGAGGCCGTCCAAGAGCAACACAAGCCCCACAGCGGCCAAAAAGGCCAGCGCAAGGATCCTCACCGTGGCGTGGCGGTTCACGAATGCGCTGATCACTTCAGCAGCCACCAGCATCACCCCCACGGCGATCACCACGGCCGACACCATGATCAGCAATTCATTGCTCAGGCCCACGGCCGTGATCACCGAATCCAGCGAGAATACAATGTCCAGCATCACGATCTGGAACACCACCATGGCCACCGTGCGGCCCCGTTGGTGGCGGCTTGCCTTTTCCTTGATGAAGTCCACTTTGTGCCAGATCTCCATCGAGGCCTTCCACATCAGGAACAGGCCGCCTGTGATCAGCACGATGTCCTTGCCGGTTACGGGGACGGGGCCAACATGGAACAGCGGCACGGTGAGGCGCATGATGAAATTGAGCGTGAGCAGCAACAAAATGCGCGTGATCAGTGCGAAGGCAAGGCCCTCACGCCGTGCACGGGCCTGTTGCTGCGGTGGCAATTCACCACTGAGGATGCTGATCATGATGATGTTGTCGATCCCCAGCACCACCTCCAGCGCCGTAAGGGTGAGCAACTGCATCCAGCCGTGGGAAGTGAGGAAGACCGAGAAGTCCAACAGGGAGTGATCCAGCATGGGGAAGGTAAAATTACCTGCGGGCCCCTTCCTCCTTATTCAATGGTCTTCGCTTCCGCCGAAGAGATAGATCGTGATGGTCACATTGCGGTTCACCGGGTTAAGCCAATGCACCACGCGGTCCAGCAGGCCGGGTTTGGCCGTGCCCACCAGCTGCAAGGGGCCAAGCGCCTGTTCCATGCGCGAAACGCGCTCCTGCAAATGCTCGGTGCCGATGAACATGGCCACCCGCCGGCCATGCCCTGCCGGGATCAGGCCGGCCTTTTCCCGTAGGTCGGTGGCCGGATCGGTGATGAATACTTGCGTGATCTTCCATTGGCCCAGGTAGAACAGCGGCAGCATGGGCGGGTCCTGTTCCGCGGTATCCTCGATCAGCACGCCCTGCACCGGCGTTCCGCGCAACATCAGCATGGCCTCCACGCGTTCGTGCTTGCTGTAGCTGAAGGTGAGCGGCACCAGCAACAGGGTGTTCAGCACCCAGGTCCAAACCAGCACGCCTTTCCATAGCCCTGCATGGCGCCCCCACCAATGGCTCCGCTCGCGGTGAGCTTCCCACGCGGTATAGCCGAGCACGAAGATCAGCGGTACGATGGCGAAGATGAAGCGCTCCTGCTTGTTGGGGAAAATGGAATGGAAGAACAGGAAGCTGAACACCGGAAGCCAAAGCAGCAACGGCCGTGGACGCTTGAAGTAACCGAAGAGCACCGCCAAGGAGAAGGGTGGGATCAGCATGCCCGCCAGCACGAGCAGGTAGTTGTACCAAGGCTGGTCGAAGTAGGTGGTGGAATTGGCGAGGTTGTAGCGTACGTATTCGGTCATTTCGGCGAACGGCCGGCCCCAAATGAAAAGGTCAACACCTGCCTGCACCAGCACGATGGGGATGGCCATGCCCAGCCCGAGCACCACCGCATGCCGCCATTGGCGCAGCAACAGGAGCGCTAGCCCCGCGCCGCAACCGAAAAAGGCCGTTTGGAAGCGGAGGTCCACGGCCAGGCCGGCGAACATGCCGGCGTAGAGCGCGTACCTGGCCGTGGGGCGTGCATGGTGCCGCAGCAGCCACCATGCGCTTAGCATCAACGGCGGTATGGAAACCGTTTCCACCAGGTTGCGCACGGAAAGGAAGGGCATGAAGAAGAAGAGCGCCAGGAAAAGCCCGGTGCGCCAGGCCACCTTCGGCCCGCCCAGTTCGAGGGCGATGCGGTAGCCCACCCGCACCGTGATCAGGCTCCACAGGGCGTGCAAAAGGCGCACCAGCACCATCTTCCACGCGGGGTTGTCCAGCCCGATCAGCGCACAGAACTTGAAGATGAGGAAATGGATGCCGGGGTACAGCATCATGTGCCCCGTGGGCCTCGGCTCACCTTCCTGGTTCCACGGCAACCAGTAATCGAAGTCGAAGCCGTCCACCCAGCTTTGGCCTGCTTCCACCACTAGGAAATGGTCGTCCTGCGCGAAGTAGCCGCCGGAGAACAGGGCGGCGAGCAGCCGGGGTAATAGTGCGATCAGCGTAAGCCATTGCAGGGGCTGCCGCTGCATGCGGAGGGTCAGTTGCCGGAAGGCCATGGGAAGCGGCGGCCAAATTAGCCCGCAGGCCGCCAGCGCCCGCCGGGCTACTTTTCGGCCCGTATGGGCAAGGAGCGGAAAGCAACCTGGAGGGAGGCAGTGGCCCGCAAGGGATTCATTGCCGTGTTGCTGGCCACTTCGGGTGCCGGGTTGGCCTTGGCCTGGGCACTTCCGCGCTTTTTCGGCTGGCTGAATGTTCGGCCCGGTAAAATGCCGCACGACCCACTGCTGGCCAATTTGGGTCCCTTCGATCTGTCGGTGCCCATTTTCGTGGTGCTGTACGGGGTTTTGGCCGCCATGGTACTGGTGCTGGCCGGGCGGCCGTTCCGCCTGTTGCACGGCCTGCTCGCCTATGTGGGCATGGTGGCGTTGCGCATGGCCTGCATGGTCTTGTTCACCCTGGAGCCGCCGCCCCGCATGGTGCCGTTGATCGACCCGTTCACGCAGGGGTTCTATCCCGGGGCGCAGCCTTTTGCCAAGGACCTTTTCTTCAGTGGCCACACGGCTACCATGGTGCTGCTGGCGCTGTTGGCGCCCAAGGGGTGTTGGCGCTGGGCAACGGCCGCCGCCGCTGCCTTCGTGGGCGCCGGCGTGCTGCTGCAGCACGTGCACTGGAGCATGGATGTACTGGCCGCGGTGCCGGCCGCGTGGTTGTGCTATGCCGTGGCGGGCCGCCTGCTCAACCGTTGGGGGTTGCGTTCTTAACGGCCAATCGCTTCAGGTAAATATCGCCGGCCACGCGCTCATTCAAGCTGTCGGGCACTTGCCGCTGCAGCGCGACCGTTACCCGGTTCAGCAGCCCGGGCACCACCTCGGCCTTGCCCTTCAGCATGGCCTTCACCGCTGTGCGCGCCACAGGTGCAGGCCCGGTGCCGAACTTCCGCACCAGGTCGTCCATGGCCTGCATGCCTGCCCGTGCGGTGAAACCCGTGAGGATGCTGCCGGGGCATACCGCGGTAACGCGCACGGGGCTGCCCGCCAATTCGTCGCGCAGGCCCCGCGACCAGCGCAAAACAAAGGCCTTGCTGGCGGCATATACCGCAAAGGAGGGCATCGCCGTGTAGGCCGTCATGCTCGATACGTTGAGGATGTAGCCGCGCTTGGCCTGCCGTATGGCCGGCAGCAACGCATGCGTAAGCGCCACCGGCACCTCCATGTTCAGCCGCATCATCTGCAGTTGTTCAGCCAGGTCCAATTCCTGGAACAAGCCCCAAAGCCCATGGCCCGCATTGTTCACCAGGCAGCTCAGCGGCAGGCCCAGCTCCAGCACGCGCCCGGCCAATTGCACCGCCGCGCCGGGCTGCACCAGGTCGCATTCGATCACCTGTGCGCGTCCGCCGTTGCGGGCGGCCGCCTGGTCGGCCACTTTGCGCAGGGCCTCGCCGTTGCGCGCCGTTAGCACCACGCCGAAGCCGTGCCCGGCCAACTCCAGCGCCAAGGCCGCGCCCAGCCCTTGGCTGGCACCGGTGACCAGGGCATGGCCACGATCCATTGAAGCACTCATCCGCACCCTATTTCACCAAGTGCTGGAAACGGTGGTAGATGGGGGTGGGGCTTTTATCCGTTTTCGGGGTATAGCGCCCGGCGATGATGGGGATGTACATCACGCGCCGACGGCTGGCCTCGCCGGTGAGGTGGCTCCGTTCCACGCGGTGCCAGCAGCGCCCATCATGCACCGTAAGGTCGCCCGCTTTGATGTCGAAGGCCACTTCCTCCGGATCGGGCCTGTTGTCAAGGAACGACTTCTTGCGGAAGAGCATTTTCCAAGTGCCTTGCGTGTGCGTGCCGGGCAACAGGCGCAATCCGCCGTTGCGCGGGTCCTGATCGTCCAAATGAATGCCCACATTCAGCATCGGAAGGATTTTCTTCCCCAGGAAAATATCGCGGACACTGTCCGTGTGCCAACCCATTTGGGTGAAATGGCTACCGTCCACGTTCACGTAATGGTTCACCACCAGTCCGTCCTTTTCGTTGATCCCCAGGCGCGCTTCGGGGCCCACCAAGGAAAGCAGTTCGGCGAAGCGCGGGTCCTTCAGGAATTCGGCCAGTACCGGGCTGAAGTGGTTGGCGAAGGCATAGCGCTGCACGATCTTCCGGCCGTCCACATCGTGCCCGTACTTGATGGGCACGCCGTTCACTTTTTCGCGGCCTTCCGCCAGCCATTGCTGCTGCACCGTCTCCACCGCGCGCCATAGGTCCGCAACGGCATCGCGGGTTATGAAGGAAGGGAAATGGATCATCCCCTGCGCGGCAAAGGATGCTTGCTGCTCCCCGGTGAGCTTGGCGCCAAGGGGCGTGCTGGATGCGATGATTCGTGCCACGGCTGGTGGTTTATGGAGGACGAATGTAATGTGGAGTTCAATCTGGATGATACCGGCTTTGGCAAAGGTTTTGGATGCGGTGTGCCGCGCAATGGCGCGAAGTAGATTTGGCCCCTGCATTCCCAATGAACATCCTGGTCCTTTCACGCAGCAACAAGCTGTATTCCACCCGCCGCATTGTTGAGGCCGGCCGCGCCCGCGGCCACGAAATGACGGTGGTGGACCATGTGAAGTGCGACCTGGTGATCGCCCGCAAGGACCCGCATGTGATGCACGGCGGGCAACGGCTGGAGCATGTGGATGCGATCATTCCCCGCATCGGGGCCAGTGTTACATTCTATGGCGCCGCCGTGGTGCGCCAGTTCGAGGCCATGAAGGTGTTCACCACCGTGGAAAGCCAAAGCCTGGTGCGCAGCCGCGACAAGCTGCGCAGCCTGCAGATCCTTAGCAAGGCCGGGGTGGACATGCCCCGCACCGTATTCACCAATTACAGCAAGGATGTGGCCAGCGCCGTGGAGCGCGTGGGGGGCGCGCCCTGCATCATCAAGCTGCTGGAGGGTACGCAGGGCCTGGGCGTGGTGCTCGCCGAATCGCGCAAGGCGGCCGTGGCCGTGGTGGAGGCCTTCAACAGCCTGAAGGCGCGCGTGATCGTGCAGGAATTCATCAAGGAGGCTGCCGGCGAGGACATCCGGGCGTTCGTGGTGGACGGGGCCATTGCTGGGGCCATGCGCCGCAAGGGCAAGGAGGGCGAATTCCGCAGCAACCTGCACCGGGGCGGCGCTGCTGAACTGATCGAGCTTTCACCCGAGGAAGAGGAAATGGCCATACATGCCGCGCGCGCGCTTGGCCTGCGCGTGGCCGGCGTGGACATGATCCAGAGCAGCCGCGGGCCGCTGGTGCTGGAAGTGAATGCCTCGCCCGGCCTGGAGGGCATTGAAAAGGCCACGGGCAAGGACATCGCCGGCGAGATCATCGGCTACGTGGAAAAGGCCGTGCAGGCCTAAGCGCGGGGTACGGGCACACCGGAAAAGTTCCGTGGCCCTGCCGGACAAAACAGATCCGGCAGGCGCAACGCCCCGGCCAATAACTTTGGCCTCCAATTCTTCAGCCCTTGCAGAACAAGATCCTCATCCTCGACCACGGGTCACAGTACACGCAATTGCTTGCGCGCCGCGTGCGCGAACTCGATGTGTACTGCGAGATCCATCCGTACGACCAGGCCCAGGCATTTGCCGATGACCCCAGCGTGAAAGGCGTGATCCTCAGCGGCAGCCCGGCCTCGGTGTTCGATGCCGCCGCGCCCGATACCCGCTTGGACGGCCTGCAGGCAAAAGTGCCCGTGCTGGGCGTATGCTATGGCGCCCAACTGCTGGCCAAAAGGGCCGGGGGCAAGGTGGAGCGAAGTGCCAGCCGCGAGTACGGCAGGGTGCTCCTGGACAACATCTTCTCGCAGGAAGGCCTGTTCAAGGGCATCCACCCCGGAAGCCAGGTGTGGATGAGCCACGGCGACAGCATCCATGGCGCCTCGGGCCAAATGGAGGTGCTGGCCGGTACCCACGCCGTGCCCGTGGCCGCATTCAAGCTCAAAGGCGAACAGACCTACGGTGTGCAATTCCACCCCGAGGTGTACCACACCACCGAAGGACTGGACCTGCTCCGCAATTTCGTGATCGATATCTGTGGCTGCCCCGCCGAACATTCGCCCGGGGCCTTTGTGGAAGAAACCGTGGCCGAGCTGCGCGGCAAGCTCGGTGGCGACAAGGTGGTGCTGGCCCTTAGCGGCGGCGTGGACAGCTCCGTGGCCGCCATGCTGCTGCAACGTGCCATCGGCGAACAGCTCCATTGCATTTTCGTGGACACCGGCCTGCTGCGCCAAGGTGAATATGCCCAGGTGCTGGAAAGCTACCACGGCATGGGCCTCAATGTGAAGGGCGTGAACGCGGCCCAACGGTTTTTCAGCGCCCTGAAGGGCCTGGATGAGCCGGAGGCCAAACGCAAGGCCATCGGCCGCACCTTCATCGAAGTGTTCGACGAACAGGCCAAGCAGATCAAGGACGTGAAATGGTTGGGCCAAGGCACCATCTACCCCGACGTGATCGAAAGCGTTAGCGTGAAGGGGCCCAGCGCCACCATCAAAAGCCACCACAACGTGGGCGGCCTGCCCGAGCGCATGAACCTGAAGGTGGTGGAACCGCTGCGCTCGCTTTTCAAGGATGAGGTGCGCCGGGTGGGCAAGGCCCTGGGCTTGGATCCCGCCATCCTTGGCAGGCATCCCTTCCCCGGCCCCGGCCTCGCGATCCGCGTGCTGGGCGAGGTGACCCCCGAAAAGGTGCACTGCCTGCAGCAGGTGGACCATATCTTCATTGAAGGGTTGCGCCAGGAAAAATTGTACGATAACGTGTGGCAGGCCGGCGCCATGCTGCTGCCCGTGCGCAGCGTGGGCGTAATGGGCGATGAGCGCACCTACGAGAATGCCGTGGCCCTGCGGGCCGTTTCCAGCACCGATGGAATGACCGCCGATTGGTGCCAATTGCCCTATGAATTCCTGGCACGGATATCGAACCGCATCATCAACCAGGTGAAGGGGGTGAACCGCGTGGTGTACGACATCAGCAGCAAGCCCCCCGCCACCATCGAATGGGAATGAAGCGTTTGCTGCCCTTGCTCGTGCTTTTGCTGTGCGCCGCCCTGGGCCGTGCACAGGAGGTGCGCACCATCGATGGCGAGAAGTACATCGCGCATACCGTGCAGCAGGGCGAAACCCTCTTCGGCCTGGGCCGCCACTATGCCGTGCCGCTGGATGCCCTGAATGAGGCGAACCCCTCGGCCGCGGAGGGCCTCAGCATCGGGCAGGTGATCCTGGTGCCGGTGAAGGCCCAAAGCAAGAGGGAGCTGAAGACCGCGCCGGCGTTGGGCGGCGGTGAATTGCTGCACACCGTGGCGCGGAAGGAGACCATCTACGGCATCGCCAAGAAATACGGGGTGGCCCAGGAAGACCTGCGCCGCTGGAACCCGGACCTTCAGTACGGCCTTACCATAGGCATGGTGCTGCGCGTGCAGGTGGCCTCCAGTGCTGCTGCGCCGCCGGTGGCGGTGCAACCGGCCATGCAGGACAGCGATGCCTTCCACCTGGTGCAGCCCGGGGAAACCTTGTTCGCGCTGGGGCAGCGCTACGGCGTGAAACCCGAGGACATCAAGGGCGCCAATGGCGGCCTGGCCGAAGGGCTGAAGGCGGGCACCTACCTGCGCATACCGCATGAGGCCAAGGCCCCCGGGCAGGAAGTGGAGCGTACGCCCGCGCCCCCGCCCATGCACGAACGCAGGCGCATCGGCCTGATGCTGCCCTTCAGCGGCGGTGCCGCCGTGGAAGGAGCCGACGACGAAAAGAAGCCGGAATCGGTGACCAATGCCGCGGTGGAATTCCGTGCCGGCGTGGAGCTGGCATTGGATTCACTCAAGGCCAAGGGCCTCAATGCCGATATCCATGTGTTCGATACCGGCATGAAGCCCGAGCAATGGAACGCCTTGTTCAAGACCGACCAGGTGCGCGGCATGGACCTGTACATCGGGCCCTTCCACCGGGCGGCCATCGAAGCGCTGGTGAAGGTGGCCGGCGGCGCACAGGTGATCTGCCCCGTGCCGCAAAGCAACAAGGTGATCTTGGGCAATCCCACGGTCAGCAAGGCCGTGAGCGGCCGCAGCGACCGCCTGAGGCAAATGGCCCGCTATGTGGCTTACAACCATGCGCGCGACAACGTGATCATGCTCAGGCCGGACATCTTCGCGGAACGCGATGTGCAGGACCTGATGGCCCGAGAACTGCAGCAGGCCATGGCCGCCCAAAGCAACAGGTTCCGCGATAGCCTGCTCACCGTTGCCGTGCAGCGCCGCGATGTGAACGCCGTGGTGGGCCGGCTGAGCACCAGCCGCGCGAACATTTTGGTGGTGCCCAGCGAAGATGTGGAATTGGTGACCACCGTGCTCGCGAAGTTCGCTTCCATGGTGCCCAAATACGCGATCAAGGTGTACGGCATGAACGCGTGGACCAACATGGGCACGCTGGACCTGGCAGCCATGTTCAAGTTGAACGTGCATGTGCCCGCCAGTGCCTTCGTGGACTACCGATCACCCGTGGTGAATGATTTCATAGCGGCCTATCGCGCCCGTTTCCGCAACGAGCCGGGCGAGTATGCCTTCCTGGGGTACGATGTGGCCCTGTACTACCTGCAGGCCGCCATGCGCTTCGGAAGCACGTTCCCCCTGCACTACGCCGAGGTGGTGCCGGCCACCGTGTACCTCGATTTCCGAATGTCCAAACTGGGTGCGGAGAACGGTTGGACCAACACCAGCGCGGTGATGCTTGAGTACACCCGCGAGGGCCTGGTACGGGCCAGGTAAAGGCTCGTGCTCAGCGCAGCCAGCGGCGCTCCAGCACGAAGGTGCCGAAGGGCAGCAGTGAGGCGACCCCCACGCCGTACATGCGCTCGCCGGGCCATTTCAGCTTGGTGAACAACGGGATCGCCAGCACGATGTAACCGATGAAGAGAAGGCCGTGGGCCCAGCCCACGTATTTCACCATCAAGGGCATGCCGCCCCAATATTTCAACGGCATGGCGATGAAGAGCAGGACCAGGAAGCTGATGCCCTCCAAAATGGCCACCCAGCGGAACCGGCGTAGGATGGAAGCGTGTTCGTTCATTGCGGCCGCGAAGATCGTACGGCCGACCTGTAAATGGGTCACGCTTGGGCAATAACAACGGCCGTGCGCATGCGGGCGCGGGGCGTGGGGCGGCTAAGTTTGCGCCATGGTCGGCAAGGGCTGGTGGTTGGTGGGCTTTGCCGCATTCGTGCTGCTGATGGCGGGCCTGGCCCTGGCCTTGGGCAGCGTGGCCCTGCCCGCGGCGCAGGTATGGCGGGCGCTTACCGGCAGCGGGGATGGCCTGGGCGGAATGATCGTGCATGGCGTGCGCCTGCCCGGCATGCTCACCGCGGCGGGGGCAGGTGCCGGATTGGCCGCGGCCGGCCTGCTCATGCAAACCGTTTTCCACAACCCCTTGGCCGGCCCCGGGGTGCTGGGCATCAGCGGCGGGGCATCGGTGGGTGTGGCCGTGGCCATGCTGGCCGCACCCTGGGCCGCCAGCCTGCCGGTGCCCAACGAGTTGCTGGTGGTGGCGGCCGCCCTGGCCGGGGCCATGGCCGTGCTGCTTCTGATCGTGCTGGCCGATCGCCGCGTGGGCGACGGCGCCACCCTGTTGATCATGGGCCTCATGGTGGGCTATCTGTGCAATGCCGTGGTGAGCGTGCTGCAGGCCTATGGAGAGGCCCGCGCCCTGAAAGGATTCGTGCTCTGGGGAATGGGCTCGTTTGCAGGCGTGCAACCCGAACGCTTGCCCTGGCTCTTGTTGCCCATTGCGCTGGGCCTGTTGTTGGCGCTTGCATTGGTGAAGCCGATGAACGCGCTGTTGATCGGCGATGAACAGGCGCGCAGCCTTGGCGTGGACGTGCGGCGCGTACGTTCCGTGGTGATCTGGACCACCGGCCTGCTCGCGGGCACCATCACCGCCTTTTGCGGGCCCATCGCATTCCTCGGTCTGGCCGTGCCGCACGTGGCGCGTGCCATCCTGCGCACCGCCGATCACCGCCTGCTTATGCCGGGCACCATCCTGCTCGGTGCCGGGTTGGCCATGCTGTGCGACATCATCGTACGCGCAAGCGGCGGTGGGTACGCACTGCCCCTCAACGCCATAACCAGCTTGCTCGGCGCACCCGTGGTGCTGTGGGTGCTGCTCGCAGGCCGAAAATGGTACCGGGCATGAACGCCACGGAGCGCACCGGGCTATGGGCCCATGGGCTGGCGGTCGGGTACCCGGGCAGGGTCCTGTTCAGCGGCATCAACATGCGGCTGGGGCCGGGCACGCTTACCGCGCTGTTGGGTGTGAACGGAATAGGCAAGAGCACAATGCTGCGCACCTTGGCGGGTTTGCAGCGGGCGCTGGGTGGCACCGTGCTGATCGATGGGCAAGCGGTGGCCGGCATGTCAGCGGCCGAACGCGCAAGGCATGTGGCCATGGTGCTCACCGGCAGGCCGCAGGCAGGCATGCTCGATGTACGCACGCTGGTGGGCCTGGGGCGTCAACCATGGACCGGCCCCTGGGGGAAACTCGGCCCGCGCGACCGTGAGCTGGTGGAGCAGGCCATGGAGCAGGCCGGTGTGGCCCATTTGGCGCAGCGCAACCTGGCCACCTGCAGCGACGGCGAGTGCCAGAAAGCGTTGATCGCAAGGGCACTGGCACAACAAACGCCGGTGGTGTTGCTGGATGAACCCACGGCCTTCCTGGACCTGCCCAACCGCGCCGCGCTGGTGCGCGTCCTGCGCCAAAGCGCCACTGAAGCGGGCCGCACCGTGCTCTTCAGCTCGCACGACCTGCAATTGGCGCTTGACATGTGCGACGGACTGCTGCTGTTGCGCGAGGATGGCGCGCTGTGGCATGGCACGCCGCAGGAAGCGATCCGGTCGGGGGAGCTGGCAAGGGCCTTTGCCGGCAGCGGTGTGCGCTTCGATCCGGGGCAGGGCACACATCGATTTGAGCCATAGGGCAGGGGTTTGGAATTGAGGGTCGTAACGGCTTTTCGGATTTGCTTGGAACAGTGTGTGTTCCGGATGCGCTGGACCGGATGCAGGGCCCCAGAAACCGATCGCCATGCACGCCATTCAGGTGACAGCCACATGTCCTTCAAGCACCGCAA
This sequence comes from Flavobacteriales bacterium, assembly GCA_044507815.1. Lineage (GTDB taxonomy): Bacteria > Bacteroidota > Bacteroidia > Flavobacteriales_F > PHOS-HE28 > PHOS-HE28. The sequence continues at coordinate 33,771 of JBIQIX010000007.1, read as the reverse complement.
CAAAAAAGGGCCGCCTTGAAAGAGGCGGCCCTTCTTGATTGCTAAGTTGATCAGCCCTTTTTCAGCAGGTCGCGGATCTCGGCCAGCAACTTCTGGTCCTCCGTGGGTCCTGCGGGTGCGGGTGCTGCCTCTGGCTGCTTCAGCTTGTTCACCCCTTTCACGATCAGGAACATCACGAAGGCCACGATCAGGAAGTCGATGGTGGCGGTGAGGAATTCGCCGTACAGCACGGCCACTTCGGCCACGGCGTCCTTGGTGACGGTGCCGGCCGCGTCGGTTACTTCAGGGGTGCCTTCGCGAAGGACCAGCTTCAGCCTATCGAAGTTCACATCGCCGGTGATCATGCTGATCAACGGGGTTACAATGCCGCCGGTGAATGCGGTGACCAATCGCGTGAAGGCGGCACCCATCACGAAGCCGACGGCGATGTCGACCAGGTTGCCCTTCATTGCGAACTCCTTGAACTCCTTCAGTATTGCCATGTTTATTGGTTTAGGGTGAATGCCATGTTCAGGCGTTGCCATCCTTGGCGGCGGGTGTTTCCGCGGCGGGGGCGGGCTGACGCAGTTCGTTGCGCAGTTGCTTGAGCTGGTCGCGCAGGCGCTGGATGTCCTGGCGGGTACGGTCGAGCGATTTTTCCATTTCGCGTTTCATGGCCTCGCCTGCGGCGCTCTTGAAACTGAACTTGCCCATGTTCTCCTCGCCTTGGCGCACCTCGTTCTCCAGCTCCTCGATCTTGCGCTTTACAAAGCGGCTTTCGCGCTCAATGCGCTCCTTGCCATCGGGGGATGAGGCCAGGTCCTGCACACGGTTCTGGAAATGCATGCGGCGCCGCTCGCCCTCATTCATCTTCAGCTGATCGTATTGCTTGTCCAGCGCGGTGCGGTAGCGGGCGCTCAGCTTGTCGTACTGCCGGGGCGATACCCTTCCGCCATTGACCCAGCGGGTGCTGAAGGCCTTCAGGCTCTCCATGTCGGCGTTGCGGTCGCCGGTCAGGGTGAATGCCTCGATCTCGGCGATCAGTTCTTCCTTGGCCTTGGCATGTTCGGCCTGCTCGGCATCCTGCTGCTCGAAGTTGGCACTGCGCGATTTGAAGAATGCGTCGCAGGCCTCGCGGAACCTGCCCCATAGGCGGTGTTCATCGCGCTGGCCTGCATGGCCCGCCTCCTTCCACTGCTGCTGCAGGGCCTTGAGCTTGTCGGCCGTTTGGCGCCATGCGGTGCTGTCCTTCAATTTCTCGGCCTCGCCGATCAGCGATTCCTTCTTGTCGCGCGCGGCCTTGTACTGCGCCTTCAACGCTGCATAATGCGCGTTCTTCAGGTCGAAGAAGCTGTTGCACGCATCGCGGAATTCGCGCCACACGCGCTCGTTGTCCTTCTTGGTGGCGAAGCCCACGCTCTTCCACGCGTTCTGTAGCTCCAGTACCTGGTCGGTGAGGGCCTTCCATTCCACGTTGCCCGTGGTGCCGGCCTGCTTGGCCAATTCGTTCACTTTTTCCACCAGGGCCTGCTTGCTGGCCAGGTTGGCCTCATGCTCGGCCCGGCGTGCCTTGTAGTAGTCGTTGATGCGGTCGTACACCATGCGCGTGGCGTTCCAGAACGCATTGTTCACCGCTTCGCGGTCCTCGCTCAGCACCGGGCCGATCTGGTGCCACTTGTCCTGGTATTCCTTCACCAACGCCTCGGCCTGGCGCACGCTGTCCACCCGCTGCACGGCCTCCATGTCCGCCACCAGCGCCTGTTTAAGGGCCGTGTTCTTGCGCAGGTCGTGGTCGCGCAGTTCCTTGTAGATCCTGATATGGTAGAAGAAATCCTCGCGCAGCTGGTTGTATTCCTGCTGCAGTTCGCGGAAGCTTTGCTGGGGTATGGGCCCCACGGCACGCCATTGTTCGCCCAGTTCATTGAAGCGCTGGAAGGCGTTGCCTATGTTCTCCTCGTTGGCGATGAGCTCGCGCAGCTCGGCCATCAGCTGCTGCTTGGTGGCGAGGTTGTCGCTTTCCTCCTTTTGCCGCTGGCGCCGGATGTCGTTCACCTTGGTGTTGAAGGCATCGAGCAATTGCTTGAAGCGCTTGTCCTCCTCGTCGTTGAGCCGGGCGCTTTCGATGGGCTGTGGCGCTTCCCCGGCGGGCGGCAGCTTGGGCGCAGGGGCGGGGGGCGGACCGATCCGTTCTTCCTCCTCTGCCGGCTCTTCCTCGGCCTGCGCTTCTTCCGCCGCGCGGGCCTCGGCCTCTGCTTTTTCCTTGGCCACAATGCTTTCGTAGGCCTCCTTCAAGGCCTCCACCGCTTCAGCCGATTGTTCCACATCGGTGCCCTGGAGCAGTGCCTCCATCTGTGCGATCAACTCGCTTTTAACTGCCATGCTGTACTGGGGTTCCAACCCGTTGCGCCGGGTTGAGCGACCAAATATAGAAGGGCTGCGCCAGTTGGCACGGGCAGCGCGAATTTTGGCACCGGGCATCGCACTTTTGAAGCAGATGGATTGTTGGGTGATTGAAAGATGAAAGGAATGGAATTGCAGCCTGAAAGCCCGCGCTTGGCGGATTACCTGGCCGAGGTGCCCGGGGTGGTGGAATGGCATACGCCCTTGGTGCATGCCGCGATCGAAAGGATCAAGCAGGAGGGAAGGACCGATCGCGAACGGGCGGAGCTGGCCTTTGTATTGGCGCGGGACAGCATCGCGCATTCGTTCGATACCGGCGACCCGGCCGTGCCTGTTTCCGCTGAGGAAACGCTGGCCTGCGGCGAGGGGATCTGTTTCGCCAAGTCGCATTTGCTGGCGGCGCTGCTGCGCGGCATGGGCATACCCTGCGGCTTCTGCTACCAGCGCGTTACGCGCAAGGGCAACATGGAATCGGGGCATGCGCTGCACGGGCTTAATGCGGTGCACCTGCAGGGCACGGGCTGGTTCCGGCTGGACCCGCGGGGCAACAAGCCCGGCGTGGATGCGCAGTTTTCAACGGAAGAGGAGAAGTTGGCCTATCCGATCCGGGAGGTGCTCGGCGAGGTGGATCATCCCTGGGTCTTCACGCAGCCGCTGGCCACCGTGTTGGCGTCCATGCGCAATTCGGCGGATAGCCAGGACCTGTTCTGGAAGCGGCCGGAGCAGATCTGAGCTGCCGGCTCAAACCGCCAGGCCGAGCATGCACACATCATCCACCTGTGGCAGCGCGCCCTTCCAGTCGAGGAAGGCGCGTTCGATCGCTTCGCCCTGCTGTTGCATGGGCCTGTCCTGCAGGGTGAGCAGCAGTTCGGCCAGCCTTGCGGGCATGAATTTTCGCTGCCCGGGCCCGCCGAACTGGTCCACGTACCCGTCGCTGAAGAGGTAGATCTTGTCGCCGGGGCGGTAGGCCAGGCGATGCACGGTGAATTGGCGGTCGTAGCCGTGCTGCGCACCGCCCACGGGCCTGCGGTCGCCGTTGATGATGGAGAGCTGGCCCTTGTGCAGCCAGTACAAGGGGCGGAAGGCGCCGGCGAAGAGGATTTCGTTGCGGGCACGGTCGATGCGGCACAGGGCGATGTCCATTCCATCACCCGCCCCATGCTTGCGGCCGTTCTGGTGCAGCGTGTCGATCATGCGCCGGTTCAGCTCGGTGAGCATGGCGGCAGGTTCGTGGAAACGCAGTTCGCGGGCCAGGTCGTTCAGCAGCGAACAGGCCACTGTGGCCATCATGGCGCCGGGCAGGCCATGGCCGGTGCAATCGGCGGCGGCCACCAGGCATTCATCGGCGCTTATGCGGTGGTACCAGTGGAAATCGCCGCTTACCACATCGCGTGGCCGGTTGAGCACGAAGAAATCCGCGAATTGCTCGGCATAGCGCTCGGGCGGCGGGACCAACGAGGTTTGGATCTTGCCCGCGTAGGCCATGCTGTGGGCCAGGTCCTGCTGGTGCTCCTGCAGGCTGCTGAGCTGCTGCTCCTTGTGCTGCACCAGGCGCACCACCTTGCGGAACAGGACCAGCCCCAGCGCCGCGAACAGCAGCACCGCCAGCCCGATCTGCCTGGCCAGGGTGTACAGGGCCGCATGTTCCAACGGGGCCACCGGTTGTGTGGCCAGCAGCATGCCCACCATGCGCCCGGCCTGGTCCTGCACGGGGTCCAGGGCGATCAGTTCATTCGCAGTGGCGGTGCGCAACGGGCCATGGGTGGCCGAGTTCCAGTATCGTGCGGCGGTGCCGGCCGCCTCGCCGCGGAAGGGATCCCGCAATGCGGGCCGTTGGTCCGAGGTGGCCACGATCTGCAGCTCCTCCTTGCCGGGGTCGTAGGCCAGGATCAGCAGCGGCGCATCCAGGGCCGCCACTTCGGCGCTTTTGCGCAGGGCCTCGTGCAGCACGTAGTACCAGGCATCCTGGGTGTTCTTCACCAGCATGCCGCGGGAATCGTATTGTTCCAGCAGTTTGCTCACCCGCCCGCCATCGAGCTGGGCCGACAAGGTGCCGGTAACGCCCGCCAACCGCGCCATGGCCCGCTCGCGTGCGGCGGTGCGCTGGTTGGCGTGGGCATGCACGATCAAACCGATGCCCACCATGAGCGATGCCCCGTAGAGCATCAGCATCACCTTGCGCGAGGTGGATCGGACGTGGAGTTTCACCGGAACCGCTTGTTGATCGCCGGTTCCTACGAAAATCCCGGGGGCCAAGTTCCCGGCCTATGCGCCTTTCTGCTTGAAGGCGGCGATGGCCTCGCGGCTGAAATCGGAAAGCACCAGGCTGCCGCTCAGCTTGGCCCGTTCCGCCAGCAGGTGGTCCCAGTGTTCGGTGCCTTTCCAGCACACGGCCTTCAGCGCGGCCATGGCCTGCGGGCTATAGGCGGCGAGCTCCTTGGCATGGGCGTCCACTGCCGCGTCCAGCTCGGCATGGGTGTCGAACGTGGCGGCGTACAGGCCCCTTTTGGCTGCCCATTGGGCGCTGCGCCATTGGGCGGGCGTGGTGCTGAGCAGGGTGAAATTCCCCGCGCCCACCTTGCGCTCCACGGCCGGGCCCACCACAAAGGGACCGATGCCCACGGCCAATTCGCTCAACCGCAGCGAGGCGCTGTTGTGCGCATAGCATACGTCCACCGCGGCCGCCAGGCCAACGCCGCCGCCCACGGCCTTGGCATGCACGCGGCCCAGCACCATGCACGGCACCGTGCGGATCGCGTTGATCACGTGGGCAAAGCCGCTGAAGAACGCCTCGCCCTGCTGCTCGTTGGCAATGGCGATCAGCTCATCGAAGCTGGCACCCGCGCAAAAGGCACGCTCGCCGTCGCTGCGCAGCACGATCACGCGCACCGCCGGATCGCTGGCCGTTGACCCAATGGCCCCGGCCATTTCACGCAGCAATTTGCCGGGCAGGCTGTTGCTCTTGGGGTGGTGGAAGGTGACCGTGCCGATGCCGCCCTCAATGGTGGTTTTTACATATCCGTCTTGCATGTGCTTTTGTGTGGTTTTGTCCGCTATTGGCCGATGATGAACACGCAGGGCCGCTTGCCGAGGAAGGGTTTCACTTTTTTCCATTCGCCCGCGGTGCGCGTGGCCACTGCGCCACCGGGCTGCTCCAGGTCCACCGCCAGGGTGATCCGGGTGCCGGGCTGGCAAACGGCCAGCAGATCGGCCAGAAGCGCCTCGTTGCGGTATGGGGTTTCAATGAAGAGGTGGGCGCGGCCGGTCCTGGCGGCGTCGGCCTCCAAGGTGCGTATTTCCTTGCGGCGCTGCGCCGTGTCGCGCGCCAGGTAACCGTGGAAGCTGAATTGTTGCCCATTCAGGCCGGAGGCCGCCAGGGCAAGCAGGAGGGAGGATGGCCCGGACAGCGGCTCCACACGGATCCCCCGTTTGTGGGCCTCCGCCACCAACCGCGCCCCGGGATCGGCCACGCAGGGCATGCCGGCCTCGCTGATGATGGCCGCATCGCGCTGGCCCAGCAGCAGCCCGTACTGGCCCACTTCAACGTCGCCGGTGTCCTTGTCCAGCAGGTGCAGCTCGATCGCGCCGAGATCGATGTTGCGGCTCATCCGGCGCAGCATGCGGCGCGCGGTCCGCTCATCCTCACAGAAAAAGAGCTTAACGCGCTCGGCCACCTCAATGTTGCGCGCGGGAAGCAGCGAGGTGTCACCATGCTCGCCCAGCCATACCGGCAACAGGTACAGGGTGGCCTCAGCGTGCATCGCCGTTCAATTCCTCCAACAGGTTTTCCAGGGCCCCGTGCAGCATGTGGTACACTTCCGCAAAGCCTTCCGCGCCGCCGTACCAGGGATCGGGCACGTCGCTGCCGGTGCCTTCCGCCCAGTCCAGCATCAGGCGCGCCTTCGCCGCCAGCCCGGGTTCCGGCGCCAACCGCTGCATGTCCTTCAGGTTCTGGCGGTCCATGGCCACCAGCAGGTCGAATTGCTCGAAATCGGATGCGCGGAAGCGCCGGGCACGCAGGTCGCTGATGTCGTGGCCATGCCGCTGCATCTCGCGCTGGGCACGCGGGTCGGGCGCTTCGCCCACGTGCCCGCTGCTGGTGCCGGCGGAATCGGTTTCAAGGGAAAGGCCCCTGCGCTGCGCCAGATCGCGAAGAATGCCCTCGGCCATGGGTGAGCGGCAGATGTTGCCTAAGCATACCAGCAGCACCTTCTTTTTTTCGGTTGATGTGGACATGGTCGCGTGGGTGTACTGCTAATGCAGGAAATGTTGCCTCGCCTCCATCTCCTCCATCTCCTCCATCTCCTCCATCTCCTTCATCTCCTTCTTCTCCTTCCTCTCCTTCTTCTCCTCCATCTCCTTCTTCTCCTTCTTCTCCTTCGTTATTACCAGCCGAATAGGGGCTTGAGGCGCATCATGCTGTTCACTTGGAATTTGATGCGCTTCATTTGGGCTTCGTCCTTTCGGTCCTCGAGGGCGCTGTTCATCAATTCCACCACTTGTTCACATTCGGCCTCGTTCAGCCCGCGCGTGGTGATGGCCGGTGTACCGATGCGGATGCCGCTGGTCACGAACGGGCTTTCCGTGTCAAAGGGCACCATGTTCTTGTTCACTGTTATGTCCACTTGGCCCAGGATGGCCTCGGCCTCCTTGCCGGTAAGGCCCTTGCTGCGCATATCGATCAGCATGCAATGGTTGTCGGTGCCGCCGCTTACCACATTGTAGCCCTTGGCCACCAGGGCGTTGGCCATGGCGGCGGCATTGGCCTTCACGCGCTTTCCGTACGCGATGAACGAGGGGTCGAGGGCCTCGCCGAAGGCCACCGCCTTGGCGGCGATCACATGCTCCAAGGGGCCGCCCTGTGTGCCGGGGAACACGCCGCTGTCCAGCAACGAGCTCATCATGCGCAGCTGGCCCTTCGGGGTTTTCAGCCCCCACGGGTTCTCGAAATCCTTGCCCATCATGATCATGCCGCCGCGCGGGCCGCGCAGCGTTTTGTGCGTGGTGGTGGTAACGATGTGGCAATGGGGGAGCGGGTCGTTCAGCAATTTGCCGGCGATCAGCCCGGCCGGGTGGGCCACATCGCCCAGCAACAGGGCGCCCACCTCATCGGCAATGGCGCGGAAACGTGCATAGTCCCAATCGCGGCTGTAGGCGCTGGCGCCCACAATGATCAACTTGGGCTTCACTTCATGGGCCTTCTCCGCCACCTTGTCCATGTCCACGCGGCCGGTCTCCTTGTCCACGCCATAAAAGGTGGCGTGGTACAGCTTTCCGCTGAAATTGACCGGTGAGCCGTGGGTAAGGTGCCCGCCATGGCTGAGGTCGAAGCCCAGGATGGTATCGCCGGGCTTCAGGCAGGCGAGCATCACCGCGGCATTGGCCTGCGCCCCGCTGTGCGGCTGCACGTTGGCCCATTCGGCGCCGAAAAGCTTTTTGGCACGCTCAATGGCCAGGTTCTCCGCCATGTCAACAAACTCGCAGCCGCCGTAATAGCGCTTGCCCGGCAGCCCCTCGGCGTACTTGTTGGTCAGCACCGAGCCCATGGCCTCCAGCACCTGCCCGCTCACGAAGTTCTCGCTGGCGATCAGTTCCAGGCCCTTGGTCTGGCGCCACCGCTCCTGCTCAATGATGTCGAAGATGGCCGCGTCGCGCGTGAGGGTCGATTCCAAGGCTTGTGCTGGTTGCATGGTGTAGGTGATGAGATGCGCAAAAATAGCCCGGCCGCGCGCCGCGGCCCGATCCGGCCGCCCGCGCACCTGGCCAGTGGGCCAACAGCCTGCCGTGGCGCATGCATTCCCCCTTCAACCTACCGGTGCGTACCTTCCATTCAACGCTTGGCAGGCCCATCGGCCGTTGGTGCTTTCCGCGTAGCTTGGTGCCCTATTTGATCCCATGCACCGTGGACACCTCGGGTTCGACATAACGTACGTGATCAGTAAGGAGGGTGCGCATCCGCGCAAGGAGCGCATTGTAAGGGCCCTGGCCGTGGCAGGGATACAATTCGAGTTCGTGGATGCCATCATGGGCACCGGGCTTTCGGCAGATCAACTGCGGGAAGTGTATGATGAAGCCGCGGCGCTTCGGCACAAGACCATCCCGCGCAAGCTGCATCCCTCGCACATCGGCTGCAACCTCTCGCACCGCGCCGTTTATACCGACATCCTCCAATGCCGCATCTCCTCGGCCTTGGTGCTGGAGGATGATGCCGAGCCCCTGCCCGGGCAATTTGCGGCGGTGGAAAGGGCGCACCGGGAGCTGCCGGCCGACTGGGACCTGCTTTACCTAGGCCGGCGCGGGCACGAGCGGGCACCCAGGACGTTCTGGTTCAAATGGTTGCTGCATCCGCTGTTGCGCTTGGCCAGGCCCGGCCAATACCGGTTAACGGCCCGCGAAATGCTCCGGCTGTACGCCCGGCCGTACTCCAACCATTTGTACCGGGCGGGCTACCACCAGGGCACGCATGCTTATGCGGTATCGGCCAAGGGTGCCGCCATTTTGCTGGAGAACACCCTGCCCGTGACCGCACCCGCCGATGCCACCATCGGCACGTTGATCCTGGAAGGCAAGCTGAACGCCTTTGCCCTGCGCGAAAACGCCTTCACCACCAGCGGGGAGGCCAGCCAGATCGTGAGTGCGATCTAGGCCCAAACTCCACCGCTTGCCTCCGCGCTCCCTCATCCCGTGAAGTTCTCCCAAGTAGAGGGGGCCATCCAGATGATGTCCTCGCGGTAGGGTACGTCCTTTAGCACGTTGATGGGCTTGGTACGGCCTGATGGGTTAAGGTGGAATGACCGGTAGCCCGCTTCGCGCAGCAACTGGTCGATCGCTTCGGCGCGCTTGCGGTGGCCGCCTGCTTGCGTGGTGGTTTCCACGAGGATCATGTCGATGGCCCGCCGCGCCAGCATGCCTGCGGCCCCGCGCAGCGCGGGTAGTTCCGAGCCTTCGATGTCGAGCTTCAAAAAGCGCACGTGGTCGATCCCTTGCTCCTGGCAGAAGGTGTCCACGCTGGTCAGCTCCACCACCCCCGGTATGCTGTCCACCGGGGTGGCCGCTGTTTTTAACGCGGCATAGCCGGCCTTCATCACACGTGGGGTGTCGTTGAAGATGCCTTCGCCCGCGTGATCGGTGAGGGCCATGCGCCGCAGCGACCAGTTGGCGTGGGCGGCCAGGTTGTTGTGCGCGCTGATGCGGCCGTATGCCGTAGGGGAGGGCTCGAATGAATGGACATGGCCCGAGCTGCCGACCAGGCCCAGGCAAACCGCTGAGATGTAGCCGATGTTGGCGCCCGGGTCTAGCACGATGTCGCCTTCGCGCAATTGGCGCCGCAGGAAATTCACCAACCGGGGCTCGTACAGGCCGTAGTAGATCAGCTGGTGCATGAACAGGCCCTGGTCCAGCGCCATGTTCACGCCGTTCACGGCGTACAACCGGCCCGGTGGGGGCGCGAGCAAGGGTGCCGCCAGCTGCACCAGGCGGAACCTCCCGCGCACGGGAAAGGCGGTCACCGTGGTCCGCAACAGCTTGCGCAAAGGCGCCTTCAGCATTTCCATGGGTGAAAAGTAGCTTGCGCAGCTCAACGTACCGGCAAATAGCCCAAGGCCTCAAGCGAGTCCACCAATTGCCCGGTGAAGATCTTGGCCCCCGTTATGTTCAGGTGGTTGTGGTCCGCGAACCAGTTCCGCTCGTCAATGCCGGGCACCTCGGTAAAATCGAGGTACGGGATGTCCGTGCCGGCCAAAAGGCTGTCCAGGTGCTGCACCAATGGCCGGTGGTAAACCCCGCGCATGTTGCCGCGTGCATAGTGGCTGGTAAGCACCAAGCGGATGCCGCGTTCCTGGCACAGGTTGATGATCGCCGCAAGCCGCTCCAGCTGCACCGGTTCAAAAGCCTTCGGCGGGCCCGGCCTGCCCGCTTGCGTGCCCACGCTGTCCACTTGCGGCGCGAACCCCGCGCCCCGGTACGATCCGGAGCGGTAATAGGGTTCCTTGTAGCGCGCCGTCAGGCGCAGCGCAAGCATGTTCAGGCCGCGCAGGTCGCCTTGGCCCCGCACCAGGCCCAAGGCCACCGCATCGCTGGGTTGGTTCTGCACCAGGTCCGCCGTGCTCTCGAAGCCATCTCCCTGCAAGGTGCCTTCGTAAATGTCAAACAGCAGCAACGGCGCGTTGTGCGCGTGGATAAAGCGGCGCACCAAGGGGTGCGTGTTCAACGGCGATTGGGCGCTGGTGCCCAGGTTGAACACCCGGTGGCCGCGCTCGCCGAATACGGCAGGGTCGTAGCCCCGGTAGGCATGGGATGATCCAATGATCAGGGCATCGTAGGCACTATCGGGGGAAAAATCATGGAACGACTGCCAGGTTTCACCCCCGGGCCAGTTGTAGTAATCACCGGTAAGGAACACCACCGACCGGCCGGAATAGGTGATCCGCACCAGGGCGAACATGAGTGCACAGTACAGCCCTGCCGTGATCAACAGGAACACTACCAGGCGCTTCGCCAAGGCGGTCATCAGAACTGGAAATAGATGAAGCTGGTGGCGCCAAAGTAGCCGAACAGCAGGATGCAGGCCAGCAGCACGGGATAGACCAGCCGCCCCGGCACACCGCGCGGCGCGGGCCGCTCACGCTTGGTCCAGGCATCGTACAGCGGATCGGCCAATATGAAGAGCGCCGTCATGATCAGGGTAACGCCGAATGAGCCGCGTGGCAGGGCATCGTACAGCTGGGCCAGGTCGGCGGCGGAGGGCATGGTGGTGAATAGGCGCTTCACCAAGGCCCAAGCGTCCGCAATGCTGTCCGCGCGGAAAAAGATCCAGGCGAAGCTAACCAATTGCACGGTGATGAACACATTGATCCCATGCTTCAGCCGTGGCACCGCGTCCAGCCCAATGGCACGGGTCAGCTTGGCCAGCAGGGGTGCGCATACAATGGCCAGGATCAGGTAGGTGCCGTGCAGCCCGCCCCAGATCACAAAGGTCCAGTCGGCGCCGTGCCACAGGCCGCTCACCAAAAACACCACCATCAGGTTGTAGTACCAGCGCCATTTCACCACGCGGTTGCCGCCCAAGGGTATGTACAGGTAATCGCGGAACCAGCTGCTGAGGCTGATGTGCCAGCGGCCCCAAAACTCGCTGATGCTGGCGCTGCGGTACGGGGTGTTGAAGTTCAGCATCAAGTTGAAGCCCATCACCTTGGCCGCGCCCCGGGCAATGTCGGTGTAGCCGCTGAAATCGCAGTAGATCTGCACGGCGAACAGGTAGGTGGCCAAGGCGATGGTAAGGCTGCCGTGGGTACCCGGGCTGGCATACACCTGGTCCACGATCACCGCGCAGCGGTCCGCGATCACCAGCTTCTTGAAAAAGCCCCACAGCATCAGCTTCAGCCCCTCCACGATCCGGTCGGCCTCGAAGCGCGAGCGGATCCCCACCCCCTCGGTGGTGGAATTGATCTGCCGCAGCAGGTTGGCCGGCCGCTCAATGGGCCCCGCCACCAGCTGCGGGTAGAACATTACGTACAGCGAGAAAATGCCGAGGTTGCGCTCGGCCTTCTGGTGGCCGCGGTACACCTCAATGGTGTAGCTCAGGCTTTGGAACGTATGGAAGCTGAGGCCGATCGGCAAAATGATCCCCAGGTCCGGCACCCCGTAGTGGAAACCCATGGAGCGCACCAGCTCGGCAATGCTCTCGTTCAGGAAGTTGAAGTACTTGAAAAAGGCCAGCACGCCCACGTTGGCCACAACGCTGGCCGCCAGCAGCCACCGCCGCTTGCGCCCCGCGCTGGCCTCGATCCAAATGCCCGCGAAATAGTCCACCAGGATCGTGAAGGCCAGGATCAGGATGTAAACCGGCACAAAGGCCATGTAGAACCAGCAACTGGCCACCAGCAGCAGCAGCCAACGCCAGCGCTGCGGCAGCACGAAGTACAGCCCCGTTACCAACGGGAAGAAAATGCAGAGGAACTCGAAGGAGTTGAAGAGCATGGGGCGCAGGTTCTGGGATCAGTGCTTGGTCAAAAGGGTTCACGAACGCGTGTAAAATGGGATTATCTAAACAGGGCCCCGCCGGGTTTCTCCATGAAAATCTGGGCTATTGCACATGTTTTGGCCTGGTGAGGTAGCCATTAAGCTCCAGCGAGTCCACCAATGCCGTGGTGAAAACCTGCGCGCCGGCATAGTTCAAATGGGTTCGATCGGCAAACCAATTCAGGGTGTCGACACCATCCGCATCGAAGAAATCCAGATATGGGATGCCTTTGCTCACGAGATGCTCCTCAATAAAGTCCGACATGGCTGCATGAAGCGAAGCACGTTCCTTCAGTCCGTAATGGGAGCTGAGGATCAATCGGATGCCGCGCTCTTCGCAAAGAGCTTGAATGGCGAGAACGGCATCCAGTTGCGCTGGTGCCAAGCTGGGCCGTGAACGTGCTTTGGTAAGCGGTCCTGGTGAAGCAGTTATTTTGACACTATCCATTCTCGGACAAAAACCAAGACCCCTGTAATTGGGGTCAGTCGGGTACTGTGTGGCAGCTGGATAGACCAAACGTTGGACAAGCATATTCAAGCCGCGTAGATCAAACAGGCCAAGGGTAATGCCAGCGGCCGCGAGGGTGCTGGGTTGATTCAACGCCAGGTCTGCCGCACTTTCCAAACCGTTGCTCATTAGTATATTTTCATAAAGGTCCAGGATCAAGACTGAAGTGTTTGATTCATTGAGGTATTCCCGAACCAGCCAATACGTGCCTTTTGGTGTTTGCGCACTCGTCCCCAAATTGAACACGGAATAGCCTCGTTGCGTGAAGATCTCCGGGTCGTAACCACGGTAGGCATGTGAGGAACCTATTATCACGACGTCATACTTTAATCCAGGATTGAATTCATTGAATTTTTGGAGAGTGCCTCCGCCTCTATGCTTATAGTAATCGCTAATTTGGGTGAGCATTGGTCCACGCTTGGTATTCACGCGCATAAGTATGACCATACTGGCCATGTAGATGAACATGGAAGCCACCAGGAATGCAACGGCGCGATATAGAAGGGCCATCCATGCTTTGCCGTGGATCATTTGTCCAATAAGCTTAGGTCATTCACCATGGTGTGATAGACGAGATGAGCATCGAAACGGGCCGCCCAAAAGGCCCGCACCTTTTCCCGGGCCTGCTGGGCGTACCAAGTTGTTTGCCTGAATCCTGCCAGTACATGGCCAAGGGTTTCGGCCGAAAGATCGTTCGGCAGCAGCACGCCTGTTTCGCCGGTCACTATTTCACGCACACCCCCGGCATCGGCCGCTACCAACGGAATACCGAAACTGGCGGCCTCCTTCAAGGCCACCGGCGCACCGCCCTCGGTGCGGCTGGCATGCACGAATACATCCACCGGGTTGTGCTTATACCAGTCGATCACTTCGCTGTTGGGGCGGCTGCCCATTAGGTTAACCTGCACGTTGGCCGGTAAGGTGGCCGCCATTTGCTCCACGGCTTTCCGCTCGGGGCCGTCACCGAAATGGGTCCATTGCACCGCGCTTTGCACGTGGGCCAAGGAAGCTGCGATCAACGGCACCCGCTTCAATTCAATCAGGTTGGAGCATGACAGCACGCGTAGGGTATCCGCCGGTGCCCACGGTGCCAGGCCATGGTCCTGGGTGGCCACATAGGCCAGTTTGAATCGGTCGCGGTACCCCGGGTGGCGATCCGCCATGTAATCCAGGCCGGCCTGTGAGGCGATGTAAATGCGGTCTGCCTGCTGCAAATGGAAATGCTGGAAACGGGGCCAACCGTCCACGGCCCGCTCACGGAACATGTCGAAGCCGTGCATGCGCGTGTGAAAGCGGACACGCGCGTCGCGGCGCTTCCACAGGCCCAGCACGGTGGCCCAATCGCTGGTCCAGTAGGAATAAAGGCGCACCCTGGCCGGGTGGTAAGCGGGGCCGAATTGGCGCTCCAGCAACCGCTGCCGCTCCAGCGCCTGCCTGATCTGGCTCAGGAATTCGCGTTTGTGCCGGTTGAATACCGCCTCATCAGGGGCCGCCGACCGGCCTTGCCGCCACAGCGCCCAGGCGCTGCCCGCACGTGCCAGCAGCCCGCCAACGGAGATCGGGCGGTATTCCTGCCCCTGGCCGAACAGGTCCACTACTTCCACATTCCCGGGCAATTCACGCATGGTGCCCCCGGCATGTAACGGAAAAATGCGGACGCGACCGAAGCCGGCGGACAGCACAGGCAGCTCGTTCTCCAGGAAGGCCTCTCCATGGCCGTACGGAAAACGCATGGTGAAGAGCCAGAGTTCCGCCGGCCCTTTTGCACTAGGCCCGGCCATGGAACAAGGCTTTTACCGCTGAACCCAGTGATCGGCGTACTTGGCCCAGGTGGTAGCGCAGCTTCTGCGGGGGCGGTGGGTCCAGCGTGGGGTCGAAGGTGTGGATCAAGGAGTGGAGCGCCTCTGGCCGGGTGCGGGCGAACCGCTCCAAAGCGCTGGATAGCATGTCGCGGTGCCGCCGAAGGGCAGATGGGTCCGCGACACTGTAACCCTCGAACCGGAGCTGGTGGCGGTAAATACGGTCAATGCACTGCAACACGGCCTCGCCCTTGTCCGAGTGCACTTCCAGGCATTTGGCGTAGCCGTTCAGGATCCGTGCGAAGGCCCTGCCCGCATCTGCGGCACGCGAGCCGCTGCCCGCATGGAAGAGGTATTCATAGGGTGTGCCCGGCACCACGACCACACGGGCGGAAGCTGCGAAACAGCCTACCGATACAATGTAATCCTCCCCAAAATCCACGCTGCGCTCCAATGGGAAGGCCATGTGGTCCCGGATCAATCCACTGCGGAAAAGCTTGTTCCAAAGAAGGCCTGACCCGAACTTGAATTGGCTGAACCGCAGGAGGATATCGTGGTCAACTACTTTTTCCGCCGCGGTGAACCGGTGGGCATGGGAAACTCCGTGCTCATCGACCCGCATGAACCCACAGATGGCGATATCGGCCTGGTGCCGGATCAGCGGCAGGGCCAAAGCGCTGACAAAATCGGCCTGCACCCGGTCATCGCTGTCCACAAAACCGATCAATGTTCCTGCCGCTGCTTCCAGCCCTAATTGCCGGGCTTTGTGCGGTCCGCCGTTTGCTGGACTGTGAATTACCTTGAGTCGGCCGTCGCCCAAGGCCAAGCGGTCCAACAATTCCCGGGTCCCATCCGTCGAACAGTCGTCAACCGCGATCACTTCAAGCTCACGGTAGTTTTGGGCCAGTATGGAGCTTATGCAACTTTCAACGGTAGTGATGGCATTGAAACAAGGCACCACAATGCTTACCCGGGGGGGCGGCTGTCCGGATCGAGCGGTAACAGGCGCCATATCTACAGTCTTTCCGTACATTGTATAAGGCTGGCACCACCCCTAATTAGGCTTGTGCTCTCGTACCATCCAGCGCTTCAGCGTTGCTTTCGCCAAGTACGATAACCGGTCAGCACGCCAAGATCCGCTTAAATAGGAATGCACGAATGTGGCGCTCAGATCAGTGTCTGCTATGGGAAAAAACAGGTGCTTCCATCTTCGTTCAAGCTCCATCTCAAAAAGATCCACGGGGAACAGTCCGCGTTCTTGGTTCATGCGGATGAGCTTTTTCATCCACCCGTGCAATTCACGCACGGAGGAGGGGCTGAACCGCAGGTCGTAAACGTCGTGCAGGGCCATCTGCAGTTCGACTTCACGGTCGGTGATGTCCAACTTGAAAAATCGGAATACTTCCTTGGTGAGCAATCTTTTATCGGCTAGTGGATCCCGGCCATGAACCATGTTGTTTTCACCAAGGCGATACGTGATCAGTGGCTCGGCAAGGTTCGCGTATTGGGCATGCACACCAATTTTAAGGAGGAACAAGTAATCTTCGGCAGGAAGTTTCCAATCGGGGTTGCTGCGTATGCCATGCTGTTCCAGAACTGACCGGCGTATCATTGAGGAACCATACAGTACCGGATCCCTGAAGAGCATTTGCGCACGGCATTCCGCATCAGTGGCCGGCCATTTGCCAACGTGCTGGGATCGCCCCATGCCTTTGTAGGCGGAGCCAACGATACCTACTTCGGGATGTGACTCCATGAATTCAACTTGTTTGGCCAACCGTTGTGGATGGGCGATATCATCCGCATCCAATATGGCAATGAATTCTCCACGGGCAGCCTCGTAACCACGGTTAGCCGCAGCGGCCCGGCCAGTATTCACCGTACTCTGCAAAATACGGATCCGACCATCGGGGATCGACCTCACCAACTCCGGGCCGCCATCCGTGCTGGCATCATCCACGACCAGAAGTTCAAAATCTGAAAACGTGCTGCACAGCACACTATTGATTGCCTCTTGAACGAATTTTCCCTTGTTGAAAAGGGTCATTAGGACTGTGACTCTCTTCTCGCTCATCTGCTGTCAACAGTTAGGGATCGGCCCGGCAGAAAGATAATCCCTGGGGCCACCGCATCGATGGCTATTGGGACAGGGGCAACGCTGCCCATACACCAACCATGCGCCGGGGCAACGATAGCGATCCGCTCTGCGGCCGGCCTGGACCGGTAGGGCATTGTAGAATGCATCATAGGAAGCTCGATCCCGAAGTGCGGGAAGCGTCCCGGAATTTGACCAACACGTCTGAGTCAAGAGCGCTTAAGATCGAAGCCCTTTTCCGGGCATCATGGAAAGCCGCCCGTTGCCCGGAAATAAGGCACCGCAGCATGGTCAACCTCAAAGCACGGATCTGGGACTTCGGTGATTTTTTCGAGCCTGGATCGGAGTGCCGTACAGCGGCCAATCGCACCAGTAGGTCAACTGGGTCCGCGAAAAATGGATTCTCGCCCAGTGGTGCCCTATCGTGGTGTATCCAAGCTGTTGGAACTACGCCAAGTAAAAGCTTGTGATAGTGCAAGCGGTCAACGTAATTGTCATCCTCACCATAATGAAAGAAAAATGGACTGAAGCCACCAACTGTCAGCAGGCATTTACGCGTCACGAGCCACGCGGCCGCATTTACAAAAGCCGCAGGGTAAACATCCTTGTTGCGCCGGCCCAGGATCAAGTCTGAATACAGGTCCGGGCATTTGTCCGATGCGAGGCACTTCGAGAAGAACAAGTCCAGCTGTTGCCCAGGGCCATCTAAATGCATGGGACTGAGAATGCCATATTTGGCATCGCCATTAGCGGCCTCAACAAGCCTGTCCAACGTTTCCGGTAGTACCCATGCGTCCTGGTTCAACAGGAAGGCATGATCGGCCCCGGTATCCAATGCCATGCGCAAGCCTATGTTGTTGGCTTGTCCGAATCCCAAATTTTTCTCTGCCTGGATAAAGTGAACGGCGGGATATGCTTCCTTGATCCGTTGTTGTGTGCCATCCGTAGAGCCGTTGTCAACAACAACAATACGGGTCGGCAGGCTGGAGCTTTGCAGGCTGCCAAGGCAACGATCGATCCATGGCATGCCGTTGTAAGTGACCACAACTGACACCACATCCGATTGTGCTTGTTCTTTATTTGAACTCATTATTAGTTCGGGCAACAGAGGAGTCCTATCCTCCTTTCGTGCTCAGTGGTTCTGGAACGGTAGCCTCTTTCTTATCTGGCCCAAGAGGAGCCTAAGATGGTCGCGGCCTGTGAGGATCTTGGGATCCCGCTCTTTGCCGAGCAGCTCCAAATAGTGCTCACGCAGGCTACGGAGAAAGGCCAATTCAGGCTTCTGGAACACATATTCCACGATCTCGGATTGCCGCTTCACGGTATCGCTCAACATCGAACCCGTGCGCACACGGTAGTCGAACAAGATCTCTGGCACATAGTGGAAACGGGCGCCGGCCACTGCCGCCCTAAGCCAAAACTCCCAATCCTCCAGGCCCAGGCGCATTTTAGCATCGTACCCACCCAGCCTTGCCCACAGGGTGCGCCGGTAACCGGCACAGGCATCAATCCGGTTCCTTTCGATCATCCGTTTGAAGTCATGAGGTGCATTCACCCACCTCCCGGTGCGGCCTTCAAAATATTCCGCATCCCCATGAACAATGTCCACCTCCGGGTGGGTGTCCAGCACAGCTATCACTTCGCGGATCATTGCCGGGCGCAACCGGTTGTCCGCATCGAACGGCACAATGTAGGGGCCGCGCGCAATTGCAATTCCGTTGTTGCGCGCCTGGCTTAGCCCTTGGTTATGCTGGCGCAGCAACCGGTACTTTTCCGCGGGCAGCCCATTCAGGAATGCGATGGTCGCTGGATCCGTGGAACCGTCATCCACAATGATCACCTCATATTCACTGGGATTCGCGTATGCTGCAATGCTGTCCAGGGCTTCTTGAAGGTAGCCCCCCAGATTGTAGCACGTAACCACGATGGAGACCTTTGGTCCGGATCCGTTCTGTGTGTCGTTCTGGTTTTCTTCCATGGTATCAGACCAAACCTGATTGCCGTGCAAATTGCGGCCAAGTTATCCGTCCGCGGTCAAGGTTACATGCCACAACCATCCGAGCAGAAGTTGCGGTACCGCCTACCGGGCTGCCATTGCCGTAGCCCATGGGCCGATCAACCGAAAAAGCGATCGAACGACTTTAACGCATGGGCCTCGCTGTACAAGCCCGATCGAACATGCGGCCATTCCTTAACACGTGCACGGTCGATCACTTCAACTGCTCCAATGGAAAAACCGAATGACAAATGCGTATAACCCAGGGCAAGCTGCACGGCCGTGCGGTGCCATCCGTCCAAAGGTTGTATCCGGTAGTCTTTTCCGTTCAACAACACCTTGCCCATAAGGTACCCATGCCGGGGATCGAAGCCATCTGCGCGGATGGAATCATAAAGGCGTGCCAGCCGGTTGTATTCGGAAAGCAATAGCCTTTCAGAGACCGGGCCATGCGTCTTCCATCCATCGCGCAAATCGTACTGCCCGGCCCCGTCGCGCTCAAATTCGATCTTCATGCGTCGCGCTCGCCGCATCCGCATCTCATCCGGTGTTTTTATGTGCCAAGGTTGGGTCGCATACAGCGCAGGACTTGATAAGTAAGCTGATTGCTTGGCGGTCAATGTTGGGTCGTTTTGCACATATCCTTGCAGCTCGGCCACGCTCTTGGGCTGGAAGTTGTCGTAGTATCGCCTCAGCAGCTGAAAGGACCGACGGTCCGGCACGGGTGTGTCCACATGTTCGAGGCCTCTGGCCTCCATGGCAGAACTCCAACACGCCAGGATCCGCGCTGTGATAATCTTCTCCCTCGGGATCGGAAGTAGCCAATTCTGCGGGTGATCACCTGGGTAATCCACATGGATCGTGGTCAATGGAGAAGGTGGCGCGGCGCTGTTCAGGAAGCTCAGCCAAATGGGCGGGTAGGAGGTGCGTACCGGTTGGTATCCCTTTCGCCCGATGATCCGGTTAAGGTATGTGAGCATGGGTTCAAATCGCTTGGCACGGCGGCAACAACTGCGAGTTCATGTCATCGGCTGACCAGGCCATGCCGGATTGTTCGCGATAGGCGCGTGAGCGATGCATGTTCCATGTTCCATGTTCTTTACACGGCTATAGCTTACCCTAATTCGGCAGGTATTCCGGGAAAAGCTGAAAAAAGAAGCGCTCCTTGTATAAAATATGTTCAACATGCTCCGCGGTCAAATAGTTGCGCTGTGTACGTTTCGTGGTGTTGCGCTTGCCCATTGTAAGGATGGCTTTGATCCTGCGCCTAGGATAGCCTACGTTCAGCAGAAAATCATGAAGCTCCTGATTGAGGTTTTCTGTATGCAAAAATGAAATGCGGGGGAAATGCTTATCGTAATCCTTGGCCAGGTCAACATCATCGTTCAATTGCATTAGCGTGCTTAAGGGATCTCTGGCATAGAACGTAATGAACTGGGTGGTCAATGGGCCAACCGTTGTGCGCAGCCCGGGAGGTTGAATAATGGCAAGTACCATTCGCCGGTACTCCAAGTAATCTTGAAAGTTCAGCGCTGGAAAACTAGGGAATCTTTCACGAAGTGTCGCCTCATCCAGGATCGGGTACTGCTGCCAGTCCTTGAATTCGTAGGTGGAGATCAACCGCTCTATGGGATTGCGGACTACCGACATAACGGTTTTGCCACGATGCTCTGCCGGTATTTGATTATAAGTGCCATGTTGTGACCGTGGCCGGTGGGCAAGTGCGTTTCGATGGCGATCGGTGAGTTTGTGTGGTCTGGTCATTAACTCATTCAGCGGCCAGGGGGTATTAAAAATCTTGTCCGCCCAAGTTGGCGCATGGGCCTTTAGAATGGCCTGCCTTGCGAACGTACTTCCCGTCTTTGGGAAGTTCAGCATCACGAACCGGTCTGTGATCAGCATGGGTCAAACAAGTCAACCGCCGAGGAACGGCAATACTCGGCGAACATACTGCTCTTTCATTTTGTACCACTTCCGGCGTAACGCCGAGCCAGGGTGGCGGGCCATGGACACCCGTTCAAGGGTCGTTATCCATTTACTTGTCCATGCTGGTATTTCTTCATGGGCGAGGTATGGCCTAATGATCCGCAGGAAGTGCAATTCGCTTTCATGCTGTTGCTGCTGTTGCAGGCCGCTCCACGCTCCCTTGCCCGTGATGCGGTAAACGGACATGAACTCATCGATGCATTTGATCTTGCCTTGGTGGGCGAGGTGCATGTGTATGGCCAGATCTGCAAAGGGAACCGAAAGAAACCATTTGGGCAGGGGATTGAAAGCGCTTCTTCGAAAGAGTATGCTCGCCATTGGAATGAAGTTTGATCGTGATAATAGATCTGTAAAACGGATGTTATCCAAATTGATCCCTTCTGGGATACCGAATGGCTCAAACGCGTCATCACGCTTAAGCTGAGCCCTGTGGAAACACATGGAATAGTTGGGATTGGCTTCCATAAAGGCGACCTGTTTTTCAAGCTTGCCCGGATCTGTCCAATAATCATCACCCTCACATATGGCAACATACCTTCCTTGGGCTGCGGATAGTAACCCAAGTAAATTGATGCGGCCTGTTGGGCGGCCCAGAATGTGGAGAACGTTCTTCCTTGAGCGCAGAAAAAGTTTGATCTGGCCCGGGTGTTCCGCAACCATGTCTTGGCAGATTTCACGTGTGCCGTCAGTACTCTCATCTTCCCCGATCAGGACCTCCACCGGGAAGGTGGTCTCCTGCATCAGGATGCCTTGGATGCACTGCTCAATGTAAGCCGCGTGCTGGTAGGTGGGCACTACTACACTGACCAATACTTCGCTTGAGGTGTGCCCTGCTCCTGAATCGACCATGTTCTGCGATTAGCCTATGGGCCGCTGGAAATAATGGTTCAACTGCTCTTTGATCGGTTCTGTGAGCGTGATTGGGACCTCCAGTTTTGCATGTGAAGCGTAGCGTTTTAATTGACGCTGCGCATTTCTTTTAGGAACGGAATGAGTTTGAAAGGGATTCGTTTCACCCATATGGGGCGTATATGGGCAATTTTCACATCATTCGCAACGGTCCGTTTGTTCTCTACATCCATGTTCCCCAAAGGCAGGTCATGGAAATCAGGATGCCAACGGCCTAAATGAATCATGCCTGGACTGAAGAGGTCTTTCATGTTTATGGAAAACACTCGGTCCCTTCCGAGCTGTTCGCGGAACGCTGCTGCCACCAAGCCGGGACGTAGATAGTGAAATCCCAAGTCCCTGCCGGGTTGGTTAGAGGTGCCCACAGTGATGTATTTTCCGAAAGACCCCAGCCCAGGGAAGGCGCTGATGATGTGGAAGAGCTGGGCGTAGTAAGCATGGAGCAGCTCCATCGGTGTTCTTTCACAGATCAACACCTCAAATCTTGCGTTCCAGCGCACTTCAAGTTGTGCCAAGCGGTCCACCATCTGCTTCAACGATGCGGTGGAGTATCCATGGTGCTGGTGGTCCGATGGCTTCAGCAAGGTTGATAGAAAACCTTCATCAGAGATGAGCGCAGGCACTTCCATGGCGACATCTCCGTACAGCGCCCGCTCCTGTGCACGAATGGCCTGGAACACATGGCCTTCCATGGACAGGAACATCTCTTCACTGCAATAGGCCGCTAGGTTGATAAAGTTGAAGACCCACCGGTTTTTTTCCGCGCCAAACGGCATTTTTCCTAAGTACCTGAAATCCTTCAGCTGGCCAAACGCGTGCTTTTGCAAGGTCGTGGTGCCCGTCTTGGGCCAGCCGATGTGAAGGAGGATTCTTCGCGACGTTCCGTCTGTGGTCATTTAAATGTGTGGTTACGTGGGCTTCGGCCAGGAGGCCATGCCCGGCACTTGTCACGCCTGCAAAAGTCGGCATAGATCAGATACCGGTGTTAGGTCTTCTTCTATGGTCGCGATTACCTTCGCCGCGCATGAAAACCAATGTCGCTGGGAGCCGACCGGTGGAGCTTTCCGCGTATGCAGGCAAGCGCTTGGGCATCATGCAGCCCTATTTTTTTCCCTACTTGGGTTACTTCGGCCTGATCGCGCACACCGATCGCTGGATTGTTTTCGACCCAGTGCAGTATATCCGCAAAGGCTGGGTGAACCGCAACCGGGTGCTGAAACAGGGGGGCGGATGGAAGTATGTGGGCCTGACCATGGCACCGCACCACCGGGAAACGCTGCTTAAAGACATGGAGCTGGCACCTGACATCAACCACTTGGACCAATTGCTGCGCCATTTGGACCACTATCGCAACAAACGGGCACCGCATTATGATGTCGTCCTTGCGCTCTTGGAGCGTTGCTTTGACCCAGCCCCGGTAAAGCTTGTGCCATTCCTTCACCGTTGCTTGGAACTATGCTGTGCGCATATCGGCATTTCGTTTCACGCAGAGGTCTACTCGGAGATGAACATTCAGCATGACCCAGCCAAAGCGCCCGGGGATTGGGCGTTGAACATCTGCAAGGCACTTGCTGCGTCGACCTACCTGAACCCGCCGGGCGGCAAGGTATTCTTTTCCGCCGAGCGGTTTAAGACGGCCGGGATCGGGCTGGAATTTTTCCACCAGGAGCTACCCTCTTATGTGCAGCGCACAGGCACCTTTGAGCAGGGCTTGTCTATACTGGACGTAATGATGTTCAACAGCCCGGAAGAGATCAGGGCGATGCTGGATCAATACAACGTTGAAAAGGCATGATCTTAAAGGAGGCAAGTAATCCAGAGAACCGTGTGAGACCGTGGTGGTTCACCAATTCGGCACGCATCGCTTTTGAAGCGTTGCTGCGTGGGATTGTTTGGAAGGAGGGAACGTCCTTACTGATGCCGGCTTATGTCGGCTTTACGGAACGAGAAGGCTCCGGGGTATTCGACCCCGTGCGGAAAACCGGAACACCGTATTCCTTTTATCCGCTGGGCGAACGGTTGGAGATCGACCTAGATGTAATGGAGTCTCTGTTGGACTCTGGAAGGCACCCGATGCTACTGGTGATCCATTATTTCGGACTGGCCCATGTAGACATGTATAAACTACGGGAGCTTTGCCATGCGCACGGTACTTGGCTTGTGGAGGATTGCGCGCATGTTCCAGGACCTGTGGGGCACACTACTGATCTAGGTACCTACGGTGACGCTGCGATCTACTCCCTGCACAAGGTGCTGCCCGTGGCAACTGGCGGGGTATTGCGACTGAACAACCTCAAACTTCCGAGGCCGGTGCT
The DNA here is from genome assembly GCA_044507815.1 of Flavobacteriales bacterium. Lineage (GTDB taxonomy): Bacteria > Bacteroidota > Bacteroidia > Flavobacteriales_F > PHOS-HE28 > PHOS-HE28. The sequence continues at coordinate 9,764 of JBIQIX010000007.1, read as the reverse complement.
GGCGGAAGGGGAGGGCTGCCCCGCAGCCACGTTGGAGCAGGTGCTGCGCGCTGACATGGCGGCAATCGCGGCGGACCGCAACCGGAATTATATGTACTTGTTGGAGAAGCTCCGTGATGTGGAAGGCTTGGAAATCCTGTATCCGTCCCTTGAGGGTCAGGTCCCACACAACTTTCCGGTATGGATAGACGACGGTTTGCGGGAAAAGTTGTACTTCGCGTTGATGGACCGCGGCATGCCCACCACAGCATTATACTACCGTATGATCGACGAAATCACCCCGCAAGAGCACCCGACGAGCCACGCTCTCGCTCAAAGTATCCTGAATCTGCCCGTTCATCAGGATACGCATATAGAGGATATCCATTCTATTTGTGATGCAATGAAAGAAGAACTGAAAGCTCTGCGGCGATGAAACCGATTGGCGGATTCTTCGAATTGGAGGTGCCCGACAATCGGCGCGGGCCACACCAGGATGCCGTTGCTCTCAGTACTGGCAGAGCATGCTTGTCATTGATGATTAGGTATGTGAAGCCAAAGCTTGTATATGTGCCTTTTCACTCCTGCGATGCGACATATTCGCCTTTTATTGATGCCGGCATTCCTATCCGTTTCTATGGAATTCACGCTAATATGGAACCTGTAGCTGAGCCAGAGCTGGACGCTGATGAGTATTTCTTGTGGACGAACTATTATGGTGTGTGCAGTGATGTCACCGAGCGCCTGAAGAAGAAGTACGGCAACCAGCTATTGATTGATGATACCCATGCATTTTTCAGGGGAGGTCATGGCTCGTGGTGGTCTTTTACGTCTGCTCGGAAGTACTTTGGCGTGGCTGATGGAGCTTATTTGTTTGCTCCGGAACCTATAGAGCTGAATGCAGCGCGAGCCACCGATTGGTTTCCGGTTCACAATATGTTGCGGACCGCAGGACGCATACCTGAGGCGTATAACGCTTTCTTAAACCATGAGGGCTCGTTGACAGGCGAGGTGTTACGCATCAGCAAGGTAAGCGAACTCCTCTTATCGCATGTGGACTTGCCGATGGTGGCCGCCCAACGGATAGCGAACTTTAATTTCCTTGAAGAACAACTGAGTCCATTGAACACCTTACCCATGCTCTTTGACAGAACCACACCCCCGTTTTGTTATCCATTCTTGCCGTCTGTCCCAATCAATCGGGATGCATTGAGCGCAGAAGGCTTTTTTATACCAAGACTATGGTCGGATGTGGGAAGAAGACCCATATCTGGCTTTGACATGGAACGCCGATATGCAGAAGAACTACTTCCACTTCCGGTCGATCACCGATACAACCCGGATGATCTGATCCGTTTGGTCAAATACTTGCAGAATGTATAGCTTGTTGTGCGCTTATCGCTGAACCAATAAATTGAAACCCCAAGTAATGTGGAGTAACCAATGGGAAGATGGCGCACGGAAGCCGGAGCACCAACGCCGCGTGGAACTTGAGAGTTGGCTCACCCGGTTGAACGATCAGTTGGAGTTGATGCGACAAGGCTGGGATGGGGCAGCCACGCTTCACTATACTCCCTTTTTCATTGTCGGTTGTGCGCGTTCAGGCAGCACGTTACTGTATCAAGCGCTTGCAGCCACAGGAGAGTTTGCTTATCCCACCAATATCATCTCCCGGTTCCATCGCAATCCCTACATCGGCTCGCTAGTGCATCGCGTGTTGTTCGATATGGACCAAACCGGAGAGATATTTCAGAAAACAGAGAATCCTGGCGTGTTCAGGAACAAACTGGGCAAAACCATTGGGCCGGATGCGCCTCACGAATTCAATTACCTCTGGCGAAATTATTTCACCTTCGGGGAGCTTCAATCGCAGCTCTTGACACGACCTGAGGGTGATAGGGCATTGGAATTGATCATGGATCTTGCTGCGATGGAGGAAGTTTTTAGCAAGCCGCTGTTGATGAAAGCAATGGAGATAAACTGGCAACTTCCAATCCTCCATTCCATCGTGCCAAGTGCCGTGCTTTTGTTCATCCGAAGGAACATTTTACGTAACGCTTGGTCACTTCTTAATGCACGAAAGGAATTCTTCGGCACTGAAGAGCGATGGTACTCGTACAAACCCGAGGAATATGATCGTATCAAGAAGCTTGCACCATGGGAACAGGTCGTTGCACAGGTATGGTTTACTGAGCGTGCGGTGGAGCAGGGCTTGGCGGCAATTCCCGCTGCTAACAGATTGGAGGTGACCTACGAAGACCTTTGCAAGAATCCGGAGGAGGTCTTCATGCGCATACGGAATAAGGAACCCCAAATTGGGCCATACCGAGGGCCAAAAGAATTTGCCGCCTCAAGTGTGGCCATGCCTAGGGAATTGGTCGAGCGCGGGGAAAAGCTTTTGAAAGATATTCAGAAGTGGTGAATACTTACACAATACGCGGTCAAGTGGCATCAGCCCAGGCCAGTCAGCAAAATTGCACAGGTCCGCTCCAACTGAGACTTACTCATTCCATTGAAAAGTGGTAAACAAACCGTTCGGTCCGCCATTTCATGGCTGCATTTGCAAACACTGGCCTGTACGTATGGCAGGTTGTTCAATGAGGGGTAGAAATAGCGGCGAGCGTGGATATTAGCGGCGGCCAATGTGCGCATTACGGCTTCGCGTTGTTCAACATCCCGCACCATGATCGGATAGTAACTGTGATTGTATTTAGTTCCTTGAGGTATGATTGGTTTGGTCAAGCCAGTCGTCCCCAGTCGTGCATCATAGAATTGGTAGATCTCTTTACGCTCTTGAATTATCGCCTCCATATGTGGCAGTATGGCCATCCCCATGGCGGCATGCACCTCGCTCATCTTGGCATTCATGCCCAAAGTGAAATGCTCATCACCAATGTGTCCGAAGCTGCGTAGGAGACCAAGGAGATGGTCTGCTTCTCCATCGTGCACCACTACGGCGCCACCCTCCACGGTGTGGAAAAGCTTGGTGGCGTGGAAGCTTAGTGTGCTGGCATCGCCCCATTGCAGGATGCTGCGGCCCTTGTACTGCACATCGAAGGCGTGGGCGGCGTCGTAGATCACCTTCAGTCCGTGTTTTTTGGCGATGGCATCAATGGCCTCCACATCGCAGGGGATGCCGTACACATGCGTGGCCAATATGGCGGTGACCCCCGGCGTGATGGCGGCCTCGATCAAGTTGGGGTCAATGCAGCAAGTTTTTGGATCAATGTCCACGAAGACCGGTTCGCAACCTTCCCACAAGATGGCACTGGTGGTGGCCACGTAGCTGAAGGGCGTGGTGATCACCTTGCCGGTAATGCCCAACGCGCGGATGGCTAATTGCAACGCCAGTGTGCCGTTGGCCATCAGGCGAAGGTGGGGCACCTGGAAGCGCTCGCGCAAGGTTTCCTCCAATAATTGGTGAATAGGCCCCCTATTGGTGAGCTGATGGCTTTCATACACTTTGTTGATCCAATGCAAATACTCTTGCTTGGGCGGAAGGAATGTGCGCGTGACATAGATGGGTTCGCTTCCGTTCATTATGGAATTGATTTTACTCGACCGGGTCGATTGCGACGGAACGGCATCTACAAGGTTGCACGTAAGCTAACCCTGGTGCTTAAGGCCTTTCCAGTTTAGGTACTACAGGTGCTGACCAGGTACGCTTTCCATTGCTATATAGGTTATGCATCCGCTTCAACCAAGGGTATATGCTCATTTGTACCCTTTCAATGGGACTTAAGGCCCACCATTCCGGCCGTGCATAGCCTAATTCTTGAAGGAGCCCGCCAGCGATCTGGTCCATCAGCCACCGTTCTCTCACATTTAGTTTGCTCTTCCAAATGGCGGCTGGGTCATTGCGTAATTCATTCAAGCTGGTATCGCCCCGGCTCAATTGTTTGCGGCTGATATCAAAATCAAACGAAATCCTGTCGAGATCAGCTTGATGAATGGGAAGCTCACTAAAGCTAAAGACAGCTGCCAAACTTTTTGTTGGTTCCGCCCGGAGCGCTTCATACTGCACTTCAAGGTAATTCTTCGGACCCCATTCTGCGCCAGCCTTTTTGGCTGCACGAACATGCCTCACCCAGTCAACGCTCGCCCCAACGATATCCCCTGCGCCGAAACCAATACGCTTCTTGGCACTCATCATGCTAACGGCCACTTCCCGCCCATCCCGAATGATATGAATGACCTTGGCTGTGGGGTAAATCTTTTTTATCAGGGGCAACCATTGGGCATAGGCTGGATGTTTATCCAGGATATGGGTGGCCGCAGGGTTCATCTTCAAAAGGCGCTGATAGGCATGGTCCGCGATCATGCGTAGCCCTGCGTAGAATTCCTGTTCGCTATACAGCAGCGGTGCACCCTGCTGCCACCTCCCTTGGTCGATATGGGACTTTTCTGCTTCATAATGTCGTGCCCAGAGGTGCATATAAGTGAACACCGTGAGCTCTTTCTTCAATGAAACAGTTGCCGGGTGTGCCCCTAGCATCTGGTGCAGCCATGTGGTTCCGCTGCGCGGTGCGCCAACCACGAGAAGTAGTTGCTTTTCCATTCGGATCCGCTCAGGTCAGTTTTGGGGACTCGCCGCCCTGTTTGGTTCCGATCGGAGGTGCGATTTAGATCCACTATTCCATGGAATTATCAACTTGAACATGCCATTCCGGCGGCCTTGCCAAGTATTGCTTTCCCGTGCAGGCTCTACTACAGTAAATGCAATGGCATTTTCTGTCTTGAAAACCATTTTTGCGTTTTGAACGATACCGACATTCAGTCGGAGGTCACCAGAATTGAACAGATGTGCCGGGAAGCGGCAATTCACGATATGCATGCCTGTTTCGATACCGTGGATTCCACCTTCCCTGCTGTTGGTGGTGAAAATGACCAGGTCATCGGCATTTACCACTTGGATGTTTACATGGATCGGCTGCGTGCTATGGTTCACCACGCCAATTTCCACATCGATCGCGTCCTCCCATTTGAAACGATCACCACCGCTGGCCGGGGTGGCTTTTACATGGCTAAGGCGTGCCACTTCATTGCCAGGGGCGTTGTCCTCACTCCAATACACCTCTGGCATGTCCTGCGTATAATGCCCCAAGTATGCTGCCACCACATCCTCCGTTGGCCCCTGCATGCGTACGCGGCCCTTGTCCAGCCAGATCACCCGGGAGCACAGGCTGCGCACGGCGGTCATGCTGTGGCTTACAAAGAGCACGGTACGACCGCTGAGGGCGGTATCGCGCATTTTGCCCATGCTCTTGCGCCGGAATTCGGCATCGCCCACGCTGAGCACCTCATCAATGATCAGGATCTCGGGTTCCAGGAAGGCGGCCACGGCAAAGCCCAAGCGCACGCGCATGCCGCTGCTGTACCGCTTCACGGGGGTATCGATGTGGTGCTTGATGCCGCTGAAGGCGATGATCTCGTCCATTTTGGCGTTGATCTCGTGCTTGCGCATGCCGAGGATGGCGGCGTTGAGGTACACGTTCTCCCGCCCGGTGAGCTCCGGGTGGAAGCCGGTGCCCACCTCCAACAGTGCGCTCACCCGGCCCTTCATGCGGATGGTACCCTCGGTGGGCAGGGTAATGCGGCTGAGCAGCTTCAGCATGGTGCTTTTGCCGGCCCCATTATGGCCGATGATGCCGAGCACCTCGCCTTGGCGCACCTCGAAGTTGATGTCGCGCAGTGCCCAGAAGGTTTCCCCGATGCGCTGGCTGTCCACTTCCTGGCCGATGGGCACCGTGGGGTCGGGCTTTCCCAGCAGGCGTGCGGTCCACGCTTTAAGGTCATCGGTAAGCTGCTGGCGGTTGATGACGCCAAGGCGGTACGACTTGCCTACGCCTTGCACTTGTACCACGATGGGGGGTTGGGCCATGGGTTGCGAATGTAAGAACTGGCCTTTATGGAAGTGTGGCGCACCTCCACGTCATCGCGAGGGCACGCATTAGCGTGACCGAAGCGATCTGTAATTCAAGTCTGCCCAATTACAGATCGCTTCGCCCTTCGGGCTCGCGATGACGTGTTGGTTTCGCCCTTCGGGCTCGCGATGACGTGTTGGTTTCGCCCTTCGGGCTCGCGATGACGTTTGCTTCGCCCTTCGGGCTCGCCGTCAAACCACGTCGGCGTAGTTGCGCTGGGCCTTTTGGTACATGGCCAGGCCGATGGCGAGCACCAGGGTTGAGAAGGCGAAGGTGTACCACAGCGTGGCCCAGTTCATGGCGGTGCCGAGCAGGGCGGCCCGGAAGCCTTCGATCACGGGGGTAACGGGGTTGGCTTCCAGCAGCAGACGCAGCTTGCCGCCTTCCACCCGGCTCAGCGGGAAGATCACCGGGCTTAGGTACATGAGCAGCTGGATGGCGAAACCGATCAGGAAGTTGAGGTCTTTCCAACGGGTGGTAAGGGCTGCCACCACCAGCCCGGTGCCGAAGGCGAGCATCATCATCAGCAGCACCAGCACGGGCAGCATGGCCATGGCCGGGCCGGGTGCCCAGGCGTAGCTTCCGGTTACGCGGTAGAACAGGGCGAAGATGAAGAAGAACACCAGCTGGATGAGGAAGGTGAAGCCGGTGGAGAACATGGTGCTGAGCGGTGGCACCAGCCGCGGGAAGTACACCTTGGTCATTAAATTGGCATTGGCCATGAGGGTGGCCGCTGTTTTTGTGATCACGCCGCTGAAATAGGCCCAGGGCACCACGGCGCTCATGTAGAAGAGCAGGCCCGGGATGCCGGGCGTGGACATGCGTGCGATGAGGCCGAAGACCACCGCGAAGGTGATGGAGGTGATCAGCGGCTGCACCAGCACCCAGATGGGCCCGAGGATGGTTTGCTTGTACACGGCGGTGAGGTCGCGCACCACCAATTCCTTCAGCAGGTCGCGGTAGCGCCAGATCTCGCCAAGGTCCAGCCGCCACCACGGCCTGTCCGGCGCGATCACGGTGTCCCACTGTTCCTTTTCGGCCATGCTGCGGCTTAGTCGTTCTGGTTGCTGCCCTTGGCCTGATCACCGGCCTTCTTTGAACGGCGGTATCCATAGCCATAGCCGTAGGAGCCGTAGCCGTAGGCATAGCGGTAGCCGTAGCCGTAGTTGGTGTTGTAGTAGTACTTGCTCTTCTTCATGCGCACCCCGTTGAGGATGAAGCCGAAGTTGGCGGCCGGGTTGCTGGCCTGCACCTCGATGGCGTTGCGCACGTGGTCGCGGTTGGCGAAGCGGGTATTGATCACAAAGAGGGTGGCGTCCACATGGCGCATCATCAGCAGGGCATCGGTGATCAGGCCCACGGGCGGTGTATCCACGAACACATAGTCGTAATGCTGGCGCCCATAGTTGAACAATTCGGGCAGCATGTTGCTAAGTACCAGTTCGGAGGCGTTCGGGGGTGTGGCCCCGGCCAGGATCACATCGAAATTCTCATAGGCGGTGGGCATCACGCAATCCGCAATGGCGGCCTTGCCGGCCAGGATGGTGCTGATGCCCTGTTTGCTCTTCATGTTCAAGCCGGTGCCCACCTTGGGCTTGTGGAGGTCCAGCTCCAGCAGCAGCACGCGTTTGCCGGCCTTGGCCAGGATCGCGCTGAGGTTCACCGAGCAGAAGGTCTTGCCCTCGTTGGGGCGGTAGCTGGTGACCAGCACGGCACGGCCGGTGTCCATGGCGGGCAGGTACTCCAGGTTGGTGCGTATGGTGCGGAAGCTTTCGGTGATGCCCGCCTTGGGGTCGCTGTCCACCACGACGTAGTTTTCCTCTGCTTTTTCGCTGGCGATCACCTCGCCGAAAATGGGCACCTGGGTTACGCTGCGCAGCTGGTCGGCATTCTCCACGCGGTCGTAGAAAACCACGCGCACGAACACGAGCAGGAGCGAGGCCATGCCGCCGCCCAGCAGGAAGGTGTACAGGATCTTGGCCTTGTCCGGCTTCACCACGCCCATGTTGCGGGCGGCCTCGATCACCTTGGTCTGCGGCACAATGCCGGCGCGGGCGATCACGGTGCTGGCGCGTTTTTCCAGCAGGAACTCATACAATTTCTCGTTCACGTTCACCTTGCGCTGGAAGGCCTGCACGTCGCGCTGGTTGGCGGGCACTGCACGGATCAGCCCGGTATAGTCCGCCGCTTGCTTGTCCAGGTCCCCGATCTTCTCCGTAATGGCCTGCCGGGTGTTCTTCAGGTAGATGAGCAGGTTGGCCCGCGTAAGCTGCATGGTCTGCTTCAATTCCTGGATGGTGGGGTTGTCCGGCTCCAGGGTGTAGCTGTACCGGTTGATGTCCATCTGCATGGTGTACAGCTTGCTCAACGTGCTCTTCAGGAACTCATCGTCGCCCAGGATGTAGAAGGAGGGGGGAAGCAGCTTGTCATCCTCGGCGATGTTCAGCACGTACTGCTTCAGGTTGTCCACGCTTTCGATCATCAGTTGGTACTGGCGCTTCTGGGCGTCCAGGTTCATCAACTGGTTGAAGTACATGTTGCTCTCCTTGTTCAGGTCCAGGATGTCCTTGCTGCGCAGGTAGCTCTGCAGGTCCTCCTCGTACTGGCCGAGTATGCCGGACACCTCCTCCAACTGCTTGTCGATGTAGCGCAGCGTATTCTCATTGATATCGAAATCGCCCTGCAGGGTGTATTGGATGTACTCGGCGCTGAGCGTATCGAGGAACATTTTTGCTCGCTCCGGTATCTGGTCCTCCACGCTCACCTTCAGCACGCTGGTGTAGGCGATATCCTCCACGGTGAGGCTGCGTGCATAGGTGGCCACCAAGCGCGGGCGTGAATGGGGCACGAAGCGGTAATCGGTGGCCGTGTAGCGCCCGATGGTGCTGGGCTTCAGGTCCACATGGGGGTTTACGCGCAGGGTGAAATCGGCATCGGCCACATCCCTGCCGAAGGGGAATTGCTTGGTAACGATGCCCTGGCCGGGATCATAGCTTACGGTGTAGGTTTTCGGGTCCACGATGTGCAGGTCGAAGGGCCGTTCGTACAACTTGGGGTTCAGCACCTGGATCTCCACCGTGAAGGGCAGGTTGGAATAGATCTGGGTGGTCTTGAAGCGGCCGATGATGTAATAGGAAACCTGGAAATCGAGCTTTTGCAGGGTGCGGTCGATCAGGTCGTAGCTGGTGAGCACGCGCTTCTGGTTCACGATATCGCCATAGGAATTGATGAAGCCGATGTTCTTGTACACCTGGCTTTGGTAATCGTAGGCGGTGCGGTCCTTGAGCAGGATCTGGGTGCTTGCGCCGTACACCTCGGGTATTTTGTAGGAATAGAGGTAGGCGAGCACGGCTGAGAGCACCAAGGCGATCACCACGAAATACCAGTTCTTCGACACGATGCGCCCCACGGTGCGCAGGTCGTTCACTTCGATGATGCTTCCTTTGGGCGCTGGGGCTGCTGCCATGGTGGTGGATTGCGGCGCGCCGCTGGCGCGCTTTCTGCGCAAGGGCGGCAAATATAGCCAAGGGGGTGGCCCTTGGGATCGTGGGGTTTCCATAGGGTGGATCAACCGTGCCGAGGCCATGTGTGGACCAGGGCAGGGGTCAAGGCGTGTGGTGGTTCCCCGTCCGTTGTTGTTGGCGGGGAATTGGTGTGCGGTTTTTCGTTTTCTGCGACCCGCGCTGGGGTCGTAACCCTTCGTTTGGCTTTCGTTTCTAATTGGTGTGACCCCGCTACGGGGTCAGGTGCGCGCGCTGTCGCCCAATGCGATGTCGATTGCCGAGGCCCGGTGTGCGGTTTTTCGTTTTCTGCGACCCACGCTGGGGTCGTAACCCTTCGTTTGGCTTTCGTTTCTAATTG
>JBIQIX010000006.1:0-253259 GCA_044507815.1 Flavobacteriales bacterium | reverse complement strand
TGGTTCCCTCGCTTCCGTACACCTCATCATCCTTTTCCTGTCCTTGGAACCCGAAACGATATGATCCTGAGCTGTAATTCCTTCCGGGCAGCAGTGACCCGAACGCTTCATACCCCTGCGCGCTCACCACCTCTGCTTGGTACTGCACCCCAGGACCCAACAAGGGCAACAGCCTGCCCGTTACCACCGTATTCACGTTCCCCAGGTGGTCCGTGAGCTCGTAGCGCTTAAGGGAGGATTGCATGGGCTGCATGTAGGGGTAGGTGGTAATGGCCTGCTCGCCCACCAGCTCCATGGGCCGCGTGTAGCTGCCCAAGCGGCTGCTCCCGTACACCGGCCGTTCCGTAACCTTCAGGCTGGCACCGTTGTCCGCATACTTGTACATCGCCATCACGTTCCCTTGCGCGTCACGAAGGTAGTATTCCCGGTAACCACCGTTCAGCGGGTCGCCCACCGTTTTGCTCGTCCGCTGCCCATCCGCACCGTAAGTGAACCAAAGTTCCGGCTTGCTGCTCCCTGGTGTGCGCGTGATGTGCTTCACCTTCCCGGCCACCGTCCATTCGATGTTGGCGATCTGCTCCCGCTTGTCGGCAATGAGGTTGCCGAGCTCGTCATACTGGTAGTTGTTCAACGTGTTCACGTCGTCGTGGTCCCCATGGAAGGCGCTGCCGTCCATGCCTATATCGCCGTAGCCGCCGTTGATGCTCTCGTTCAAGTGGTAGAGCCGGTTGCGCAACAGGTCTGTGCCACTCTTCTCGTAGTGGTATTCCAGGGCATCATACTGTGTACCGGCCTCATCGTAGCGCTTGGCCGTTTCGATGTTGCCGTTGGCGTCATAGGTGTATTGGCTCTTGTACCGCTCCGCCACCGCGTCGGTGATGCCGTTCCAGGTGTTCGTGCCGGTAAGCCCCGCCACGCCCTGCGCCTGCTTCAGCCGGTTCAGTTGGTCGTACCGGTACACTTGGGCCAGCACCTGCGCGGGCTGCACGGGCGTTACCCACCCGCCGAAGGGCTGTAAGCTGTTCACCGTGTGCGCGATGTTCCCGTTGTACAGCGGGTTGTACGCACCGTGCAGGGTGCCCGTGCCGCCCACGGGCGCGAACGGCCGGTTGCCGCTGCTGTTGTCCCACCGCGCCGGGGATATCGCGCTGTAGTCCGCATCCCCGTAGTAGCCGATGCTCTCCCCGAAGGCATCGCGCCCCACGAATGCGTTCGCCGTGCCCGCCAGCCCGTCCTGCCCCATGTCGGTTTCAGGGGTGAGGCGGTCGGAGTTGATCCCCTTCAGCCAGCCCTGCAGCGTGTACGCATAGTCCATGCCCTGCACCTTGTGCTCGCCAAGCTCCACACGCTCCAGCGGGCCGTGCGGGTAGTAGAAGTATTCCGCATCCGTGTACCACACCTGCCCGTCGGCGCTGGTCCTCACCTCCGTCAGCCGGTTGTCCGCATCGTAGTAGTACCGGTGCAGCATCCCGTCGTCACCGCTCTGGTAGGCCACCTGCAGCACGTTGCCGCTGATCAGGTCGTATTTGTAGCGCACATGCTTGTAGCGGTGGTTCACGCAGCCGGAGCAGCTGCCGCCGTCCTGCCCCAGCTGCGGGATGTCCTGTACGAGGTGCTTCACGTTGCCGTGGATGTCGTAGGAATAGTGCGTGGCGTGGTCGTAGGTGAGGGCAGGGTTGGGGGCCGTGGCCTCCCGGAAGGTGGTGGTGGCCACGCGCAGGCGCAGGTTCTCCTGCGTGAACCCCGGCACGCTGGGGCCCATCGGCGGCGCATCGTACCAGGTCCGCGTCACCTCGCGGCAGTTGCGCTGCTGCACCCACGTGCGCAGGGCCGCCGGGTCGATCACGTCGGGCTTGAACACGCCGTGCACGTTCATGCCCGGCACGTGGCGGAAACGGCCGGCATCGTCCACCGCGTCATCGTCCAGCTCGCCCGCCTCATGCACGCGGCCCAGGCGGTCATAAAGGCTGTAGCTGAACCGCTGCGGCGAGGCCGCGAACTGCTTGCTGTTCTGGCTCAGCACGATGCGCCCCAGGGCGTCGTACCAGAAGCGCTGCCCGTACAGCCCGCTCTCGTCCGTGAGGGTGCGGGCGTAGCGCTCGGGCGTGCCGTTGTAGCTGCCGCCGATGAAGCCCTGGCGCCGGTCGCTGAAGCCGATGGTGGCGGGCCGCATGCCGCTCTGCGCCTGTGCGTCCAGCCCATCGGCCATGTTCATCGTGGTGCCCCAGGCGAAGACGGCATGGTCCGCCGTGGTGGTGGGGTCGGTGCGGTACAGTTCCCCGTCGGCCGTGGCCGCGAAGCCCGCCACGTGGTCGTGGAACCAGAAGGCACGGATGTCGCCCGCATTGGTGATGTTCGACGGCTGCTGGCTGCTGTACGCCCCGCCGTGGAAAATCAGCCGCCGCGCGAAGCCCGCCTGCCCCCCCACGATGAACTCGTCCTTGTCCGCTATGCGGGGGAAGTTCCAGGCGGCGTAGAGGGGGGTATTGGCCACGGTGGCGAATGTCCAGGTGCCGCCTGCGTCCAGCCGATAGTAGCGCCCGTTGCTGCCGGTGCTGCCGGTCACCACGGCCGCGCCGCTGGGGGCCACCGCCAGGGCGGTGAGGTCGGTGCTGCCCGGGGACAGGCCGGGGATGCCGCCCGCCCACTGGTCCCCCGTAAAGCGCGCGTTCGTACCGCCGTCGCCCACGGCCCAGGCCCCGCCGCCGGGCAGCATCTTCACCGCGTTCAGCGGCACCAGGTCCGGCACGCCCACGGGCGCGGGCAGGGGCACGGTGCGCCAGTGCAGCCCCCCGTCGGTGGTGTGCCGCGCCGTCAGCTTGTCGCCCGTCACATAGCCTTCGGTCCCGCCGGTGAAGTCCACCGCCCGCAGCGGCGGGGTGTACACGTCCAGCACGGGCAGGCGGGCGCTGCCCACGAACCGGTCCACCCGCGCACCATCGCCCACGGCCAGGAAGCCCCCGGTAACGGCCAGCGCCGCTCGCAGGGTGCCGCCGTTGGCCGGCATCTCGGCGAAGAGGGGCTGGGGCGCTGTGTGCTGCTGAGTGCGCAGGGCCAGCCCGCCCGTGCCGCCCAGCAGCAATGTGCTCCCGTGCAAGGCCACCGCGTGCAGGTCCGCGCCCGTGGGCGCGTGCAGGTCATGCAGCGTGGCCGGTGCCGCTGGTTGAAAGGTGAAGGCCGTGCCTCCATCACCTGCCACTGCTGCCGTGCTGCTGCCCACGCATACCGCACGCAGCGTGGCCAGGTGCCCTGTCGGCAGGCTGCGCCAGGTCCCGCCCTCATGCAGGTACACCAGGCCCTGGTCGCCCACGGCCACTTGCCCGCCCTTGTCCATGGCCCGCAGGGGCAGGGGGCGGATTCGGTCGCTGCGGTCCGCCCACGTATAGCCCCCCCCGCCATGGGCGGCACGGAAGAGCGCACCCTCCGGACCGGCGCTCCACAGCCCGCCGGGCGTGGCATGCAGCCCGCCCGGGGCCTGCGCCGGGCCGGTGCCCGAAACGGACACGGCCACCTCGGCAAAGGGCAGGCTGCCGCCTAAGGTCACCCGCCGGATACTGCCGTCAGCAGCACTGTAGGCGTCCACCTGCGTGGCCGATACACGCGCCAGCAGGGTGGCTGGCGCAAGCGCGGCGCCTTGCTGCTGTAGTATCGTGCCATCGGAGAAATTCCAATATACATGGGCGCGCGCGCCACCGGTCTTCAGCACCACGGCGAACAGTGCCGTGCCGACCGGGCGACCGGCCAATGCAGTGACGCGCACCAGACCGCCCTGGGGTTGGGTTGCTGCGGTCCAAACGGCCTGCTGGCCGATGCCGAGCTGGTCCGTGGCCAGCACTAAGCCGTTGGCGGTGCCCGCCGCGGCGTAGAGGTGGTCCCCCTGCCGGCCGGCCCACACGGCAGTGAGGTCCAGGCTGGTGGGCACCCCGCCCATGGGAATGATGCCCACGCCATTGGCCCCCAGCAGCACGCGTACCACGGTGCCTCCGGTGCCCACGGCCACCAGCCCCAAGGTGGTGGCCGAGCGCTCAGCCTCGGCCATGGCCGCCAGGTCGAACCCGGGCAGTCCGATCGCCGTCCAGCTTTGCCCGCCGTCCTGCGTGTGGCGCAGCACGCCCACGGTGGTGCTGGGGCCTGTGGCGCTGTCCATCAGGGCCACGCCGTGCAGGGCATCAAAGAAGGCGATGGCCCGGAATGCATCGGTGGTGCCCGTGGGCAGCATGCGCCAATCGCCCGCTGCCGGGGCATTGTTCTCCAGCAGCACCCCGAGGCTGCCCGCCGCGCGCACGGTGGTGCTGCCCCCGGCGGTGAAGCTGGCCATGCAGGCCAGGTCAGCCCCCAGCGAGCCGAAAGCGCCCGTCGCGGTCCAGGGGCCGCCTTGCGGCGCGCTGAGCACCGCACCGTTGGCATAACCCTCAAAGGCGCTGACCGAGGCCTGGTAGTCCGTGCCGTCATGTCCGGCGCCGGTGAAGGCGGGGCTGCCCGCCACGGTGGTGCCCGCGCTGAAGGTCGCGCCCTGGTCCGCGGTGAAGCTGCTGTAGTTATTGCCCAGCACCACGCCGGCCTGGTCGCTGGCGAACACGGTGGCGGTGAGGTCATGTCCCTCGCCCAGCAGGCCGTTGTCCGTCAGCAGGTCCCAGCTGGAGCCTCCGTCCAGCGTGCACACTAAGCTGCCGTGGCCCCCCGTGGCGAAGCCGACGGTAGCGGAAGGGAAATGCACGTCCGTGAGGTCCTCGCCCAGCAGGCCGTGCAGGCGCTGCCAGCTCTTGCCGCCATCAGCGGTGCGGTAGGCATGGCCCCTGTGGAGGCCGGAGCCCATGTCCCGCCAGCCGGTGAGGTAACCCGCACCGCCCGCGCCGAACCAGCTGCCGGTGATGCGCAGCCATTCGGGCAGGCCGCTCGGCAAAGCGGTTTCCCACACAGGCATCTTGTCCTGGTCGGGCATGGCGCTGCGCGTGGGCTGCCCCAGGCTGTTGTACAGGTGGTCGCTGGCCAGGCGGTGGTTGGTGAACACCGTGTGCGTGCCGTTGGCCCGGTCCTCCGCAATGGCGGTTCCGATCAGGTCATCAGGTTCGGTGGTGTTCATTGGCTCCACCCCCTCGGGCGGCACGGTACGCACCAGGTTGCCGGCCTGGTCGTAGTAGTAGAGGGTGTAGTGGTGCTCGGTGCTGCTGAAGCCCACCGTTAGGGTTTCCAAGGCGGCCATGCAGGTGCGGTTGTACAGCGCAGTGATGTCCTGCACCAGCGTGTCCAGGTATTGCTGGTAAAGGACCACAGCGCCCACGCGCGCGGCGTTCTCCACCAGTTCGCAACAGAGGCATTCGGGCTCCGCGGGGAAATAAATGGCAGGCATAGGGGGGAGCAAGGGTTGCGGCGGGCACGCAGTAGGGGCCGCACAGAATTGGATAATGCTGATGATGTCCTTGCTCTCCGTTTCCAGCACCGGTACCAAGGTGGCGAAGTCCGCATTGGCCAAGGCCTGCTCAAGGATCGCTTGCACATGGGCCAGGTAGCCCTCCGTGCAATGGCAGAGGCCTGTCCCGGTGAACAGCTCCTCTTGGGCCCAGGGCAACTGGATGCCTTGGTCGAACATAAGGTTGACCTCCACCAAGAGGTCGCTCAGGAGGTACATGCCTTCGGTGTACCTGGCATAGCTGTCCGCGCAAGGCCCTTCGGTGCCAATGCTGTTGCAGAACTCCACCAGCTCCATGGGCGCGGGGAGTGCGGGAAAGCCCTCTTCAGGGAGCCATTCGATGTACGGTTGCAAGTAGGCCAGATAGGCGGGCAGGCAATCGCAGAGGCCTTTCTGCTCGATCTCGTTGCAGCCTTTCCATTCAAAGGTCAGCGGGTAGCCATGTTCCGTGAAGTAAGGGGACTTCGCGTACTCCCCGATGACCACCTTCAGGCTGTCCGTCAGCACGCAGCAATCCGGCCCAGTGGGTTCCTGGTCGCAGAAGACTTCAATGTCAATCGGCGGGACGGGTAGCGGCATGGGCGGCGCCCAATCCAAATACATGCCGATGTAGACGTTATAGGCCTCCACGCAATCACACAGGCCCTCCTGTTCAAAGACGGCATACTCCTCCAGAGGCCCCATCGGCAGGTAGTTCCCTGTGGCGTCCACGTATGGGCAAGGCGTATTGTACTTGTCCATCTGGGTCCACCACTCATCAAATCCCTTCCTGCAATCCTTCCTGCAGAAATCATCGATGTGCATCGGCGGCTGGGGCTTGGGCATGGTTTCCTCCCAAGCGATGAACACTTGGATGTATTGCAGGTAGTTCACCACGCAATCGCACCAGCCCGCTTTGAGGAAATCCTGGAACGGGATGTTGAAGTCCAGATCATAGTGGGTAGCCACCCAGTAGTCGCTGTTGTGGTACACTTGCATGGTTTGCACCCAAAGGGCATACAGGGCCTGGCACTCGGGTTCCGGCAGTACCTTCACCGCTTGCATCGGCTGTGGGCATTCCTTCAGGCGAGGCAGGGCACCGGGGCACTTCAGGCTATCGCTTTGCAGTTGCTGCACATAATGGGCCAGCACGGCCTGGCCGCTGTCGCTGCAGCAGAGGTTGCTGGCCCGGAACTCGTCCAGGCTTACCAAGGGGGCGTACCTCTTCGGGTCCGGGCAACGGGCGGAGGTGTCCTGATTTGCCGCCTCGAACACGCGGTAGGCGGGCAGGTAACTATTGAGGTACATGAGGGCGCAGGGGTCGCCCGGCACGCTGTCCCCGCTGAGCGCGAAGTAGTCTGCCAAGCCCAAGGGCGGTGCTTCCAGCGGGGGCATCTCCACCAGGTTGGCGATGTAGTCCGCCACCTTGTCGGCATAGAGCATCTCGCGGAACACACTGTCCGGCAACAGGTCCATGGCCGGTTTTGATTCCGCCGCCGCGCGCAGGTTGTAGTCCTCCACCACGGCTTGGTACCGTTGGTATTCCTTGTCCACGTTCACGGTATTACCATAGTCGGCCACGAAGGCGCCGCCCTTGTGCAGCAGGATGGAGCGGTCGATCTCCGGCCTGAAATTGCGGATGTAGCGCAGGTATGTTCCCACGGCATGCTGCATGCCTGCATGACGGTAGGCGGCATAGCTCTCGGTCGCCACATAGCCGCTGTCGGTCGCCGCCAGCCCCAAGCGCACGTTGAGCGAGTCCACGGCATGCTTGTATGCTCGGTATCCGGCGATCAACGTGTCCGCGTGCAGCAGGCCCATGGCCATCAGCATGCTGTCCGGCAACAAATGCAGTGATACCGGGTCATCAGGCTCCTCCGGCCAGGGCAGGCCGGGCCCGGCGTCCTGATTCGGGGGGCAGTGCTGGCATTCATACAGGTCCAGGCAAGGGGCATCAACGGTCACGGCCCCCACCACATCCTCGCCGTTCAGCAGGGGGATGTGCAGGGCATGGTATGCTCCACCCACCTCCGCCGGGCCGATGAACTTAGGGACGCCCAGGCTGGTGAAGCTGGCTGGCCCTTGGGCCCAGTCGAAATGCAGTTCCAGGCAACGGTCCGGCCCAAGGGTGAAATGATCCTCGTGAGGCTCGAGCATGAATTGCTCCCACTCCGGCGGGCAGGTGGCGCAATCGGGCAAGCATGAGGGGCAGAGGGCCGCAGCCAAGGAGGCCGTCATGTAAGAGCTCTCCCAAAGGCTCGCAGGATCCTGCTGGCCTTGGTGCATGGGCAACCAATCGCCCAGCACGTCCGCCAATTCCCTGGCGGCCTGGTATCTCGGGTCCTGGCAGGCCTGCGGGGCCGGCAGTTCGCAACTGCCCATGGACACCGGTGCCCGCATGCCCTGGTCATCCACGAACCAGGCCTTGCCCTTCAGCCGGCACAGCAGGTTGCCATTGGCATCATAGGCCTCCACCGTAAAGCGGTTGGCATATGCTCCGGTGATGCCTTGGAACCAGGCGGCTTGGTCCAGGCATTGCTCCAAGGTGAGGTTGGGCGGCACGGCATCGGTCAGTTCAAGACCTTCCAAGCGGTAGTGCGGAGCACCGGGCGCTTGCTCGTTAAGCAGCAACAGGGCCGGCAACAATGGATCATAGTTGTCGTATTTCCATTTCAGGAGCATGCCCGGAGCGAAACGGGAGGTGAGGGCAGGGCCCAGCAACTGTTGGATGTTCCCCGCGTCCGGCACGTCCGCGGTCCACAGGTCAATGCCCCCGTCCATCTCATTTATGGATGCCAACAGATTGAACAGTTCCTGGAATTGCAGGGCCAGTTCATTCGGTCCGCATTGGGGCGGGAAGTTGCAGGGGGCCAGTTCATGGCACATGCCCGTGCCGACCAGGACAGCGCTTTGCAATAGGCCATCCCCGCCTTTGTAATAAACGCCTAGGGAGAACTCGCCCGGCCCCTGGCCGGCAGTAAGCTGGGCCACGAAGGTGATCAAGTCCCATTGGAATGCCTCCGTGCCGGTAAATGTCAGTTCAAGGGTGCAGGGGGGCGTCCCATCGGCATAGGTGATCTCCATGAACAGCGTGTTCCCATCCACGGTGAACTCTGCAATAGCCTGCGGCACGGCGGTGGGGGGCACCTGGTCGTTCAGTGCAGTGAAGACCCCCTGCCATCCTTCGAGCTCACCCAGGTTGTACTGGCCCGGTTCGAAATCGGGATCGGCCAGCACTTGGTGCAAGAGGGCCTGCCAAGCCGTGGCCATCGGGCACTGCCCCGTTTGCAGGAACGATTGGTAAGCAGCGCTTTGGGCATTGGCACTGGCCGCCATCTGCACGGGGTCCGGCACGCGCTTGGCCTTGTTGCCAAAAAGCCCGGCCCATGACCAGTGGCATGGCTGGCAACCCAAATTGCCCGGCTGCGCCGACCAAGGGGTGCCTGGCGGGTGAAGCACATACCACCAGTCCTGCCAGTGGTCCGCACCGATGCACTGGTTCAGTCCCGGACATCCGCAATCAGCCAAACGGGCATCCGCCAGGTCCTTCTGCAACCGGTACTTTTCGCTTTGGTACAAACCGCGCAAGGCATTCCACTCCTGGTCCTTCTGGGCCGTGGTCAGATTGGGGGCGCCAAAACCGGAGCACCCGGACTGCGCCACTTGGCCTCCGCAATGGGCCAAAGCAGCGGCCATTTGCATCATGGTATAGGGCTGGCCGTCCACTATGACATAGTTGGCGAAGCGATCAGCCAGCTCAGCGTTGAGGGATGCGAACGGGTCCAGCGTGGCGAAATCGAACTGCACTGGGCTGCCTTCGATCAATAGGTTGTCGTCCACCGCTTGCTGCCAGGTATTGGCCAGGGCCAGCCGACCATCGAAGCCATCGCTGCTGGAGCGTCGATCGGCCGGGTCGCTCAGCTCCGAATATCCCTTGCATTCCCGATAATAGCAATATTCCGGATGGAAGCGCACCAGTGAACGCGCCCATCCGTCCTGCCAGCGCATCAGGAAGTCGCTGAGGTTGGACAGGTTTTCAGGCCAAGTGTAGTAGTTCCCCGGCCCCCCCGGATCAGTGAACACGAGCGCTGTGCTTGTCACCGGCGGGGAGAAAACCGCACCGACGAGCGTGAGATTAATTCGGGAACGTACGGTTCCGGCATCGTCGTCATAGTAGCCTTCCACCCAGCCCGATGCCTTCTCCATCAACGGCTGGCGCCACCCGGCAAGGCCGGTGTTAGCGTCGCGCCATGGTTCCCCGCTCGGGTTATTCGCAAATGGGAAAACCAAAAGGGAGGGGCCGGGGGCATCGCGGAAGATCGATGTCGGGTCGGGGGCGGAGTATACGAGCTGGCCGCCTTGTTCCGTTGTCACCACCTTACCATACTGCCCCCCCTTGGTCATGTCCAGCAGCATCGTCTTATAGGTCACGTCGCACCAACTGGGAACCTTGCAACGTTCATCACAATCGGCCAGCAGGGCGGCGTACTGGTCTGCGGTGCCGCCTTCGCCCACGAACTCGTCCAAGGACTGAATGGAACTGTAGCAATCATCGCAATCATGGTTACAGCCATCCCCAATAGCGCCCATGGCCCTGTTCACGAAGTCAGCCGTGTCCTCAATGCATGAATTATTCCCGGGCACTAACAATTCTGTAACGTAATGGTCCCTGGCAGCAGCATGCACCCTCAGCGTTTTGGTCAGGGTGTATTCCCCAGGGCCCAACATGGCGGACGGGGCCTGGTCGTTGCCTTCGGCCGGTACCGGCGTGCAGGCATCGGTAAACGTGCCATCCTCGTTCAATGACCCCACCAGCCGGCTTATCGGCGGGAACATGTCCTGCCCGCAATCATCCTTCAACGAGATCTCCAGGTCGTACACGCAATGGGCGCAAGTAGCCCAGCAGCTGGAGTCCAGCATGAGCGGGTCCAAGTGGTAATCGAAGGTGTAGTTTGTCTCGCACGGCACTGCGAACTGTGCCTTTAGCTGGAGGGCCGGCCCCGCTATGCGCTGTTGGGCGGCACTGTCCGTGCTGGGCCTTCCCTTGAACAGGTCTGAGACCAGGCCTACGACAGCGCCCCCCACGGCGTCCATGCCCTCGGGCGGTTCACATGCCAATGCCGTCGCCACCGTACGGCCGGTCATGTCCAAGTAGGTTATTGTGGCTTGGGCATTAGGGTCAATGGTCACTCTTTTCCGATAATGATCGGCATAGCCTGCTTCGGAACCGAATAGCCGGTCAAGCTCGGTCTGCATGGGACTGCCGTAGAAATACCGGGTGTCATGTCCTTCCCCTACCTGGAACACTGGCCCTGTCCCGCCTTGGGCACGTACACGGCCAGTACGGTCGCGGGTATGTTCGGTCACGCTGTATGGCTTGCCTTGGGCACGAGGCAGGAAAGGGGGCGCCACTTGCAGCACGGGGTTGGTCTCTTGCGCGTAGGACCCGGAATAATAATAGGCCGCCCCCGAATAGGCCCAGCTCCCCGTACTGGTCGAATCAAGCATCGGTATCGCCACCAGGCAGGCATCACCGGCAAAATCCGACCAGGTCAGCGGGGCGGGGCCGCCGATGCCCTCCACTTGGTTGAAGTTTGGCTTGTAATCGATCGGCGCCCAAGGTTGGCCGCCAATGACCGTGCATCCTTCACGCATGGACGGCACGGGCATGACCTCGGCCAGGGGGCGGCCCACGGCATCATATACCCTTTCCCCTACAATAGGCGCACCGAGGGTGTTGTTTCGGGTAACCACCTGGCGCGGGCGCTGACTGCCGTCGGCATAGGTGACCACTTCCTTGTGTTTACCGTCCTCCGCGAAGCTCATTGAGGCTTGCCAAGGCTTCAATGGCTGGTGGGCCGGTACCGCCTTCACCGATCCGCCATCGGCGTCTTCCGCCTCCTGCACGGTACCTTGTGGAGGTGCTCCTGCCCAAGGCGTATGTACCCACGCGGTCGGGTCCGTGGGACTTAAAGCACTTGCACGCACACGCCAAATGATGTAACCGCGGTCGTACAGCAATGGGACCCGGTATTTATTCTGGATGCCAGGCACCATCGCCCGGGTAGCATCCCTGTCCAGGTCATACCGTATCTGGGTCTTTGGACGGTTGCCACTTGGAACGTTCCCCGCCGCACGGTAGTCGTCCACCCAGGTCCATTCAACCGCATAGGCCACCACGCTTGGCAGCGTGGTCCATTCCAAGAGGAGTTCGGTGCTGGCATCCGGGGGATTTCCCGGGTGGCATTGCAGCAACGTTGCACTGAGCCCGTCCGGGGCATCCTGAAGCGCCAACATGGGAATATGGGACCAAGTGATGTCGGTCTCCAAGAGCAGCCCGGCTGGCATGCTTCCGGCAGCCTGCCAGCCCTCCCCGGCATTGATGTCCACCCCGGCAACGACCATGCTCATGCGATGTGCGTTCCTGTATATGTGGTAACTATCATCTTGCATGGCCAACAAACTGTCCAGCCCCGGAACATGGAGGTCCGCGCCACGCATGCCCACTTTCAGCACCGCGACCAGAAGGGTATCCTCATCGCTGGCCTGCCGGTAATGGCCATGGTCCGGGTTGGTGGTGGCCGTAATGTGAAGCGTGATCCGCACATCCTGGGCGGGGGTGGTGCTGTCCTGGTCCCAGGGATTGTTGCGCAACCGCACGAGGTCATTGATCCCGTATGATATTGACTCGGATCCTTGTGCAGGGGCCACCCACTCCACCACTAGCGTATCGCCTACGGATACGGGGGTTGTGTCAGCGGGCCATGCCCGGCTCCAGGAAGGCTCCACCACCTGCGCCTGCACGACCACCATGCCAATGAAACATAGCAGCAGCAGGGTGTGACGGATAACAGGCCGGTTCATCGCGGACGGGTATCGAATACGGTGTAATTCCTCCACGCAGCGGACGGCACCAGCTCCCCGTTCCTCCAAGACACCACGTGCCCAGGGTCAGCATTCACGCTGGAAGGGTCTATTCGCTCGGGCACGCCGAAGACAAGCACGAGCTTGGGGTAGCTGTCCCGGGAAGGATCACCGGGACGCCGAGGCATGGGATTGGCCCAATACAGTACTTCCTTGCGTAGCCAGCCTTGCCGATCGAAGGTCAGCTCCACGATATCAAAGGTGCCACCAGGGGCCAACTTGATCCTGAAGCGAGTTCCGTCCTGCCCCTCTGATCTGCCCACGCGCACCGCATGGGCCAGAAGGCTGTCCTCCATGGCGCGTTGCATCACCATTCGAAGGTCTCTTGGAGCACCCACTAGTATCGTCATCTCTTCCGGATCCACCACCAGGCTCAATTCTTCATCCTGGTATGAGATCACGCCCAAATGCTCGGCCTTGTACCGATCGCCGATGCGCCACACCACGGAAGTGCCGTTGTCCTGCGGTACTGTGGAACTTGCATCCTCGTACGAGTAGATCTGAGTGGAGAGCCGCATGTTGGGCATCGCTGCGTACAGCCTATCGCTGGCACGAAGACATTCCCGCACAGATGCAGGATCCACGGTCTCCCAGGACTGCGCATTGATCTGCGGGCTGTACATCGTCACGGCGCACAGCATTAAGCCCGCTATTTCAGTCCGCCCTCTCATTGCCCGCCCGTATGGTGACCGCTTTCCCTCCTTTCCAGGATGGTCATAATGCCTCTTTCCGTTTCTTTTTTGGTGCGCACCAGCCGACCCTCATTGTCATACTCATAGAAGGTGGCGAAGTGGCGCTCGTCCAGCTCCGCTACGAAGCGCTGCTTGTCCTGATCATACACATAACTGGTCATGCTCCCGTCGGCCGGAACAATGCGGATGTCGTCGAAATACACGGGACCTGAATAGGTTCCAAAAAGCACTTGGAATTGTGTAGCCGCTGGGTCCATCATAAAGGTGCCTTCCATGCGTTGCCATCCGTCGATGATAGGACCCGAAGGTGTGACTTCCGTGGATTCGATCACCTGCCCAGCTTGATCGAGACTGTTCAGGGATAAGTAGGGTGCGGCATAGGTCACTGTGGAAAGGGGTGCGCTCTCTTCCTTCGTCCAGGCATTGACTTTGTACATTTTTCCCACTTGGGGGGTGAAGGCGGGCAGGCACTCCTCGCATTCGCGACAAACGGGGCATTCTTCACACGGCAGGCCAGGTTGCACCCGCATATAGATAGGGGCACCCGCATTGTTAGATGCAAATAATCCATCCAAGTACAACAGAATATACAATTTTCTGCTCTCCTGTGAATTGCTAATTTGAATGACGGTTTCTACATAATTAAAATTGTTTATCACATGTATATTTGAATTAGGAACAATGTATTGCCAAATTGACATATCAATAGAGGGAGTATCAAAAACACATAAGTCAATGCCATTTAGTGGGCATTGCTGACCCTCCATGCCCACAGTTACATATGCCGTGGCTACTGGAATTCCCAAGACTGTTGCAGGGATTAGGACCGTGACCTCACCATCCACCCACTCCGGGCAAGCATCCATGTAGAACAGGACGGGACATATCCTTCCAAAAGGACTATCTCCTGCTTGGACGTCAAAAGAGCTGGAATGCTCTATTTCTACGGCGTTCATGCAATTTGTTCCGGCATTCGGAGTGACAAAGGAAACATGGGGCAAACCATCATACCAGTTCCCTTGCGCGGCCACTCCGGCAGGGAACATGGCCAGCGCCAACAGCCACATTATTGAAATTGAAGAGGATGTGCGGGTCGCTTTCATGGTGCTGGCCACTTGAGCACGGTCCTACAGCCTGCTCTGTCGGTTACTCTCAGTTCCACAGGGAAATTGGCAGGGGTGCCGTCGGTCCACACAAGGTCCACCGAATCGTCCCCGACAAGTTGATACTGGACATCGCTATCGTCTCCGCCATGAATTTCCAACGTAAAACTATAGGGAGGCAGGCCGCCTGTAGCCGTCACTACGATATGTGACAGCGGCGCGCCGTCCCCGATCAACGAAGGTGCTAACTGAATCTGGCAGTTCCAAGCTGGACAAGCAACCACCTTAGCGGTAATGGTCGCCGGGCTGCTGCCGGTCACTTTGATCCCGTAGCGGCCACTATGCGCCACCCCTTGCTGTATCGCATCAGGCGCTCCCTCAAACTCCCAGGCTGATATGCAGTCGCCAGTGGCCGACCCCTCTTCGAAGTTCAGCGACAGTAATTCCGTTCTGCGGGCATTCCTGGCCAAGGCAATGGCATGGTTGCCTCCCAGTCCGAACAATGCGGCGGAATATAGTCCCAAGGCATCCTGCTGTTCCAGCTCTTGGCCCCGGGCATTGTAATCCATCACTTCCCGTGCCGTGGTCCATCCCGCCTTGTCCTTGCCCCATTGGCCGTTGTTCACCTTGTACAAGGGTGAAAACGAGGTGTAGGCTCCATCCCGGCGAATGTCGGTGTTGTTATCATATATGGAGCGTGTCCGTTCCGTGAGCCATGCATCCTCCTTCCACAGCCGCCACGCCCCTTTCCTGTTCATCAGCCAATCATTCAGGCGTGGCTCCTCGGGGTCCATGCAGGCACATTCCGCCCGCCACTGGCCATTGAATTCCCGGGCTTCCGCGTTGAGGATGCCGGCATACACGTTGGAGGCCAGGGTTTCCAGCGGGTTTCGTTGAAGCGTCAACGTCATCATGTCCACCCCCTGCATGTTGCGCCTGCCTGAGCGGACAACCACGGCACTTCGGCTTCCTTGCACGGGTTGTCCAGTGCGGTCAACCACGCGAATACGGCCCGGCTCCACTTGGTCGACCCAGCCCCGCTCGGATGGGGGGGTCCCCGCCGCCGTGCCCAGGGCCAGCTCATCGCCAGGAAAGAAGTACTTCGCTGCGTCCACTACTTCTGCCCGTCCCTGGGCATTCAGCGCCAACTGCATGTGCACGCCCATGTTCTTGTAGGCCGGTCCCATGCCCTCATAATGCCAATAGGCCGGAAAGTGCAACGAGTACACTGGATCGTCAAAGCCATTGTTTACGCGGGTGAGCAGCACTTTTCCGGTCTGTGAATCATAGGCCAGGTTCTCCGTGGTCACCACGGATCCGTGGCTCACCTGCGTCACGGACTGGAGCTGACCGAACCGGTGGACTTTCTTCACCAGCACGGAGGACTTGAAAATCGTGCTGCTCGATGCATACTTCGGAAGCACAATGGGCAGGAAGGGAAGAAATGGAATAGGAACTCCTTCGAGATTAAGCATAACCCCCACCGAACTTCCCTTACTAATGAATTCCCGATTGTCAGCCACGAATTCATATTGCCGACCTATAGTGGCCCTGCTCACTTCTCCCTGCGGATTGATCACGGTGGCCGTATTGCTCAGGCCGCCTGTGCCGCCACCTGTCCGGGCATAGTTGTAGCGAGTGACTTCCACTGCATCTTCCGGACCCGCTCCTTCAGGAAAAACAGCCACGCTTTTGGGCTTCCCATGCATGTCATTGGTCTCCACTACATACCCTTGGGTAGCGTGCATGTGATCTATTACCCTAAGCCGTGTCAGGCTCCCAATGCTCCACTTCGGGTTGACTCGCCCACCAGGGCTAATACTGGTCATTCGGGTGACCGTGGGAAAATCCTTGGCCGTATGGAATTCGTGCTCGACCCTCCCCGTTCCGTGAGCTATTCGGGCTTGAGCGTTTGGGTAATGGTCGGTCACAACGACCTTGGAGTAGCCTACCACCGGGCTTGGGAACAGGGATTCGCCAAAAGGTAGTTCTTGATATGACCGCTCATCCGGGGTCAATGGCCCGGTCTCGCGGATGCCATATGTCGGTTGTCGCCAAGGGTTCTCGTCGGCCCCGCTCATCGGTTCGTAGGCCGCCACTCCATATGAACCGCCTTGATCGCCATAAACATAGTCCTGACCATAGGTGAAAGTCTTGGAAGCCTCTTGGGCCTCCATGTTCTCCCAGTTGTCGCTGATCCGAATGCTCTTAACCCGGTGACCACCGCCTTTTTTCATCCGGTCCGGCTCATTCACCCGGATCCAGCTCCTCTGCGGATCGGCCGTACTACAGAACGCAGCGTGGCCCCCCAATGTGGCATTAGGCCCTTGGAAGAAGGCACCGATCTGGCCGATGAAGCCGACCACGGAATTAACCATTGCTGCCAACCAGCTCGCGCCCACCACTACGTCATCATTCAATATGGGAGAACCCGGATGCACAAGGGTGGGGTAATGAAGCCGCATGAATTCCAATGCGGCCCGATATATGGGGTTGACCGTTGACGGGCTCCCCTCATCAATGGGTTCAGCACGCAGATCAACCCATCCGGTTTGGTTGGTGACATCAATTGTAACATCATAAATGCGGGCATATCCGGATACATAGTCCCATTTTGAATGCCCCGGCACATTATTTATTTGCACATAAGACCTAAAGTAGAGATTATATATACCACCGAACAACGCTTCCTTAATGGCATTCGGGTCGGACATGCCGCTGCATTCAATGGGTAAATCAAACAAAAGCCTTCCTTCTCCTCTTAAACCCGGCATTCCACTCGGCATGAAGGCAGACAATTTCAACATACGCATAGCCGGCTTATCCTGTACATAAGCATAATCGTCTGCTTCATACTCCACGGATATGATCCCGCCTGATGGTGTGGTAATGGTTTTTAGATTCCAAGCACCGGCATTTGCATCAGCGTCGGCATGAACTTGTTCCGCATAAGGAAACTCCTCGTTCGGCAGGGTGCTTTCGGGTTTATAATTGCCCCAGCGGTCCTGTGCGCGCATATCATAGGCCGGGTTACCGATCGGACCCGTACCGTATGAAAATACGTATGGTGTGGTAACCCCTCTCTGGGAGTTACCATGGCTGAACCATACCCTCCTAAGCGTCAGTTTGCCGTTGCCCGCTGCGGTGCTGGTCGGCGTATTCGGACACAGTGAATAGTCATAGGCAAAATGCACACGCGTAATCGGCGCGATATCGGGGTCTTCAGAAAATGCTATCTTAGGATACAAGGATATGCTATCAAGCTTTTGGCTCACTGCATTGCTCAATGATCCATCCTCATTTACACCCTTGGCATCCTCTCGTGCAGCGTGGTGGAATATGGCGATGAAGTTCCGGCTCTCAATGGCAGTCAAGTACCTCACTTCCTTCTCACCCCATACGTAACTTGCCTTGTCATCCGAGCTGTCTCCGTGGAGACCTTTGTTCCATCGGGCCACGCCAGGAGCTGCTGGAGTCCTCCATTGGAAAGCATTGCTGGGGGACGAGTAGGTGAACCGGGTATAATTGCCCAAGTCCCCGTCACTTGGTCCACGGATTTCGTCCACATCCGAGTAATCCGGACTTAGGACTGCACTTAGTAGGAAAGCATAAGCATATGGAGGAGTGGTTGTGCAAGAATAGTAATGGTCTCGTCCCTTTTTATTATAAATTGAAACGTCGTGAGAATTATAAACCACTAAGCCAGATCCTGATGGGATTTCATTATTTGGAAATAGCGGGGGCTTAGGTTTTTTTTCTATACTGAACTCCACGTCCTTTTGGCTGATATTGTAGGTGGGAACCCCATACACATAACGCCCTCCCCCATTTCCCGTAATAGTGATTTCGCTGATGTGATGATCTGGTATTGTTGATAATCTCGGATCTGTATGCGAAATAGGCATGTCCAAACCCAGGTACATTGCATTACGGTGGTTTAGGTAACTGAACAGCTGTGCCCGTGGTTCCCGCTTTTGTCGGTAGTTGATCTCAGGAACCTCTCCGTTGCCGTGCATGAACTTTTTGCCTAGTTCATATCCATTTCCACGAGGTCCGACGAGTTCGAGTTGCACGGGCCGGTCCTGTCCATAGGCCAGCCACAGGGAGGAATCCTGCTCCACCACAGCCTCATTCGCCTCTCGGAAGAAAACAAGTTCCTGGTCCGCATGGCCTGTTGCTCGGTAATTCAGTACTGTGCCGGTCAAATTCCCGGTTGACCAGTCCCCAGAGGCAGATAACGAATAATTGATGACCTGGTCTCCACCCAAATGAAAACCAGTGCCTGCCCCAACCTCTCCGCCCAACGACCAGCCCGCCCCCCCTGAGGAGTTGTGTGGATCAAAGACATGGCCAACCTCGGAACGAAAGGCCCTGTAGCTGCCGGACACCCCTTGCCCGCTTACTGAGAAAATATCGTTCGTTAAACTTGCGAGGCCTAGCCCCGCACGGTCTTCACTATAGGGGCCATCCTTCTCCCGATTGAAGTCCAACAGAGCGTCGGGTAACCCTTGGCCATTGCCCAAATGGAGGTAACCATAAGCGGATCTCGACACATTATTGGTAGCAAGCTTTTGTTGACTGTAAAATCCGCCAAGAGTGAAGTTCGGATGGTTCATGGGAGGAACGGTCAAAGGCCAAGTCACCCCAAGGGAAACGGAGAAGTTCTCCATCGGCAAGGTCACCTCAGGGCTATAGGTTGGGGAACCTAGATCAAAGGAAGAATTCATCCGAGCTATACCATGCCAAGTATTGATTTGGTTATTCCCATTAACCACATTTGCATCCTCCTTTTTCGGTTTCTTACTGCTACGTAAATTAGCGCCAAACGAAGCATTTGTCATGCCTTGCATGGAACTCAGGGAGAGGCCAAAATTCAATCCTGCTTTCTTTCGTAAGTTCGAAAATTCTCGATCAAATCCTATAGTGGGGCTTATAGTAAGCCCCCGGTTCGCACTGGAGCGCAGGCCGAGACCACAGTTCATCGAACTGATGTTTGTGGTTGTGGACCGTAACGAAACGCCCGCAGAAAATTCAAAATCAGGCCCATAGTAGTTATTGAAACTTGGGCTAACACCGATGGATATTTGACCGCCCTGGTGTCCAGTCACATTTCCGAGTTCATCCAATATGTCCTTACCAAAAAGCTCGTTTCCCACCTCGAATGACAACCCGAACGTCCTGTTCGGCCTCAGCCCCATTTCCCGCGTGATCAGGTCCCCGTTGAAATCGTCCGGCAATCCGCGCAGGTTGCGCTCCACCACCCCCGGGTTCAGGTTCCAGCCCAGCCCTACCCAGGAGGCCTCCTGGTCCATGCCGATGCCGGCATTGTAGAACAGGTTCACCGGATAGCCCTCCACGTCCAGCAGCGGGATATTGTAGGAGAAATCCCCGGTGAACAGGTTCACCATGTCGTTCACCCCGGCAGGCTGGAATCCTTGCACCTCGGGCTGGGACGGCCCGGAGCTCAGCGCATAGGCCGCCGTGGGCAAAATGGACTCACTGAGCATCAGCAGAGCGAAGAAAGCAGCTATGATGCGCTTGGTCCTGCTCATGATCGGGGGCTTGTAAGGGTGTCCGGGACCAGGGCCAGGTAGGTCCTCAAATGGCCTTGCGGGAACGAGAACGTGAGGTTGCCCCCATAGGAGGATGCGGGGTCCAGCAATACCAGTTGCCGGTCCCGGTCGTCCTGCGGCCGATCGAAAGCGATCAGGGCGGTCCGATAGGGCAGCAGCGAAGGCAGGGCCTCCACATGGATGAAGCTGCACGGGAAGGTATCCGAGCCCACCACTTCGACAAGGCTCCCGGCAAGCTCCGCTCCCAGGTCCAGCGTCAGGCTGTCGCCCTCTTGTCCCGGGGTCAGTTTAAGGACGTACAGTTCTGTTTGCCTGAGCTGGGCTACGCGGGCCTGGAAGGCAGTGTCCGCAAAAGCCGCTTCGCGATCCTCCATGCACGCGGTGCAGGCGGCAGCGCGATAGGTGGCTTCCAGCTCGAAGCCGGGGCGCTTGATCTTGGCCGTGAAGCGGTCCCCGTTGCTGGCCAACCATTTCGCAAGGCCCGCGCAATCGGTAAGCGGCTTGGGGGTCGGGCGCAGCCAGGAGAACAGGCCCGCCCCATCGGCATCGGGATGGCCCGCCCCGGCCTTCTGCTCCGCAAGAGGCCCGTCCGCGCAGGACGCGAACAACAGCGCCAGGAACAACGCGCTTGCCGTGGATCGGCTGCCGGATCGTTTGGTGGAAGGGTTCGGCATGGGCGGGGCTCCTTTACCTGGGCACGTGGAATTTCATCGTTCGGGCGCGCCCTTTCTCATTCCGCACCACCAGGTCATAATAGCCCGGCTTCAGGCCATAAGGCTGGAGGTCCAGTTCATAGAGGTTGACCCCCACGGACCTGACGCCCACTTCGGCGGCGGCACCTGCATCATCCTGCAATTGCGGCCGGACGTGCCCGCCCCGTTCGTCCAGGATGGAACAGTCCACCTGCGCGGACGCATAGGGCTCGTCGTACCGGAAATAGATCCTGCGGTCCGCGGCTTCATAGACCGCGCCCGGCTCCACGCGGTCGAGGCGGACATATTTGTTCGGCAGGGGTTCCACATGCTTGCGCACGCAAAAGCCCCATGGTTCGGTACGATCCACTACACGGGCACCGTCCAATTGCTCCACTTGCCATGCGTAGCAGTGCCCGGGTTCCAAGGAAGGCAGGCCTGAAGGGTAGGGTACGATCCTTTCCTTTAATCGCGGAATGATGAACATGGGTACGGCCGAGGCTATTGCTTGGTCCGGATTGTCATGCACTTCCATGGGAACAAGTACCAAGCGAAGCTCGGCCAGGCCCAATGTGCCACTGGGCCCGGCCATGGTCCAAGAAAGCGCTGGGCGCACTTCATCAATTGTATCACCGTCCCACGGGGAAACCAGATCAAGGAACATGAATTCCTCCGCAATGAACTTTTCACAGAACTCATCATCCACTTCGTTTCCGGCCGAACGCACCTTAACACAGAATCGATATTCGCCACCTGGCAAGCGATTCGAATATTGAGCTGCCCTTGCGGCCGCCCCAGACCCGAATACGAAAGTGTTCGTGGTCAACTCCGCCGAGTTGATCGTTCGGCCACCTGTTGACATTTGGAATGGTGCGCACATGAACCGGAGAACAGGTTCCCCGGACCGGGTGTGCACAGCGCCCTCCATTTGCACTGCACAGGCCGCACCTGTGTTGAGCAGGGTGACCTGCATGAAGGTGCGCTGGCTGAACAGGTTGCCCTCGATGGTGGCCGTTTGCACGATGACTTGGGCACTGGCCCAACACGGCCATGCCAGCAACAAAAGAGCCTGTATCAAGCGCCTTCGTATAGCCGTATTGACCTTAATCACCAAACCAAAGTCGTTAAGAGCGTCCAATTATAAGCATTATTTTGATCTGACCAAACATCTTGAAGATAAATGATATCCGGCCGAGCGAAGCTTTGCCCGCGGAGACCCACGGTAAGATGCCCGCCCACGGGACGCCGTACTTCGGCGATCCATCCCGCATCCCCACGATCTGGCCACTGAACACCAACCGAAGCCTCAAACCTTTTGCGCGTTCGATAGGATATGTCAACAGCGAGGTTACTGGAACCGGCGCCAACATCTGCCCACGGACTTAGACCGGACCAAACGACACTGGTCCGCCAGCGGTCCGCATTGAATAAGGAGAGTGACACATTGGAGTTTTGGACGATCTCCTCGCGCATGCCCGTTTGCGATCGGTATAAGCCGATATCCCCGCCCAGCACCGCAACGGTCCGCTTCCACCTCCGCCGGTAATCTCCACCCAACGTGTACACACCGTTCCGTGTTTTGGTGTCCGAACCAACCCCGGGGTCGTGTTCCAGGACAAGCACCGGCAATACACCTGCACGAATTGACCAGGCCCTCGTTGGGCGGTACGATACCATCAGCTGCACCCGCCGTATATCGAAGGTGCGTTCGGACGGGAACGTGCGCCGCTCTTGGATATAACGTCCCTTCAGGCGCAGTTTACTCCCCATGCGTTGTTCCACTCTTGTTTCCAGCATACGGGATCCGTTCCTTATGTACCCCATACCGAAACTTTGAAAGTAGGGGGCAATGGCCCCAAAAGCCGCGCTAACCTTAGTGCCGGTGGCGGCAATTGTACTGGACCATTCCAGTTTTCCAGCTTGGTCGGGGGTTTGGCTTCTACCGAACAGGTCGCCCACAGTGGCACCACCCGCGCTTGCACTTTCATTGGCCCCGGTGACGGAGCGTGCCAAGGCCAGCCGCAACATGTGTGCTTTTCCTATCGCATAGCCCAGATCTGCTTCAACCACATGGTTTTGCAAGGTTGGCCATTGGCCCGGGGAGGCATAGGTCCCGGGCGTCCCGGGTCTTGTACCCTTTAAATAACCGATATGGAAATGCGTGGCATTTCTTGCTCCTATGCCGGCCTTGATCGAGGTCAACTTCCTGGCGTCAAGCTCACGGGCCTCTGAGATAAAAAGGCTTTGTTGCAAGGCCCTCAGCTTTCCCTCCACCGGATTGGCATCCAGCCAAGTATCATCGAAACTCCTTCCCTTTTCGAGAGCCAAGTATATTCCCTTACGTTCGTACTCGAATGATACCCCTTGAAAATTGATACCGTTAATAAGGAATTCCGACGAGGCAGGTGTGCATGAACCCAATTCCAGCCGTTTTACCCCTTGCATGAACTTGCCTACGATTCCCGGTTCAGCCTTTCTAGCGTGCATTACGGCTTGTAAGCGTTGGACTTGCATGCGCTGTTCCCCTATCGCCTGATCCAATTGCTCCAGTTGCTGCCTTTCGCGCAACAACGCGAAGCGTAAGCTGTCCGCAACACCATATGAAAGCTCTGGCTGCTGCGGCACTTGGAGATTGAAACCGGAGGCATCCAATGTGTCCCCAACGCCCTTTCCATCCATCCGTGGCATGTCCACTTGCGGCCGCGCGGAACCGGGTTGGCCGCCATGGCCTTGCACATTAGTGAGTTTGGCCTCTACGCCCCTCACTTTCCGATACTGGCCCAGTTTCAGGCTTTCCAGTGAATCCAGCTTCCCTTGGACCAAATGCAATTGCTTGGCATCGGCCCAATTTGCTTCATCAACCAGTTTTGGCGCATCGAAGAAGAAGCGGATACTATTTCGTTGGCCACGATAGGGCAGGTCTGTACCAAGATCACAAACCACCTTCAGCGGAATGCCCCCAACAGTGAAGCCTATGTTACCTTTTGCGAAAGCATTCCATTGCCCGCTCAGTTCCGAAGAATAGGGCAGCAAGCCATGGACACCGCCGAGTTCAAAGCTTCCTGTTGATCGTGCTAAGGGCCGTTGCAACGCTGGGACTGTATTCCCCACGGGTCCGGATGGTGCACCGGTTTGTGCATGCGCCATGCACATTATCTGAGCGCCTATGGAGATAAACAGCCAGCGGCGCAGATTATTGGACGGCCCGGGCATATGGCATCAACGCGGCTCAATGTATAAACAATTTTTAGGTATGAATAAGTTGCTAAAACCAGGACTGTTCCATTGGGTGCTGCGCTGCCTAAGCTGCCCGGCCCAGCACCGGTGCACTGGGCAGGCCCTCGCCCAAGGCGCCCACCGCGGTTACGCGGAACCAATAGGCCTTGTATGGCTCCAGGCCTTGCACCAAGTGCGTGACCTTGCCGGTTACGCCCACCAGCTGCCATTCGGCGCCTTCGTTGGTGGGCAATTGGTGGCAAATGCTGATGTGGTAGATGCGGCGGTTGGGCACGCCGCTCCACCTGAGCTCCATTTCACCGGACCGGCCCGTCATGCGGGTGCCTTTGATCATGGGGGCTGGCAAGGTTTGCGGCGCCGATGGCCTTTTTGCCAAGCCGAACCCGGAGCTTTCGATCATGGCCGCATCACCGGCGGACTGCATGCGCACGTAATCGGCCATGCGGCGCAGGGCGGCACAAACGTCCCGTACTTGTTCGTTCCGTTCCATTTTGCTCAACCGGCTGCCCTCATGGGCCTCGGTGATGGCCTGCCCCAGGCGCTCGGCCATTTCCCTCAGCTCGGCCACGGGCACCGGGGGTTCGGGAAAGTCCGGGTTGTCCATCATTTTGCCCGCCACACACGAGGCAAGTTCACGCACCCGGGCGGGAGTGAGCCCCTTCAGGCCAAGTTTGAGGGTTGCTTTCATGGCTTTTCGGCTGTTTTGATGCAATTCCTGCATGAATTTGGCGTGGAACGGCGGCACAGTTGGCAAGGTTACCTGCCGCACCCGGCCGGATGCCGTAGCGGTACCGGCCGGGTGGTGCGTTCATGCCGGCCGGGCAGGGGCCTTCACCCGCTCGCATGGATTGTTTGAACCGGCCGGATGCCGCTCTTCCACCTCTTGGGTGCAAGGCCGCACCCGCTTGGGTGAAGGATTCAATCCGCGTGGGTGGACCTGGCGACCCTCCCAGGTGTTGGGTTGCACCCAACCGGATGCCTGGCCTCATTCGCGCAGGGGCCGCCCATACCCCGGCCGGGTGTTAACGCCTACCCGAGCGGGTCTAAAGCCCGCTACTCGGGTACAATACCATATCGCAATGGAACATCGCCCGAGCTACTTGGCATGTCTTCCCCGTGGCGATGGTCCCGTAGGCACCACTACGCAACCATCCCCTCGGATTGTCCTGCGAAAAAATAGCGGCGCACCTTTGGACGGCCTTCTGTTGCGAGATGGTATTACAGCGCCATCACGCCCGCATATCCCGCTTCCACTGCCTGCGGTGCTTCACCTTCATTACGATCAGCAGCATTACAGGCACCATGATCAGGGTAAGGAAGGTGGCGAACACCAATCCGTAGATCACGGCCCAGCTCAACGGCCCCCAGAAGATCACGTTGTCGCCGCCGAAATGGATGTGCGGGTTGAGCTCGGTGAACAGGGAGAGGAAGTTGAAGTTGAGGCCGACGGCCAATGGCAATAGCCCGAGGATGGCGGTAACGGCGGTGAGCAGCACGGGCCGCAGGCGGGTCTTGCCGGCGATCACCAGGGCTTCGCGGCTTTCGTCATTGGGAATGATGCGGTCCTCCGGCAGGCCCAGCTTGCGCGAGCTGCGCAGGAAGAGCAGCCGGGCGAAGTCCATGAGCACGATGGCGTTGTTGACCACCACGCCGATCAGCGAAATGATGCCCAGCATGGTCATCAGCACCACGAACTCCATGCGGAACACCACCAGCCCCAGGAACACCCCGATGGTGCTGAACACCACGGTGCTCATTACGATGAAGGGGTAGCTTACGCTGTTGAACTGGGCCACGATGATGAGGAACACCACGAAAATGGCGATCAGGAAGGCGCGCATCAAAAAGCCCATGTCCTTGGCCTGGTCGGCCTGCTCGCCGGTGAAGGCCAGGGTGTAGCCCTTGTTGATGGTGAAGCCGCTGGAGAGCTGGTCCTTGATCTGCTGCACCACTTCGTTCGCGTTGTAGCCGGCGATCACGTTGGAGCTGATGGTGACCACGCGGTCCATGTCCTTGCGGTTGATGGCGCTGAAGGTGCTGCTGCGCTCGGCGGTGGCCACGGCGCTGATGGGCACTTGGCGGATCTGGCCGGTGAGCATGTCGCGGAAGGTGACGCGCATGTTCATCAGGGCCTCGGGGTCATACCGGTACTTGTCGTCGAGGCGGATGTTGATCTCGTGGTCATCGTCATCCCCATCGATGCGGTAGTTGCCCACTTCCTTGCCGAAGAGCGCCGTGCGCATGGCATCGGCTATGGCATAGGTGCTTACGTTGAGCCTGCGGGCCTTGCCCCGGTCGATGATCACGGGCATCTCGGGCTTGGCGCGGTCGATGTCGAGCTGCAGCGACTCCACCCCGGGCACGTTGCGGTCCTCGATGTATTTCTTCACCCGTTCGGCCTCGGCCAACAGGCCTTCGATCTCCTTGCCCTTCACCTCGATGTTGATCGGCTTGCCCACGGGCGGGCCGGCCTGGTTCTTGGCCACGCTTACCACCACGCCGGGCGGGGGCTTGATGTGGTCCTGCAGATCGCGCAGCACATCGCTGGTGAGCACGCCGCGACGGTCGGCGAACTTTACGAAGCTCACCTGTATGCGGCCCTTGTTGGGCGTGGCGCCCACCTGCAGCTTGTTGGACTGGGCGTCGGCGGCGCCTTCGCCCACCTGCGCGATCACGGAATTCACCAGGTAGTTGGCGCTGTCCCTGGCCACCGTGCCGTCCGGCATCTTGGTGCCCGGCGCCACCTTGTAGCCCGGCACGTCCACCACCTGCATCACCTGCTTTTCAATGATGCGGGTGATGGAATCGGTCTTGAGGATGTCGGTGCCGATGGGCGCTTCGATGAACACGTTCACGAACTCGGGCTCATTCTCGGGGAAGAAGAGCGTTTTCGGCGGGAACACGCCCAACAGCACGAAGGAGAGCAGGAGCAGCACCACGGTGCCGATCAGGAACGTGCGCGGGTGGTGGCGGTCCAGTGCGTAGCGCAGGAATTTCTCGTAGCGCGCCTCCAGGCGGGGCAGCCAACTGTGCTGGAACCAACTGGCGGCCGGCACGAAGGCCTTGGCGTTGAGCACGCCCATGAGGCCGAGGAAGATGATGAAGATGCCGATGCCGAACACGGTATCGCCGTGCACGGTGGCGCCAAGTGCGGCCACCAGCGTGCCGATCACCGCCAACAGGCCGGCCAGCCGCCACACCTTGCGCATGGGCGGGTTTTCCTCACCCACTTTCATGAATTGCGAGGCCAGCGCGGGGTTCACCACCAAGGCCACGAACAGCGAGGAGCCCAGGGCGATCATGAAGGTGATGGGCAGGAACTTCATGAACGACCCGATGATGCCCGGCCAGAAGAGCAAGGGCACGAACACCATCACGGTGGCGGTGGTGGCCGTAACGATGGGCATGGTCACCTCGCCCACGGCCAGCCTTGTGGCCTGCATGGGCGGCTCGCCATTGGCCATGTGGCGGTATATGTTCTCCACGATCACGATGCCATCGTCAACCAAGCGGCCCAGGGCCAGGATGAGGGCGAAAAGCACCATCATGTTCAGCGTTACCCCGAAGGCGTGCAGCAGGGTGAAGGAGATGAACATGCTCATGGGTATGGCCAGGCCCACGAAGGCCGCATTGCGCAGGCCGAGGAAGAGCATGAGCACGCCGATGACCAGGATCACGCCCAGGATGATGTGGTTGAGCAATTCCTCCACGCTGGTGCGGGTATGGTCGCTTTGGTCGCCGGTGATGGAGATGCCCAGGCTGCGCGGCAGCACGGTGCCGTGGTCCTCCTTGATGATCTGCTGGATGCCGTCGCTGGCGGTGAGCAGGTTCTCGCCGGCCCTTTTCATGATGTCGAGCATCACCACGGGGCGGCCGTATTCGCGGGCGAAGCTTTCGGGTTCCTTGTAGGTGAAGTCCACCGTGGCGATATCGCCGAGGCGCACTTCCTTCTGGTTCTCGTTCTTCACCACGATATCGCGCACCTGCTGCATGTCGGTGAATTCGCCGATCACGCGCACGGCGCGCCGCTGGCCATGGGTAAGCACTTCACCGCCGCTGATGGTGAGGTTCTCGCTGCGCACGGCGTTGGCGATGTCGTCGAAGTTCAACTTTAGCGCATCCAGCTGGTACAGGTCGAGGCTGATGCGCACCTCGCGCTCCGGCACGCCGCGGATGTTCACCTTGTTGATCTCGGGCAGGGCCTCGAAGCGGTCCTTCAAGTGCTTGGCGTAGGCATGCAGCTGCTCCATGGGGAAGTCGCCGCTGAGGTTGATGTTCATCACCGGCATCAGCTCGCTGATGTTCAGTTCCACCACGTTGGGTTCGGCGGGCAGGTCGGTGGGGAAGTTCTTGTCGCCGCGGGCCTTGTCAACCGCGTCCTTGGTCTTGCGCAGGGCCTCTTCCGGCTTGATGTTGGAGCTGAACTTCACGTGGATCGCACTGAAGTTGGGCACGCTGGTGCTGGTGATCTCCTCAACGCCGCTCACGGTGTTGATCTCTTTTTCCAACGGCTTGGTGATCAGCTTCTCGATGTCCACGACCGAGCTGCTGTTGTATGGGGTGGAGATGAAGACTTCCGGCGAGATCACCTCGGGGAAGCTCTCCTTGGGCATGGCGATGTAGGAGTAGATGCCCGTGACGAAAATGAGCAGCGAGAGCACGATCACCGTGGTGCGGTTCCTTACCGCCCAAGTGGTTATGGCGAATTGCCGCTCCGGCCCGTGAAGGTCCTTTTCGATGTCCTGTTCCTGGTTCATGTATGGGTTTCTGTTGCTCCCCGGCACGGCTGGTTGCCTGCGGCCGGGCGTTGCTCCTTTACTGCGCCGCGCCGTTGGTGCCCACGGTCACCGCCTGTCCGTCGCTCACGTTCTTGGCGCCTTCCAGCACCACGCGCATGCCCGGCGCCAATTCGCCATGGGCCACGGGTTCCACATGCACCATGCCCTTGTACTCGCTCATGCGCTTCACGAACACCTTGTGCGCGGTGGCCTCGTTCTCCTTCACGTTGGCACCTTGGGCCGGTGGGCCCAGCACGAATACGTAGCTGTTGCCGGCCACATCGTCCAGCACGGCGGGTGCGGGCAGAACGAGGGCGCTATCGACGTGGGAATCCAGGATCTGCAGGTCGCCCAGCAGGTTGGGGCGCAGGTAATCCTCGCTTTTCGGTGCCCGCACGGCCACTTGGAAGGTGCGGTTGGCGG
The DNA here is from genome assembly GCA_044507815.1 of Flavobacteriales bacterium. Classification (GTDB taxonomy): domain Bacteria; phylum Bacteroidota; class Bacteroidia; order Flavobacteriales_F; family PHOS-HE28; genus PHOS-HE28. The sequence continues at coordinate 224,448 of JBIQIX010000006.1, read as the reverse complement.
GATCGATGTACTCGCTGGCGTAGAGCAGGGGCGCGGTGAAGCTTTCGCCGATGCCCGGGAACGTGACCTTCACGGGTATGCCGGCCTTCACGCGTGTGAGGTAGGCCTCGCTCACCTCGGCCTGCACCTGCACCCCGCCCGGGTTCACCACGCGGGCCACGGGCATGGTGGGCGCGGTCATGTCGCCCACGCGGGCCATCACTTCATCCACCACGCCATCGAAGGGGGCGGTCACATTGGCCAAGCGCTGCTGCTCCTGCAGGGTGGCCAGGGCGGCCTCGGCCTGTTCCTTTTGGGTCTTGGCCTGGAGCAGCTGCATTTCGCTGCCGATCTGTTGGTTCCAGAGCCTTTGCTGTTTTTCGTAGGTGGTGCGGGCCAGGTCGGAAGCGGCGCGGGCCTGGGCGATCTGCTTTTCCACCACGTCGTTGTCCATGGTCATCAGTACCTGCCCTTTGCGCACGCGGTCGCCGGCCTTCACGCGTATGGAGGCCACCCGGCCGCCGGCCATGGAAAAGAGGGCGGTGCTCTCATCGGCCTTCACCACGCCATGCACGTCGATGTAATGGGTGAAGGGCATGGGCTGCAGGGTTTCGGCCGAAACAAGGGGCAGGTTGCGGCTCGCGCTGCTGTCGTTCAGGGCCAGCCAATCCTCCACGGCCTTCAGCTGTTTGCCAAGCTTCTCGTACTGTGTTTTCAGCGAGTCGCGCTCGGCCCGCTTGCGGGCCACTTCGCCATTGCCGGGCCGGCCGCAGGAGGCCAGCACCACCAGTGCGGAAATGAGGAGGAGGGTCGTTTTTTTCATGTCGGTTCTTGCCGTTGCAATGGAATGCATGCCGAAGTTTCCGGTGCTTGGTTTCAGTACAGGTCAAGGGCTTTGCGCATTTCGGTGCGGGCCTGCAGCAGGTCCACGGTGCGCTGGATGTAATTCTGTTGGGCGGCCAGGTAGTTGGCGTGCTCCTGGGTAAGCTCGAAGCTGCTGCCCATGCCCACCTCGAACTTGGCGGTGGTGCGCTGGAAGATCCTGCGCGCCAGGTCCATGTTGTCCTTGGCGGTGTTGTAGCTGTCCTCCGCGGCGGCCAGCAGCGCCTGCTGCTGCAGCAGTTCGGTATGCACGCGTTGCTCGGTGGCCAAGCGGTTCACCTCGGCCTGTTTTATGGCCAGTTTCGCCTGTTGCACACGCTGGTGCCGCATGCCGCTGCTGAACAAGGGCACGTTGAGCGAGATGCCCCACAGCGAACTGGGGAACCATGGACCGGCCGAGGGCTTCAGCTCCAGGCCGTTGTATTGCTCCTGGTAGTTGATGAACCCGGCCAGCGTGGGCAGGTAGGCGGCCTTTTGGTGGCGCTCCTCCAGCACGGCCAGCCCCAAGGTTGAGGTGGCGATCTTCTCATCAATGTGCTGGCCGCTGGTGGCCTGTGTTTTGGCCAATGCCTGTTCGGCAGGGTCGTTCATCAACTCGCCCAGCGAATCGGCGAGCTGTACGGGCGTGCCCACGGGCAGGCCCAGCACCAAGGCCAGGTAGGCCCGCGCCACATTGGCCTGCTGCTGCATGTTGCGCTGCTGGTTGCGGGTGTCCGCCAGCTGTATCGTCAAGCGGTCCACGTCGGTGCTTTCCATAAAGCCTTGCTCCACCATGGCGCGCGCATCGCTGGTGCTTTTCTCCAGCAGCGGCAGTCCTTCGCCCAGCAGGCGTACCCCTTGTTCGGCCGCCAGCACGGCGTAATAGGCCTTGGCGGCCTGTGCCCGTGCATCGTGCTCGGCCTTCTGCAGGTCCAGCTGCGATTTGTCGCGTACCGCACGCGCAGCCTTCAGCCCCACCAGGTAACTGCCGTCGAACAGCAACTGGGTCAGTTGCACGGCCCCGGTCAGCGTCCAAGGAATGCCGAATTCGAATTCCAGCAGCTGCGGTTCGTTGCCGAACGGATTGGGGATCAGCTGCGTGGGCACCTTCAGGTAGTTGTTGAGGCCGCCTGTGGCGCTTATTTGCGGCAGCCCTACGCCCAGCACCTCCTTGGTCTTGGCGTCGGCCTTTTCCGCCTCCAGCACGCTGTATTGCACGCTGTAGCTCTGCTTGGCCGCTTGGTCCATGGCCTGTTGCAGGCTGAGCCGTACGGGGCCTTGCGCGTGGGTGCCCAAGGCCATTGCGAATGCGGCTATCGCCGGTATGATCCTCATGAAAGCTGCGTTGTTGTCTCGTTCGTCAGGTCCGTGCCGCATGTTCCCTCCTTGGCCGCTTTGTCACTGTTCCTTCTTCACCTTCTTCACCAAATACTTTACGCCCTTCTCGCTCGCGATCCCGCGCACGTGGTACCGGAACAGTTCCCAGTGCACCGCGTTCATATCGAACTCGCCCGGCGGGAAGAATTGGCCATCGAACACGAGGTCCATGCGGGCGATGTACACCTTGGCGATCACCGCAATGTCCAGGTCGGGCCGGTAAAGCCCCTGCTCGATCCCGCGCTGCATGTTGGCGGCCATCAGGGCGAACACCCGGTTTCGGCGTCTCTCCAGCACGTTCCGGAAGGCCTCCGGGTGGTATTTCTCCAGGTCGAAATGGATCGAGGGGTGGATGTCCTTGAGCATTTCGGCCACGCGCTCGGTGATCGCGAACAGTTCATCGATGGCGTTGCGGTCGCTGTCCACTACCTGTTCAATGCCGCACTTGAATTCTCCTTCCAACTGGCCCAGCACGCGTTCAACCAGTTCATTCTTGTCCTTCACGTACTGGTAAAGGGTTTTTTTGCTGATGCCCAAGCGCGTCGCCAGGTCATCCATGGTAACGCTCTTGATCCCGAAGGTCCAGAAGATCTTTCCCGCTTCGCTCACCAGCCGCTCGCCGCGCTCGTCCAACGGGGGATGCTTTGACATGCCCATTTGCGGGGGCAAAGGTAGGCGTTGCGGAAACGCAGGAAACAAAAAATACTGAAAATGTTTCCGCTGTATTCCACGGTCGGTTGTTGCGCATGATGGGCGGCCCGGCCAATGCCTTAACTTTCGGGCAATTCCGGCGCTGCGCGCACGTTCATTCCCCGGCAGCCATGCATTCCGATTACGGGCATCTCATCACCAAGCTGGATGGCTTCATCCGCAAGTACTACAAGGACCGCGCGATCCGCGGTGCCCTGTACACGGTGGGCCTGCTGGTGCTGTTCTTCCTGGCGGCCTCGCTGGGCGAGTACTTCGGCCGCTTCGGCACGGGCGTGCGCACGGCCATTTTCTGGTCCTTGGCCTTGGCGGGGTCCATTGTGGTGGTGAGGCTCATCATCATTCCGCTGCTCAAGCTCTTCCGCATGGGCGGGGTGATCAGTCACGCCGAGGCCGCACGCATCATAGGCGCCCATTTTCCCGAGGTGAAGGACAAGCTGCTGAACACCCTTCAACTGCGCGACCAGGCAGCGGCCGATCCCGCGCGCAGCGCGCTCATCGACGCCAGCATCGACCAACGCAGCCGTGAGCTCTCGCCCGTGCCCTTTGCCACGGCCATCAACTTGGCCCACAACCGCAAGTACCTGCGCTATGCCTTGCCGCCGGTGGCCATCCTGCTCGTGTTGCTACTGGCGGCGCCATCACTGATCACCGCGCCCACCAAGCGGATCCTGCAGCATGGCACCGAATTCCTGCCCGAGGCCCCGTTCCGCTTCGTGGTGCAGAACAGCGAACTGCGGGTGCCGGAGAACGAGGACTTCGACCTGCGCGTGGAAATGCAGGGCGATGCATTGCCGCAACAGGTGTTCCTGGAGCAGGAGGGCCGCCGCATTCCCTTGGTGCGGCAGGATGTTTCACACTTCGTGCACCGGTTCCGCAATGTGCAGCAACCGGTGGATTTCCGGCTGGCCGCCGATGGTTTCCTAAGCGGCAGCTACAGGCTGGAGACCGAGGCCAACCCGCTGCTGCTGGGCCTTACCGTGGCGCTCGACTATCCGCCGTACCTCGGCATGGCCGGTACCGTTACCAACAACACGGGCGATATAACCGTGCCGGCGGGCACCAAGGTCACGTGGACCGCGGAGACCCGCAGCGCCGACCGGCTCGATATCGCGTTCGAGGATACGGTGTATGCGCTTGCCCCGGCGCGGCCCGGCCTGCAACGCTACAGCGCGAGCCGCCGATTTCTGCGCGGCGCCACCTACACCGTAAGCCCCGCCAATGGCGATCGCGTGGCCCAGGCACCCGCGCAATACCGTGTGGATGTGGTGCCGGACCTATACCCGACCATCGCGGTGGACGAAAAAGCCGACAGCCTGGCGCCGCGCAGGCTCTACTTTATGGGCGAGATCGGCGACGACCATGGGTTCAAGCGGCTGGTCTTCCATTACAAGGTGGTGCAGGGCGGCGACAGCATTCCGGCCGCAAAGCGCGAACTGGCCAAGGACCTGCCCGTACAGCCGGGCAACGTGCGCCAGCGCTTCTTCCATTCGGCCGACCTGGGCGAATTGCGGCTGCTGCCGGGGGACAAGGTGGAATACTGGTTCGAGGTGTGGGACAACGATGGGGTGAACGGCCCCAAGAGCGCACGGAGCATGGTGCGAAGCTTTGAGGCCCCCACGCTGAAGGAGCTTGCTGAAAAGCAGGACAAGCAGGGCGAGGCGATAAAGGATGAATTGCGCGAGAGCATCAAGCAGGCCCAGGAACTGCGCAGGGACCTGGACAAGATGCGCCGCGAAACGCTTGAGAAAAAGGAACTCAACTGGCAGGACCGCCAGAAGATGCAGCAAGTGCTCGACCGGCAGAAGCAGCTGGAGCAGCGCATTGAAAAGGCCAGCGAACAACTGCGGCAAAGCCAGCAACAGCAACAGGATTACAGGGAAGTGGATGAGCGCATCCTGCAGAAACAACAGCAGGTGCAGGAACTCTTCCAGAATGTGCTCAGCGAGGAAATGAAGGAACTCTACCGGCAGATCCAGGAGATGCTGGAGAAGATCGACAAGGAGCAACTGCAGGAGAAGATGCAGGACATGAAGCTCAGCCAGGAGGACATGGAAAAAGAACTGGACCGCGCCCTGGAACAGTTCAAGCAAATGGAGGTGGAGCAGAAGGCAGAGGACATTGCCGGGCAATTGGAAAAGCTGGCGGAAAAACAGCAGCAATTGGCCGAGGAGACCAAGGAGGGCAGGACAGGGCAGGATGAATTGCAGCAAAAGCAGCAGGAACTGAACGAGGAATTCAAGGACGTGCAAAAGCAATTGGAGGAACTGGATAAAAAGAACCAGGAACTGGAACGGCCCCTGGAGCTGCCCGATACCGGCGAGCAGGAAAAGGACATCAACCAAAAGCAGCAGGACAGCAGCCAGCAACTACAGAACAAGCAGAACAAGAAGGCCAGTGAAAACCAGCAGAAGGCCGGTGAGCAAATGGATCAACTGGCCATGGACATGCGGAACGCCATGCAACAGGGCCAGCAGGAACAGGCTGAAGAGGACATGGATGCCCTGCGCCAGCTGCTGGAGAATATCCTGCAGCTCAGTTTCGACCAGGAGGCCAACATGAATACGCTGCAGGCCACGGCCGTGCGCGACCCGCGCCTGGTGGACATCGGGCGGCAACAGAAAAAGCTCCGCGATGACTCGCGCATTGTGGAGGATTCGCTTTTTGCCCTAAGCAAGCGGGTGCCCCAGCTGCAAGCCTTGGTGAACCGCGAAATGAACCTGGTGAACGAGCATATGGACCGTGCCCTTGGCCATTTGGCCGAGGCCCGCGCCAACCCGAGGGAAGGCCCCATGGCCGCCGATCGCCAACAGCGCGCCATGACCAGTTTGAACAACCTGGCCCTGATGCTGGATGAAGCGCTACAGCAAATGCAACAGCAACAGGCCAGTGGCATGCCCGGCAAGGGGAGCTGCAACAAACCGGGTGGCGCGGGCAGCAGCGGGGACAGCAAGAAGATGCAGAAGATCCGGAGCCAGCAACAAGCCCTCTCCAAACAACTGGAGGAAATGCGCAAGGCATTGGAGAAAGGGCAGAAGCCCGGGGAGAAACCCGGGGAGAAGAACCCCGGCGGCATGGGGGCCGGCATGAGCCAACAACTGGCCCAGCTGGCGGCACAGCAGGCCGCATTGCGGCAAGAAATGCAGCGCATAGCGCAGGAACTCAACAAGGACGGCTCCGGCGCCGGCAACGGATTGCAGAAATTGGCGGAGCAGATGGAACAGAATGAGAAGGATATCGTTAACAAGAACATCACGCAAGAATCCATCAAGCGCCAACAGGACATCATGACACGGCTGCTGGAAGCTGAAAAGGCCGAAAGGGAACGGGAACTTGACAACAAGCGCGAGAGCACGCCCGGCCGCGACCGCGACCACCCCGACCCCGCACGGTACTTCAATTACCAACGGGACCGCATGCGCGAGGCCGAATTGCTGCGCACGGTTCCTGCCGGGCTGAAACCCTATTACAAAGCTCGTGTGGATCAGTATTTCGATACTTTTGACCGACCCTGAACATCAACAATGGCTGCACTTACCGAGGACGTCCATTTCGCGCAACGCATCGAATTTCCGGCCAAGGCCGAGAACATTGCCCTGGCCGAGAAACTGATCGATGAGGCCTGTGCCAAGTACAATGTGCCCGAATCACTCTACGGAAACATCCTCATTGCGCTTACCGAGGCCGTGAACAACGCCATACACCACGGCAACGGATTGGACCCGGCCAAGAAAGTTCAGCTCGGCTACGGCGTGGAAGGCGACATGGTCACCTTTGTGGTGAATGATGAAGGGCCGGGCTTTGACCATGGGAACCTGCCGGACCCCACCGACCCGGAGAACATTGAAAAACCGCACGGCCGGGGTGTTTTCCTCATGCGTGCCCTGTCCGATGGGGTGGAATTCTCCGACAATGGCGCCACCGTGGCCATTACCTTCAGCCTGAAACCCGCCGCCGAGTAACCCAACGCCATGGCCAAGGGCGCAGGCATCATAGCCTTCAAGCACATCGGCGTGCCCAACGCCTTCCGCGACCGCGCGAAACTCCGCGAATGGATCACCGCCGTGGCATCGGACCATGGCCATTCCATAGGTGAGGTCACTTTCGTGCTAATGACCGACAGGGCCTTGCTGCCCTACAACAAACGCTACCTCGGCCACGACGAGTTCACCGACGTCATCACCTTCGACCTGCAAACCGGCACCGGCATCTCGGGTGACATCCTGATGAGCTATGAGCGCATCAAGGACAATGCGGCCACCTTCGGGGTTTCGGCCCAAAATGAACTGCACCGCGTAATGGTGCACGGCCTGTTGCACCTGTTGGGCCATACGGACAAAAGCGAGGCCCAGCGCAAGGCCATGCGCACGGTGGAGGACAACTATTTGGCGTGGTTGTAAGCTGAAGGGTAGCGCGCACCGGCCAGGCCTGCGAGCCTGGCCGGGAAGCTTCACACGCCTTTGTTGGCCCCGCGCTCCAACCGCCACGCACCCCACAGGTACCCCAGCAACAACAAGCCGCGCAAGGCATATTTGGCCGGGCCCGCCAAGGGCAATTGCTCTGCTGCCCACCAAAGCAGCACCCCCGTGGCCATGTAACCCAGCACGCGGCCCACGTTATAGGGTATGGGATAGTGTTTCTGGCCCCACAGGTAGCTTACCAACGCCATGGCGCCATAGCAAATGAAGGTGGTCCAGGCCGCGCCGAGGTAGCCGAACAGGGGGATCCACCAGAACAGCAGCACCAAGGTGATCACTGCCCCGAAAAGAGCAATGGTGCCACCGGCATGGGTGCGATCGCTGAGCTTGTACCAAACACTCTGGTTGTAATAAATGCCTAGGAATACGTTGGCCATCATCAGGATGGGCACCACCACCAGGCCCGGCCAATAGGCGGGGTTGGGGATGAACCACTTGAATAGGTCCAAAAAGAGCATGACCAACAGGAAGGCCCCCATGCATACGGCCACGAAAATGTTCATGATGCGGGCGAAGGTTTGCCGGCTGTCCTTTTCCTTGGCGTGGCTGAAAAAGAAGGGTTCGGCCGCAAAGCGGAAGGCCTGGATGAAAAGCGTGATCAGGATGGCGAGCTTGTACGAGGCCCCGTAAATGCCGATCTGGGCGTCCGCCTGGTCTGCGGGAAGAAGATGCTTCATCAGCACCCGGTCGGCGGTTTCATTGGTCATGCCGGCCAGCCCGGCCACCAGCAGGGGCAGCCCGAAGCCGAGCATGGGGCGCAACAGCTCGGGATCGAAGGAATCATGGCTACCGTTAAAGCGCGGCCTGGGCCATTCGGGCACGAGCAATAAAAACTTCACCCCGGAGCTGATCAGGTTGATCAGGAATACATAGGCCACACCAACGCCCGGGGAATACAGCAGGTCGATAAGGGCATTGGAATGGCCGGCATCGAAGCGCGGCTTGCAATAGAGGAAGATCACCAGGTTGCCTGCCACATTCACAACCACACTGATCACATTCACCAAGGCGAATTTCCACGGGCGCTCCTTCAGCCGAAGGCTGGCCATGGGCACGGCCGTGGCAGCCTCCAATCCAATGATGGCCACCAGCAAACGCACCGAAAGGGCATGCTCCGGGTAGCCGATGGCCGCAGCGATGGTATTGCCGGCCAATAGGCCAATAACAATGAATACGCTGCTGGTAAAGGCCAGTAGCCAGGCAATGGTGGTATATACCCGCTTGTTGCCCGCATGCTTGTTGGCAAAGCGGAAATAGGTGGTCTCCATACCGTAGGTGAGCACCACGTTAAGGAAAGCTGTCCATGCGTACAGCGCGGTAACCACCCCGAATGCTGCCGGCGCGAAAACCCCGCGGCTGGTGTACAGGGGCGTGAGCAGGTAGTTGAGGAAGCGCGCAACAATGCTGCTCACCCCGTAAATGGCGGTTTGGCCGGCTAGTTTGCGAAGGACCCCCACGGAGCAAAGATGGCATGCCGATAAGGTGCACCGCAGGGGTGGGGAAGGAATGGTGAACAACCCCGATTTGGTTTGTGCTGCCCGGTGGCAGCAGCCTCATTATGCCGAAGACCTGCGCCAGCCAGGGGTCCCAGCCCCACCTATGGGTTCAACTCGACCACGAAGCGCGGTTCGCTGTATGCCGCCAGGCTGTCCAGCGTGTGCGCCACCTTATTCGCCCACCGGGCCTGCTCCTTGGCGATCGTGTACGGGCGGTTGCGCAGCTTGCGGCCGTATGCGTCCGTGTGGTAGCCGTAGTTCATGGCATCGTACAGGTGGCCGTCGCCGTCGTGGCGGGCCATGATTTCGATGTTCCCGTTCGCGTCGTAGGTGTATTCGCTCTTGTAACGGTCGGCCACCGCATCGGTGATGCCGTCCCACGTATTCGCGGTTGTCAGGCCCTCCACGCCCTGCGCCTGTTTATAAAACAGCCTTATGTCTCCGCCCGTTGGCATACGCCGTGAAGATAGTTTTGTCTTGGTTCATTCTTTCAAACCCAGCCACTTCGAAATTTCGAAGGGGGTGCTCCGGGTTTCTCGTGGAGGTTGCACGACCCCATCACGCATCCCCTTGCGGATACAGGCTTCTTCACAGTACTGGCACTTTTTCATCGCGTCATTGCTGGATCTTTTCACACACCCGTTCCGAAAGCCTTGCCCCTGCTGCCACAGGTGACCATCTGGAACAACTATGGCCTGGCCGCCTGCATTACAGCCCTCCTGACGGCATATCTCCCCTTCCGGCAAACATAACCCGCTCCCATCAGACGGAACCGCTAAACCATACTTCCATGGCCTTCAGGTGATTATAGGTCCATAAATCGCAAAAGTGACGTTCTGGAACACTACCCATTTGGGTGCCATATCAGTAGTCCCCTAATTATCTAAGGTCTTAATCCTTATGTGGTGTGTCTTGACCGCATTAACCAAGCGGGACCACTGTAAACGACTCATTACAATTTCAATTCTTTTGATTGCTGACCCAGACCAATATGCAACCCTCACTGAGCCGGGCATTGTATGGGCTCCACTGACCCACTCCAAACTAACAACATGGGTTATACATATCTTGAAACTATTTTTCAATGGATTAAGATACCATTGGACCATTATCATATCATCATAAAGATATAATATCCTCCTTCTTAATAACTCATATGTGACGAATATAGTAATAATAATAGCAACAGCAATTATATTATTCCTTAGAATAAATGACAAAACGATAACGCAACCCATTTCAATCCACAAATACTTAATATCGGTGGATTTAAATAATAATACATGATTACTTAACCTCATCACTTGCTTTGTCGCGGACACCTTTTATCAAGTTTATCTCATCATTCACCACATTGAACAAATCGATAACAGCATTTTTATATTTTTTCCCTTCAGTAACTTCAATATGTGCCTTGCGCATGTACCCAACAAGGCCAGTGGAAAAACTAACTCCACTTTGGAAGAGCTTTGCATTGTCCACTGTTTCCTTACCAAACAGATTCTCAAGTACCGACCCCTGACCTGAACCGGACGTAATATCATCAACTGAATTCAGAAGACCCCAACCTTCAATGAAGCTCAGGCTCCCTTTAGCAACCGCTGCTGTGCCCCCCAACACCAAGCCAGCCGTACCAAGCATTGTTTGAAGCCCCCCATTCCAAAATCCATCCTCGCCTTCCAAACTGTTGTATGACCCGCCGATCTTGGCACCGCCGACATATAGGCCGCCATTGGGTTGGGCATACACCCAAGGAGCATCCATTGACGCGAAGGAGGTCATCTCTGTTATTTCCTCCTTGCTCTCCTTGTCCCAGAACCGCATATGCACACCCCATCCCTTGTTGCCTGGGTCCGCCGCCTTGGTGGACTGAAACAATTCAAGGGTCGGCTTTCCCTTCGCATCAAGGGAAACCCAGTATTTGTTGTTCACATGCTCCAAACCTTCTAATTCACGACCATCAATTACCCTGTTTTCGCTAAACGCGTATGGTGAATTATGCGGGTATTTGCTGGCCAGCGGGTCAATGGACAAGAACCTACCCACCCTCGCATCATGCATTCTGTACTCGAACGCATAGCTGGTCCCTGCGCTTCCATAAACCTCGTTATCCTTCTCTTGTCCCTGGAACCCATAACGGTAGCCCTGCTTCTGCACCACGGCCGGTGGCTCAAAGCTGCCGCAACAAGCCAGGGAAGCCCCCTCCAGCCACGCGACCACACCGGCATCCACCACGCCAACAGAGGCAGGCGCTGTGCCGCCGCCATTGGGCGCGCCGGTGCGTGTCCAGTTCGCAGCATCCCCGGGGCTGCCCGCGCCCGTAAGCTCGTAGGTGCGCCCCGCGCCCGGCCCGCTCACATAGGCCCCTCCAAGGTCATGCCCGCCCGCCGTGAGCCCCCCGAAGCCGCTGCCGTAGGCCACGCCGTGGAAGAAGCCCGCCTCATTGTCCGGGCAGTCCGGGCAGCGCACCTGGACGGCATCCGCCGTGTTGCCCAAGGAGATGGGGTCCCAGGTGGCCGTGGTGTAGCTATTGCCGCAGTAGCCGCAATCGCTGCTGCTGGGCGTGCCGCCACTGCCCGTCCGCTCGATCAGCGTGGTGCTTTCCACATCGATGAAGTACGGCCCCGTGCCGCTCTCGTCCACCGTAAACCCGTAGCAGTTGTCCGCCCCGTTGTAGAGCACGATCACACTGCCCACCGGTATGCTGGCCCATGTGGGCACGTCCTTGAACCGCAAGTGGCCGCTGCTGATGCCTGCGCCCGTGGTGCAACCACCGCTGTTGAAGTTCCCCGCGTTGTCGTCAACTATCCAGCCGCGGATGTCAACGGTCTCCGCTTCGGGGTAGAGGGCGCATTTAGTGACATAAAGCTCCGCGTACTCACAGCTACCGCTGGCCGAGCCGTTGGCGGTGCTCGGCCCGTTGCTGAACTCGGTGATCACCAGGCTGCCCTTGGGCGTTTCGGGCGGCGGGGGCGGCCCGGTGGGCTGCCGCCAGTTCCGCCCCGGCAGCAGCGCACCGAAGGGCTCGTAGCCGCTGGCCGTGACCACCTCCGCCTGGTACTGGGTGATCGGTAGTGGCATGAGGATGGGCATGGGCACCAGCCGCCCGCTCACCACCGTGGCCACGTTCCCCAGGTGGTCCGTAAGCTCGTACCGCTGGTCGGCAGCGTTCAGCGGCATGGTGTAGTTGATGTCGATGATCCCGGGACCCGTCACCTCCTGCTGCTTCGCATAGCTCCCCACGCGGCCGCTGCCGTACACCGGCCGCTCCACCACCTTGGTGCTCGCCGTGCCGTTGTTCGTGTACTTGTAGATCGCCATGATGTTGCCCTGCGCATCGCGAATGTAATGCTCGCGGTAGCCTCCATTGTCCGGGTCACCCACCGTCTTGGAGATCCGCCGACCTCCCGCCCCGTAGCCGAAGAGCAACGAGGGACCGGTGGCCTTGGCCACGCTGCGCACCTTCCCCGCCACCGTCCAGTCAATGTGAATGATGCCCTCCCGGTCGTCGCGCACCAGGTTCCCCAGCTCGTCGTACCCGTAGTTGTACGCCGTGTTGATCGCAGGTTCCTGCGGGTTGAAGAGGCCCGTGCGGTACTTGATGTCCTCCGCATCCTCCTCCGGCCCGGCGTTCACCAAGGCGTTGCCGGGGTCCGCACCATCGTACAGCTCATACAAGCGGTTCTGCCGTAGGCGGCCGTCATTCGTCCTGCGGTAGTGGTACTTGAAACCATCGTACTGCCCCCCATCCTGGTCGAAGCGCGCCACCGTGTCGAGGTTGCCGTTGGCATCATACCCGTATTCGCTCTTGTAGCGGTCGGGCACGGCATCGGTGATGTTGTGCCAGGTGTTGGCGGCGGTGAGGCCCGCCACGCCCCGCGCACGTTTCAGGCGGTTCAGCTGGTCGTAGCGGTACACCTGCGCCAGCACCTGCGCGGGCTGGTTGAGGCCGGCCCAGCCGCCCCAGGGCTGCAGGGTGTGTACCGTGTGGGCGATGTTCCCGTTGTAGAGCGGGTTGTAGGTCGCGCTCAACGTGCCCGAGGTGCCCACCGGCGCAAAGGGCCTGTTGCCGCCGCTGTTGTCCCAGCGCGCGGCATCAATGGCGCTGAAGTCCTCATCCCCGTAATAGCCGATGCTTTCCCCGTAGGCGTCGCGCGCCACCAGCGCGTTGGCCGTGCCGGGCAGCCCGTCCTGCCCCATGTCGGTTTCCGGGGTAAGGCGGTCGGAGTTGATGCCCTTGAGCCAGCCTTGGAGGGTGTAGGCGTAGTCCATGCCCTGCACCTTGTGCTCGCCGAAGACCGCTTGGAGGCTGGGGGCCCTGCAGAGCGAAGCGGAGCAGGGGGGCAAAGGCGCGGGCGGCCTCAGCCGCTCGCAACAACAACGCGGCCCGCACACGGGACGCGCACATGCTTCAACTCTTGTCCTTTCCTTTCGTGAACCCGATGGGGGGCCGCTTCTTGGCCACTTGCGCCAGCAATCGCCGGTTCTCCTCTTCCTGCTGCATGCGCTTCAGGATGTTGAAGATCACGTTGATGTCACGACTGTGGTGAGATACCTGCCACTAACTTTCTCCAACTGCAACAGGAGTTCCTTGTGCATGGAGAGCACTTCGCGCATTCGCACGAACAGCCGCATGACCTGGATGTTCATACGCCGCGCCCGGTCGCTTTTCAACACACTGGATAGCATCATCACACCGTGTTCGGTGAAGGCCATCGGTACGTACCTCGCTCCGCCATGACTTGAGGTCACATTTTGTGACCTCAAGTTCTCCCATTCCTCCGGGGCCAGCTCAAACATGAAGTCCTCCGGGAAGCTGTCCAGGTTACGCCGGACCGCTTGCTTCAGCGCCTTGGTAGGCACTTCGTAGAGTTCGGCCAGGTCGCTGTCCAGCATCACCTTGTGGCCGCGTACCGTGTGGATCCGGCTCATGACAGCCTCATCACTGACCGCCGGGATGTCCTTCTTGCTCATGGGGCGAACTTAGTTTGTTGGCTTGTTCAAGATCACAGTCTGTGACCTTGAACGCTATCCCGCCGGATGGAACCGGTGGATGTCGCTTTGCAGGTCCTCGATCTGGCCCACTTGGTAGCGCTCGGTGCTGCTGATGAACCGGTGCCCGGCCACCGCTGGACAGTGCCGGGGATAAGTCGCTCAATGATGCGACGGATGCCATGGCCACGGTGGCCCGAAGTGAACTTTTCTATATAATTGCCTTAGTCTATGCCTTATTCCATCGGCCATGAACATTTCTGCAGTCGTATTAGGCAACAAGCTGCGCCACGCACGTGAGTTCATGAACTACTCACAGGAATATGTGGCCGCCAAGCTGGGTGTAACCCAGAGTACTTATAGCCGTTGGGAAAAAGGGGAAGTGCTGCCGAAGGTTGGCGCGTTGGAGTTGGCCGCCGAAGTGCTCAACATCCCATTCCAGAGCCTTTTCAATGCTGAGCCTTTCATTCTCACCCAGCGGACAGCTGTAGGTGACGCCGGCAATGTGCAACCACAACATAAGGAACCCGTGGAGGCCATGAATAAAATGCTTGGCCAGCACCAGGAACAACTATCGCGGCTTGAAGCGCTGTGTAACCGGCTTGCCGAGATCATTGCCGGACAGAAGAAATAGTTCGGGAAATCGTGGAACCGGGTGGCCGGTCAGTCAACTGGCCACCAGTTGCGGTTGACTTGGCGTGGACCATGGTGGCGCAGGCGCACATGCGGGAGTCGTGGCGGATCGGCATCGATACGGAAACGAAGACCCCCCTGATCACCACGGGCGTGTTCCGCTGGTCGCGGAATCCCATCTTCCTCGGCATGCTACTCAGCCTGTTGGGCCTGTTCCTCGTCACGCCCAATGTGGCCACGACCTTCTTCCTCATTATGGGCTACGTGCTCATCCAAGTGCAAGTGCGGCTGGAAGAGGAGTTCCTGGCCAAGGCCCATGGCCCGGAGTATGCGGAATACCGGAAGCGCGTGAGGCGGTTCTAAGCGATGAGCAGCTGTTCTGCCAACATGGGCCGGGTGGCCCGCATCAGCAACCGGTACGGACCTCGCCACCTTGTTCTGCCAGCTCTCGGGCAGACCTTATTCCGGCCGCTTTCAAACCAAGGTCCAGCGGGCACCATTGGGTAAGGGAGAATTGGAACAGGTTGGCCCCTACGAATGCGGCGAGCCACACCCAGTTGATATGGACGAACCAGGTGAGTAGCACCGAGGTGAGGATCATGCTGCCTGCAAATAGGCGGATATATCGTTCTCTGGTCATTTTCTTCTTCTTTTTTTGGTAGGTGTGTGCCTGCCTTGATGGGCGATCGACACGGCCTACGTGGTTGCTTGGTTGTTGTATAGCTCCACGGGCAGGATGGCGATATGGATCCTGCTCGGTATATCGCAGGAAGCGTTGCTTTCCTCTATCGCATCGTAGATGCGTTGTGCGGTTTGCGTGGGCACGAAAGCGAAGAACAGCAAGGAGTCCACTTTCACCATTCCCGAACCGAACCAAGAGCCTTGGCCGGGTTTCGTTTCGGTGTGGCGGTAGCCGGCGGTGGGCCCGTAGGAATAAGCATGCACTTCGTTGTCCTTCAGGATCTTCCTGGTGCGTTCCTCATAGGCCTTCACGGCGGTGATCACGAGCAGTTTCATGGGGATGTTGGTATTTTCAGTTGGTGGTTCCTTGCTGATCCGTTCAGTCCTCGTTGCCCAATTCAGCCCATTTCTTCCGTTCTGCCACGTAATAGATCACCGGCACCACAAGGAGGGTGAGCATGGTGGAGACAATGGCACCGCCGACGAGCGAGATGGCCAATCCTTGGAAGATCGGGTCGAACAGGATGACCGCTGCACCGATGATCACGGCCCCCGTGGTGAGCAGGATGGGGGTGGTCCGCACGATGCCCGCATCGATGATGGCTTCCTTGATCGGGGCGCCATCGCGCAGGCGGATCTCGATGAAGTCGATCAGCAACACCGAGTTGCGCACCATGATCCCGGCCAAGGCGATCATGCCGATGAACGAGGTGGCCGTGAAGTAGGCGCCGAGCACCCAGTGCCCCAGTACGATCCCGATCAAGGAAAGCGGGATGGCGATCATCATGATGATCGGTGTCTTGAAGTCCTGGAACCAACCCACGATGAGCATGTAGATGATGACCATGACCACCAGGAAGGCGATGCCCAGGTCGCGGAACACCTCGAGGGTGATCTGCCATTCACCATCCCATTTCACGGTGAAATTGGTGTCATTTTCAGGCTGCCCCATGTACAGGTCACCAATGGTGTAGCCCGCTGGCAAGTCCACCTCGGCCTTCAAGCGGTCTTCCATGCCGAGGATGGCATAGACCGGGCTTTCGAGCTCGCCGGCCATATCCGCGAGGACATAGACCACACGTTGCTGGTCCTTCCGGCTGATGCTGGGCTGAAGCGTACTTTCCTTGATTTCAACGATATCTCCCACGGCCACCATGTTGCCATGCTGTCCTTTGACCTGCAGGGCGAGGAGGTCGTTCAGGCTGGCCTTGTCCCGGTCCTGCAGGCCCAATACCACGGGTACGGGCTTCGAGGCATGCTCGTCGTGCAGGGTTGAAACGGGAACCTCACGCAGGAGGTGGGTGAGCTTGCCCACCACCTGCTGTGGTACGATGCCGTTGAGCATGGCCTTCTCCTTGTCCACGATGAGCTGCATCTCCGATTGGGGGGCTTCCACGCTCCAATCGATATCCACGACCCCTTCGGTACGCTGGAGGATACCCTTCACCTGTTCTGCCACCTTGATCTGCTGGGCATGGTCGGGTCCGTAGATCTCCGCCACGATGGTGGACAGCACGGGCGGCCCCGGGGGCACTTCCACCACCTTTACGTTGGCGCCCGTGCGGTGGGCCAGTTCCTGCAATTCGTTCCGTACGCGCTTGGCGATGGCGTGGCTTTGCTCCTTGCGGTCGCCCTTGCCCAGCAAGTTCACCTGGATATCGGCCATGTTGCTGCCACTGCGCAGGTCATAGTGCCGCACCAGCCCGTTGAAGGTGATCGGCGAGGAGGCCCCGACATAGGCCTGGTAGTTCACCACCTCGGGAACGGTGCTGATGTGTTGGGCGAATTCGCGGGTTACCGCTGCGGTCCTTTCCAGGGTGGTCCCTTCGGGCATATCGATCACCACTTGGAACTCGTTCTTGTTATCGAAGGGCAACATCTTCACGGCCACCGTCTTGGTGAGGAACAGGGCGGTGGAGGCGAGCAGCAGCATGGTGGTACCGGCCAGGAGCATGATGCGCTTCCGCGGGCTATTGAGCAACGGCGAGCCGAACCGGTGGTAGAATTTGCTGATCCATGCCGGGCCGGAGGAACCTTCCTCGCCTTCCCGCTCTTCGTCATTGCGTAGCAGGTGGTAGCCGAGGTAGGGGGTGATGGTAAGCGCCACCACCAATGAAAGGAGCATGGCAATGGAAGCCCCGATGGGCATGGGGCTCATGTACGGCCCCATCATCCCCGATACGAAAGCCATCGGCAGGATGGCGGCGATCACGGTGAAGGTGGCCAGGATGGTGGGGTTACCCACCTCGTTGATCGCGTAGATCGCGGCATCCCTGAACGGCAGCCTCCGCGACTTGAAGTGGCGGTGCATGTTCTCCGCGATGATGATGCTGTCATCCACCACGATGCCCACCACGAACACGAGTGCGAAGAGCGTGATCCGGTTGAGGGTATAGCCGAGGATATAATAGCTGAAGAGGGTGAGGGCGAAGGTGAGCGGCACCGAAAGGAACACCACCAAGCCCCCCCGCCAGCCCATGGCCAGGGTAACCAGAATGGTCACCGCCACGATCGCGATCAAGAGGTGCCAGAGCAGTTCGTTCACCTTTTCCGAGGCGGTAACACCATAGTTCCGGGTCACGGTCACGTTGATGCCGGCCGGGACCAGGTCCTTCTCAAGCTGCTCCAGGCGGGTTAGTACCTTCTTGGCCAGGTGCATGGCATCCGCCCCTTGGATCTTGGCCACGGAAAGTGTTACCGCAGGATATTCCGAAGGGTGGTCGGCATGCTCTTCCTGGTATCTGCCGTAGCCGAACGAAACGTGGCTCTTCGGGCTTTCCGGCCCATCCTCGATGGTGGCCACTTGGCCGAGGTAGACCGGTGCCTGCTGGTGGACGCCTACGATCAGGCGCTCCATATCGTCCTTGGTCCGCAGGAAATCACCGGTGGTGACCAGGATCTCCTTGTCGGCCTCCACGTAGCTGCCCGATTGCATGGCGGCGTTGCTGGCCTGGATCATCTGCATCACACCGAGGGCATCCAGGTTGCTTTGGGCCAGCTTAGCCCTGTCCAGCAGCACCCGCAGTTGGCGTTGACGCCCGCCCAGTTCGCTAACGGTAGCGATGTGCTGGACCTTCTTGAGCTCACTGGCCAACTCCTCGGCCACTTGGCGAATCTGGAAGTCGCTGTATTCCTCACTCCAGAGCGTAAGCCCGAGAATGGGCACATCATCGATGGACCGGCTCTTGATCATCGGTTGCATGGCACCTTCGGGCAGCTGGTCCATGCTGCGTAGCAATTCATCGTACAGCTTTACGTAGGATCGCTCGATATCCTCCCCTACGTGGTATTGCACGATGATCATGGCACCGCCGTTCATGGCGGTACTATGCAGGTGCTCTACCCCATCGATATTGGACAGGATCTTCTCCAAGGGGATCAGTACCCGGCTTTCCACCTCCGTGGGTGATGCACCCGGATAGCCGACCATCACATCCACCATGGGCACATCGATCTGTGGATCTTCCTCGCGTGGGATCAACGATGAGCTATATACCCCGATGAGCAGGATGGCTGCCATCAATAGGATGGAAAGCTTCGAGTTCAGAAAGCCTGAGGCGATGTTACCCGCTATTCCTTTTTGCATGGTCTTTCGAGTGGAACTAGGATGATGGTATGGTTTGGTCCGCGTATGGGCCGGCCTTGGCCCGGGAGTTGTTTTCCCGGTGCCGTTGAGCGTACGCCCATGTTGCCGCGATAGGGATCAGCCTTCTTGCAGGATCACCTTGCTTCCGTTGAACAAGCGCCCTTCGGAGGTAAGCACGTAGCGTTCATCGGGGGCCAACCCCGAAAGCACCTCTACATGACTTCCATTGGAATGGCCCAAGCGCAGCCAGCGTAACAAGGCCACGTCGTTGTCGGTCACCACGTAGATGCCCTCCAATTGGCCGTTGCGTACCAAGGCCTCGCGCGGAACCTGTATCGGTGCCGCCTCCGCCCGTTCCGTACCGTCCGGCAGGTTGAAGGCGGCATCCACGAACATGCCGGAGAGCACGTCATCACCCACTTTGGGCAGATCGACCTTCACCATGTACTGGCTACCCGTGTTGCGGGCCGAGGCGCTCACTTCCGCCACCGTACCCTGCAGGGAGTGTCCAAGGGAGCGGATCGTTACGGTCACGGGCATGCCTGCGGCCACCTTGCTGATGTTGCTTTCGGGAACCATGGTCACCGCTTGGAATGCACCGTGTCCCTCCAACGCAAGGATGGGCATGCCGGGATTGGCCATTTCACCTTCCTTCAGGAACGTATTGGTCACGATGCCATCAAAGGGAGCCTTGATCCGTGTATAGGCGAATTGCGCATCCACCCCGTCGCGCATGCGTTCGGCGGCCTGCAGGCCTGCTTTGGCCATTTCGTAATGCGTGGTGATATCGTCCAGTTCCTTGCTGGTGGCGCTTTGCTTTTCGAAGAGGGCCGTGAAACGTTCCAGGTCCTTCTTGGCGCTGTTGAAAGCGGCCCGTGCACTGGCCATCCCGGCTTCAACCTGCCTGCGCTGGGCCTCCAGGTCGACGCTGCTGATCGTGGCCATGAGCTGGCCTTGCTTCACGGCATCGCCGATCCGGACGTGCACACCGGTAACGTGGCCCATCATGCGCGTGCTGATGTTGGCGCTTTGTTGGGCTTCGATGCGGCCACTGGCGGACAAGGTGGCGTTATGACCCGCTTTTGCGGTTCGTACGGTCACCGGGATGGCCGGCGCTTCGGCCCTGTCCCGGGTAGTGCTGGAAGAGCATGAAGCCAACAGCAGGATCCCGCCTGCGATCAGGGAAAGGAGAGTAAGTTTTTTCATCGTATTGAATGGTCCGGGTTCGTCATGAAATCAAATTGGATCAGTGCCAGATTGTGCTCGAGAACGGCCTGTAGATAACCGACCTGTTTTTCCATCTTGCTAGCCTGGGCCGCAAGCAGATCGGTCGTTCTTTCCAGCCCTTCATCGTAGCGGTCATTGATGATCCTCGTGGCTTCTTCCGCTTGGTCCCGGGCGGTTTCCGCCAAGGCCAGTAGTACTTGCGCCGCAGCCAGGTCGCGCTTGGTCTTTTCAAGCTGAAGCTTCTGTTGTTCCACATGGAGCTGCATTTCCAGCTCGGCTTTTTTCGTATTGACCTTTTCTTGGGCTACCTGGTTCCGGATGCCGTTGCCCTTGAACAGGTCCCACGAAACCACCAACCCCACCAAGTAGGAGTTGGTGTCGAAGCCGAAGGCATCCTTGTCGTTCAGGTTGTAATCGCCGAAGGCATTCACCCGGGGCAAGAGGGCATTGCGGTTCACGCTCACCATGCCGCGCTGGGCCTCCAAGCCTGCACGCATGGCCTTCAGGTCGGCCCGGTCGTCGGCCAGTGGGGCATCGGTCGCCGCACCCTCTGCAAGGGTCAGCGCACCCGTGGGGAAATACACCGTATGACCCTCGCGCCCCATGAGCCAATTGAGATGGTCGGATACCTGGGCGATGTTGTTCTCGATGTCGATCCGTTCGTGCCGTACGTTGCTCAATCCTACCTGTACCAAGAGCACGTCCGATCGTTTCACCAACCCCTGCTCTCGCATGTTCTCCGTGGTCCGAAGGGCTTCCTCATAAGTCTCCACGCCCATGTCCACGGCTTTTTTCGCTTCGTAAAGGAAGCGTAGGCGCTCAAAGGAGCTCTGTACTTCCACCGCGATGTACCGATCGGAAAAATCCTTCTGGTACTGCACTGCCTTCAGCTTGTTCTTCATTGCTTTCCGGGCAGCAAAGGCATCGAAGTTCAACAGGGGTTGCTCAACGGAAAACTTGGTGTTGAAGTCCCATGTGCCGTCCGGATCGTTCAGCAGGGCCGGATCGAAATCGCTCATACCGATCCGTCGTTGCTTCAACTTGAAGCCGAAAGCATTCAGTGGATCGTTCGTATACATACCCATATAGCTCGCCGACACGCGGGGGAGGTAAGCTGAGGAGGTGCCGGCCACTTCGGCTTTGCCCAAGGCCACTTCCTGCTCCATGATCCTCGACCGGGTGTTGTTCTGCCGGGCCTGCTGTAAGGCCTCTTCCAAGCTCAACTCCGTTTGGGCCGTGGCATTACCGCCGAAAAGAAGCGGAAGGGCCAGGGCAACGATGTTCTTCAATCCTCCAAAAATGTAAATGAATGTCCGATCCATGGTGATGAATGGTGGTGCGTGGTAATTCCCACTTACTGAAAGGTCGATGGCTGGCTTGCAGGATCTACAGATATGATCCGATTTCCGGGTACAAAGGAACCCGGCCCTGGGTGCACGGATCGTGATAACTATTACGATCGGCCCTTCGAGCAGTGTCTCCTTTCGGCCTTCAGCTTTCCACTTTCCTGTTTTCCTCCATGGCCCATTGAATTCCGTATCTTCGGTATAAGCAGGAGGAAATGACCAGGCAAGCACTCATCGAACGCACTGTGGAGGCCATGGGCCAATTGCCCGTGGAGAAGCTCCAAGAGGTTTCTGATTTCGCCCACTTCATCTTGAAGCAGTACGACCCGGATTATGCAGTTGGGTTCGTAGCGAAGGTCGGAAGCGCACAACCAGCAAGGGTTTCACCGAGAAGGGATAGCCGTAGCTATCGTGCCGAGGGGAAACCCGGCAAAGCGATCGGTGGCAAAGCGATTCCGGGCTGTAGTAGAACCTTTACTGCATATTCCGGGTACGAGGAAACCCTATTGACCCAAGGTGCGCAGGCATTGGCCGGGCGGGGGCAGACCTTCGATTTCCTGAAAGTTGAGGAGGACCTGGAACAGGTGGGCGATGGCAAAAGGTGAACCCGGTGAGTTGAACGAGGAGCTGGAGACCCTGCCCCAGTTGGGTTGAACCCGTGCTCCCTACCCCACGCGCGGCTCCTTGGCCATCGATCCGAGGTGGAACCGGTGGACCTGCCAACCACGCCACCCGATAGAAATTAGCCATCCGAACCAAACATGGCCTCGTGTGCCCTACCGCAGGTATAAGGGCAGGCTTCGCGTAAGGTCCCTTTGCGTTCCTGCCTTTGCGGCGGGCCGGCTTCGCATTTTTCGCGCCTTCGCGTCCTGCCTTGCCGTCAGGCAGGCTTCGCGTGAGCCCCTCAGGATCACTCCCCATTGAAATCCGCCTTCCGCTTCTCCACGAATGCACTCGTGCCTTCCTTGAAATCCGCCGTGCCGAAGCACTTGCCGAACTCCTCGATCTCGCGCTGCATGCCGTCCACACCTGGCTCGAACCCGGCGTTCACCGCGCGTATGGCAGCCGCCAGGGCCGTGGGACTGTTCTTCATGATCGCTGCCGCCAATTCGTTGCACTTGGCCAGCAGTTGATCTTGCGGCACCACGTGGTTCACCAGGCCCCATTGCAGGGCTTCTTCGGCCTTGATCATGCCTGCGGTGAAGATCATTTCCATCGCCTTGCCCTTGCCCACGTAGCGGGCCAGGCGCTGGGTGCCGCCGTAGCCGGGGATCACGCCGAGGCTGGTCTCCGGCAGACCCATGCGCGCATTGTCGCTGGCCACGCGGAGGTGGCAGCTCATGGCCAGTTCCAACCCGCCGCCGAGGGCAAAGCCGTTCACGGCGGCTATCACCGGCTTGTTCAGGTGCTCCACGTGGTCAAAGAGCTGCTTGTGGCCCTCGGCGCTCAGGGCCTTTCCCTCTTCCACCGTGAAGTGGGCGAACTCCTTGATGTCCGCCCCGGCCACAAAGGCCTTGGGGCCACTTCCGGTAATGATGAGCACACGCACGCTTTTGTCCGCCTCGGCGTCGGTGAGCGCTTGATCCAACTCAGCGATGGTGGCCCGGTTGAGGGCATTGAGCTGGGCCGGCCGGTTGATGGTGATGGTGCGTGTGCCGTTGCTATCGGAAACAAGGAGGTTCTGGTAAGCCATGGTCGGTTCTTTCGCAGGCAAAGGTATCCGGCATGGCCGCGCATGCGGGAAGGGTGTTGCCGCATATCGAAGAGGTCCATGATGCGGACTTCTTCTTCATGTACATAATAGGTGATCTTGGCCTTGCCAAGCAATAAGCCGCGGTGGCCCTAGCCCAAGCAACCCGCGATGGGCGCTCGATCCCCAGCACCCGTGGCTCTCCATGGGCGGGGCGGCGTTCCGGCAGATGGCGCTGTTTGTCGTAACGCAGGTCGCCGCGGGCGAGAGGCTCCACAGGATTGGTGCGGACCACCACGCGCACGCGCACGGTGGTGAAGGCAGCCGTGTCATAGTCGGCCCCTTCGAAGACCGTGCCCAAACGGTCAATTGCAGCTCACCGGCCTCCACGGTGAACGCTCTTCTCTCTGCATGGCGCGTTGCTTGCCCATGGTTTCCTTCAGTTTGGACCTGGAGAAGAGCACGGTGCGGCTGCTGTCGGCCAAGAGGATCTGCCCGGGTTGCGCCTGGGCGAGGTAGGTGGTGCTTGCAGGCTGGAATAACCAGCGGCCAGCAACATCGGCCGCCAAGCCAAACAGCCACAGCGGGCAGCCCTGTCCATGGGCCTCCGTGCAATGCGCCCTGAAGCCAGGATTCCAAATATACTTATCCAAGTTAGTGTTCGCTAACTATATTTGCACCCGGACCCAAGGTCACCACTCCGCTTCCTTCTTCCACATGGAACCCTTCACCGAACGCCAGATCGAGATCATGGAAGCGGCCACCGCGCGGATCGACGCGCACGGCATCCAGCACCTGACGATCAAGAACCTGGCGGCGGACCTCGGGCTTTCGGAGCCTGCGCTCTACCGGCATTTCAAGGGGAAGAACGAGATCCTGCTGGGCGTGCTGGCGTACTTCATGGGCGAGATGAGGACGCGCTTGGATGTCGTGCTAGCCAAGCCGTATGCGGACCAAGGCGCCGAACTGCGCGCCGTTTTCAATTCGCAGCTGAAGGCCTTCGCGGACAAGCCCGCGGTGGTGAGCGTGATCTTCGCTGAGAGCATCTTCCACTTCGATGAGGCCCTGAGCGCGAAGGTGGCCGAGATCATGGACCTGATGCAGGGCCACGTGAAGCGCAACCTGGAGGCGGGCCAGGCAGCAGGTCATTACGGCAAGCTGGTGGGCGCCTCCACGCTCACCACCATCATTTTGGGCAGCATGCGGCTGGCCGTGATGAAATGGAAGCTCGGCGGGCACAAGGCCGACCTGGTGAAGGACGGTAAGGCCGTGCTGGAGGGCATCCTTAAAATGGCGGAAACCGCCAAGTGAACCAACGGGATGATGGGAACGGAACGGCACGCGGGAGATCAACGGGAACCAACGTTCGGGACCCTCCGTCGATAGGTCCAAAAAAATTTGCCCAATGATGTTAGTGAACATTCGCAAACACGGCTTGACCCTCCTCCTCCTCGCGCTTGGCGGCGCGGCTGTCGGCCAAGCCCCCTTCTCCCTGCAACAATGTGTGGACACCGCCTTGGCCCGCAACGCCGAACTGTTGATCGGCCGCAACCAGGTGGAGATGGGCGAGCAGCGCCTGAAGGAGGCCAAGGCCAATCGGTTGCCCAAGCTCACCGCCAACGGCGACTACCGCTGGTCCATCGAGCTGCCCTACCAGTTCATGCCTTTGAGCACCTTCAATCCCATGGCGGGCGAAGGGCAGTTCAAGGAGGTGCAGTTCGGCGTGCCGCACAACATCAATGCGAACGTGCAACTGGCCTTGCCGCTGTACAACCCGCAGCTGTTCGGGGGCATCGGCACGGCCGGTGTGGCCGCCGAGCTGCAGGCGCTGCAACTGCGCAAGACCGGGGAGCAGGTGGTGCAGGAGGTGACCACCCTGTACTACAACGCACAGGTCCTGCATCACCAGTTGGCCTATTTGGACAGCAATGCGGTGAACACCGACAAGCTGCTGCGGAACATGCGCCTGCTGCGCGAACAATTGCTGGCCAAAGGCACCGATGTGGGCCGGGTGGAACTACAGGCCGCCCAGTTGGCCAACCAGCGCATGCAAGCGGCGAGCCGGTACCAACAGGTGCTCGATGCGCTGAAACTGGCCATGGGCCTGCCCTTGGAACGCGAGCTGCACATTGAACATGCCATCGCCATGGGCCGGAATGCCGACTACCTGCCCGCCACCACCGTGGAACACCGGTTGGCCGAAACACAAACCGCACTGGTGCGCAGCGAACTGGGCACGCTCGGCCGTTCACGCTACCTGCCATCGGTACAGTTGATGGGCAGCTACGGCACCATGGGCTTCGGATACGACAAGCGACCGGACGACTTCCTGAAGTTCCACCCCGTGAGCATGGCCGGACTGCAAGTGTCGTGGCCCTTGTTCAGCGGCACGGTGATCAACCGGAAGATGGCCGCGAAACGGCTGGAGCTGCGCAACAGCGAGCTGCAGTTGAAGCTGCTGGACGACAAGCAGGCCCTGCGCACCGCCACCGCTGAACGCCAGCGGGAGCTGGCCCGCGCCACCGTGGCCAACACCTTGGAACAGGTGGACCTGGCGCAACGGATCTACGGACAAACCCTGTTGCAGCAGGCCCAAGGCACCGCCTCGCTCACTGATGTGCTGCTGGCGGACAACGCCCTGCGCACCGCCCAGCAAGACCAGCTCACCGCGTTGGTGGACTACCTCAAGGCGGACCTGGAACTGAAGGCGGCAACGGGCAACCTCATGCAAACGAACAACTGACAGACAATGGATGCGGAAAAGAAGCACAGCAAGCGCAGGTGGATCATCATCGGGCTCATGGTAGTGGTGGTGGCCTTGGTGTTCGTGCGCTTGGCGCACAACAAGCGCACGGCGGAAAGCTTAGTGTACCAATACAACAGCGAACAGCCCGTTTCGGTGGCGGTGGACACCATGCGGCTGGAACCCTTGGGCGAAGCGCGTTCGTACGTGGGCCTCTTCGAGCCGGACCGCGAGAGCAAGGTGAGCGCCGAGGTGCAGGGCAAGATCGCGGAGGTGCTGGTGAACGTAGGCAGCCACGTAAGCCAGGGCCAGCCGCTAGTGCAGTTGGACCATGCGCTGCTGCGCCTGCAATTGCAAGGCGTTGAGGTGCAGATCAGCGGACTGCAAAGCGACGTGGACCGCTACACCGTGCTGGCCAAGGCCGATGCCGTGCAAGGCGTGCAATTGGAAAAAGCCGAATTGGGCTTGCGGGCGGCCCAGGTGCAGCGCGCCACCCTGCAGGAGCAGATCGCCAAGACCACCATCCGTGCGCCCTTTGCGGGCATCATTACCGCCAAGTTCAATGAGGCGGGGGCCTTTGCAGCACCGGGCGTGCCCTTGGTGCAGCTTACCGACATCGCCACGCTGCGTTTCACCGTCAGCGTGCCCGAGGCGGACATCACCGGGTTCAAGGAAGGCCAAATTTGGCGTGTCACCGCAGCTGCGCTGCCGGGCATTCCGCTGGAGGGCACCGTGGTGCTCGTGGGCGCCAAGGCCGACCCGGCCAACAACTACCCGGTGCAGTTGCGGGTGAAGAACACCGACGGGGGCCACATCCGTGCGGGCATGTTCGGCCGCGTGTACCTGCATGAAGGCGAACGGCAACAAGGCGTGCTGCTGGCCACCAGCGCGGTGATGATGGAGGAAGGCCGTGCCGAGGTGTACGTGGTGAAGGATGGCAAGGCCGCACGCCACGCTGTCTCCACCGGAACGCATGTGGGCGACAGGCTGGAGATCACCCACGGCCTCGCCCCCGGCGACGTGGTGGTCACCGCCGGCTTCATCGACCTGCGCGACGGCGCAAACGTGGTAGTGCAGTAAACCGATCCGGCCATGAACATCACAGAGATCTCGATCCGGAGGCCCTCGCTGATCATCGTGCTCTTCAGCGTCTTCGCGCTTTTGGGCATCATCGGCTACATGAACCTCAGCTACGAGCTCATGCCCGACTTCAACCAGCCCGTGGTGGTGATCCGCACCGGCTACCCGGGCGCCGAGCCCAACGAGGTGGAGACCTCCGTGTCGCGCAAGATCGAGGACGCCCTCTCCAACCTCGAGGGCGTGGATTACTTGGTCACTAAATCACTGCCCGATGCCTCGGTGATCATCGCCAACCTGAAGTACGGCACCGACCTGGACCGCACCATGCAGGATGCCCAGCGCTACATCGACAACATCCGCAAAGACCTGCCGGCGGACATCCTCAACCCCGTGATGAGCAAGGTATCGCCCAACGACCTGCCCATCATGTCCGTCAGCGCCTTGAGCAACCTGCCGCCCACGGCGTTCTTCCAGCGCATGAAGGACGACTTCCTGCCGCAGGTGCAGCAGATCAAGGGCGTGGCCGAGATCACCGTGCTGGGCGGCGAGCAGCGTGAAGTGCAGGTGAAGGTGGACCGCGACAAGCTGCGCCTGTACCGCGTGCCGTTGCAGCAAGTGGTGGAGTCCATCAAGCGCGCCGGCATCGACCTGCCCGCAGGGCGTGTGGAGACCGACGAACAGAGCAGTACCGTGCGCCTGTTAGGCAAGTTCACCTCGCTGCAGGACATCCGCAACGTGCAGGTCGCCATGCCCGTGCCGGGCAGTCCGGTGTATGTGAAGGACCTCGCAGAAGTGGTGGATGGCACCAAGGAAGCCACCTCCGTAAGCTACTACAACGGCCAAAAGGGCATCGGGCTGCTGATCAAAAAGCAAGGCGATGCCAACGCGGTGGACGTGTCCAAGGCCGTGCGCGCCAAATTCCAGGAGATGGAAACGGCCAACCGCGCGGCCGGCGTGCAGTTCGTGGTGGCCGACGACAGCACCGACAACACCATTGCCGCAGTGAACTCCGTGGTCTTCGACCTCATCCTCGCCGTGATCCTTGTTTCCTTGGTGATGCTGCTCTTCCTGCGCAGTTTCCGCAACGCCCTCATCGTGGCCGTGGCCATCCCCACCTCGCTCATCACCGCCTTCGCCATGATGTGGCTGCTCGGCTACACCCTCAACCTGATGACCCTGCTGGCCATGTCGCTCATCATTGGCATCCTGGTGGACGATGCCACCGTGGTGCTGGAGAACATCCAGCGCCACTTGGACATGGACAAGCCTAAGCGCACCGCCGCCTTCGATGGCCGCATGGAGATCGGCTTCGCCGCGCTCTCCATCACCTTGGTGGACGTGGTGGTCTTCCTGCCCATCCTCTTCCTGCAGGTCTTTGTCGCCGACATGCTCAAGCAATTCTCCGTGGTGGTGATCACCTCCACGCTCACCAGCCTGCTCGTGGGCTTCACCCTTACGCCATGGCTTGCCTCCCGCATCGGCACCAAGGAAGACCTGCGCCCTACCAATGCCTTCAACCGCTTCCTGCTGTGGTTCGAAGGCGGCCTGGAAGCCTTCATCCAATGGTACGGGCGCGCCCTGCAATGGGTGCTGGGGCACAAGCTGCTGTTCACCGGCTTCGTGCTGCTGCTTTTCGCGGGCACCGCCGCCATGATGAAGCAGCACATCATCGGCAAGGAGCTCATCACCACCGGCGACCAGGGCAAGTTCCGCCTCGCGCTGGAATTCGACAAGGCCACGGCCTTGCCCCGCAGCGACTCGGTATCCCGCGTGATCGCCACCTACATCCTGGCACAACCCGAGGTGGCCACCCTCTTCAGCAACGTGGGCGGGCCCAGCACCGGTATCGGTAGCTTGGGCGTGGGCGCGGCCAACAAGAGCGAGTTCACCGTGCAGCTCAAACCCAGGAAGGAGATCGGCAACGTGGCCACCGAGGCCTTCATGCGCAAGCTCCGCGAAACGCTCGCCAAGGAACACACCGGCATCAACTTCTCCATGATGGCCTTGGGACTGGTGCCGCGTACCGCCCCGATCGAGATCACCCTCAGCGGCCGCAGCCGCGAGGAATTGATGGCCACCGCCAACAGCCTCAAGGGCGTGGTGCAAGCCATCCCCGGCGCGGACAACGTGCGGCTCTCCGTGGAGGAAGGAAGCCCCGAATGGAAAGTGGTGCCCGATGCGGACAAGATGCAGCGCCTCGGCCTCAACACCGCATACACAGGCTTGGCCCTGCGCACCGCCTTCACCGGCAACGACGATGCCACCCTCACCGAGGCCGGCACCGAATACCCCGTGCGCATCCGCCTGGACCGCTTCGACCGCCGCAACTTCGCCGACGTGCAGCAGCTCACCGTGGTGAACCCCATGGGCATGCCCCTGCAAGTGGCCCAGTTCGCCCACATCCAACGCGGCAACGCGCCATCGCTGCTGGAACGCAAGGACCGCCAGCCCGCCGTAACCCTCACCGCCGATGCCCTGGGAAGGCCATCCGGCTCCGTGGCAGACGACGTGGTGGCCTACATCAGGGACCACCCCCTGCCCGAGGGCATGGGCATGGCCTGGGGCAGCGACATCAAGCGGCAGAACGAAAGCTTCGGCGCGCTCGGGTCCGTGCTGCTCATCTCCTTCATCCTCATCTACCTCATCCTCGTGGCGCTCTACGACAACTACATCTACCCCTTCGTGGCGCTCTTCGCCATACCCGTGGCGGCCATCGGCGCCTTCCTCGCGCTCAACCTCTCCATGAGCCAGCTCAGCCTCTTCGCCCTGCTGGGCCTCATCATGCTCATGGGCTTGGTCACCAAGAACGCCATCCTCATCGTGGATTTCACCAATCAGCTGAAGGCCGAAGGCAAGCACTACGCGGAGGCACTGGTGGTGGCCGGCAAGGAACGCATGCGCCCCATCCTGATGACCACCCTCTCCATGGCCATCGGCATGCTGCCCATCGCATTGGCCACCGGCACCGCCGCCGAATGGAAGAACGGCCTGGCCTGGGTGATCATCGGGGGCCTGCTCTCCTCGCTGGCCCTTACCGTGTTCTTGGTGCCCATGGTGTACTATGTGGTGGATAGGGTGAAGGAGCGCTTCACCAAACGGGCACGCACGGCTTGAAAACGGGTCAAGCAGGCCATGAACGGGATCATCGCCACCGCATTGCTTGCAGCCCTGCTGCCGCTCGCCACAAGTGCCCAAACACAGGCAGGCCCGTCGCTGCAAGTGGCGTGGGACAACGACTATCTTGTTTTCAAGGGCGACGGCACCGACCGCTACTACACCAACGGGGTGCGCGTGGAGTATTTCTTCCACCGGGAGAAGCGCAACCTCCTGCAACGCATGCTGCTGCAGGTGGCAGATGACGATAACCGGTATGGCTGGAGCCTCGCCCAGCACATGTTCACCCCCTCGCGGATCGACATTACCGAAGTGCAGCCCGATGACCGGCCCTACGCCGGCGCGCTCTTCGCCATCCACGCGCTCCGTTCCATGGACTGTGCGAAGCGGACGACCGTGAACACGGAGATGAACATCGGCGTGATAGGTCCGCTAAGCATGGCCGACCAGGCCCAGACCTGGGTGCATGGCGCCATCGGTTACACCATACCCGAAGGCTGGGCAATCAGGTGCCGAACGACCTCATTCTCAACTACAACCTCGAGATGGAGCGCGAAGTGGTGAACGTGCCCGGCAAGCTCATCGTGTCAGGCATCATGGATGCCTTCGTGGGCACGTTGTACGATGCCATGGGCGCGGGATTCAGCCTGCGGATGGGCCGTGTGCGCAGCCCGTATGATGCACCTTCCGAAGCAAGTAACGGCGGAAGAAAGTACCAGCTCTACCTGTTGATGCGGCCCACCGCCCGGGTGATCTACTACAACGCTCTGTTGCAAGGCGGGATCATTCATCACATCACCGCTTCGGAGGAAAGGCTACACCCTTGGCAAGGACCAGCTGGAACGGATCAGTGCCTTCACCGAAGCAGGGGTGGTGTACGAACGGCCGAAACTTTCCATCAAGCTTGCCCAGAAGATGCGCACAGCGCCTTTCCGGGGTGGAAATGCACTGGAATATGGCAGCGTGACCGTGGCCTTCAACCTGTGAACCCCGAAACATCGGATCAACGATGGACATGATCGCAAACACGGTGGCAGCCTTGGCCTTCTGCATGGTCGCCACGAACACTTCCACCCCCCTCCTCCTTGATCCAGCCTCACCGGCGATCCCGGTGGAACGCGCCACAAACCTCACCGTGGAAGTGGAACACCTGCGCAACGCCAAGGGCCGCGTACAGTTCGCCCTGTACGACCGCGAAGGCACCATTCCCGATGAACACTACGAGCACTGGTACAAGTTGGGCACCGCATCGATCACCGATGGCAAGGCCACCTACACCTTCACCAACCTGCCACCGGGGCGCTACGCCCCACACATCCTGTATGACGAGAACGCGAACGGCAAGATCGACAAGGGCCTCTTCCTGCCCAAGGAAGGCATCGGTTTTTACAACTACACCTCGTTAGGGCCGATGAACCGGCCCAACTTCAAGAAGGCCAGCTTCATGGTGGAGGGGGAGATGCGGGTGAAGGTGATGTATTTGTGAGGAGTGGGTTCCCCCAACGAAGCGGTCCGCCCGATCACTCTTTGCCACCGCCCGCCATCGGCAATGCCACAAAGAAACTGGTACCCCGACCCTCTTCGGTGTTGAACCACACCCGGCCGCCGGCATTCTCCACCATGCGCTGTACCATGGCCAGGCCCAGGCCCATGCCGCTGCTCTTGGTAGTGAAGCTGGGTTGGAAGATCCGGTCGCGGTCCGCTTGGGCAATGCCGCTGCCGTTGTCGCGCACCTCGGCCAGGGCGCTACCGGCATGCATGGAGGTGAATAATTCCACACGGCCTTTCCGTCCATCGGGTATCGCTTGCAGGGCGTTTTTGATCAGGTTGGTGAACACGCGCATCAATTGCTCGCGATCGGCCAGCACGGGCAAGGCAGATCCAGGGTGAAGGACCACTTCGGTGTCGGGTTCACCCGCGAACAGTGCAGTGGCCGCGCGGGCCACGGCGTGCAGGTCCACCGTTTCCGGCCGTGCGTGGGGCATCTTGGCGAAATCGGAGAATTCCCCGGCGATACGGCTCAATGTGTCGATCTGCTCCACCAGCCCTTGGCTGAATTTGTCCAGGCGTTCTTTGGCATCCGGCATATCGGGCCGCCAGGTGCGCTGGAACAGTTGGATGTTGAGCTTCATGGGCGTGAGGGGGTTTTTGATCTCGTGTGCCACCTGTTTGGCCATTTCCCGCCATGCGCTTTCCCTTTCGCTGCGGGCCAGTTTCATGGCACTTTCGCGCAGTTCCTCCACCTTGCGGTTGTATACGCGCACCAACTGGCCCAGCTCATCATTGCCCTGGTATTGGATCGGTTCATTCCGCGCCCCCAGGCCGATCCGTTCAAGGCCGCTGCGCAGCAGCTCCAGGGGCCGGGTGGTCCAATGGGCGATCAAGGCGGCCGCCACCACACTGAGCAGGAAAAGCAGGGTGAACAAGTTGACCAGGGCCACATAGCCCGTTGCGCGTTCCGCATCCACCTCCGCCTGGCGCGCAAAGTAGGGCAGGGCAAGGTAGGCCAGCACATGTCCCTGTTCGTTGCGGTAGGGCATGTAGGCCGTGCTGAACTCGGCTTTCCCGATATGTTCCTTGCCGATATAGGATGCCATGCCCTCGAGGGCCAATTGATGGTACGCCCGCGGATCCATGCGTGGCCCCAGCAACCCGGTGTTGAATACCTGTTCACGCGAGGTGGCGAACAGCCTGCCCTCGGGATCGTAAAGGCTGAGGTCGGTGAAGAAGACGTTGCTGAGGCCCATGAGCACGTGGTTCAATTGCGGTGCCATGGAGTCGGGCATGGTCTCTTGGCCATGCAGCGATTGCCTGAGTTCGGCAATAACGCCGCGGGCCAGTTCATTCAGTTGCCTGGTGTTTCGCTGCTGCTGGCGCATGTCGATCATGCGCTGCATGCCGAAGGTGAACAGCACCAGGCCGGTGAGCGCGAAACCCGCCACGCCAGCGCGGACCTTCCCACTAACACCCAAGGTGGCCATGCGCCCCCGGGGCACCATTCGCGCAAGGCCGAATAACCCGGCCAATAAGCAATAGAACAGGAAAAGGTAGGAGAATGTGGTCACATGGTCCCACCTGCCCGGAATGCGCATGGCCAGCACCACCACGGCACGATGCGGGTGGCCCACGGCGAGCAGGTCGTATCCCTGCTGGATCCATCGTAATCCGTCCTCCGGCACCGCTTTGTGCCAAGCTATGGGGAAGGTGAAAGTGCCCGTGCTGGCCGTGAGTATGCCACGTTCATAGCGCGCCCGGCTGTAACGGTCCTGCCCGGCCAATACCGGTCGCTGCCCGGCCAGCAGCAATTCCGGGAAGCCTAAGCCATCGCTGACCAGCCTCGGCCGCAATTCAACATAGAGCACCAGGTCACCCAGGGGCACTTGGCCCATGTACAAGGCATCCTCTCCCAAGCGGCCGGTAATGCGCAGGTAACCGTGGCCAACCGTGGGAACGCCCTGTTCAAACCTGGCCGTGACATTTTTGCCGTTGGTGCCCGCATCCGGTGAAGTGGTGCAGTAGAAACCATTGACGGGGTCCACTAAATGCAGCCGCAGGTCGTAACGGTCCCAGTAGCCGGGGAAATACACCTGCCGGATGGTGCGGTCCAGTTCCGCGGAATTGCAGGCCACCCTGTTCGCGGCCCATTGGAGCAGTTTGCGGTTGCGCATCATTTCCGAGCGTGCCTCATCGAACAGCAGCTCGATCACCGGGTCCTCCATGGCCGTGGCATTCTCGGCAATGGTTTCCCGTTCCATTTCCACGCGTTTGAAGGTTTGGCGGTTGAGTGAATGCGCGGTGAACAGGGCCAACAGGGCGATCAAGAGCAAGCTGGCCAATGCGCTGGACCTGGCACGGATGCCGTGGATGAGCAAGAGCGCGGGCAGGGGCCACGCCACGGGCATTAGGTCGTACTGGCCATGTAAGTGCCGGTACAGCCCGAATGCCACGGTGAGCACGAGGCCGGTAAGGAGGATCGCACGTGGTGCATGGCCGGCCATCACGTGGTCGGCCAACAGGCACCAGGCCAGCAACAGGATGCCAATGGCCAGCAACGCCGCTACACTGTATATGTTGAAGCCTTGTACGCGGAACAGGTCGAGGTTCACGCTGCTGTCATGCACCAGGGCATAAAGCACACCGTGAATGCCGGCAGCGAAAAGGAAAAGCACCAACAGCAGCACCGGCCGCCCCGGTCGGACCATCCTGGCATTTACCCCGCCGGGGATGCCATGGATGAAAAAGGCGGCGCAAAGCACCAGGGCCGAATTGATAAGAAGGTCGCCCAAGGAAGGCATGGCCAGCGACGAGGCGAACAACGATGGGTCGAATAGCGGGATGGAGGCCCAGGCAACAGGGGTACCGGCCCACAGGCTCGCCATGCGGGCGGTGGCCAGCACGCCCAGGAACAAGGTCGCTTGGCGGATGCCGCCATGCACGCGCCGTGCGATTTTCCACAGCGCCGCAAGGGCGAGGGCAGCGGCGAGCAAGCTGAACAGCAGGGAGACGTGCACACCGGTGCCGGGTGGTGGCGGATCGGTTGTCCAGCCCAGTTTCAACATGGGGGATCCTGCGGGATCATTCACCACCACGCCGGGCAGCTCAGCGCTGGTAACGCCTATGCCTTCCGCTACGGCAAAGCCGGGATCGAGCTGCCGCTGGAGGTACTGGTTCTCGAACGGTGGTTGGAACCAAACGCGCCGCACACCGTGCACGTTCGTGTGGCCATGCAGGGCGTGGGCGTGCAGGTAAATGCCGTCCTTCAGTACCAGATGAAAGGCCCGCACGGTGTCCAGCACATCATCCGCTACCGGCGCATGGTCCGTCCACGCCACCACTTCATGATCGCGGTACATGCGCAGGCCACCCTCGCCGCGCACATGTTCGGCGTCCATTTCCAAACTGTCCACCCGGGCGGCATGCCGGGTTTGCGCCATCAATTCGCCACCGGCTGCATTTACGCGGGCCTGCAAGGCCGAAGCAGCATGCTCCAAACGGGCCTGCGGCGCGCTGTCCCGCAGCACCATGGCAAGGGCGGCCAGCAACAATGCGGATATCAAAAGGATCGCGGGTCTGCGCATGGATCGCCCGGGGCAAGGTCCGCGCCAAGGTAGAGCCGCCGGTGGAGTGTGACATTGCGCACAGTGGGCCAGCGTTACGGCAGTACTTTCGCCATGCCGGGCAACCATGCCGGGCCGACACATGAAAATGATGAAATTCACGCTGTTGGCGGTGCTTGCCGCATCGGGCATCGCCTTGGCATGCACGGGCTTTTCAGGAGGCAACGAACCTTGGGCAAAGGAGCAATTGATGCCGCCAGCCGCCTTGGCCGATGCCATCAACAAGGGCCAAACGGAAAAGCTTCACATTTTCGATATCGGCCCATCCGGCCAGATCAAAGGCGCCGTGGAAATAGGGGAGGGGCGCAATAAGGAGAACTTGGCCAAATTGAAGAGTGCCTTGCAGGATGTGCCCCGGAATGAGACGGTGGTGGTCTATTGCGGCTGCTGCCCGTTCAAGAATTGCCCCAACATCAGGCCGGCGTTCGAATTGCTGAAGGAAATGCAATTCACCGATCCACGCCTCTTGGACCTGTCCGAGAACCTGAAGGTTGACTGGATCGATCGCGGCTATCCCATGGAATAGCCGCACCCGGGTTCAGCCCCCGATCACGCCTGTGGCGGTTACCGTAATGGGCCTCATCACCATTTTGCCCGCCACAATGGCCTGTACATAGTAGGCGCCTGCCTCCAGCCCGTCGGCCTGCACCCTTACTCCTTGGCCCGTGTAGTCAAGCTGCATGGGCACGAATTGGCCACGGTTGTTCAGCAGCTGCACGTCCGCGATCGGGCCATCCGCCTCCACCATGAATTGG
This sequence comes from Flavobacteriales bacterium, assembly GCA_044507815.1. Classification (GTDB taxonomy): domain Bacteria; phylum Bacteroidota; class Bacteroidia; order Flavobacteriales_F; family PHOS-HE28; genus PHOS-HE28. The sequence continues at coordinate 188,585 of JBIQIX010000006.1, read as the reverse complement.
CCGGGCCTGCCTTCGGGGACAAAACGCAACGGCGGGCCCAGGGTGTATTCCACGGCGAATTCGTCGCTCTGGTCAAGAAGGCCGGTGCCACTGTATGCAAATAGCCGGTAATAGGCGATGCCCGCGGACGGTGTAACGTCCATGATCCGGTAGTGGGTGTAACCAGCTTGTGATTCACCGGCCTGTTCATAAACATTGCGCCAATTCATGCGGTCCATGGAGCGTTGCACCACAAACCGCACATCTGCCGGCTCGCCACCGGTGCTCCACGCCAGTAGGATCCCTTCATTGCCGAACGGCTCCGCCACGAACGAGACCAATTCGTAACCGGGCTGCTCGATCCGGGTGGTGTTTGCCGCCGCAAGGTCGTCGGATTGCCCGAACAGGAGGCCTGGGATGGACATCACCAGGAAAAGTAAGAGTTGTTTCATGGTCCGTCGATGAAAACGGACCGCTGAACGGCCAAAACAGGCCAATGGTTACCAAGTGCCTACCGCACCAGCAGCCGGTGCACCGCTTGGTGCTGTTCGTTGCCCAGGCGTACGAGGTACAGGCCGGGCGCAACACCTTCCGGCAGTTCAACGGCGCCCAGGCCGTTCTGCAACCGCAACGCATGGCGCCATTGTACCCGGCCGGCCGCGTCGACCAGTTCCAGCACGGCCTGTCCGTTCCACATGCTGGCAATGTTCAATGTTCCGCCAGCAATGGGGTTGGGCCAAAGCCTTCCGGCGTCCATGGGCACGGCCTCTGCGACCTGAACGGGGATCACACCCGCACAGATGCAATCGTCGGTGATCCTGTCATTCACGGTAGGCACGAATCCGTCGTCACAGGGGTCGCCGATCCGGCCTGGCAAATGCGCGCAAGTGTCGGTGCTGTCCCGTACATGGCCCGGCACAGGCCCGCAGCTCCACACCGATGTGTCCGGGTCGCCATAGCCATCCCCGTCCTGGTCGGCGAACCATTGTAGCAAAGGCCACTCCTCCACCATCACCTGCACATGGCAACCTTCCACCGAATAGCGGAACGTGGCCGATGAATCCACGGCGGGGTCGTAAATGCCGCTGTGCGGCACCAGGGAAATGAACACCCATTGGCCCCACTGGCCGCCCGGTGCCAGGTCTGGATCCAAGTGCTGGGCCAGGTCAAAGGCACTATCGCCGGCGCAAACCTCCACACTGGCGGACTGTCCCATGTGCAACTCGGCCACCGAAATGGTGGCGGTTTGTGCAGTGCCTGAACAAGTTGCCGGATTTGGCGCCGTATAAATGTAATCACCCGGAATGTCGGTGCCCGGCACATAGCAACCGGTGTGTGATTCCCCGTTGCAGGTCCAAATACCGCCTTCATCATGCAAACCCAGCAGATTCCCCAGCTGAACAGGCTGGGCATCGCTGCACAGGGTAATGCTGCTGTCGCGGCCGGCCCCGGCGCCCTGTGCCGTAACAGCGGCATAAGCCGTGTCATTGCCGCACAACCCGAAGGCCACGATCGTGTATTGCCCGAGGAATTGGCCAGGGAAGGAAAAGAACGGTTCAGTGGAGAAGAATGTTCCTGTGCCAGGGCCCTCCCATGAATACCCGAAAACGTCCCCGCTCATCAGCAAGGCAAGGTTCACCGGTTCACCGGCACAAACCGGGGCATTGGTGATGACCGAATCGATCCGTGCCGGTTCGCATCCACCGCCGGTACGGGCTTGGGCCACAGAAGAAAAAGCCAGGCATAACACTGCCGGGACCACCGATGATCGCAAAACCGGAAAAAAGCTCATCCGAAAAGGAAATCAAAGATAGGTCTTCCACCGGGTCGGGGAGGCACCGCAATGATCAACTTTGTGGCATGCGCATGCGGTCATGGTTGTCGATCTGTTTGGTGGTCGTACTATTTGGCGGGTGCGCGAACCGCGACCTGAATTTGTACAAGGCGCGGCTGGACCGCAGCCAATGCAGGCAATGGCAACCCGGCCAGTACACGCTTCCGCCCGTGCTGGACACACTTCGGATCTCGGATGTGCCGGAGGATGTCGCGCGGCGGTTCAGCCCGAACAGCCTTCATGTGGCGCACGCCATTGGCCTTTTGCCGTTGCTGCATGAATACACCGGCCGCTTGGCGGTGCCGGCCGAAGGCCGCAACCTGGAGCAACGGCTGGAACTGCTCGAACTGAGGCGGAAGCTGGCCTACCGGTGCGACCTGGCCTCGTTGGAGATCAGTGCCATGGCCTCTGAATTGGATTGCGAGGAGGAAAAGTTGAGCCAACTGGGCACGCACCTGTCCAATTTGGAGCGCAATACCGAACGAAGCCTTACCGTGGCGGCCATTGCCGTGGGTGCGCTGGGGGCCGTGGCCAGTGGCCTGGAACTGGGCATGGATGAGGAAAACCATGTGGACCGGAGTGGGATCTTGTTCGGGGTGGCCGAAGCTGGCATTGGCGTTGCCATTTTGCTCAACGGCAAAAAGACCACGGTACGGCACGAACGCAACGCCCTGCGGGCGATCAACGATGGGAGCGACCCTGATGCCATGTTCCCGCCATTTGTCTGGTACGTGATCACCCGGCCCATTCCCGGCGAGGCATCGGGCCGCACGTTGCGCGCGGAATTGCTGGCACGATGGCAGGAGGATGAAGGCCGGCAACGGAAGCAGAAGCAGGCCGCAGGTGACCTCGGGTTGATCATGGGCGATGGCGGCAAGTACAGCCCCGGCCAATTGGCCAAGCGCGCCGCCATGTACGATCAGCTCGAAAGCACCATTAAGCTGGTGAAGCAGGACCTGCTGCAGCTCGTGCGGGAATTGGACGACGGGGCCGGGCGAATAGCTCTTGCGCCCATGGTCAACATTCGCGTTTAGGGCCGGTACAAAAAATAAAAACCGGTTGGCTGAACCTTAGCGAGCCCCGTGCTGTATAACGCCGCGCATTCCGGAACCGGGTTGCGTGGACCCATTCAGCATGAAAAAAGCGGCATTCATCGTTATATTCCTGGCTTTCGGAGCCTTTCTGAAGGCACAAACGGGTACCGAGTTCTGGTTGGCACCACCCGACGTTACGCGCCTTCATAATACCCCGGGTGACGAGCCGATCTACTTCAATGCCACGGCAGGCGCATCCGCCGCGGTGGTCACCATTTCCCAGCCGGCCAACCCGGCCTTCAATGGTGGATCGCCCATTGTGATCAACGTGCCCGCCAATAGTTCGGTACGGTATAACCTCACCGCCCTGAAGGCACAATTGGAGACCCGCCCCACCGATAGCGTGCGCAATACAGGGCTGAAGATCACTTCCACCACCGACATCACCTGCTATTACGAGAGCAGCAACAGCAACAACCCGGACATCATCGCCCTGAAGGGAGCCAACGGCCTGGGCACGGAGTTCTACATCCCCCTGCATAAGCACGCGCCGTTCTACAATCACGATTTCGGGAACAACGCGGACAAGGCCTTTGCCTCCTTCGACATTGTGGCCACCGAGGACAACACGGTGGTGTTGATCTACTCGCCTGTGGCCGTTGATGGCCACCCCGCCCTTACGCCATTCACCGTCAACCTTAACCAGGGGCAATCCTACTCCTGTGCCAACACCAAGTACGTGGCCCCCGGTGGCAACATCGCAGGCAATTATGTCGATCCCACCACCCATCCATCGGGTGCGGCCGTGCTTTCCAACAAACCGATAGCCATCACCATCAAGGACGACTCGAACCACAACCCTTCAGGCGGTTGCTACGACCTGATGATGGACCAGATCGTGCCGGTGAACATCCTGGGCACTGACTATATCGCGGTGAAAGGCTCGCTCGACGCCACAGGCGACGAATCCACCTTCCTGATGGCCGTGGAGAACAACACCCAGGTGTTCCTCAATGGCAGTAACACACCGGTGGCCACGCTGTTTGCCGGGCAATACTACCGGCACGATATGGATTACCTGAGCGGTGCTGCGGACAATTCAACCTATATGCGCACCTCCAAGCCGGTATATGCCGTGCACGTTACCGGTTTCGGCTGCGAAATGGGCATGGCCATCCTGCCGCCGCTCAATTGCGCAGGCAGCCAGCGCGTGGGCTTCACACGCTCCACCAATGAAGGATTTTTCCTGAACCTGCTCGTGCGCACCGGGGCCGAGGGCAGCTTCACCGTGGCAGGCCCCGGCACCGCCACCATCCCTGCGTCGGCATTCAAGACCGTACCGGGCACCAACGGGGAATGGAAGGCCGCGCACATTTCATACACCACCGCCCAAGTGCCGGTGAACCAAGGCATCGTGGTGACCAACACCGCTGATGTGTTTTCGCTCGGCATCATCAACGGAGGAGCGGGCAGCGGTGTGCGTTACGGCTTCTTCTCCGAGTTCTCGGGCAAGATCGAAGTGAACGCCGGCGCGGACCAGACCCTTTGTGCAGGACAAAGCGCAACGCTGGCCGGCACGGTCAGCGGGGGCAGCACCACCGGCATGTGGAGCACCAATGGCAGCGGCACATTCCTGCCCAACGCCAACGCACTCAACGCTACTTACGAACCCAGCATCGGCGACATCGCCCTGGGAACGGTAACGTTGACCTTGGTCTCTACCGGACAGTGCACTCCCGAGCAGGACCAGATGGTATTGACCATACAACCTAAGCCCGTGCCCAATGCAGGCGCGGACCAGTTCGTATGCACCAACAACCCCGTTGTTGCCTTGGCCGGCACTGTGCACGATGCAGTAGGCGGGGTGTGGACCACTGGCGGCACGGGCACATTCAACCCTTCCAACGCAAACCTCAACGCCAACTACGTCCCTGGGGCGGCCGACCTGGCCGCTGGTTCCGTTTGGATCTTTCTCACCACCACGGGAAACGGGGTTTGCAACGCGGTAAGGGATAGCATGCTGGTAACCTTTACCCCGGCCATCACGGTGAATGCGGGCGCGGACCGGGTGCTCTGCTCCAACAATGCGGCCGTGCAGATGAATGGCAGCTTCTCCGTGGCCACGGGTGCGGTATGGAGCGGCGGTGCCGGCACCTTTGATCCAAGCACCACCAATGTGAATGCGGTGTACACACCCACACAGGCCGAGATCAACAGTGGCTCAGTGGTGCTCACCCTTACCTCCACCGGCAATGGGAATTGCCTTGCCGTAAGCGACCAGGTCCAACTATCATTCACACCCGCACCAACCGCCAATGCCGGCGCCAACAGTTCGGTTTGTGCCAACAACGCCAGCATTGCCCTGAATGGCAGCGTAACCGTGGCAGCCGGTGGTGCTTGGAGCGGCGGAACGGGATCATTCAGCCCCAACAATAGCGCGCTGAATGCCACCTATACCCCTACAGCGGCAGAGATCGCAAACGGCTCGGTAACCTTGGTGCTTACCACCACTGGCAACGGCAATTGCTTGCCCGCCACCAGCAGCCGCACCATCACATTCACCCCGGCCCCCACCGTGAATGCCGGCGCCGATGGCACCGTATGCGCCAACAATGCCGCCATCGCCCTCAACGGTGCCGTTTCAGGGGCTACGGGTGGAACTTGGAGCGGCGGCACGGGCACCTTCAGCCCCAATGCCCATGCATTGAATGCGGTGTACACGCCAAGTGCTGCCGAACGTACGGCCGGAACAGTGACCCTCATCCTTACTTCAACGGGCAACGGCAATTGCAGCCCCGTGGCCGACCAAGTGACCTACACCATCACCCCGGCACCCACGGCCAACGCAGGCGACGATCAAACGATCTGTGCCAACAATGCGGTGGCCACGCTGAACGGCAGCTTCACGCTGGCCACTGGTGCCGCTTGGAGCGGCGGCAATGGCAGCTTCGACCCGAGCACAACGAACATGGGGGCCAAATACACGCCCACCCCCGCCGAGATCGCGAATGGGTCGGTCACGCTAACCCTTACGACCACCGGCAACGGCAACTGCGTTGCGGCAACGGACCAAGTTGTGCTGCACTTCACTCCGGCCCCCGTGGTGAATGCAGGACCGAACACATCGGTTTGCGCCAACAATGCCGGCATAGCGCTCAACGGGACGGTCACGGGCGCCACGGGAGGTATTTGGAGCGGCGGCACCGGGAGCTTCAGCCCCAATAACACGGCGTTGACCGGTACTTACACACCCACGGCCGCCGAGATAGCGGCGGGCAGCATCACCCTTACGCTTACCAGTACCGGCCACGGCAATTGCACGCAGGTGTCCAGCAGCCGTACCATCAATTTCACCGCGGCACCGATCGTGGATGCAGGACCCCATGCGACCGTGTGCGCCAATGCTCCGGCAATGCAATTGAACGGCAGCGTGATCGGTGCCACGGGCGGGATCTGGAGTGGCGGCAACGGCAGCTTCAGCCCCAACAACACCACCCTCAATGCGGTGTACATGCCAACTCCTGCGGAAAGGTCCGCGGGTTCGGTCACCCTCACGCTGACCAGTGCCGGCAACGGCAATTGCACCGCAGTGACGGATCAGGTCACTTGGACCATCACCCCGGCACCCACCGTGAATGCGGGCCTGGACCGCACGGTATGCGGCAACAATGCCGCCGTGGTCCTGAATGGCAGCTTCACGGTGGCCACGGGTGGCGTTTGGAGCGGCGGCAACGGCAGCTTCGATCCCAGTACCACCAATATGAACGCCACCTACACGCCAACGCCTGCGGAGGTGGCAACGGGATCGGTAACGCTCACCCTGACCACAACGGGCAACGCCCTCTGCAACAGCGTGAGCGACCAGGTGCAGATCAGCTTCACCGCATCGCCTACAGCCAATGCCGGGCCGGATGTGACCCGATGCGCCAACAATGCCTCGGTTGCCCTGAACGGAAGCGTGACCTTGGCCACCGGTGGTGCGTGGAGCGGTGGAACAGGCGTTTTCACGCCGAACAACAACAGCCTCACGGCCAGTTATGCACCCACTGCGGCGGAGATCGCCAACGGTTCGGTGACGCTTATGCTCACCACCACGGGCAACGGCACGTGCAACAGCGCCACTGACACCAAGTTGATCACCTTCTCGCCCGCCCCGGTCGTTAGTGCCGGCACCAATGGCACCGTGTGCGCCAACAACCCGGCGATCGCGCTCAGCGGCAGCGTAACTGGCGCAACGGGCGGTTCATGGAGCGGTGGCACGGGCAGCTTCAGCCCCAACGCCAACGCATTGAATGCAGTTTACACCCCCAGCGCCGCCGAGCGCGCCGCAGGCACCGTTACCCTTACCCTCACCAGTACGGGCAACGGCCTGTGCAATGCGGTTTCCAGCCCCGTCACCTTCACCATTACACCGGCCCCCACCGTGAATGCCGGGCCGGACCAGAACTTGTGCTCCAATAATCCGGTGGCCGCTTTGGCCGGCAGCTATACGGTGGCCACCGGGGCGGTCTGGAGCGGCGGTGCGGGCACCTTCAGCCCAAGCCCGAACAATGTGAATGCAACCTACACCCCCACGCCCGGCGAGGTGGCCAATGGCACGGTAACATTGACCCTGACCACCACGGGCAACAACAACTGCAATCCCGTCTCGGACAACGTGGTGCTCCATTTCACCCCATCGCCCATGGCGAATGCCGGCGTGGATGTTACGCGTTGCGCGAACAATGCCAATGTGGTGCTGAATGGCAATGTGACCGTGGCCACGGGCGGCGTATGGAGCGGCGGCCTGGGTTCCTTCACCCCCAACAACACCGCCCTGAACGCAACCTACGTGCCCACCCCGGCCGAGATCGCGGCCGGTACGGTGACCCTGACCCTCACTACCACCGGCAACGGCAACTGCGCCGTGGTGACCGATACGAAGGTGATCAATTTCACACCAGCGCCAACGGTTGAGGCAGGTCCGAACGGAACCGTTTGCGCCAATAATGCAGCAATCTCGCTGGGCGGCCAGGTAACAGTGGCGGGCGGCGGCATCTGGAGCGGCGGTTCAGGATCCTTCGCCCCCAATGCCAGCACCCTTAATGCGGTATACACCCCAAGTGCCGCGGAGCGGGCCGCCGGGACTGTGACGCTGACGCTTACCACGGTGGGCAATGGCAATTGCAGTGCGGTAAGTGATCAAGTGACCTACACGATCACACCGGCGCTCACGGCCAATGCAGGTGCCGACAAGGTGCTTTGCTCGAACAACCCGGCCACGGCACTGGCCGGTGCCTTTACCGTCGCCACCGGGGCCGTGTGGAGCGGCGGCAATGGCACATTCGACCCCAGCACGGCGAACATGAGCGCGGTATACACGCCCACAGCGGCTGAGGTCGCGAACGGAAGCGTGACACTCACCCTCACCACCTCCGGCAACGGCAACTGCAATGCGGCCACGGACCAAGTGCTGCTCACTTTCACCGATGGCCCAACGGCGAATGCCGGGCCCGATGTGACCACCTGCGCCAACAATGCGACGATTCCCCTCGGTGGGAGCGTCATGGTGGCAACGGGCGGTACCTGGAGCGGTGGCACCGGCACGTTCAGCCCCAATGCCAACACGCTGAACGCCACGTATAGCCCGAGCGCGGCCGACCTTGCTGCAGGCCAGGTGACCTTGGTGCTCACCACCACGGGCAATGGCAACTGCGCCCCGGCCATTGATGCGAAAACCATTTTCTACACCCCTGCCCCGATCGTGAACGCAGGAGGGAACGGCACGGTGTGCGCCAATGCGCCGTCCATTGCGCTCAATGGCACCATTACGGGTGCGGCGGGCGGCGTTTGGAGCGGCGGAGCAGGCAGCTTCAGCCCGAACAACATCACACTCAATGCCACCTACATGCCCACCGCGGCGGAGATCACATCCGGCGGTGTGACCCTGACCCTCACCAGTGCCGGTAACGGCCTTTGCAATCCGGTCAGCCAACAGGTGCACTATACCATTACCCCGGCACCAACGGTGAATGCAGGCGCCGACCAGACCCGTTGCGCCAACAATGGGGTGGCCACGCTTAATGCGGCCATTACGGTGGCAACGGGGGTGCAATGGAGCGGTGGCACGGGCCTGTACAGCCCGGGCAGCACCGCCCAGAACATCACCTACACGCCTTCGTCGATCGATATCGCCAACGGATCGGTGATCCTGACGGCCACCACCACTGGCAATGGCAATTGTGCGGCCGTTGCCGACCAGGTCGTGATCACCTACACGCCAGCACCCACCGCCAACGCCGGGCCTGATCAAAGTGTGAGCGAGAATAACCCGGCCACCACCTTGGCCGGCTCGTACACCCTGGCAACGGGCGCAACGTGGAGTGGCGGGGCGGGCACCTACACCCCGAACAACCACACGGCCAACGCCGTGTACACGCCCACGGCCGCTGAGATCGCCGCTGGCAGCATTACGCTCACATTGACCACCACAGGCAACGGATCCTGCGCCGCGGCAAGCGACCAGATGACCATCACCTTCACTGATGCGCCCACGGCCAATGCAGGCCCCGACCAAACGATCTGCGCGAATAACGCCACCGTGTCCCTCAATGGCAGCGTGACCATTGCCGCGGGTGGCATCTGGAGCGGCGGCAACGGAACCTTCATGCCCAACAACACCTCGCTGGCCACCACCTATTTGCCATCGGCGGCCGAGATCGCCTCGGGCAGTGTGACGCTCACGCTCACCACCGTGGGCAATGGCAACAGCAACCCGGTAAGCGACCAAGTGGTGATCACCATTACACCGGCACCCTTGGTGAACGCGGGACTGGACCGCACCGCGTGCGCCAACCAGGCGGCAGTGCAGCTGGCGGGCGTGGTAACCCACGCCGCCGGCGGGGTATGGAGCGGTGGCGCTGGCACCTTCACGCCCAATAGCGCCAACCTGAATGCGGTCTATACGCCCAGCAACGGTGAGGTCGCCACGGGAACTGTAACGCTCACGCTCACCAGCACCGGCAATGGCCTGTGCAATGCCGTGAGCGACCAAATGGTCATCAGCATCGCACCGGCCCCAGTGGTGAATGCAGGGGCGGACCGCACCGTATGCTCCAACAATGCCGCCGTGCAGTTGGCCGGTTCGGTGGTTCATGCCACCGGCGGGATCTGGAGCGGCGGCACCGGAGGGTTCTCGCCCAGCATTAATGCGCTGAACGCGGTGTACACGCCCAGTATCACGGAATTGGCCAACGGCTCGGTCACCCTTTCCCTCACCAGCACGGGCAACGGAAGCTGCCTGCCGGTGAGCGACCAAATGACGATCTACTTCTCGCAGGCACCAACGGCCAATGCGGGCGTTGACCGCACGGTTTGTGCCAACGACCCCTCCGTTGCGCTCAACGGGGCTGTTACCATCGCCACCGGCGGTGTTTGGAGCGGTGGCTCCGGCACGTTCAGCCCGAATGCCAACACCTTGAATGCCACCTATCACCCAAGCCCTGCGGAAGTGGCCTTGGGCACGGCGAACCTCACGCTCACCACCACCGGCAACGGGCTGTGCAACGCCGTGGCCGATCATATGGTGATCACCATCCTGGCCTCGCCGGTGGCCGAGGCAGGCAACGACATTTCCGTTTGCTCGAATAACCCGCAAGTGCAATTGGGCGGCTCGGTGGTTGGTGCCGGTGGCGGCCAATGGAGCGGTGGGGCAGGCACATTCAGCCCGTCCATCGCCTCGCTGAACGCGATCTACATGCCCACGCCGGCGGAAGTGGCGGCGGGCAGCCTTACGCTTACGCTCACCACCATTGGCAATGGGAACTGTGTTCCTGTCAGCGACCAGGTCCTTGTCACATTCACCGCCGCGCCCACGGCCCACGCCGGTGCCGATGCCACCTACTGCGCGAACAATGCGGCGGTCCAATTGGCCGGAAGCGTTACCGTGGCCAACGGTGGCGCTTGGAGCGGAGGTGGCGGCACCTTCACACCCAACGCCAATGCGCTCAATGCCGTTTACACGCCCTCGCTGGGTGAAATCGCCGCCGGTGTTGCAACGCTCACGCTGACCACCACGGGCAACAACGGTTGCATTGCGGTCAGTGACCAAGTGGCGTTCGCCTTCACGCCGGCGCCCACGGCGAACGCCGGGGCTGATGCCAGCATTTGCGCCAACAATGCCACTTACCAGCTGAATGGCACCGTTTCCGTGGCGACCGGCGGGGTGTGGAGCGGCGGGCAGGGCACTTACAGCCCGTCCAATACCGCGCTGAACGCTGTGTACACGCCCACTGCGGCCGAGATCAACGCGGGAAGCGTTACGCTCACCCTGACCACCACTGGCAACGGGCTATGCAACGCGGTGAGCGATCAAATGGTGCTCAGCATCAACCCGGCACCCGTGGTAGAGGCGGGCAGCGCGCTTACGTCCTGCGCCAACAACGCTTCGGCACAGCTGGCCGGGTCCGTGCAGTATGCAACCGGCGGTGCATGGACGGGCAATGGAAGCTTCACGCCCAGTGCAAGCAACCTCAATGCGGTCTATCACCCCACTGCCGCGGAGATCGCCGCCGGAACGGCCATTATCACGCTCACCAGCACCGGCAATGGACTGTGCACAGCAGTATCGGACCAGGTGGTGCTTACCATCACCGGCGCTCCTGTGGTGAATGCCGGCGCGGACCAGATATTGTGCGCCAATAATGCCGCCGTGCAGTTGAATGGGAACGTCGTGCATGCCACGGGCGGTGCATGGTCGGGAGGACTGGGGTCCTTCACCCCTGCTACGACCAGCTTGAATGCGGTGTATGTGCCAACCGCCGGGGAACTGGCGGCCGGCCACGTAAAACTAGTGCTCACCTCCACGGGCAACGGGGGCTGCGTGGCTACCACGGATACCATGCAGGTCAGCTTCACACCGGCCCCCACGGCCAATGCGGGATCCGATGTAGCGGTGTGCGCAAATGCGGCGGCCGTGCAATTGAATGGCGCCGTTACCGTGGCCACCGGCGGCCTCTGGTCCGGCGGCCAGGGCACTTTCAGCCCGGGGGCGAATGTGTTGAACGCGAGCTATACGCCCAGCGCAACTGAAATATCCTCTGGATCCGTAACCCTAACGCTCACCACAACGGGCATGGGCAATTGTGCGCCGGTAAGCGATAACGTGACCATCAGCATTTCGCCGGTACCGGTGGTGAATGCCGGACCGGACCTGAGCGTATGCCGGAACAATTCGACCTTCCAGCTCAATGGTTTCGTGGGCAATGCCCCGGGCTCGATCTGGAGCGGCGGTGCCGGCCTGTTCAACCCCGGAAATACCTACACCAGCACCAGCTATGCACCCACGGCGGCTGAATTGGCCGCTGGTTCGCTCACGCTTACGCTCACCTCAACCGGAACCACCATCTGTGCCGCCAAGAGCGACGAGGTTACCATACACTTTACCGACAGCCCGGTGGTGGATGCCGGCGCGGACTTCAGCGTTTGCGCCAATGCACCCTTGGCCCAGTTGCAGGGCAATGTGACCAACGCCAGCGGTGGCGCATGGAGCGGTGGGGCAGGCACTTTCACGCCCAGCAATGCGGTGTTCAGCCCCGCTTACACCCCCACGGCGGCAGAAATTGCAGCCGGCTCGGTGACCCTGACCTTCACTTCCACGGGCAACGGTAACTGCAGCACCGAGAGCGATCAAGTGCTGATCACCATCACCCCGGCACCGACTATTTCAGCAGGGGCGGACATCACGGTCTGTGCCAACGCGCCGCAGGTGCAGCTGAACGGGTCCGTGACCGTGGCCGCGGGTGTGAAATGGAGCGGTGGGGCCGGGGTGTTCAGCCCGGACAAATACACGCCCAACGCGGTATATACGCCCACTGCATCAGAGATTGCAGCAGGCACGTTCCAGCTGGCCCTTACCTCAACCGGAAATGGCCTTTGCACCGCGGTGAGCGATACCATGAGCGTAACGGTAACGCCCGCCCCGATGGTGAACGCCGGAGCGGACCAGACCAATTGCGCCAGCAACCTTTCCGTTGTGCTCAACGGATCGGTCGGCGGAACCGCCAATACCGGTCTTTGGAGCAGCTCGGGCACGGGTTATTTCATTCCCTCGCCCACGGCCCTCGATGCGACCTATATGGCCACCATTGCCGACTCCCTGGCGGGCTCGGTCACCCTCACGCTCACGCATACCGGCAACAACCTGTGTGCGCCGGTCAGCGATGCCATGGAATTCACCATCCTGCCCAGTGCCGTGGCCAACGCCGGCCCGGACCAGTCGATCTGTGCCACCACGAACACCGTGCAGCTGCAGGGCAGTATTGTAGGTAATGCCACCGAAGGCATGTGGACCACCACGGGTTCTGGCCAATTCACCCCCAATGCGGCAGCCGCCAATGCCCAATACCAGCCCACGGCGGCCGATCGGGCAGCGGGCAGCCTCACATTCACCTGGAGCGTGAACAGCTGCGACAATGCCATGGACCAAATGGTACTGACCATTATCCCCGCGTCGGTGGTGAACGCCGGCCCTGACCATGTGGCCTGCACCAACGCGTTGCACGTGCCGATCAACGGCGCGGTGAGCGGCGCCTCCAACACGGGTATCTGGACCACACTGGGCAGCGGCACCTTCTCGCAGGCACCCACACTATTGTCCAATATGTACAACGCCAGCGCTGCCGATTCCCTTGCGGGCGGTGTGCGCTTGGTGCTGACGAGCACCGCCACCGGACTGTGTGCCGCAACATCGGACACACTGCACATACAGATCCTGCCCGATGCCACCGTGAACGCAGGCGTGGACCAAAGCTTCTGCGCGAACAACGTAAGCGCCCAACTGAATGGAACGCTCACCGGCAACATCAACAGCACCGTTTGGACCACCAGCGGTACCGGCACATTCGTGCCCAGCGCAACCGTGCTGGACCCGGTGTACGTGCCCAGCGCGGTGGACACGGCACTGGGCGGAGTAACACTTACCCTTTCCGCATTGGGAAGCTGCAACAATGCGAGCGACGCCATGTTGCTTACGCTTACACCAGCGCCGTATGTGAACGCCGGCACCGACCAGACGTTCTGCAACCTGGTGAACCAATTCACGCTCAATGGAGCGATTGGCGGACCCACCAGCACCGGTTTCTGGACCACCACCGGTACGGGCACATTGGTGAACCCCGCCGCACCGGTAACCTCCTACATGGCCTCTGCCGCCGACCTGGCCACGGGCCGTGTGGACTTCGTGCTCACCTCGCTGAACAACGGTGCGTGCAATGCGGTATCCGATACCATGAGCATCTACATCGGCAATGGGGTAGTGGTGAACGCGGGGCCGGACCAAACGATCTGTGCCAGCTCTTCCCATGCCCAGCTTTGGGGGGCCATACAAAACGGTGCTCCCTTGGGCACTTGGACCACCACCGGGAACGGGACATTCAGCCCTTCGCCTTCCGCGCTTAACGCACGCTACCTGTTCACCCCGCAGGATGTGGCGAACGGCAGCGTGATGCTTACGCTCACCAGCCAGGCCACGGCCACCTGCCCATCCGTTCAGGACCAACTGCTGCTCACATTCGGCAACACCAGCTTCGCCGATGCGGGCGCCGACGAAGTGGTATGCGCCAACAACCCTACGGTGGTACTTAATGGCCACATCAGCGGCGGTGCCATAGGCAGCGTGTGGTCCACTACGGGCACGGGCTATTTCAGCAACAACAGCAGCCTGAATTCAGCCTATACCATGAGCCCTGCCGACATTTTGGCCGGCTCGGTGCAACTGCGCCTGACCACGGTTACCAACGGCAACTGTGCCGCTGTTACCGATGTAATGACCGTGACCGCCACGCCGCTTCCGCAATTGAACGTGGGGGCTGACCGCGTGGTGTGCAACGCCAACCCCATACAGCTTAATGCGAACATGCTGCACGCCCAAGGGGTGGTGTGGAGCACCACGGGCACCGGATCCTTCATGGACCCGAACGCACTTGTGACCCTGTACTACCCCAGCGTATCGGACAGCTTGTCGGGGAGCGTGGAACTAACGGCCACCACCACCGGCAACGAACCCTGCAGCAGCGTTTCAGATGCGCTGACCGTGACCTTCGGCGGTGGGCTCACCGCCTTCGCGGGGGCCGATGTTGTGGCCTGCAGCACCAGCCCCAACATACCGCTCAACGCCCAAGTTTCGGGCACCACCACCGGAGTGTGGACCACCAGCGGCACCGGCACCTTCAGCCCATCGGCCACCTCACTTCAGGCCACCTACATACCGGGCAGTGCGGATTTTGCGATCGGGCAGATCAACCTGGTGATCACCACCACCAACAACCTGGGTTGCGCACCGGGCCGCGACACCGTGCGCGTTACCTACCACCTGCCACCCACGGTGAATGCAGGGGCCGATGTGCGCCTGTGCGATGGCATCGCCCCCGTGCAACTGAATGGTGGTGCGGACCATGCAGCGTCCATTGCATGGAGCAGCGCGGGCACGGGCACGTTTGCCCCCTCTGCCGATGTGTTGGCACCCACCTACCTGCCATCGCAGGCGGACAGCCTGGCCGGTGGGGTTGAATTGACCTTGATCGCGGAAGGCACCGGTGGTTGTGCAGCCATTTCCGATGCGTTGTACGTTGCCATCACCCCCACGCGGCAACCCCATGCCGGTGCGGACGCCAACCTCTGCGCCGACGGTGGCGCTCTCCAGTTGAATGGCACCATTACGGGTGCCGGTGGGGGAGTTTGGAGCACCAATGGTACGGGCACGTTCCTGCCCGATGCCCATGCATTGGACGCCACCTACACGCCCAGCAACACCGACCTGGTGTTCCCGGCATTGCAATTCATCCTTTCAACCACCGATAACCAAGGCTGCGCAGCCAACACGGATACCATGACCGTGCAGATCCACCAGCTGCCCATGGCCATGGCCGGGGCGGATGTTCGGCTATGCGACGGCATCGCACCGGTGCAGCTGGCAGGTGCGGCACAGAATGCCGCCGCGATCCAGTGGACCACCAATGGCAGCGGCATCTTCAGTCCGGCTGCCGATGTGGCCGCACCCATTTACCTGCCCTCACTAGCCGACAGTGCGATGGGCCAAGTGGAACTGGTAATGACCGTATTCGGAACGGGGGGTTGCGCGCCTGCCACCGATGCCATGACCGTGTTCATCACCCCCACGCGCCTGCCGAATGCCGGGATGGACATGGCGCTGTGCGCCAGCGGTGCGGGCCTGCAACTGGCCGGCAGCCTGATCGGCCCGGGCGGCGCGGTGTGGAGCACCACCGGCACCGGCACCTTCCTGCCCGATGCCAATACGCTGGATGCGACCTATGTGCCCAGCACAACTGACCTGGTGTTCCCGCATCTGGTGTTCACCCTGAGCACTACCGATAACGAAGGTTGCACGCCCAACACCGACGCCATGATCGTGGTATTGCACCAGTTGCCAACAGCCAACGCCGGTGCCGATGTGCTGTTGTGCAACGGAATTGAAGGGGTACAGCTGCTGGGCACCATGCAAAATGGCGCCACGGCGCAATGGAGCACCTCGGGCTCGGGCACCTTCAACCCGTCCGTGGATGTTGCAGACCCGGTGTACCAGCCATCCCAGGCGGACAGCATCGCCGGCGTGGTGCAGCTCACCTTCACGGTACAAGGAACCGGCGGTTGCGCACCGGCCACCGATGTGAAGCTGGTGACGATCGTGCCCACGCGCCAACCCAATGCGGGCTACAACCTGAACGCCTGCGCGGATGGACAGGAGATCCAGCTGCAGGGCAGCATCACCGGCCCGGGCGGCGCGGTGTGGAGCACCACCGGCACCGGCACCTTCCTGCCCGATGCCAATACGCTCAACGCCGTATACCAGCCCAGCAGCACCGACCTGGTGTTCAACCAGCTGCAATTCACGCTGACCACCACGGACAACCAGGGCTGCATGCCGAATATGGACGCCATGACCCTGTTCATGCACCAGCCGCCCGTGGCCCATGCAGGCGCGGACCAAAGTGTATGCAACGCAGCGCTGGGCCTCAGCTTGAACGGTTCAGTGGCAGGGGCAACGGGCGGGGTGTGGAGCACCACGGGCACGGGCACATTCCTGCCCAATGCCCAAAGCCTGACGGCCCAATACCAGCCCAGCACGCAGGATGCGCTGGCAGGCCTGATAAACCTGGTGCTTACCACCACGGGAAGCGCATTCTGCCCAGCCACCTCGGACACGCTGGTGGTGAACTTCAGCAACCCCATGGTGCCCGATTTCGACGTGAGCCAATTCTGTGCGGGCACCGCAACGCAGTTCGATGACAATACCAATGCCAACGGTGCGCAGGTACTGGCGTGGAACTGGAGCTTCAGCGATGGCGCACAACTCTCAGGCCAGCATGTGTCCCATGCGTTCGGCCCAGGCGACCACAGCGCATTGCTGACCGTGATCGGCCCCAACGGCTGCACCTCATCCATCTCCAAGGATTTCACCATTCTTGAAGTGCCTTTGGCCGGCTTTGGCACCGGTGGAAGCATGACCGTGGGCGAACCCGTAACCTTCACCGATGCCTCGGAAGGTGCCGTTGCCTGGTTGTACACCTTTGGTGACAGCACTGCCGCCTCGGCCCTGCCATCCCCCTCGCACACGTATGGGCAGGCAGGCAGGTATGTGGTGACCCAGGTGGTGACCAATGCCAATGGCTGCAGCGCAACGCTGAACATGATCGTGGAGGTGCAGGAGAATGAGATCCAGCCCCCCATGCTGCCCAATGCCTTCAGCCCCAACGGCGATGGCGTGAACGATGTGTTCTATGTGCGCGGCGGGCCCTTTGCCGAAATGCACCTGGTGATCTACAACGGCTGGGGCGAAAAGATCTTCGAAAGCCAAGACCCGCTCTTCGGTTGGGACGGTACCTACAAGGGCAAGCCTGAAGTGAACGGCGTGTACACCTATACGGTGTCCGGCATTACCACGGACGGGCAGGAACATGCCCGCACCGGTAAAGTGAGCCTGATCCGTTGAACCACAACACCATGAAGACCATGAAAACGATGACCATTAAAACGCTATTGGCCGCTCTGGCCCTGGTCCCGGTGGCAATACGGGCGCAGGATGCGCACTTGGCGCAGTACGATGCCGCGCCGGTGTTGTTGAACCCGGCCCTGGCCGGCATGTTCGAGCAGTCCGACTTCAGGCTCAGCAGCAACGTGCGCAGCCAATGGAACCGCCTGCAGAACAACTACCTTACCACGGCCTTTTCCTATGATGCCCAATTCAACAACCAATGGGGTGTGGGCGCGTATTTGAACAACTACGACCAGGCCAGCATGATGAACACCTTTGAGGTGGGCGGCTCCGGTGCGTACAATGTTTCGGGAAAGGGGGCCAAGCATACCCTGTCGGTAGGGGTGAAGGCCGGCATGACCTATAAGAAGGTGAATGACGGCGATATGATCTTCGATGCACAGTACAACGGCACCTATTTCGATCAGGCATTGCCCACCGGGGAACAGATGGAAAAGCGCCACCGCATGATGCCCGAGCTGGGTTTGGGCATGGCCTACAGGTCCATCAACGGAATGAAAACAGTGAATCCGTTCTTCAATTTCGCCGTGTTCCACATCACCCAGCCGGATGAGTCGATCTTCCGCACCGAAAAACAGGCCCTGCCCATGCGATGGAGCGTGAACGGCGGTGCCTTTGTGGAGGTCAATGAGGAATTCGAGGTGGTGCCGATGGCCCTTTTCATGGTGCAAGGGAAGAACCGCGAGATCAACGCAGGGGCCATGACCGGCTACAACATCGGGGGCGCTGCCTATACCGTTCTGGCCGGGGGCAGCTACCGCGTTGGCGATGCGGTGGTGGCGCAGGCCGGACTGAAACACCGCAGCAACATCTTCCGCATCAGCTATGACATCAACGTTTCACCCTTGCGGCAATTCACCAACAGCATGGGCGCCTTTGAATTCTCCTTCACCTACACCGGCACGCACAGCGGCCGCGAAAGGCGCAGGTTGTCCACGGCCGGGGCATTTTGATGGGCATGGCCTACGTCCGGTGCACTTCCCAGGGTTCTACGCCGCCTTTGACCACATGGAAGAGCGGGTGTGTGGCCAGCATGGGCGCCTTGCTGTACCGGCCGTACCTCACTGGATCACGCACGGCCAACTTCGCCAACAGATGGTTTCGCTCGAAGTGTAGCTGGCCTTCCGTGACTCGCAATTTGGTATGCTCAAGACCACGGCCGAATTTTGACTGATCGAAGCAATAGTTCCGGGATAGAGCTTCGGCATGCACGGCGGCCAGGTAGACTTGAATGGCGACAACCGGATCGTAAGCCTGCCTGAACCGTATTAGCTGCGGATGATGCCTGTATCCGTGGGTGCGTCCCTCCAGTACGCGTTTGGCCAGCAAGGTTTCGCGCCACAGGGCCACCAGTCCTTTGCTGTCCAACAAGGAGGGATGCAGGGACCAGATGCGCATGCCCGGATGCCGTCCAAAGGAGTTTGGACTATCCCTGCAGGGCCTCTGCTCCTCCCACGATCTCCAGGATCTCCGCGGTAATGGCCGCTTGGCGCGCCTTGTTGTAGGTGAGCCTCAGCTCCTTCAGCAGGTTGTCGGCGTTGTCCGTGGCCTTGTGCATGGCGGTCATGCGTGCGCCGTGCTCGGCCGCAAAGCTGTCCAGCAGCGCCTTGTAGAACTGGATCTTCAGGCTCTTTGGAATGATCTGCTCCACAATGGTTGCCCGGTCCGGCTCCATGATGTGGTCCGTTTGCACGGATTGCGCCGCATGCTCGCCTTGGCCTTCCTGCATGGCCGGTGGCTCGATCGGCAGGAATTGCTCCCGGGTGACCACCTGCGTGGCCGCGTTCTTGAACCGGTTGTAGAACAGCTCAACGCGGTCGTATGTACCGGCTGCATACGCGGCCATGATCTGATCGGCCACGGGTCCTGCGTTGTCAAAATCGAGCTGGTCGAAGAGGCGGGACAGGTCCGTCGGCAAGCCTTCCGCATGATAGGCCGTGCGGCGATAGTGGTCGCTGGCCTTTTTGCCTATGGCCAGCACATGCACCTTTTGACCCATGGCCTCTGCTTCACGTGCGGCCCGGTTCACCAAACGGAATACTTGTGTGTTGAAGGCACCGGCCAACCCGCGGTTGCTTACGATGGCCACCAGCAGCACATTCTTCACTTCGCGCTGCTGGGCGTACTTGTTCTCGCTGGCATCCAGGGAGGCGCTCACATCGCTCAGGAGCACCGAGAGTTTCTCGGCATAGGGCCGCATGCGGATGATGGCGTCCTGGGCACGGCGCAGCTTGGCCGCGCTCACCATTTTCATGGCGGCGGTGATCTGCTTGGTGCTGTTCACCGAAACGATCCGGTTGCGGACTTCCTTCAAGCTGGCCATGAGATGGTTCGGTTAATGGTCGGCTGTCGCTGGTTCGTTCGGCGTTGTTCGGTGTACGGGATCAATGCGCAAAGCCCTTGGCCAGGTCGGCGGCCACTTTTTCCAGTACGCCGGTGATCCGGTCGTTGTATTCGCCGCGCTTCAGCGCCGCCAGCGTATCGGCATGGGCATGGCGCAATTGCGTGAGGTATTGCTGCTCAAATTGTTGCACCTTGTTCACCGGGACCCTGGCCAGCAGGCCCTTTGTGCCGAGGTAAATGATGGCGATCTGTTCCTCCACGCGCATGGGGCTGTTCTGCCCCTGCTTGAGGATCTCCACGTTGCGGGCACCTTTGTCCAGCACGGCCTTGGTTGCGGCATCGAGGTCGGAACCGAACTTGGAGAAGGCTTCCAGTTCCCGGTACTGGGCCTGGTCGAGCTTCAGCGTTCCGGCCACCTTTTTCATGGATTTGATCTGCGCGTTGCCACCCACGCGGCTCACGCTGATGCCCACGTTGATGGCGGGGCGCACACCGCTGAGAAAGAGGTTGCTTTCCAGGAAGATCTGCCCATCGGTGATGGAGATCACGTTGGTAGGGATGTACGCGGACACGTCGCCGGCCTGGGTTTCGATGATCGGCAGGGCGGTAAGTGAGCCTCCTCCCTTCACCATGCCCTTCAGGCTTTCGGGCTGGTCGTTCATCCGTGCGGCGATGGTATCGTCCTCGATGATCTTGGCGGCCCGTTCCAAGAGGCGGCTATGCAGGTAGAACACGTCGCCGGGGTAGGCTTCGCGGCCGGGTGGGCGGCGCAGCAGGAGCGACACTTCGCGGTAGGCCACGGCCTGTTTGGAAAGGTCGTCGAACACGATCAGCGCAGGGCGGCCGGTGTCGCGGAAATATTCGCCGATGGCGGCCCCGGTGAACGGCGCGTAGAACTGCATGGGCGCGGGGTCGCTGGCGTTGGCGGCCACCACGATGGTGTAGGCCATGGCCCCTGCCTCCTCCAACACCTTCACGGTCCCGGCCACGGTGCTGCCTTTCTGGCCAATGGCCACATAAATGCAGTACACAGGGTTGCCGGCCTCATAAAACTCCTTCTGGTTGATGATGGTATCGATCGCCACCGTGCTTTTGCCGGTCTGGCGGTCGCCGATGATCAATTCGCGCTGCCCCCGGCCGATGGGGATCATGGCATCGATGGCCTTGATGCCTGTCTGCAGCGGTTCCTTCACGGGTTGGCGGAAGATCACGCCGGGTGCCTTGCGCTCGATGGGCATTTCGAAGGTCTTGCCCGCGATCGGCCCTTTGCCGTCGATGGGTTCGCCCAAGGTGTCCACCACGCGGCCCACCATGCCTTCGCCCACGTTCACGCTGGCAATGCGCTTGGTGCGCTTCACGGTATCGCCCTCTTTTACGCCCACGCTGGGGCCAAGGAGCACAACGCCCACGTTATCCTCCTCGAGGTTGAGCACGATGCCGCGCAACCCTCCGGGGAATTCGACGAGTTCGCCGCTTTGCACGCTGTTCAGGCCGTAGATGCGGGCAATGCCGTCGCCGATCTGCAGCACGGTACCCACCTCCTCCAGCTCGGCAGCGGTACGCAGTCCGGCGAGTTCTTCCTTGAGGATCGCCGATACCTCGGCGGGTTTGATCTGTGCCATGTTTTAAATTCCGGGGATGTAAGGGTTCTCTGAAAATTTACGGCGCAGCTCGCCCAATTGGCGGCTTACGCTGGCGTCGATCTGCTCGTCGCCCACGCGTACCACGGCCCCGCCGATCAGGCCAGGGTCCACGGTCTCGGACAAGGTGATGCTTTTGCCCGGGTGCCGCTTTTGCACCATTTGCTTGATCTGCTCACGCGCTGTTGCGGTCAAAGGAACGGCGCTGCGCACCTCGGCCATGAGGATGTTGTGCGCTTGGCGGTACACCTCCTGGTAGGCCTGGGCGATCTCCTGCAGCATGCCCTCGCGCCCTTTGCGCACGAGGATGTTGATGAAACGTTCGCTGATGCGCCCGATCTGTCCGCCGAACAGGCGGCCGAGCACCTTCAGCTTCACGTCGCCCTTGATCACCGGGCTTTTCAGCATCACCTGCAGTTCCCGGCTGCCATCGGTGGTATTGGCCACCAAGTGCAGGTCGTCGCGCACGGTATCCACCGCGCCATGCTCCTGTGCAAGCTGCATCAGTGAGCGGGCGTAGCGGTATGCGACAGGCGAGATGTTCATGACAAGTGCAGGTCGCTTTCCTTCAACACCTTTTCGAGCAGGGCCTCCTGCGCGGCCTTGTCGCCAAGTTTTTCGCGCAGGATCCGTTCGGCCACCGCAAGGCTGAGTGCACCCATCTGGTTCTTCATCTCGGTAAGGGCGGCGTTCTTCTCGTTGCGGATGTCCTCGCGCGCCCTTGCCAGCAAAGCATCGGCCTCGGCCTTTGCGCGCTCCTTGGCCTGGGCGATCTCGCGTTCGCGGATCTCGCGGGCCTCCTTCAGCATCTGGTCGCGTTCGTTGCGCGCCTCGCGCAGCAGTTCCTCGTTGCCGGCCTTCATGGCGGCCACTTCCTCGCGCGCCTTTTTGGCCTCACCTATGGCGTCCTCAATGGAGCGTTCCCGCTCATGAAGGGCTTTGAGGATGGGCTTCCAGGCGAATTTGGCCAACAGGAAGAAGGCGATCCCGAAGGACAGGGTCATCCAGAAGATGAGCCCGAACGCGGGTTCTACGAGGCTTGCGAGGAGCATGGCAATGCAGTTGGATCAACAGGGAACACGGACCGAACGGGCCGGTGGGCTTACTTCAGCACCACCAGCAGGCCTACCACCATGGCGAAGAAGGCTGCGCCTTCCACCAGTGCTGCAGTAAGGATCATGCTGGCGCGCAGGTCGTTCATGGCTTCCGGCTGACGGGCCATGGCCTGTACGGCGTCGCCGCCGATGCGGCCGATGCCCAAACCGGCGCCCAGGGCCGCCAAACCGGCACCAATTGCTGCAATGCCTTGACCGGTACCGATGTCGAGAAGTGCTGAGAGGAACATGTTGGGGGTGTTTAAACGAGTGATTCTTTGTGTTCGTGGGATTCTTCAACGGCCCCACCGATATAGAGGGCCGCCAGGAATGTGAAAACGTAGGCCTGGATGAAGGCCACCAGGAGTTCGAGGAAGAACATGAAGATGGTGAACAGCAGGCTTACCACCGAAACGCCATAGCCTGCGGCCGCACTGGTCGCGCCGAACACGAAGATCAGGCTGAAGAAGCTCATGACGATGATGTGGCCGGCAGTGATGTTGGCGAACAGCCGGATCATGAGCACGAAGGGCTTCAGGAACATGCCAAGGATCTCCACCGGTGTAAGGATGATCAACACCCAGGCCGGTACGCCGGGCATGGCCACAATATGGCGCCAGTAATGCTTGTTGCCGTTCACGGTAACGATCACCAGCACGATCAGGGACAAGGCGAAGGTGACCGCGATGTTGCCGGTTACGTTGGCCCCGCCGGGAAAGAATGGGATGAGCCCCAACAGGTTCATGAACAGGATCATGAAGAACACCGTGAGCAGGTAGGGCATGAAACGCTCGTACTTATGCGGGCCGATGGCCCCCTTGGCCACATCGTCGCGCACGAAAAGGATCAACGGCTCCATAAAGGATTGCAGCCCCTTGGGGGCTTGGCCGGCCCGCTTGGTGTAGCTCTTGGCCACTGAAAAGAAGATCAGCAGCACCAGCACCAGCACCAACAGCATGGAGACCACGTTCTTGGTAATGCTCAGGTCCCAGATGTTCTTGCTCGCCAACGCGTCCACTTCACCTTGGGCATCCACGGCCACGATCTTGCCCTCGTGGAGCATGTAACCATCATAGGCCGCATGACCATGCTCGAATTTGGCGCTGCTGAAAACGCTGAGGCCGCGTTGGGTATCGTAGATGATGATCGGCAGCGGAATGGAGAAGTCGCCGGCCACATGCCAGCCGTGCTCATCCACAATGTGGCCCATGATCAGCTGGCCCGCGTTGAATTCCGAGGCTTCTATGGTGGTGGCATCGGCCTTGTACAGGGTGGAGTCCACAGGTATATGGGCATCGTGCTGTGCCGCGGCCCGTCCGCAGAGGACGAGCACCAACGTAAGGAAAACCGCTCGTAGCAAGGTTTTGGCGAGTTTTGAAGGGATGACGTGCCCTTCTTAGCGGGCGCAAATGTAGGCAACAAGGTGCAATGGTGCCCACCTCTTGGCAGGGCGTTCATGCCGGGCCATTGAATGGGGTGTGTGCGGCCTACTTGGGCCGGGTTTCCTTGAAGAGGATCCACATGGCGATGGCCACGCCGCCGAGTGCACCCACCAAGGTGAGCACGGGGAATTTCCAGCCGGTGCGCTGGTCGCCCCACCAGCCGCCATAGGTGGCCAGGCCAATGATGGCCGCCATTTGGAAGCCGATGCCACTGAGGCGCATGTACCCTTGGGCCATGCGGTGGAACTTCTTCCGCTTGTCGCCGGTCATTGCGAGGCCTTGCGCGAGATCCTGTTCAGCCGAAGGGTGGAGAAGGCCAGGAACATAAGGTAGAGCAAGGCGAAAAGCACCGCCAATTGAACGCCTTCTTCACGGGGCAGCACGATCAGGATCACGGCCACCACCAATAACGCGGAAAGCATTTTCAGCACAAGCCCGGTCATGAAGCGGAACATGAAGTTCCTGGGGTCCCTGGCCAGGCCGGCTTCCTGCCAATTGAGCAGTACGGCGCTTACCAGGGTAAGAAAGCCCCATACAGCCAATTGGGGCAGCCCGAAGGGCCAATGCAGCAGCATGCTGAGCCCGTAGGCCAAGGCCCCGGCGGCGAGGCCGAACAGGAGAACGGCATAAACCGTGGGGCCGGCCCTGTACGGCGCCGGCGGGTTGGGCGCGCCCATGTGCTCAATTTCCGGCCTTCACGGGTTCGGGTCGCGCGCCGGCCAAAGGTTGGCTGCGGTCCGCCGTGGTGCTCAGCCTTACCGGCTCGGGTTCCTTCATCGCCGATTTGCCCCCGCCCATGTCGCAATTGCCACTGAAAACGGCGCCCGGCTCAATGGCCAATTGCTTGGTACGGATGTCCCCGGTAAGCTTGGCCGTGGCTTTCAACGATAGCAGGTCCTGGCACATGATCTTGCCGTTCACCGTGCCCTCGATATCGCTGCTTTGGCAATGGATATCGCCTTCCACCAGGCCGCTGGCGCCCACGATCAGGCGGCCGCGTACATGTATGGTGCCCTTCACCCTTCCATCGATCCGCACGTTGCTGTCCGAACGGAGCTCCCCCTCGATGGAGGTTCCTTCCATGATGCTGTTGATCTTGCCTGGGCTCACGGGCTCTGCGGGCTTATTCATGGTTTCGTGGGCTTTATCGTTGCGGAACATGGTATGGGCAGGTCTTTGGCGGCGTGAGCGGCGAAGTTAGCACTCCGGCGCTTCCATCCTATTTGTTGTTCAGGTAGTTGCGGCCGAAGAAGCCGGCATAGCCATCGCTGTCCTTGGCCAGGTAGAACTTTTGGTAATTGTCCGCGCTGATGGCGAACAGGGGATAGCCCTGGTCGTTTATTCCGGCCAGGTCATTCTTGTTGTTCTTGAACAGGTCGTAATACGTCATGGCCAATTCCTTGGTCTGGAAAAGGCGGATCATCACCACTTGGCTGTCCTTGCCCCACATGCTGGTCCTTACCTCTATTTGCTGGTTGCGGAAGAACCGGTTGTTGAAGTTGCTGATGGCCACCTTGGTTTGTTCCATGCTTCGGGTACTGTCCGGCAGGATGAGGATGACGAAGTGGTCGCCGCGCGGGGCGCTGTATTCCGGGCCTGCTGGCGGGGGCGGTGCCTCTGCCCCGGTGGGCTGTGCCGATGCCTTGGCCAGGTTGGCCAGCAGGTCGCTAGCGGCCTTGGCCTCATCGGTGCCCGGGTAGTTGTCGCGCACTTGCTCCAGGTTTTCCTTGAAAGGCCCCATCAGGCGCAGGCCGCCCATGGCCATGGCCTTCAGCAGGGCATACTTGGGTGCGAGATGGTTGTTGGGCTCACCGGCGAGCACACCGTCGCAAGTGGCGATCACGCCGCGGTAGGCGCCGGTCTTGAACTGGGCATAAAGGTCCTGGTACGCCTGGTCCTCGGCCCGGCGTTGTGCCTCATCGGCCTGCAACTGGTCAGGGTTGCGCACCAAGCGGGCGAATTCCGATCCGGGCCAGCGTTCCAGCACGATGTCGGCGTAATGCTTCGAGCTTGCTCCGCCGAAATCCATGAAGTTGCCGGCGAGTTCCTTGGCCAGGTAGATGCGGTAGAGCTGGTAATAGGCCTCGGGGGTGTAGCGGCAGTCATCGAAGCGATCGTTGAGCACCTGGAAACTTTCGATCGCGTTGTCCACGTCCTTCAGCTTCTCCTTGTAGATCATGCCGCTCAGGTAAAGGGCCTTGCAGATCTTGGCATTGCTGCTGTCAAGCATGGCCGCATCCACGGGTATGTCGCGCAGGTAGCTTTCAGGTTTCTTCCATTCGGGTTCCGCGGCCTCTGCGCTGGCCTCCGTGCCTTCTTCGGCCTCATCGGGCCCGGTTATGTCCACCAGGGCACTTCCGCTCTTGTCCAGCCGCCGCCAATCGTCCTCGTTTTTCCTGGGGCCCCATCTTTTTTTGAAATCGGCCATGCCCCGGGCGATCTGCGTGGGGTTATAGAAGTACCAGGCCCCGCCGCCGCCCCCCGTGGGCGTGCCTGCAGGAGGTGGTGCGCTGGTGAGCAGGTCGCGGGCATCATCGGCGGCCTGCCGTTGTTGTTCTTCTTCCCGTTCGCGCTCACGGATCATCTGGCGTATGCGCTTTTCCCGTTCCTCTGGTTCAAGTTTGGCGAATGCCTGCAGGCTGTCCTCGCGGGCTATGGTCGTTAACTGCACCACCAGGTCGCCCAATACCTCGGCCCGCGTCAGCACTTCGTCGTAGCGTGGGTTCTCCTCGCTCAGCAGCGTACTGGTGCTGTCGTAGTACTGCTGCGCTGAAGGGTACTGTTTATCGTCGAAGTACAGGTCGGCAAGCTTGAGGAAGCTTTTGCCTTTTTGGCGGGTGTCGGTGGTGCTGCTGCGGGTGCTCAGATGCAATTGTGCTATGGCGTCGTCGCGCAGGTTTTCGCGCAGGTCCAGCTCCGCCAGCGCGTAATGGATCATGTCGAAATGGTCCTTGTTCTTTTCATCGCGCAGCATGCGCGCCAACTTTTGGCGGATGCTTTTGCTGTTGCCATGGCCCAGCGCCAGGGCCTGGAACACCTGTGCGTGGAAGGCCATTTCGTAGGGGGCGCCCATTTTGGCCACCTTGGCGTAGGTGGCGATGGCTTTTTCCTGCAGGCCCTTCATTTGGTAGAGCTGCGCGAGGATGAACGACCAGCGGATCCGGTCTTTTTTCACCTTGGTGATCTCCACGGCATGTTCCAAGGCAATGATCGCATTGTCCACCTTGCCGCGGTGCAGGTCCAAGTTGGCCTGCACGGCGCTGAGCTGGTCGTGCGGGAACTTTTTCGGCAATTGTTTTTGCCCGGTTATTTCATCCAAGGTGGTTTGGGCCTTGGCATATTGCTCGAGTTGGATCGACGTGCGCGCCAACCATAGTTTGGCCTCCATTTGCCTGCGGTCGCCCTTGTAGCGCCTGCCCACATAGTCGAAGGTGCGTGCCGCATCGAGGTAGCCGCGCTTGTAGAAATGGCTTTTGCCGATAACGAACCAGGCCTCCGGCACCCAGTTGTTCTTTTCCTTTCCACCGAACTCCATGGAGTGGCGGTCGATCACCGTGGCGCATTTTTCAATGCATACCTCGGCCACGGGCACCAGGGCACGCGCCTCTTCCTCGGTGCCGTTCACGAAAATGGGCAGCACCTGGTCGTAGTCGTCCACGTGGCGCTTCTGCATCTCGGCCACGGCCTCGTTCAGCTTTTCGTTGGCGTTGAACCAGCTGTTGTCGCGCGTTACGAGGCGGTGGAACGTGCGATTGAGGAATGCGTCCTTATTGGTGGCGCATCCCGCGAGCAGCACAATGGCCGAGGCGAGCAATAAGTATCGTGTTGTGCGGTGGCGCATGGCAACGTGCCAGGAACGGCAAGTCGGCGAAGATATTTCAACCGCCTTGGACACGTGCTATTGGCAATTTGCCGAAATCGTTGCCCGGCTAGGCCGATCGCTTGGCCATCAGCGCTTCAATTTCATCCACCTCGCGTGGGATCTGCGCGAAAAGGTCCACCGGGCCGTTCTTGGTGACCAGGACGTTGTTTTCGATGCGGATGCCCAATTTCTCCTCGGGTATGTATATGCCGGGCTCCACGGTGAACACGTTGCCCTCGGCCATCGGTTCGGTCCACAGGCCCACATCATGCACATCCAGGCCCAGGAAGTGGCTGGTGCCATGCATGAAATACTTCTTGTAGAGCGGCTTGGCGGGGTCCTGTTCGGCCACGGCCTTTTTGTCGAGCAGGCCCAGCTTGATCAATTGTTGCTCCATGATGGTGCCCACCTGGCGGTGGTATTCATCGAGGAAGGTGCCGGGCACCAGCAGTTTGGTGGCTTCCTTCTGCACGTGCAGCACGGCGTTGTACACCTCGCGCTGGCGCGGAGTGAATTTGCCGTTCACCGGAATGCTTCGGGTGAGGTCGCTGGCATACCCGCCGTACTCGCAACCGAAGTCCATCAGCACCACATCCCCGTCCCGGCATTCGGAGTCGTTGGTGATGTAGTGCAGCACGCAAGCGTTGAAGCCGCTGCCGATAATGGGGGTATAGGCGTGCCCGCGCGAACCGTTGCGGATGAACTCGTGGGTGATCTCTGCCTCTACCTCATATTCCATGACACCCGGCCGCATGAAGCCGAGCACACGCTGGAATGCCTGGCCCGTGATGCCGATGGCATGCTTGATCTGGTCCACTTCGCCGGCTGTTTTGCGCGAGCGGATGCGGTGCATGATGGGGGCGCTGCGCCTGATGCTGTGCAGCGGGTACAGGGCCATCAGTTCCTTGTTCTTGCGTTCTTCACGGGTCTGCACCTCGTTGCTTTGGCGAAGATGCTCGTTGCCGTTGAGGTAAAGGTGTGCGGCCTGCGGCACCAGCCGCTTGATGGTGGCGTCATAGTTACTGCTCCACTGCACATTGGCAATGCCGCTCTGCGCGCTGGCCTGCTGCTGGCTGAGCTTGGCACCTTCCCAAATGGCAATGCTGGGGCTGGTCTCGCGCACAAAAAGGATCTCGCGGTCCTTGGGATCGTACGCATCCGGAAAGACCAGCAGGACCGTCTCTTCCTGGTCCACGCCGGTGAGGTAAAAGATATCCGCCGCCTGGTGGAAGGGCATGGTGCCATCGGCACTGGTGGGCATGATGTCGTTGCTGTGGAATATGGCCAGGCCGCCTTTTTCCAGGGCTTGGGAGAAGCGGAGCCGGTGTTCGCGATAGGTGGAGGCGGATAGGGGTTTGTAGCGCATACGGATTGCTGTGTGGATAGGATCGGGACATGCAGGCCAACGTGCCTGGCATCGGGGGTACGAAGGTAGCGGATGCTGTGGTCAACCGTGGAGCGTGGCGTGATCCATTGGGTCCGGGCTGCTGGCCCCATTTGTTACCGGTCCTTCCACGGGGAGGCTCGAAATCGGACGATGGGCATGTCCGGTCAATGGCATGCCGTGCCGTCCAGATCCAGGGGATGGGCTGCTGCGTTTCGTGCGGTGCTGCTCCTGCAGCTTCACCCTTGGCCGCCAGAATGCAGAAAGGGTGGAACGCGCCGCGCGTTCCACCCCTTCTTTTCCTGCTGCGGATTCAGCCCTGGCGCACCAGTTGCACCTCGCAGGCAATGCGCACCTCGTCGCTCACCATTACCCCGCCGGCCTCCAAGGCCGCATTCCAATTGATGCCCCAGTCCTTGCGGTTGATCTTGCCATGAATGCTCACCCCGGCCTTGGTGTTGCCGTGCGGATCCTTGATCACACCGCCCCATTCAACACCCAGCTTGATGTTCTTGGTGATGCCATTCATGGTCAGGTCGCCCCAAAGTGTCCAGCTGCCATCGTGGTCAACCGGTTCGGTACGGGTGGCCGTGAAGGTGACATGCGGGGTTTTTTCATTGTTGAAGAAATCCGCGCTGCGCAGGTGGGCATCGCGCTGTGCATTGTTGGTGGTGATGCTGTCCACATCGGCGGTGAAGTGCACTTTCGCATGGGCCAGGTCGTCGCCCTTGGTCTCAATATCGGCGCGGTATTCCTGGAAAGTACCGGTCACGTTGCTGATCATCAGGTGCCGCACCTTGAATTGGATCTCGCTATGGGCCGGGTCTATGGTCCATTTCACGATCTTGTCCGTGGCTGTTGCCTTTGCTGCTAGTTCTTGGTTCATGTTCAGGGTTGATTAATGGATTTCAAGGATGTTCGATCATCGGGACCTCGATCAACAGCACCTCTGCGCCGTTCTTGCCCGCGATCACTTCTAGTTGGCTTGCGCCGGTCATGGCCGCGGCATCCCGCTCATTCAACTGCTGGCCCATCAACTGGGCACTGCCGCGCACCACTAGGGCATAAACGCCGTTGCCCGCCTTTTTGATCGCATAGGTTGATCGGCGGCCTGTTTCCAGGCGACCCAAGTGCAACCAAGCGTCCTGTCCGATCCAAAGGCCATTGTTGGTGGGACCAGGACGGACAATAGGAGCAAAGTTGTTCTGAAGATCGCCAGGCACAATGGCGGCCTGTTGGTAGCGGGGGGCGGTGCCCTGCTGGCGTGGGAAGATCCAGATCTGGAAGAATTTCACGGCTGCCGAGGGGTCCGGGTTGAATTCGCTGTGCCGTATGCCGGTGCCCGCGCTGATCACCTGCAATTCACCGGCGCGCACCACCCCTTCGTGCCCCATGCTGTCCTTGTGCTCAAGGGCGCCTTCGGTCACCAACGAAATGATCTCCATGTTGGCATGCGGGTGCGATCCGAAGCCGCCGCCCGGTGCAACGGTATCATCGTTAAGCACGCGCAACGCCCCGAAATGGACGTGGTCGGGGTGTTGCCAGCCGGCAAAGCTGAAGGAGTGCCAAGTGTTCAGCCAGCCGTGATCGGCATGGCCGCGGTCGGTCGCCCGCTGCAGGGTCACCGAAGGTGTGGTACTGGTGTTCATGCGGCTCGAATTTTTAACAGTGCAAAAGTAGTTTACATGGGGGATATTGCCAAATGAAAATATATGCGACTATGGTGATCCTGTTGGCCGTTGCCCGTTGCCCATGGACCGTTGCCTTGCCGCGTTGCGCCGTTGGTTCCTTTTGGAACAGCCGCGGGCAAGGATCTATAGTGTGCGGCGTTCCATGCAAGGCCAAGCCACGGGTGGAGGCAACCAGCAGGAATCCGGGCGTGCATTTAGGCACGTTGTTCCTATGTTTGCGCCCCTCTTGCCCAAATCGGCAGTGCATTGCAAGCAAATCAGTGAACCAGCAACACACAGAAACCTTTAGTACATGAGCGCAGCGAAATCCGGAAAGTTGTCCAGCCTGTTGGTGGCCTTGGCCTTTCCCTTGGCCTTGGGTGCCAGCATCCTCTTCTACATGTTCGTGCTCGGCGATCCGGCCAACTTCGAGGGCGGTGACCCGATCCATGGCCATCCGGTGGCACAGGACCCCGCCCACACTTTCGGCCTGATCCACAAAGGCGGCTTCATCGTGCCGCTGCTGGTGACCATCCTGTTGCTGGTGATCATTTTCTCCATTGAGCGGGGCATCACCCTTAGCCGCGCCTCGGGCAAGGGCCGTGTGGATGAGTTCCTGCACAACGTGCGGCAACTGCTGGGCAACGACCGCATCGACGAAGCGTTGACCGTTTGCGACGAGCAGCAGGGCAGCGTGGCCAACGTAATGCGCAGCGGCCTGGTGAAGTACAAGACCGTGATCAACGACCCGTCCCTGGACAAGGAAACCAAGATCAACACGGTGAAGCAGGAGATCGAGGAGGCCACGGCCCTGGAGTTGCCCATGCTGAGCAAGAACCTGGTGATCATTTCCACCTGTGCCAGTGTGAGCACGCTGCTGGGCCTTATTGGAACGGTTTTGGGGATGATCCGGGCATTCAGCGCCATGGCCACAGCCGGCGCCCCCGATGCCACGCAGCTCTCCACCGGTATCTCCGAGGCCCTGATCAACACCGCACTGGGTGTGGCCGGCTCGGCCATCGCCATCATCATGTTCAACTACTTCAGCACCAAGATCGACGGCATTACGCACGGCATCGATGAGGCCGGCTTCAGCGTGAGCCAGACCTTGGCGAACAAGACCTTCTGAGTACGGCAAAAGCCGATCTAATACAAACCTTGGAACACCTGACATGGCCAAGATAAAGTTGCCCCGGAGCAGCCCGGCGATTGACATGACGCCGCTGGTGGACCTGGGGTTCCTGCTGGTCACCTTCTTCATGCTCACGGCGCAGTTCCGCCCGGAGGAGAACGTCGTGGTGGACATTCCCAGCAGCCGCAGCCAGTTGGCCATTCCCACGGAGAACCTGATGACCGTAACGGTTGACAGCTCCGGCCGGGTGTATTGGGACTTCACCGACCGCAAGGTGCGGCGCGAGATCCTCAAGGAGATGGGCAACCGCTACAGTGTTTCTTTCACGCCCGAGCAGGAACAGCGGTTCGTGAGCCTGGGCGCCATTGGCGTGCCCATGCAGCAACTGCCCAACTACCTCGAGCAGGAAGGGGCCGCGGAGCGCCGGCAGATCGACCTGCGTTCGAAAGGCATACCCTTGGACAGCACCAACAACCAACTGCTGGATTGGATCCGGGTGACACAATTGATCTTCGCCAGCGGCGCCGAAGGGAAAAACCCGCTGGTGGCCTTGAAAGGCGATGGCAATGTGGATTATTCGGTGATGAACAAGGTGATCAAGATCTTCCAAAGCCCAACGGTGAAGATCAACCGCTTCCGCATGATCACCACCCTGGAAGAAAGCCGCATGGCGGTGGCCACCTCAACCAAATGAACGCTCGCGTGTACTGCAACATAGATCGGCACCGCTGAATCAAACTTGAACGCAGACCATGGCAGACGTACCCCAACAAGACAGCGGCGGAGGCGGCAGGCATAAAAAGAAGCGCGCCAAGAAGGGCAGTACCCACATCGACATGACGCCGATGGTGGACCTGGCCTTCCTGCTGCTCACCTTCTTCATCCTCACCACCACCATGTACAAGCCCTCCACCCTGCAGCTCACCTTCCCGGTGCCGCAGGACGAGGTGCAGAAACCCGAACTGCAAAAGGTGAACAACGCACTCACCGTTTTCCTCACCAAGAACGACCAGATCCTGTACTACAAGGATGCCTTTGAGCCCGGGGTCACCCAGCTCCAGCGCACCGATTTCAGCAAGATCACCAATTTGCTCATCGAGAACAACCGCAGCACCTTCGAGCAGGTGCAGGAACTCAGGCGGCGCTACAATGCGAACGAGATCGATCAGCTGGCGTTCGATACATTGAAGAACAACGTGGAAAAGCGGCCCGAGGCATTGTTCGTCATCATCAAGCCGGATGAGCATGCGAAATACCGCAACATGATCGATATCGTGGATGAAATGGATGTGAGCGGTATCGGTAAATTCGCTGTGCAGGACACCATCAAGCCGGCCGAACGCCAATTGTTGGAGGCGGAAAAACTAAACTTCTGAGCCGATGACATTCGTGGTGATCGTCATAGTACTGGTTGGCCTGAGCGTACTGCTCACGCTCGATACCACTTGGATGAACCTGCTCCAGGGCACGCGCAACGAACTCGTTTTCGCCGAGCGCAACAAGAAGTACGGCGCCTATGACCTGCGGACGGACTACACCCGCAGGCTGGTGCTGGCCATGGTGGGGGCGCTGGTGTTATTTTCAGTGGTGATCGGCACGCCGTACGTGATCTCGAAGATGGGCACCGAGGAGGAGGTCCAGGAAAAAATGCAGATCGTGGAGGTGAACTTGGACAACTTCAGGGAAGACCAGCCCGAGGAACCACCCCCGCCGCCCGAGGTGATCCCCCCGCCCCAACCACAGATCGAAACAGTGCAGTTCGTGGCCGTGGAGGCCAGCAACGAGCCGGTGGAAGCGCCCCCGCCCACGCAGGAGGACCTCGGCGAAACAACGGCCAGCACCACCACCCAGGAGGGCCAGAAGATTGACGCGCCACCCCCGCCGCCGCCCCCGCCGCCGGTTGAGGAGGAGACCTTCGACCTGGCCGCCGTGCAGGAGCAGCCGGAATTCCCCGGGGGCATGCCCAAGATGTACCAGTACCTGCAGCAGAACACCAAGTACCCCGACATGGAGTTTGATGCGGGTATACAAGGCAAGGTGTACGTTGAATTCGTGGTGGCGCCGGATGGCGCGATCAGCCAGGCCCGTGTGGTGCGCGGTGTAAGCCCAGGCCTGGACAAGGAAGCGCTCCGCGCCGTGCGTTCGATGCCCAAGTGGAACCCGGGCAAGATGAACGGCAAGGCCGTGAAGGTGCGGTTCACCATCCCGGTTGACTTTAAGCTGAAATAAGCCGACTGTTGAAAAGGAGGGATGCCCGGAAGGGCATCCCTCCTTTTTTTGGCCCTGTTCTTCCGCCGGTCCGCTGCTCAACCGAACAGGTGCCCGAGCACTTCGTCCACGCGGGCCACGGGCACGGTTTCTATGCTTCCATTTCGGGGAAGGTCCTTGGTGCCCTTTGGCACGAATATCCGGGCGAAGCCCAGCTTGGTGGCCTCCGCGATGCGTTGAGCCGTGCGGTTCACGGGCCGCACTTCCCCGGTCAGGCCAACCTCGCCCGCGAAGCAGCAATCCATGGGCACGGCTATGTCGGCATTGCTGCCCAGCACGGCGCATACCACGGCCAGGTCGATCGCGGGTTCCTCCACGCGGAATCCGCCCGCGAGGTTCAGGAACACGTCCTTTTTGCCCAAATGGAAGCCGCAGCGCTTTTCCAGCACGGCCAGCAGCATGTTCATGCGGCGAAGGTCGAAACCGGTGGCGCTGCGCTGCGGGGTGCCATAAACTGCGGAACTGACCAGCGCCTGCACCTCGATCAGCAGCGGGCGCATGCCGTCCAATGTCGCGGCCACGCATACACCGCTGGGCCGAGGACCCCGGTCGCCCAAAAGGACTTGGCTGGGGTCCTCCACGATCGCCAGGCCGCTGCCCAGCATTTCATAGATGCCCAATTCATTGGTGCTGCCGAAACGGTTCTTCAAGGGCCGCAACAGGCGGTACGCATGGTCGCGGTCCCCCTCGAACTGCAGCACGCAATCCACCATGTGCTCCAGCACCTTGGGCCCGGCAATGGCACCGTCCTTGGTGATATGGCCGATCAAGATCACGGTTATGCCGGTGGCCTTGGCAAAGCGCATCAATTCACTGGTGCATTCGCGCACTTGGCCCACGGTGCCAGGGCTGCCGTCCAACGCGGCCGTATGCAGCGTCTGTACGCTGTCCACGATCACCAACCTGGGCTGCAATTCTTCGATATGCCTGAAGATCTGCTGCGTATTGGTTTCGGTGAGCACGTGGCAATTCGCGCCCATGCCGGGGTTGCCCTCGGACAGCCGGTCAGCACGCATTTTCACCTGTTGCGCACTTTCCTCCCCGCTCACGTAAAGGGTGGCCAAACCCCGGGCACGCAAAGCGGTCTGCAACATCAGGGTGCTTTTGCCGATGCCCGGGTCACCACCCATCAGGATCAATGAGCCGGGTACCACTCCGCCGCCCAGCACCCGGTCCAATTCACGGTCGCCCAAAGGGATCCGGGGCCCGCTTGCGGGGTTGATGTCGGCGAGCAGCAGGGGGCGGTTCTCTTTGCGCATGGAGGCAGGTGCTCCTCGCCGCTCTTCCAACCGGTCCCGCACCTCTTCCACCAAGGTGTTCCATTGTTTGCACGAAGCGCATTGCCCCATCCACTGGGCATGGGCAGCCCCGCATTCGCGGCACACGTATTGGCTGTGCAGCTTAGCCCCCATGGCGTATGCGCTGCACCAATGAGGTCGTGGACCGGCCTTCCACCAAGGGAATGGATACCACCCGGCCCCCGTACTTCGCCACATATTCGCCCCCCACGATCTTGTCCAGCGGCCAATCGCCCCCCTTGGCCAGCACGTCCGGGCCAATGGCCTGTATCAACTCCATCGGTGTGTCCTGGTCAAATACAACCACGGCGTCCACACAGCGCAGCGCGGCCAAAACCGTGGCGCGGTCGGCCTGGCCGTTCAACGGGCGGTCCTCGCCTTTTCCCAGCCGCTTTACGCTTGCATCGCTGTTCAGCCCCACGATCAGCCGGTGGCCCAGCGCGGCGGCTTGCTCCAAGTAGGTAACGTGGCCACTGTGCAGGATATCGAATACGCCGTTGGTGAACACGATCCGGTCGCTCTTCAACCGCCAGGTCTGCACCAGGCGCTGGATGGTCACCAGGTCAGCGATGTGGGTCGGGTTGGCTTGTTCCATGCTTGGGCGGGCTTTTTACGGCGAGTAAAAGTAGCGAGACTCCCCCGAGCACGATCAGCATCAGCGTTTGCACCAGCCACAGCAGCCAGCCCATGGCCAGCGCCTCGGGGCGTATGAGCCCACCGCCCTCGGGCGGCAGCATGTAAATGCTTACGATCAGGGCCACGAATGCAGGGTACACGCCGATGCCGCCCTGTACGAGCACAATGCCGATCGCCCCGGCCACGAAGCCTGCCAACATGCCGGCCACGGGCACATGCGCGGTGCCGGGCAGGGAGAAGAAGCCCAGCTGGAACATGCCCACATAGGCGCCCCAGATCAGCACTGTGAAGAGGATGAAGCCCCACCGGTCCTGCGTGCGCAGCACCGAACGCAGTCCTTGGCCGAAGCCCCGGCCCAGGGAAGCCAGCTTCGCACGCCATGCCGGTTTTTTCAGCACCAGCCAAATGCCAACGAGTACACCAACGGCCAATACCGCCACCACCCAGGGACCCCAGGACGTGCTGTCCCCGGCCGACGTTTGCTGCCCGGCCTTGAACAGGGCGATGCGTTCCTTGAAAAGATCCAGCTTTTCGAGCTGCAGCAGCAGCGTGGCGCCCGCTATGCCCAGCAGCATGAGCATATCCACCGCACGCTCGGCCATAATGGTCCCGAACCCCTGTTCAAAGGGCACTTTTTCGGTGCGGTAGAGGGACAGGGCACGGCTGGCCTCGCCGGCGCGCGGCAGGAAGAGGTTCATGAAATAACCGGCCATCACGGCGTGGTAGCAGTTCCAGAATGCCGGCCGGTGGCCGAGCGGTTCGAGAATGTACCGCCAGCGCCACGCGCGTGCCACGTGTGAGAGCCAGCCCACCAAGGTGGCCACCAGCAGCCAGCCCGGATCGGCCTGTCGGAAGGCCGCGAACAATTCTTGGCGTTGCGCCGGATCGAGCGCTTGGTAAAAGTAGAACACCAGCCATACCCCGATGGCCAGCGGCACACCCACCTTCAGCAAGCCGATGACGGTCTGCCTAAGTGACCAGCTTGTTCGTGCGCTCATCCGGGAAAACCACAGTGGGCTTGAAATGGCGGGCCTCCTCCAGCGGCATGTGCGCGTAGGAGAGCACAATCACGATATCGCCCACCGATGCCCGCAGGGCCGCCGGGCCGTTCAGGCATACCTGCCCGCTGCCACGTTCGCCGGGGATCACATACGTAACCAGGCGATTGCCATTGTTCACGTTAAGCACGTGCACCTTTTCACCTTCCACGAATCCTGCGGCGTCGATCAAGTCGCGGTCAAGGGTAATGCTGCCGATGTAGTCCACATCGGCCTCGGTGATGCGTACACGGTGCAATTTGGCGCGGAGCACTTCAATGGTCATGGGTGTGCAGGGGCCCGTAGGCCGCAAAGGGGCGCAAAACTACCGCTTGAGAACCAAGTTGTCGATCAATCTTACCGGCCCTACTTGCGCGGCCACCAGGGCCACGGCCTCATCCAACCGGCCCCATTCGTGCAAGGGTTCCAGCGTTCGGGGGTGTACCAACACCAGATAATCGGGCCGCACCTGGGGTTCGAGCTGCAGCACTTGATGGCCGGCCCGCAACGTGTCGGCGGGCGATGCCCGGAAGGCGATCTCACGCATGGCGGCCAGGGCACGGTACAGGACCAGGGCCTGTTGGCGCTCTTCTGCCGATAGGCGCTGGTTGCGCGAACTGAGCGCCAGCCCGTCCGCCGCCCTAACGGTGGGGTGCGCCAGAATGGCCACCGGCCAGCGCGCGGCAGCGGCCACATGGCGGATAACGGCCAACTGCTGGCGGTCCTTTTCACCGAACCAGGCCTCATCGGGCCTTACGTAATGGAATAAGCGCTCCACCACATTGGCCACGCCTTGGAAATGGCCCGGGCGGGACCTTCCTTCCAACATGTGTTCCAGCGGCCCCAGGTCGTAAATGCGCGGCGCGAACCCGTTGAACAGGCTGTCCCCACCGGGCATCAGCACCATGTCGGCGCCGGCCTGTTCCAGCATTTCGCGGTCCTTGTCCGGTTGGCGCGGGTAATGGGCAAGATCGCTGGGGTTGTTGAATTGGAGGGGGTTCACGTACACGCTGGCGGCCACTGCATCGGCGCTTTGGCGGGCGGCCCGCACCAACTGCAGGTGCCCCTCGTGCAGGGC
This sequence comes from Flavobacteriales bacterium, assembly GCA_044507815.1. GTDB lineage: Bacteria > Bacteroidota > Bacteroidia > Flavobacteriales_F > PHOS-HE28 > PHOS-HE28. Next base: position 149,805 of record JBIQIX010000006.1, on the reverse strand, counting down.
GCCCATGGTGGGCACGAAGGCGATCCGTTTATGTGCGGTGCGCTGGCGCGCCGACCATGCGGCTGCCTCCGGGGGGGTGTCCACGTACTCCAAAAGTGCACAAAGGAAAGGCGGCCAAACTACCAAAAGCTTGAATATCGCGGAAATTGTCTATACTTTTGTGGTTTGAACCAAAAAATCCGTGAGATGAGCCTGAAGAACGCGAAAATCCTGACCGTTGCCCAATACATCCATCCCTTCATGGATGGCACTGTCATGGCCAAGGGGGCATGCAAGCTGCCCCAGGGCATGCTGGACAAAGGGAATGAAATACGCGTGTTCATGCCCAAGTTCGGTGCCATCAACGAACGCAGGCACCAATTGCATGAAGTGATCCGCCTCAGCGGCATGAACCTGATCATCAACGATACGGACCATGCGCTGCTGATCAAGGTGGCCAGCATTCCCAACACCCGCATGCAGGTTTACTTCATCGATAACGAGGAGTACTTCAAGCGCAAGGCGGGCCTGGAGGATGACGATGAGAATTTCTTCGAGGACAATGACGAGCGTGCCCTCTTCTTTTGCCGTGGTGTGCTGGAAACGGTGAAAAAGCTGGGCTGGGCGCCCGATATCATCCATTGTCACGGCTGGATGACGAGCTTCATTCCCTGGATCATCCAGAACGAGTTCGCCTCGGAACCGCAATTCGAGAACGCCAAGATCGTATTCAGCGTTTACGATGAGCAGACCCACCCCCTGGACAAGAACCTGGCCGCGAAAATGGACGGAGCGGACGCAGCGACCAAGGCGGCACTGGTCAACCCCACCACGGATGAACTGCAAAAGGTGGCCATCGGCCTCAGCGATGCGGTGGTGAGGGGCTCCGCCAAGCTGAACCGCAACATGGAGGCCGCCATCAAGGCCTCGGGAAAGCCGGCGCTCGAGTTCCACAAGGATGAGGCTGAGCGCCTGGATGCGCACTTGGAATTCTTCCAAGGCGTTATGGAAGCAGCATTGGTCTGATCACGTGGGCAGCACAACCTCTGCGATCCCGGCATGGCGCGCGATAGCGGCCTGCCTGGGCACGGCACTGATCATTGGCAGCGGATGCAAAAAGCCCCAGGATGAACTGGGGCTTTCGCTGTTGGACCCCGCCGATACGCTGGGCACGGTCAGTACCGACACCACCGCCATTACCGCTTGGACCAAACCGGACGCTGCGGTGCGTACCAGCGCCCTGAGCACCAATCAAGTAGGCTCCTATGTGGATGATGTGTTCGGCCCGGTTGCGGTGGGCACGGCCACACAGGTGCGCCTGAGCATCAACAATGTGGGACCCGCGGATCCCGCCCTGGTCTGTGATTCGCTTGTGCTCAGCTTGGCCTATGCCACCACCGATGGCCTTTACGGCGACCCCGATCCGCAAGTGGTCTCCGTGTTCCGCCTGGGCGAGGACCTCCACACCGATTCTGTTTACAAGAGCGACCGCCAGCCGGTTGTTGAGAACAACGACCTGGTGGCCGGTGCCCCGCGCCTGTTCACCCCTGCGCCCACGTCCGGGCCGGTGGTTGGCGGCGATACCCTGGTGCCGCAATTGCGCATACCGCTCAATGTTGCGCTGGGGCAGGAACTGTTGTCGCAATGGGGCCAGCCCACCATGGCGGACAATGCATCCTTTCTGGCGTGGTTCAAGGGGCTGGCGATCGCGCCGGGCACCATGGGTCAGGCCCCCCTTCAGGGCGGGGTCATGCGGCTCAATTTGCTGAACGGAGCCAGTAAGCTCACACTCTACTTCCACAACAATACCGGTACGTTGTCCACCTTCGATTTCATCATTGGTAGCAGTAGCGTGCGATACTCCTACGTGCAATTCGCGCACGACCAGGCCGTGGAGCCCGGACTGGCCCAAACATTGGCGGACACCACGCTGGGGCAGGTGGAAACCTATGTGCAGGCCATGGGCGGGTTGCGCACCAAGCTGCATTTCCCGCATTTGTTGGCGCATGCGCACGCCGGCCAGCGGGCCTTGGCCAAGGCCGAGCTGGTGGTGCCCATCGCGGGACCGTTCCATGGCACGTACTTGCCGCCGGCCCAGTTGTTCGTTTTCCGGCAGGCGGAGGATGGCAGTGATCTATTGGTACCAGATCAAATAGCAGGGCAGGGCATGGTAGGCGGGTTCTACAACGCCGAAAAGCAGGAATACCGCTTTAACCTTACGCGTTGGGTGCAAGGGGTATTGAACGGCACCTACCCCAACACGGGCCTTTCCCTTGTGCCGGGGAGCAACGGTGTGAGCGTGAACCGGGTACGGTTGTCGGGGCCGCAGCGCACCGAACGGCCGCTGCAGCTCTTGCTTACCTTCACCACCTATTGAAAACGAGACGATGTGCGGAATAGTTGGCTACGTGGGGAATAAGGAAGCCTACCCCATTCTCATCAATGGCCTCAAACGCTTGGAATACCGGGGATATGACAGTGCCGGCGTGGCCGTGCTGGGGCCGCAGGGCCTTACGGTGCGCAAATGCAAAGGGCGCGTGGGCGACCTCGAGGCGCATGTGAACGGGCAACCCATGCTGGGGCATGTGGGCATGGGCCACACCCGCTGGGCCACACACGGCGAACCCAACGATATCAACGCGCACCCGCATGTTTCATCCAATGGCGAATTGGCCTTGATCCATAATGGGATCATCGAGAATTACGCACCCTTGAAGGAAGAGCTCATCAGCCGCGGCTACACGTTCAAAAGCGAAACCGATACGGAGGTGCTGGTACACCTGATCGACGACATCCAGCGCTCCGAGGGTACGGACCTTGCGGAATCGGTGCGGTTGGCCTTGGAGAACGTGGTAGGGGCCTACGCCATTGTGGTGGCGGACAGCAAATCGCCCGGCATGCTTGTGGCCGCCCGCAAGAGCAGCCCGCTGGTGATCGGCATTGGCGATGACGGGGAACATTATTTGGCCAGCGATGCCACGCCCATTGTGGAGCACACACGCAACGTGGTGTACATGGAAGATGGGGAGATCGCGATCCTGGACCAAAAAGAGGGGTTGCGCATCCGCAACATCAAGAACCAGGAGAAGCATCCTTCGATACAGGCCCTGGAGATCCAGCTGGAGGCCCTGGAGAAAGGCGGGTACGAGCATTTCATGCTCAAGGAGATCAACGAGCAGCCCCGGAGCATCCGCGATTCCATGAGGGGCAGGCTGAATTTGGCGCAAGGCAACATCGTGCTTGGGGGGATCAAGGACTATGAGCAGCGCTTGGTGAACGCGAAACGGATATTGGTGGTGGCCTGTGGCACCAGCTGGCACGCCGGGCTGGTGGGCGAGTACCTGCTGGAGGAATTTGCCCGCATACCGGTGGAGGTGGAATACGCCAGTGAATTCCGTTACCGCAACCCGGTGATCAACGAGGAGGACATCGTGATCGCGATCAGCCAAAGCGGCGAAACGGCCGACACTTTGGCGGCGATCGAACTGGCCAAGGGCCGGGGGGCCACCATCATCGGCATTTGCAATGTGGTGGGCAGCAGCATTGCCCGCGTTACCCATGCCGGGTCGTACACCCATGCCGGCCCCGAGATCGGCGTGGCCAGCACCAAGGCCTTCACCGCCCAGGTCACCTTGCTCACCTTGCTCGCGCTGATGCTTGGCCAGCGCAAGGGTACCATTCCGGAGGCGCGTTTCCAGCAGTTGCTGCACGAGCTGGACGCCATTCCCGCCAAGGTGGAAAAAGTGCTGAGGACCGAGGCGCAAGTGAAATACATCTCCGGGATCTACAAGGATGCGCGCAATGCGCTGTACTTGGGCCGCGGCTATTCGTTCCCTGTGGCCTTGGAAGGGGCCTTGAAGCTGAAGGAGATCAGTTACATACACGCGGAGGGGTACCCTGCGGCCGAAATGAAGCACGGGCCCATTGCCTTGATCGATGAGGAAATGCCCGTATTCGTGATCGCCACCCAGGGCGCGAGCTACGAAAAGGTGGTGAGCAACATCCAAGAGGTGAAGGCGCGCAAGGGCAAAGTGATCGCCATTGTCACCGAGGGCGATACCGTGGTGAAGGAGATCGCGGACCATGCGATCGAGATCCCCGCATCCTCCGATGCCCTGGTGCCGTTATTGGCCGTGGTGCCGTTGCAATTGCTGAGCTACCACGTGGCGGTGATGCGCGGCTGCAACGTTGACCAACCGCGCAACCTGGCCAAGAGCGTTACGGTGGAGTAGCTGCCGGTGGGCCGGGCGCCCACATCAGCACCTTGTTGTTTTGTCGGAATGGGGTGAGGTCCTTGGTGAAAAGGATATGCCCCAGATCGATCAATGGCAATATGCCGAAGCCGCCGAAGGTGAGCCCGTAGACAATGGGCACCTTGGTGCCGGTGCCCAAGTACAACCGGTGCGCCCCGAACGGGCCCAAGGCCACGGTAAGCGCGGCGGCCACCAACCGCTGGGGTTCTCTTTCGTGTATTTCCCCGGGCGCCGGATCTCCATCCGGCAATTCCAGGGTGCGCGAAACAAAGGGGCCTGCGGCATGCGCGGGCCATGCCCCGCCGCACATACCCAGGGCAAGGACAAAAAGCGCTCTGCGCAACATGGTGCACCAAAAGTAGGCGGGCGGCACAAGGCCGCCCGCTTCAAACAAATGATGCCGAGGTTACTTGGCCGCGTTGTAGCGCTTGGCCACTTCATCCCAATTCACCACGTTCCACCAGGCCTTCAGGTAATCGGGCCGGCGGTTCTGGTAGTGCAGGTAGTAGGCGTGCTCCCACACGTCAACACCCAGGATGGGGGTGCCGCAATGGCTGTACTCGGGCATCAGGGGGTTGTCCTGGTTGGGCGTTGAACACACCTCGACCTTTCCGCCCTTGTGCACGCAAAGCCAACCCCAGCCACTTCCGAAGCGGCTGGCCGCTGCCTGCGCGAATTTTTCCTGGAAGGCCTCGAAGCTCCCGAATTCCTTTTTGATGGCCTCGGCCAATTCGCCGCTCGGCTGGCCGCCGGCGTTCGGCGACATTACTTTCCAGAAGAGGCTGTGGTTGAAGTGCCCGCCACCGTTGTTGCGCACGGCGGCATTCTTCATGTCCAGGCCCTTCATGATCTCTTCAATGGACTTGTCGGCCAAGGGTGTTCCTTCGATCGCCTTGTTCAGGTTGTTCACGTAACCCTGGTGGTGCTTTCCGTGGTGTATCTCCATGGTGCGCGCATCGATATGCGGCTCCAGGGCGTTGAAGGCGTAGGGGAGCGAAGGGAGTTCAAATGCCATTTTGTAGGTAGTTTTTACTGGGTTTGACGATAAGGGGTGCAAATTAGCCGATCATGGGTTAACATTTTTTCATGTGACCCGTGGATCACTATACATTTGCGCCACTTTCACCAAACCAAACAACAAGGATGATCAGGAAGTTCGCAATGCTCGCCACCACCGCTGCCCTTTTCGTGGCCTGCGGGAGCAACGTAGAGGAAAAGGCAGCCGACACCATGGATGCGGCCAACACCACCGCCACGGAGGCGATGGACGCGGCCAAGCAAACGGCCGATGAAGCCGCTGCCACCCTGGACAGCACCGCCGAAGCCACTGCGGATACCGTGAAGGCCGCCATGGAGGAGGCCGTGGACGCTACCAAGGCCGCCGCCGAGAGCGCCAAGCAAGCGGTGAAGTAACGCGACCGGAACGAAAAGAACGGGGGGCCGAAAGGCCCCTTTTCTTTTTCCCTTCAGTACAATGAAAGGCCGGCCCGGATCTTCAAAGGACCTGCTGCTGCAAGGCCTGTCGGGCCTGCTGATAGATCCGGTCCTTTTCCAGCAGTACGCGGTAATAGCCGGTCTCGCCCCAAATGTTTCGCGCGATCAACGATTTGAGCCGCAGGATGATCACCGGTGCCGAACGCTCGAGTTCCGCCGGGTTTTCCTTTAGGCCCGACCGGGATGCCTGTGATGCCAATTCCTGCAATTGGGCCTGCCCGATCTGGTATTCGGCGTTGAAGCGCTCGGGGCCGCCATATCGCGCGAGCCTGGCCCGGTTGCGGTCCGCCACATCGAAGGCGTAGTTGTTGAGCGCCCCGGAGAAGAGCAGGCCGGTGAGGTAGCTGGAATGATCGGCCGTATCGGCGGGCACGAACAGGTCGGGCATGATGCCGCCGCCCCCGTACACCGTGCGGCCCTGCCGGGTGTGGTACACCGCGGAGGAATCCAAGTGGATGCTGTCCAGGCTGAGCAGTTCGCCATGTGCGAAGCGCTGTTCCAGGTCGTCGTTGTAGGCAATGCCCTTGCCGTAGGGCCGTTGTATGGAACGGCCGCTGGGCGTATAGTACCTAGCGGTGGTCAGCCTGATCGCGCTGTTGTCGCGCAGGTTGATCTGCTCCTGCACCAGGCCCTTGCCAAAGGAGCGCCGGCCCACGATCAGGCCGCGGTCGTTGTCCTGCACCGCACCGGCCACGATCTCACTGGCCGAGGCGGATCCCTCATCGATCAGGATCGCCAGGGGCGTGGTGGTCAAGCGCCCACCGCCATCCGCCAAGTAGTCCTGCCGGGGCGATGAGCGCCCCTGGGTATACACGATCTCGCTGCCCTTGGGCAAAAGCTCCTCGCAAATGTCTATCGCCGCGTTCAGGTAGCCACCCCCATTCCCGCGCAGGTCCAGCACCAGCCGCTTCATGCCCTGTTCGTTCAATGTGGCGGCCGCCTTCAGGAACTCCTCACCGGTGGTGCGTGCAAAACGGTTCAGGCGGATGTAGCCGGTACCATCATGGTCCAGCAAGGCCACCGCCACGCTATTGATCGGGATCGGGCCGCGGGTAAGGGTGACATCGAACGGCTTTTCGTTGCCGCGCACCACGCCCACGGTAACCTTGGTGCCTGTGGGCCCGCGCAGGGTGCGCATCACCAGGTCGTTGTTGAGGTCGCTTCCGGTCAACACCACGCTATCGGCCCTCACCAGGCGGTCTCCTGCGCGTATGCCCATTTGTTCGCTGGGGCCGCCCTCAATGGTGGCCATCACCACAATGGTGTCGTGCTGTATGCTGAATTCCACGCCGATGCCCGTGAAGCTGCCCTCCAGCGGTTCCTCGGCGGCACGCAGGTCCGCAGCGGAGATGTAGTAGCTGTGCGGATCGAGGTCCTGCAGGAGCTGCTGCAGCACTTCGTCCACCAGCTTGCCCGATTGCACGGTATCCACGTACTGCCGGTCGATCAAGTCCAATACCTGTTGCAGCTTGGCCCCGGGCGTGTTGCGCCGCAATTCGATGAAGGCCCCGGACAACCCGCGGTTACCGCCCAGGCGTGCGCCCATGTAAAAGCCGGCCGCAACGGCGATGCCCAGGAGCAGCGGCATCAAGATCGCGCGCAGGCGCAGCGGGGTGCCGTTCTCCTTCACCGTTGTTCGAGTTTGTGGATCTGCACCCCGCCCTTCGCCAAAAGGTCCAACCCTTCGGTGTCCTTGTAGGGGTCGAGGTACACCAAGCGCTTGATGCCCGCTTGCAGCACCAGCTTGCTGCAGTCCTTGCAGGGGGAATGGGTGAGGTACAGGGTGGCATCGCAGGCATTGTTGGTGCTGCGCGCCACCTTCATGATCGCGTTCGCCTCGGCGTGCAGCACGTACCACAGGGTCTTGCCCCCGCTGTCCTCGCAATCGTTGGGGAAACCGGACGGCGTTCCATTGTAGCCATCGCTGATGATCATGCCCTCCTTCACCAGCAAGGCACCCACCTTTTTGCGCGTGCAGTGGCTCAGTTTGGCCCATTCCTGGGCCATGCGCATATAGGCCCTGTCGTAACGGGCCTGCTTGGCCGGATCAGGGTGCACCACGGCGTGTTTGGCAATGGACATGCAAGGGCGAAATTACTGCCGGTGCCCGCATTGGCGGCCGGTGCACGGGGCCGCATGGGACTGCAGTGCCGCGAAGGGATGTACCCAGGGCGGGACTCGAACCCGCATGAATTGCTTCACTGGTGTTTGAGACCAGCGCGTCTACCGATTCCGCCACCTGGGTAAGTGGGCCACCGGCCGTGCCCGGCCGATCGCGGTGCGAAGTTCCCCCAAATTTCCATTCCACGCGCAGGGCTTGGGGAATTTTTCCCTTTGCAGCCAGAAATGTACGCTCTGGCTGATCATCCCGTGGGAACCATGACGCTCTCTTTCCGTAGGAACGGCCCGCATGCGCAACTTACGGGGGTACGTGATCGGCCCGATCCTGATGGCCGCACTCGGTGCGGCGGCACAAACCGGCCCCGGTGGCATTGGCAACCCCGCCAGCAATTTCCTGTGGCTCGATGCGGGTTCCGGGGTTTCGCTCACCGCCGGGGGCGTATCGCGCTGGGCCGATCGTTCCGGCAACAGCAACCATGCGGTGCAAGGGGTGCCCGCCCTGCGGCCTGCGCCGGTGCCCACCGCCATGAACGGGAGGCCGGCCGTGTACTTCGACAATGACATCGCGGCGGCGGACCATTTGGTTATTCCCGACAATTCCACGCTGGAAGGCATGCGCGCGCTTACGGGCTTCGTGGTGTACGAGCTGGATGCGGGCACGGCACCAACGGCCCCGCGCGCATTCCTGTCCAAACGGAACGGGGTGGATGTGCAGGAGGCCTATGCTTGGTTCCTTTGGCGCAGCACCACGCAAGTGGTGCAGGCCCTGGACATTGATGGCACCGGCAACCGGGCCATGGGCACCGTACCGGTGGACAACGGCGTACCCTACATTAACAGCTTTGTTTTTTCGGGCAGCACGCCGCCCAACGCACAGAACCAAGTATTGTACAACGGCAACACGGCCGTGGGCAATGCAGCGGAAAATTCGCCCGTGATACCCGATTACAACTCCGACCTGTACATCGGCATGCTCAAAGGCCATACCGGAACGGGCAATAATGTGACCCGTTTCAATGGGCGCATGGCGGAGCTTGTGCTGTACAACGAAGCGCTGGGCCCTGCACGCCGATTGATCGTCAACAATTACCTGGCCGCCAAGTACGGACTGGCATTGGCCAGTGGCGACATTTACGTGCACGATGATCCGGCCAATGGCGACTATGACCACGATGTGGCCGGTATCGGGCGGCTGAGCGCCACGGACAAGCAACTGGATTCACAGGGTACCGGCCGGGTACGCATCTCCGGGGCCAGTGACCTGCAGGATGGCGAGTTCATGATCTGGGGGAGTGATGCGGGCGTGCTGGGCACCTTCGGCGTGCACGATCTTCCGCCGGGGGTGCCGGGCCGCTGGCAACGCACGTGGCGCGTAAGTGAGGTGCGGAGCAACGGAACCCCTTGCGACGTGGGCGCGGTGGATGTCGCCTTCGACCTCACTGGCCTTGGCCCGGTGCTCCCCGCCGACCTGCGCTTGCTGGTCAGTACCGACCCCGCCGGAAGCTTCACGGGCGCCACGGTGATCGGAGGTGCCGTTGCGGCCGGCGCAGGCATGTACACGTTCCCGGGCGTTTCCGCGCTCAGCAATGGCGCAAGGTTCACCCTTGGCACCATGAACCCGGCCACCACGCCCTTGCCCATCGAGTTGCTGTACTTCTCGGCCCTGCCGGATAAGATGCGGAGCGTGCAGCTGGAATGGGCCACCGCCAGTGAACGCAACAACCACTACTTTACCATTGAACGTTCCCCCGACCTGGCGGACTGGCGCATGGTGGCCACTATGCCTGGGCAAGGCAACAGTTCAAGCCCGGTGCATTACGCCCATACGGACCATGAGGCCCTGCCGGGCCTGTCATACTACAGGCTGTCGCAAACCGATCTGGACGGTACCAGCACGGTACATCCGGTTGCGGTGGTGTGGCAGGAAGCCTCCCTTCAGCCCATTGGATACCCGAATCCGGCCCGGGATGTATTCAGCATACCGTTGACGGACCCGGGGGCATGGACCGTGGAATTGCTGGATGGCCAAGGCAGGCGGGTGAACGTGCGCACAATGGCCACAACGCACGCGCTCCAGCTGGAACTTGGTTTGCTACCCGCTGGCCAATACACTGCCGTATTGCAGTCCGCGGGCATGCGGCATACGATCAAGGTACAGGTGGAATAGGGTGGGCCACGCTCATCCGGCCACGGGCCACACGGACCAAGGGATGCGGCTAAGCATGAGCGCCAAGGCAATGGTGTACCAAACCAATATTTGGTGGAACCCCTTGCCGGGCACGGTGGCACGCTTCGCCTTGGCAAAGCCCACGGTAACGAGCACAATGGCAACGATCATCATGAGCGGATGCTCGAGCATGTACAGGCGTGCCGTGGAATTGCCCATGTTGGGCCCGGAGAAATTGCTTATCCCCAGGGGCGAAATGAAGTAGATCGCCAGGCCGAAGAGCAACTGCAAATGCGCCGCTATCAGCCCGAATAGGGCCAGCTTGCGGCCGATGCCCCCGAACGGGCGCTTGGCCGAGCGCCCGGAGAAGGCTGCTGCAATGGCTGCGATCACAAGCAGCAGGACGAAGTAGGCCAGTAACGAGTGGAGGTGCTTGAATCCGGTGTACATGGTATGATCTGGATGCGGGCGAAGATAGCCCCTGGGCACCCGGTTCCGCCGGAGGGGTTATCGTGCCGGGCGGTTCCCAAGGCCCACGGCCGGGGCGAACACCCGGACAGGACATGGATACCTTTGGCCATCCTTCCGCACAACATGGCAGCACAACTTCATGGCCTGGCCAATGCCTTTGCGTTCAGCTCGATCGCCCTCTTGGCGGCCTGCACCTCCAAACCTGAAATGAACCAAACAGGACCCACGCCCAAGGTGGCCGCATTCGATGTGGCCAACATGGATACCACCGTACGCCCTTGCGACGACTTCGACAGCTTCGCCAACGGCATGTGGAAAAAGAATAACCCGGTGCCGGCCACCGAGTGGCGTTGGGGCGCCTTCAACATGCTGGCCAAGGAAAACCTGGAGGTGAAGATCCGCGGAATTGTGGATGGGTTGATGGCAGGGAGGGAGGACCCCAAGGGTTCCACGGCGCAACTTGTGGGCGATTTCTATCGCTCGTACATGGACACGGCCCGCTTGGAAGAGCTTGGGGCGACACCCCTCAAGCCTTGGATGGACCAGATCGACGCCGTGAAGGACCTCAAGGAGCAGGCAGAGCTTTCGGGGCGCCTGGCGCGGCTTGATGTAGGTGGCTTCTTGTCGCTATACGCCGATGCGGACATGCACAACAGCCGCATGAACATCCTGTACATCGGGCAGGATGGCCTGAGCCTGGGGGAGCGCAGCTATTACGAAAAAACCGACAGCGCCATGCAGAATATCCGCAAGGAATTCGTGCAGCACGTGGACAGGATGTTCGGGTTGGCGGGGTTGCCGGAGCAAAACGCGGGAGAGGTCATTCTGAAGTTCGAGACCGGCCTGGCCAAGCTCCAGCTCACCAACATTGAGCGCCGCGATCCGGACATCTACAAGAAGATCACATTCGGCGAATACGTGAAGCTCTCCCCACGGTATGACCTGGGCACCTATGCCAAGGCCATGCAGGTGACCTCGGATACCCTGTTGCTGGAGGATGCCGATTACGTGCGCAAGGCCGCGGAATACATGGCGGCCACACCATTGGCCACGCTGAAAACGTGGATGAAGTGGCGCATGCTGGACGCCTACGCCAATGTGCTGAACAAGGCCATCGGCGATGAAAGCTTCCATTTCCATGGCACCGTAATGAGCGGCATACAGGCCCAGAAAAGCCGCGACCTGCGCGCATTGCATGCCACCGACGGCTTGCTGGGCGAGCCGCTGGGAAAACTTTACGCCGATAAGTACTTCCCACCATCCTCCCGCAAGAAGGTGGAGGACATGATCGAAAATGTGCGCGCGGTGTACGGTGAACACATCAGGTCACTGGCCTGGATGAGCGAACAGACCAAGGAAAAAGCCCTTGAAAAACTGGCCCTTTTCACCACCAAGATCGGCTATCCGGACCAATGGAAGGATTACAGCAAGGTGGAGATCAGCGCGGACGCCCTGCTGCAAAATGTGATGAACCTGCGGGAATGGGGGTCCAACGACAACCTGACGCGCATCGGCAAGCCGGTGGATGAAAAGGAGTGGGGCATGACACCGCAGACCGTGAACGCGTATTACAATCCATCGCTCAACGAGGTGGTGTTCCCCGCCGGCATCCTTCAACCTCCCTTTTTCAACCCCGATGCGGACGACGCGATCAATTACGGCGGCATCATTGCGGTGATCGGTCATGAGCTTACCCACGGCTTCGATGACCAAGGAGCGAAATTTGACGGGCATGGCAACTTGGTGAACTGGTGGACCGTGCAGGACAAGGCCAACTTCGATTCGCTTTCCAACCGCATGGTGGAATACTTCAACGGGCAGGAGGCCATGCCGGGCCTGCATGTGAAGGGTGCCCTTACCGTTGGCGAGAACATCGCCGACCTTGGGGGAGTGGCCCTGAGCTATGCCGCGTTGGAACGCTCGCTGCAGGGCAGGCCCGAGCCACCCCTGATCGACGGTTACAACTGGAAACAGCGGTTTTTCCTGGGCTGGGCACAGGTTTGGCGCACCAATGTGCGGCCCGAGGGCCTGCGCCGGCAGGTGGAACTGGACCCGCACAGTCCGGCGCATCTGCGCATCAACGCCATTTTGGGCCAGTTCAAGCCCTTCGCCGAAGCTTGGTGCAGCGGCGGGCAGGGAACCATCCTGGTGCCCGAAAGCGAACGGGTGGTGATCTGGTGAGCGAGTGTTGGGCGCGGTCCGTGGCCCTTGGCCAGTGACGCAACTGCGGACCAGGAATAGCGATCTATCCCCACCTTCGCACCATGGCTGAAAACCCTTCCCGCACCGAACTCTCCGCCCTCGGCGAATTCGGCCTCATCGACCGCATCACCACCGCGGTGGAATTGCAGAACCCTTCATCGCTGCAAGGCATTGGCGACGATTGCGCGGTGATCGATCCGCAGGGCCGCACGCAGGTGGTCACCACCGACATGCTGGTGGAAGGCGTCCACTTCGACCTCGGTTACGTGCCATTGAAGCACTTGGGCTACAAGGCCGTGGTGGTGAACCTCAGCGACGTGTACGCCATGAACGCCGAACCGCGCCAGATCACCGTGGCCATTGCCATCAGCAACCGCTTTTCGCTGGAGGCCGTGGACGAGCTTTACGCCGGCATGCTTACCGCCTGCAGGGCCTATGGCGTGGACCTCGTAGGTGGCGATACCACCAGCAGCCGCAGCGGCCTGGTGATCTCCATCACCGCCATTGGCGCAGCGAGGAAGGACGACATGGTGTACCGCCACGGGGCCAAGGAGCACGACCTGCTGGTGGTGAGCGGTGACCTCGGCGGTGCCTACATGGGCCTGCAGGTATTGGAGCGCGAAAAAGCCGTTTACCGGCAAGATCCCAATGTGCAACCGGATCTCACGGGGTATGATTACATACTGCAAAGGCAGCTCAAGCCTGAGGCCCGAAAGGACATCATCGCCCTGTTCAAGCAACTGGGCCTGAAGCCGACGGCCATGATCGACATCAGCGATGGCCTGGCCAGTGATGCCCTGCACATCGCCCACCGTTCAAACCTCGGCCTGCGCATCTACGACGAAAAGATCCCCATTGATCCGCTCACCCAGAAGACAGCGGTTGATTTCAACCTGGACCCCAGCACCGCCGCCCTCAACGGCGGCGAGGACTACGAGCTGCTCTTCACCATCACCCAGTCCGATCACGACAAAGTGAAAGGTTCCCCGCATTTCACGGTCATCGGCCACATGACCGACAAGGCCAGCGGCCATCACCTGGTGGATAAGCAGGGCGGCCTGCACGAGCTGAAGGCCCAAGGGTGGGATGCACTGCTGGGCAGGAAGTAACGCGCAGGATACCGCCAATGGTGCGGCCATCACTGGCAACCCGCGCCCATTCACCTCAGCCCTCGCCGATCACCTCCAGGAAACGCACGGCGTACAACCTTGTCTTGTGGTCGCCCACACCATTCACTTGGCGGAACTCGGCCACGGTTCGCGGTTGCTTCTCGGCCATGTCGCGCAGGGTGGCGTCGCTGAAGACCACGAAAGCTGGCTTGCCGATCTCCTGCGAGATGGCCAGGCGCAGCGATTTCAAGCGGAGGTAAAGCGCCTCGTTGGCGGGCAGTAGCGCGGGGGGCAGCGGTTGGGGCGCCTTGCGCGTGCGTTCCTGGCGGGCCCGCACGGTCTCGGGAGAGACCAACTGCACGGTGTGTTCACCCTTCAGCACGCGCAGGCCAAGGGCGGTGATCTTCAGGTACGAGTGGCTCCGGTAGTCCACCTCCAACAGGCCGTACTGGATGAATTGCTGAATGAACATCATCCAGGCGAAGGCGCTGGTTTCCGCGCCTGCGCCGAAGGTTTTCACCTGTTGCAGGCCCAGTGCCTCCACTTCGGGGCTGAAGGTGCCTTTGAGCACATCGATCAACAGGCCCAGGCCGATCTGTTGGTGGCACCGGTACACCGCCGAAAGGGCCTTTTGGGCCAGCTGGCTACCGTCAAAATACTTGGGTGGATTCTTGCACACATCACAATTCCCGCATGGCTGCACCACCTCCTCGCTGAAGTAGCTGAGCAGCACTGTGCGCCGGCATACCTGCGCCTCGGCGTATTCCTTCATGCGGTCCAGCTTGGCCGCCATAATGGCCTTGTACTCCGGGTCCTCCACCGCCTCCATGAAGTGCAGGTGGGTTTGCACGTCGGCATAACTGTAGAAGAGGATGGTCTCCGCCGGTGCACCATCGCGCCCGGCACGCCCGATCTCCTGGTAATAGCCCTCCAGCGTACCGGGCATGTTCCAATGCACCACGTAGCGCACGTCGCCCTTGTCTATGCCCATGCCGAATGCGATGGTGGCGCACACCACATGCGTTTGGCCCTGTATGAACGAGTCCTGTACGGCATCGCGGTCGGCGGGCTCCATTTTGGCATGGTAGAAATCCGCGCGAACGCCGATGCCCTGCAATTGCGCCGCAAGCTTTTCCGTGGCTTTGCGGCTGTTGCAGTAAATGATGCCGCACTCGCCCTTGTGGCGCGCCACGATGCGCTGCAGCATGGCCCAGCGGCCCTGCCCCGGCAGCACGGCCAGCGAAAGGTTGGGCCGATCGAAGCTGGAAGTGAACAGCTTGGCGTTGCGCATGCCCAAATGGGCCGCTATATCGCCGCGCACGGCCTTGTCGGCCGTGGCGGTGAGGGCCAGCATGGGCAGCTGCGGGAATCGCTGCTTCAGGATGTGGAGCTGCTTGTACTCAGGGCGGAAGGCATGCCCCCAGCTGCTGATGCAATGGGCCTCGTCGATCGCGAAGAGCGCCGGCGCCCATTCCGACAGGCGTTCGAGGAAGTGGGCCGAAAGCAGGCGCTCCGGCGAAACGTAAAGAAGCTTGATGGCCCCTTGGCGCAATTGCTGCTCTACGGCCTGTGCCTCGGCAAATGCCTGCGTGCTATTGAGGAAGGCAGCAGGAATGCCGTTCGATTGAAGGGCCTGCACCTGGTCCTTCATCAGGGCGATCAAGGGCGAAACCACCACGGTGAGCCCCTCGAGCGCCAAGGCGGGCACTTGGTAGCACAGGCTTTTCCCGCCCCCGGTGGGCATCAGCACCACGGCGTCATTGTTGGCCAGCACATGGTCGATCACCTCCCGCTGGCCCGGCCGGAAGCTTTTGTAGCCGAAGTGTTTCTCCAACAACTGAAGCGGCTCAGTGCTTGCCCCGGCCAGGAACGGCCCTACAATTTCCGGTTCGACAAATTCCATGGCGATCTTGAGCGGGCAAGGTACCTGCGGAAAACCGGAATTTGAACAGGGCCAAGGGCCATTTCCAGAAGTCCGCACGGGATTGCCCGCAGATCCTACCTTTGTTCGTCCTTGAGAAAATTCATTGCCGTGAGCGACCCGACCAACCCTTACCCGCTCCTGGGGCGGATCAACTCCCCCGCAGACCTGCGCAAGCTGCCCGAGGCGCAATTGGGCCCGTTGAGCGACGAACTGCGCAACTTCATCATCGATGTGGTAAGCACCAAAGGTGGCCATTTCGGTGCCAGCTTGGGCGTGGTGGAGCTTACCGTGGCACTGCACTACGTGTACGATACGCCCTATGATCAACTGGTGTGGGACGTGGGGCACCAGGCCTATGGGCACAAGATCCTCACGGGCCGGCGCGATGTATTCCACACCAACCGCATCCACGGCGGCATCAGCGGTTTCCCCAAACGCAGCGAAAGCAACTTCGACACCTTCGGCGTAGGGCACAGCAGCACCAGCATCGGCGCTGCATTGGGCATGGACACCGCCAGCAGGCTGAAGGGTGAACTTGATCGCCATACCATCGCCGTGATCGGCGATGGCGCCATGACCGCCGGCATGGCCTTCGAGGCACTGAACCACGCCGGGGCCACCGATACCAACCTGTTGGTGGTGCTCAACGACAACTGCATGAGCATCGACCCCAACGTGGGGGCATTGAAGGAATACCTCACCGACATCACCACCAGCCGCACCTACAACAAAGTGAAGGATGAGGTATGGAACATGCTGGGCAAGCTGAGCAAGTTCGGGCCCAATGCCCAGGCCGTGGTGCAAAAGGTGGAGAATGCCGTGAAGGCAGCGCTGCTGAAGCAAAGCAACCTGTTCGAAAGCCTGCAATTCCGTTATTTCGGACCGGTTGACGGGCACGATGTGGAGCGCATGGTGAAAGTGCTCCAGGACCTGAAGGACATCCCTGGCCCGAAGATCCTGCACACCCTTACGGTGAAGGGCAAAGGCTACAAGCCCGCGGAAGAAGGCAGCGCCACCGTATGGCACGCGCCGGGCCTGTTCAACAAGCAGACCGGCGAGATCATCAAGGTGGTGCCCAAGAACCCGCAGCCGCCCAAATACCAGGAGGTATTCGGCCACACCATTGTAGAGCTGGCGGAAAAGAACCCCAAGATCGTGGGTGTTACGCCGGCCATGCCCAGCGGATGCTCGCTCGACATCATGATGAAGGCCATGCCCGACCGTGCATTCGATGTGGGTATTGCCGAGCAACATGCGGTAACGTTCAGCGCTGGCATGGCCACGCAGGGGCTGGTTCCGTTCTGCAACATCTACAGCTCTTTCATGCAGCGGGCCTACGACCAGGTGGTGCACGATGTGGCCCTGCAGAACCTGCATGTGGTGTTCTGCCTGGACCGCGGCGGACTGGCCGGCGCGGACGGCCCCACGCACCATGGCAATTTCGACCTGGCGTATTTCCGGTGCATACCGAACATGATCGTCAGCGCCCCGATGAACGAGGAGGAGCTGCGCAACCTGATGTACACCGCGCAACTGCGCGACAACGGCCCGTTCAGCATCCGCTATCCCCGCGGTGAGGGCGTGATGACCAAATGGAAAACCCCGTTCAAGGAGATCGGCATCGGTACGGGGCGCCGACTGCGCAACGGAAACGATGTGGCCGTGCTCAGCATCGGGCACATCGGAAACATCGCCGCCAAGGGCATCGATGCCCTGCAGGCTGAAGGGTACAGCGTGGCCCACTACGACATGCGCTTCGTAAAGCCCATCGACGAAATGCTCCTGCACGAGGTCTTCGGCAAGTTCAAGCACGTGGTCACCGTGGAGGATGGCAGCATCATGGGCGGCATGGGCAGCGCGGTGCTGGAGTTCATGGCCGACCACGGATACCAGGCACAGGTGAGGCGCCTGGGCATACCCGACCGCTGGATCGAGCATGGCACACAGGCCGAGCTGTACACCGAATGTGGCTACGACGACAAGGCCCTGGTGGCCGCGGTGAAGGAACTGGTGAGCGTGAAGCAGGGCACATCGCGGATGGGGGCGAGCGCCTAGTCCATTGTTGCATTGCGGCCGGCCTACCTTGGCACCATGCCCAAGCGCCACGCGTTGGTCCTGCTGCTTGTGTTCCTGCTTTCAGTGGGGGTAAGAATACCACAACTGGGCCGTCCACTTTCGAAGAACCACGAGTTCTGCACGGCAGTGGCCTTGATCGTCCTGGATGTCTGGTGGCAGCGCGGCTTCAGTACCTGCATGGGCAGCCCGGCTGTTACGTATGAGGGTGCGTGTGCAGGCGCATCAGGTTCGCTGACATCCGCACTGGTGCAGCGGGATCAGGTCCGTTACTACGTTTCGCACATGCCCTTGGCCTATTGGGTGCCTTACGCGGCGGCAACAGCCCTGGGATCGCGGCACACGCCTTTTTCCATCCGCGTGTTCAACCTGCTATTGCATGGCGCCACCGCCTATTTCCTGTACCGGTTCCTTGCTTCGCTCACCGTGGCGGCCGCGCAGCCCGGACTGTCCGATGTGCCGCTGTTTGCCGCGGTGCTCTACTTGCTGATGCCGGCCACGCTGTGGTACCACGGCAACGTGTACATGAGCGACATGGCCGTGCAGCTGCCATGGGCCTGGTCCTTGGCCGCGGGGGCACGCTTGTTCGGTAAGGACAAGGTGCGGCTGCGCCGATCGGGTTGGTTCTTGCTGGCCATTGCGGCCACCGCGCTTACCGAATGGCTGGGATTGTTCGTGGCCCTCACCTTTGCGGCCTATGCCGTTGTGCGCGGCCTGCGGCGGCATGACCGGGCGGCGTTGGCCCTGGGTATCCTTTGCTTGGGCACCGCGCTGCTGGCCATGGGCGGCGCGTTGTGGCTGTATGCCCGTATCGCTGGCCCGGATGCATTGTGGGCGTACTACATGGGCCGGTGGGATGAACGCGGTACATGGAGCATTGGCGAGGCGGGCCCCGCATGGGGTTTTCTCCGGGCCTACCCGGTGCATGTGCTCACGGTCTGGGGCCCCCTTGTGCTGCTCCTGCCAGGTGCCCTGCTATTGTGGGCCTGGCCGCGCATGCGGATCGGCCTTGGCCCATGGGCATGGATGGTGGTGCCGGCCTGCCTGCACATGCTCGTTTTCCTGCGCTACGCGGGCCATGAGTTCAGTGTGCTGAAACTTGGTTTCGCGCTTTGCACCTTGGGCGCGGCGGCCGTGGTGGGCTTGCGCAAGCGCGGGAAATTCCTGTCCAACTTGGCCCTGTTGGCCGCTTGCTTGCTGGGCCCGGCGATGTACACCGTTGTGAACCGGCCCGGCGACGGCAGCGCCACTGGTGACCGCTATGACCTGGCCAAGCGGCGCGGTACATTCATCGCCAATACGGCCACCACCGGGGAACGTATTTGGGTAAGCGGCGCCGCAGTGGAACCCCAGCTGATCTACTACGCAAAGCGCAATGCCGATGCCGTGCCGCCCGAAAGATCGGACCTGCCCTTCCGCAGGTGGGCCAGCGGCCCCTGCGCGGCGATCTGGTTCAAATTCAACGGCGATAGCTGCACCGTGGAGCGCTGGACACCCGAATGAGTGGTGCGCTATTCTCAGGCGGCACGCCGCGTTCTTGGCCCTTGGGGCTGCCTGGCCTTGGCGCGGGTCTCCCATTCCGTGCGCACCTGGGCCTGGAAATCGGATCCGTGGATCTTGGCCTTCACCCAACTGATCAGGTCCAAGTGGTCGAGCACGGTGGCTTCCTGTGGTGAGCCGGCCAGCGTTTCTTCAAGTGCCGAGGCCAGTGCATCCGCGGCCCGTTGCAATTGGGTGACCGTTCCCCACCGCGCCAAGTCCGCCGCGTGCCTGTTCAACGCCAGTTCCAAGGCGTACGGGGTGCCTTTCCGGGCGATCACGCGCTGTGCGTTCCGCAGTACGTAGTTCAGGAGGTCTGTTTTTCGCAGGTCCACCAGGCACATCAGGTTCAGCATGCGGCCCAGGGCGTACAGCTCGCGGTGGCGGGCCAGGCCTGGGGTGCCCAGCATGCGGTTGCACCAGCGCAAGGCGGTATCGGGGTGCCCGGCCCCCAGGTTGGTGTAGCTGGCCTGCAAGGCCAATTCGGCGTGCCGCACCGGCCCCAGCAGGTCGCCGAAGCGCTGCAGGCCCGTTTCCAATTGCGGCAGCAGCTTGGCAGCGGCCTCAAATTCACCCTGCACCGCCAACACCGAGAGATGCAGGCTGGTGCCCATCACAAAAAGCTTCATCTCCAGGTCCGGGCTGGGCGATTTGGGCAGCAACAGCGGCATTTTCCGGAATTGCCTGAATCCCTCCAGGGCCTGTCGGTGCTTGCCCTGGCGCATGCGCACGTGGGCGATGTTGCCCATAACACCCAGCAGCATGGCCTGTTCATCCACGAAGCAATGGGGGTGCTGCCGCAGCACTTGATGGCAGCTTTCCAATTCGGCCTCGCAGGCAGGCAGGTCGTTGCGCATGTATGCCAGGGCACTGCGCGAATGGTGGTGAAGAAAGCGCGACCCCGGGCCGGCCAGGGGCGTCATGGGCCTCATCAGCTCATGCTCCGCCAACGCCTTGGCCTGTTCTTTTTCCTTGGGGCCGGGCGCCTGCCCGTTGGCATACAGCAACATGAACACTTCCCCTTTCAATGCCCATAACTGGTCGGCCTGTTGCCAGGCATGGCACCATTCGGCGCGTTGTTGCAATTCCTTGGCCAGTGTTATGCTGCTGCAACCGGCGTAGTGCGATTGTTCCAGCTCTCGGCGCTTGGCCTCGGCGATCTGCAGCAGCAGGGCATGGCGCTGGTGCGTGGAGGCCAGTCGTTTGGCGGAGCGCAGCACCTTGGCCGCATCGGCGTAGAGGGCCCGCTTGTGCAGCAGCTCGGCATGGTGCAGCATCCGCCGCAGCTTGTCGTCCACGGAGCTGTTGGCGTGCATGGCATCCAGGCTGTCCAGCACGGCCTCGTACAGCCGCCGTTTGGCAATGGGCAGGCGGCGCATGAAGGAAGCACCGGCGAATTGCCTGCGCAGTTTGGCAAGGTCGTAGGCCGGCATGGCGGCAATGGCATCAAAAAGTGCGTGCTGCTTGGTCATGTCGCCGGTGGAATGGCGGGCCGTATGCAGCTTATAGTAGCGCTTTTCAGCAACGGACATGGAACGGATCAAGCGGTGCAGGTGGTCTTGACTGGCCATGGCGAGGGGGGCTTTGCCACAAGCTAGGGCCGCTACGGGGGGTGCAGGTGGCCTTTCCAGGGAACGGTGGATGCGGATGGACGACCGGTTTGCCGCCGGTTGGTCAACGCCGGTTACGCGTGGAGCGTTCCTTGTCGCCCAGGTCGTCGCCATCGTCGGAGATGGGGGCGATGCTGTCCTGGCCTGTGGGCGGCGGTGTTGGCACCAGGTTCCTCACCTTGCTGCGCAGTGTTGGCGCTACTTGCGCGGGGCCGACCGGTTCTTCCTTGGCGCAACCGGCCACCAACAGGGCCACGGCCAGGGCCGTGATCGCCAACGGTGCGTATTTGTTGCGCGCTTGCATCAGCACAAAGCTAAGTGATCAGTTTTGGTGCGGCAAGGGTTTTCCAACGAACGGCGCGGCCGGAAGTTCGATCAACACCTGGGTGCCGCCCTCTCCGTGCTGCATCTGTTCGGGGCCTTGTATGCGGATATCGGCCAGTCCAAGCTTGCGCAGTACATCACTGCGGCCCTTGGCGATCTCGATGCCACGGGAAATGTGGTCCGTTTCCTTGCCCAGCTTTTCGGCCCGGCTGCGGTCCACGCCCATGCCGTTGTCCAAGATCTGGATCCGTACCCGGTCGGCGCCCGCGCGCTCCACGGTAATGTTCACCCGGCCCGGCCTGGCCATGGGCAGGATCCCATGCCAAATGCTGTTCTCCACGTAGGGTTGCAGCATCATGGCGGGCAGTTCCACCTGCGTGGGGTCCACGTCATCCCCCACATTGATGGAATAGTTGAACCGTTCCTTGAAGCGGCGCTGCTCCAGCACGAGGTACAGTTCCAGGCGTTCAAGCTCTTCGGCCAGGCTGGTGGTGTCGCCTTGGCTGGCATCGAGGTTCTTGCGGATCAGCTTGGCGAAGCTGGTGAGGTACTTGTTGGCGCCGGCCCGGTCCTGGCTGTTGATGCTGTATTGTATGCTGTTGAGGGCGTTGAAGATAAAATGGCGGTTCATGTTGGCGTTGAGGGCCTGTTGCTCCAGCTGGAGCATGCGCGAGCGCAGGATCAGGTTGCGCGTCTTGTCCTCGCGGGAGCGGCGTGCCGCGCGGAAGCGCATGATGGCCCATAGCAGCGCCGCAAGCAATAGCCCGCATAGCGCGAAGAACCAGGTGGTGAGCCAGAAGGGCGGGGTGATGATGAATGGCACGGCGGCCGGCGTGCCCCATGCCGCGGCGTTGATGTCGCCCCCCACGGCGGCCCGCACTTCGAAAACATATTCACCTTGGGGCAGGTTGGAATAACTGGCGAAGCGGGCCCGGGTCGCCGGCAGCCAGTCCTTGTCAAAGCCGGCCAGCCGGTACTGGAAGCGGACCTGCTTCCCTTGGGACAGGGCTATGGCGGTGTAGGTGAAGGTGAGGTGGTTTTCGCGATAGCCCACACGCAAGGGGCTTGCATTTGGCATGTCAAGACTGTCGGGCCCGCGCAGGGTTTCCAGGTAACTGCTGATGCCGGTGATGTGGGCCTTGGGAGCGGCCCGGGCGGGCACTGCATGGTCGCGTGCCGGATCGTGCATGACCAGGCCTGCGTTGGTGCCGAAGAACATGCGCCCGTGATCATCCAGGAAACCGGCGTTGAGGTTGAACTCCATGCCGCGGATGCCGTCCCCCTCGGTGATGTGCCGTTTGTCGGTGGGGTCGTGCAACAGGCTGTCCGGGTGGAAAATGTACATGCCGTTGTTCGTGCCGGCCCACAGCTGGCCATCGGGCGCGGGCAGCAGCATGTCCACATAGTTGGAGCCGAAATCGGTGCCGAGATCAAGGCGCTGCACGCGATCGCCCGCGATGCATGTGAGGCCGTTGGAGGTGCCGGCCCAAATGCGCCCGGCCCGGTCAAAGGCCAAGCAGAACACGGTGTTGTGGCTCAGCCCGTCGGCAGTGGTGAAATAGCGGATCTTGCCGTTCTTCACGCGTGCCACACCGTTGTCGGTGGCCAGCCACAGCTGGCCATCGGTGGCGGGCTGTATCGCCCTTACGCCCCGCGGCATGGGCCCATCGAGCTCCAAGGGGGCAATGGTTCCTTGCGGGGTGCGCAGGTATACGCCTTCCCGCGTGCCGCACCACAGTGCACCGCCGGGGCCGGGCAGCAGCGACAGCACGCGTTGCCCGGCCAGGGCGCCGTCCAAGGGCAGGGGTTGCACGGCGCCGTTCACCAAGTGGCACAGGCCATCGCTTGTGCCGAACCACAGTCCGTCCTGCCCGTCGGCCGCGCCGCACCAAACCGTGTTGTTGGGCAGGCCCTCGAGGGTGGTCACCTGCGCCATGCCGTCCAAGCGGCATATGCCGTTGCCGTAAGTGGCCAGCCATATATCGCCCGCGCGGTCGCGCACACCGGCCATCACTTGGTCGCTGCACAGGCCATCGGTAACGGTGAATGTGACGAAGGATTCGCCGGCATAGCGCAGCACCCCGGCGCCGTCGGTGCCCACCCACAGATTGCCCTGGTCGTCCTCGTAAAGGCACCAGATGTTGTCGTTCGGCATGCCTTGGTGCACCGTGTAGGCCCTGAGCTTTCCGTTGTCCAGCAGGTCCATGCCGAACTTGGTGGCGGTCCACACCCGTTCCTGCCTGTCCGCCAGCACGGCGCGCACATTGTTCTGTAAAAGGCCCTCCATTTCGCTGTACGGCCTGGTGCTGCCATCGGGCCGCAGCTGGATCAGTCCGTCGCCATAGGTGCCCAGCCAGAGGTTTCCGCTGCGGTCCATGGCCAGGGAGCTGATGGATACGGGCATGGGCAACCGGCGCTGTTGCCAGTTGTTGCCCTGGCCCTGGAACAGGCCCTCGCGCATGCCCACCAGCAAGGTACCGTCGGGCATGGCCAGCAGGGCGCGCACGTGGCATGCGGAATCGGCGGGCCAGCCCGGGGCGGCCCGTGCATGGCCTTTTACCACTTCGTACAATCCATTCCCGTCGGTTCCGGCGTAGATGGTGCCGTCCTTTCCCTCGGCCAGGGCCAGCACCCGGCTTTCGGCGTTGATGCCGGGCAGCATCACCGTTGCCATGGAGCGGCCATCGAAGCATACGAGCGAGCTGCCACAGCCGAGCCACACGCGGCCATCGGAAGCGCCGAGCAGCGCATTCACCTGCGGGTCGGGCAGGCCATCGCGCAGCCCGAAGTTGGTGAAATCCAGGCCATCGAAGCGGCTTGCTCCACCCAGGGTGCCGATCCACAGGTAGCCCGTTTTGTCCTGGGCCATGCACCGCACTTGGCTTTGGGCCAAGCCATCGCGCGGTGTAAGTTGAATGAAGCCGTACTGTTGGCCGCGCGCCGTGCCTGCCACCGCCAGCAAGGCCAGGGTGCAGGCCCGCAGCAGGCGGGCGGACAGGTGAAGCAGATGGGGCACGGCGGTCAGAACGTATTGAGCAGCGCCATCAGCTCGGGCAGCTTGCGCCGGCTCACGGGCACCAGGGCGCCATTGTCCAGCACCGCCATGTTCCCTTCGCTGCGGCTGATGCTTACCAGGTGCTCCAGGTTGATGATGTACGATTTGTGCACGCGGAAGAATTTGCGCGGGTCGAGGTTGTCCTCGAAAACGCGGATGTGCTTGCTGCTCACGGTGCGCTTGCCGTCGCGGGCGTGCACCACCGTGTAGCTGTCGCTGGCCTCCAGGTAAAGGATGTCCTCGTGGCGCAGCAATACCAGGCCGTCGCGGCCGGGCACCGCCACCCGGTTGCTCAATGCAGTAACGGGCTGGGCGATCATGTTGTGCAGCCCTTCGCCGCGCCGCTGCGCTTCCGCAGGGTCGCCCACGGCCTTGGCCAGCTTGCCCACGGCACGCTCCAATTCGGTGGGATCGATCGGTTTTTCCAGGTAATCCAACGCATTTTCCTTGAAGGCGCGCAAAGCGAATTCGTCATAGGCCGTGGTGAATACCACGGGCAGATGGGGTTCCGGAAGCGAGCGCAACAGCGAGAAGCCGTCCTCGCCGGGCATTTTAATGTCCAGGAACAGGGCTTGCAGGCCCCCCTCCGCTATCCGGTCACGGGCCTCCTGGGCGGACGATGCCATGGCCGCCACCTCAATTTGCGGGCAATGCTCCTCCAGCATCAGCTTGAGGTTCTCGCGGGCATCCGCCTCGTCGTCCACGATCAATGCGCGTATGGCCATGGCTCGGGTATTTGGCTTGGAAAGTAAGCTATTGGCGGCTTCCCGCCCGGCGCACCCAACGAACGGCCGTAGCGCAACGAGGTACGGTACAGCGCCGGGCCGGTCGCCTGGCCCGTTGCCTGCCCGTTGGCCGCCACTGCTCGTAAAGGCCCTCCGAAAGGTGCACCACGCCAATAGTTTCGTGGGTGAAACCATTGAACCCTTCTGCCATGGAACGTCAGCAACCCCGCACCAGCGCACCTTACTGGATCTTCAACGACATCGGGAACTAGGCCGGCCGTGGGGGGCGGTGCCTGGAACTTTCCCTTGCCGGTGGCGTAAAACCGCCGACAAAAGGGCAGATCCATGCGTAAAGCACCACCCACCACCGAACTGAAGATCCGGATTGACAAGATCGAACAGCTGTTGATGTTCGACTACGAGCCAGGATGCGAGGATGCCTTATTTGACCTGTGCTCCAGCGACGGACAGATCCTGCGTACCGGCGACGTAACGAGCCCCGTAACGCGCATCCGGCTTACGGACATCCACGACGAGGACCTCGTGCTGATGGTGCTTGACGGCGAACATTCCGTGGTCCACCCGGTGCAGCTGCGCAAGGCGGTATGATCATGGCCCACCACCCGGCCGGTGCGGTTCCATCCCCGTTCGGCCGTTGACCGCATGCGATCCATCTCCGGCCAGGCGCCCACCTTCCGCGCCTACAGTTTTGTTTGTACGGCGCTTTCAGCCGGTGTTGCGGGCCTGCAGCACCGCACGGTATGCAGCGCCACGCAGGCCGCCGTATTCCGCTTCGTTTATCGCGCCAGGCCGGCATAAAAAAGCTTTTTATTCCGGGCGCTATGCGCCGCGCACCTTGCCAGCTGCGTCCAGCTGCAAACTGCCCCATGCGTGCGCTCCATCTCCTTGTTCCCGGTGCCATCATCGTGTGCTGGCCATCGTCCGCCCCCACTGTCCATGGTGCCACCATGCCGGCGGATATCGCTGGCTTCGACCTCGCCCAGCATACCTGCGCCATGTACGTGGCGGTGCGTTCACGGGCATTTGACGCCTCGATCGCGTTCGGTCGCGACCTTCAATCCATCGACCTGCACTGGAACATGTGCCCGGGCGGTACCATGGTGGCCTGTGCCACTGCGGCGGCACCGGGCGGCGGCACCGTGGTCACAGGCATACCGTGGCCCTACGGCCACCGCCTGGAATAGGCGGAAGGTCAGGCTTGCTTGGCCGCAGCGCGCAAGGCGGCGCGGTGCTTCAGCCATTCCTCGTACACCACTTCAAGCTCCTCGTACCACTCTTCGCCATAGGCGCGTTTCAGCGCATGTTGCACAAAGCGGAAGGCGGGCACGCCCAACCTGGCCCCCAGCTCGCAGGCCGGGTCGCAGATCTCCCACTGGTGGTAGTTGAGCGCATCGTGGTATTTCAGCTTCGTAACGCGTATGGGGTACAGGTGGCAGCTCAGCGGCTTGTTGAAGCCGATCTTGCCATCGTGGTACGCCTGCTCGATCCCGCATTGCCAAACCCCTTTCCCATCCTTCTTGGCGAACACGCATTCGGCATACTCCTGCACCAGCGGGGTTACCAATTCCCCATCCATGTCCACTACGCTGGTGCAGCCTTGTTCGGCCACCGCCTTTATCCCCCGGTCGCTCATGTACGGTTTGATGGCCTCGTAATGCCGTTCGATCAACCTCGCCTCATCCGGGGTAAGCGGTGCACCGCTGTCGCCCACTTCACAACATGCACCCTTGCAGGCATCCAAGTTGCAGACGAACTGCTTCTCGAAAAGCTCTTCGCTGATCAGGGTATTGTGGTGCTCGATCATTGGGGGCAACGAAGGTACGGAGGCCATGGCCTTTGCTGCATGGCCACAGGCCGGATCATTCTCCGGATCATGCGGAAAGCAACCACCACGGGGCCGTGCGCGGCACCCGTGGCGCAGGCCGCTGCGCCGCCTTGATGGAAATGGATGGGCAGCAACAGGCCCAACGGCCAGGCGCGCGAACAAGGCCCGTGGCCCGAGCAGGCTTGCTACCCACGCGTGCAGCCTCCGGCTCTATAAATCCTGCCATCTTTGCGGCGCGCCACACCATAGGTTTCCAAGGTGCAGGCGCCCATCATAAAATGAGCAACCAGGAAGATCGCCTCAAGTCCCTGATCGGCCATGCCAAGGAGTATGGCTTTGTATTCCCCAGCAGCGAGATCTACGACGGCCTGAGCGCCACGTACGACTATGGCCCGTACGGGGTGGAATTGAAGAACAACATCCGCCGCTACTGGTGGGAGGCCATGACCAAGCTGAACGAGAACATCGTGGGCCTGGATGCCGCCATTTTCATGCATCCCCTCACCTGGAAGGCCAGCGGCCACGTGGATGCCTTCAACGACCCGTTGATCGACAACAAGGACAGCAAGAAGCGCTACCGTGCCGACGTGCTGCTGGAGGAGCACATCGGCAAGTACGAGGACCGCATTGCCAAGGAGGTGGAAAAAGGGCGGAGGAAATTCGGCGATGCCTTCGATGAAGAGCAGTTCCGCGCCACCAACCCGAACGTGAAGCGCAGCCAGGAGAAGATCGGCCAGGTGCAGGAGCGCATGAAGGCCGCGCTGGACGCCAACGATCTGGCCGCCCTGCGCCAACTGATCCTGGACGAGGAGATCAAATGCCCCGTGAGCGGCACCGCCAACTGGACCGAGGTGCGCCAATTCAACCTCATGTTCGCCACCGAGCTGGGCAGTGTGAGCGGCGAAAGCAGCAAGATCTACCTGCGGCCCGAGACCGCCCAGGGCATCTTCGTCAACTTCCTCAACGTGCAGAAGAGCGCACGCATGAAGATCCCCTTCGGCATCGCGCAGACCGGCAAGGCCTTCCGCAATGAAATAGTGGCGCGGCAATTCATTTTCCGCATGCGCGAGTTCGAGCAGATGGAAATGCAATTCTTCATCAAGCCCGGCACGCAGCAGGAGTGGTTCGCCAAATGGAAGGAGAAGCGCATGGCCTGGCACCGCGCCATGGGCCTGCCGGGGGAGAACTACCGCTGGCACGACCACATCAAAATGGCGCACTACGCCGATGCGGCCACCGACATCGAGTTCAAGTTCCCCATGGGCTTCAAGGAACTCGAGGGCATACACAGCCGCACCGATTTCGACCTCGGCAACCACGAGAAGTTCAGCGGCAAGAAGCTGCGCTACTTCGACACGGAGACCAACGAGAGCTATGTGCCCTACGTGCTGGAGACGAGCATCGGCCTGGACCGCATGTTCCTCGCGATCCTCAGCGCGGCCTACGAGGAGGAAAAACTGGAAAGCGGCGAAACGCGCGAAGTGCTGCGCATCCCCGCGCCGCTGGCCCCGGTGAAGGTGGCCGTGCTGCCGCTGGTCAAAAAGGATGGCCTGCCCGAGAAGGCACGCGCCATCATCGACACCCTGAAGCTTTCCTTCAATTGCCAGTACGATGAAAAGGACAGCATAGGCAAACGGTACCGCCGCCAGGACGCCATTGGTACGCCCTACTGTATTACCGTGGACCACGACACGCTGAACGACGACGCCGTCACCATCCGCGAGCGCGACAGCATGAAGCAGAAGCGGGTGCCCATCAGCGAGGTGGAACGGATCGTGGGCGAGAAGGTGGATATGAGGGGGCTGCTGAAGCAGTTGTGAGGCGCACCCGGAAGGATCCTCCCTCGTTGATCTGGCGGTCGGGGGTGTGTGTTATCGCTATGTTCGCTCTGCGAAAACTCCACCACATGCGCTTCCGCTCCCTTCCCGCCCGCCTCACCAACACGGCCTTTGTGGCCCTGATTGTCCTGCTTGCCGCCGTTCCCGCCGATGCTTCCGCTCAGAAATGCAAGTTCTCGGTGGATAAGAAGGACCCCTTGACCGGCGAGCACCTCCGCGCGGAAGGCATCCAGCTGGGCCGTGGCGTGCGCATAGGCATCGGCAAGGCAGGCCAAGTGCCGCAGCTTTCCATTACCCTCACCTACCCGCACGACCAGGGCTTCCAAGTGCAGCCGGGCAACCTGCTGATCGTAAAGCTCGCGAGCGGTGATACGCTCCATTACCGCAACGTGAACACCGCCGGTCCGGTCACCTACGTCGCCTCCACCAATCCCCCGGCGATCCACACGCAGTACACCCTCAACTATTTCTTGGACCAGCGCTTCTTCCCGTTGCTCGCCCAGCACCCCCCCGAGCTGTTCCGCGCGCATTTGGGCGACCGGGCGGTGGACGTGGAGGTGAACAGCAAGGACGGCAGGAAGATCATGAAGTACGCGGGCTGCCTGAGGTAAGGCCCGCAAGCGATTGGTCCGGTAGGCGGACATCAAGCCCTCCGGTCACGGCTGGTGCTGTTGGGGCACCCTGAAAGCGCCCCCGTAGCCGTTGCTGGCCGGCTGGCGCCTTTCCCTACCCGTGCGCACGCATGAAGATCCCCTTCGGCATCGCGCAGACCGGCAAGGCTTTCCGCAATGAAATAGTGGCGCGGCAATTCATTTTCCGCATGCGCGAGTTCGAGCAGATGGAAATGCAATTCTTCATCAAGCCCGGCACGCAGCAGGAGTGGTTCGCCAAATGGAAGGAGAAGCGCATGGCCTGGCACCGCGCCATGGGCCTGCCGGGGGAGAACTACCGCTGGCACGACCACATCAAAATGGCGCACTACGCCGATGCGGCCACCGACATCGAGTTCAAGTTCCCCATGGGCTTCAAGGAACTCGAGGGCATACACAGCCGCACCGATTTCGACCTCGGCAACCACGAGAAGTTCAGCGGCAAGAAGCTGCGCTACTTCGACACGGAGACCAACGAGAGCTATGTGCCCTACGTGCTGGAGACGAGCATCGGCCTGGACCGCATGTTCCTCGCGATCCTCAGCGCGGCCTACGAGGAGGAAAAACTGGAAAGCGGCGAAACGCGCGAAGTGCTGCGCATCCCCGCGCCGCTGGCCCCGGTGAAGGTGGCCGTGCTGCCGCTGGTCAAAAAGGATGGCCTGCCCGAGAAGGCACGCGCCATCATCGACACCCTGAAGCTTTCCTTCAATTGCCAGTACGATGAAAAGGACAGCATAGGCAAACGGTACCGCCGCCAGGACGCCATTGGTACGCCCTACTGTATTACCGTGGACCACGACACGCTGAACGACGACGCCGTCACCATCCGCGAGCGCGACAGCATGGCGCAGGAGCGTGTGAAGATCACCGATCTGGAGCGGATCGTGGGCGGCAAGGTGGATTTGAGGAGTTTGTTGCGGAAGCTTTGAGTCTTCCCGCCCCCCGCTGGTGACCTTGCCTTTCCCGGCCTGAACTCCATGTCCATTGGGGCATGGGGATGCCCGGGCATTCGTCAAGCCAAGGCTTGCATTACCTTGGAGCACGTAATTGGCGCAAAATGATCGTGATAGGGGCGACTGAGTTGGTCCGGACAAGTGCCATTCAGCGTTGAGGTGATCGATCCCAAGGGAAGGATGGTACTCCACGAGCAAGCAACCTATGCACCATTCGATTTGGACCTATCGCATCTCCCTTCGGGCCTGTATAACCTGCTGGTCACAGCCCCCGACGGAACGAAGACAACTGGTAAATGGATGCATCGATGAATCCCCGCGCCGGCCTTGCTTCAAAAGTGGTAAGAAGCCTGGTATCCTGGATACGATTGGACAAAGCCAGGACATACCTCGGCCATTACGTTGTCAAGTTGAATAAGGGCTGCATTATAGTTCCTCTGGCAATAAGTGCGTTGATCGGTCCCGACACACAGGCGCAGGTCTGGGCCCCATCCTCGGGCGAATGGTATTATGACTGGTGGACGCTTACCCAAACCGGCTATGTGTCGATGACCCGGTCTGGCGATACCGTGATCACGGGTGTATCCTGCCAGAAGCTTGAGGTAATGCGGAATATCCATGATTACCCCAGCAACTCTGGATCCCATCAACACATCGGCACCTACTTTACTTCGGTGAATGGTTCGCTCGTATCCATTTGGAATGGCAATTCATTCGATACGCTCTATTGGTTCGGCTCGGGTCCGGGCGACCGCTGGACAGTCCCCTTGTTGGACACACCGGTAAAGGTGATCGTTGCAGATACCGGTACGGTGCCTGTGGACGGAACACCGTTGAAATACCTCACGGTCGCATACGGGTCCGGGCAATCAGCGGGAGATACGATCTTCGAACGGTTCGGCTCACGAATGCTTTTCATCGATGCCGGGTTTACCGTTCTACAGATTGATGGCCCGATCACAGGACTGCGATGCTACCGCGATGATCAAGTGGATTACACTACAGGGATAGCGGAATATTGCGACTTCATCACAGGGTTGCATGGATCCCCGTCAACCTCATCTGTTCGCGCTTGGCCAACACCGTTCAAGGACCAGTTGACGGTGGACGGCGCGAAAACCGGTTTTCTGGAACTATTCGACTTAACGGGTCGCAGGGTTTTGGGGCCTACACAATTTCAGGGTGCACCATTGACACTGAACGTGGATGAATTGATGCCCGGGATGTATGCCCTGCGGATCCGGAACGGCCTGGAAACGCATGCCATCCGGGTGTTGAAGGAGTAGGGCGGTGAACCCTCGCCGTTCAACATTGCCCCTGACTCCCTGATGGTCAATTTCGCGTAGTGGCGGAACTCCATTTGATCCAAGTTTCGGGATCCGTGCGAATTGAAGCGTGACTTTAGGAACATCGGGATTTCTTTGATTTGGTCTGGACCCCAGCCACAGTGGGCCAGCCCCTATGTGCTAGCGGCCAAGGCAACTTTCCCGTTGTTCATTCGCCATGAAATAGAATTTGCATATATTGCAGTCGTATTCTCCATGAAAATACCACTAACATCCATCGCCACCGTCCGCTTCGGGGTGCACGCCAAGGGCCTGCAGCAGGGCGCCATGGGCCTTGTGCAATCCTCGGCCATTGGGCCGCATGGGGCGGTGCAGGCCGCGAAGGTGGACCGCACATCACCGCATCACATTCGCTTCCGCGAGGAGGACCTGCTGCAAAAAGAGGATGTGCTCTTCATCGGCAGAGGGGCTCAGAACCTGGCTGCCGTATGGCCCGGTGCCGAGGAGGACACCGTGGCCAGTTCCATGCTGTTCGTTATCCGCCCTGATCCCGCACGCATACTGTCCGCCTACCTGGCCGCCTACCTCAACAGCCGCCCGGCACAAGCCCAACTGGCCCAGTACCGCAAGCCGGGTTCCACGCCCGCGATCAGCCGCCAGGCCTTGGACCAACTGGCCGTACCGCTGCCCCCCATGGCCGAACAATGGCGCATGGTGGCCTTGGCCCGCACCGTGCAAGGCACCGTGCACAACCTGCAACAACTGTGCGATACCTATGCCCAACTGCTCAACGCCGCATGGGCCAACTTTACCGAACCATGAACCAACCCATTGAACAGCAAGAGATCAACGCGCTGGCCTGGAAAGCCTGCGACACCTTCCGCGGCGTGGTGGACCCCGCCCAGTACAAGGACTACATCCTGGTGATGCTCTTCCTGAAATACCTCAGCGATACCGACCGCGAGCGCCGCCAAGAGCTGGAAAAGCAGTATGGAAATAGCCCGGAACGACTGGAACGCGCCATCGGCAGGGGCCGCTTCGTCCTGCCCAAGGGCAGCAGCTACTACGACCTGTACGCGGCACGCGAGGCCGATGACGTGGGCGACCGCATCAACAAGGCCCTCGATGCCTTGGAGGAAGCCAACAAGGGCAAGCTCGACGGCGTGTTCCGCAACATCGACTTCAACAGCGAGCCCAACCTGGGCAAGACCAAGGACCGCAACCGCCGCCTGAAACACCTGCTGGAGGACTTCGCCGACCCGCGCCTGGACTTCAGGCCGAGCCGCATCGGGAGCTTGGACATCATCGGCAACACCTACCAGTACCTGATCGCGCAGTTCGCCAGCGATGCGGGCAAGAAGGGGGGAGAATTCTTTACGCCAGCGGAGGTGAGCGAACTGCTGGCCCGCCTCCTGGCCCCGCAGCCCGGCATGCGCATCTACGACCCCACCTGTGGCAGCGGCTCGTTGCTGATCAAGGTGGCCGAGCAGGTGCCCGACCACAACTACAGCCTCTACGGGCAGGAGAGTAACGGCGGTAACTGGGCCCTATGCAAAATGAACATGCTCATCCACGCCAACGACACGGCGCGGATCGAGTGGGGCGACACCCTCAACAACCCGCTGCTGATCGAGGGCGACAAGCTGATGAAGTTCGACGTGGCCGTGAGCAACCCACCCTTTTCGCTGGACAAATGGGGCCAGGAGAACGCTACGCACGATCGTTTCAACCGGTTCTGGCGCGGCATACCCCCGAAGAGCAAGGGCGACTATGCCTTCATCACCCACCTGATCGAAAGCCTCAACGAGCACGGCCGCGCCGGGGTGATCGTGCCCCACGGCGTGCTCTTCCGCGGCAGCAGCGAGCGCCTGCTGCGCAAGGCCTTCATCGATGAGAACCTCCTGGAGGCCGTGATCGGCCTGCCCGCCCAACTCTTCTTCGGCACCGGCATCCCCGCCGCCATCCTGGTGTTCAACAAGCAGCGCACCACCACCGATATCCTCTTCATCGATGCCAGCAGCCACTACCAGGACGGCAAGAAGCAGAACCGCCTGCGCGAGGAGGACATCCAGCGCGTGGTGGATACCTACACCGCCTTCCGCAAGGCGCCGAGAACCATCGCCGACGACCAGCGCGTGCTCGCCGAGAAATACGCCTACCGCGCCAGCCCGGCCGAGATCCAGGAGAACGACTACAACCTGAACATACCGCGCTACGTGGACACCTTCGAGGAGGAGGCGCCCGTGGACATCGCCGCCGTGCAGCAGCAGATCGTGCAATTGGAAGGGCAGCTGGCCGAAGTGCGCAGGGAGATGGACGGCTACCTGAAGGAACTGGGCTTCATCAAATAAGAGCCGCCATGCAGGACATCATCTTCTATACCACCCCGCAAGGGAACGTCAACATCGAGGTCTTTTTCGAGGACGAGACCTTCTGGCTCACCCAACGGAAGATGGCCGAGCTCTTCGGCGTGGAGGTCGCCACCATCAACTACCACCTCAAAGAGATCTTCCAAAGTGCTGAGCTTCAAGAGAAAGGAACTATTAGAAAAATTCGAATAGTTCAGCGGGAGGGCACGCGGGAAGTGGCCCGGGAAGTGGATCACTACAACCTGGACGTGATCATCTCGGTGGGCTACCGGGTGAACAGCCAGCGCGCCACGCTCTTCCGGGTATGGGCCACCGGCACACTGAAGGAGTACATCGTGAAAGGCTTCGTGCTGGACGATGAGCGCCTGAAACAAGGCCGCCGCTTCGGGCAGGACTACTTCCGCGAATTGCTGGAGCGCATCCGCGAGATCCGCGCCAGCGAGCGTCGCTTCTATCAGCAGATCACGGACATCTACGCCCAGTGCAGCATCGACTACGACCCCAAGGCCGAGATCACCCAGCGCTTCTACAAGACCGTGCAGAACAAGCTGCATTGGGCCATCACCGGCCACACCGCCGCCGAGCTCATCGCTGAGCGCGCCAAAGCCGAGCTGCCCCACATGGGCCTCACCACTTGGAAGAACGCTCCCGATGGCAAAGTGCTGAAGACCGATGTGAGCGTGGCCAAGAACTACTTGAACGAAGCTGAGCTGAAGGCCCTGAACCGCATCGTGACCATGTACCTGGACTACGCCGAGAACCAGGCCGAACGCCAGATCCCCATGACCATGGAGCAATGGGCCGGCAAGCTCGATGCCTTCCTGGAGTTCAACGACTACAACGTGCTGGACAATGCCGGCCGCATCAGTGCCGAAGTGGCCAAGCGCCTGGCCGAAGGCGAGTACGAGAAGTTCCGCGTGCAGCAGGACCGCGACCACCTCAGCGATTTCGACAGGGAGGTGAAACGGCTTGCCGGGAACCAAGCCCCCAAGGAGCCGCGCACCAAACCCAAGAAGCCATGAGCACCACCGCTGCCACCGCACCGGCCAAAGCCGCCCTGCCCAACGAAGGCCGCCCAGGCTACAAGCACACCAAGCTCGGGTGGATACCGGAGGAGTGGGAGGCTGTGCCGCTCGATAGTGTAGTATCGAAGGGTAAGCCGATCATGTATGGCATTGTTCAGGCTGGTCCTCATATCGAAGATGGTGTACCATACATCAAGAGTACAGACATTGCTAAGGGTCAGATCATCCCGGATTCTCTTCAGCGAACAACACCAGAGATCGCCGCTAAGTACAAACGGTCCATTGTGATCCCAGGGGACATTATCTTTTCGCTCCGAGGTGATCTGCCTTCAACGGCGATAGTTCCAGAAGAACTTAAGGAAGCAAACCTTACCCAGGGCACAGCGCGAATCTCAGTTTCAAAAGACTTCCTGAACACCTTCGTTGATGCGTCGCTACACGCACCATTGGTTGCCAGGCGGATCAACCTCTTGGCGAAGGGCAGCACGTTCCAAGAGATCACATTGACGGACCTGCGTAAGGTCGAGATCGCAAAGCCAAAAGACCTCCCCGAACAACGCCGCATCGCCGCGGTGCTGGGGGCTTGGGACCGGGCCATTGCCACGGCGCAGCAACTGCTGGCCGCGCAGCAGGAGCGCAAGCGGGGGCTGATGCAAGAGCTGCTTACCGGCAAGCGGCGGTTTCCGGGGTTTGGGGAGAAGTGGAAAAGCCATCGACTAGGCGACCTGTTCGAGCGGGTCACGCGCAAGAACACCGTGGGCGAGGAGCATGTACTCACTATCAGTGCTCAGCATGGGCTGATCGACCAGCGCGAGATCTTCAATAAGTCGGTGGCTGGTGCCAACCTGGGTGGGTATTACCTGCTAAAGAACGGCGAGTTCGCCTACAACAAGAGCAGTTCCAATGGCTTCCCATTCGGCGCCATCAAACGCTTGGACCGATACGCGCAAGGTGTACTCTCAACGCTGTACATCTGCTTCAGGCTGAAGCCAAACGCCGGAAACAGCGACTTCCTGGCTGCCTATTTCGATTCGGGAATGTTGGACCAAGGCATCAGCATGGTCGCCCAAGAAGGTGCACGCAACCATGGCCTTCTCAATATCAGCAGTGCGGATTTCTTCGACATCGACATGCGGATCCCGCCTGCTGATGAACAGTCCGCGATAGCCAAGGCCATCGGCACACTGAACGCCGAGACAGCAGCGCTAACCAACTACCTCGATCACCTCACCACCCAGAAGCGCGGGTTGATGCAGCAGTTGTTGACGGGGGCGGTGCGGGTGAAACACTGATTCCAACATGGCACGCACGAAACACGATTGGACGGACTACCTCCTCATTGGCTTCATTGCTCTCTTTGAACTGGGCGTGCTGTTCTTCTCCTTGTTCTGGCTCTTCACGAACAAGTTCGCGGCATCCAAGGCCTCCCTTGGTTTGGTGCAGCCCTTAGGCATCAATGAACACATCACCTACGGTTGGTTCCTTGCTGGGACCATGGGCGGAGCCTTCTATTGCATGCGGGCACTATATCAACGGATCGGAGATGCCTATACCCCGATAAAGGAAGAAGACCGAAAGGAGCCCAACCTGGTCCTGAACGTTCGTGCTTGGCTGATCTGGTACTTGTATCGTCCCTTCCAGGGAGGCGTGCTCGCGCTAATACTCCTTTGCCTCGTGAACAGTGACCTGCTGGTTGTGTCCGCCATGACCGCAGATGACATGAGCTCCTACTACGTGCTCATCGCATTGGGTTTCATCGCCGGCTTCGGCAGCCATGAACTGATCCACAAGATCCAGGAGGTGATCCGCGTACTCTTCGCTAAGGGAATGGACACGGGATCGAACGCAGCCAAGAAAGTAGAAGAAAACAAAGGGAAAGGATGAACCTACAAGCAAAGTTCCGGGCTTTCAAGCTCGACACACCAGGATCACTGTGCTCAGTGTACAAGGATGGGACCTACACACTGATCGAAGCCCGACTGCCCATTGGTGGCATCGACACCCTGCTCGAGGATCTCAAGTTTCACAGCAAGGACCGCTTGGATGTTCTGCACATCACAAGCTGGGATGTGGACCATTGCGATCAGATCGAGCTTGGTCAGATATTGAACAAGTTGCGCCCGAACCGAATCGAAGTTCCAGGGTATGAACCTGATAGTGAAGAAGGGAAGAGTTGCCGCAGG
The DNA here is from genome assembly GCA_044507815.1 of Flavobacteriales bacterium. Taxonomy (GTDB): domain Bacteria; phylum Bacteroidota; class Bacteroidia; order Flavobacteriales_F; family PHOS-HE28; genus PHOS-HE28. The sequence goes on along the minus strand of JBIQIX010000006.1, from coordinate 112,609 downwards.
ATACTTCTGCACTATGACGACATTCATCAGCGAAGGGTGCACAATACGATTGAGATCACACCCAGCTATTTGTCGACGTTACAGTCAGCAACGCCCTGGGGTTCGGAAAACGTGTTCTTTCCCACTGACCCAAACGCACCGAACAAGAACGATCGGAGCTTGATCAAGCTGTTCAGGTCGGCTTCTTTCTCCGTACTGAGTTTGGGCGATTGCGAATCTGAAGTGATTGGACGTCAACTAATGCGATCCGAGATATTCCAGAAAGAAGTCGATGTCCTGATCCTCCCCCACCACGGGGCCGACAATGGCTTCATCACGGACGAATTTCTGAAGACCATCAACCCACAAGTGGCGGTTGCCACATCCAACCGAGGTAACGAGTACGACCATCCAAGACCAGAGATCCGAGCGTTGCTGGCTAGTAACGGAATTCCCTTGATGACGAGCAAGGACGGTGACGACTATGTGTATCACGAGGTCAATGGACTTGAAAGTCAATATCTCGATACAGGTGCAGAATCATCAATCCGGAAGAAGGGTTCCTTCATACCGAAGAAGATCAGGAAACGGAACACGGAACTAGCAGGGCTTACTCGATGATCACCCCCTCCTTCCTCGAAGACCACATCAGCCAGATACCAGCGCTGCAACTGCTGGTGAAGCTGGGCTACACCTACCTGAGCCCCGAAGAGGCGCTGGCCCAGCGGCAGGGCAAGGCCGGCAACGTGCTGCTGGAAAGCATCCTGGAGGAGCGGCTGAAGGCCCTCAACGGGATCGAGCACAAGGGCGAGCGGTATGCCTTCAGCCCCGGCAACATCTACCAGGCCATCCGCGGGCTGGGCGACATGCCCTTGGTGGAAGGGCTGTACACGGCCAACAAGGAGGTGTACGAAATGCTCACCCTGGGCCGCAGCTTCGAGGAGACCATCATGGGCGACAAGCGCAGCTTCCCCCTGCGCTTCATCGATTGGGAGAACCCCGCCAACAACGTGTACCACGTTACCGAGGAGTTTACCGTGCAGCGCCAAGGCAGCACCAAGGCCCGCCGCCCGGACATCGTGCTTTTCGTTAACGGCATCCCCCTGGTGGTGATCGAGTGCAAGCGGCCGGACCTGCACAGCACCCAGTACGGCAGCCCGGTGGAACAGGCCATCAGCCAACACCTGCGCAACCAGCAGCCCGATGAGGTGCCCCAGCTCTTCCTGCCCGCGCAACTGCTGCTGGCGCTGGCCCAGAACGAGGCCCGCTACGCCACCGTGGGCACGGCCGCCCATTTCTGGAGCCAGTGGCGCGAGACCTTCGGCGGCAACGAACGGGCCAGTGCCGCCGAACTGGCACGGCTGAAGAACAGCCCCCTGGCCCCTGAAGCCGAGCGGGCGCTCTTCGCCGGCCGCTATGGTTATGTGCACAACCTGTTCAAGGAACAGCAACAGGCCCTGCTGGAGGTGACCGCGCAGGATGAGCTGCTGTACCATCTGTGCCGCCCGCAGCGGCTGCTGCGCCTGGTGCAGCGCTACGTGCTGTTCGACAACGGCATGAGGAAGATGCCCCGCTACCAGCAGTTCTTCACCGTGGAAAACACCCTGGAACGGGTGCGGCACCTGCAAGGGGGCAAGCGCCAGGGCGGCGTGGTATGGCATACCCAGGGCAGCGGCAAGAGCCTTACCATGGTGTGGCTTGCCAAGGCCATTGCCATGGAACCCGCCATCAAGGACCCGCGCATCGTGCTTGTTACCGACCGGGTGGACCTGGACGACCAGTTGTACGGCACCTTTAAGGCCTGCGAGGCCGAGGTGGTGCAGGCCCGTAGCGGCAAGCACCTGGAAGGGCTGCTGCGCGCGCCCAAGGCCCGCATCATCACCACCCTGCTGCAAAAGTTCGAGGCCGTGGCCAAGCGCGGCAAGCTGGTGGCGGACAGCCCGGACATCTTCGTGCTGGTGGACGAAAGCCACCGCAGCCAGTACGGGCAGGACAATGTGCGCATGCTGAAGGTGCTGCCCAACGCGTGCTACATCGGCTTTACGGGCACCCCGCTCATGGGCAAGGAGAAGAACACCGCCCGCAAGTTCGGCGGCATCATCCGCCCGGCGTACACCATCCGCCAGGCCGTGGAGGACGGTGCGGTGGTGCCCCTGCTCTACGAAGGCCGACACGTGGTGCAGGAGGTGGACAAGAAGCCGCTGGACCAGTTCTTCGAGATGGTGAGCGAGCCGTTGAGCCAGGAACAGCGCACCGACCTGAAGAAAAAATTCGCCCGGGCCGACCAGCTGAACGAGGCCGACCAGAAGATCTACCGCACCGCCTGGGACATCAGCCAGCATTGGCGCGACAACTGGCAGGGCAGCGGCTTCAAGGCCCAGCTTACCGCACCCAGCAAAATGGCCGCGCTGAAATACAAGGCCTACCTGGACGAGATCGGCATGGTGCGCAGCGAAGTGGTGATAAGCCCGCCCGACGAGCGCGAAGGCTATGAAAGCGCTTATGGCGAACCTGCCGAACCGGTGCGCAGGTTCTGGAAAACGATGATGGCCCAATACGGCAATGAGCCGAACTACCTCAAAAGCGTCATCAACTGTTTCAAGGCTGAGGGCAACCCGGAACTGCTGATCGTGGTGGACAAGCTGCTCACCGGTTTCGATGCACCGCGCAACACCGTGCTCTACATCTGCCGCAGCCTCAGCAACCACACCTTGTTGCAGGCCATCGCCCGCGTAAACCGCCTGTTCGAGGGCAAGGACTTCGGCTACATCATCGACTATTACGGCATCCTCGGCGAGCTGGACCAAGCGCTGACGAAGTACGCCGAGCTGAGCGAGTTCGACGATGCCGACCTGGAGGGCACCATCATGCACGTCAAGGAGGAAGTGGCCAAGCTGGCCGAACGGCATGCGCAACTGTGGGACCTCTTCAAAACCCTGCCCAACAAGCAGGACACCGAGGCCTTTCAGCGCCTGCTGGAACCCAAGGATGAGCGCGACCGCTTCTACGAACGGCTTTCCCTGTTCGTGCGCACCCTGAAGATGGCACTGAGCACGCTGGAATTCGTGCGCGACGCGCCGGAGGAAAAGATCGAGCACTACCGGCGGGATGCCGCCTTTTTCCTGCGGCTGCGCGTAGCCGTGGCCATGCGCTACAGCGACGGCGTGGATTACCGGCAGTATGAGGCGCAAGTGCAGAAGCTGATCGATACGCACATCAAAAGCACTGATGTGTTGCAGCTCACCGGCCAGGTGAACATCTTCGATCCCGAGGCCTTTGCAGAGGAAGTGCAAAAGGTGGAAGGAACCGCTGCCAAGGCGGACATGATCGCCAGCCGCACCAAAAAGGCGCTGAATGAGCGGATGGAGGAGGATCCCGTGCTCTTCAAAAAGCTCAGCGAGCTGCTGCAGGAAGCCATCGATGCCTATCGCGACAAGCGGATCAGCGACCTGGAATACCTCCGGCGCGCACAGGAGGTAAAGGACCGCGTGACCGGCAAGCAAGGAAGCGATGACCCCGGCATGCTGCGCGACCGGGCCGAGGCCAGGGCCTTCCACCACCTGGTGGCCGAAGTGCTCGGCGCAGCAGCCATCCCGGCCCCGGCGGAACGCAGCGCGGCCATTGCCCTCGCATTGGACGACATCATCCGCAAGCTGATGATCGTGGACTGGGTGCGCAACGAGGACGTGAAAAAACGCATGGAGCAGGCCATGGACGACTACTTGTACGGCTTGCGCAACGAAGGCCTGGAGATCGGCTTCGATGCCATCGATGAAATGCTCAAGGGCGTGATGCGCATCGCCGAGGTCCGCTACCAGTGATGGAGGAACGGCACGTGCAATACGGCAACACCACCCTGTGGTATAGGTTGTTGCGCAGCGACCGGCGCACGCTGGGCATTGCGGTGCATCCCGATGCGCAGGTGGTGCTGCACGCCCCGCTGAACGCGCCCGCCGCCAAGGTGGACGCCATGGTGCTGCGCAAGGCGCGCTGGATCGTGCGCCAACAGGACTTTTTCCGCGGCTTCCTGCCTGCTGCACCGGCCAAAGAGTACGTCAGCGGCGAAACCCACCGCTACCTCGGGAGGCAATACCGCCTGAAGGTGCATGCCGCAACAGGCCGGGAGGAGGTGAAACTGATCGGAGGACGCATCCACATCCACGCCCGCCACCCCAAGGATGCCGACCGGGTGCGCGGATTGCTGGCCGCATGGTACCGCACCCATGCCGCACGGCGCTTTGGCTTGGCCGTGGACAACGCCATGCCCTTGTTCCGGAAGTACAAGATCAACCGCCCCCGCGTGTGCATTCAGCAACTGAAAAAGCGCTGGGGCAGCTGCACTCCCGGAGGCATGATCCTGCTGAACCCGGAGCTGATGAAAGCCCCCGGCCCGTGCATCGATTACGTGGTGGTGCATGAGCTCTGCCACTTGGTGCATGCCGACCACAGCAAACACTTCTACGACCTGCTGGGCCGCTTAATTCCCGATTGGGAACGATGGAAGAAGCGGTTGGAGGAGACGGAGTGAAATACGTTGGGTTGTTCCAGCTTAATTCAGGGGGTTGCAATTCTGCCTTTTCAAGGTGAATTGATCATCTTGCAACGCGATGAACTTGGAAGAGGTCCAAGAGAACTTTGAGCTGCCGGACGGATTGATCCCATTCTGCGAGGCAAATGGGTTGTGGTCAATTGACGTCATCCGCAGGTATGAAGAGGCGTTTGGAACCTTCATGGCACTGCCTGGATGCACGGAGATCATTGAGGACAGGCTACTAGGCCTGCTCACGATCATTCCGCCGCCCCAAAATACAACATCGCCGGAAGCAGTTCCCGGCCTGCGCCGTGACAGTTCGGACCTCACCTTGGAGGAGATATCGCAACACTATGGCTTGTCGGCCCGTGCCCGAAATGTGTGTGAAGCGGCGGAGCTGGTATACCTCTCCGACTTGCGTGATTTTGCCGAACGGCACGGGGATTTCCGCAAGCTGCGCAATTGCGGGAACAAAACGCAGCTGGAACTCATTGCCCTTATGGCCAAGTTCCAGCAACAACCGGATCCATGGCCAACGGACCCCGACCTGAATGCTCTCACGGAACATTTCAACCTGTCCGCACGTGCCCGCAACGTGTGTGAAAATGCCGACCTGCACAGGCTTTCCGAAATTCGGGCTTTTGCCCGGGAGCACGATGGATTCCGTGGCCTTCGCAATTGCGGAAAGAAAACGGAGCTTGAATTGAACGACCTGATGGCACGCAGCATCGGACCAAATACGCCCGCCATGGCTTTGCCCGGCCCGCAGGTCCACGGTTTGGCTGAGGTCATCAAATCCTTTGTTCTTCAGATCAGCGGTCCTGCGAGAAGCGTGCTGCGCAAACACGCAAAGTCGATCAAGCCGGGGGCCGTGTTCAACTTTTTGGGGATCCATGATCGGAGGATGCCCAAGTTCCCAGGTGCGAAGGGTAAGGTAAAGATGGAGCTGGTTGAGTTGCGCAGAAACATCCTGAATGCGATGCAGCATTTCGATGCACCCGCAAGCCCTGAGCGGGAAAGGCAGTTATGGTGCCTTCGCCATCAGGTCAATGAGGAACTTGCAACCGTGCTCTTCAATGATCATGGGCAACCCGCGCTGCTCCGGTTCCTGGACCAATATCTCCAGCAAGTCGTAAGAGCCCGGGCCCTGTCCGTCTACAGCCCCTTGATAAAAGGTGCGGAGCCGACCGGGAGCCTGGAAGAGATCGCACGCTCTGCCGGACTTACACGGGAGCGGGTGCGGCAAATGATGATCTTGCGCGACAGGTGGATACTTGGGAACATCGCGCTGGTGGAAGACCTCCCCGAGGTACGTGCGCATTATGCCGAGCTATGCACGGAAGCGGGCTGGCTTTTGATCCCCCCTGATCTGGCCATGGGGTTCAATCAACGCGAGGGCACGGAATGGTCCCCGCGTTTTTTCGGCTACCTCGCACAGGTGCTGAACGGCCATCGGATCAAATTGGCCCGATGGGAATCCTTGTTCGACCGCAGGGCCGATTCCCGCAGGCTCGACCATCTGCATCCGCTGCTCGTCGCCGATCAATTGGCCGGACCGCTTCACATGGCCACCCAACAGGCTCTCGTTCTATTCAATCGTAAACGTGGCCGCGAGGAAGAGGTCTCCTTGAGTGCATTGCCGCATCAGGATGGACTTGGGCCTGAAGAGCAGATAATGGATATACTGAGGAAGATCCTACCGCTACGGTTCCCTGGTTCGCGCGTCATACAGGATGCATGGGTCATTCCACCGAACGCACGGTTGAAACAAGAGGAGATCCTTGAGGAGGTTCTGGCTATGTTGAACGAACCCAGCCATGCAAGCCGCATTGCTGAGGAATGGAACACCCGCTATCCGGACCATCCCATCAACGTGGAGGGTATCCGAAGCGTGGCCGTCCGGAACAAGGATAAGTTCTTCTCCGTTGGGCGAACAAGCACATACGGTCTACGCCAATGGGAAGCAGAACGACCGGTAAAGGGCGGAACGATCAGGGACCTGGTTGAAGATCTGCTCAACCGCCGTGAAGGCCCGATACACCTGAGCGATGCCTTGGATGAGGTACTTAAGTATCGTCCGTCCACGAACCTCAACAGCATGCGCCAGAACTTGAAGTTGGAGGAATCGGGCCGGTTTCAGTTCATGAAGGACGGGTACATCGGGTTGGCCGGAAAAGTGTATGAGGACCTCCCTGTGAAACCCGCCATCTCTGGGAGCTTGTTCCAAGCTAAGGTGCTGGCCAAATTCATCGGCAAGCCGCGTGAGGCGCTCGTTGCATTCATCACATCGCGGACTGATGCAACCGCTGAACAGGTGGGTCAGAAAATCAATGGGATCATAAGCTCAGGCCGTTTGCTTCTGTCACCTTCCGGTATCATCACGTCCGTCCGGGGCAGCAAAACAGGGGAAGGATTCGGTGAACTTCCGATGGACTGGTAGTTGAGCTTTAGGGCCCAGGTGCAGGACATCACTACCAGCGCACCACGGGCCACTTCCTATCATCCAACCATCAAGATCACCCGGAGCATGTCCAGCTTCAAGCCAAGGCCATTCACCAAATGCCTTTGGCCATGAGTGAAAAACAGAAAGCGGATCACTACTGTCCGGTTAAAAGTCGAACAAAATCAACTGGTTCAGCGGGTCGACTGGTTTCGTGGAGGTCGGTTCCTTCTGGAAGGCTTGCTGGACGGGCATTTTCTCGAAAGGCATGACCGAACAGATCTGTAGGATCGAATGAAGCGAGGCCTCGATACCAAGCCGCTTACGGACGATGGCCACCAGCAGGTACACCGACACAGCGATCCAGATCTGGCACTTCACGGCATTCTCCGAGAGGCCATAGAACTTCTTGATGCGCAGATGCTGCTTGATCCATTTGAAGAACAGTTCCACCTTACAGCGGTTGCGGTAGAGTTCGGCGATCGTGGCGGTGGGCAGCTTGAAGTTGTTGGTGAGGAAGACCAGATGATGGCCATCGGCCAAGTCCTTGAGCTTGATGCGCCGGAGCTTCTGCGGGTAGTCCATCGCCGACTTGTGCCCGGCGAACACCACGGTCTGGTCGCAGATAATGCCCGCTTTGCGGTCGCTGGGCGCGGAGTACAGGCGCCGCAGGTCCGTGTTGGACTTGGCCCGCGTGATGAAGTACGCCCCCGTGGAATGCAATTCGTGCAGCCGCACCAAGGACAGGTAGGCGCGGTCCATGACATAGAAGCTGCCCGCTTCCGGAAGCAGCAGGTCCAGGGCGTTCACGTCGTGCATCTTGCCATCGCTCACATGGATGAAGCTGGGTATGGAGCCGCGCAGGTCCATGAGGGTGTGCAGCTTCACGGCGGCCTTGGCCCGGCGGAACTTCGCCCACGGGAAGGAAGAGAGGCACAGGTCGATGGTGGTGGAATCCAGCGCGTAGACCGTCTCCTTCAGATCCAATACGCCGGGCTCGCTGGCGTAGAGGCGGCGGGCTTGGCCGATGAGCACCTGTGCGAAGTCCGAGTAGATCCGCCAGTCGCGCAGTTCGTTCGCATCGGCCAGCGTACTGCGCTTCACCGCGCTGCTCAGCCCCATGCGATAGAGCTTGCCGGGTTGTGCGCCCAAGCAGAGTTCGATGTCCCGAAGGCTCTCTCTGTATGTGAGTTGCGCGAAGGCCATCGCTCTGAAGTGCTCCCGGCAGGAGAGCGTTCGCACGTTGTGGTCCCCGCCATAACGCCCCACGATCCGGTCGAACGTCGTCCATGGAAGATGAGCCATCAACTGGCTGTATACAGTGCTTCCTTCGTTCATGCCTGCTTCCTTGTGTTGCCCTCAAGGAAGCCCAGTCCGGGAGACCGGCCCGATTCAAATCCGCCCCACGCATTTTCAGCCTGTAATCCGCGCCCATGCTGGAACTATCCAGTCATCACCACTCATTTAACCGGACACTACTGAAAGCGGATCTCTATTTTTCAATGATCGCCTTGAAGTTGGAAGGGCGTAGTTGGTAGGGCGTTGGGCGCAGGGCATAGACCCCCTACGTCCCACGATCCACGCCTGGATACCCCAACGATCAGAACTCCGCGCTCCCCGGCGTCCGCGGGAAGGGGATCACATCCCGGATATTCCCCATCCCCGTTACAAACAGCACGAAGCGCTCCAGCCCCAGCCCGAAGCCCGCATGGGGCACGGTGCCGAAGCGGCGCGTGTCCAAGAACCACCACATCTCCTCCTTGGGCACGCCCATGGCGTCCATGCGGGCCTCCAAGCGGTCCAGCCGCTCCTCCCGTTGGCTGCCGCCGATGATCTCGCCGATCCCGGGGAATAGAACATCCATGGCGGCAACGGTGTCGCCTTTTTCGGTGTAGCCGAAGTCGCCGGGGTCGTTGCCGCGCATGTAAAAGGCCTTCACCTTGGCGGGGTAGCCCGTAACGATCACCGGCTTCTTGAAGTGCTTCTCCACCAAGTAGCGTTCGTGCTCGCTCTGCAGGTCCACGCCCCATTCCACCGGGTACTGGAACTGTTTTTTCTGGTAGGGCTTGCTGCGCAGCAGCACCTCGATGGCCTCGGTGTAGGTGATGCGCTCAAAGGGGTTTTCGAGCACGAATTCCAGGCGGTCGATCAGGCCCAGGTCGCTGCGCTGCTGCTGGGGCTTTTGTTTCTCTTCCTCGGCCAGCCGCTGGTCCAGGAAGGCGAGGTCATCCGCGCTGTGCTCCAGCACCCGCTTGATCAGGTGCTTGCACATGCCCTCGGCCAGGTCCATGTTGCCGTGCAGGTCCATGAAGGCGGCCTCGGGCTCGATCATCCAGAACTCGGCGAGGTGGCGCGTGGTGTTGCTGTTCTCCGCGCGGAAGGTGGGCCCGAAGGTGTACACCTTGCCCAAGGCCAATGCGGCGAGCTCGGCCTGCAGCTGGCCGCTTACGGTAAGGTGGCTTTCGGCGCTGAAGAAGTCCTCCTTCCAGTTCACCGATCCATCGTCGTTCAGCGGAGGGTTCTTCGGGTCCAACGTGCTCACGCGGAACATTTCCCCCGCGCCCTCGGCATCACTCGCTGTGATGATGGGGCTGTGGAAGTAGTTGTAGCCGAGGCCGTTGAAATACTCGTGGATGCCGAAGCTCACCTGGTGGCGGATGCGGAAGATGGCGCTGTAGGTGTTGGTGCGGAAGCGCAGGTGGGCGTTCTCGCGCAGGAATTCCAGCGAGTGTTTCTTCGGCTGGATGGGGTAGGCGTTCGGGTCGCTATCGCCCAGCACCTCCACTTCGCTTACCTGCATTTCCACGCGCTGGCCGCTGCCTTGGCTTTCCACAATGGTGCCCGTGCAGCGCACGCTGGCGCTGGTGGTGAAGCGGTGCCGTGTAGCCTCATCCACCTTGCTTTGGTCGATCACGCACTGCAGGTTGCGGATGGTACTGCCGTCGTTGAGGGCGATGAAGCGGTCGTTGCGGAAGGTGCGCACCCAGCCGGCCACGGTAACGGTGGTGTGGGTGAGGGCGGTGTCGTCCAAGACTTGCTTGATGGTGTGCATGTGGGAAACGGTGCGAAGATTGCGATGATGCGAAGTGCGAGGGTTGTGGCCCTCGCACCATTGCACGCTCAACCGCAAAGGAACGATGGCGGCGGGAATGCGGACGTACGGCCTTCGAGCCTGTCTATCCTCATAATCAGGCCACGGCCATCGCGCAGGCATCCCCGGCATGGGCTTGGTCAGCTCTTCTTGATGCGGAACACGCCTTTCCCGTTCGTGACCTGCTTGAACTGGCCGTTTTCATCGCCGTCCCGGTAGAGCTTGCAGGTGAAGCTGGCGCGCACCAGTATGCTGCTTGTGCCGGACGAGGGCAACGGCAAGGTCTCTACGATGTTGAACGAGGATCCCATTTGCTCGTCACCCCAGAAGGTGGACCACTCCTGTGATCCATCCCACCACGTGATCATGGCGAGGCCGTCGTATGTTTCTGTATCGCCGTAGCCTACCTGCCCAGTAGGGAAGAAGTTGAAAAATTGAGTGTCGGTTGGTGAACTGCCTTGGAATTGGAAGGTGCCCAAGCTGACACCGAACACAGGGGAGTCGGGATTGGACATCGGGTGGATGATGTAGGTATAATGTGCCGTGCTTGAAGCCGGTGGGGTGGCGATGCTCTCCGAATAGTCGGTGTAAGAACCGTAGGCGCTGCCCTCTGTATAGGAGACAGCAGCTCCATCGATCGTCATTTGCACGAAAGGCACGGTGCCAGTAGTGAGCGTGCTGGTACTACTGCCCCCGCCAACTGGGGGACTGGGATCTTCGTCCTTCTTGCAACCGCCAAGCAGGATGAGCGTGGCCAGGAAAATGGTGGAAGCGAGTGGGTTCCGCATGTCTGTCAGGGTTAGGGTCAAACATATACAACGAAATGTGGCGCGATGCGCACCGGAAACACCTATTCCACCAGCATGGGTTGGTATGCGCGGCCTTCGGCACTTTCCAGCGAAACTGAGAAGAACCCGGACAAGGGCGCCATGGGATCCTTGCGGCAGGCCGGAAGCAAGCAAAGGGCCGCAAGCAATAGGGCAAGGGATATGGAGCAGGAGTACTTCATCCTTTTATGAACCGGTTGGTGCGTACAGTGCCTTGGGAGGCAACGCGAACAACATATAGCCCAGCGCTCAAGCCCGAAACGGGTATGGTGACCACGTTATGCCGATCAGGAATGTGTTGTTGTTCCAACACTTTCGCCCCGGTAACGCAATATAGCTTCAATTCCGTATGTAGGAATTTGCTCTCGGGAAAACCGGATGGCATTTGCAGGAGCTTTTATCCCTTGCGCTCACGGACATGGTTGCCCTGAACCGGAACGCCTTTGAAGCAGGGAATACACTTATCCCGGAACGCAGGAACGTCCTGATCAAGGAGGACCGGGCGTGGCGACATCGCCAGTTCGGGCCTATTCAACCACCAAACGTTGGTGCGTGCGGCCTTCGGCGCTTTCCACCGAAACAATGAAAAGCCCGGATGAAAGGCCGGTGATGTCCAGCACAAGCGTGTTGCCGCTGAACATTTCCTCCTGCACTACCCTTCCTTCGGCATCGCGGATGCGCAGCATGGCCTGCGCCTGTTCCTGGTTGCAGCGTACTTCAATGCTGCCCTGCGCAGGGTTGGGCCGCATGCTGAAATTCGCATGGGACAAACCATCCGGAATACCGGAACAAATATCCACGAGCACAGCGGTGCTGTCCGTTGTGCTGCTCGTGCCGCCCGCGTTGGTTACGGTAAGCGTAACCGGCCACGTGCCCGGCAGTGCGTAGCATACCGTGGGGGTGCTGTCGGTGCTGGTTGTGGGCACGCCGCCAGGGAAGGACCAGGACCGTGAGGAGACGCCGTTGGGTGAATTATCCGTGAACGTGGTGCAGCCGTTGGTACACAGCTCGGGGCTGTCCACGGAGAAGGAGGCCACGGGTGCTTCCGGGAGGTGCCATTTGGCGATGCGTTGCGCGGGGATCCCGCCGGCGGTGGTGAAGCTGCCTCCCACGAAGAGGCTGTCGTGGTACACCTCCATGGTGCGCACATTGTCATTGCAACCCGTGCCCACAGGTACCCAGGTGGTTCCAGAAAGGCGCGCAATGCGGCTTGGCGCAGTGAAGGCTCCACCGATGTAAAGCTGGTCGCGGTACACGGTCATGGCTGTCACATAGTCGTTCAAGGTGCCGCCCACCTTCACCCATTGGCTTCCGTTCCACTTGGCCACGCGGCTGGCAGGCTGGCCGTTGGCTTGGGTGAAGCGCCCGGCGATGTAAAGGGTATCCTGGAAGATGCAAGCCGCAAAGACGTCATCGTTCACCCCGGCTCCCATGCGGTTCCATGCGCTGCCGTTCCACAAGGCGGTATGGTTCACCAAGGAATCACCGGCGTACATGAAATTTCCGGCCACGAAAAGCTGATCCCCGAAGGGCAAGAGTTCCTGGACCCAGTAGTTGCAGCCGGAGGTGAGCGGTCCGTAGGCATCCCCCTCCCAGCGTGCTGCGTGGGGGAACGGCGAACTGAAAGCGCCGCCCACATACAAGGTGTCCTGGTAGTGTGCCATGGCGTAGGCCGTGGAGTTGAAGGAGGAACTGTTCTCCCCGGTCAGGTTGAACAGGTTGGTGCCGTTCCAGAAGCGCACACGCCCGCCATCCCCGACGTACAGGGCCGTATCCGTAGCGTACAGCCCATCGGCGGCCATGAAGGTGATCAGATTGGCTGCCTTGCTCCACGCACTGCCGTTCCACCTCGCCAAGAAGTAGGGGCTGGAGGTGACCCCACCGATCTGCGTGAAGGTGCCGTCGGCGTAGAGTTCATCGTTGAACACTTCCAGCGCATAGACGGCGGAACCTGCGCCAGTGCCCACGGGCGACCAGGTTTGGGCCTGGCCTACCAGGGGCAAGGCGATCAACAAAGCCATCGTGAAACGTGAAAAGGAAGGATATGGCATGCCAGCAAGATAAAGCCGGGCCCACATTCTGCGCGCCGTGCATAGCGTCTGGGTGGTGAAAACGAATTCTCGCGTGAGGAGTCCTACGCCGCTCCTATCTTTCACAGTTTCCATGGCCGTTGCCTATACCGTGTACGTCATTGAACTCAGCCGGAAGGTCTTCACCGAGCACCGCAAGTTCCGCGAGGCGAACCCGCAATACAATGGCGTGCTGCAATGCCTGTACGTAGGGCAAACGAGCAAGACACCGGAAGAACGCTTCGCCCAGCACAAGAGCGGCGCACGCACGGCCAGCGGGCACAAGCTCAGCAGCGACATCGTGCGCAAGTATGGCCTGTACCTGCGCCCGAGCCTGTACCGGGACATCGGGCCGCTGAGCCGTGCGGAGGCGCTGGAGGTGGAGAAGGGGCTGGCGCTGGAGTTGCGCCGGAAGGGTTATGCGGTCTGGTGGAACTGAGGTGTTACTCCCGCACCACTTTGGCCCGCAGCGTTTGCGCGGCGTTCTCCATGCGGATGAAGTACAGTCCGGGTGCCCATGTGGCGGCATCCACGGAAATGATTCCCGGCGCGGCCAAGCGTGTTTCCACCACACGCCCCAGTGCGTCCTGCACGGTCAGCTGTTCCGGTGCGGTGTGGCTGGCGGTGTGAATGTAGAACCGGTCGTGCGAGGGATTTGGCCACACACGCAGTGGCGCGGTCTCCGCATTCTGCACGCCCGTTGTGCCCAGCACTTCGGTAACGGCGCGGTAGGCGTTCAATTTGCCCATGCCCCATCGCGGATCCCCGCCGGCAGGTATGGTGCCCGTGTATTGGTCCGTAAGGGCGGTGTTGCGGATGATGTCGCGTATTTCGGCCGGGGTGAGGGTCGGGTCGGCCTGCAGCATCAGGGCCACGGTTCCGGTTACCGCAGGCGCGGCCATGCTGGTGCCGCTGAGCCGTGCGAAGGGGTAATTGCGGCCTTGGAACGGCACGTTGGTAAGGGGTGAATAGCTGTTGTCCGTGAAGGAACTGATGCTCGAGGCCACCGAAACACCGGGTGCGGTAATGTCGGGCTTGCGGCGCCCGTCCAAGGTGGGGCCTTGGGAGGAAAAACCGGCGATGTTGCCCCCGTACGGGTTGCCGGTGGGGGTCCAGAGGGTGGAGGCGCAGGCGGCCACGGTGATCACCTTTTCCGTGGAGGCGGGTTCGCCGATCCCGTATTCCTTGTCGCCGGCAGTCCAGCCGGGTTGGCCCGCCAGGAAGGCCTGGCCCCAATTCCCCACATCGGTCTCCAGGTCGGCCACATTCCAGAAATGCACTTCACCCGAAGCAGCGGTTGCCATGAGCAATACCGGCAAATTGTACCTGTTCTTGGCCCGGATGCGCAAGTGTGGCCGGCCGTTGAGGGGGTGTGCGGCGTCGCAGCTGATCTTCAGGTACACCGTGTCGATGCCCACGGCCAGGAAGGTGTCCGTGTAAGCAGGCTGGCTGGCGGTTTGGATCCACGGTGATTCCATGTAGGTTTCATAATTGCCATCGAGCACGCGCACTTTCGCACTGAAGTTTTCACCGGGCATGCCCCATGCGATCAGGCTTTGGCCGTACATGTTGGGGTTGGCGTTGAACGGATAGAACTGCACGCGGCTGGTGAGCGTATCGTTCGCAAAGGCGTGCTTCAGGTGGAAATTCACGTCGCCGTTGTTACCGGCGGACACCGCGATCGCCACGCCTTCATCGGCGAATTGGCCATACGCTTGGCCCAGCAGCGAATTGCCGTCCAACGTGCCCATGTGGTACAGGCCCCAGCTCATGTTCACCACCAGGCGTTTGCCTTGCTGCTGGGCCTTCTGCTGCATCCAGGCCACCCCGTCGATGGCGGCTGCGGCATCCACCAGGAAGGTGCAGAAGAGGTACTCCGCACCGAAAGCGACCCCGCGGTAGTTGGTGCCCGCCCCGCCACCCCCCGCAATGCCGGCCACGTGGGTTCCGTGCAGGGCATGGCCGTAGATGTTGGCGGTATCGCTACCGGCCGCGAAGAGCTCGTTGGTGCCATTGAATTCCGCGCCATAGCCGAAGCCCGCTGGTGCATTGCCGCCTTGGCGGAACTGGTCCCATGCGGCCACCACCCGGCTTTGCGCCAGGGCCGTATCATGGAACATGGGGTGGGTATAGTCGAAGCCCCAATCGAGCACGCCGATCAGTACGCCCTCGCCGCTGTAGGGCTGCGGCAGGTTGATGCCCTGTTGCACGCTATCGGCATGGATGGACCGCACCAGCTTGTCCAGCGTAGGCCTGGCAATGCCGGCCAGTTCGGCGTAGGCCAGCCCGGGAATGTTGTGCAGGGCATCCAGCCGACGGGCGTCCACGCGGAAGGAAAGGACGTTGCCGAGGCGGGTACCCACATGCACGGCTTGGGCATCCACGGCCTGCAGGTCGAAGGTTTCATCCACCTTGCCCAGGAAGCCCACCATGCAGCGCCCGCGCATAAGGGCTGCCGGAAAGCGGCCTTGCAGTTGGGCCGTGAGCTTGAGCGGATCAGGTTGCCTTTGGGCCCATTGGTGAAGTTCCACCAGCCCAGTTCGGGTATCCGCTGGCATTTGTGGTTGGGCCTGCAGACCGATGGCGGCAAGCATGGAAAGGAGGTGCAGTAGGGTGCGCATGGGGGGAATGCAATGTGGAACGAAGGTCGTGGAAATTCCGGGCTTGCCCGGCCAAGGTCAAGAGCGAATTCTTGGCACTTCCCTACTTTGCAGGCATGGAGAAGCGGAAACTTGGCCACAGCGACCTGCACGTGGCGCCATGGGCCTTTGGCGGCAACGTGTTCGGCTGGACGGTGGATGAACCCACCGCCTTCAAGCTGCTTGATGCCTTTGTGGAGCGGGGCTTCAACCTGATCGATACGGCCGATTCCTACCCGCGCTGGGTGGAGGGGAATGTGGGCGGAGAATCCGAGGGCATGATCGGCAATTGGTTGCACGCGCGGGGTAACCGTGACAAGGTGATCATCGCCACCAAGGTGGGCAGCGACATGGGCGAGGGAAAGAACCTGCGGAAGGCGTACATCCTGCGTGCGGTGGAAGCTTCGCTGAAGCGGCTGCGCACCGACCGCATCGATCTGTACCAAACGCACTGGGATGACCTGGACACGCCGGTGGAGGAAACGCTTGCCGCCATGGACCAATTGGTGCGATCGGGCAAGGTGCGCTGGATCGGGGCTTCCAACCTTGGGCCCGGCCGCTTGAAGCGCTCGCTGCAAGCGGCACACGACCTCGGTCTGCCCGCGTACGTTTCGCTGCAGCCGCGCTACAACCTCTTCAGCCGGCACACCTTTGAGGAGGAATACGCGGCGCTCTGTGCCCACCACGGGCTGGGCGTGCTTACTTATTACTCCCTGGCCAGCGGCTTCCTCACCGGCAAATACCGCTCACCCGCCGATCTGGGCACAAGCGTGCGTGGCGGCGGCATGGAAGGCTTCCTGAAGCCCCGTGGCCTGCAGATCCTGCACGCGCTGGACCAGGTATCTGCGCGGCACCATAACAAGCAGGCTACCGTGGCCTTGGCCTGGTTGATCTCGCGGCCGTTGGTCACCGCGCCCATCGCCAGTGCCACCAGCCTGCAACAGGTAAGCGAACTGGCCGCCGCCACGGAATTGCGGCTGACACGGGAAGACCTGGATGAACTGGAGCAAGCGAGCGCGTATTGAGCGGCAACCCATGCAGCAAACCAGCCATCGTTGAGGTCCGTTGCCAGCTGTTAGGCCTGCACGGCAACTTCCCCGGGGTTTCGCGGGCAAACCCTATTTGTCCGGCGCAAAATCAAGCACGGCGGAATTCATGCAGAACCGCTTCCCTGTTGGCGGCGGTCCATCGTCGAAGATGTGGCCCAAGTGGCTGTTGCAACGCCCGCAGAGCACCTCGGTGCGTACCATCCCGAAACTGTTGTCGGGTTCGTAATGCACGCTATTGGGGCGCATCGGCTCGAAAAAGCTGGGCCAGCCGCAGCTGCTCATGAATTTTGCATCGGAGCGGAAGAGCGCATTGCCGCACACGGCGCAGCGGTACAGGCCATCGCCTTCGGTGTTCCAGTATTTGCCGGTGAAGGCCCTTTCGGTGCCTTTTTGTCGGGCGATGAAATAAGTCTCGGGGTCGAGCACCCGTTTCCATTCCGTGTCCGGCACATGCAGCGTGGTGGTATCGGTGGTGGAATAGTACGGGTTATGGGCCCGCGGGTTCTGTGGTTGGTCCATGGTATCGGTTGGTTCGGCAGGAGCGCAGGACAACAGCGCCAGCGCAAGGATGCCCAAGGATGAAAGGCGCATGGCCCCGGCCGTGCAAAAATCGTTCCCCCGGCCAACGGACTGCCATTCGGCTCATGACCTGGACTTTTCTTGCGCTGGGGCACTGAAGAAGTGCGTGACCTTGGCTGGCGGCCATTAATTTCACCGCATGACATTCCTGGAACTGGTCGGGCGTGAGCTCGATGGCATAACAGCGGGCAACAAGCGCGTACTGGAGCGGTTGCCCGGCGATCAATTGTTGTGGAAGCCCCATGCACGATCGATGACCTTGGGCCGGCTGGGGCAGCATTTGGCCGAACTGCCGCATTGGATCGCGCGCATCAGCCAGTTGGATCATTTCGATTTCGTGCGCAGCGGCATTCCGTTTCCCGACCCTCCATCGTCGGTGGAGGAGATCCTGGAGCTGTGGCGCGCCAAGCGCGAACAGGCCATGCAGGCCTTGGCCGAAGCCGGCAACATCGACCTGGACCAGGTTTGGGAAATGCGCCGCGATGGCACGGTGATCAGCAGCACGCCACGGCGCGAGGCCTACACCGTGCAACTTCAGCACATGGTGCATCACCGTGGACAACTCACCGTTTATCTGCGCCTGCTGGATGTGCCCGTGCCCGGGCTGTACGGCCCCAGCGCGGATGAGCGGCATTGAGCTGCCCCCTACGGTGTTTCGTGTTGCATGAGCGCCCGCCCGAAGCGCTTGTCGGGCACCAGCCACAGCAGGGCCACCAGCGCATAGATCCCGGCCGCGGCCGGCGGCCATGCGAAGGAGAGGGCGATGCCGGCCACATAGAGCACGGCGGAAAGCTTGCCCTTGGCATCGCGGCCCACCGCGCGCGCCACCAACGGCCTGCTGCGCTGCATGCGGATGATCGCGGCCTGCAGGATCGCCCAGGCCACGGCGGACATCAGCAACACGGCCCCGTAAGTGGCCGTGGGCCACGGCGCGAGGTGGTGTTCGCCCATCCATGCCGTGGTGAAGGGCACCAGGGCCAGCCAGAACAGCAGGTGCAGGTTGGCCCAAAGCACGGCACCGTTCACCTCGCCGGTGGCCTGCATCAGCTGGTGGTGGTTGCTCCAATAGATGCCGATGTACACAAAGCTGAGCAGGTAGCCCATGAACTTTGGCGCCAGCCTCCACAGGTCATTGGGGCTGGTTCCTTGGGGTGGTTCCAGCTCCAGCACCATGATGGTGATGGCCACGGCCATCACGCCATCGCTGAATGCCTCCATGCGGGCGGTGCCCATGGGCGAAATGTACGGCCGCAGTGGCGTATCACCGGCGCGCCAGCGCGCCGGAAAGGCGGTTGTGGGCGTACTTCTTGTTCTCCTTGAACTTGAGCACCTCGGGCGTGAGCCGCTTGGTGATGTCCACGCGCTGGTCCATCGGCTCCACCAGTTCCTCCTTGGTGAACACGAGCGGCTTGCGCTGGTAATCGGCCTCTACCAGCCGGTCGGTCAGGAAGATGGCTTCCTTGGGGCAGGCTTCCTCGCACAGGCCGCAGTAGATGCAGCGCAGCATGTTGATCTCGTAGGTCACCGCGTACTTCTCCTCGCGGTACAGGTGTTCCTCGCCTTTTTGGCGCTCACCGCTGGTCATGGTGATCGCTTCGGCGGGGCAGGCCAGTGCGCATAGGCCACAGGCCACGCAACGCTCGCGTCCCTCCTCATCGCGCTTCAGCACGTGGCGGCCGCGGTACACGGCGCTCCGGGGCCTTTCCTGCTCGGGATACTGTATGGTGGCCTTTTTCAGGCGGAAGAAGTGCTTGATGGTGATCCACAACCCGACGAGGATGGCCGGGATATAGATGCGCTCCATGAGCGTCATCTTTTTGTGGCTCACCTGCTTGGCGCGGCCCGTGAGGGAGAAGGGTGCACCCCCGGCCGCGGGTGTGTTGGCGAGGCTCATAGTGTGATCTGGCCTTGTGCAAGCATAACGCCCGCAGTGATGAGAATGTTGAGAATGGCCAGGGGGATCAGGCCTTTCCACCCCAGGTTGATCAGTTGGTCGAAGCGGAAGCGCGGCAGCGTCCACCGTACCCACATGAAGAAGAAGATGAAGAAGAACGTTTTGGCGAACATGGCCGCAGCTCCGATCAGGGTGATCAGGTTGGGGTCCCAGCCGGTGTTCGCCAGGCCCGGCACGTGGTAGGCACCGAAGTACAGCGTGGCCATCACCGCGCTGCTGATGAACATGTTCACATACTCGCTGAAGAGGTAGAAGCCGAGCTTCATGCTGCTGTACTCCGTGTGGTAGCCACCCACCAGTTCGGTCTCGCACTCGGGCATGTCGAAGGGGGAGCGGTTGGTCTCGGCGAAGGCGCAGGTGATGAAGATGAGGAAGCCCAGGGGTTGGTAGAGCACATTCCAGCCGTGCTCGATCTGGTATTCCACAATGCCGCCCATGCTCAGGGTGCCGGTCATCATTACCAGCGCCACAATGCTTAGGCCCATGGCCAGTTCATAGCTCACCATTTGGCTGGCCGCGCGTATGGCGCCCAGCAGCGAGTATTTGTTGTTGCTGCCCCAGCCGCCGAGCATGATCCCGTACACGCCCACGCCGGTCATGGCGAACACGAAGAGGATGCCCACCTCCGGGTTCATGCCTTGCAGGTTCACGGAAACATCGCCGAAGGTGAGGGTGCCGCCCCAAGGGATGATCACCCCGGTGATCAGCGCCACGGTCATGGCCACTGCAGGCCCCAGGAAGAACAGGGTGCGGTTGGCCTCTTGGGGCACGAAATCCTCCTTCATGAACATTTTCACGCCATCGGCCAAGGGTTGCAGCAGGCCGAACGGTCCAGCGCGGTTGGGGCCTATGCGGTCCTGCATGAAGGCGGCCACCTTGCGCTCGCCATAGGTGGAGTAGGCGGCCACGGTGAGCGTGATCACGAACAGGATAAGCAGGAAGATCGCGGTGGGGATCATGGCGTTTTCTTGGCGGGCTTCAGCTGTGCCAATTCAGGCACGTTGGGGGCGGGGTGGTCGAGCACTTTTTGTTTTACCGGCAGCACATAGTGGCCGGTAGAGATCACGCTGTGGCGGTCCACGTTGCGCGGCCCTTCGATCACCCAGTCAGCGGTGTTCTTCTTCTCGAAGCGGCAGGTGTTGCAGATGAATTCCTCCACCTCGCCCCATTGGTCCTTGCGCCCGGTCACCCTCAGCACATCGTGGCCTTTCAGCCACACGGTGGTTTTGCCGCTGCACTTGTCGCAATCGCGGTGCGCGTTCATGGGCTTGCTGAACCAAACGCGGTTGGAGAAGCGGAAGGTGCGGTCGGTAAGGGCGCCCACAGGGCATACATCGATCATGTTGCCGCTGAAATCGTTGTCGATGGCCTGTTCGATGTAGGTGCTGATCTCGGCCACATCGCCACGGTTGATCACCCCGTGCACGCGGCCGTCGGTGATCTGCTGGGCCACCTTCACGCAGCGGTAGCACAGGATGCAGCGTGTCATGTGCAGCTTGATCGTTTCGCCGATATCGATCGGGTCGAAGGTGCGGCGCTCGAATTGGTACCGGCTGCCGGAAACGCCGTGCTCGTAGCCCAGGTCCTGCAGGTGGCATTCGCCGGCCTGGTCGCATATGGGGCAATCCAACGGGTGATTGATCAGCAGGAATTCGGTCACCCCGGCGCGGGCATCCATGGCCGAGGCGCTGAGCGTGTTCTCCACCACCATGCCATCCATGACAGCGGTGCGGCAACTGGCCACGGGCTTGGGCATGGGGCGCGGGTCGCGATCGCTGCCCTTGGTCACCTGCA
Organism: Flavobacteriales bacterium; assembly: GCA_044507815.1. Classification (GTDB taxonomy): domain Bacteria; phylum Bacteroidota; class Bacteroidia; order Flavobacteriales_F; family PHOS-HE28; genus PHOS-HE28. The sequence goes on along the minus strand of JBIQIX010000006.1, from coordinate 91,657 downwards.
CCAGGCAGGTGCGGCAGTAGCCGCCGCTTCCTTCCAGCTTGCTGTAATAGCACATGGTGGGCGGCGCCACATAGCGTTCGGCGCTGTTGCGTTCGCCGATCATGCGCGCGGCCTGCAGGATCGTGGTGCCCTCGGGCACTTCGATCTCGATGTTGTCTATGGTAACCTTGGGCATAATGAACCGCTTAAGGACCGGTTTGCCTATTGGCCACAAAGAAAGGCAAGCAAGGCCACATAAGCCAACACATCCGTCAGCCTTGCGGCGGTGGGGCGCCATGGGCGCCACCGGCCAATTTGGCCAGCTTGATCTCCATGCCGGCCAACATGCGCAGCTGTTGCTCCTGTACCTCGGCCAGTGAGCGCATTTCCTCCTGCAGCAACAGATCCATCTTTTGGTGCAGGCTGCGCAGTTCAAGCTCGGCCTTCAGGTTGATCAGGTAATCGTTCTCGCTGCGCTTGCGGTCCTTTTCCTCCTGCCGGTTCTGGCTCATCATGATCACCGGCGCCTGCACCGCAGCTATGCAGCTCAACACCAGGTTCATGAGAATGAACGGGTACGGGTCGAAATGGTCGGGGACCTGGCCCACCGTGTTGAACAAGATCCAGGCGGCCAGGATGGCAAAAAACGATATGATGAAGCCCCAGCTGCCCCCAAAGGAGGCCACCTTGTCCGCGAGTTTTTGGCCCCGCGTCATGGTTTCCTGCGGCGGGTTGGCCAGGTTGTTCAGGATCAGTTCCTGCTCGCTTATGGCCTCTTTCACGATCTCCTGCAGCTTTTTCACGCGTTCATTGCGCGCTGTCAAAAGCTTGTTCATTTCGCTGGTGATCTTGTTGTGCGCCATGGTCCGGATGCCTCCCCCTGTTGGCAAGGCACGGCAAAGCTCGGCTGCAACCTGTGCACTTCTTCGTACTATTCCCCACTTCACCAACATATACCGGTACTGCAGGCCCCGGGCGGTGGTTTTGGCCGGGGATGGGCCTTTGCCAAGGTGCCTGTGCTATTGAAGCGGTTGCCGGGCACGTGGGCGCTCACGCTGTTGAAGGCCACCCCGGGCGTGTTCGGCACGTAAAGCGCTACGCGGTCATGGGACCGAATACCGAAGCTAGGGGGTGGTGCCATGATAAATTGCACACCAACCATTTGCGCTGGTTATTGTTCCCTGATGCAGCTACCAGCATAACCAGCAACCCATGTGCCGCTTCCTTGCCTACCTCGGTGCCCCCATCAGCATGGGTGCCCTGTTGTTCGACCCGTCGGATTCCATCATCAAGCAGAGCTATGCGGCCCGGGAGATCGAGGAGCCGTTGAACGGGGATGGATTCGGGGTGGGCTGGTACCACCACGACCAAAGCCCGTGGCCGGCCGTGTTCGTAAGCGTGATGCCTGCCTGGAACAACCGCAACCTGCAGTACCTGGCGCCCAAGGTGGTATCGCCATGCATTGTGGCGCATGTGCGCGCGGCCAGCACCGGCGATGTGGCCGAAAGCAACTGCCACCCTTTCCACTACAAGGACCGGCTGCTGATGCACAACGGCGGGGTGGAGCATTTCCACCGGATCAAGCGTGACCTGTGCAACCGGCTTAGCCAACGGATGTACGATTGGGTGAACGGCCAAACGGACAGCCAGCATTTGTTCGCGTTGATGATGGACCACCTGAAGGCGGAGCGGCCCACCCCCGATGAGGTGGCCGATGCCTTCGAGGCCATGATCGCGGACCTATTGGCCCTGATGGGCACGCACCACATAAAGGAGCCGGCCTATTTGAACATGGTCTACACCGATGGGCGGATCGCCGTGGGACTGCGGCACGCCACGGGCGGGGGGACGCCACCCACGCTGTATTACAGCGCCGGCCGTAAATACAGTTGCCACAAGGGAGCGTGCCGCATGGAGCGCAGCGCCGACAAGCGCGAGCATGCCGTAATGATCGTGTCGGAGAAACTGACCGAGGTGGCCGGTGATTTTACGGAGGTTCCACCGCAGCATTTCGTGCTGGTGGACCACGACCTTATGGTGCAGTTGAGGCCGTTGCGAAAGGGCTGAAAACGGTGCCTGGCGAGGCTTTCAGCCCCATTGGCCGCGATCAGTGATCCTTTACCAGCTCGTAAAGCTGCTTCAGGTCCGGTGCAAGAATGATCTCTATGCGCCGGTTCTTGGCCTTGTCACCGGGGTCGGCGGGATCGTACTCGCTCTTGCCGGCCGCGGTAATGCGCTGCGGATCGATCTTGCCGTTCTCCTGCAGTATGCGCACCACGCTGGTGGCACGCAGCACGCTGAGGTCCCAATTGTCCTTGTAGGAGGCGCCGGGCAGCACCTTGTCGGTATCGGTATGGCCCTCCACCATGATGTTCAGGTCCTTTTCGCCGCCGATGGCCTTGGCCAAGTTGCTCAGCGCTTCGCGGCCCTTGGCGTCCACCGTGGTGCTTCCGCTGGGGAAGAGCAGTTGGTTCTCGAGCCGTACGTAGATCTGCCCGTCCTTTTGGGTAACGGTAAGGCCCTTGCCCTCAAAGCCAGTGAGGGCCTGGCTCACGCGGTCCTTCAGCGCACGCATGGCCTGGTCCTTTTGGTCGAGTTCGCCCTGCAGCTTGGCCAGCTTGGCCTCGCGATCGGCCAATGACGAGGCCAGCACGCCGAGTGAATCCTCCTTGTTCTGCAGTTTCAGCCGGTTGGCCTCCAGGTCGGTGAGGAGCTTGCGGTTCTCGGCGCTTCCGCCGGCCACCAGGGCGTTGTACTTGCTGAGGAGTTCGTTGTTCAGCGCGTTGATCTTATCGTACTGGGTGGTCATGTGGCGCAGGCTGGTGCCCAGGGTAAGGGTGTCGCGCTCGAGCATTTCCTTGCGGCGCCGCAGGTCCTCCAGGGTAACGTTCTGGTCCTTCAGCGCGGCCTCGGCCTGTTGGGCCTTGGCCAGCGCGGCGGCCTCGCTTTCCTGGGCGGCCTTGTAGCGGCTGTTTATTTCCTCGTACTTGCGGGCGGGCACGCAGGCGGCCAGCAATGCCAGGGCCGCCACGGGGATCGTTTTCTGCAGGGTGTTCATGCTATCTTTCGGCTATGCGCCTCAAAGGTGGCCCGCAGGATCGGAACGGCCTTTGCCGGCACAACCTTTTTATGAACACCACGTTCCCATTCAAGCCATGGCACCCGTGAATTGGCCCGATGCCGGCCCCGGTGGGCTGCTGCTGCCCAGTTTTGATGAGGAGCTGGAGCAATACCGCCTGCTGGCCTACCTGCAGCGCGTGGAGCGCCACTACGGCGAGCACAAGCTGTACCCCTTACTGGAGGACCTGGAGCAGCGCATTGCGCGCCTGCAGGAGGTGCTTGGGCGCGGGGAGGAACTGAAGGCGCAGATCCGCGGGCAGTTGCTGGGGCTGGACCTGGCGCGGGGCGAATTAGTGCGCGCGCCGGTAGCAGTGGCCGAGTGGGACCGCCTGCGCGATGCGCTGGACCGTTGCATGGCGCCGCTGCTGCAGGCCCGCGAGCGGGGGCAGGAGCTGCGCGCCGCGCTGGAGGGCCAAATACGCGTGGAGCCCATTGGCCTATTGCCGCTGGATGTGCGCGAGGGCTGGCTGCTGCTGCGCACGGGCGACCAGGCCCTGATCTATGCCTACGCGCTGCCCCTGGTGCGGCGGGCAGGCACCACCGACCAGTACCGGCATGTGCGCACCCGTTACTATGCCAGTTGCACCATTACCCTGGCCAATACGTACGACCGGATCAAGAGCGGGCTGGCGCGTAGCGGGCCACTGCCCAACCCGGCAATGTTCGCTTTTGAAAGCGACATGACGCTGCCGCGCATAGAAACCTACCTGCCGTTGGCCAAGCGGATCACCTACGAACTGGTGTCCTCGTCGCTGCCTTCATAGGCAAAGTGCACGCGCCGAAGGTCCAGCAGCTCCATGGCGTTGATGTGCAGGCCGCGCACCTGTGGCGCCACCAGCATGATGTAGCGGCGGTGGTACAATGGCACCAAGGGCACATCGCGCATGGCCTGCGCCTCGGCCAGGGCCAGGTCATGCATGCGGTCGGCCTCGTTCTCGCGCGTTAGCGCGGAAGCGAAAAGCGCATCGAAGCGCGGGTTGCTGTAGCGCGTGGTGTTCAGTGGCGAGGGCAGGGCCGTGTCGGGCTCGGCGTTGCGGCCGTGCAGCAGCGCAAGAAAGTTGGCCGGGTCGGGCAGGTCCGCCACCCAGCCTTCGCGCCAAAATTGCGCCTCGCCCCGCTCAATACGGTCGTAGTATGCCTTCGGGGCCACGGCGGTAACGGTGATCGGCACGCCCAGCTCCTTGCCCAGCATGTCCTGCGCGGCACTGGCCACGCTGCGGTAGCCGAAGCCGATGTTGTTCATCTGTAGTTGCACCCGCGGAAAGCCCTTTCCACCGGGATAGCCTGCCAGGGCCATCAGGCGGCGTGCGCTGTCCGGGTTGAAGGGAATGCCATGTACCAATGCATAGGGATAATCGCTGAGGCCGGGCGCCACCAGCCCGTGTTCGGCCGGCACCGCCAGGCCATGCAACACTTCATCCACCAGGTACCGCCGGTCCAGGGCCATGGCGAAGGCCCGGCGCACGCGCACATCATGGAAGGGCGGGTGCGAGGCATTGAACGCATAGAACTGCACGGCCAGTTCGGGGATGGAAAGCATGCGGAACCGGGCCTTGCCGGCCGCATCCACCGAGTCGGCCAGCACCCCCACGGCCTCCAGGGGCAACTCGGTAACGGCGGTGAGGTGGCCGCGCAGGAAGGCCTCCAATTCCCGCTCGGTATCGGTGTTCAGGGTCACGCGCACCACGTCCAGGTAGGGCAACTGCCGGCCTTGCTCATCGCGTTCCCAATAATTCGGGTTCCGCTCGAGCACAATGGCATCCCCGGGGCGTGCCACCTTCAGCATGAAGGGGCCTGTGCCCACGGCGGTACGAAGCATGTCCGTGCCTTGCTGCTGCATTTCGCGCGGCCAGATCGCACAGCCGGCCACGGCCAGTACCTGCAAGAAGTTGGGCACCGGCCGCACCAGGCTGATCTGAACGGTATGCTCATCCAGCGCTTTGATCCCCTTGCAGCGGCCACCGCGCGCACCCGAGGCATAGTACTCATCGGCCCCTTCCACCTTGCCCTCGAAAAGCTGGAACACCGCATCGCCGGTGCCTTTCTCGCAGGCGCTGGTCAGGCAGTGCACCACATCATCGGCGGTAAGCTGGCGCCCCTTGCCGTCGGGGAACATGGGGTGGTCGTGGAAGCGCACGCCCTTGCGCAAGTGGAAGGTGTACACGCGCCGGGAGCCATCCACTTCCCAACGTTCGGCCAGGCCGGGTTCCACGGCAAGGGTGGCACTGTTGAACCGCACCAATCCTTCATAAACCTGGCTGGCCACGTGCAGTTCCGAGACCAGATTGGCCTGCAGCGGAAACAGGCTGCGCAGGGTTTGGGTCTCGTTGAAGTTGAAGACCCCGCCCTGGATGCCGCCGATGCCGTGGGTGCCCTTTTCGGACGGATTGCAGCCCGCCAGTACGGCTATGGCGGCAACAAGGATCGGCAGGCGCATGGCGTCCAAAGCTACCCGAAGCGCGCACCGGCACCATGGCCTCCTGCCATGTTTACCAACAATTCCGCCTTGATCCAACAGGAACCCGCCAGAAATCCACGGCACCTGCAGGGCAGGCCGTCCGTGCCCGACGCAGGTCCTGTTCCCGCCATGCACAAGGGGAACGATAATTTTCAGCCCGGTACCGCGTACCTCTGTCCGACCGCCGTGCACATTCCATTCCCACTCCGCCCGCGCCTGCCATGGTTGCCGCTGTTCGCCTTGATCGTGGCGGGGCAACTGCATGCGCAGGACAATCGCCGCGTGCGCACGGTGTTGCTCCACACCGATACATTGGCGTTGGATACCCTCAGCATCGTGCCGGGTTCCTTCTCCCTTTGGCAGGGGGCCAGGGAATTGTTGCCCACGGAATACCGCCTTGACCCGTTCAACGCATTGCTGCTACGCACCCCGCAAACCCCGCCGGACACGCTCACCGCCCGCTACCGCGTGATGCCCCTGCTTTTCACCGCGCGCGTACAGCACAAGGACGAGGAGCAACTGTTGCGGCCCGTGGACGGCACTGTTGACCCTTTCCGGTACGTGCCGGGCAAGCAGGCCACCGATCCCTTCGGCATGGGCGGGCTAAGCAAAAGCGGCAGCATTTCGCGCGGGATCCTGTTCGGCAACAACCAGGACCTTTCCGTGAACAGCACCCTCAACCTGGAACTGAACGGCCAGCTCACCGATAAGATCCGCGTGCAGGCCTCGGTGACCGACAACAACATACCCATACAAGCAGGCGGCAACACGCTGGAGTTGCAGGATTTTGACCGGGTATTCATCCGTTTGTTCGATGACCACCAGGAATTGGTGGCGGGCGACTTCGTGCTGCAGCGCCCGCAAAGCCATTTCCTCAACTACTACAAAAAGACCAAGGGCCTGAGCTACACCACCCGTACCGGCACGCGGCCCGGGGTGCGCAACGAGCTGGGGGTCAGTGCGGCCATCAGCAAGGGTGAATTCTCGCGCAACCAGGTGCAGGGCATCGAGGGGGTGCAAGGGCCGTACCGGCTGCGCGCCAGTGGCGGGGGCACTTTCATCATCATCCTCTCCGGCACCGAGCGCGTGTACCTCGATGGCCAATTGCTGACCCGCGGCATGGAGAACGATTACGTGATCGACTACAACACCGCCGACCTCACCTTCACCGCCAAGCGCCCCATTACCAAGGACAGCCGGATCGTGGTGGAGTTCCAGTACTCGGACAAGAACTACGCGCGTTCCTTGTTGCGCGTATCGGACGACCTGGTGCTTGGGGCCACCACCCTGCACCTGAACCTGTACAGCGAACAGGACCATAAGAACCAGCCGCTGCAGCAATCGCTTACCGATGCCGAAAAGGAAGCCCTGGCCAATGCCGGCGACGACCCGATGCAGGCCGTGGTGCCCGGTGCGGACAGCGTGGCCTTTTCACCCGATGAGGTGCTTTACGCCCGCGTGGACAGCCTGGGCTGGTGGCCGGTGTACCGCAACAGCACCAATGCGGACAGCGCGCGCTACCGGGTCAGTTTCAGCTTGGTGGGCCCCGGGCTGGGCGATTATGTGCAACAGGGCTTCACCCCGAACGGTCGCGTTTTCCGATGGCTGGCGCCCGACACGGTGAACGGAAGGATCGTGCACAAGGGCGATCATGCGCCCGTTCGTGTGCTGGTGCCCCCGCGCACCAAGCGCATGGCCGCGCTGGGCGCGGAGCACAGCTTTTCCAGGCATACCAAGGCCTGGGGCGAGGTGGCCGTTAGCGACCAGGACCTCAACACCTTCAGTAGCTTGGATGATGGCGACAACACCGGCCTGGCGGTGCGTGCCGGGGCCAGCCATGCCATACCGCTATCGCCAAGCGATTCCACCAAGCTACTGGTGCTGGGCACGGAGAATGAATGGCGTTCGGCACTTTTCAACCCCGTGGAGCGCTACCGTGCCGTGGAGTTCAACCGCGATTGGAACCTCGGCGCGACCCTGTTCACGGGCGACCAGGTATTGGCCGGCGGCAGCGTGGGCTGGGTGAATGGCAAACAGGGCCGCGTGGACCTGAACGGGGCCATGCTGCAGATCGGCAGCGAATACAGCGGAACCCGGCAGGCGTTGGCCGGGCGCATGCGCATGGGCAGGTTCGACGCCACCGTGGACGGCAGCCTGCTGAACACCACCGCGGGCGCGCTCAGCAGCAGCTTCGTGCGGAACAAGGCGCGGCTGGCGCACCATTTCAAAGCCTTCACGCTGGGCGTTTACGACGAGCTGGAACACAATCTGTTCCGCAACGATAGCTTGGCCCTGCTTCAAGGCGGCAGCTATGCCTACAACCTGTGGGAGGCCTTTGTGCAAAGCCCTGATTCGGCCAAGGCCAAATACCGCATCTCCGCCGGGCAACGGATCGATCAGGCGTTCAGCCGCGACCGGTTGGCGCCTTCCACCCGCGCCGACCAATACGCCGCCAGCCTGGACCTCGGGGGCAAGCGCGTGCGCAAGCTCTCCGCCGCGGCCAGCTATCGCCGGTTGAACGTGCTGGACTCCCTGCTCACCGGCCAGAAAGCCGAGGATTCCTACCTGGCCCGTTTGGACCACGGGCACAGCGCACTCAAGGGTGTGCTCAGCTGGGACCTGTTCTATGAGTTCGGCAGTGGCCTGGAACAGCGACGCGAATACATCTATGTGCAGGTGCCCGCCGGCCAGGGTTCATTCATTTGGATCGACTACAACGGCAATGGGGTCAAGGAACTGAATGAATTTGAGCCGGCGCCTTTTTCGTACGAGGCCGACTACATCCGGGTTTATGTGCAAAGCAATGAGATGGTACGCGTTTACAGCAACCAGTTCGCGGCCTCCGGCGAGCTGCGGCCCTCGGCGGCATGGCGCGACAGCGAGGGACTGAAGGGCTTTTTGGCCAAATGGAACGACCTGGCCAGCTTCCGCAGCGATCGCAAAACCGCCAACGATGATGTGGCACTGGCCATCGATCCCTTTCAACTGGACCCGGTGGACAGCGCCATGATCGCACTGAACAGCTCGGTGCGCAATACCTTGTACTACGACCGCAGCAGCCGCAAGTGGAGCGCGGACCACACCTGGCAAAGCGACCGCGGCAAGAGCCTGTTGCTCAACGGCTCGGAATCGAGGGTGCGGGAAGGGCACACGGTGCACCTGCGTTGGAACAGCAGCGCGCAGTGGACCTGGGAGGCGGAGGCCTTTGACGGCCGAACGGCCAGCAACAGCGAAGTGGTGGCCGGCCGCAACTACGCACTGCGCGAGCAGAGCCTGGCCCCCAAGCTCACCTGGCAGCCCAACACCCGCATGCGCGGGGCCTTGCGCTTCAAGTACACCGGCAAATCCAACACGCCCGAGCTGGGGGGCGAAAGCGCCATGCTGCGCGACATGGGCGCCGAATTCAGGCTGAACACCGCGGGCAAAGGCTCATTCCAGGTGAATGCCAACCTGGTGGACATCGGCTACAACGGTACCGTGGACAGCAGCCTGGGCACCGAAATGCTCGCCGGCCTGAAGCCGGGCACCAACATCACTTGGAGCGCCACCCTGCAACGCCGCATCAGCGACCACCTGCAAGTGGATTTCACCTACAACGGCCGGTCCAGCCCCGGAATACCCGTGGTGCACGTGGGAGGTGCCCAAGTGCGGGCGTTCTTTTGATCGCGGTCACTTCAGGTTGAACGTGGTGTGCCCCACACGCACGCTGCTCTCGTACACGTCCACCTTGTATTCCCCGCCATTCAGGCCGCCGCTGGCGGTCCAGAAGACGCATACATCGACCGGGGCGTTCTGGTAGTCCACGTCGCGTTTCGCGCTGAACTCCCCTTCCACACCGTCGAAGAAGAAGCGGTTGGCCTGTTCCTGCGCGGGCAATATCGAGCCATCGGGCCCGATGATGCGCATGTACAGTGTTTTCTTTCCCGCAGAGGCGATCCGGTTCTCACCCAGGTTGAAGCAGCATTTTATCATTTCGGCCTTGCGCGCACGGTCGGTATCCACCTGCTTGCCGTTGTTGCGCACAAACAGGGCGTTGGCCTTCATGCCGGTGGCCGTAAGCACCGAACCCTTGTCGATCAGCGCCTGTTGCACGGCCGACTTGGTCTCCAGGGCCTGCTTCTGGCCGGTCACCTCACCCAGTTGTTGCTTGGTGGACACGTTCTCGGCCATCAGGGCCTGGTTCACCTGATTCAGCGAGTCGATGGTGAACACGTAGCCTTTCATGATCTTGCGCAGGGTCTCGGCCTCCTTGCGTGCCTTGGATACATCGTAATTGCCGCGTTTCACCTTGTCCATCAGCACCACGATCTCCTTTTGCAGCGAATCCATGCGGGTGCGCATCTGGTCGTTGGTGGTGCTGAGGGTATCGTACTGCACCAGCATGTCCTCCAACAACTTGGTCACGTTCTCCTTCTCTTCGGTAACCGCCGTCACTTGGTCGCTGGCGGCAATGGCCTGGTCCTTCTTCTGGAACCAGAGCACGAGCAGGATCACGTTGCTGATGAGCAAAAGGACCACCAGGGCCAGTAGCAGGGTATTGCTCCTGTTGCGTGGTGCGGGGTTGGGCAACTGATTTTCAGGCATGTAGGCAGGGTGTTTGGCCGGCTAAGGCGCGAAATTATCTTCGTCCGGTGGCCGCTCAGATGCCGTGCCAACACCAGTTGTCAACAAAAGGATGAACCATGCAGCGGCGTGCCAGCTCAATGCTTTACGACCTGACGGGGCTTTTCCTGCCCCGGCGCTGTGCCGGTTGCGACCAGGCGCTGCAGGCCTTCGAGCGTGCCATTTGCACCAATTGTGTGGATGATCTTCCCCGGTTCCGGGGCCACCACGATCCTGAAAACCGGGTGGAATTAGTGTTTCGCGGGCGGGTGCGGTTGCATGCGGCCTCGGCATTCCTGCAATTCACCAAGGACGGCATGGTGCAGCACATGTTGCACCGCCTGAAGTACCGTGGCGAGTTGCTGGTGGGGGTGGAGTTGGGCCGCCGCATGGCGGAGGAGGTGCGCGGCTGCTCGCGCTTCAGCGATGTGGATACCTTGCTGGCGGTGCCGTTGCACAAGGACCGGCTGCGCCAGCGAGGCTACAACCAGGCGCAGGTGCTGGTGGACGGCATGCTGCAGGCCTGGCCGTTGCGCAACGCGGGGCACGACATGCTGCGCGTGGTGCACACCACCACCCAGACCCGCAAGGGCCGGATCTCGCGCTGGGCGAACGTGAGGCAAGCTTTCCAATTGGCCGATCCGGCGGCGCTGCAGGGCGCCCACGTGCTGCTGGTGGATGACGTGGTGACCACCGGCGCCACGCTGGAAAGCTGCGCCAATGCGCTGGCGGCCGTGCCTGGCCTGCGGATCAGCGTGCTGGCCTGCGCCTGCGCGTGAATCAGGCCAGCTTGTCGCTCAGCAGCCGCATTTCAATGCTTGGCGCAATGCGTTCGTAAAGCATGCGGTGCGTGGCCTCCACGATCGGCATGTCCACTTGCAGGCGGCCGTTGATCTCGTGCACGCATTTCACTGCATAGTATCCCTCGGCCACCATGTTCATTTCCAACTGCGCCGCGCGCACGCTGTAGCCCTTGCCCACCATTACCCCGAACTCGCGGTTGCGGCTGAAGGTGGAATAGGCGGTAACGAGCAGGTCGCCCAGGTACGCCGGTTCCATGATGTCGCGCGTGATGGGGTGCACCGCGGCAACGAAGCGGCCCATCTCCTGTATGGCGCGGCTGACCAGTACCGCACGGAAGTTGTCGCCGTAGCCGAGGCCCACGGAAATGCCCGCGCATACCGCCACCACGTTCTTCAATATGGCGGCGTATTCGGTGCCGTAGATGTCGTCGCTGAGCGTGGTCTTCAGGAAGCGGCCGGCCAGGGCCTCGCCCATGAAGGCTGCCTTTTGGGGGTCTTGGCTTGCAATGGTGAGGTAGCTCAGCCTTTCCAACGCCACCTCCTCGGCGTGGCAGGGCCCGCAAATGATGCCCAGATCATTCACGTCCACCTGCCAATGTTCGGCCAAGTATTCGCCCACCACTTGGTTGGTCTGCGGCACAATGCCCTTCACCGCGCTGAAGCAGGTTTTTCCGCGCAGCGCCCCGGCGGGCAGCACGTCCAGGGTTTCCTTCAGGAAGGCGCTGGGCACGGCGATCACCAGCACTTCGGCCTCCTGCACCACCTGTTGCAGGTCGTTGTGCATGTGCAGGCGCGCGGGGTCCAGCGTGGCACCCGAGGTGTAGCGGGGGTTGTGGCCGTACTTGCGGATGTGGCCGATGGTAGCTTGCTGGCGCACCCACCAGCCCACCTGTTGCGTGTTGCCCGAAAGCAATTTGACCAAGGCCGTGCCCCACGAGCCGGCCCCGATCACGGCCACGCGTCGTGCATCCATCAGAAGTGCACCTGCTTTTTCATCTCCTTGCCGTCGCGAAGGAAGGTAACGTCGGCGGCATCGCCCTTCTTGAAGGCTGCCAGGGCCTTCATGTAGCCCATCATATCGGGGGTTTCCTGGTCGCCGATGCGCAGCACCACGTCGCCCGCCTTCATGCCGGCCAATGCGGCGGGCTTGCCCTCGGTAACCCCGTCGATGCGCATGCCTTTTCCATCGTACATGTAGTCCGGCACCACGCCCAGGGTAACGGAGAAGCGGGGTGCCTTGGAGGTGTCAGCGTCAGCTGTCTTGGTGAAGCTGAGCTTGGTGCTGTCGTTCAGCGTTGTGATCACGGCCTCAATGAAGCGTGAAACACGCAACATGCCGGGGTAGTTGATCTTGTCGGCATCGTCGCTGGGTTTGTGATAGTCCTCGTGGGTGCCGGTGAAGAAATGGATGGCGGGCACGCCTTGCAGGTAGAAACTGGTGTGGTCGCTGGGGCCGATGCCGCCCTCGGTGGTCTTCACCACCAGGTTGCCCGCGCGGATCTTGTCCAATGCGGACCAGGCCGGTGAGGTGCCCACGCCGTTGATGGCCAGGTGGCCGGCGCTGTCCAGGCGGCCCACCATGTCCATGTTGATCATGTAATTGAGGCTGTCGATGGGCATGGTGGGGTGCTTGGTCCAGGCGTTGGAGCCGAACAATCCTTTTTCCTCGCCGCTGAAGGCCATGAAGAGGTAGTTGTTGTTCTTGGCGGCGGGCATGCGCTGCAGGTCCTCGGCCAAGCGCAGCATTACGGCCACCCCGCTGGCATTGTCGTCGGCGCCGTTGTGCACGGCGGGTTCGCCGCGGTACAGCGAGCCTTCCTCGCCCAGCCCCAAATGGTCGAAATGGGCGCCGATGACCACGGTGTAGGGCCTGCCATTGCCCAGGTACCCCAGCACGTTGTGGCCGGTGCGCTCTTCACGGATGATATCGGTCTGCAGCACCACCGGGTCACCGTTCTGGCCCAGTTTGGCCATGCCGCTCTTGGTAAGGAACACCACGGGCACGGTGCTGGCCTGCAGCTTCATTTTGAAATCGGCCGGCGGGTCCTCGGCCTTGTCGGGGTCGTCGTTGAAGAAGATGACGGCGTTGGCACCGCGTTCCACGGCGGCCTCGATGCGGCTGCGCAGGTCGTTGTACTTGAGCCAGGCCGAATGCGGGTGCACGCCATCGGGCGAGCTGATGCTCATGCAGGCGGCACGATCCTTCAGTTCAACCCCCTCGAAATCGTCGCGGTTTTTTTCGGGTGCCACGATGCCGTACCCGCAGCGGGCCACGCGGGTAAGCACCCGCCCGTTGGCGGAGTAGCCCAGCGGATAGAAGTCGGTGCCGGGCGCCAGTTTGTTGCGCCCCAGTTGCAGCTGGTTGCCGGGGCCCATGCGCGGCATGGCGGCAAAGTGGAAGGCGTTGAGGAAGCCGCCCTCGTCGCCTTTTGGTGCCAGGCCGAGCTGCTTGAAGCGCTGCACGACGTAGGCCGCGGCCATGGTCTCGCCCCGGGTGCCGGTTTCGCGGCCTTGCATGCTATCATCGGCCAAGGTGTACACATCCAGGCGCAGTTGCTTAAGGGCGGTGCTATCGGGGGTAAGGGGCTGGGCCTGTGCCCCGGTGTGGCCCACGGCGAATAGCGCCAGCAGCAGCCCGGCGCGGGCATTGTTCGTGTTCATCATCAACTTTATGCGGGCGGCGAAGGTATCCACGGGTGGCCGCGCGGGCCCGGCCATTGGTGCATGTTGACCTTGCCGTGACCCGGCCCGGTGCGCGGCGCATTGACCGCGGCTTGCGACCAATTGCAAGCTTGGGTTTACATTCGCCGCCGTTATTGACCGGGGCCGACATGCTCACGCTCTTCTACCTGCTTGCCGCCATATCCGTGCTGTCCGCCGCCGTGGTGGTGGCCGCCAAAAGCCCGATCACCAGCGTGATCGCCCTGATCGTGTGCTTCATGAGCATCGCGGGGCATTACGTACTGCTGAACGCGCAATTCCTGGCCATGGTGCACGTGATCGTGTACACCGGCGCCATCCTTATCCTCATGCTGTTCGTGATCATGCTGCTGAACATGAACGCGGAGGTGGAAAAGCGCAAGCCCCTTGTGTTGCGGCTGCTGGCGGTGGTTACCGGCGGCCTGATGCTGCTGGTGCTGCTGGCGGCCACCAAACAGGGCCTGGGCGCCGCACCCGAGAGCTACGATGCAGGGGTGGGCCTGGTGAAGCATGTGGGCCAAGTGCTCTTCCGCGAATACCTGATCCCCTTTGAAGTGAGCAGCGTGCTGTTCCTGAGCGCCATGGCCGGCGCCATGATGCTGGCCAAGAAGGACGGCACCGAGCACGTGAACCTTCCCCCGAGCAGCGAACCCAAGGAGAATACCTGATGGAACATGTGCTTACCGCCATCCGCGTGGTGCCGTTGGAGCACTACATGCTGCTGAGCTTCCTGCTCTTCAGCATCGGCGTGGCCGGCGCCATGCTGCGGCGCAACATCCTCATCATCATCATGTGCCTCGAGCTCATGCTCAACAGCGTGAACCTGCTGCTGGTGGCGCTGAGCGCGCATTTCAGCGACGCGGGCGCGCAGGTGTTCGTCTTCTTCATCATGCTGGTGGCCGCGGCGGAAGTGACCGTGGGCCTGGCGATCATGGTACAGATGAAGCGCAATGCCGACGGAGTGGACGTGAACCAACTGAACCGCCTGAAATGGTGAGGATCGATCTGCTTGCCACCCTGGTGCCGGCACTTCCCCTGTTGGGCACCTTCATCACCGGCTTCGGCCGCCGGAAGCTTTCCGCCTACGCGGCGGGAGGCATCGCATCGGCCATGGTGGCCCTGTCCTTCCTGTGCAGCCTGCTGCTCTTTTTCGGGCACGATGGAAACACGCACATCGTGCACCTGTTCAACTGGATCACCGTGGGCGACATGCAGGTGCCCTTCGCATTCCAGATCGATGGCCTCAGCCTGTGGATGATGCTCTTCATCACCGGCACGGCCACGCTGATCCATATCTACTCCATCGGCTATATGCACGATGATCCGCGTGTGGCCACCTTCTTTGCCCAGCTCAACCTGTTCACCTTCGCCATGATGCTGTTGGTGATGGGCAGCAACTTCCTGGTCACCTTCATCGGCTGGGAGGGCGTGGGCCTGTGCAGCTACCTGCTGATCGGCTTCTGGTACAACAACCCCGAGTTCAATTACGCCGGGCGCAAGGCCTTTGTCATGAACCGCATCGGCGATGTGGGCATGGTACTGGCCATGACGCTGATGTTCCTGCAGTTCGGCACCTTGGATTATGCCAAGATCATGGACGGTGCGGGCTCCCTTGCCCAGGGCAACCCCCTTATCGTGGGGTGCACACTGTTGCTCTTCCTGGGCGCCACGGGCAAAAGCGCACAGCTGCCCCTGCTTACCTGGTTGCCCGACGCCATGGCCGGCCCCACCCCGGTGAGCGCGCTGATCCACGCCGCCACCATGGTTACCGCCGGTGTTTTCCTGGTGGTGCGCAGCTCGGTGCTTTACGAACTGGCGCCCTACACGCAGGATATCGTGCTGTGGATCGGCGTGGCCACGGCACTGTTCGGGGCCACCGTGGGCCTGTTCCAGAACGACATCAAGAAGATCCTGGCCTATTCCACCGTAAGCCAGCTCGGCTACATGTTCGCCGCCATGGGGGTGGGCGCATACAGCGCGGGCATGTTCCACGTCACCACCCACGCATTCTTCAAGGCCCTGCTTTTCCTGGGCGCGGGCAGCGTGATCCACGCCCTGGGCGGCGAGCAGGACATACGGCGCATGGGCGGGCTGAAAAACAGCACCAAGACCACCTACATCACCTTCCTTGTGGCCACCTTGGCCATTGCGGGCATACCGCCGCTCAGCGGCTTCTTCAGCAAGGACAGCATATTGGCCAACACCTTCCAGGACAGCCCCGCGGCGTGGACCCTGCTGGTACTGGCGGCCGCGCTTACCGCCGTGTACATGTTCCGCCTGTTGTTCCTCACCTTCTTCGGCAGCTACCGCGGCCAGGCCGTGCCGCACGAATGCCCGAAGGTGATGACGGTGCCCCTGGTGGTGCTTGCGGTGCTGAGCGTAGTGGGCGGCGTGTTGAACATCCCGCACGTGTTCGGCGGCAAAGAGTGGCTGAAGCAGCACTTGGCGCCGGCGGTGGACGGCGTGCTGCAGGAGCACCTCACACTTTCCGCGGCCACCGAGTTCTCCCTTATGGCCATTACCCTGGTGCTTACGCTGTTGGGCATTTGGTTCGCTTGGAACCAGTATGGCAAGCAGGCCAGGTTGGATGGGGCCCTGGAGGAGATGCCCTGGCCCAAGCGGCTGGTGGCCCGCAAATGGATGCTCGATGAGCTATACGCCTACCTGGTGGAGCGGCCCTACGGCTGGTTCAGCAGGCAGTTCTTCAACATTGGCGAGAACAAGGTGGCCGTGCCGTTGACCGCGGGCACGGGCGAGGCCACACACGGTTTTGCCGAGTGGCTGCGCAAAATGCACACCGGCAATACGAGCTTTTACATCTTCGGCATGATGGCAGGCGTGGTCATTTTACTCCTGATCACCTTATTCGGCGCGTGACCATGGAATTGTTGGCCTTGTTCCTCATTCCCTTCATAGCGGCCAGCGCGCTGCTGGCCATGCGCCCCGCCGCGGGCCTGGCACGCGGCCTGGCGTTCACCTCCACGCTGCTCACCTTGGTGCTTACCCTGTGGCTGTGGTACAGCTGGGGCGGGCAGGCCGTTACCGCCCTTTCCATGGATTGGGTGCCGGCCTGGGGCCTGCGCCTGAACTTCGGATACAACGGCATCGGCCTGCTGATGCTGGTACTTACCGGGGTGCTTTTCCCGTTCATCATCGCAACAGGGTACAAACAGTCCGTGGGGGATGCCGCACAGGTGAACGCACTGCTGTTGTATTGCCAATCGGCCCTTTTCGGGGTGTTCATGGCACAGAATGCCTTCGTGTTCTACATCTTCTTCGAGCTTTCGCTGGTGCCGCTGTTCTTCCTGCTGTTGCGCTGGGGCGGCGAGCATAAGCGCGCCATAACCGTGCGCTTCTTCCTGTACACGCTGGCCGGCGGTCTGGCCCTGCTGTTCTCCATCGCCTATGCCACGTTGCAAACACCGCTGCCCCATAGCGCCGACTTCGTGGACCTGGCCAAGCTGCAATTGCCCGTGGCCAGCCAGCAATGGCTTTTCTGGACCTTCTTCCTGGCCTTCGCCATCAAGATGCCGATCTTCCCCTTCCACAGCTGGCAGCCCGAGACCTATACCATGGCCCCCACGCAGGGCACCATGGTGTTGAGCGCGGTCATGGGCAAGATGGGGATTTACGGCATCGTCATGTTCCTGTACCCGATCGTGCCGCTGGGCACCGCATACTGGCAGGACCTTGTGATCGGGCTCAGCTTGATCGGTGCACTGTACGCCGCGGTGATCGCATTCAGGCAGGAGAACTTCAAGCGCCTGGTGGCCTATTCCTCCATGAGCCACCTGGGCCTGATGGCCGCAGCCATGTTCACCTGGAACGCCTACGGCATCAGCGGGGGCCTGTACCAGACCTTCGCGCACGGCGTGCTGATGATCTGCCTGTTCTACATCGTGGGCATGATGCACCTGCGTGTGGGCAGCAACAACTTCGCCGACATGGGCGGCCTGAAGAAATCCATGTCGCGCTTTGCCCTCATGTTCATGCTGATCGTGGGCAACGCCATTTCCATGCCGCTCACCCAAAGCTTCCCGGGGGAATGGCTGATGTTCAACGGCCTGTGGCAGCTCAACGGCTGGATGGCCGTGGGCGGCGTGGTGCTGATCGTGCTGGGCGCCGTGTACATGCTGTACGCATACCAGCGCGTGCTGCTGGGCCCCGAACGCCAACTGGCCGTGGCCGATGCCGACGACGAAGAGCATTTTTTCCTGATCCCCTTGATCGTGGTCATCTTCCTTGTGGGTGTATTCCCCAATATCGCGCTGCATTTGGTCAATGGGCCGGTGCAGCATTTGTTGAACTCCATTCCCCCGCTGCCATAAAATGAGCGCGCTGATCCTGATCTCCGTGCTGGGCGTGGTGCTGTTGTACCTGGGCCTCTTCGGCAAGAAGGGCATCTTGGCCCCGGTGGCCCTGCTGGGCCTGGTGGGTGTGATCGTCCTGTTCTGGTCGGGATGGAAGATCGACCATCCGCTGCTGGGCGAAATGCTCGCCTTCGACCGGTTCAGCGTGGCGTTCAACATCGCCATGGCCGCCCTTACGGCCTTCATCTTCCTCTTTGGCCCGGACTACTATGCACGCATGGAGCGGCACGTGGCCGAACAATACGCGCTGATGCTGTTCTCGCTCACGGGCGCCTTTCTGCTCAGCTCTTACCAGAACCTGCTGATGCTGTTCATCGGCTACGAGATCTTGAGCATACCGCTGTACGTGCTGGCGGGTGCCAAAAAATACAGCCTGCGCAGCACCGAGGCCTCGCTCAAGTACTTCCTGCTGGGCTCCTTCGCTTCAGCCTTCATGCTCATGGGAATCGGATTGCTGTACAGCCTTACCGGTTCGTTCGACTTGAACAAGCTGGCCGCCATGATGGCCGCACAAGGGGCGGGCAATGCCACGCTCAACTTCGGCCTGTTCTTCGTGGTGGTGGGCCTGGCCTTCAAGGTGGGGGCGGTGCCGTTCCACTTCTGGGTGCCCGACGTGTACCAAGGTTCGCCCACGCTGATCACCACCTTCATGGCCACCGTGGTGAAAATGGCCGCTTTCGCCGGGTTCTACCAGTTCGTGGTGATCACGGGCATGCCGCGCACCTTGGCGTTCAGCCTCGCGCTGCTGGTGCTGGCCACGTTGCTGGTGAGCAATGTGGCGGCGCTTCGCCAAACGAACTTCAAGCGCCTGATGGCCTATTCCAGCGTAAGCCATGCCGGCTTCCTGATGCTGGCGCTGCTGTCGGAAGGCGAGGCCGTCAAAGCGCTTGGGCTGTCGGTGGAAAGCACGCTGCTGTTCTACACGTTCACCTACTCGCTGGCCACCATTGGCCTGTTCATCCTCTTCATCATTGCCAAGCGGGCCAACCAAGGTGCCGAGACCAACAACATTTTCCAGGGCCTGTGGCATGCCCATCCTTGGCTGGCACTTTGCGGCCTGGCCCTGCTGCTTTCCCTGGCGGGCATTCCGCTTACTGCCGGCTTCATCGCCAAGTACCAGGTGTTCCTGTTGGCCATTGGGGCGGGCTGGCTGAAGGTGATGGGCTTTGGCGTGCTGATGGCCCTGTTGGGCATCTACTACTACGTGATGGTGGTGCGTGAGATCTTCGTGCCTGCCCCGCAACCGGTCACCTTTACCGTGGCACCGTTGAACTGGGTGGTGGTAACGGCCTGCACCGTTGGCGTGCTGTTGCTGGGGCTGTGGCCCTCGCTCGTGGCGCTGTAGTGGCCGGTGGTGCCGGAAAATCGGCCGCACCGGGTCGAGGTGAAAAGCCAGGCCCGCATCCCGCTCGGCATATGCCTGGACGGTGCTGCTGGGCCCGATCACATCAACGGCCATACCAGGGTACTTCGCGAAACGCGGGAATTGGGGCAAGAACGGGATCGATCAGCATTCCATAGGGGTGGCCAGGCGATTGTTCATGAGCGCCATTGCGCCCTGCGTCGGCCAAGGGGGGCGCATTGGTGCCGGGCACCATCTCCACGCCCCCGCCTCTATCTTCGCCACACCATGGAAAAACGAGTGAAGGACGCCGACGCCGCCCTGGATGGCCTGGGCAACGGCATGACCCTGATGGTGGGCGGCTTCGGCCTGTGCGGCATTCCGGAGAACCTGATCGCGGCCTTGGTGCGCAAGGGCGTGAAGGACCTCACCTGCATCAGCAACAATGCCGGCGTGGACGACTTCGGCCTGGGGCTGCTGCTGAAGAAGCGCCAGATCAAGTCCATGATCGCCAGTTACGTGGGCGAAAATGCGGAGTTCGAGCGGCAATTGCTTTCGGGTGAATTGGAGGTGCAGCTCACCCCGCAGGGCACCCTGGCCGAGCGCTGCCGCGCGGGCGGGGCGGGCATACCGGCGTTTTTTACCCCTACCGGCTATGGCACAGAAGTGGCCGAAGGCAAGGAAACGCGTGAGTTCGACGGGAAAATGTATGTGATGGAGCGCTGGCTGCGCGCGGATTTCAGCCTGGTGAAGGCCTGGAAGGGTGATACGCACGGCAACCTGGTGTACCGGTACACCGCGCGCAATTTCAACCCCCTGATGGCCATGGCGGGCAAGATCACCGTGGCCGAAGTGGAGCATTTGGTGGAGCCGGGCGAGCTGGACCCGAACGAGATCCACACACCGGGGATCTTTGTCCACCGCATCTTCCAAGGGAAGGACCACGAGAAGCGGATCGAACAGCGCACTGTACGCCAACGCCAATAGGCGATGGAGGCGGGCCATTACACCCGCGCGGAGCGCACCGCGTTCCTCTTGGCCGCCGCACTGGTCCTCTTCTACGTGGCCGTGCGGTCCGTTACCGTGCCCATCGTGCACGATGAGGCCATGACCTTCTTCTACTACGTGGAGACCGGCGATTTCCTGCCTTTCAAGGCCCATTGGGATGCTGGAAACCACCTGTTGTGCACGGCGCTGGCCTGGCTCTCCTACAAGGTGCTCGGCATGCACGCCTGGGCTCTTCGCCTGCCCAGTGTACTGGCCTTCCTGTTGTATGCCGCCTATGTATGGCGCTGGGGCCTGTTGGCGCGCCATGTGCTGGTGCGGCGCTGCCTGTGGGCCGCGTTGCTGGCCACGCCATTCCTGCTCGATTTCTTCTCCCTTTTCCGCGGCTACGGCATGGCCATGGCCTTTTGGCTGGCGGCCCTTTACCACCTGTGCCTGCTGCTGGAACGGTATTCCAGGCGGCACCTGGTGGCCGTGTTGTGGATGCTGGTGCTGGCCAACTACAGTTCACTTAACCTGATGCCGCTGTGGGCCGCCATGCTGGCCGTGGTGCTGGTGAAGGCGCTGCGCACGCCGCCGCATGGCCGCGGCAAGTTGCTGGGCGCGGTGCTGTGGCTGGTGCTCGGCCTGTTGCCGTGGGCGGTGGCCGCTGCCTACAGCCTGCAGCTATCGGTGCGGGGATCGCTGTATTACGGGGTAACGAACGGATTGCTGAAGGGCAGCCTGCCATCGCTGTTGCGGCCCATGTTCGGTACGGCGCCGGGCTGGATGCTGGCCGTGGTGATGCTGGCGCTGATCATGGCCACGTTCATTGCGTTGCAGGCGCTTTGGGCCGAGCGCCACAAGACCGCCCGCGCCTGGGCCTTGGTGATGTGCGGGGCGCTGCTGTGGGCCGACCTTTTCGCCCGGCAGGTGCTTTTTGATCGGAAGGGCACCCTCTTTCCCGAGGACCGCACGGCATTGCATTGGGTGCCCTTGTTCGTGCTGCTCGTCTCTTTTGCGGTGGACCGCCTTGCATTGCGCTTGCCCAGGGTACAATGGGCCATGCTTGCCCTGTTGGCACTGCCCATGCGGGCCGTGGCCACCGCCAATACGGTACGCACCGTGCTGTGGCCGGACCAGACCATTACCCCGGCCCTGGTGCGCGCCGTGGAAGAGGAACAAGGCACCGCGGCACGGCTGCGCACAATGGGCGCCCAGAACCTGATGGCCTCCTGCTGGGCCTTCACCCTGCGCAGCATGGGCGTGCGGCTCAACGCCGCCGATGCGGTGGATTTCCCCATGGGCGGGCAGGAGCTGCTCCTGGCCGATCCCACATGGCATACCGTGCCGCCGGAATACCATCGGGCCTTCACTTCCGCCAGCGGCCACGCCGCCCTGTTCGTGCGCGAGGCAGCAGTGGCCACGGAGCTGATCAGTGACAGTACCATGAACCTCCGGATCGGCGGGCAGGAGTTCACCGAACTGTGGCACCCTGCCGTGGCCCCCCTGGCCGGCCACACCTATCTGGTGGAACTTGACCTGGAGATGCACCCCGGGCAGGAACCTTGGCAAGCGGTACTGGTGGTTGAGGTGGATAATGCGGACGGGGGAAAGCATTACGAAAGTGTTCCGCTGCAATTCATGCGCGGGCCCCGCTTGGGCAGCAAGCTGCGCACGGTGCGCAGGGTGCCGCTACTGGCCAGCAACGCACAAAGAGCGGTGGTGTACCTGTGGAACACCAGTGGCACCCACGGGGAGGTGGCGGGCACGGTAAAAGTTTACAGGCTGCAATAGGGGCGGCCAAATGTTGCAAAAGCGGCATGGGTCAGCAATGCCCGCGGGTGCAGGGCCTATCTTGTTCGCATGGCCGGCCCGAACAATCGGCCTGTTGTCATTTAACGCGAAAAAAGAAGACATGGAAAAAAGTGCGAGAGAGCAATTGCAGGAGGCATCGGCCTTGCGTGGTGAGGCATGCATCACCATCACCCTGAACACCCACCGCACGGGCCCTGATTATCTGAAGGACCCGATCCAGCTGAAAAACCTGCTCAAGGATGCCGAGCACCGGCTGAAGAGCGAACACGGGGACAAGGTGGCCGCTATGGTCATGGGGCGGCTGGAACGCCTTGCCGAAGGCATTGACCACTCCCACAACCTGGAAAGCATGGTGCTATTCGCGAACAAGGAAATTTCCGGGCTTGCGAAGCTGCCCGTGCCGGTTACCGACCGGGTTTCGCTGGATGACCATTTCGTGACGCGCGACGTGCTGCGCGCGCTGCAGCGCGGCACGCGTTACCATGTACTATGGCTAAACCGGCATTCCGCGCGCCTGTTCCAGGCCTTCAACGGGCTGGTGGAACAGGAAACGCGCGGTGATTTCCCGATCAACAACAACGTGGCCGCCACCGACAGCGCCAAACAAGTGGCCGACCGCAACTTCGGGCAACTGGTGGAGGAATATTTCAACCGCGTGGACAAGGCGCTGGTGAACGTGCTCAATGCCAACCCACTGCCTGTGGTGTTGGCCACCGAGGCCCGTAACGTGGACCATTACCGCAACGTGGCGGACAGGAAGGAGTACTTGGCCGCTTCGTTCAGCCCCAGCCGGGAGGACCTTACCCCGCTGCACTTGGTGGAGGAGGCTTGGAAAGCCTATGCTCCCGTGGCCAAGGAGCGCTACGACGCACAGGTGAAGAAGCTTGGCAGCGCCATATCCGCGGGCAAGCTGCACACCGATCCCAGCGAGATCTGGCGGGCGATCAGGGAAGGCCGCGGCGACACGCTCTTCGTGAAGGAGGGCTTTTTCCAACCGGCGGTGGTGCAGGAAGATGGACTGGAGTTGCTGCCGCAGAACGAACGCGAAAAACCGGGCGCTGTGGATGATATCATCAATGAGATGATCCAACGCAACCAACTGAAGGGCGGCAACACGGTATTCGTTTCAGGCAACGAGCTGGAACCATACAACGGACTGGCGTTGGTGAGCCGCTACTGAAGCGGCAGAACGAACGGGCGTGGGCTACGCTGCAGGCTGGTGCTGCCCATGAACTATCGGGTCAGGTAGCTTTGCCGCATGAAGTATTTTGCCTTGGGCATGAGCGTGCTGTACGTGGTGGTGGGGGCGTTGCTTCTGCTTTCACCCGGCTTCATGGGCCAGATCACGCAATTCAGGCTGCCGCTGGGCATTGCGTTGCTGGTGTACGGGGTGGTGCGCGCGATCATCTGGCGGCGGAAATCGGTACAGCAAAGCGATGAAGGTGAATAGGCCGTTGTACATAGTGCTGGGCATGGCCGCGTTGCTTGCCGGCTGCCGCTGGGAGGCTCCCGACCCCACGCGGGACGATAAGCCCACGCAAGGCAAAGTGCTCATTCTTGCCGATGTGGACGCCAGGCCGGCCGTCGATAAACAGTTGGACGTGTTCCATGCCTTTTATCGCAAGGCGGAAATAACCGTGCGCTACCTGGATGAGGCCGCCCTGTTGAAGGCGTTGCATAATGACAGCGTGCGCGTTGTCATCTCAACCGTGGAGCCCGGTGGGGAAGAACTGGACTACTACCGCAAGCGCCGGATCAGTACGCCCGTGGTGCGCCTGTACCATACCGCTGTTGCCTTGGTGGTATCGCCCGAAAGCAAATTGCACCAACTGGACATGCCCACGCTGAAGGCCATGCTGGAAGGACAAGGGCCCGATGGTTTGCGCGCCATTTTCGCGGGCGCGGGCAGCGGCATCGCGCGCCAGCTGATCGACAGCCTGGGGATCACCACATTGCAGGGGCGTTCCCTGCCCGATGTGCACGCGTTGGTGGCCGAGGTGGCCCGCAATCCGGCCGCGGTCGGCTTCCTGCCCTACGAGTACATCAGCGACCTCGACGATCCGCGCGCCGTGACCATGCGCGATTCCGTGCGGCTGCTTCCCCTGTCAACCGCCCCGGATGCCCCGGCCGTACTGCCCTCGCAGTCCACCATCGGCGACCGCTCATACCCTTTGCTACGCACGGTGCAGGCCCTTGTCACCGAAGGGAAAACCGGGCTTGGCACTGGTTTTGTTTCCTTTGTGGCCAACAAAAAGGGCCAACGCATCATCCTTAAATTGGGATTGATGCCTGTACGGATCCCAGAACGCAACATTGAGATCGTTCCTGAATAGCGAGAACCGCATGAAGATCATCTTCACCATGGGCCTGTTGGGGGCCACGCTTGCTGCAAACGCCCAATTGGCCGAGGCCATCAAGCTTACCGAACGCGAACAGTTCGAAAAGGCCACTTCCGCCTTCAAGGCCATCCTTGAAAGCACACCCAACAGTGGCGAGACCTGGTTCTACATGGGCGAGAATTATTTCGCCAACGACCGCAGCGACAGTGCCGGCCTGGCTTTTCGCCACGGCGCAGAGGTGAACCCCAGCTTCGCCCTCAACTACGCGGGGATGGGCAAGGTGCTGCGCGAACAGGGCAAGAATGCCGAGGCACAGGTCCAATTCGACAAGGCCTTGGAGATCGCCCAGAACAAGGCGAACAAGTACACCAAGCCTCAAATGGCCACGGTGTACCGCGAGGTTGCCGAGGGGCTGCTGGTGGGAGAACAGCCGGATTACAACGCCGCCCTCGAGTTCCTGCAGAAATCCATCGACCTGGACCCGAAGGACCCAGTGACCTACATCCTCAAGGGCGATGCCCTCTTCCAACGCAACCCGCGTGATGGCTCGGCGCCGTTGGAAAACTACAAGAAGGCCATGGAATTGCGCCCGTTGGATGCCGAGCCCGTGGCACGCAAGGGCTTCATGTACTACCGCGCACAGAATTTCCCCGTATCCATAGAGGCCTATACCGATGCCATCGCGCTTGATCCAGCCTATGCCCCCGCCTACCGCGGCCGTGCCGAGGCCTATTTCAAGAACCGCGATTTCCCAAAGGCCACCGCGGACATGAAGCGCTATCTCGAGCTGAATGCGGGCAACACCTCGGCACGTGTGCGCAATGCCCAATTCCTTTTCCTGGTGGGCCAATACGACCAAAGCCTGGCTGAGATACGCGCACTGGAGCAGGAAGGCGTGAAGAACCTCGTGCTGCGGCGCCTCAAGGCGTTCGACCTGTTCGAAAAGGGTGACCACCTGGAAGCGGACAGCACCCTGAAGAGCTATTTCGCCGAGCAGCCCGCTGAAAAGGTGATCAGCGTGGATTACGAATACGCCGGCAAGATCCTACAGGGCCTGGGCAAGGACCTGATGGCGGACTCGGCCGCAGCGGTGGCAAAGGGCATCAAGGCCATGCCGTACGACTCGCTGGCCGGTGAAATGTACCTGAAGGCCGCGCGCATGGATGCCAGCAAGGAATACCTGTACCTGGAGGCAGCCAAGGCCTTCACCGACGGGCGCGCCTATACCAAGGCCGTGCAGGCCATGCGGCAGAAAGTGGCGGGCGCCCGGCCCGAAGTGAATGATTGGTACTACCTGGGCGCCATGGCCAACCGGGCCCGCATGTACCTGACGGCGGACAGCGCCTGGGCACAATACATCACCCGGCAGCCCAACATCTACCAAGGTTACCTGTACCGCGCACGCTCGCAGGCAGGCCTGGACACGGCCGAGGTGAAGACCTGGGGTGCCCTGCCATACTATGTGCAGGTGATCCAAAAAATGAAGCCGGAGGAACGCGATGGCCATAAGGCCGATCTGGAGGAGGCCTACAATTACATGGGGCTCTATTTCCTGTACAACAAGGAAGATCAGGACCGCGCCAAGGCGAAATGCTGGTTCCTGAAAGTGAGTGAACTGAACGCCGGAACCAGCATCACGCAGCAGGTGAACAACACCTTCCTGAGGATGAAGGAGCTGAAGGACCTGGCGCCTGGCGCCTGCGGTCCCGAGGACCTGCCCCAATAGGCCGGCACGGCCGAACCCATCAGCCACCCGCATCGTTACAGGTGCCTATTTTCGCATTAACACCTGCCATCATGTTCGACCTGATCCGCAATTTCCCCGACCACCTCAATGAAGCGCTCGCCATTGGACGCAGCGCGAAATTGTCCGCACCCGCCGGGCCGTATGCCCACGTGGTGATCACCGGCCTTGGCGGCAGCGGCATCGGGGGGCGCATAGCTGCGCAGGCCCTGGCCGCGGAGGCCAACTGCCCCATCGAGGTCTACAGCAACTATTACCTGCCGGCGTACGTGGGCAAGCACAGCCTGGTGATCGCCTGCAGCTACAGCGGGAACACCGAGGAAACCTTGGCCGCCATGGGGCAGGCCCTGGAAAAAGGTGCCCGGGTGGCCTGCATCACCAGCGGCGGCACCATGCTGCAGTGGGCCCGGGAAAAAGGCCTTGACCACATTGTGATCCCCGGTGGGAACCCGCCGCGCACCATGTTGGCCTATTCCCTTACGCAGCAATTCTTCCTGCTGAGGCACTATGGCGTTTTCAGCAGCGATTTCACATCATCCATCAGCCGGGCGGCCGATCGGTTGCGCGCTGGGCAGGAGACCATAAAAGCGCAGGCCAAGCACTTGGCCGGGCTATTGCACGGCAAGCGCACCGTGATCTATAGCGAGGCCGCCACGGAAGCGGTGAGCATCCGCTTCCGCCAGCAACTGAACGAGAACAGCAAGGAGCTGTGCTGGCACCACGCCATACCTGAAATGAACCACAATGAACTGGTGGGGTGGGCCGGAGGCGACCAGCACATCGCCGTGGTGATCTTCCGCCACAAGGACGACCATGCCCGCAGCCAGGTGCGCATGGAGATCAACAAAGGGATCTTCGGCCGCCACACCCCGCACATCCACGAGGTGTGGAGCCAGGGAGCGGACCCCTTGGAGCGGCAACTGTACCTGGTGCATTTCGGCGATTGGGTGAGCTGGTACCTGGCCGAGATCAAAGGCGTGGACGCTACGGAGATCGCGGTGATCAACATGCTGAAGGACAAGTTGGCCGAGGTGAAGTAAGACTTGGAGGTGCGTTGGCCGGGCGTGGTGCAGGTGCTTGCGCACAAGCTACCTTGCCGCACTGATACCAGCCCCATGCAATTCACCGCCAACCAGATCGCCGAACTCCTCCACGGTACCGTGGAAGGGGACGGCAATGCTACCGTAACGCGCCTGTCCAAGATCGAGGAAGGTGGCGAAGGCTCGCTCTCTTTCCTGGCCAATCCGGCATATGCGCAGTACGTGTATGGTACCACGGCCTCGGTGGTGATCATCGGCAAGGACCATGCGCTCGCCCATCCGGTGAAGGCCACCTTGGTGCGCGTGGCCGATGCGCAGGGTGCTTTCGCCAAGGTGCTGGAGCTGTACGACCAGATCAAACGGAACAAGAAAGGCATTTCGCCACAGGCGGTGCTCTCGGATGGGGCCACGCATGGTACAGATTGCTACATCGGCCCGCTGGCCTTTATCGGAGAGAATGCCAAACTGGGCAACAGCGTGAAGGTTTACCCGCAGGCCTACGTGGGCGACAATGTGACGATCGGTGACAACACCGTGATCTACGCCGGGGTGAAGATCTATTCGGATTGCGTGGTGGGCAAGAATTGCATCATCCATAGCGGCACGGTGATCGGCAGTGACGGGTTCCGCTTCGCAACGGGCCCAGGCGGCGGGGCGAAGGTTCCGCAGATCGGCAACGTGGTGATCGAGGATGAGGTGGAGATCGGCGCCAATTGCGCCATTGACCGCGCCACGCTGGGCAGCACCATTTTGCGCAAGGGGGTCAAATTCGACAACTTGATCCACATCGCGCACAATGTGGAGGTGGGCGAGAATACGTATTACGCGGCGGGCGGCGTAGTGGCGGGCAGCACCAAGATCGGCAAGAACTGCATGTTCAGCGGGCAGGTGGGCATCGTCGGCCACCTGAAGATCGCCGACGGCACCATCATCGCTGCGCAAAGCGGCATCAGCAAGAACACCAAGGCGGGCGAGAGCTACATGGGCAGCCCGGCGTGGGAAGCGAGCAAGTACCGCAAGAGCTACATCCACTTCCGGGGCTTGGAAAAGCTCGTGGAACGGGTGGAGAAGCTGGAGCGTGGGGAATGATCCCGTGAATAAGGGCCGAGCGCAATTGGTCGTGCCAGGTTGGTGGTCCGCAGGGAAATCGGGTCGCCCCACGACCATGCTCCGCCTATGTTCTGTTGCCTGTAACCAACGTCCTGCTCTTCCTTTCCCCCATCAATACACCAGCAACCTGGGCTCGGTCATTTCCTCCATGGCGTAGCGCACGCCCTCGCGCCCCAGGCCACTGTCCTTGATGCCGCCGTAGGGCATGCTATCGATCCGGAAACCGGGCGTGCCGTTCATGATCACCGCGCCCACGGCCAAGTGCCTGTGCGCCTGCTTCATGTGCGCGATGTTGTTGGTGTACACGCCGGCCTGCAGCCCGTATCGGCCATCATTCACACGGTCCAAGGCCGCGGTGAAATCGGCCACCGGTTCCACGAGCGTGATCGGCCCGAATACTTCATCCTTGTACACCTTCATGTGGCGGTTGGTACGGGTGAGCAGCGTGGCCGCAAATACATGGCGTTCCGCATCCACTGTTCGGCCTCCTGCAAGCACTTCCGCACCGCCTTCCACCGCTTCGGCCAGCCAATCCTGGACACGCTTGAAATGTTTGGCGTCGATGATCGGTCCAACCGACACATCCGGGTCCGCCGGATCCCCGGCCTTCAGTTCACTGAACTCGTTCACCAGCAATTCACGGAAGCGCCCGAACAGCGGCTCCACCACGAAGATGCGCTGCGTGCTGATGCAGGTTTGCCCGGCGTACAGGTTGGCGCCCATGGCCACCTCCATGGCGGCCTTGGCCAGATCGGCTCCCTCATCGATCACCACGGCCGCGTTGCCGCCCAATTCCAAGGCCACCTTCTTTTTGCCGCAAATGCTTTTCAATCGCCAGCCCACGGCATCGCTGCCGGTGAAGCTGAACATGGCCACCCGCTCGTCAGTGATCAATTCCTCGGCCACTTCGCGCCCGCATACGAGCACGTTGAAGGCTCCTTTGGGCCATCCGGCCTCCTCGATCAAATGTGCCAGGAGCAACGCGCTGAGCGGTGTTTTGGAGGCGGGTTTCAGCACTACCGGGCATCCGGCGGCCATGGCCGGCGCCACCTTGTGCAACACCAGGTTCAGCGGGAAATTGAAGGGCGTCACCGCAGCGATCACGCCCACCGGCACCCGCGTGGTGAATGCATGGCGGCCCTCACCCTTGCCAAAGTCCAGTGCCACCGCCTCCCCGGTAAAACGCAGCGCTTCCGCGGCAGCGGTGCGCACCGTCACCAGGGCACGCTCCACCTCATTCTTTGCGTAACCGATCGGCTTGCCGCCCTCCTGCATGATCAGCCGCGCAAGATCAACTGCATGCGCCTCAATGCCGGCGGCCAGCTTCTCCAGCGCGGCATGGCGCATTCCGGCGCTCAAAGCGGCCAAGGTCTTGCCGCTTTCCAAGGCGGCGGCGATGGCCTGGTCCATTTGCGCGCTTGAAGCATTGGGCAGTTTGGCCAAAACGGTGCCGTGGTACTTGTGCAGCACCTCGGTGAAACCACCATCCCCGTGGGCCACCCATTCGCCATTGATGAAGTTGGCCTTGTGGCGCAGGGCCTTGGGAAGTGCCGCCGTATTTTGGTGGTGCCGTTCCGCAGTTGCTGGTGCTTGGCTTGCCATGGTGTGAAGGTAATGGGATGACAACCGATGCCTTGGTTTGTTCGTTTGCACAATGCCGGGCGCATGCAGGGCTATTTTTGCACAGCGCCATGCCAACCTTACGCTTCCACTGGGACTTTCTCGGCCCCGATGCCAAAACCACGGCAGAACATTTCTGCCATCACTTGGAGGAGTTCTGCGAAAAACATGGGATAGCCGAATTGCGCACCTATGTCACCCCCGTGCAGAACCGCTGCATCGCCTCGTTGGAATGTGATGAGCGGCACATGCTGCTGGTGCGCGACCACCTGCGGCCCAAGCGCGCGGAACGGCTGGAGCTGTTGTAAGCGGTGGTTGCAACCGTCCCCAGACAAGATTCCAAGCACCGGCAGTATTCGCCATTTTGCTGTAACTTCGTTTCATGGCTTCTGCTGACAACTACATCCAGCTTTCTTCGCTGCCGGAGGATATTCGGAAGCAAGTGTTGGATTTTATTGCTTTCCTGCTCCAGCGGAACCAAGGCGGACCGCCACCGGAGTCAAACAAGATACCCGTGCCGGGGCTTGCAAAGGGCATGGTGGATGTGCCGGACGACTTCGATGATCCCTTGGATGATCTCAAGGAGTACATGGAATGAAGTTGCTGCTGGACACGCATGTCCTGCTTTGGTTCCAAGCAGACCATCCGGCATTGCCCAGTCCCATCAGAAGCGCGATTCGATCTTTACCTGGCAGGTCTTACGTCAGTATCGTTTCATTATGGGAGATCGGACTTAAGCATGGCATTGGCAAATTGCCGTTACGCATGCCATTGGATGACTTTTTCGCTACCATCACGAAAGCACGGTTTCAGATCCTGCCGTTGCAGCCGTCAAATATTGTAGCTGCATCATAGCTACCTCTCCACCATCGGGACCCGTTCGACCGCATGCTGATCGGACAGGCCAAGGATGAAGGCATGAGCGTGGCAACGGTTGATGAGCAGTTCGTGAAATACGATGTGCCGTTGATCGGGGTATAGGTGGCAGTTCGTAAGCCACGCTCACCCCATCACCCTGCGCAACACCTTCTCCTTCCACGTGGGGTAGGGCGGGTACTGGATACCCGGCTCCGGCAACCGGTCGGCGCGGATGATGCCCTTGAAGTGGCTGAACAGGTTGAAACCGTATTGACCGTGGTAGCGGCCCATGCCGCTGGTGCCCACACCGCCGAAGGGCAGGTGCGGGTCACCGAAGTGCAGGAGGCAGTGGTTCACGCAGCCCCCACCGAAGGGAATGCCCTCGGTGAAGAGGCGTTGGGTGCGGCGGTTCTTGCTGAAAACGTACAGTGCCAATGGGGTGGGATTCCGGGCAATGATCGCGCGGGCCTCTTCCGGCCCGCTCCACGGGATCACCGGCAGTACGGGGCCGAAGATCTCTTCCTGCATAACGGGGCTGTCCAATGGCACCTCGGTGAGCACGGTGGGTGCGATGTAGCGGTCCGCCGCATCGTGTTGGCCGCCGAATTGGATGCGGCCATCGGCGAGGTAGCGCGTTACCCGGTTGAAATGCTTGTCGTTTACCATCCGGGCATAGCCGGGGGATCGCTGTGGGTCGTTGCCGAAGAAGCGTGCGGTGTGCTTGGCGAGGGCTTCCAGGAAGGGTCCCATCACGTCGGTATGCACCAGCGCATAGTCCGTGGCGATGCAGGTTTGGCCGGCGTTGAAGAAGGTGCTCCACGCGATCCGCTTGGCGGCCAGGTCCACCTTTGCGGTACGATCCACGATGGCGGGGCTCTTGCCGCCCAGCTCCAAGGTCACCGGCACCAACTGCGGTGCGGCCTGCTGCAGGATGGCCCGGCCCACGGGCAGGGAGCCGGTGAAGAAGATGTGGTCGAAGCGGAAATCGTGGATCAGCTTGGGCACCACCTCGCTGCCGATGCCCTGCACCACACGGACCTGTTCCTGCGGAAGGGCCTCGGTGATCACCCGTTCGATCACGGCGGCCGTGGCGGGCACTTCCTCGCTGGGCTTCACCACCGCGCAGTTGCCCGCCGCAAGGGCCGCCACCAAGGGGGAGAGGGTGAGGGCCACGGGATAGTTCCACGGCGCGATGATCAGCACCACGCCCAAGGGTTCTACCTGTATGCGGCCCTTGGCGGGCCACAGGGCAAGCGGCGTGGGTGTTTCCGTGTGCCGCATCCAATCGCTTAAGTGCTGCAGCGCATGGCCAAGCTCCTGGTGCACCAAGCCGATGTCTGCCATGTACGCCTCGAAGCGGGGCTTCCGCATGTCGGCATGCATGGCCCCGAGCAGGGCTTCCTCGTGCCTTTTCAGGCTGCGTTTCAAGCTGCGCAGGGCATCCCGGCGTGCACGATAAGGGCGGGTGGCACCGCTTTGGAAGTGGGTGCGGAGCGGTGCAAGGGAAGGAATGGAGGGCATGCCTACGAAGGTCGTGGAAATGGCCCAACTACTGATTTAATGATGAAATTAGTGGTAATTAATATTTGCTGATCATCAGCACCTTACGCTGCCAGCACAAAGTCCGCCCCCTCAACAAGTCCTCTTCCCGCCAGGAATTGCGCGATACGGTCGCCGGTACCGCGTTGCGAGATGAACGAGATGATGAAGGCTTCGCCTGAGGGTGGCAGGGCATCGTGAGGGATGAATGGATGGCCGTGCACTTCACGCGGCCTCACATCGGTGAAGGCGCTGAGGGGGATGCCTTCCGCTTCCAGCAGCCGTGCGCGGGCCAAGCACAGGTTGCTGGTGCCGGCAATGATCACCGGCCTGCCGTTCAGCTTGCGCCGCATCCATTTCGCCAGCCACTTGGCCTTGGTGGTGAAGAAGGCTTCCGTGCTGTAGTTGGGGTGCGTGCGGCTGAGTCGGCCTTCATGGTCGTTCCAAGTGAGCAGTTCCTCGGGCAGCTTCGCGAAGCGCACCCCGGCGTCCATCCAGCGCAGCCACAGTTCATGGTCCTCGGGTAATGGGTCGGTGTTGTAGCCTCCGTACCGTTCCACCAACTCCCGGCGGTACAACACCGTGGGGTGTGCGAGCGGCGCATCCACGAAACGCTTCAGGTAATGCTCGTGCGGCGCGGTGATCGCGTTCTGCCAGTGGGTGAACCAGCGCATGCCGCTGCTTTTTTCCACGGTGGTGGCAAAGCGGGTGCGGGTGCCGAGCACACCGATAGCCGGGTGGGCATCTAGGTATTCCACCTGCTTGGCCAGGCGCTCCGGATGGCTGGTGTCGTCGGCATCCATGCGTGCGATGTACGTGCCCGTTGCATGCCGCAGGCCGGTGTTCAGGGCATGGGCGATCCCGATCGCTGGCTCGGTGATCGCCTTCACCCGCTTATCGCGTGCTGCCCAGCACCCGGCGATGGCGGTGCTGGCATCGGTGGAAGCGTTGTCGATCAACAGCAGCTCGTGGTCCGTGAACGTCTGCCCGATCATGCTCTGGATGGCCGCGTCGAGCGTTCGGTCAGCGTTGTGGAATGGAAGCAGGATGGAGATGCGGGACATGGATGGAAGGTAGGTACCAGCGAACAACCTCACGCCACTGCCTTCAGCGCGGCCAAGGCCCGTTCCTGCGAACCCTTCACGACCGAGCCATGAGATCCAAGGAACTTCGAAACCGGGTGCGAAATGAGATCGAAACCGGCAACAGCCCACAAGATGTTTATGGTCGGCTGGAAGAGGCTGGCAACATGGCGGACGAAAACCTGGCGGACCTCGTGCGGTATGTGCCCACCCTGGAGCGGAGGCAGCGGTACAAGGCCCAGCACTATGCACTGGCCGTCCTGATGCTATTGGTTATCGCTTGGAAATTGGCCGTGGATGTACCGGCCGCGGTGGAGGAGGATGGAATAACCATGGTGTTCAAGATGATCTGGGCGATGGCCTGGGCAGCGGCGCTTGTGGGCGTGTGGAAGTATTGGAGGAGATTCCATGCATTCGCCGGCCTGATCGGCTTTTTGACTGTGATGCGGCAAGGACAGTTTGCCAACCTGGGCATTGGTGAGGTGGCGTTCATGGCCCTGGCCGGCGGCGTAGCGATCCTTGGCTTCCACCTGCAGCGAAAGCTCACCCCGGACTACATCGTCCTGAAGGAGCGCTACACCAATGCAGAGGGGCAGGAACGCTTGCGGCAGGTGGTCCGTTTCGGTGATTGACCGGCTTGCTAACCTTGCGCTTGCCCGGCCATCCCGATTCCCTGCAGCACCACGTCCGCCTTCTTTTCGCCGATCTCGGCCATTACGGCATCGCGCCCGGCCTGCTGTATGCCCTTCACCGAGCCAAAGCGCTTGAGCAGCTTTTGGGCGGTGGCCGGCCCCACGCCGGGTATATCCTCCAGGGCGGTGCGCACCGTGCGCTTGCTGCGCCGTTTGCGGTGGTGGGTGATGCCGAAGCGGTGGGCCTCGTCGCGCATTTGTTGGATCACCCGCAGGCTGGTGCTCCGTTTATCGATGTGCAGTGGATAGGGGTCGGCCGGGAAATAGATCTCCTCCAGTTTTTCCGCAATGCCGATCAACGCCACCTTGCCACGCAGCCCAAGGCGGTCGAATACGTTGGTGGCGGCATGCAATTGCCCCTTGCCTCCGTCCACCACCACCAATTGCGGGAGCGGGTCGCCTTCGGTGAGCAACCGTGAGTAGCGCCGCTCCAGCACTTCCTCCATGGTGGCGTAATCGTTGGCGCCTGTTACCGTGCGCGGAATGAAGTGGCGGTAATCCTTCCGGCTGGGCTTGGCGTCCTTGAACACCACGCAGGCGCTAACGGGGTCGGTTCCTTGCGTGTTGCTGTTGTCGAAGCATTCGATGTGGCGCGGCAATTCGCTTAAGCGCAGGTCCTGCCGCAGTTGCTCGAGTATGCGCTCGGTGGCGGCCTCGGGATCCACCAGGGCCTCCTGCTTCTGCTTTTCCAGCATGAAGTAGTTGGCGTTGCGCGCGCCCATTTCCAGCAGGTGTTTCTTATCGCCGCGCTGGGGCACGGTGAAGGTGATCCCGGGCATTTCGATCCCAGGGTCCATGGGCACGATGGCCTCGGGCGCATTGCTGCGGAAACGCTGGCGCAGCTCGGCGATCGCGAATTGTAGCACTTCTTCATCCGGCTCCTCCAGCCGGCGCTTCATTTCCACGGTGATCCCGTGCACCACGGCACCATCGATCACGCGCATGTAGTTGACGAAGGTGCTGTGCGTGTTGCGCGCCAGGGTGAACACGTCCACATCGCCGATGGTGGGGCTTACCACCGTGCTGCGCGCCTGGTATTTCTCCAACTGCTCCAGCTGCATGCGCGCTTCCTCCGCCTCCTCGAACTCGAGCTTTTCGGCGTGCGCCGCCATTTGTTCCTTCAACAGCCGCACCACCCCGCCGATGCGGCCCCGCAGCACCTGCCGGGCCTGGGCCACGTTCTCGTTGTACTCCTGCTCATCCTGCAGCCCTTCGCAGGGGGCCTTGCATTTGCCCATGTGCCATTCCAGGCATCGGCGGTAGGTGCCCTTGGCCACCTTGGCGGGTGAGAGGTCGTAGTTGCAGGTGCGCAACTTGTACAACTGGTGCACCAGCCGCAAAGCCGTGCGCATGGCGCCCACCGAGGCGAACGGGCCGATGTACTCCGACCCGTCATCCACCGGGTTGCGCATGCCCTCGATCCGCGGGAACCGCTCGTTGCGGATGCGGATCCACGGGTAGCTCTTGTCGTCCCGCAACATGATGTTGAAGCGGGGCTGGAACTCCTTGATCAATGAATTCTCCAGCAACAGCGCGTCGTACGGCGTATCGGTAACGATGGTGCGCAGGTCGTGCACCTTGCTCACCATCAGCCGTGTTTTGCCGTTGGGCAATTCCTTGGCGAAATAGCTGCCCACGCGGCTGCGCAAGCTGGTGGCCTTTCCCACATAAAGGACCTTGCCGTCGGCGTCGAAGAATTGGTACACGCCGGGCTTGTGGGGCAGCAGCTTCACTTTCTCGCGTACGTCAAGGGCTTCGGGCATGGGCACATGCAAAGGTACACGGGCCGCCGGGCCGCATCATCCCAAGCCGGGTCGGGTCACTGGCCCGGCGGCGCTGCGCAGGGGCAATGCCGGGGCACCTGTAGGCGAAAGCCGCCCTGCGGATAACCTTTGCCCCGTGAAACGGATCCATTTCCAGGACCTTGGCCTGATCGATTACGCAGAGGCCTGGTCCATTCAAAAACGCCTGTTCCAGGAAGCATTGGACAGGAAGGCCCTGAACCGGAACGCCCCGCCGGGAGAGCAATTGCCCACCCACGACCACCTGCTTTTCTGCGAGCATCCGCACGTGTACACGTTGGGCAAAAGCGGCGACCGCACGCACTTGCTGTGGAATGAGCAACAGCTGCGTGAGGAGGGCGTTCAGTTCTTCCCCATTGATCGCGGTGGCGACATCACCTACCACGGCCCGGGCCAGATCGTGGGCTATCCGATATTCGACCTCGACCACTTCTTCCACGACATGCGCCGCTTCATAGGCACGTTGGAAGAAGCCGTGATCGGAACGCTGGAGGCCTACAAGATCAAGGCAGGCCGGATCGACGGCCTTACCGGGGTGTGGCTGGACCCGGATGACCCGGCCAAAGCGCGGAAGATCTGTGCCATTGGGGTGAAGGCCAGCCGATGGGTGACCATGCACGGGTTCGCCTTCAACGTGAATACCGACATTTCCTACTTCGACCACATCGTTCCCTGTGGCATTGCCGACAAGGGTGTTACCTGCATGGCCAAGGAACTCGGCGGCCTGCTGGACATGGAGGGTGTGAAACAGCGCCTGAAGTTGGAATTGGAGGACCTCTTCGAGATCGAACTGGCGTGAGCCTTTGCCGCCCAAGGTGTAAGGGAAGAATGGCGGTTTCGGCCGACGGAAGCGGATACTTTCGGGCCATGGTAAGAGCGATCATGCTTTCCGCCTTCGTGGTGGCACTATCCACCGTGCAAGCACAGGCGGTGCGGGTGCTGTTCATCGGCAATAGCTACACCTCGGCCAACAACCTGCCCGAAATGACGCGGCAACTCGCGCTTTCACTGGGCGATGCACTGGTGGTGCAAAGCTCCGCGCCGGGTGGCCACACCTTCCAGCAGCACACGGCCAACCCGGCCACGCTGGCGCTGATCCGACAGGGGAATTGGGATTTCGTTGTGCTGCAGGAACAAAGCCAGCTGCCGTCATTCCCCCCGGCGCAGGTGGCCGCACAGTGCCTGCCGTATGCCGCGCAATTGGTGGATTCCGTACGCGCATACTCGCCCTGTGCCGTTCCCGTATTCTACATGACCTGGGGGCGGCGCGACGGGGATGCGCAGAACTGCGCGGGATGGCCGCCGGTGTGCACCTATGCCGGCATGCAGCAGCAACTCCGTGGCAGCTACCTGCAGATGGCCATGGACAACCAGGCCGCATGCGCACCGGTGGGTGCGGCCTGGCAGCAGGTACGGGCCACGCAGCCTTCGGTTGACCTTTACGTGAGTGACGGCAGCCACCCCAGCGTGGCCGGCAGCTATTTGGCCGCCA
Source organism: Flavobacteriales bacterium (assembly GCA_044507815.1). Taxonomy (GTDB): domain Bacteria; phylum Bacteroidota; class Bacteroidia; order Flavobacteriales_F; family PHOS-HE28; genus PHOS-HE28. Next base: position 54,163 of record JBIQIX010000006.1, on the reverse strand, counting down.
GCGTGCTGTACACCACCATGTTCCGCCGTTCGGCGCTGGGGGGCCAACCGGCCGCTGGCCTTCCCGCCACCACGGCGACTACCCTGCAGCAAATGGCCGCAAGCACCGTGCTCGACAGCCTGGCCACGTGGAACATCGGCGCGGATGATCCGGTGGCGCAGCCACATTACACCCTGCTCGGCAACGGCACCGCACAATTCACCGAAACCTCGCTGAATGCCACGGCCCACCAATGGATCATGCCCGATGGCAGCACTGTGCAACAGGCCAGTTTCCAATACCAGTTCACCACCGCGGGCACCTTTGAAGTGGTGTATGTGGCCAGCGACAATTGCGGCCGTGCGGATACCGCGCTGGTAACGGTTGAAGTGACCGGGCTTGGTGTGGTGGAGGAAACGAGGACCACCTTCCGGCTCAACCCAGTGCCCGGCCAATTGCTCGCTGTGCAAAACGATGGGCCTTCCGGCACATTGGAACTTTTCGACCTGCAAGGGCGGTTGCTCTTGGTGCAGCCCCTGGCGGGCCCGGAGCACCACACGTTGGCACGGCCCTGCGGTGAAGGCGCCCTATTGTGGCGATTTACCAGCGCGCGGGCGCAATTGCGGGGCAAGTTGCCCGCATATTGAGCCGGTTGAGGACGATCGTGGTTATATTTCGTGGCACTGCCTGCCATGCGCCACTTGATCCTGATCGCCTTGGCCATACCAGCGGCCGCAATGGGCCAGGGCATGCTGTACCATTCCGCGGCCGACCATGCGCAGAACAAGGGCGACACCGTGGAGGGTGCCATTGACGTGATGCCCAGCATGGGCCGGTTTGTGGTGGTGTATGTACAAGGGGGCAAGCGCAAGCAGGTGGCCACGCGCAAGGTCTGGGGTTTTATGAACAAGGGCGCCCTGTACCGGATCGAGCCCGAAGGGAACCTGCCGGTGCGTTTGATGGCCCAAGGCCCCATTTATTATTGGGAGAACGGCCTGGCCCATTTGCGCATGCAGAACGATTCGCTGGAGGCCTCCGGCATCAGCTACGGATGGGCTTCCTACCTGAGCCAGGGCCTGGAAAGTGAGATCGTGCCGGCCGTGTTCGGCGGGTCGCCGGCCATACCCGCCGCCGAACGTTTCCGCGCGGAACGCCCTGAGTATGCCACACTGCTGGGCCAGATCGGCACGGGTGCAGACCTGCAGCGCGTGCGGCAGTTGGTGGTGGAATATGCCGTGGCGGCGGAGGAAGGACGGATATCCGTACCGTAAGGGCATGAAGGCATGGGTATTGACGGGCCATGGGCCACCGGAAAAAGTGTTGTCGTTTCGCGACATGCCGGACCCCGTGGCCGGGCCCGGCGAAGTGCTGGTTGAAAGCGAGGGCTTTGGATTGAATTACGCCGATACGATGGCGGTGCGCGGTTTGTACCGCGAAGCGCCGGCGCCACCCTGTGTGATCGGCTACGAAGTGATCGGAAGGGTGGTGGCCCTGGGCAGCGGAACACCTGCCGGATTGCTGGGCAAGCGTGTGGTGGGCCTCACGCGTTTTGGCGGTTTCGGGCAGTTGGCCGCCACCGATCACCGCACCGTGGCCGTGGTGCCCGATGGCGCCCCCTTGGCGCAGGCGCTGGCCATGGCCACGCAAGGTATTACGGCCTGGTACATGGCGCGTGTGGCCACGCAGTTGTGGCCCGGCGAGAAGGTGTTGGTGCGCAGCGCCGCGGGCGGCGTGGGCCAGTTCCTGTGCCAATTGGCAGTGGCTTCCGGATGCGAGGTGCTGGCCGTTGCCTCGGGGCAGGAAAAGATGGAATACTTGCGGTCCATAGGGGTGCAGCACACCATAAACCGCAGTGGGGGCAACGAGCTCGCACAGATCACAAAGGCCTTGGCAGGTACAAGGCTGGATGTCTCCTTCAATCCTGTGGGCGGCGATACGTTCAAACGGGACCTCGGGCTTTTGGGCAGCGGCGGCCGGTTGTTCATTTTCGGCGGGGCCCAACGGGGTGCCGGGGCGTGGGGTGCGCTGCGGTTCGTTTGGCGCATGGGCCTGTTGGTGCCGATCCTGTTGATGATGAAGGGCCAGAGCGTGCTTGGCGTCAATATGTTGCGCATCGCCACCCGCCGGCCCGATCTGGCAGGCCATTGCCTGCAACAAGCAGTGGCGGCGTGGCAAAAAGGGCAGCTCATCCCGCACTCGGAACCGTTGCTTGCCGCTGATCAATTGCCGCACGCCATCAGCAAGCTTGCCTCTGGGCGCACCATCGGCAAGCTGGCCTTGCGCTGGGATCAATGATCGTCGCTGCCGCCCTTATCGCGTGCAGTGCCCGAGGGGGCCGCCGGTGCAGCAGGGTCATCCAACGCCGGTGCGGCATCGCCGGAGGGGTCATCCTCCGCCGGCCGTAGCCGCTCGTGCAACGACCCTGGGGGAAGCGTGGGCGAGAAGGGGTCAGGGCTTTCGTTGCCCAACGGCCGCATCTTCGGCTCCTGTGGTTTTTCCTTGGTGTCCATGGCAGTGGTTCAATGTTGCAACAAGGTACGGACCAAAGGCATGCCAATGGCACTTTGGCCCGGTACCTTTGCCGTCCATGGCACATCCGGGCATCCGCCCCAAACCGTTCAGCGCTTGGCAATTGGGCCTTCAGCGCCCACTGCTCATTGCCGGTCCTTGCAGCGCTGAAAGCCGTGAGCAGGTGCTGGCCACGGCACAACAGATCGTGGAGGCCGCTCCACAAGTGCAGGTGTTCAGGGCGGGGGCCTGGAAGCCCCGTACGCGCCCCGGCCATTTCGAGGGTGTGGGGGCGCCAGCATTGGCCTGGTTGGCCGAGGTGAAGGAGCGTACCGGCCTGCTTACCACCACGGAAGTGGCCACCCCGCAGCACGTGGAACAAGCGTTGAAGGCGGGGGTGGACATGCTATGGATCGGGGCCCGCACCACACCCAACCCGTTCAGCGTACAGGCCATTGCCGATGCCTTGCGGGGAGTGGACGTGCCGGTATTCGTGAAAAACCCCGTGAACCCCGATCTGCAATTGTGGCTGGGCGCCATCGAACGGCTGTTCGACGCCGGGCCCACGCGCATTGCGGCCATCCACCGGGGATTCCACTGGTTCGAGCGCACGCCTTACCGCAACAATCCCATGTGGGAAATACCGGTGCGGCTGAAGGCAGCTTTTCCGGAATTGGAGTTGATCGGTGACCCCAGCCACATTGCAGGCCGCACCGACCTGCTGCCCAAGGTGGCGCAGCAAGCCCTGGACCTCAACTTCAGCGGCCTGATGGTGGAAACGCACCGCTCGCCCGCTGAGGCCCTGAGCGATGCCGGGCAGCAACTTACCCCCGGGCAACTGGGCGAATTGCTGGGTGAACTGGTTTTCCGCAGCCCCGGCAACGAAGCGCACCTGCGTGATGAACTGCAGGAGCACCGCGACCTGATCGACCGGCTGGACGAGGAGATCCTGCAAAAGCTGGGCGCCCGCATGGAGATCAGCGGCCGCATCGGGGCCTTCAAGCATGCCCACAATGTGGCCATCCTGCAACCCCGGCGTTGGCGCAAGATCATGGAAGAGGCGCACGCCTTCGGAAAAGCGCAGGGGCTGTCGGCCACTTTCATCCAGGCCCTGATGGATGCCATCCACGATGAAAGCATACAACGGCAAACGAAGGTGTGGGAACAGGGAAAAGGCCCGCACTGAATTTTAAGCCCGGGGGTGAACAATTCCGGGTGGAGCGGAATACTTTTACTGTACCAATCCCCCGACCGTACATGGAAAAGCGCTACTTCGTTGCAATGGCGGTGCTTCTTTCTTCCCTGCAGGGCGCCGCGCAGCCGCAATTCACCAACGGAACGGCCATGCTGGCCCATGCGGCCAGTAGCGGCGGCTGCATGGCCGTTACCGACATGGACGGCGACGGCCTGGACGATGTGGTGCAACTCGACAACAGCCGCCATGTGTATGTGCTGTACCAAGAGGCGGACGGCAGTTTCACAGCGGTGGACCATGGCGCGGTCTCCTCCAGCTCCCAATGGGGCTGGGCCATGGCCGACCTGGACAACGATGGCCACAAGGACATCTGCAGCGCGGGCAATTTCGATGGCGTGCACCTGCTGAAGATCACCGCACGGGGCAGCTTCTCGCTCATCAACCTCAACGGGCCGTCCATCTTTCAGCAATGCATGAGCATGGCGGACGTGGACAATGACGGCCGCGTGGATGTTTTCGCCTGCAACGATGTAGGTGCGCCCAATCTGTATTTAACCGATGCATCCGGCATTCCGCAGTACAACGGCAACTACATCGATTGGAGCACCGTGCCCGCCAGCGACATGAGCGGCAACTACGGCAGTTGCTTTGCCGATGTGAACAATGATGGGCACCTCGACCTGCACATTGCCCATTGCAGGCAAGGGGTGAACAATCCCAATAACCCGCGCCGGTGGAACCGGTTGTTCATCAACGATGGGAACGGGCAATGGACGGACGAGGCGGCGGCACGCGGCGCCGATGACCACGAACAGACCTGGGCCACGGATTTTGGCGACTTCGACAACGATGGCGACCTGGACATGGTGAGCATTGAGCACAGTACCGGCGTGCAACTGTACGCCAACGACGGCAATGGCCATTTCACCAACGTCACCGCCGGCAGCGGCCTGGGCACCGCCAACTTCCCGCTGCAAGTTCTTTTCCGCGACCTTGATAACGACGGTTTTCTCGATGTGCTGATCGCTGGGGGAAGCGAATTTTTCTACCAGGGCAACGGCGACGGCACGTTCACCCGGGTGCAGAACGTGTTCCCCTATACCAAGGCCATGCACAGCTTCGCCTTCGGCGACCTGGACCGCGACGGTTTCGAGGATGTGTACGCCAACTACGGCAACGGCTATGTGGATGCAAGTTCCTCCAACCCCGACATCCTGTGGTTGAACACCCCGAACGGCAACCACTTCTTCCGTGTGCGGTTGATCGGCACCACCAGCAACCGCGATGCGGTGGGTGCGCGCGTTACCATCAACGGGCCATGGGGCACGCAAGTGCGCGAAGTGCGTGCCGGTGAAAGCTACGGCCTCGTCAATTCGTTCATCCTCTCCTTTGGCCTGGGGGCAGAGACCCTGGTGCCCACCATGACCGTGCGCTGGCCCAGCGGGCTGGAGGAAACCTTCAGCGGCCTGCATGCCGATCAGACCCTCACCGTGGTGGAGGGCAGCTGCATCTCGCCCAACGCCTCCATCCAAGGCACGCCCACCACCACGTTGTGCACAGGCGGCGCACCCATCGTGCTGAATGCCGGTTCCGCGGGGGAGGTGCAATGGAATACGGGTATCACCGCCAATTCGATCACCGTTACGCAACCGGGCAACTACTTCTACACCACCGGGGTGGCACCCTGCCTCACCCAGGCCAACGTACATGTTCGCCTCGATCCCGATGAAACACCGGTGGTGAGCGCCCTGGGGCCAACCATCTTTTGCCCGGGCGATCATGTAGTGCTTACATCGTCGCCGGCCGCGGTTTATGCCTGGAGCAACGGAGGTGAAGGCCAGTCCATCACCGTGGAAGATGCCGGCAGCTATACCGTAACGGTGCAGGGCGCTTGCAGTAACTTCATGTCCGCACCGATAACGGTGGGCGTGCTGCAAGCCCCTGCGCCACCCATGGTGCAGGATGTTGTGCTGCCCGAGGCGGGCACGGCCCTGCTGCAGGCCACGGGCGATAGCGTGCGCTGGTACGCCGCGGAAACCGGCGGAGCGCCCATTGGGCACGGCAGCCCGTGGGCCAGCCCTTGGGTGGACACCGACAGCACCTTCTGGGCCGCTTCCGCAGGTGAGAACGGGGGCGCGGTGTACAACGGCGGAAAAATTGATAAGTCCATTACCGGCGTCTACCAGAACAACGCCACGTACTACCTGCTTTTTTCAACCCAGCACGACATGGTGCTGAAGAGCGTGAAGGTTTACGCCAACGGGGCAGGGGTGCGCAGCATTGCGTTGGTGGACAAGGCAACGGATGCCACCGTGTTCGAGCAGGATTTCAACCTGCCTGACGGTGAAAGCCGGATCCAATTCAATTGGACCATACCGGCAGGCGGCGAATACGGCCTGCGTGCAGTGGCCGGCGATCCCCAACTGTGGCGCGATGGATTGGGCACGGCCCTAAATTACCCGTATGATGTGGGCGGCCTGGCCACCATCACCGGCTCAAGCTCGGGTTCCACCAGCTACTATTACTTCTTCTACGACTGGGAGGTGGCCACGCCGGCCATGTGGTGTGAAAGCGCCCGATCACCGGTGCATGTGCATGTGGGCACCACCGGCATCACCGGCGGCGCCGAGGTTGCGCCCTTCAAGCTATACCCGAACCCTGCGCAAGACCACATTGTGCTGGAGGCCGCCACACTGGAAGGTGCCAGGACCGTCCAATTCCTCGATCTCTCGGGGCGCGCATGCCTTTCCGCCGAGATCATGCGCGGAACGAACAACATCGATGTTTCACCGCTGGCGCCGGGGGTGTACACGGTGCGGACAACGGATGGAAAAGCTGCGTTCAACGCGGGCTTCATCAAGCAATAGCGTGTAGCCGGGCGCCCGCGGCGCTGGATTCCATGCCTTGGCCTGCCGTTACTTTGGGGCATGGCGCAAAACGAAGAGGGCCGCCTTTTGGTGGTGGGCTGCGGTGCCTTGGCCAATGCGCTGCTGCCGCGGATCATGCGCATGGGCTGGGCGCGGATCGGCCTGATGGACGGCGACCGGGTGGAGGAAAAGAACCTCGAACGGCAGGAGCTGTTCGCGCCGGTGGATGTGGGCCGGCCCAAAAGCGAGGTGCTGGCGGCCTGGCTGCGGCACATGCCGGTGGCGGTGCAGCTGGTGGCGGTGGATGCATTCATCGGACCGGAGAATGCCGCTGAATGGATCACCCGGCACGATGCCGTGGCCGATTGCACCGATGATGCACACGCCAAGCTCTTGCTGGACCAGGCCTGCGCACAAGCGGGCAAGGTGTTGGTGAGCGGCTCGGTGCATGGCGTGCAGGCCCAAGTGCTCACCCTTCATGCACCTGGTGCACAGGCCCAATTGGACCGGTTCGCGCTGTTCGGCGGGCGGCCAGGTGTGGAGCAGGACGGCTGCGACATGCGCCATGTGCCCCTGAACACCCTGCATGAGGCCGCGCGGCGGATGGCCGGCCATTTGGCCGATTGGCGCAAGGGGAAGGCCGTGAATGGCCGCATCGACCTTTTCGACGGCAGCGCCTGGATCACCATGGCCGCGCCACAAGGCTGATGGACGACGGCCTGCTACTGCTGCTGATCGCCCTGGTGGCCTTTGCCTACGCCATGGTGGGCCATGGGGGAGCCAGTGGCTACCTGGCCGTAATGGCCCTGGCCGGCATGCCCATCGCGGTGATGCGCCCCACCGCACTCACGCTCAATCTCTTCGTCAGCGCCATCGCATTCGCGCAATACGCCCGCGGCGCACATTTCCGGTGGCGCATCTTTTGGCCTTTCGCCGTGCTTTCAGTACCCGCCGCATGGCTTGGCGCGCAATACATGCCCGACCCCATGGTGTACAAACGGGTGCTTGCGATGTGCCTGCTTTTCGCCGTGGCCCGGCTGTTCGGCCTATTCGGCCCGGTGAAGGGACCGGTGGTGCCGGTGCCACCCGGTAGGGCATTGCTGATCGGGGCCGTGCTGGGGCTGGTGTCCGGCATGATCGGCATCGGCGGGGGTGTGCTGTTGGCCCCGCTGCTGCTGCTTTTCCGCTGGGCGGACACGAAGACGACGGCCGCCACCACGGCCCTTTTTATCTTTGTCAACAGCTTGTCCGGCTTGGCCGGTGCGCTGGCCTCGGACCAAATGCTGGACGTGCACATGTTGCCCTGGATAGCGGCCGCCATGGCCGGGGGATCGCTCGGCGGATGGCTGGGCGCACGCAGGATGCAGGAGCATCGGTTGAAACAGGCCCTGGGGCTTGTCCTTCTTTTTGCCAGCCTAAAATTGATGTGGGCATGATCAACGTGCTTGAAGCGAAACGCAGAATGATGGATCGCCTGAACCCCCTCGGGCAAGAACAATTGCCCTTGCTGGATGCCTTGGGCAGGTACACCGCGCGCGATATCACCGCGCCATTCGACCATCCGTTGTTCGACTCAAGCGCCATGGATGGCTACGCCTTCTCCTTCGGGGCCGGGCCGCAATGGCAGGTGGTGGGCGAGGTGGCGGCCGGCGAGGTATTCCCGCGCAGGCTCGAACACGGCGAAAGCGTGCGGATCTTCACCGGGGGCATGATCCCTGAAGGCTGCGATACGGTTGTGGCCCAGGAGCGCGTGCTGCGTGAAGGCGACATGATCAACCATAACGACCTGAAGTTGCGGCCCGGCAGCAACGTGCGCCGCCGCGGCGAGCAGCTGCGTGCCGGTGAAACGGCCCTGAAAGCAGGCACCCTGCTCGATGCACCCGCCATTGGCCTGCTGGCTTCGGTGGGCGTGAGCGAGGTGGCCGCCGGCAAGCGGCCAAAGGTGGGCCTGCTAGTGACCGGGAACGAATTCCTCGGCGGCGGCGAGGTGTTGCCGGGCAAGATCTTTGGCAGCAACGGCGTGATGTTGCACGCCGCATTGGTGAAACATGGGCTGGTGCCGGAAATGGTGCAGGCCGGCGATGACGAAAAGGAATTGAAAAAGGCGGCCGAAGGCTTGTTGGGCACCTGCGATGCAGTGATCACCACAGGTGGTGTTTCGGTGGGCGCCCATGACCATGTGCCCGGCATGGTAAGCGCCCTCGGTGGCGATGTGGTCTTCCACGGTGTGCGCCAAAAACCCGGAAAGCCCATGCTGTTCGCCATGCTCGGCAACGTACCGCTCTTCGGCCTGCCGGGGAACCCGCGCGCAGCCATGATCCTGTTCCTGGAATACGTGCTGCCCTACCTGCGCGCCATGCAGGGTGCTGCCCGTCCGTGGCCCCGGCATGAGCGACTGCCCATCGCCGCCACGGTTACCGTGAAGGGGCACCGGGCCGAATTCAGGGCGGCACGCGTGAAAAGCGGCCAAGTGGAACTGCTGGCCGATGAAGGTTCACACATGCTCCGCTCACTGGCCCATGCCAACGCCCTGGCATACATACCCGCCGAGCTGCGCCACCTGGAAAGGGAGGAACACGTGGAGGTGCATTACGTGGATTGATGGGCAGCAAGTACGCATGGACGGGCGTGGTGCTGGCCGGCGGCAAGAGCACGCGCATGGGCCGCGACAAGGCGCTGCTCGAAGTGGACGGCAAAGCCCTGCTCGTGCACGCCATTGAGCGGGCGCAGCCGCACGTGCGCGAGCTGATCGTGGTGGGCGATCCCCGCAAGTACGGCCACGCATGGCCCGCCGTGGTGCCGGACGAGATCCCGGGCATGGGCCCGTTGGGCGGCATTGTTACCGCCATGGGCTGCGCCCGCTTCGACCGGCTGCTGGTGCTGGCCGTGGATGTGCCGGGTGTGAACGCCGAGTTGCTGGAAAGGCTTGTGCGCGAGCTGCCCGATGAGGCCGATGCCCTGGTGCCAAGGCACAACGGCATGCTCGAACCCTTGGTGGCAGCCTATCACCGCCGTTGCCTGCCCGCCTTCATGCAATGCCTGATGCGCGGGAAACTTTCCATGCACGGGGCCTTGGACCAGGTGAAGACCGCATACCTCGATATAGGGCCCGGCGCCGATGGCTGGCCCGAGGACCTGTTCCGCAACATCAACAGTCCTTCCGACCTTTGAGGCATGTTGGAAGTGAAGCTCTTTGGAATGCTGGCGGAAAAGGCCGGGGCTGAAACGATGCGGGTGCAGGCCGCCGATACCGATGGCCTGCGCCGGGCGCTCGAGTCGCACATCGCGGGATTGAAGGGCCTGTCCTATGCCATCGCCGTGAACAGGCAGATCATCGGGAAGAATGAACCGTTGCAGGGGGGCGAGGAAGTCGCCCTTTTGCCGCCCTTTGCAGGAGGATGAGCAGCACGAAGCATAAAGTGCGCGACATTTTCATGGAAGGAGCGATCGATCCGGCCTTCATCGCGGACAGCCTGGCGAAGCATGCCGGCAATACCGCGATCGGGGCGCATGAGCTTTTCATGGGCCAGGTACGCGCCGATGAGATCGACGGGCAACGCGTGCAGGCGATCGATTTTTCCGCCTACCGCGACATGGCCAATGAACAAATGGGGGTGATCCGGGAGGAGGCCTTCGCGCGTTGGCCCATCACTTGCCTGCATGTGCACCACAGCCTGGGCCGCGTACCGGCCGGCCAACTTTGCTTTCTCGTGTTCGCCTCGGCAGAACACCGGAAACAGGCCCGCGAAGCCGTGGCCTACGTGACCGATGAGGTGAAAAAACGCCTGCCCATTTTCGGGAAGGAACTCTTGGAGGGTGGCACCCACGAATGGAAGAGCAATACCTGAGCGATACACCCGCGCACGCCCCCACAGGGCGGATGCCATCCCGCCGGTCCACTTCATCCGCGGCCCCGGCACCCGCCGCAGGCCATGCATTTTTCCAATTCGCATCCCATGGTTGACATCACCCACAAATCCACCACGCTGCGCGAAGCTTTGGCCGAGGCCACTGTCAGCGTGGGCAGCAAGGAAACGATCGAGGCTGTGCGGGGCCGGCGTGTGCCCAAGGGCGATGTGCTGGAGGCCGCACGCATTGCCGCGCTGTTCGCCGTGAAGCGCACCGCCGACATGATCCCGGACTGCCATCCATTGCCGGTGGAACACACCGTGGTGACCAGTGAGTTGCACGAGAAGGCCATTGTGGTGCGCGTGCTTGTGCGCACCATTTACCGCACCGGCGTGGAGGTGGAGGCCATGCACGGCGCCAGCGTGGCCGCGCTCACCATGTACGATATGCTCAAGCCCATCGACAAGGCCATCACGATCGACCGGATCCGATTGGTGGAGAAGAAGGGCGGCAAGAGCGATTGGACCGATGCCTTCGGCCGTGAGCTGCGGGCCGGGGTGCTGGTGATCAGCGACAGTGTGGCGGCCGGCAAAAAGGAGGACAAGGCCGGCGCCGCGATCACGGCGCGCCTGGCGAGGCTCAACATCCAGGAGGCCCCAGTGGCCGTGGTGCCGGACGAACCCGAGCTGATCGCCGCGCAGGTAAGCGCCTGGGCCGATGAGGGCCTGGACCTGGTGCTCACCACGGGCGGTACCGGGCTCTCACCGCGCGACCGCACGCCAGAGGCCATTGCACCCCTGTTGCACCGCGAGGTGCCCGGGATCATGGAGGCTGCGCGCAATTTTGGGCAACAACGCGTGCCATTGGCCATGATGAGCCGGGGCATCGCGGGCATGATCGGCCGAACCCTGGTGATCACGCTGCCGGGCTCCACGCGAGGTGCACAGGAAACCATGGACGCGCTGTTCCCCTTCGTGCTCCATGTGGTGAAGGTGCAGGACCATGCTTTCCGGCACGGAGGGTGACGGCATCACAACCCGCCCACCACCAGCACGAATTCGCCTTTCGGCGCATGCCGTCCGAAATGGGCGGCCAGTTCGCCCAACGTGCCGCGCACGGTCTCCTCGTGCAGCTTGGTGATCTCCCGTGAAATGCTCGCCGGCCGGTCGGTGCCGAAAGCTTCGGCCAACTCCCCCAACGTGCGCCTGATGCGATGCGGGCTTTCGTAGAAGATCATCGTGCGCGGCTCCGTGGCCAGCTCGGCGATGCGCGTGCGCCGCCCTTTTTTCACCGGAAGAAATCCCTCGAAGGTGAAGCGGTCGCAGGGCAGGCCGCTGTTCACCAAAGCGGGAACGAAGGCTGTGGGGCCAGGCAAGGTTTCCACGGGAATACCCGCTTTTACCGCTGCGCGAACGAGCAGGAAACCGGGGTCGCTGATGGCTGGCGTGCCCGCATCGGTGACCAAGGCGAAACGGTCACCGGACAATAGCCGCTGCACCAAGCGTTCGGTGATCTGGTGCTCGTTGTGGACGTGGAAGGCGATGAACGGTTTGCTGATCTCCAGGTGCTTCAACAATACGCCGCTGGTGCGCGTGTCCTCGGCGATCACGGCGTCCACTTCGGAAAGGATGCGCATGGCCCGCAGGGTGATGTCCTCCAGGTTGCCGATCGGCGTGGGGACGATGAAGAGCTTGCCAACGGAAAGGTCACGGTGCATGGGGCGGCATCACAATTTCAGGTGAAAGCCTGCACTGAGCGTGATAGGCCACGGCTCTTGCACCACCATTACATTGGGCTTCCGTTTAACCGCTTCCCAGTCCTCCCGGAATTGCTGGGACCGCAACGGGATGTTCACGGCAAAGAGCCAGTGGTTGTACCAATGGCGCTGCCTCAGGATCACCCCCGTGCCCACCGTGGGGCCGATGTACACCGCGTCGAGCTTTTCCAGGTCCTTGACGTGGATGGCCGCATTCATGCCGTACATGGCCGTAAGGAAGGGACTGGCGCGCTTGGTGGTGGGCAGGTTCAATTGGATCCCTGTTTGGTAGGAAAAATCCGCCACCGCCCAACCACCGGCCACAAAGCCGGAGAGCCACGGGGCCGCCCAGTAAGCCGCATCAAAACCGAACACACCGCCGTAATGCTGTCCAAGGCCTACGCCGAGGTGCGGCCCTTTAAGCGGCTCGGCCTGGGCGTGCAATCCCAAGGTACATGCGCAAAACAGCCCTGCCGCACTGGCGCGGGAAAAGTTCCGGATCGATCTTCCCATCAGGCTGTTAGCTTGTTCCAAATGTAGGTGCAGATGCACGGTGGGGAAGCCTTTCCAAAGGCAGCTTTGTTTCCCCGCCGTACGCAACTGCCTGCACGGGCTACCTGTTCAGGGTCCGGGCGCAGGCCCGTCCCCGCTCACTTCATCCCTCCGATCAACTCCACCAACAACCCGTACAGCTCATCGAACTTGGTGAGCGGCAAGGTCTCCGCGCGGTCGTTCACATCGTGGTAGAAGCTTACGCCGCCCATGGTGTAGATGAAGATGGCGGGGATGCCTTTCTGCGCGAAGGGGCAGTGGTCGCTGTTGCAGGCCGGGCCGCGCGCCTTCACCTGTGGCAAGGCCTGGGTCTTGGTGTTTATCGCGACGAGCTTGTCGTACACGGCCTTTTGTTCTGTTGCATTCACCACGGTAATGCCTTCCTCGCCGGTGCCATTGAGGTCCAGGTTGAGCACCAGTTTGATGCGGCCCATGTCCAACGGACGGTCCACCACGAACCATTCACTGCCCTTTAGGCCCGCTTCTTCCCCGGCGAAGGCCACAAACAGGATGTTCGCTTTGGCGGGATGCTTCTTGAACCATTCGGCCAGGCTGAGCAGCATGGCCACGCCGCTGGCGTTGTCGTTGGCGCCGGGGAAAAGCGTTTGGCCCATGCGGCCCAAGTGGTCGTAGTGGGCCGTTACCAAGATCCAATCCTTGCTCTTTCCCTTGGCCACGCCCCACACGTTGCGGGCGTTGTGCCGTGGTATGAAGCTGTTGTACACGCGGAGGTTGACCGATGTGGCAGAATCGGTGAGTACGCCATTTCGCACCTCAATGATGGCGTTGCGCGCCTGGCTGCCGGCCACGCTCCAGGTCAGTTTTTCACCGCCTGGGCGTACCACTGGGGCGTAACGGGCCAATTCATGCTCAAGCGCGCCGTACATGTGCAGCGCGTCCCGGTTGTTGGTGCGCGGAAAGTGCAGCACCACCGCCTTGCCCTGCACAACGCCCATGGTCATGGCCTTGCGCTCGGGGGCCAGCAGGTCCTCCAGCGTAAGGTGCACCAGGGCGAAGCTGCCTTGGCTGCTGCCGGAGGCAGGGTCCACCAGGTAGTCGATACCGGGTTCGAGCAACCGGTCATCCACGGAAAAGGCCACGCTGTCGGGGAAAATATTCACCGGAAAGTTGAAGCGCTCGAAGCGTTGGCCGTTCAGCTTTTCCAGCCCGATCCGGTCGAATTGCCGGGCCAGCCAGTCGGCCGCAAGGCTATCGCCGCCCTGTACATAGCCGCGCCCATGGAACGCGGGCGAGGCCAGGGTGTCCACGTACCGGCGGGCCTTGTCTTTCACAGGGCCCGGCATTTGGGCCATCAGTTCGCCGGTGGCAAGCAACAAAAGCAGGGCAGTGATCCGCATGCTATTGGAAACGCCGTTGGAGCAGTTCATGGAAGGTGGCGGTCACCTCCTCCCCGGGTGGCGTGGCCAACTTGGCGGTCACCTCCTCGCGCAGGTAATTCATCGCCTCCTCCAGCGAGGTCTTCGCGTTCAGCGCCTGCAAGGCCTCATCGTATCGTTTGCGGTCGCCGCCGAACAGCTCGGTCACGAACCAGAATTTTTGGCTGAGCGATATGGCCTTGGCGAGGTCCTGCACGGGGGCGTGGCCCATTTTGTCGGCCACGGTGAGCACCCGTTCGGCTTCCTTGCGCGGGACCGGCTTGGCCGGCGGAAGCGGCGCTTCGGCCTTGGGCCTGGGGGTGGGGTTTTCCGTTTCGGCTATGGCGTCGATCAGCGAGGTTTGCTGCGGTGGTACCTCGTGGGGGCGGGTATCGAGGCGCAACGGCGGCATGGCCTCATCCACGGTGGCGGGTGGGGGCGGTTCCGCAACCTCCGGGGCGTGCGGCCGGGCCGAAAGCACCGCGGCCTCGCGCCCCTTGTGGCGCAACACCACGAAGCGCTCGTAGATCGCCTGCGCGTTCAGCGTGGCCTGCTCCAGCTCATCGAGCCCCAGTTTCCCCAGCTCCAGCCGGGCCATGGCCTGCTGCAACGATCGGATCAGTTCGTTCATTCGGTCGGAGGCTTTCTGCATGGCCATGTACCAAGGGTTGCGTGCGAAATTCGCTAAATTCGTGCCGCTTCCCAAACGTTACGGGGCCGAAGCAAGCAAAAGCGCCCCGCCAACGCCCAGCCACCGGCAGATGTTCCTCGAGCAAAGCGGCAAACGGTCACCCAAACGGGGTTGGATCGAAGTGGTGTGCGGAAGCATGTTCAGCGGCAAGACGGAAGAGTTGATCCGCCGCATCCGCCGGGCGGAATTCGCCAAGCAAAAGGTGGGCCTTTTCAAGCCGGGCACCGACACGCGCTACCACGAGACCGATGTGGTGAGCCACGACCGCCGTGCTATGGCCAGCGTGCCCGTGAAGGACAGCGCCGCGCTGCTGCCCCTGGCGAAGGAACTCGAGGTGGTGGGCATCGACGAGGCGCAATTCTTCGATGAGGCCCTGCCCCGCGTTTGTGAGCAGCTGGCCGCACAGGGCAAGCGGGTGATCGTGGCCGGGCTGGACATGGATTTCCAGGGACGGCCCTTCGGCCCCATGCCGCAGTTGCTGGCCATGGCCGAATACGTGACCAAGGTGCACGCCATTTGCATGCAATGCGGCGAGCTGGCCCAATACAGCCACCGCACCGTGGCCAGCGACCGCCTGATCGTGCTGGGCGAGACCGACAGCTATGAGCCGCTGTGCCGCCAATGCTACAATGCGGCGCAAAAGGAAAAGTCGGGGGCGGAGATCCCGTTGTTCCCCTGATGGCCGGCCACCGCTTGGCCGAAATGGCCCGTGCCACGGGTGGCACGCTTACGGGTGCCGACCGCAACGTGCGCTTCCTCAGCATCGACTCGCGCCAGCCCTTCGACCCCGACAATACCCTGTTCGTGGCCCTGGCCGGGCAAAACCACGACGGGCACCGCTACCTGGACCAACTGCGCGGGAAAGGACTCCGCTGCTTCATGGTGGAGCGCGCCGACCAACTGGTGCACGGCGATAGTGCGATCGTGGTGAAGGACACCCTGAAGGCACTACAGGCCCTGGCCGCATGGCATCGTGCCCAATTCGGGCTGCCCGTGGTGGGCATAACCGGCAGCAACGGCAAGACCGTGGTGAAGGAATGGCTGTACCAATTGCTATCGGGCAGTGAACGCATTGTGCGCAGCCCCGGCAGCTGGAACAGCCAGGTGGGCGTGCCGCTGAGCGTATGGCAGATCGGCGCGCAGCACAGCCTGGGCCTTTTCGAGGCCGGCATCAGCCGCCCGGGTGAAATGGACGCGCTGGAGCGCATGATCGCTCCGGATGTCGGCATCTTCACCAACCTCGGCCCGGCGCACGGCGCTGCCTTTGGCAGCGAGGCGGAAAAGGCCGCTGAAAAGGCCCGCCTGTTCCGCCATGCCAAATGCGTGGTGCACTGCACGGGCCATGTGGCCGTGGTGCAGGCGTTGGAGGAGTTGCCCGGTGTACAGCTGCTGGGCTGGGGGCGTGGGGCGCAAGCACGGCTGCGCATCCTTGATGAAACGCCTGGCGAGGCCAGCACCCGGCTCGCGCTGGAATGGGAGGGCACGCGTTTCAGCATCACCCTGCCTTTCCGCGATGAGGCTTCCGTGGAGAACGCCATGCATTGTGCCGCCACCCTGCTGCACCTGGGCCACGGCGTGGAAGAACTGGCCCGCGGCATGCACGCCCTGCAACCGGTGAACATGCGCCTGCAGTCCATGGCCGGTGCCAACAACACCACGCTGCTCAACGACGCCTACAGCAACGACCTCGCCTCGCTTACGGTAAGCCTCGCGCACCTGGCCCGCACCGCCGCCGGGCGTCCGCGCACGGTGGTGCTCTCCGACCTTGGCGAAGGCGGCGAAGCACCGGAACAGCCGTACGGCCGCATAGCCGCCATGCTGCGCGATGCCGGCACCGGGCAGTTCCTGGGCATCGGGCCGGCGCTGATGGCCCAGGCCGCGCACTTCCCCGCGAACAGCCTTTTCTTCCCCGATGCCGCCGCCCTGCTGGCCGCACATGCCCAGCCTCCCGTGCAGGGGGCCGTGGTGCTGGTGAAGGGGGCGCGCCGCTTCGGCCTTGAAAAAGTGGTGGAGCATTGGGAGGAACGCAGCCACGGCACCGTAATGGAAGTGGATGCCGAGGCCCTGCGGCACAACCTCAACCACTACCGCGAGCTATGCGGCCCGGAGGTGCGCATCATGGCCATGGTAAAGGCCGGCGGCTATGGCGGTGGCGCGGTGGAAATGGCCCGCTTTTTCGCCCACGAGGGTGTGGCATGGCTGGGCGTGGCCTATGCCGATGAGGGGATCGAGCTCAGGCGGCAAGGCATACAGGTGCCCATATTGGTGATGAACCCCGAGCCGGTGCCCATGGAAACCCTGTACCGCCACGGGCTGGAAGTGGAGGTGTACGACCAGCGCTCGCTGCAGGCCGCGGCGCGCTTCGCGCGCCAAGTGCCCGATGCCCCCAAGGTGCACATCAAGCTCGATACCGGCATGCACCGGCTTGGCTTCATGGCCGGTGACCTGCCCGGGCTGCACACCACCCTGCGGGAGAACCCCGGGTTGAAGGTCTCCAGCATATTCTCGCACCTGGCCGCCAGCGAAGATCCCTCCCACGACGACTTCACCCGTGGGCAGCTGCGCTTGTTCCGCACATGGGCCGAAGCATTGATCGCCACGCTGGGCTACCGCCCGTTGTTGCACATCGCCAATTCGGCCGCGGCCACCCGCTTTCCCGAGGCCCGATTCGACATGGTGCGCCTGGGGATCGGCCTGCACGGCATTGGCGCCGATGCCGCGGAGACCGCCCGGCTCCGGCCCGTGGAAACGCTGCGCACCGTGGTGGCCCAAGTAAAGGAGGTACAAGCCGGCGAATCCGTGGGCTATGGCCGGAAGGCCCTGCTCCGGCACCAGGCCCGCATGGCCATATTGCCCATTGGCTATGCCGATGGCCTGCCGCGCCTGCTGGGCCATGGCCGCGGCCGCGTATGGATAGCGGGACGGCCCGCACATACCGTGGGCAATATTTGCATGGACATGTGCATGGTGGACGTGACCGGCATTCCCTGCCAACCCGGTGATGACGCCATCCTGTTCTCACCCGAACACCCCTTGCAGCAATACGCGCAGGACCTCGGCACCATACCCTACGAGGCCCTCACAGCGATCAGCCCCCGGGTGAAACGGGTGTTTGTGCGCGAGTAAAGGGAGCCGGTGCCCGAGTGGGAAGGCCTGGCCACCCGGCCCACTCATTTGCCTTTCCCCAACTTCAACACGGCCAACAGGCTTTCGCGGCTGGCCGGCTTTACCAGGTGCTGGTCGAAGCCCGCGGAAATGGAGAGTTCCTTGTCCTTCTTCTGCCCCCAGCCGGTGAGTGCCACGATCTGGCAGCGGTCCGGTGTGAGGCGCATCGCGCGCATGCGGCGGCATACTTCGTGGCCGTCCATGCCGGGCATGCCGATATCGAGGAAAACAAGGTCGGGCGCGAAGCTTTCCACCACGCTCAAGGCTTCTTCGCCGCTGTGCGTGGCGTACACCTCGTGGCCCATTTTCTTGAGCATGAGGCTGAGCATGAAGGCGGCGTCCACATTGTCATCCACGATCAGGATGCGCCGGGTGTGGGCCGCCTCTGCAGCTTGTTGCCCGGCCGCGGTGGTGGAGGTGGTGGTGTGCAGCAAAGGCAGCGATACGGTGAACGTGCTACCGCTGCCCAGTCCCTCAGAGGTTACCCATACGCGGCCGCCGTGCATGCCCACAAGCCGCTTCACCAGGTGCAGCCCGATGCCGAGGCCACCTTCGCCGCGCGTGGCCTGCGTGTTCACTTGGCTGAACATTTCGAAGATGCGTTCCTGATCCCCGGGCTTGATACCGATGCCGTTGTCGGTCACGGATACTTCCACGTTGTCCTCATCCGCGGCCACGGCCACTTTGATCACACCGCCGGGGGGGGTGTACTTGACCGCATTGCTGAGCAGGTTGCTGAACACTTGGGCCAAGCGGGTGGCATCGCCCTTTACCACAAGCGGCCTTGGCGACCTTGCAGCCTGCAGCTGTTGTCCTTTTTGTTCGATCATCTGCCGCACCGATTGCACGGCAGAGTCGAGGGCTTCCTGCAAGGGTGCCGGTTCCAGGCGCAGTTCTATGGCGCCGCGATTGACCCGGCTCAGGTCGAGCAGGTCATCCACCAAATGCACGGTATGCTCGATCTGCCGCGACATGATCTCATGCGTTTGGGCCACCAGGGCAGGGTCGTTGCTGTGGCGCAGCAGTTCGAGCCCGTTGCGGATCGGCGCAAGCGGATTGCGCAGTTCATGGGCGAGCACGGCGAGGAATTCGTCCTTGCGCTGGTCGGATTCGCGCAGGGCCTGCGTGGTGCGCTCCAGGGCGGTGACGTCACGGGTGGCGCGGCAAGATCCCCTTCCAGTCCAAGGGCGGCGGAGGGGTATACGACTACATTTTCATGCCCGTGTTCGGCCCCGATGGCAAGGTGGAGGCCATAGCGGGCACGTAACGGCTTGCCGGTGCGCACCACTTCATCGATTTCCCGCTCGTGCATGCGGGCATGCCATTCGGGGTAGCCCACATCGCGGAAGCTGCGCCCCCGGTATTCTTCCTCGGTTAAGTCCATAAAGGTCCAAGAGGGCCTTGTTGCCGTAAAGGAATTTGTAGTCAGCGCCCCACACATAGGCGAAGTCGGGGGTGGTGGTGAGGATGGCGGTGTAAAAACGACGCTGCCGATCGGCGGCTTTTTGGGCGGTGCCCAGGTCATGTTCGTGCTTTTTGCGGGCCTGCGCATCGTGGAGGAAAATTAGCACCTCGCCATCAGGCAGCGGGTGCGCTTCCACATCGTACCAATGCTTCATTTCCGGCACCCGCAGTTCCATCTGCTGCACCGTGCCGGTTTGGGCCGTTCGGCGCAGCATTTCCTCCAGCCGCTTGGCGGCCTGCCCTTGGAAGCCGGCCCAAGGGAGCTGGCCGATCTTGGGGCATGCGCCATCAAGTCCGGCCAAGGCCTGGCGGTTCACGAAGGTGCAGTGCAGGCCCCGGTCCAGCCGGAGGATGCCCAACGGCAGGTGATCCAGCACCAAGTGGGCGTCCACGGTACCGGCCAGTGCCTGGGTGCCCGGTCGCACGGGCATTTGCGCCAGCAGGCGGCCACCATGGCGCGCCAGGGCTTTCAGTTTGTGGGCCATCCCCGGCGGCAGGCTTCCGTTGGCCGTTGCCAGCCAAAGCATCCCCGTGACGCGCCCATTGCCCAAGGGGGTCAGCAACAGCTCATGCATGCCCTGGCCGAAAGCGGGGAACTGTTGCCCGGGTTCCTTCAGCAACAACGGTTCTTCGCTGTTATCAAGCCCGGCCAGCGGTGTTTCAGCCAGGGGCAGCACGTGCACCGTGTCGCTGGTGCGTTGGCGCGTATGGATCTCCGGGGATCCATTTCCCATGACGCGAAGCGATACGCCCGCCCAACAGCCGGCATGGTCGGCGGTTTCTTCCGCAAGGGCCACCAAATGCTGCTGCACAGCTTCCGGCCGGCTGTAGGCCATTTCATAGAGCCGGTCCAGCAACCCCGAAATATCGGTGGCGGGCCTGGGCCTTGGGGTCGGGTTTCCTTTATGGGTGGTGGCCATGAAAAACCCGGCGCCAAGGGCACCGGGGGTAAAGGTTCGTGCACTGGAACACACGACCGGTCCCCACTGTTCGCGAGCGCTGCATTCCGATTGCATCTGAAAAGAGGTTCGCCAAGCCACGCTTCACCTTAACGGTGCGTCTAATTTTGACCCATGTTCCGTTTTCTCAGCTCCCATTGCCCCTTGGTGGTCTTGTTCTGCATGGCCGGCCCCTTGGCCGCCCAAGAAGCCACTGTGCCCGGCGACGTGCTGGTGATGTTGCACCCCGGTGCCGACCCCCATGCCTTGGCCAAGGACCTGCATTTGCCCGGTTTGACCGTGGCCGGTGAGGTAAGCGTACCCATGCGCACTTGGCTTTTCCGGTATGACCCGGCACGCGTGCCGCAGGAAGCGGCCTTGAGGGCCTTTCGGGGGCATGCCGGCGTGCAATTGGCCCAGGCCAACCACGTGATCGAAGAGCGCGCTGCACCGAACGATCCGCTGTACCCGCAGCAATGGTGGCACCAGAACATCCAAAGCGCACTGGCCTGGAACACCACCACCGGCGGCGTAACCGCCTCTGGCGACACCATCGTGGTGGCCATTATTGAAAAAGCGGACCTGACGCACCCCGACCTGCTGGCCAATGCCTGGGTGAACCGGCACGAGATCCCCGGCAACGGGATCGATGATGATGGCAACGGCTATGTGGATGATGTGCGCGGCTGGGACCCGCAGGCCCTGAACGACGAGGTGTACAGCGGGTCGCACGGCACCCGTGTAGCGGGCATGATCGGCGCGGTGGGCAACAACGGCCTGCAGGTGGCCGGGGTGAACTGGCATGTGAAGATGATGCCCGTGAACTACGCGAACACGCAAGAGGCCAGCGTGCTGGCGGCATACACCTATCCGCTGGTGATGCGGCGCCTGTACAACAGCACGGGTGGGGCAAAAGGAGCCTTCGTGGTGGCCACCAACGCCAGCTGGGGGCTGGACGGCGGCCAACCGGCAAATGCACCCATCTGGTGCGCCGTGTACGACACGCTGGGCACGGCGGGGATCCTCAACTGCGCCTCCACAACCAACAGCAACGTGGATGTGGATGTGGTGGGCGACCTGCCCACGGCCTGCCCCAGCCCCTACATGATCAGTGTAACGGCCACCAACGCGAACGACATGCGCACCACGGCCGGTTATGGCGCCACAACCATCGACCTTGGCGCGCCGGGCACCAACGTGCTTACCACCACCCTTGATGGGGGCACGGGCACCAGCACGGGCACATCCTTCGCAAGCCCCCTCACCGCCGGGGTGGTTGCCCTGTTGTACAGTGTGCCCTGCCCCAGCTTGTCCATTCTTGCGCATAACAATCCGCAAGCAGCGGCCGACCAAGTGCGCGCCGCCCTGCTGAACGGGGTGGACCAAGTGGGCAACCTGCCCGGGCAGACCGTTACCGGTGGCCGGGTGAACAGCGCCAACAGCGTGCAATTGCTCATGGACGGCTGCGCGGCCTGCCCGCCGCCTTACGGCCTGGCCATCGCCAGCGGGGCGATCGGATCGGCGACCGTGGAGTGGAATGCGGTGCCCGGCACTTATTGGCTGCGCTACAGGACTGTTGGGGGCACGGCATGGAACACGGTTGCCGCAGGCGGGGCGCACAGCATGGCCCTCGCGGACCTGGAGGTCTGTGCGCCGTACGAGTTCCAAGCGGGAATTGAATGCGGCGATGAAGTGGTATACGGGCCGGTGGTGGCCTGGACCAGCGAAGGATGCTGTACGCCACCCCTCACCGTTGCCGCCACGCCCGTGGACAGCACCGCTGCCCTGGTGGAATGGAGCACCGTGCTGGCCGCAGAGTCCTATGGCCTGCGCTGGCGCGGTGCGGGCGAGGTGGAATGGAATGACCTGCAGGATGAGCTCACCGGAAACAGTATGGCGCTGACGGGCCTTGTGCCTTGCTCCGATATCGAGGTGCAAATGGGCAGTGTTTGCGAGGTGAATGATTCGGAATGGTCCGCCAGCGTGCTGATGCACGTGCCCGGCTGCGGCCATTGCCTGGAAGGGACCTTCTGCTCGAGCCGGGGGAACAGCACGCAGTACGAATGGATCGGCCTGGTGCAAGTGGGCGATATCAACCGCAGCTCCACCAGCGATGGCGGCTATGCCAGCGTGGAGGTTACGGCCCAA
Source organism: Flavobacteriales bacterium (assembly GCA_044507815.1). GTDB lineage: Bacteria > Bacteroidota > Bacteroidia > Flavobacteriales_F > PHOS-HE28 > PHOS-HE28. Next base: position 31,675 of record JBIQIX010000006.1, on the reverse strand, counting down.
ACCACCGAGCTGCGCCTGGGGCAGACCTACCCGATCAGCTTGGCCCCGGGCTACGCCATCTTCGCGTACAGCGAGTCCTTCACGGTATGGCTGGACAGCAACCACGATGGCCAGTTCACCGCCAATGAGCGGCTGTACGCGGGCCTCACCAACAGTGCCACGCAACCCCTGCAAGGCACCATCACCGTGCCGGCCAATGCCCTGCCGGGCCCCACGCGACTGCGCGTGCTGATGAAGAGCACCGAGCCGCCCGCGAGCGGATGCGGCGTGTACAATTACGGTGAAACCGAGGATTACTGCGTGACCCTGGTGGACAGTACCATGGGCATTGGGGAAATACCGGCGGTGCCGGTGCAGCTCTTTCCGCAACCCGCCGACCAGGTGCTGCACTTGCGCTTGCAGCATCCAGGCATGCTGCGGATCGTGGTGCGCGACATCATGGGCCGTACCGTGGCCGGAGAGTACTTCACCGACGGGGCGCTCTCGCTTCCCACGGCCGCATGGGGCGCCGGCCTGTACCAATTCAGTATATGGGAGGGTGAAAAGCCCTTGGCGCGCGGCAATTTCATGGTGGTGCATTAAGGCCCTTGCCGGGCGGCTAACTTCGGCGCCGTGCAGATCTCGGCCGTCATCATCACGCTCAACGAGGCCCGCAACATCGGGCGTTGCCTGGATTCGCTGGGCGGGGTGGCCGATGAGGTGATCGTGCTGGACAGCGGCAGCACCGATGGCACGGTGGAACTGGCCCATGCACGCGGTGCACGGGTGGGCCACCGCGACTGGACCAACTACAGCGAACAGAAGAACCACGCCAACAGCCTGGCGCAGGGGCATTACATCCTTTCACTGGATGCGGACGAGGCCTTGTCGCCGGAATTGCGCGGCAGTTTGCTGGAGGTGAAGCGTGTGGGGTTGAAAGGCGCGTACGCCATGCCGCGGCTCACCAACTACTGCGGCAGCTGGATCCGCCACGGGGGCTGGTACCCCGATCTGAAGGTACGCCTGTTCCCCAGGGAGGGTGCCCGCTGGGAGGGCGAACACGTGCATGAGCGGTTGGTGCTGCCGGAAGGCATGGCGGCCATGCGCTTGCGGGGCGACCTGCTGCACTACAGCTACACCTCCATCAGCGGGCACATCCGCCAGGCCGACCACTTCAGCAGCCTGGCCGCCCAAGGGTTGTTCGCACGCGGCAAAAGGGCCGGGGCACTGAAACGCTGGTGCAGCCCGCCCGCACGTTTCCTGGGCGACTACATCCTGCGGGGCGGCTTCCGCGACGGATGGCACGGGGCGGTGATCGCGCGCATCAGCGCGGCGGCCACCTATTGGAAATACGCCAAGTTGGGGCAGCTATGGCGCGAGGCGGATTGAAATTGCCGGGCACCGTGGTGCTCAGCCGCCCGGACAACCTCGGCGATGCGGTGGTCACCCTGCCCATGGCGGGCTGGATCAAACGGCACGCACCCGGCACACGCATCGTGGCGCTGGCCAAGCGCTATACGCGCCCCGTATGGGAGCATTGCGTGCACATCGATGAACTGCTGCTGCTGGAGGACCTGCAGGCCATGGGCGGCGCGGCGGCCGCGCACCGCCTGAAGTCCACCGGGGCCGGGGCGCTCCTGCATGTGTTCCCGCACCGCGAGGTGGCCCGCTGGGCGAAAGCGGCCGGCATTTCACTGCGGGTGGGCACCAGCCACCGCTGGTGGCATTGGGCCAGCTGCAATGTGCGTGTGGATTTCAGCCGCCGCAACAGCGGTCTGCACGAGGCGCAGCTCAACTTGCAACTGCTGAAACCGTTCGGCCTGCCCATGGCCCCAGCGCCGCAGGACCTGGTGCCGTGCATCGGGCTGGGCATGCCTCCCCCGGGGAGCGGGGTTGCGCACTACCTGCGCAAGGACCGGTTGAACATCATCCTGCACCCCTTGAAGGCGAGCGGGGTGGAATGGGGCCTGTCGAACTTCGCGCGCCTGATCACCCTGTTGGACCCGCAACGGCACCAGTGCATCCTCACGGGTACCGCTGCCGAGGCCGCACGTTACCGCGCGGTGCTGCCCGTGCAGCTGCCGCATGTGGCCGATACGGGCGGCAAGCTCAACCTGGAGGAATTGATGCAGCTGATCGGTGATGCCGATGCGTTGGTGGCCGCCAGCACCGGGCCGCTGCACATCGCGGCGGCGGCCGGCATCCGCACCATCGGCCTGTTCAGCCCGCAACGGCCCATACACCCTGGCCGCTGGGCACCCTTGGGCACCGATGCCCATGTGCTGGTGAACGAGGGCCATTGCGCGCGGTGCAGGGCGGGTGGGGCCTGCGATGGCATCACGCAGATCGCACCGGAGCGGGTGCTGGCCCTTCTTCCGGCATAGGTGCGGCGAACACGAACAGACCGAAGTACAGGGCGAAGAACGTGGCGCCCATCTGCGTTTCAATGGTGTCGTCCGTAAGGCAGGAGATCAGGAAAATGATGCCCCAGGCAATGAACAACGGCTGCCGGAATGCCCGCAACCGCCAGGCAGGCCACCACCAAGTGAACAGGCCCCACACAAAGCCGAACACGCCGAAACTGATGAACAGCGTGAGGAACTGGTTGTGCGCGCGCAGCCGCCATTGCGGCTCCAACGGGCTGTGCAGCTCATCGAAGGCGCGGTCGAAGGCCAATTGCGTATCCCCCGTGCCCACCCCGTACAGCCAGTTGTTGCGGGCGATGTACAGCCCCGTGCGCAGGAATTCCAGGCGCATGGTGACCGAGTGGCCGTTGGGGTCGCCGGACCTCCGGTAACGGTCGATCTCGTAAAAGACCTGGTCCAGCCGGGCACGCATGGCCCCGTTGCGCCCTTCCAGGGCATTGGTCACGCCGGCCTCAATGCGCTTCACATCCTCGTTGGACAAAGAGACAACCCCCACGGAATCCTTGGTGCGGTCCATGCTGGCCAGGTAGCGTACCAAGGTGCCCCGCAGCGGTTGGTTCTTGGCATCTTTTCCCCAGAAAGGGACCTGGCTTCGCCGCTGCCAGGTGCGCAGCAGCTCCTCATCCGCCACGTTGATCCATACATAATGCCCGTTTTCGAGCTGCGGGTCCTGGAGGTTGTGGAAATACACTTCACCGCCCGCACTCCGTTCTTCCAACTGCACATTTTCCAGTTGCTGGGTGCTCCACGGGTGGTTCTTGGCCACGGAGCCGATGAACAACGTGCCCCCGGCCATGGCCAGCAGCAACAGGGCCACTGCACCGGTGCGCCAAAGCTTGCCGCTGTGGCGGAATATGCGCCACAGGGCGTACAGCATAAGCGCGGCCAGCACGGGCAGGGTGGTAAGGCTGCGCAATTGGTCCATGAACCACAGGCACCACACAATGGCCAGCAGGTGCGCCAGCCGCAGCGGCCAGCGGCGCGGCCAGTAGTATACCAGCACGGCCACCGACATGCAAAGCATAAGGCCCAACCGGATGTGGCTGATGAACGGCGACAGCCCGCGATAGTCGCCCTGGGCCAGTGCATCGTGGCGCAGCCACAGGCATGCCACCGTGCTGGCCGCTGCGCTCCAGGCCCCCAAAAGCAGCAGGCGCTTCAGCTCAACCGTTGACAAGCGCGGCACGGTGGGCAGCACCAGCCCGAACACCAGCACGGGCAGCAGGATCCGGCACAGGTCCAGGCCCCATTGCAGGTCCGTGGTCCAGGCCAGGCCCAGCACATGCAGGCCCAGGAAACTGAGGAAGACCGCACTTTCCGGGGTGGCAAGGGCCAGCTTGAAGCGGTGCCCGGCGCGCTTGCGGGCCACGCCTACCCAAAGCCAATTGCCGACCAGGATGATCTGCGAAAGGCTGAGCAGGAACTCGGACCAGGGCAGTACGGCCAAGGCCATGGCCAATGCGGCCAGGTGCACGTGGCGATGCAGCCCTTGGGTGCCCGGTGCGGCATCGTTGCTCATGCCGGCGGGCCGTTTTTACTTGCCGGGCTTATAGGTGCCGGCGAGCACTTCCTTGTAGGCCGGCCCATTGATCACCCGCAGCGCCTCTTTCAGCACGGGATCGCTGCCCAGCATGGCCTCGGCGCGCCCGGTCTGGAAATAGTACCGCGAGACAAGCTCGCTCTTGAGCACTTCCTCGATCTCCGGCCGGAAGCGCTGCAGCGTTTCAGCCAAGTTCGGGTCCAGTTGCTTGCGCAGGGTTTCGATGGCGCTCTCGGCCTTGTCGTAGTACCGTTCCTTCTTGGCGTTGGCCACCAGTTTGTCCAGGTCGTCCAGCGTGGCGGTGTGGTAGTCGAATTTGCGGTCCTCCACGAATTTGGTGAACTGCTGGTAGATCTCGTCGGTGATGCGGAACTCCTTGGCCGGCGGTATGCTGGGGTGGGTCCACTGGTATTGGTTGGCGAAATCGAAGAAGATGTCCCCGGTGTAGAGGCTGCCCACCACTTTCGGCATCGGTGGCGGGTCCACATCAATGTCGGGCGCTATGCCGCGCCCGTCATACACCGGGCGCCCACCGGCGGTCTTGAATGCGCTGATGGTGGAATCGGCCTTTACCACGGCCTTGCCCTGGCTGTCGTGCTGGGCGTAGTCGATCTTTTGTATGCAGCGGCCCGAAGGGATGTAGTACTTGGCCACGGTCACCTTCAGCTTGCTGTTGTAGAACAGGTCGCGTGTTTGCTGCACCAGCCCCTTGCCGAAGGTGCGGTGCCCCATCACCACGGCGCGGTCCAGGTCCTGCAGCGCGCCGGTAACGATCTCGCTGGCCGAGGCGGAGCCGGTGTCCACCAGTACCACCAGGGGCATTTGCGTGTCCAGCGGCTCGCTCAGCGTTTTGTAGGTCTTGTCCCATTCGGCGATCTTGCCCTTGGTCTCCACCACCGTTTGCCCTTTGGGCACCCACAGGTTAACGATGTTGATGGCCTCGCGCAGCAGGCCGCCGCCGTTGCCGCGCAGGTCGATCACCATTTTCTGCGCGCCCTGTTCCTTCAGCTCCTTGAAGGCGGAGCGCACTTCCTGCCCTGCGGTCTGGGTGAAGCTGTTCAGCTTGATGTAGCCCACGCGGTTGGCGGTGTCGATCATGGCCTTGTAGGGTACATCGGGGATCTTGATCTCCTCGCGCACCAGCACGTGCTCCACGGGCGCCTGCCCGTCGCGCATGGTGGTCACCTTCACCTTGGTGCCGGCCTGGCCCTTGAGCATTTTGCTCACCTCATCCGTGTCGAGCCCCTTGGCGCTGCGGCCGTCCACTTCCATGATCAGGTCGCCGGCGCGTATGCCACCGGTCATGGCCGGGTAGTTCTCATAGGGTTCGCTCACCATCACGCCGTCGCCCTTCTTGCGGATCATGGCCCCGATGCCGCCGTACTGGCCGGTGGTCATGATGCGATAGTTCTCCATATCGCTCTCGGGAATGAACTGCGTGTACGGGTCCAGGCTTTCCAGCATGGCGTCGATCCCGGTGCCGATCAGCTCGCCGGGGTTCACATCATCCACGTAGTAGATGTTGATGTCCTTGTAGAGTTCGTTGAAGATCTCCAGGTTCTTGCCGATCTCGAAGTAATTGTCGCTGGCGGCAAGTGCCAATGCGCCACCGGCCACGATGGCCAGGCCGATGGCGGGCTTTTTCCAGGACTTGAACGGGTTTCTCATGTGTGTGGTATAGGTTCAGGGCACCGGATCATGGCCGTGCCCGCCCCAAGGATTGCAAGATATGAAGCGCTTCAACGTAAGCCATCCTCCGCGCCACGGGCCGTGCTTGCGCAGGGCCTCCACACCGTATTGCGAACAGGTGGGGCTGTAGCGGCACGAGCCGGGGAGCAGGGGCGAAATGGCCATTTGGTATGCGCGCAGCAGGCCGATGAACAGTTTAGCGATCAATGCCGACATGCTGTTCCACCCAACGGTCGAAGAGGCCGATCATTATTTCACGGGTGGCCGCGCCGTCCGGTTTTTCGCGGCCTTGGTACACCACCAGCCAGGCGGCCTGTTGGCCGGCGGCCTGCAGGCGGGCGTACCAGCGGTGCTTGTTCAGCCGGTAGGCCTCGCGCATTTGCCGGCGTATTCGGTTGCGGTCCACCGCCGACCGCACATGCCGCTTGGGCACTGCAAAGGCCACTTGGGCCGGGGCGGGGGTGGGCAGCGGCATCAGCAGGCCACTGAGCTTGAAAGGGTGGGCGCGCAGGCCGCGGCCTTGTTGCACCACTTTGCGCAGCGCATCCCTGCCGGTAAGCCGTTCGTGCTTGCGGAAGGTTGCGCGCATAGAAAGGCTGCAAGGGCCGCCACGGGCCTACTTTTTGCCTTTGGCCGGAACGGCTTTCTTGGCGGCTTTCCCAGGGGCCTTGGCGGCGGCCTTGGCGGGTTTGGCCGCCGCCTTTTTCACCACCGGGGCCTTCACCGGCTTTACCAGCGGCTTGCCGCCCTTCTTCAGGAAGAGCTCAATGGCACCGGTCATGGAGGGGGCCTCCGGCAGGGGCGCCTCAATGTCGAGCCGCAGGCCGGCCTCGCGCACGGCCTTGGCCGTAGTAGGGCCGAAGGCGGCCACCACCGTATCGTTCTGTTCGTATTCCGGGAAGTTCTTCTTCAGGCTTTCAACACCGCCGGGGCTGAAGAATACCAGCATGTCGTACTTGATGTCCTTCAGGTCGCTGAGGTCGCTGGCCACGGTGCGGTAGAACACCGCGTTGGTGTAGTCCACGTTGGCCTTGTCCAGCAGCAAGGGTATTTCGGCCTTTTGGATGTCGGACCCCGGCACCAGGAACTTTTCCCCCTTGTGCTTTTTGATCACGTCCATCAGGTCGCTGAAGGTGAGCCTTCCGATGAAGACCTTGCGCTTGCGGTACACGATGTACTTCTGCACGTAATAGGCCACGCTTTCGCTCACGCAGAAATACTTCATGCTTTCCGGCACGGTGAGGCGCAGCTCCTTGCACATGCGGAAGAAGTGGTCCACCGCATTGCGGCTGGTGAGCACAATGGCGCTATGGTCCAGGATGTTGATCCGCTCCTGGCGGAATTCCTGGCCGGGCACGGCCTCGATCTTGATGAACGGCTTGAAGTCGATCTTCAGCCCGTACTTCTTCGCCAAGGAGAAATACGGCGACTTTTCGTCCGTGGGGGCCGGTTGGGTGACGAGAATATTCTTGATCTTCAAGTTCCGCGCTGCTTAAGGGTGAGCCATGGGGTGGACGAAATCGCGCACGAGCTCCAAGGCCAATGCGGCGGGCAGGATTTCGAGCGTGCAAAGGTACAGGAAAATGTATCGAAGCGGCGCATCATGGCCCAAACCGATGGCCACCGCGCGCACCCAGCGGAACAATATTGTGCCCGCCACAATAATGAAGCCCGCCAAGCGCACCGGGCCACGCCAGGCCACCTCGGGCGGAAAGGCCATTAACGCCACCACGGGCAACAGCATCAAGCCCAGCACCACATGAAAGACGATCACCGTGTACAGGTATTCCTTCACGCCGCCTTCGCGCGAGGGCAGCAGGCGCACCGCTTCCAGCACCACCACCTGGGCGAACAGCACGCCGCTGACCACCAGCAGGGCCCAGAGAAAGCCCACGAACTGCGGCGTGGCCCAGCCCTGCAGCAACAGCGCCTGGTAGGCGAAGAGCGCGATCACCACCGTGGACATCAGGGCAAGCCCCGTTAGCGTGCGGTCGCGCACATCCAGTTCCTCGCGCATGCGGTGGCGGCCCAGCCGCAGCGCCCCGAACGAGCGGGCCAGCACCACCCATTGCCGGTGCGATACCAGGTTCACCCAAGCCAACATGCCCACCGCCAACAGCAGCACCAAGGCCATCCAGCCCTGCCCCAACGGGTCGATCGCGCGCAATTGGTCCATGCCAGCGCGAAATTAAAAGCGCCGGGGCACCGCCTGCCGCAAGCGGGCTAATTTTGCGCGCTCAACCGACCCCATGAGCACAACAGCCAACGCGGCGCGCAGCGCCACCGACCAGTACCAGGCGCACGACCATTACCTGGTGGATGAATTGCTGACCGAGGAGCACCGCATGATCCGCGACACCGTGCGCAAGCACGTGAGCAGGCACATCAAGCCGATCATCGAGGAAAGCTTCGAGAAGGCCGAGTTCCATCCCGAGATCATTCCTGGCCTGGCCGAGGTGGGCGCTTTCGGCCCCAGCATACCCGCCGAGTACGGCGGCATGGGCCTCGACCAGATCAGCTACGGGCTGATCATGCAGGAGATCGAACGGGTGGACAGCGGCCTGCGCAGCCTATGCAGTGTGCAAGGCTCACTGGTCATGTTCCCCATTTGGAAATACGGAAGCGAGGAACAGAAGAAGAAATGGCTGCCGCTACTGGCCCAAGGCAAAAAGATCGGCTGCTTCGGCCTTACCGAGCCCGACCACGGTAGCAACCCCGGAGGCATGGTCACCACCTTCCAGGACCAGGGCGACCACTACCTGCTGAACGGCGCCAAGATGTGGATCAGCAACAGCCCCATGGCCGATGTGGCCGTGGTGTGGGCCAAGGCGGAGAACACCGGGGGAAGGATCCACGGCCTGCTGGTGGAGCGGGGCATGGAAGGCTTCACCACCCCCACCACGCACGGCAAGCTTTCGCTTCGCGCCAGCCCCACCGGCGAGCTGGTGTTCGACAACGTGAAGGTGCCCAAGGCCAACCTGTTGCCGGGCAAAACCGGGCTGGGCGCACCGTTGGGCTGCCTGGACAGCGCGCGTTACGGCATTGCCTGGGGCGCCATCGGCGTGGCCATGGAATGCTACGATACCGCGTTGCGCTACAGCAAGGAGCGCATCCAATTCGGCAAGCCGATCGGGCAGTTCCAGCTGACGCAGAAGAAGCTGGCCGAAATGATCACCGAGATCACCAAGGCCCAATTGCTCACCTGGCGCCTCGGCGTGCTGAAGAACGAGGACCGCGCCACCACCGCGCAGATCAGCATGGCCAAGCGCAACAACGTGCACATGGCGCAGGTGATCGCACGCGAGGCCAGACAAATACTCGGCGGTATGGGCATTACCAACGAATACCCGGTCATGCGCCACATGATGAACCTGGAGAGCGTGGTGACCTACGAGGGCACGCACGACATCCACCTGCTGATCACCGGCCACGAGGTAACGGGGCTGGCGGCGTTCAAATAGGCCCTGAACTTCGGCCCCGCAGGAGCGCCGAGCTCAAAAGCGGTAGCCGAACAGGTTGTTCCAGCTGTAGGTCAGCTTGTTCACACCCTCGGGCGGCGCCGTGTCCTTCAGCAGGTTCAGCCGGCTTTCAACCGTTAGGCGGCGGGTCACGTTGATCAATAGCCCACCTTCCACCGAAAGCCGGTGGTTGCTGGCATCGAAGATCTTCGGTTGGTAGTAGATCACGCCGGTAAGGCTGGCCATTGCGCTGAATTTGAGCGTGGCGGAAATGTAATTGCTGTTGCGCGCCTCCCAGAACTGCTGACCGTCGGTGATGTGTTCGCGCTCCAGCATCAGGGCCGTGCCCAGGGCCACCTTCATCTTGTTGGAGTTGAGCGCGGTGAAGCGCGGCCCCGCGCCCAGGGTAAGCCGAAGGTCCAGCTTCAGCGGCTTGTTGTACTGCGCCTGGATGAACGCCTCGGGTGTCCACAGCGAGTCGTAGCGCAGGTTGTAGCGCAAGTGCTGGAAGCCCGTGTTCTGGAACTCGTTGGCCTCAACTTGGCTGAAGGCCAGGTCATTGATGAAGAACCAGCGGTTGGGCCCGTCCACGAACTGCACCGCGCCGTTCAGGCCCAGGTTCAACGAGCGCTGCCCGCTTTCGGCCACGTTGAAACGGAAATTCACATAGCCCGACCACGGCACCGTGTCGCTCTGGAAGCGCCGGCCCTCGATGTTCACCACCTGCGCCTGCAGCCCCGCGATCGGCGCCCACAACAGCAGGGCGAAGAGGAGGGGCCGGTGGGTGCTGCGCATGAGGCCGGCAAAATTGGCCATGCCAAGGGAATGTGCCTGCATCGCACATTGTTCGCTCCTTTGCGGCATGCAACAGTGTGCGGGCCGCATCCGCCGCGTGGCCATCATCGGTGGTGGCCCCGCGGGGCTGATGGCGGCCGATACCCTTGCCGGCCACATGGAGGTGCACCTCTACGACCACGGCAAGCGGATCGGCCGCAAATTCCTGGTGGCCGGGCAGGGCGGATTCAACCTCACCAATTCCGCGGAAGGGGAGGAGCTGCTGGCCCGCTACACGCCGCGCGGCCTGCTGGACGAGGCGCTGCGGGCCTTCGGGCCCGGGCACCTGCGGCAGTGGCTGGCCCAACGCGGCGTGGAAACCTACATCGGCAGCAGTGGCCGGGTTTTTCCGCTGAAGGGCACCAAGCCGGTGCACGTGTTGGAGGCCATTGTGCACACCCTGCGGCAAAAAGGCGTGCACCTGCACACGGAGCATGCCTTCACCGGGTTCGATGCACAGGGCAACGTGCTGCTGGAAACCCCCAGCGCGGCCTTCACCCTTCAGGCCGACCACGTGATCTTTGCATTGGGCGGCGCTTCCTGGCCCGTAACCGGCTCCACCGGCATTTGGCCGGCGCTTTTCCGGGCCATTGGCGTGGCGGCCGTGCCCTTTGCCCCATCCAATTGCGGGGTGGAGGTGCGCTGGCCACCCGCCTTCGTGCAAGCGCATGAAGGCAAGCCGTTGAAGAATGTGCTCGTTACCGCCGGGGCGCACAGGGCCTGGGGCGAGGCCACCATCACCCGGCATGGGCTGGAGGGCAATGCCATCTATCCCGTGGTGCCCGCGCTGCGCGCCGGTGCCACCGAATTGGCGGTTGACCTGAAACCCGATACCACCGCCGCGCGGTTGCTGGAGCGGATCGGCGGCAAAGCCCCGCGGAATTTCGCGGAGGCCCTTCGGCTCAACCGAAGCCAATTGGCCCTGCTGAAGGCGCTGACGCCAAGGGAGGCCATGCTGCACGCGCACACCTTTGTGCGCCAGGTGAAGGAGCTGCGGATCCCCGTGGCGGGGCTGCGCCCCATCGGCGAGTCCATCTCCACCGCGGGCGGCATCGCCGTGGGGGAGCTGGACCCGTGGTTCAGGCTGAAAAAGCACCCGCGTTCCAGCACCATCGGCGAAATGGTGGATTGGGATGCGCCCACGGGCGGTTTCCTTTTGCAGGGCTGCTTCGCCATGGGCCATCGGGCCGCAACGGCCCTGCTGGCGCGCCGCTGATCGGGGCCAATATGCCCCATGCCTGTGCAAAACCGCCAACAAGCAAGGCCGCTCCACGCCGCCGCCAGGCCCTGGAATGCCGTGGGCATGGTTTTTCCTTCCACCTGCCGAAAAAATCCTGTATCCATGAAAACCGTCCGATCCAACAGCCTTATGCTCATCCTGGCCGGCAGCTTTTTGGTGGCAAGCCCCGCCATGGCCGACGGCCCGAACCATCGCATTGACCCGGCCAACCTGGCCAAGCTTGCTCCCGCCCAGCAGGAAAGGGTGCAGCAGATCGCCGACCGCTGGGAGGCCATTGCGGCCATGGACCGCAACAACCTTGACCGCGCGGACCGCAAGGAGCTGCGCGCCGAGGTGAAGGCCCTGAAGGCCGAGGCCCGCGAGATCAACCGCGATGGCACCGTGATCTACCTCTCCAGCGCCGCCATCATCATCATCATCCTGCTGCTGATCCTGCTCATTTGATCGCAGGCCCGCCCATGGCCGGGGCTTACATTTGGGAACTTCCCAAACAAAGCAAGCTTCCATGGCCTTGGACAAGAATCAGATGGCGAAGCGCGTGGCGCGCGAACTGCAGGACGGATTTTACGTGAACCTCGGCATCGGCATACCCACGCTGGTGGCCAACCACATCCCGCCCGGCATGAACGTTACGCTCCAAAGCGAGAACGGCATTTTGGGCATGGGCGAATTTCCCTACGAAGGGGAGGAGGATGCCGACCTGATCAACGCCGGCAAGCAAACGGTAACGCTGCTGCCCGGCTCCGCCATTTTCGACAGCGCCACCAGCTTTGCCATGATCCGCGGGCAAAAGGTGAACCTCACCGTGCTCGGCGCCATGGAGGTGGCCGACAACGGCGATATCGCCAGCTGGAAGATCCCGGGCAAGATGGTGAAGGGCATGGGCGGCGCCATGGACCTGGTGGCCAGCGCGCAGAACATCATCGTGTGCATGATGCACACCAACAAGCACGGGGAAAGCAAGCTCCTCAAGCAATGCACCCTGCCCCTTACCGGGGTGGCCTGCGTTAAGCGCGTGCTTACCGATCTGGGCTTTTTCGACATTACCGGGGAGGGTTTCGTGCTGAAGGAGCGCGCACCCGGCGTTACCGTGGAGGAGATCAAGGCCAAGACCGAAGGCAGGCTGGTGGTGAAAGGAGAGGTGCCCGAGATGATGATCTAGGCGGCATGGATCCGGGGCGTGACAAGGTTCGGGGGCTGGACATGGTACAGGCTCCCTGGGCTGCCCGGATGGTGGTGATGGCCTCTGCCGCCCTGCTGCTGGCCTATACGGTATTGCGCGCCATCCACGTGTCGTTCACCTGGGACGAAACGTGGTCCTACATCCACTACGTGGTGCCGCGCGAATATTTCCAAACGGCCTTCGATGCCATGGGGGCCAACCACCACCTGCTCAACGTGTGGGGCATGATCGCGGCCGACAGCCTGTTCGGCAACAGCGAGCTGGCCTTGCGCCTGCCCGCACTGTTGGCGCATGCCGTTTACCTCTATGCCACGGCCCGCATCGCCCTGCAGGCGCGCTCGAGCGTGGTGGCCATCATGGGCTTCATCGTCCTGAACGCACACACCTACCTCCTCGATTTTTTTGCCCTGGCCCGCGGGTATGGCCTGGCCATCGGCTTCATGATGCTTTCGCTGTGGTGGGCCACGCGCTACCTCAATGGCGGCCGGCGGTTGAAGTGGCTCGTGCTGGCGATGCTCGCCGCCATTTTTTCCGCCTTGGCGAACCTCACCATGGTCAATTACCTGCTGGCCCTGGCCGCTGGGTTCACCTTGTTCATCGTCGTCCCCTTTCTTCGGGGGAATGATAGGCCGGTGCTGCGGCAGTTGTGGGCGGTGGCCCAGGCGGTGTGCGTGGGCCTGGCTGCAACCTTGCCCATCGCCATCCCGCTGGCAAAGGGTGATTCACTCTATTTCGGATGCGATTCCTTCTGGGGCTGTACGCTGGTCACGTTCTCGGATAGGCTGCTGTATTTCCAGCATTATGGTGTGGCCACGGCCCCGCATGTGGCGTTCGCGGTGGTGCTGCTTCTTCCTTTGGTGTGCGTGGGCCTGGCGCTGCTGGCCGCATTCCGCAGCGGTTGGTGGCGCAACCTGCGGCCCATGTTGTTCGGCGCCGTGGTGTTGATCACCTGCGTTGGGGCCAGCTTCATGCAGGACCTGCTGTTGGGCACGCCATTCCCCCAACACCGCACGGCCCTGTTCCTGTTGCCGTTGTTCCTGTTCACACCTGTTTCCGGGCTGGTGGCCTGGTCCGGACATGGCCGCGCCCCCAGGGCATGGGCCACCCTGCTCGCCCTGCCGCTCCTCATCCATTTCGCGCGCAGCGCAAACCTCACCTATGCCGCCGAATGGAGGCCTGAGGGGGAGTTATCGAACATGCTGGCCATGGTACGGGCGGATCATCCACCATTGGGAGAGGACCGCCCGGTGATCACATTGGCCTCCAGCTTCGTGAACTGGGGCTGCATTCCTTACTACCAAGTGCGCGATGGCACGCCCTGGTTGTTGTTGAATTTGCGCAATGCCACGGAACCCTTTATGCCAAGCGATTATTACATCATGGAGGAAGATGCCCGCGACCGCATCGATTCCCTTCATTGGCAATTGATGTACCACTCCGGCCCCACCGGCACAAGCCTGTACCGCGATCAGCGGCTGCGCGCCATGCATCGGAAAGCGGAGCGGCACCTGTTGGACATGGAAACGCCGGGCATCCATGGACGCAGCGATGAACAGCGGGCAAGCGGGCGGTATGCCGTGCGCTTTGATGCCGCCGTCCGCAGCACCACCCCCATCAACTGGCTGGTGCCCGATACCCTGGAAGCGGGCATGGTGCAGCTCTATGGCACCGCCCTCACGCTTCAACCACGGGCGAACAACTGGGTGGCCTTGGTGCTGCGGGTGGCCCGCGGGAACGAAACCTTGGCCATGAACAATGTGAGCCCCACGGTGGGGCCGCGCCACGCGGACCAATGGGGCCGGCTGGCCGTGGCCATGGTGCCCATGCAAACCTTGCTGCCGGGGGATACCGTGCAGCTCAGCGCATGGCCCATGTTCGATGACAATGTGATGTACCTGGACGACATGGAGCTGTGGGTGGTACGGGAATGAAGCCACCCACGCAGTAACCTTGTCCTTCCAAGCCCAGCACTACCGCCTGATGCACCCACGTTTCCGCAGCCCCACGAAAAGGAAGGCATTGGCGTATGGGGCATGCGCCACCTTGCTCATCGCCGCCCTTGCATTCTTCAACCGCTACCCGCTGGTGTTCTCCGATTCGGGCACCTACATCCGTTCGGCCTTCACCCTGCTGCCGCCACCCGACCGGCCCATCGGCTACGGCCTCATCATCCGGGCGGTCACCTGGCAAAGTACCCTGTGGACCGTGGTCCTGTTCCAAGCGGCCATGCTGGCCTGGCTGCTGTGGGAAATACTGAAGAAGGTGCTGCCGCCAAAGCTGCATCTGATGCGCAACCACCTGGTGCTGGTATTGGGCCTGGTGCTTTTCTCCAGCATGCCGTGGTATGCGGCGCAGATCATGCCGGACATTTTCTCGGCCATGATCATCCTCGTGCTGTACCTGCTCTTGCGGGCACCGGAACTGGGCCGGGTGAAACGCGGTTTTCTATGGATCTGCCTGTTCTTTTTCCTGATCACGCACAACAGCCATGTGGCCATGGCGGCCATGCTGCTGGCCGGTCTGGCCCTGTTCGGGTTGTTCCGGCGCCGGGGCGCATGGCCCCGCTTCTGGGCCAACTGGGGCGGCGCCACCGCCGTGCTGGCCCTGGGCGTCTTTTTTGTGGCATGGTACAACGGCCAGCATGGCCTGCGCCAAACCTTTTCGCCAGCCGCCAACGTATTCCTCTCGGCGCGCCTGTGCGAGAATCGCATGCTGGGCGATTTCCTGGAGGAGCATTGCGGCGAGCGCGATTACCCGTTGTGTGCATACAGGCATGAATTGCCCTCACTGCCTACCTCGTTCATTTGGGGCGACAACAGCATCAATTGGCGTATAAGTCATGACATGGAGAAGGTGGATAGTCTGCTCGCCCCAATGGTACGAGATTTCTTTCTGGATCCTGCTTATGTAGGTCGGTTCCTGCGGAGCAGCTTGGTGGCATCCATTGCTCAGCTTTTCCAAGTAAGCGCTGTTTCCGGGGCTACGCCTTACCTGGAAGGTTCCGCACCCTACACGGTCGTCAGCAGTAGCCTGCCGTGGGAACTCTCTTCCTACGCCACCAGCATGCAGGCCAAGGGAGCCTGGTGGGACACCTCCTTCAACGATCGCCTGGTGCACGTGGCCCTGTTGCTGGCGCTTGGCCTGCTCGCTTGGTGCAGCCCGCAGTGGCGCGCACACCCGGAGCTGCGCCTGCTCATTCCGCTGCTGCTGGCATGGGTGGTGCTGAATGCGGTGGTAACGGCAAGCTTGGCCAATGTATACGACCGGCTGCAGTCGCGGGTGGCGTGGCTGGTGGTGCTGGCCGCAGGCCTGGTTCTGGCCCAAACCAACTGGTACCGCCGAAGGTTTGGGCCGCCGGAAGGGTAGTGCACCACTATTCGAACACCGGGCCAGCATGCAGGCTTTCGAAACGCCAAGGCCGGGTACGCATCACTTCCACATGGGCAAAGCTGAAGAAGCCACGTGGAGGGCCGAGCATGGCCTCGATTCCTTCCTTCGGCAGCTCGGGCGGATAGATGATCACGAAGTCAAATTCGCGCCCAAAGAACATGGAGGGCCGGTTCACGTGTGCATAGGGCAGCACGCCGGGGTACACCGGCAACACGGTAACATCCCTTTCGGAGAACAGGGTCACCAGCTTGGCGTCCCAATAGTTGGCCACCCCGTTCCGCACCTGCGCGCCTTGTACCGCTTGGTCGAAGTGTTGCACAAATTGCGGCCGGTATAGCAGCAAGCGCTGGAGGTCTGCCCGGGTAGCGCCGGCCAGGGTCCACAGGGCGGGCACGCCGGCCACAAGTACCCCCGCCCAGGCCAACAGCCGTGCCGCACGGGGCCATTCCCTGCCCGCCCGGATGCCCACCACCAAGGCCGCCACCACGAAGGCCGGAAAATTGTAGCGCAGGGTATGCGGCGCCTCGAAGGAACCGTTGAGCACGGGTGCCCACAGCACCACGGGCATGAATAGGGCAGCCATCCACACCACCGGCCCATGCCTGCGCCAACGCAAGCTCATGCTCAAAGGCAGCCACACCGATACCACAAGGGTCAGCACCACAAGGAAGCCGGCCCATGGAGTGCTGGCCAGGTGCCCCTTCAGCGTTTCGAGGAAGTGGTGAAATGAGGACAGGACCTGCCCGAACGCGAAATAAGCAAAGGGCTCCTCGATGATCAACGGTGTGCGGTGCTGAAGCTGCGACAAGATCACCTGCGCGAGTGCCGTGCAGCATAGCACCCAGCCCGCGAAGAGCAAGGGCCGCCGTTCCCTGTGCCCGGCCCACCAAAGCAAGCAGCTGCACATGGCCGGGGCGGTGAATGCAAGCCAGAACAGCCGGTCTGAGGCCGAGCCGGCCACCACCGCCAGGCCAAGCAGCGCCCAGTTGTACCAACGCCCGTTTTGCCACAGCCGCAGGAGCAGCCACGTGCACAGCAGCGTGTTCACGAGGGTGCCCATGTGGAACGAGTTCATCAGC
This sequence comes from Flavobacteriales bacterium, assembly GCA_044507815.1. Taxonomy (GTDB): domain Bacteria; phylum Bacteroidota; class Bacteroidia; order Flavobacteriales_F; family PHOS-HE28; genus PHOS-HE28. The sequence goes on along the minus strand of JBIQIX010000006.1, from coordinate 14,857 downwards.
AGATGTCCGCCGAACAGCCGGTCGCCATTCCACCGGCCGGCAAGCAGGGCCGGCAGCAGCAACACAATGCCCAGGGCCACGGCGGCATCGCTGCGCGTAATGCCGCCGGCGCGCACCACCGCCCGGGACAGCACGGCGATCAGCACGAATTGGAGCATGGGGAACAGGTACGACGCCACCCTGAAATTCCCGAAGGCCCATTCCAACAAAAAGTACAGCCCCATGTCCGGAAAAAAATTCGGGGCTGCGTTCAGGCTCCATTCCAGCAAGCACCCGGGGCCTTCCACCACGTCCTTGTAAATGGAGGGCAGGTAAAGGGTATCGGAGGTGAAGAAATACTCGAGGAACTGCTCATCGCTCCGTAAGTAGGTTGCCGCGATCACCGCTATGCCGGCCAATACCGCGGCCAGGAACAGGGCGGTGCTGGCCCTGGGGTTCCCGCTATCCGTGGCGCGCAACATTCGCTATTTCACGGTATGACCACCTTTCCCGTTGTTTCATCGTAATGCCAGGGCCGCGTAAGTAGGATCCCCAGCCCCTGGCCCTCGCGGAAGCCGGTGTCCTGGGAAAAAAGCTCCATCATACCTTCCTTGGTCAAGGCCGCGGGATCGGTGACAACGAAATTGAATTCCTTGTGAAGGAACATGCCCTTCCGGTTCACATGCACGTACAGCGCAAGGTCCGGGAACACCGGTAACACCGTTACGTTCCGGTCGGAAAACAGGGTGATCAGTTTGGCCGACCAATAGTCGGCCGCGCCATGATCGAGCTCGGCCCCGGCGGCGAGCCGGTCGAATTCCTGCACCTTGGAAGGCTTGAAGCCCAACAGCCGCCCATATCCGGAACCGCCTTTTTCAATGGTGGAACAAAGCACGGGGATGCCGATGACCAGACTGGCCACCAGCGCCAGCAGGGATGCTTTTGCTTTCAACGCCTTGCCCAACCACAGGCCCGCCACCATATTGGCCAGCACCAGTGCCCCGTAGTTGTAGCGAAGTGAATCCATCCCGTCATAGGAGCCATTGATTACGGGAACGAACAGCAGCAGCGGCATGGCCAATGCGGCCATCCATTTCACCAATCTTGCGGATCCGCGCCCCGGAGCAGGTTCCCCCACGCGCCCCCGGGCCCATGCGGCAACCTCCCGGATCGCGGATACGGCCATCCCCGCCATGGTGAGCAGCGCAATGGCCACCAGGCTGCCCACCATCCAATGGTTGGTCAGGTAAAACCGCATGGAATCCATGAACCGGCCCCAGGAGAAACTGACCCTTTCGAAGGCCATGTAGGCGTAGGGCGCCTCCACCTCCGCACCCATCGACCGCAACAGATTGAGCATGGCCGAATAGGACAGCCATGAGACCAGGGCCACCAGGGCCGCCATGCATACCAGGCGCCACCGCATTGCCGGGCGTAAGGACAACAGCAACAGCACGCATACACTGGGCACGGTGAACATCACCCAGAAGAGGCGGTCCGAGGCCGAGCCCACCGCCACAGCAAGGGCCAGCCACAGCCACGGGGACCAACGCGATGTACCATGGACAATGAGCAACAGCCAGGTGCAGAACAGTGCATTCACCAATGCGCCCCCGTGAAAGGAGTTCACGAGCAAATGGAACGCGAATCCGAAATCATCGCCCTGCCAACCGGTGAGCACCATGAGCGCCAACATCAACATGCCCACAGCGATTGCCGGGTCGCTCGTGCTGATCGCCGATCTGCGCACAATGGCCCGAAATAGCAAGGCCACCAGCAGGAACTGTACGATCGGGAACACATACGAGGCCATCTTGAAGCTTCCGAACACCCAATTCAGCAAAAAGTAAAGACCCATGTCCGGCAGGAAATTCGGGGCCGCATTGAAGGACCATTCCCAGAACCGGCCATGTTCCAGGAAAACATCGCGGTAAATGGATGGCAGGTAGAGCGTGTCCGAGCTGAAGAACAACTCCAGGTCCTGTTGGCTGGCATGCAGGAAAACGGCCACCACCGAGCAGCAGCCAATGATCAGTGCGCTCCAGATCAATACTGTTGCAAACCTCGGATGGTCAAGCACCTTCATGGGCACAATGGGTCGGTTGGAATGGCGGCACGGGAAGCCGCTAAGCTGCGCCGAAAAGTACTTGCGGCCAACTTGGCGGCGTGCCCATACATTCCCGGGCCAGGAATACCACGCACAGGCCGCACCCGGTTCATGCCCGACATGCGCTCACCGGCGATCGGCGCAGCATGATGCTACGGCGTGACGGCATCAGCATGGCATGCCGCCTAAGTTGCCCGGCCGCCGGAAGTTTGCCACCTGCCGGAAAACCCCGACTTTCGCGGCGCATGAAAACGCTTTCCATCATCATTCCCGCCTATAATGAGGAGCGCACCATCCACCTTATCCTGGACAAGGTGCGCGATGTGGAATTGCGCGATGGCATAGCGAAGGAGGTGATCATTGTGAACGATGGCAGCAAGGATGGCACCGTGGCCGCGGTGGAGCGCTACATGGCGGCCAATCCGCAATTGGGCATCCGCTTCATACAGCAACCCCGGAACATGGGCAAGGGGGCGGCCATCCATCGGGGCATCCAAGAGGCCAACGGCGAATATTTGGTCATACAGGATGCCGACCTGGAATATGACCCCCGCGAATACAACGACCTGTTGAAACCCGTGCTGGAAGGATTTGCCGATGTGGTCTACGGATCACGTTTCATGGGGCACCATCCGCACCGCATCCTTTTCTTCTGGCACAGCATCGGTAACCAGGTGCTCACCTTCTTGTCCAACGCGTTCAATAATTTGAACCTTACCGACATGGAGACCTGCTACAAGCTGATCCGCAGCGACATTGCCAAGGGTTTGAAGCTGAAGGAAAAGCGCTTCGGCTTTGAGCCCGAGGTAACCGCCAAGCTGGCCCGCGTGAAGGGGATCCGCATTTACGAGGTGGGCATCAGCTATTACGGCCGCACCTACGCAGAGGGCAAGAAGATCGGCTGGAAGGATGGCTTCCGCGCGATCTGGTGCATTGTGAAATATGGGATCGCCTGATCTTCGTCCGCATGTCCACGAGCACGGGATGGAGCCGTTGAAGCAGGAAAGGAAATATGTGGTCGCCGTGGGACTGCTTGTCCTGCTGGCCTTGGGCGCGTTCGCCTGGAAATACTACCTGGAGCGGGTGGCTTGTTTCGATAGCGCATTCTTCTCCTGGCAAATGCTGAATGAAAGAAGCCCTGTGAGCGTGCTCGGCCGGTACGGCTCATGGCTGGCCCAACTGCTGCCGGTGGCACTTATCCGGTTGGACGCACCGCTTGAAATGGTGCTGCGCGCCTACTCCGTGTCCTTCATCCTTTTGCACCTCATCGTGTTCCTGTTGTTGGCGGTGGTGTTGAGGGAGGGCCGCGCCGCCATGGCATTGCCCATCTGCCTTACCGCGGGCTTCCATTACATGTTCTATTACGGCATTAGTGAATTGTACCAGGGCCTGGTGCTTTCCTTGCTGTTATGGGCCTTGCTGCACCGCTTGTTCCGCGCGGAAGGCCGCATGGCGCGCGTGGCCTGGTTCTCGGCCGCCCTGCTGCTGAACATCTGGATTTCCAGCTACCATCAGCTGCTTGTATTCCCGCTGCTGTTCATCCTGGGTGTGGAACTCGCCAAGGAGGGGCGCTGGATGCAGCGGCAATGGTGGGTGGCGGTGGCCCTACTGCTTGGCTGGTATGTATTGAGGATCAATGTGTTCACTGAATCAGGGTATGAAAACTCACGCCTCATCACCATGGGGGAGGTGTGGGCCTCCGTGCTCCATATCCATACGTTTTCAAGTACAAAATACCTGGTCGGCGTGGTTGCCAAGTTCAAGGCGTTCCATCTGCTTTGTTTGGCGGTGGCCGCGTTGGCCTTATGGCGCAAGGCCTGGTGGCGCTTGGCCTGGACGGTGGGCTTCAGCATGGGCTTCCTGTGCCTCGCCTTGATCGTGGACCGCGACTCGCGCTCGCCGATCATCAATGAGAACTATTATCCGGTCGTCGCTTTCTTCTGGGCGGTCGCCTTTGCGGACCTGGCCCGTGGCGCCCAATGGGGTAAGCTGCGCCCCGCATATTGGCTATTGCCGCTTATTTGCGGCCTAGGCCTGCTGCAGATCCATCAAGCCCATTATCGCCTGTCCGCCAAGGTGGCGTACAGCTACCGGGTGGCCTCCTTCAATGCGCAGCATGGCGCGGCGAAAGTGGTGGTGAACAGGGACAGCTATCCCTGGGCCTACACCATTGGGCATTGGGCAGAGGGTTTTACCTCCACCTTGGTAACTTCGGTGCACGGCCCGCGGTCCGCAGCAACGGCTTTTGTGCCCGATGAAGGTTCGGACTTGGCTCCGTTAATGGCAGACCCCCTGCAGTTTTTGGGCCCCTCGTGGGAGCCGAAATGGTTCGGCATCCAAAACCTGAACCTGCGGTACATCCAACTGCCCGATACCAAGGGCTACGTGGCGATCAACACGCCGGACCACGGCTTTGAATACGCCCGGTTGCGCTTCGGCGTGCCATCCGTGCCCGTGCGCCTCGTGCCGGACCGGTTCACCGTCATTCCGGTCACCATCTACAATCCGACCGGATCGAACATGCCCTCATGCGATAGCCTGGGCCGGCCGCTCCGGTTCCACTATACGCTTACGCCAGCGGATGGCGGCCGGCCGATCGAGGGTGAGACCTTCAGCCCCATGGAAACGGATATACCGCCCCAGGCCGGCTATGACCAGGGCATTGTGATCGAGCGGCCGGCAAAGGCCGGGCGGTATACGGTAACGTTGGCATGTGAAGGCACCGCCATGAACACCCGGTTTGAGGTGATGGCGGATCATTGGCCTTGGTAAAGTCTCCGCGGGTAGCACACAAGCATGGACAAGGATCGCCTCTTGGTCAATGGCGCGCAGTTATCGTTGCATGGCCTTCGCGTTCCTGCAACCCATCCAAGGGTCGAAAGCGGCGGTTGACATGCCATCTGGAAACGGTTGTGGGCCTGTTAGGGTCAAGCATCCGGTTTGGCCCCGATAGGATACGCATTCGCGGAGGTAGGCACCACGCATCCTGCGCGAACGGGATGTTTGCGGCTTGCATGTTGTGCCAACCGCCGCACTGTCACTGAACGCCGATCAGCGTCCAGCTGCAATATTGCCGATCACTTCCAGCAGCGGTGGCCACTCCGCCCTTTCGCTATACAGCCAGTGATCGTAATGTTCGATCAGACCGAAATTCAGTCGGACCAAGGCCACCAGGACCAGTGCAATGAATATCCGCAGCGCCAACCGCCGCCTAAGCACCGAGCCGAAGAACCAGGCCATGGGTATGGCAAGCAGGGCATACAGGTCCACCATGCCGCGGAAACCGAACGCACCACCCAGCCACCAGCACCACCAGGCGCTATAGATCACCACCACCAAGGCCAGGATCAGCAACACGATCCGCGCGGGCCGCGTGTTGCGCCAAGCATGCACGAGCAACGCCGCCATGGCCGCCAAGAAGATCGGGCTGTAAACGAACCACCCGTTCCTGGGGCTGAACAGCACCATCCCCGGCACCATCTTGTCCCAATGGAAGTACTCGCCCTTGTAGGCGTAGCCGTTGGCATACCACGCCCCGGTAATGTGGTGCCAATAAATGCCCTGCAACACCCATGGCACAAGGGCCACGGCCACCGCTGCGATCAAAAGGAAACGGTTGCGCACCAGGTTGCGCCATGCGCCAGGCAAACCGCCGGGGGACACATGGGCCATGTAGATCGGGAACAGGAACACAACCACGTTGAGCTGGCGGATCAATACGAGCAGCGAGCCGGAAAGCACGAACAGGAAAACCTCGTGCCATTTGGGGCCCTTGATCGTACGCAGGGTGCACCAACAGAACAATCCGATCAGGAAGAAGGAGTAGATGTGCGACATGAGGGGCGTGTGCGCGGCGTAATAGAACAGGTTGGAGCCCGCATAGATCGCCACCACGGCCAAAAGCGATGCGGCCGTACCGCTGAACTCCTTCGCCAATTTGTAGGCAAGAACGGCCCCGCCCCCCGCGTACACCGCAGAGCCCGCCATGATGCTAACGGCGTTGGCCGGGCTGAAGCCGTTCATCGGATAATCGAAGAACCAGGACATCAACTGGCCTAGCAGGAAGAAAGGCAGTTGAAGCACCGCCACACCCAGGCTGAACAGGCTGATCCATCGGCCGGGGGCCAGTTCGTAGGTCCAGTACATGCGATCGAACTCCCCGGTGATAAAGGCGGACGGCAGCCACTGGTAATAGCCCATCCCATCCCATGAACCCCAAAAAAATTCGTGTGTGTTGCCCTCGCCCACCAGCCAGGCCTCATGCAGGCTGATCGTGGCCACCAGCATGAACAGCAGCCATTCGGGCAAATGCCCATCGCGGGCCGGCCCCGTACCAAGATTCACGTGCATGGCGGAAAAAGGAAGATGATCTTATTGGCCGTAAAGTAATGGCAATGGCTTCCATAGGGTCTTGGCCAAGTTGCACCTGTAACGCGGTAAGGCCATTTTCCTTTGGCGCATGCGCCGTCACACGGTCAGCACATCCTCCTCCCGCACCAGCGCCTCGCCTTTCAGCCGCAGGTACAGCTGGGCCGTGGCCACCACATCCTTGCGGCAATAGGTGGCAATGCGTTCCACGTCCTTTTCCTCATGGTACACCCGCGCCACGTCCGCGCCGCTGATGTCGTCCTTGGGCGTGGGGATGCCCAGCACGTGGGCCAGCAGCGCCAGCGAGGTGTAGTTCTTGCGGTCGCCGAAGCACCACATCTGCATGGTGTCCAGCAGCCCGATCTCCCATGGCTTGCGCCCGCCCACGTCCAGCAGTTGGGGCAGTTTTATGCCGTGCACCACGCAGCGCCTGGCCAGCCAGGGAAAATCGAACTCCTTGGCATTGTGGCCGCAAAGCCAGTGGTCTTCCGTATTGAAGCGGCGGTCCAGCAGGTCAACAAAACGAAGCAGGATATCGCGCTCGTCGTGCCCGTGGAACGAGGTCACATGCAACTCTTGGCCGGTGCCCTTGCGCACCAACCGGCCCGCCCCTATGCAAACCACCTTGCCGAATTCGGCCAGTATGCCGCCACGGTCCCGGTAGATCTCTTCCACCGTTTTGCCGCTGCGCTCCTGCTCATACCGGGTTTTGTCGCTGAACAGCTTGATGCTGTGCCCATCGAGCTCGGCAAAATCATTCACCGCAGGCACGGTCTCAATGTCAATGAACAAAATATTCGTGGGATCCTTGGGTTGGTCGGCGCGCATGGTGGTCGGGCTTTTTTGTTCGGCGGGTAGCGAAGGTCGTTATTTCATTTCCATCCTCTCCCTCCTCTCCTACATCTCTGTCAGTGGGTAACGTGGGTCAGTCAGGTAACGTGGGTAAAGTAGGTCAAGTAGGTAAGGGGTAACGTGGGCTGTCCGCACACTGCATCGTCGTTACGCACCCCCCAACTGCCGGGCAATGGCCAGGTACCCCATCAGGTCCTCGGGTACAAGGCCGGGGCTGTCATCCTCCCACTTCATGCCGGTGCGTACCATCACCAGCCGTTCGCTGGGCAGCACGGCCACATATTCGCCATGAAAGCCCCGGCAGTAATAAAAAGGCTGGCCTTCCACGGTGCCCAGCCACCAGTAGTAGCCGTAGCGCTGGTTGGGCCGCCCTCGGTCCCTGAGCGGGGCCGGCGTTATGGATGCGCGCCAATAGTCCTCCGGTATCAGCCGGCGCCCCTGCCAAAGGCCACTGTCCAACCACAACTGGCCGATGCGTGCAAAGTCCCGTGCGGTGGCGTAAAGGCAACAGAAGGCCTTGAAGTCGCCGTCCTTGCGGTCCTTGCCCCAATACGCGGTGTGTTCAGCGTTCAGCGGCTTCCAGACCTTCTCGCGCACCAGCACGTCCAGCGGCTGCCCGTACACCCGCTGCAGCACATCGGACATGATCTGCGTGCTGCCGCTGATGTAATCGAACTCCTGGCCGGGCGCCGTGCGGCAAGGCTGGTCCAGGGCAAGCTTGGACACGTTGCGGCCGTAATACCCCTTCGCATTGTCGCTGAAGGGGTTTTTGCCGCTTTCGCTCCAGTCCAGCCCGGTGCTCATGGTAAGCAGGTTCCACAGCGTGATCGCCTTGTGGCAGGAGTCAACCGCATCAAATTCCGGCAGGTAGCTGCCCACCGGCGTGTTCAGGCTGGTGAGCTTCCCCTCTTGCAGGGCAACCCCGGTAAGCAGGCTGATGTAGCTTTTGGCAACGCTGAACGAGTTGCTCACCGAATCACCCCGCCAACCGCTGAAGTATTCCTCCAGCAGCAGGCTGTCGTTCTTGATCAATACGAAACCCACGGTGTGCAGCTTGTTCAGGGCCACCACCTGTTCATCGCCAAGCTGCACGTGGCCGTAGCGTGTGCTTTTGGGCCAGGGCCGCGGCTCATCCGCCGGTATGGTACCGTACGGGAAAAAGTTGCGGTCATCGATCTCCGGCCCGCTGCGGCCCTTGAGGTAGGTGAACCTTATGCCGCCCACAATGTGGCCGTTGCCGGTGATGTACAGCAGCACGGTAATGGCCGCCAAGATGCCGATGGTCCACAGGATGATCCTTGCCAGGTTCCGCATGTATGAAGGGGTTGCTGAGGGCCAATGTAGCCAACAGCCGTGCACCGCCAGCGGGCGTCCCTTGCCCGGTGGATTGGGCGCTCTTTGCGTTCTTTGTCCTTCAGCCCGCACCATGATCAACCACAAGGAGGCGCGCGTGGAGGAGTTTGTCCTGCACCGCATCGGAAATGCCGGGGAACCGCACGTGTTCAGCGATTACAGCACCCTAGTGAAGGGGGAGGAGGAGCAGCAATTCCTGCGCAAGCTGCTGCTGCGGCCCTTCGCCAACATGGCCTTTACCTGCGCTTTCGGCCCGGGGGAAGGGGGTGGCATGAACCGCTTGCACGAATTGTGCAATGGCCTGCACCAGGGCGGCAGCATGGTGCAGGGCGCGGTATCCGTGGCGGAGCTGTTGGCCGGGACCATGGAAGGGAAGGAGCTGCCGGGCGGTGAGCTGGTGGTGGCGCGCTTCGGGGAGGTGGATTTCGGTGGCGCGCCGCAGGAGGCCGTGGGCATATACCTGTTCGGGGAGAAGGAGGTTTTTTTGGAAAGCCGCACCGAAGCGGCCAACATGGTGCTGCGCATGCGCCGCGGCCTGGGCAGCATAAAGCCCACCAAGGCCTGCCTGGTGCTGTTCACCGAAGGGGCACCCACCTTGCTCATCATCGATGCGCAGGCCAGCAACGGCTACTGGCAGGCCGCATTCATTGGCGCAACACCCAAAAAGGACCATGTGAACAGCACCACCGATGTGCTGCAGGCCACCAAGAATTTCATCACCGAGCGCCTACCGCAGGATTTCGTGGTGGAAAAGGCCGACCAGATCGACCTGCTGAACCGCTCCATGGAATATTTCAGGAACAACACGGAATTCCACCGGGAGGAATTCGCGCAACAGGTGTTCCAGGAGGAAAAGGCCATCGAATCCTTCAACCGGTACAGCACCGAGTACCAGCGCGAGCATGAAGTGGAACTGGCAGACCGTTTCGAGATCGCCCCACAGGCCGTGAAGCGCCAGGCCCGCGTATTCAAAAGCGTGCTGAAGCTGGACAAGAACTTCCACATCTACATCCACGGCGACCGCACCAAGATCGAGCACGGCGTGGACGGTGATGGCCGCAAATTCTACAAGATCTACTACGAGCAGGAGTTGTAACGATCCGGCTCCTCCCGCTCCTTCATCTCTTTCCTGTCCTTTATCTCTTTCCTCTCCTGCATTTCCTCTCTTCCCTTCGGTAATTGGCAACGCGGGTAAGGCGGGTAAGAATGGTAAGGTGGGTAAAGGAGGGCGTTCCTTCCTCACCTTCCTCACCTGCATTTCCTTCCTGTCCTTCCTCTCCTTCATCTCCATCTTTTCCTGCCGCACCTTCGGTGTATTGCAAAGCGGGTGAGGAGGGTTATGCGGGTAAGGATCGTGAAGTGGGTAAGTTGGGTAAAGGAGGGCGTTCCTTCATCGCATTCTTCTCCTTCCTCACCTACCGCGAGCATTACATTCGCGATGCGCAGGGGAACATTATGGCGGTGTACAAATACACGAACAGCGGCACGGCGAGCACCAAGGTGGTGGAGCGGCCGATCTACGGCGGCAGCTGCACGCACTGCGTGAACCACCGCTATAAAAAACTGCGCTACACCTACGACCTGATCAGCGGGAATGTGCTGCGGGTGGACTACGGAACGGGGGACGACCAGATGCACCACCGATACAGCTACGATGCGGACAACCGGATCACGGCGGTGGAGACCAGCGCGGACGCGGTGGTGTGGCACCGGGACGCGGAATATTTCTACTTACCCCACGGGCCCCTGCAACGGGTGGAGCTGGGGGAGAACAAGGTGCAGGGCATGGACTATGCCTACACGCTGCAGGGCTGGCTGAAGGGGATCAACTCCGACCGCCTCACCCCTGAAACCGACATGGGGCAGGACGGGCTGGCGGGCACGGCAAATGCCTTGGTGGGGCGCGATGCGTTCGGCTTCAGCCTGGGCTATCACGGGGATGCGGACTATGACGCCATCAGTGCGGCACGCTGGGCCACCGTGGGGGACCGCCCGTTCGCGCCGGTGGGCACCGCTGGCACGCTGGCCGGGGCCTACCACCCGCTGTATAACGGGAACATCGCGCACGGCTCGCTGGGGCTGCAGCCCTTCGGGGGGTGGACAGGCACCGGGCAGCAGGGCCAGGTGCTGGGCAAGGTTTACGCCTACGACCAATTGAACCGGCTGCGCACGGCGCTGGGCGTGGCCGGGGCGGGGAACACGTGGCAGGACGTGGTGGACGGCACGGCGGACCGCTACCGGAGCGCATACACCTACGATGCCAACGGGAACATCCGCACGGCGGACCGGTACGATGGGGCAGGCGCGCAGTACGACGCGTTCAGCTATAAGTACCAGGACCCCTCGGGCCGGCTGCTGCGCAACCGGCTGTACGAGCTGTTCGACGCGGCGGATGTGGCCAACGCGCTGGTGAACGCGGGCCCCGGGGAGCAGGCGGAGGACATCAAGTACACGGGTACGGGTTCCTTCGACCCGCAGAACCCGGCGATCAACACGGCCTACAACTATAGGTATGATGCCTTGGGCAACCTGGTGCGTGACACGCGGGAAGGCATCACGGGCATCGGTTGGACGGTGGCCGGCAAGGTGCGCAGCGTGGCCAAGGCCGTTGGGCCTTCGCTGGCCTTCGGTTACGGGGCGGGCGGTCAGCGCATCCTCAAGCAGGTGGGCACCCCTGGGGTTGACGGGCGGGGCATGCGGGAGCACTACGTGCATGACGCGCAGGGGAACGTGATGGCCATCTACCGGTACACCAACGGGGATGATGGGGTGAGCTTCAAGGTGGCGGAGCGCCCGCTTTACGGGAGCACCCGGCTGGGGCTGCTGGCGCAGGAGGAGGAGCTTTACGGGGAATCGGCCGCCCCGGCCCCCGTTGCGCAGCCGATGCAGGCGCCCAAGCTGCGGTATGAGCTGCAGGACCACCTGGGGACGGTGAAGACGGTGGTGAGCGGGCGGCTGCTGCACGGCGCCGGTGCGGGCAGCGCCAAGCAGGCGGAAGTACTGCTGGCGGAGGACCACGAGCCCTTCGGGGCATTGCTGCCCGGCAGGAACTACCGGCAGGAGCAGGCCGTTCCGGCCGGCCCCGCGCCCAAGGGCAGCCTGGTGGTCACCGAGTTCAGCAACGGCCCCGGGGGCAGCGAGTGCGAGTACATCGAGCTGGTGGTGTTGGCCTGCGACCTGTACCTTGGTGCCGCGTACGTGGACGTGCGCGGCTGGATCGTGGACGACAACGCAGGGAACTTCAACAGCACGGGCGGTTGCTCCGCGGGGCAGGGGATCAGCAGCGGGCACCTGCGCCTCGCGGACCACCCGCGCTGGCAGGCGGTGCCGGTGGGCACGGTGATCGTGCTGTACAACGGGGCGGACAACTGCTACAACTTCCCGGACGACCCCAGCGGTGACCTGGGGGCGTATTACGTGCAGGTGGGCAGCTCGGCACTGGTGGAGCGGACGACGGTTTCGCCCGCGCCGGGGGATTGCGCCTACTGCGGGGCGTCGTATGCGGCCCCGGGGGGCAACGCCTGGGCCACGATCGGGCTGCGGAACGCGGCGGACGTGGTGCAGGTGCGCTGCCCGGACTGCCCGGCCACGGAACCGGCGTTCTTCCACGGGGTGTCGTACGGGAACGATTTTGCCGGAAGCACGGCCGGTGCCCATGATCTGGGCGGTGCGTACCTGCCGGGGCCGGGGACGGGGAAGACGTACGTGTTCAACGGCAGCAGCTGCGCGGACGCAGGCAACGGGGCCGCTTGGACGGTGGCCGATGCCCCCGCCGCCGGCACGCCGCCCCCCACTGCTGGCATGGTGGACGGGGCGCTGCTGGGGACGTTGAAGTCCTGCGGCGTGCCGTGCTGCGCGAGCTTCGAGGTCCCCGGGCCGGAGCCCACCCCGCCGGGGGTGCTGGTGCTCACCGAGTTCAGCAACGACCATTACACGGGCCCGGTGTGGGGGCCGAGCACGGACGACTGCGACTACATCGAGCTGTTCGTGGCCCCGTGCCCTGCGGCACCGGGCGCCGCCGAGGTGGACATCCGGGGGTGGATCGTGGACGACAACGCGAACAACTTCAACAGCGGGGGCGGCTGCACGGGCAACATCCTCACCACGGCGGGGCACCTGCGCTTTGCGGACAGCCCCACCTGGGAGAGCGTGCCGGTGGGGAGCATCATCGTGCTGTACAACACCACGGACAACGCCAGTTGCTTCAACTTCACGGCGGACCTCACCGGGAGCGGCGGGGTTTACTACATACCGGTTGGCTCCACCGGGCTTATACAGGCCAGCAGCGATGCGCCCACCAGCAGCAGCTGCGACTATTGCACGGCCACCTATGCCTCGTACAACCCGTGGTGGGGGATCGTAACGGACAATGAGCGCGACGCGATCCAGGTGCGCTGCCCGGGCTGCGGGGAGGGGGAGGGTGGCCCCTCGTTCTACCACGGGCTCAGCTGGGGCACCACGGACATGGGCCCGATCGCCGCCGGGGGCAACGACCTGGGGGGCGCGCACATGAACATGAGCGGGCGTGGCAAGACGTTCATCCTGGACACGGACGAGGTGGGCAAGATCCAGGCGGGGCTGGGTTGGACGAGCACCACGGCGGTGGCCTCGCGGCCCACGGCGGGGGTTGTTTCCGCGCAGCTGCGGGCAGCCTTGCTGGGCGGTGGGCTGCCCTGTTGTGCGGGAGTAGAGGTTCCGGCGGTGGCGCAGAAGGCTACCTATCGTTTCGGGTTCCAAGGACAAGAGAAGGACAACGAGGTGTACGGAAGCGAGGGAACCAGCTATGCGTTCGAGTATCGGATGCACGATCCGAGAGTTGGCAGGTTCTTGAGCATCGACCCGCTGGCGGCGAAGTACGCCTACAACTCACCCTATGCGTTCAGCGAGAACCGGGTTGTTGATGGGGTTGAACTCGAAGGTCTCGAGTGGCAGCGCATTGTAGGCCAAGCAGCACATGATTGGGGTTTTGACATGAATAAGAATAGTGATGTTCGCTACATCTATGAGAAAGTTGGCCTGAATCCCAATATGGTTGCATCTGATGAAGCGCGTATGAAGGTTGATCGGGCAATGAAACCAGCGGTCGCTATTATTGCTGGAACGGTTACAATCGTTATTACGGCGGGAACTGGCGCCCCCCCTGTGATAGCCGCATTTTCAGTTGCTACAGGAAGTATGTCAATAGCGGGCGGTGCTGCGCAGCTTGTGTTGGTGGCCGCAGATGCTAATCAGTCCAAAGTAGACCAAGTGCCCACTTCCTATTTAGGTGCTACCATGGGCATGATGGTCAAGGCTACAGTCGGGGATGAACAGCGAAGTGCAATGGCAGTTGGCGTTATCGAAGCCGTTGATGGCGCTTTGACTTTGAATATCAGCAGCCTTCCTAAAAATTTTGCAGAAGGTGCCGATCTTGTTTTTGATGTAGTCCAAATAAGCGGTGGGATTGGTGATGCTTATGATGCGTATGCTAAGCAAGCGCAACAATCCTCTGGAGCACGCGGTAACACTGAAATACCAATGCCGGACATCACTCAACACCCGGATAACACTGCTGTGAGTCGTCCCCCTCGTTGATTCGATTTGCCCTTATGTCGCAATGGGTAGCAGTTATTTGAGTAGACTTTCGCGATTTGCGCTGCCATACGTGATTTTCTACTTTCTTTTGGCCGGCATTGGTAAGTGGCAGCCAATTGGTTGGTTGCTATCGTTGCCTATACTCCTAATATCACTATTCAAGGTGTTTCCTCGATCTCGTTTTGAACTTCGCGAGATTAGGAGTGAGAAAGACAAAGTGCGGATTAGATATTCCGAATTCAATGCGGAGAAAACCAAGATTATTCCAATGTCAACGCTACACGCTCGGCTAGTAGGTGATCCCGCAACCATATACAGGCGATATGTATTGGAGCTAAAGGGACCGGACTTTAAAGTACGCCAGTATGAACAAGGCTATTGGACTGAGCAAAGAATGAAAGAAGTCTATGCTGCTCTGAAATCTCAGCATCCTATTACCGTCCCCTCCACTGGCGCGAGCTTGTAGTTCGTGCCTTCCCTTCTCCCCGTACACCCCGCACGGCTACTCCCACGAGAAACCCGGAATGGCCCCTTCGGAATTTCGAATGGGGTGGTGTGGGAGTCCCATGCGCTACTTCCACGAGAAACCCGGAATGTCCTCTTCGAAATTTCGAAGTGGCTGGT